>NZ_BAABET010000009.1:0-374283 GCF_039540295.1 Streptomyces venetus
CAAAGGAACCTCGTCCCAGCCTGATGGCCGGAGACGGGGTATCAACATATCTGGCGTTGACTTTTGGCACGCTGTTGAGTTCTCAAGGAACGGTCGCTTCCTTTGTACTCACCCTCTCGGGCTTTCCGCCGGGCGCTTCCCTTCGGTGTTCCAAACTCTATCAGTGTTTTTCCGACTCTCTGACCACCGTCCTGCAGGCATGCAGAAGATGATCCCGAGATAGGATCTGACAAGTTGGGTGCTGCCGGGCCAGGGCACAAGGTTGTGTCGCTCAGCCCCAGGCAGGAGTACGACTGTACACGCGGCCACAGAGCGGGTGCAAATCGATTTGCGGTATGGTCTAGACCACTTCGGAGTGCTCGCGCGGAACCGGCACTTCACGTGACATACGCTGCTGAACAGTGTGCCGCCCGGTACCGACTGGGACGGCCCATATCGATCTCCACCCCTGGGAGGCCTCCCATGACCACCGTGACGTCCCCGCTCGCAGGACGCGCCATCGGACTGGCAGCCGTGCCGGATCCCGTCTTCTCCGGGGCCATGGTCGGCCCGGGTACAGCGATCGACCCCGTACGTGAGCCCTCCGAGGCCGTCTCTCCCGTGGACGGCGTCATCGTCTCCCTGCACCCGCACGCGTTCGTCGTCGTCGACGAGAACGGGCACGGCGTGCTCACCCACCTCGGTATCGACACCGTGCAGCTCAACGGCGAGGGTTTCGAGCTGCTCGTGAACAAGGGCGACACCGTCCGGCGCGGTCAGGGCATCGTGCGCTGGAACCCTGCCGCCGTCGAGGCCGCCGGCAAGTCCGCGGTCTGCCCGGTCGTGGCGTTGGAAGCCACGTCCGAGGCGCTCTCCGATCTTCGCGACAACGGCGATGTGAAGGCCGGCGACAGTCTCTTCCTCTGGAAGTGACGCCAGTGCCGTCGTATGACGGCGAGTACGACAACCAACTGGGCGGCGGGAGCCGCCGCACTATCGGAGACGGGTGAGATGGAGACAACGCTGCGAGGCGTCGGTGTGAGCCACGGTGTGGCGATCGGCGAGGTTCGGCATATGGGAACGGCGGTGCTGGAGCCGCCGCCGAAGCAGATCCCGGCTGAGGAGGCGGAGCGCGAACAGGGGCGCGCCCGCAAGGCTGTGGAGGCTGTCGCGGCTGACCTGATGGCGCGCGGCAACCTGGCGGGGGGCGAGGCTCAGGCGGTGCTCGAGGCTCAGGCCATGATGGCCCAGGACCCCGAGCTGATAGCGGATGTGGAACGGCGGATCGCCGTGGGGAGCACGGCCGAGCGCGGGGTCTACGACGCGTTCGCCGCGTACCGAGAGCTGCTGGCGGGTGCCGGTGAGTACCTGGCCGGTCGCGTGGCGGACCTCGACGATGTGCGGAACCGTATCGTCGCTCGCCTGCTGGGGGTGCCGATGCCTGGCGTCCCGGACAGCGACGAGCCCTACGTCCTTGTCGCCCGGGACCTGGCGCCTGCCGACACCGCGCTGCTCGACCCGACGCTGGTGCTCGGCTTCGTCACGGAAGAGGGCGGTCCGACCAGCCACAGTGCGATCCTGGCGCGGGCGCTCGGGGTGCCGGCCGTGGTGGCACTGCCGGGCGCCGGGGAACTCGCCGAAGGCACGATGATCGCCGTCGACGGCAGTACGGGTGAGATCTTCGTGGATCCCAGCAACGAGAAGAAGGCCGAGCTCGAAGCTGCGGCCGCCGCGCGCAAGGCGGCGCTCGCCGCCGCCACCGGGCCCGGTGCCACCGCCGACGGTCACAAGGTGCCGCTGCTCGCGAACATCGGTGGACCCGCCGATGTGACCGCGGCGGTCGAGGCCGGTGCCGAGGGTGTCGGTCTGTTCCGTACCGAGTTCCTGTTCCTCGACGACAGCAAGCAGGCGCCGTCCGAGGAGAAGCAGGTCGCCGCGTACCGTCAGGTGCTCGAGGCGTTCCCCGAGGGACGCGTCGTGGTGCGGGTGCTGGACGCGGGGGCGGACAAACCGCTCGACTTCCTCACCCCGGGTGACGAGCCGAACCCGGCGCTCGGCGTGCGCGGATTGCGGACGCTGCTGGATCACCCGGACGTCCTGCGGACCCAGCTGACGGCGCTCGCGAAGGCCGCGGAGGGGCTGCCGGTCTACCTCGAGGTCATGGCCCCGATGGTGGCCGACCGCATCGACGCCCGGGCCTTCGCGGACGCGTGCCGGGAGGCCGGCCTGCGGGCCAAGTTCGGCGCGATGGTCGAGATCCCGTCGGCCGCGCTGCGGGCCCGCTCGATCCTTCAGGAGGTCGAGTTCCTGTCCCTGGGGACGAACGACCTCGCCCAGTACACCTTCGCCGCCGACCGTCAGGTCGGTGCGGTCTCCCGTCTGCAGGATCCGTGGCAGCCCGCGCTGCTCGACCTGGTCGCGCTGTCCGCCGAGGCTGCGAAGGCCGAGGGCAAGAGCTGTGGTGTCTGCGGTGAGGCCGCGTCCGACCCGTTGCTCGCATGTGTGCTGGCTGGTCTGGGCGTCACCTCTCTCTCGATGGGCGCGGCGTCGATTCCGTATGTCCGGGCCACACTGGCGAAGTACACACTGGCGCAGTGTGAGCGTGCTGCCGCGGCGGCACGGGCGTCGGACAGTGCCGAGGACGCGCGCAGCGCGGCGCAGGCGGTGTTGTCCGGCGAGTAGGCCGCGTGACGTCGGCCGATGGCTGTCCCGGAGGGGCGCTCCACTGAGATGGGGCGCCCCTTCCGCGTCTCAGTGGTTGTGTCCGTGCGCGGGCTTCTCCTCCCCGAGGTCGGGGGGCTCGCAGTAGTCGACGTTGGATTCCGGTGAGATGAGGTCGCCGGATTCGACGTCGGTGCAGTAGGCGTCGAAGACCTCGCCGGCTGTGAGGGGTACGAGCCCGTATCCGCGCAGGCGCCAGCCGTAGACGCGGTCCGGGGTGCCTGGTGCGCTGGCGCGGATGACGAGGCCGCCGGGGCTTTCGGTGGCCAGACCGAGGGCCAGCACCGTGGTGAACTCGAGGGCTTCGGTCTCGTCCAGGTCGAGGGCGTCGCCGGCATCGGTGGCGTGGAGGGCGGCGACGAGGGTCTCGGGCGGTCCGGTGACGCTGCAGACGAGGTGCCGGTCGCCGTGCGGGGCCGTGTCGAGGATGCGGACGAGGAGCTCCGAAGCCCGGCCGAAGGCGGCGCGTCCGATGTCCTCGCCGCACGAGCCGCAGGCGCCCAGGCGGGCGAGGAGCGTGGTGGCGTACTCCCAGGTGGCCTGTCGCACCGCTTCGTCGACGAGGACCGGGAGGAGGTCGGACAGGGGTCGGCCGTCGTAGGGAAGGGTCGGGCCTGTGACCGCGAGTTGTGCCGTGAAGCGGGTGCGACTCGACGGGGTGTCGGGGTCCAGGTCCTTCCGTGTGCAGAACTCGGCGTACTCCTCGGGGTCGAAGAGGGCGATCGTGGTGTGGCTGCCCTGCAGGGCCCGTGTCCTGAGAAGGCCTTCCACATGCTTGAGGTAGGCCGCGTGGTCGTCGAAGGCGAAGCTGCGGTAGCGCCGCATGACCCGGAAGTCGTGCTCGTCGGTGAGCAGGCCGATGGTGCCGGCGATTTCGCGTCGCAGGACCCGTCGCATGGTTCGGCTGTCGGTGTGCGCCATGTGTTTCCCCCTGTGCACGGTCGATCAATGCTCACTCACAGTAATCGACGGCACTGACAACGGAGGCCGCTGGAGCTGATCGACCCCTCGCCAACACAGGGAAGCCCGCAGGCCACAGCTACTTTCTCGCCGTGACCTGCGGCATCGGCGCCTGTGACGTGAAGTAGTCGGGAGGGTGGGTCAGGCGCGTTTGCGGGCCAGGTCCTCGTAGAAGGTCAGCAGGTCGAGGTTGTCGATGGAGCCCGGGTTGACCGCCTTCTCCATGGGTGTGCCTTGGAGGAGGCGTTTGACCGGGACCTCGATGCGCTTGCCGGTGAGGGTGTGCGGGACGCCGGGTACTTCGATGATCTCGTCGGGGACGTGGCGGGGTGACAGTTGCTCGCGGATGGTCTGCTTGATGCGGTTGAGCAGCGCTTCGTCGAGGGCGGCGCCGGGGGCCAGGTGCACAAAGAGGGGCATCCAGTAGCCGCCGTCGGGCTGTTCGATGCCGATGACCAGGGACTCCCTGATCTCGGGGAGTCGTTCCACGGCCTCGTAGATGTCGGCGGATCCCATCCGTACGCCCTGGCGGTTGAGCGTCGAGTCCGAGCGGCCGTGGATGATCACGGAGCCGCGGGAGGTGACGGTGATCCAGTCGCCGTGCCGCCAGACGCCGGGGTAGGTGTCGAAGTAGCTGCCGCGGTAGCGACTGCCGTCGGGGTCGTTCCAGAAGTGGATGGGCATCGACGGCATGGGGTTGGTGACCACGAGCTCGCCGACCTCGTCGACCAGGGGGTTTCCGCTCGGGTCCCAGGACTGCAGGTCGGTTCCGAGGCAGGGGGCCTGGAGTTCGCCGATGTGGACCGGGAGGGTCGGGACGGCGCCGGCGAAGCAGGAGCACACGTCCGTACCGCCGCTGACCGAGGCGATCCAGAGGTCGTCGCGGACCTCGTCGTGCAGCCAGCGGAAGCCGTCGGGCGGCAGGGGCGAGCCGGTGGTGGCGACGCACTGGACGGATGAGAGGTCGTAGTCGCGGGACGGGTGCACGTCCGCCTTGCGGCAGGCCATGACGTAGGCGGCCGAGGTGCCGTAGAGGGTGGCCTGGGTGCGTTCCGCGATGCGCCACTGGGCGCCGGTGTCCGGATAGCCGGGGCTGCCGTCGTAGAGGACGATCGTGGTGCCGGTGAGCAGGCCGGAGACGAGGAAGTTCCACATCATCCAGCCGGTCGAGGTGTACCAGAAGAAGCGGTCCTCGGGTCCGAGGTCGCAGTGCAGGCCGAGCTGCTTGAGGTGCTCGACCAGGATGCCGCCCTGCGACTGGACGATGGCCTTCGGCAGGCCGGTGGTGCCGGAGGAGTAGAGCACCCACAGGGGGTGGTCGAAGGGCACCTGCTCGAAGACGGGGGCGGTGTCGGCGGATGTGAGTGCCGTCCAGTCCAGGGCGCCCTCGGGCGGTTCGGTGCCGAGGAGGGGGATGTGGACGACGGCGCGCAGGGTGGGTAGTTCGCGGCGCAGCTCGGCGACGGTTTCGCGCCGGTCGTGCTCCTTGCCGCCGTAGCGGTATCCGTCGACGGTGAACAGCACGACGGGTTCGACCTGCTGGAAACGGTCGAGGACGCTGCGGGCGCCGAAGTCGGGCGCGCAGGAGGTCCAGACGGCGCCCACGGCGGCGGTGGCGAGGAGGGCGGTCACGGCCTGCGGGATGTTGGGGAGGTAGCCGCTGACACGGTCTCCGGGGCGCACGCCGAGAGCGCGCAGCTCGGCTGCCAGGGAGCCGACCTGGCGGCGCAGCTCGGCCCAGGTGACGGGGCGTGGTTCATGCGTCTCGTCGACGTACAGGAGGGCCGGTTCGTCCGCGCGGGTGTCCGCTGCGCGCAGGGCGTGTTCGGCGTAGTTGAGGCTCGCCCCGGGGAACCACTGGGCGCCCGGCATCGCCCGGTCGCCCAGCACGCGCGCGTAGGGGGTGGCGAAGCGCACGTCGAACCACTGGGTGACGGCTTTCCAGAAGGTCTCCAGCTCGTCCACGGACCAGCGGTGCAGCGCCGCGTAGCCGCCCTCGGCGGGGGCGCCGTGGTGCTCGGCGGCCCAGGCCTGGAACCTGGTGATCCGTGCGCGGGCGATGCGCTCGGGGTCGGGCTGCCAGAGCGGCTGGGGACTATCGGTCGGCATGGTCGGCTCCCGGACTGTGCGCGTCGTGTGCGTCCTCCGCGCACGGGCTGGGGTGTGCGCGTGGCGCGGCTGGCACGGACAATGCCATGTGATCGACTTCGGCACCAGGGTGCGCCCCACATAGTCCGTGTCGTGAAGATGTGGTTCCGGCACGGGTGAACGGCAGTTGAACGGCACCCGCTCGCGGGGTGGTCAGTGGCAGGGTGAGCAGCATGAACGGTCGTGACCTGGTGCGCTCGGTGAAAGCGGTGGGTTCGGTGGGGACGGCGCAGGGTGTGCGTACCGTACGAGCAGCGTGGCGCAGGCGTCGGGCCGACGCCACCGGGCTGCCGGCGCGGGGGGCGGAGCGCGCGCGGGTGCCCGGGGCCGTGCAGGAGGTGGAGCCCGGGCCGGGGGGCGGTGTCGTCCGGTTCAGCCGGTCCGAGCTGCGGGTTCTCGTGGCCGTGAACGGAGCGGTGTTCTTCGGCTGGGACGGGGCGGAGCCCGAGCCGTCCTACGCGCTGGCCGGGCGCTGTCCGGATCCGGATCCCCGGGCGGTGCTGGAGCCGGACAAGGACGGCGGCTGGCGGGTGGTGGCCGAGCGGGTGACGGTGGTGGTCTCGCGGCACGGCGCGGTCGAGGTGCGCACGCCCGGTGGCGTGACCTTGCGTCGTGATCTGCCGCCGCGCTGGTGGGAGCCGGTCGGCGGCGGCCCGGCCCGGTGGATGCAGCGGACCGAGGTGGCTGCCGACGCGCGGGTCTTCGGGCTCGGTGGACGTGCCTCGGGGCCTCGGCTGCGGGACGGCACGTACCGGTTGTGGAACACCGACCCCGGCCGTGCCTTCGCGCCGGGTGACGACCCGCTGTACATCACGATGCCGGTGCAGGTGGTGGTGGCCGACGGCGGTACGCATCTGGTGTTCCACGACAGTTCCTGGGACGGCACGGTGACGCTGCGGGAGGGCGAGGAGGGCGCGGGTTCCGGGCACGACCGGGCCGGGACGAGCGAGCTGCGGATGGACGGCGGCCCGCTGCGCTGCTGGGTGATGGCGGGGACCCCCGCGCGCGTGCTGCTCGCCTGGGCCTCGCTCACCGGGGCGCCCGCGCTGCCGCCGGCGTGGGCGCTGGGCCATCACCACGCGCGGTGGGGGTTCGGCAGCGAGCAGGAGGTGCGGCGGATCGTCGCGGGTTACCTGGAGCACGGGCTGCCGCTCGACGCCGTGCACCTGGACATCGACCACTTCGACGGGCATCAGGTGTTCACCGTCGACCAGGACCGCTTTCCGAAGCTGCCCGTCCTGGCCGAGGAACTGCGACGGGACGGCATCCGGCTGGTGTCGATCGTCGATCCGGCCGTCAAGGCCCTGCCCGGCAACGCCGTGTACGACGGCGGGACGGCCGAGGACGCGTTCGTGCGGGAGGCTTCGGGGGAGGTCGTGCGGGGCGTCGCGTGGCCCGGTGAGGCGGTGTTCCCGGACTTCACGCACGCGCGCGTGCGTGCGTGGTGGGGCGGCCTCTACCAGGAGCGGCTCACGCACGGGTTCTCGGGTTTCTGGCACGACATGAACGAGCCGACGTCGTTCACCGCCTTCGGGGAGTCGACGCTGCCGCGTTCGGCGCGGCACTCCTTGGAGGGGCGGGGCGGTGACCATCGTGAGGCGCACAACGTGTACGCCCTGTGCATGGCCAGGGCGGGCTTCGAAGGACTGCGCACACTCGCGCCGCTGCAGAGGCCGTTCCTGTTCTCCCGGTCCGGATGGGCCGGCATGCAGCGCTACGGCGGGACCTGGTCGGGGGACGTGGCGACCGGCTGGCCGGGCCTGCGGGCGTCCCTGGCAATGGTGATCGGGCTCGGACTGTGCGGCGTGCCCTACTCGGGGCCGGACATCGGAGGCTTCGACGGAGATCCGTCACCCGAGCTGTACCTGCGGTGGTTCCAGCTGGGCGCGTGGCTGCCGCTGTTCCGCACGCACGCGAGTCTGCGGGCGGGGCGCAGGGAGCCCTGGGAGTTCGGTCCCGAGGTGCTGGAGCACGCGCGCGTGGCACTCGTCGAACGCCGGCGGCTGCTGCCGTACTTCATGACCCTGGCGCATCTGGCCCGGCGTACCGGAGCGCCCTACGTGCGGCCCCTGTGGTGGTCGGCGCCGGAGGAGCGGGCGTTGCGTGACTGCGGGGACGCCTTCCTGGTGGGTGACAGCCTGCTGGTGGCGCCGGTGCTGGATCCCGGCGCGGACCGGCGTGCCGTGCAGCTGCCGCGCGGGCGCTGGTACGACACGGTGACGGAGCGGGCGTACGAGGGGCCGGCGCAGGTGCTCGTCGACGCGCCCCTGTCGCGGATCCCGGTGTTCGCACGCGCGGGTGCCGTTCTTCCCGTACGCGGGGAGGACGGCGGTCTGGAGCTGGAGGTGTGGGCGCCCGCCCGGGGACGGGCCGGGGGCGGGCTCGTCGTGCCGGACGGGGGCGAGGGGTGGGACGAGCCGGAGATCGAGCGGTACAGCGCTCGATGGCGGGGCTCGCGGGTGGTCGTCGAGCGGGAGGGTGAGGACGGCGGGGTCGAGCCGCCCTACCCGGTGCGCGTCCGCGGGGTCGGGGAGCGCTGAGCTCAGATGTACCGGCCTTCGAACCAGGCCCGCACGGCCACGGTGTGCAGGGGGAAGGCGAGCTCTTCGGGCCTGCGCAGGAGGTGCCAGCCCTCCGTCTCGTCCGTGGTGGTGGAGGGCGGCAGGCCCTCGACCGGGCGTTCCGGGAGGAGGCCGAACAGCAGCAGGTGCCCGTCGGGTGAGCTCATCGCGTCGATGAGGCGTACCTCGCGAGCGGCGGCGTCGATGCCGGTCTCCTCCTTCAGTTCGCGTACGACGGCCTGCCGCCAGTCCTCACGGTCGTCGATGTAGCCGCCGGGCAGGGCGGTGCCCCCTCGCGCGGGAGCGACGGTTCGGGTGATGACGACCAGGGCGGTGCCCTTGGTGTCGTAGACGGGCTGGAGGGCGACCGCTACCGGGAGTGGATTGCGGTAGGCCACGGCGCCGCATGCAGGGCAGGTGCGGGGCCAGCCGGAGACGCCCTCTCCGTAGGGCGTGCCGCAGCTCGAACAGTGGGAGTCCGGCGCGGAGTTGGAACTGGAGTGCTGAGTTTCGGACACGCGGCGGACTGTAGCCGATCACGGAGAGGGCGTCGCGAGCGGGCGGCTCAATGGTGGCCGGTGAGCGACCTCCTGGACACGGGGAAGTCGAAGTAGGTGTCCGGATAGGGCTCCGGCTTGAAGGTGTAGTGCCACCACTCCTCTGCCAGGTTCACGAAGCCGAGGTCTTCCAGAGTGCTCTTGAGCAGCAGCCGGTTGGCGCGCTGTTCGCCCTGGATGCGTGGGTCCAGGGTGTGCGAGAGGGTGTCGAAGCAGTCGAAGCCGGTGCCCATGTCGACGGAGGTGTCGGGGAACCGTTCGCCCTTGGGCGCGAAACACGGCACGAGGGGCTCTCCGGGGTGATACGGCCTGGTGGGCTTCGCCGGGAGTTTCACGAGAGTGAGGTCCAGGGTCGATCCACGGCTGTGGCCGGACTTCTCGGCGATGTAGCCGTCGGCGAACAGGCGGGTCTTGTCGACGTTCGGGTAGAACTCGCCCTTCATCGCCTGGTCGTCGAGGTCCTTGGCCCAGCGGACGAAGTGGTCCACCGCGCGCTGCGGCCGGTAGCAGTCGTACACCTTGAGTGTGTAGCCCTGGCGGAGCAGCTTCCGCTGGGCCTTGTGGAGGGCTTCGGCGGCGGGTCGGGTGAGGACGCAGATCGGCTGGGCGTAGCCGTCGACGCGCTCGCCGACGAAGTTGTGCGGGGTGAAGTAGCGCATCTCCTGGATGATCGTCGGGTCCACGCTTCTGAGAGCCACGAAGTCCTCGGGCGCCCTGGGCTCGGTGCTGGCTTGCGCGGGTGCGGTCGGGGCGGTCGCCAGCAGGGCGGCGAACGCGGTGATCAGGCCGCGTGCCACGGTGGTGAGTCGTGTCATGGCTCTTGCGTCTATCAGGAGACGGTCGCGCCGGGGAAGGGAAGCCCGAACCCAGTTGCCTATGACAGGCTCATGACGCCCCGTCAGCTCGTTGCGAAGAGGGACGTGACGACACCTGTTCGTACGCTGTGTGATCGCGCCGGAATCCTGCGTGAACGGCTCATGAACCTGCGCTCGGTCGTGCGCCCGTGGAGTCATCATGCTCCCGTGCACTCCTGGACGGACACTCTCCGCTTCGCCTTCCAGCCGGTGGTCAACCTGACGACCGGAGTGGTCGCGGGGCTGGAGATACTCGCCCGCCCGGAGACCGGCGACATCCTGGCGCAGGCCCGCCGGGATCCGGAACTCGACAGCCGGCTGGCGGTGTCGGCGGTCCGCGCGGCGGTGCGCAAGGAAACCCTGCTCCCGTTGTTCGTCAACGTGTTCGCCGGCACGCTCGCCGACCTCGGCGGGGTCTCTTCGCTCCATGACGCCGTGCGCGAGGCGGGACGGCTTCCCTGGGAAGTGACGGTCGACGTCTGTCCGCCGTACACGCATGTGCCGCAACAGGGCTTGCTGGAGGCGGTGTCCGCGCTGCGCGGCCAGGGTTTCCGGATCTGCGCGGACGGTGTCGGGGACGGGGACGTGCCCTTGCGGCTGCTGTCGGACCTCGCGCCCGACCTGATGAAGCTGGACGCGTCGCTGCTGGCGCGGCCCGCGGTGGTGCGGGCGATGCGGACGCTGTGCGACGAACTGGGGGCGCTCCTGGCGGTCGAGGGCGTGGAGACCGAAGGGCAGTGCGCGGCGGCGCTCGCCGCCGGAGCGCAGCTGGCGCAGGGCGAGTTGTTCGCGCCGCCGGCGCGGCTGCCCGCCGCGGACGTCTACGTTCCGCCCCGCTCCCCCGGCGATGTGGCCGTGCCCCGGTCGGGGCCCTCGGTGCGGGAGTTCGTGCGCCCCGCGGCGTTGCTGCCCGCCGGGGCTTCCGCGGGACAGGTGCGGGCCCTGCTGACCGGGTCGCCGGACGTGTCCGGAGTGCTGCTCGTGGACCGGGCCGGGGTGCCGGTCCGGTCGGTGCACCGGTCCCGCTTCCTGTTGTCGATGTCGGGGCGTTATGGGCATGCCCTGTACGCCGACCGGCCCGCGGCGAAGCTCGGTGACCCGCCGCGCACGGTGGGCGTCGACGCCACCGCCTGGGAGGTTCTGGACGTGGTGGCGGTCGGCGACCGGGAGCGTACGTCGGACGATGTGGCCGTCGTGGACACGCACGGGCGGTGTGTGGGCGTCGTACGGCTCGCGGGCCTCGTGCGGGCGCTGGCCGAGACGCGGGTGGAGGAGGCGGCGGGGCTCAATCCGCTGACGCGTCTGCCCGGCTCGGACGCGATCACCGCAGAGGTGGACCGGCGGATCGCGGCCGGATGGGCGTTCGCGCTGAGCTGGCTGGACGTCGACCACTTCAAGCAGGTCAACGACGGGGCAGGATTCGCGGCGGGCGACGAGCTGATCCGGGCGGTGGGGCACGCATTGCGGCAGGCCGCGACGGACAGAACGCGCGTGGGGCACATCGGAGGGGACGACTTCCTGGTGCTCAGTGACCCGGAGGGTCTCGATCCGCTGGCGTCCTCGCTCCTGGACGTCCCGTGGTCGGCGGGCGGCCGTCCGGTCACGCTGTCGCTCGCCACGGTGCTGTGCGTGCCGGGCAGTGTCGGCGACCACCGTCAGGCGGCGGCGTGCCTGGCGCCGCTGAAGAAGGCCGCGAAGGCGTTGCACGGTGCCAGTTGGGTGCTGGGCCGGGCGGGCCTGCCCGGGTACGAGACCCGCCGCGGCTGCGACCCGGCACCGGCACAGGCGGGCTGTGGGGTGGCGGAGAGGGGCGGGGCCTGAGGGGCGTGCAGGGCGCCTGAGCCGCAGGGGGCGGGCCGAGGAGGTGCCCGGGCGCGCTGTGCGGTTGAGGAACCACCTGGTCAGGTGGATGCTGGTGGCTAGCAAGCGAGTGAGGTGGCTGGGTCCGTCGCCGGCGACGGAGCTCAGCGAAGGCCGGACACCACCAGCAAAGCCTCGCGTGGGTCACCGATCCCCACAGCCGCGCGAGGACCCGACCAGATCTGAACATCACCCGACCGGGCGCCGTCAGGGCCGTGCAACCGGCCACCCGGCCCGGCAGCTGCCCGGCCGCCGCCACATGGCCGTCAAACGTTGTGGTCGGCGGCCTTGACGCCCTCAGGGTGCCGGTGAACACTTTCGGCGTGTTCAGGCACCACGGCGCGGGCTCGCGCCGGCGCCAAGGCTCCTTCCCCCACTGGTTTTACGGCTGCGACGGCACGCTCGTCACGGATGCCGGGCAGGGCTCGGGATCTCCCTGCCTCCGGCTGACGTAGCCATGGGGACGCACCCTGCCTTCTGAACCAGCCCAAGGGGTAGCCATGACGGACAACGCCGAGAAGTACGTCGCAGCGATCGACCAGGGCACCACGTCGAGCCGTTGCATCGTCTTCAATCAGGACGGCGCGATCGTCGCCGTGGACCAGCGCGAGCACCGCCAGATCTTCCCGAAGCCCGGTTGGGTGGAGCACGACGCCACCGAGATCTGGTCCAAGGTGCAGGCGGTGGTCGCGGGGGCGCTCGCCAAAGCCGGTCTGCGGGCCGACCAGCTCAGCGCGATGGGCATCACCAACCAGCGCGAGACGACCCTCCTGTGGGACCGGGCGACCGGCAAGCCGGTGCACAACGCCATCGTGTGGCAGGACACACGGACGGCGGCGCTGTGCAACCAGCTGGGCGGCACGGACGGGCAGGATCGTTTCCGCGAGCAGACGGGTCTGCCGCTGGCGACCTACTTCTCCGGGCCCAAGGCAGCCTGGCTGCTCGACAACGTGCCCGACCTCCGTACGCGTGCCGAGCGCGGTGAGATCGCCTTCGGAACGATGGACTCCTGGCTGATCTGGAACCTCACCGGCGGCACGGACGGCGGACAGCACGTCACCGACGTGACCAACGCCGGGCGCACCATGCTGATGAATCTGGGGACCCTCCAGTGGGACCCCTCGATCCTGTCGGCGATGAACATCCCCGAGGCCATGCTGCCCGAGATCCGGTCCTCCTCCGAGGTGTACGGCACCGCCCTCGGCCAGCTCGCCGGCGTGCCCGTGGCCTCCGCGCTGGGCGACCAGCAGGCCGCCGTGTTCGGGCAGGCCTGCTATGACGTGGGCACCGCCAAGAACACGTACGGCACGGGAAGCTTCCTGCTGCTCAACACGGGCGACCGCCCGGTGCCGTCGAAGAGCGGACTGCTGACGACCATGGGGTACAAGATCGGCACCGAGGCTCCGGTCTACTGCCTGGAAGGTGCGATCGCCATCACGGGCGCCCTCGTCCAGTGGTTCCGGGACCAGCTCGGCATCATCCGGACGGCCGACGAGATCGAGCCCCTCGCGGCGAGCGTCGAGGACAACGGCGGCGCGTACATCGTGCCGGCGTTCTCGGGCCTGTTCGCGCCGTACTGGCGCTCCGACGCGCGTGGCGTGATCACCGGGCTGACCCGGTACGTTACGAAGGCGCACCTCGCGCGAGCGGTGCTGGAGGCGACGAGCTGGCAGACCCGTGAGGTCGTGGACGCCATGTACCAGGACTCCGGGGTGCACATCACCACCCTGAAGGTCGATGGCGGCATGACGAAGAACAACCTGCTCATGCAGCACCAGGCGGATGTGCTCGACGTCCCGGTGGTGCGGCCCAAGGTCTCCGAGACGACCTGTCTGGGCGCCGCGTACGCGGCCGGTCTGGCCACCGGTGTCTGGAACGACCTGGACGAGCTCAAGGCGCACTGGCAGAAGGACGTCGAGTGGACCCCGTCCATGGACGCGTCGGTACGGGACCGCGAGTACCACAACTGGCGCAAGGCCGTGGAGAGGACCTTCGGCTGGGAGGAGGACGGCGACAGCTAGCCACGCGCGCGTGCGCGGTCGTTTCCCGACTGCGGCCCGTACCCCTGTCGGCGGGGGTGCGGGCCGTGTCCGTCCGCTCGGCCGGCGTCAGGTGTTCACGGTCTGGCGGCGGTCGGCCGCGTACGCCATCGCGTGCTGGACGACGCCGATGAGTGCCTCCTTGACCGACTCGCGGTCGCGGGCGTCGCACATCATCAGCGGAACGCCCTCGTCCAGGTCGAGGGCCTGACGGACGTCCTCGACCGGGTACCGCGGGGCACCCTCGAAGCAGTTGACGCCGACGAGGAACGGGATCGAGCGCCGTTCGAAGTAGTCGACGGCGGCGAAACAGTCCTCCAGGCGGCGGGTGTCGGCGAGCACGACGGCACCGAGCGCGCCTTCGGAGAGCTCGTCCCACATGAACCAGAACCGCTCCTGTCCGGGCGTGCCGAAGAGGTACAGCACCAGGTCCTCGCGGAGCGTGATGCGGCCGAAGTCCATGGCCACGGTCGTGGTGTGCTTGCCTTCCACGCCGCTGGTGTCGTCGACCGGGCGCCCGGCCTCGGTGAGCAGCTCCTCGGTGCGCAGCGGCCTGATCTCGCTGACCGCGCCGACGAGCGTGGTCTTGCCCACGCCGAAGCCGCCGGCCACCAGGATCTTGAGCGTGACGGGCTCGACCGGAGGCTTGCCGCGCTCAGAACGCCCGAAGATCATCGATCTCTTCTCCTGCTTGATGGGGGTCGGGCGACGGTGGGCCGTAGCCTCCGCCGCCTGGGGTTTCGATGACGAGTACGTCGCCGGTGACGACGTCGGCGGAGTCGCTGCCGCCGAGTTGGGTCACCATGCCGTCGGCGTGTTCCACGCGGTTGGCGCCGAGCGCGCCCGGCTCACCGCCCGCCATGCCGTACGGGGGGACACGGCGGTGCTGGGACAGTGTTGAGACGGTCATGGGTTCCAGGAACCGGATGCGGCGCACGGCACCGTCCCCGCCGCGCCACCGTCCGGAGCCGCCGCTGCCGCGCCGGACCGCGAATTCCTCGAGGCGCACGGGCAGTCGCCACTCCAGGACCTCGGGGTCGGTGAGGCGTGAGTTGGTCATGTGGGTCTGGACGACGGGCGCGCCGGGAAAGCCGTCACCCGCGCCGGAGCCCGAGGCCACGGTCTCGTAGTACTGGTGGCGTCGGTTGCCGAAGGTGACGTTGTTCATGGTCCCGGAACCTTCGGCCTGGACGCCGAGCGCGGCGTAGAGCGCGCCGGTGATGGCCTGTGAGGTCTCCACGTTGCCCGCGACGACGGCGGCCGGCGGCTCGGGGGCGAGCAGGGAGCCGCGCGGCACCACGATCTTCAGTGGGCGCAGGCAGCCGTCGTTGAGGGGGATCTCGTCGGCGACGAGGGTGCGGAAGACGTACAGGACGGCCGCGTTGACGACCGAGAAGGGGGCGTTGAAGTTGGTGGGCAGCTGCGCCGACGTGCCGGTGAAGTCGATGGTCGCGGCCCGGTTCTCGCGGTCCACGCGCACGTGCACCCGGATCACGGCGCCCGAGTCCGTCTCGTAGGCGTAGTCGCCGTCGTCGAGGGCGTCGATGACGCGGCGTACGGCCTCCTCGGCGTTGTCCTGGACGTGCTTCATGTAGGCCTGGACGACGTCGAGGCCGAAGTCCTCGATCATGCGGCCCACCTCGTCGACGCCCTTCCGGTTGGCGGCGATCTGGGCGCGCAGGTCGGCGAGGTTGGTCTTCGGGTTGCGGGAGGGGTACGGCGCCTCGGTGAGGAGGCGGAGGGTCTCGTCCTCGCGGAACCGGCCGTTCTCGGTGAGCAGCCAGTTGTCGAAGAGGACGCCCTCCTCCTCGATGGTGCGGCTGCCGGCGGGCATCGAGCCGGGGGCGATGCCGCCGATCTCGGCGTGGTGGCCGCGTGAGGCGACGTAGAAGAGGATCTCGGGGTCACTCTCCGTGTTGTCCGAGCTGTCCGCGTTGTTCGAGGGTGCGGTGTCGAACACCGGGGTGATCACGGTGACGTCGGGCAGGTGGGTGCCGCCGTGGTACGGGTCGTTGACGGCGTAGGTGTCGCCCGGGCGCATGCGGGAGCCGCGGCGCCGGATGACCTCTTTGACGCTCGTGCCCATCGAGCCCAGGTGGACGGGGATGTGTGGGGCGTTGGCCACCAGGCTTCCGTCCGGGTCGAACAGCGCGCAGGAGAAGTCCAGACGCTCCTTGATGTTGACGGACTGGGCGGTGGATTCGAGACGGGCGCCCATCTGCTCGGCGATGGACATGAAGAGGTTGTTGAAGACCTCAAGCAGAACCGGATCGACTTTCGTGTCGAGATCGGAACTCTGCGTAATCGCGACGCGTTCCATGACCAGATGCCCCTCGTGGGTCGCCGCGGCTCGCCAGCCGTCGTCGACGACGGTCGTGGCGCCGGCTTCGGCGATGATCGCCGGGCCGGTGACGCTGTCGCCGGGGGGAAGGTCCTCGCGGTGGTGGAGGGGTACGTCGCGCCAGGTGCCGCCGGTGTGGAGGCGGACGGTCCGCGGCGCGGCCGGGCCGTGCTCGGAGCCGCGGTCGGCGGTGGCGGTGCAGGGGGCGAGAGCGGAGAGATCGGGGGGTTCGGTGATGCCGGTGGCTTCGACGGAGAGGGCTTCGACGACGATCGGGCGGTCGAGCGTGAAGGAGTACGTGGCGCGATGACGTTCTTCGAAGGCCCGCCGCATGGTGTCGGGCTCGGTCAGCTCGACGGTGAGGGTGGTGTCGGTGCCGTCGTAGCGGAGCTCGGTGCGACGGGTGACCTGAATGTGCTCCTCGGGGACGTCTTCGGCACGGAGTTCGGCGCGTGCCGCGGCTTCGAGGTCTTCGGCGGTCTTGCGCACGCCGGGCATCGACGGGGGCTCCAGGGGCGCCTCGACGGACTGCTCACGCATGGCCGTGGTGTCGGCGAGCCCGATACCGAGTGCGGACAGCACGCCGGCCATGGGCGGCACGAGGACGGTGCGGATGCCGAGGGAGTCGGCGACCATGCAGGCGTGCTGGCCGCCGGCGCCGCCGAAGGTGGTGAGGGCGTACCGGGTGACGTCGTGGCCCTTCTGGACGGAGATCCGCTTGACCGCGGACGCGATGTTGGCGACGGCGATCTGCAGGTAGCCCTCGGCGACCTGCTCGGGTGTGCGGTCGTCGCCGGTCCGCTCGCGGATCTCGCGCGCGAGGGCGGTGAAGCGGTCCCGGACGAGCGCGTCGTCGAGGGGCTCGTCTCCGCCGGGGCCGAACACCTTCGGGAAGTGGTCGGGCTGGATGCGGCCGAGCATGACGTTGGCGTCGGTGACGGCGAGCGGTCCGCCGCCGCGGTAGCAGGCGGGCCCCGGGTCCGCGCCCGCAGAGTCCGGCCCTACGCGGTAGCGGGAGCCGTCGAAGTGCAGGACCGAGCCGCCGCCGGCGGCGACGGTGTGGATGTCGAGCATGGGGGCGCGCAGCCGGACGCCGGCGATCCGGCTGGTGAAGACGCGTTCGTACTCGCCCGCGAAGTGGGAGACGTCGGTGGAGGTGCCTCCCATGTCGAAGCCGATGACGCGGTCGAAACCGGCGAGCTGCGACATCCGGGCCATGCCGACGATGCCACCGGCCGGCCCGGACAGGATGGCGTCCTTCCCACGGAACTGCCCGGCCTCGGTGAGGCCACCGTTGGACTGCATGAACATCAGCCGTACGCCCTCGAGCGCGTCGGCGACGTGCCGCACGTAGCGGCGCAGGACCGGCGAGAGGTAGGCGTCGACGACGGCGGTGTCCCCTCGGGGGACGAGTTTCATCAGGGGGCTGGCCTCGCTGGAGAGCGAGATCTGCGGGAAGCCGATGCGGGCGGCGAGCTCCCCGACGGCCTGTTCGTGGGCGGGGTGGAGGTGGCTGTGCATGCAGACCACGGCGACGGCCCGGATCCCGTCGTCGTAGGCCTCCTGGAGAGGCCCGGCCAGGGCGTCCGGGTCGGGCGCGCGCAGCACGGTGCCGTCGGCGGCGATGCGCTCGTCGACCTCGACGACCCGTTCGTAGAGCATCTCGGGCAGCTCGATGCGGCGGGCGAAGATGCCCGGACGGTTCTGGTAGGCGATGCGCAGGGCGTCGCGGAAGCCGCGCGTGATGAGCAGCAGGGTGCGCTCGCCCTTGCGCTCCAGGAGCGCGTTGGTGGCGACCGTGGTTCCCATGCGCACGGTCTCGACGGGGGCACCGGAGTCGGCCAGCAGGGAGCGCACGCCTTCGACCGCGGCGTCCGCGTAGCGCGCCGGGTTGTCCGACAGGAGCTTGTGCGTGAGCAGCCGGCCGTCCGGGCGACGCGCGACGATGTCGGTGAAGGTGCCGCCTCGGTCGACCCAGAACTGCCAGCCTGTCACGTCAGTACCCCGCTTCCGCGCTGCTCACAGCGCCCGGAGGCCGTTGATCACGTCGCGCAGAATACTCTCGTCCGGCAGCTCGGCAGGGGGTACGGGCCGGTTCACGTGGACGAATTCCGCGTCCACGAGATCTCCGACAAGGACCCGTACCACCCCGATCGGCAGGTCGAGTTCCGCTGCGAGTTCGGCGACCGACTGCGGCAGGTCACGGCACAGTTCGACGATGTCCACGTGCTCCGGGGAGAGCATGTGGTCCGCTTCCGGATCGTCCGCGTGCGGCTCCGTGACCACGACCGCGATCAGGTCCAGGCGGTGCTGGCCCTGGCTGCTGGTGCGGCCGCGGGTCATGGCGTACGGACGGACGACCGGTCCGGCCTCGTCGTCGAACCAGTGGCTTCTTCCCTGACCGTCAGCGCTCATGTCATCTCACTACCCGCCCGCGGGCAGATCGGTGCGCGGAGCGGCGCCCAGATGCACGCCCACCCGCTTCACCAGGAGCGTCATCTCGTAGGCGACCTGGCCGACGTCCGAGTCGGCGTCGGAGAGGACGGCGAGGCAGCTGCCGTCGCCGGCGGCCGTCACGAACAGGAACGCGTCGTCGAGCTCGACGACGGTCTGGCGGACGCTACCGGCCTCGAAGTGGCGTCCCACGCCCTTGGCGAGGCTGTGGAAACCGGAGGCGACGGCGGCCAGATGCTCGCTGTCCTCCCGGGTCAGGTCCCTGGACAGGCCCGTCGGCAATCCGTCTCCGGAGAGCACGAGGGCCTTGCGGATACTCGCGACGCGATCGACCAGGTCGTCGAGGAGCCAGTTCAGCTGCCCCTTGTCGGTCGTGTGGCCGGTCGCCTTCGGTGCGGTCATCGACCGTCCCCCTTTGTCGTTCGTTGTGGTGCTGTGCCGCTGTGGGCGGCGTCGCCCGCGGCGTTCTCCTCGCGGCCGCGCTGCCAGCCGCGCTGGAGCGAGGCCATACGGCTGCGTACTTCGTCGGCGTCGCGTTCGACGGACTCGGCCGGTTCCTCCGTACGAGGCTCCGGCCCGCGTTTCAGCTGCGGGGCCAGATTGGCCTGGCGGACGCGCCGGGGCAGCGGGGCGGTACCGGTCCCCTGGTCCACGGCGCCGGGAGCCGGGGCGCTTCCCGAGCCGGTCCCGTGGCGCGGGGGCGCGCCGGGTGTCCCCGACGCGGCGCCTGGGCGGTCGGGGCCGTCCAGGCCGCTGGAGGCGATCTCCGCACGGCGGGTCCGCTGGGGGAGCACGGGCGGCTCCGACCCGGCGGCGCCGATGCCCCGGCGATCGGACTCCGCTCCCCGGCGGCGGGCCGGCAGGGGCGGCGGCGCGCCCTGCGCCTCGCCCGGCCGGCCGCCGGCCGAGGAGTCATCGGTGCGGCGCCGGGACGGAAGCTCGGAGGGCTCCGGCCCGGACCGGCCCGCGCCCCGGCCTGTCCCGGAGTCCCCGCCCCGGCGACGGGACGGAAGCGGGGGCGGACCCCCGGGCTCCGTGCGGCCGTCGCCCGGGGTGGTCTCCTCGTCCGTCCTCCCCCGCCGGGTGCGCTGCTCGGTGACCGGGCGCCCGTGGGAGCTGACCAGCTTGGGAGTGTGGCGGCGGGGCAGCTGGACCGGTGCGCTCAGCTCGTCCTCGCTGTCGGTCCGCTCCGCGGCGCTGCGGGCGTCGCCCTGCTGGTGCGGATCGCGGCGGCCGGCCGTGTCGTCCTGGGCGCCGGTGAGGGAGGTGCGGGGGCGGAACAGGCCGCTGCGCTCGCTGTCCTCGTCCTCGAGGGCGCCGGGGAAGTCGCGGATGGCGTCGAGGTCGACGGGGACCTCCAGCTCGACCGGTCCGTCCAGGAGGGAGGCCGGCAGCCCGGGCCGCTGTGCGGTCCCGTGGGCCAGCGCGGTGCGGCGAGTGTCCTGCGGCTCGCTCTCCGCGGCCAGCTGGGAGCGGTCGAGGCGGAACCCGATGCCGTTGGTGTCCGGGATGTCGTCCGTGAGCAGCGCGTCGGGGATGAAGACGACGGCGGTGGTGCCGCCGTACGGGGAGGGCTGGAGGGAGACGCGGACGTTCTGTCGCTGGGCGAGACGGCTGACCACGAACAGGCCGAGCCGGTCGGTGTCGGACAGTTCGAACTCCGGGGTCTCGGCGAGCCGGAGGTTGGCGTCCAGGAGCGCTTCCGCGGCCATGCCGAGGCCACGGTCGTGGATCTCCAGGGTGAAGCCGTTGGCGACCCGCTCGCCCACGACCTGGACCGCGGTGTGCGGGGGCGAGAAGACCGTGGCGTTCTCGAGGAGTTCGGCCACGAGGTGCGTGACGTCGGCTACGGCCGGGCCGGTGACGGCGATACGCGGAAGGCGGCGGACCTCGATGCGCTCGTAGTCCTCCACCTCGGCGACGGCGGCACGGACCACGTCCATGAGCTGGACGGGCTTGCGCCACTGCCGGGAGGGCGCGGCGCCGGAGAGGATCACGAGGCCCTCGGCGTGCCGGCGCATACGGGTGGTCAGATGGTCGAGACGGAACAGGTCGGCGAGTTCCTCGGTGTCCTCGGTCCTGCGCTCCATGGCGTCGAGCAGGGTGAGCTGCTTGTGGAGCAGGACCTGGCTGCGGCGCGCGAGGTTGACGAAGACCTCGGAGACACCGGCGCGCAGCTCGGCCTGTTTGACGGCGGCTTCGACGGCGGCGCGCTGGAGGGTGTTGAGGGCCTGGCCGACCTCGCCCATCTCGTTCTTGTCGTACTCCAGGCGCGGGACCTCGGTCTCGATGTCGACCTGCTCGCCCGCCGAGAGGCGGCGCATCACGCTGGGCAACCGCACCCCGGACGCCTCGTGGGCCTCCAGGCGCAGCTGCCGCAGGTCGCGGATCAGGGTGCGGCCGACGCGGACGGAGAGGAAGAGGGAGACCAGGAGCGCGATCAGGCCGAGCGCGCCGGCGATGACCGCCTTGGCGATGACGCCCACGGCCACCGGGTGGACGCGGTCCTGATAGCGGTCGTTGGCCTGGTCGTTGAGGGTGCCGAGCTCGTCGAGCACGTTCCCGGCGGCGCTGTCCCAGCTCTTCGCCGTGACGCCGCGGGGCGTTCCGGCTCCGGAGGCGAGGGCCGCTTCCTCGGCCACGCGCAGCGGCGCGGTGGAGGCGTTCTTCCAGAAGCTCTGGTAGCGGTCGCGCTCGGCCACGGGCAGCAGCGGCAGGTTGACGTCGTACATCAGGGTGCGCTGGGCCACGAGGTCGGAGATGTCACGCTCTTCGGAGCGGGAGATCTCGCCGACGACCAGGGCGGAGCCGAGGAGGGCGTCCTCGCGGGAGAGCAGTTCGCGGGCGCGGGCCAGATTGACCAGCGCGCGGTACTGCTTGTCCAGTTCCACGTTGTCGACCACGTGCAGGTTGGCCAGCAGGACGTAACACGGGTCGACCAGCCGGTTGTAGAGGTCGAGGGCCTGGGAGCGGTTGACGGTGCCGTCCTCGACGCTGCGGCGCAGCGACTCGATGCCGTCGAAGGCGTCCAGGACCGCGGTCAGCCGCTCGTCGGTGTCGGCTCCCATCGCGTCGCGCACATCGGGGTTCCGTGCGTTCTCGCGGATGCTGCCGACTGCTTCGTCGGTGGCGGTCCTGCTGCGCCGGAGGGCGGCGAGCCCGTCGGAGGCGCGCGGGTCGGCGAGGTAGACGAGGGTCTGGCGGCGTTCCTCCTGGAGGACCCGGGCGGTGTCCTCGATGGGATAGCCGATCTTCTCCACCACGGACGACACGTTGAAGAGGTCGCTCGCCTCACGTCCCGTGAGCACCGTGGCGAAGGCCCAGATCGCGCTCAGGGACACCAGCGGCACGAGAAGCAGCGCCACGATCTTCCGGCGGATGGACTTCCCGCGAAAGCGCATGGCCTCCCCCAGCTCGGGCCCCCGGCTACCGGGGGTACACATGTGCGTCAACAAACGGCGCGAGCCTACTACCGACCCACAGGGAACTCGAAGACCGGTCCGGAAGCTGAACTTCCGCGCCAGCCCCGAGGCATGGTGAGTTGTCCGGTCATTGAGGGAGTTGTCTCCCTGAAACCGATGGTCGACACACGGGCTGATCCTCGCGATCCGTCCGGTTGGTTGGCTGAAATTTTTCGGTTCCAGGGAATCTTCATGGCGAGTTGCTCGTCTCTCTCTTTGGGAGATGGGGGCGGAATCGGCCACAGGGACCGCACCCCGCATCTGGGCGGCGTAAAACAGCGCAAGCCGGGCAGCCACTGGGGAGCACGGGTCTTCGGATGCGGGCGAGCGGTCTGCTGGCGGTGGGGAGTGACACAGTGATGGGCACGGCGGAACGGCGCAGGGCGCCCGGGGCTGACGAGGCGCGTGTGACGCCGCAACGGTTTGCCGAAGCGAGTGATCGCGACATTCCTGCCGGCGAGGCGGGGTCCTACCGGCCCCTGTGGGTCGAGGAGCCCGCGCGGCGGCGCCGGTTGCCGGATCCGGTACGGACGGCGGCGGTGCGCGCGGTGCTCCTCATCGCTCTGACGCTGCTCCAGGCCATGGTGGCCTTCCTCTGCACGATGGCCGGGTCCTGGCTGGCGTTCCCCATGGTGATCAGCAGCGTGGTCAGCACGATCGCGGCCACCTGGGGAGCGCTCGACGTGTGGGTGACGCGTCAGGTCTGGTCCCAGCGCCACGGCGTGGTGTCGATGCCGAGCAGCACGGCACGGGCCCTGCGACGCGAGCGGCGCCGGTCCCGGCGCCAGGCGCGTGCCGCCGAGCGGGCGCAGGAGCGCATACGCCGTCGGGGCGGAGCCGGGCAGTTGTCCCACCCGTGAGCCGGGGCTGAACCGAGTCGGGTGCCGGGCACACCCTCGGGCGGCGACGATTCGCCCGGCCCCCGGGACGGCGCGCATCTGGCGCAACACCCGTCCCACACCACAGGGTTGGCTCCATGAGTGGAACCACGCAGCCCGCAGACCGGCACGGCCAGGACGATGCCGAGCTCACCGAGTTCGGCTACAGACCCGAACTGAAACGCACCCTCGGCAACTTCCACACCTTCGCCGCCGGGATCAGCTACATCTCGATCCTGACCGGCACCTTCCAGCTGTTCTACTTCGGCTACGGCAGCGGCGGCCCCGCCTACTGGTGGTCCTGGCCCATGGTCTTCGTCGGCCAGTTCATGGTCGCCCTGTGCTTCGCGGAGCTCGCGGCCCGGTATCCCGTCGCGGGTTCCGTCTACAACTGGTCGAAGAAGATCGGCAATCCGCATCTGGGCTGGCTCGCCGGCTGGATGATGCTGATCGCCTCGATCGTGTCCATAGCCGCGGTGGCGCTGGCCTACCAGCTGACGTTGCCGCAGATCTCGTCGTTCTTCCAGTTCGTGGGGGACGGCACCGGTACGTACGACGTGGCGACCAACGCGGTCGTCCTGGCCGCGGTGCTGATTCTCTTCACGACACTGGTGAACGCCTTCGGCGTCAAGCTGATGGCCACCATCAACACGGCGGGCGTCTTCATCGAGTTGATCGCCACCGTCGTGCTGATCGTCCTGTTCGCGGTCCATGTCACGCGCGGCCCGCAGGTGGTCATGGAGACGCACGGCACCGGCGCGGGCTACGGCAACGGGTATCTGGGTGCCTTCCTGGTGGCCTCGTTGGCCTCCGCCTACGTCATGTACGGCTTCGACACGGCGGCCTCGCTGGGCGAGGAGTCCCTGGACCCGACGCGGAACGCGCCGCGCGCGATCATCCGGGCCATCGTCGCCTCCTTCGTCCTCGGCGGCCTGATCCTGCTCCTCGCCCTGATGAGCGTCTCCAGCCTGAAGGGCGAGAAGCTGTCCACGGACGGCCTTCAGTACATCGTGCTGGACGTGCTCGGCCCCACGGCGGGCAAGGCGATGCTGTGGTGCGTCCTGATCGCGGTGACGGTGTGCGCGCTGGCGGTCCACACGGCGGCGGTGCGGCTGGCGTTCGCGATGGCCCGCGACAACAACCTGCCCGCGTCCTCACGGCTGGCCCGGTGCCATCCGCGGTTCCAGACGCCGGTGCTGCCGACCGTGATCATCGGGGTCCTCGCGCTGGCGATCCTCGTGGTCAACATCCGCCAGCCACAGATCTTCACCGTCGTCACCAGCATCGGCATCATCATGATCTACCTCGCGTACCTGGGCGTCACGGTGCCGATGCTGGCGGCCCGGCTGCGCGGCAGGTGGCAGCCCGCGGGCGGGGGCCGGTTCTCGCTGGGCCGGTGGGGGCTACCGGTCAACATCGTGGCCGTGCTGTGGGGCGCGGGCATGACGCTGAACCTGATCTGGCCGCGGGCAGCCGTCTACAACGCCGCGGCCCCCTACCACTGGTACCTGCGCTGGGGCGCGGTGCTGTTCGTCGCCGTCATCGCCGGCGGCGGCTTCGCGTACTACTGGTTCGTCCAGCGGCACAGGACCGGCGTGCTCGCCGAGCACCGTTCGGAGGTCGCCGCCGAACCGCCGCCGGCGCGGGAAGACGCCTGACCCCCACCCACGCCCCTGGGCGCTCCTACTGGGGGCGTTTGTACATCCTGGTCGCCGTGATCTCGCTGTGCACCGCCTCTCCCGCCTGGGGCTGCTGCGGCAGACCCGGGCGGAGGTGTTCCTCGACGCTGATGTACTTGAGGCCGGCCCTCAGGTCGGCGTCGTTGCGCATGCGGATGACGAGGGGGAACTCCGCCAGCGCGGTGGTGTCGAACAGGCCGGTGGTGTAGAGGAGCTGGACGCCCAGGGCGTCCGACACCGCGCGCTGGAGTTCCAGCAGATACGTGGCGTTGGCACGGCCGATGGGGTTGTCGAGGAAGAGCGTGCCGGCGTGCCGGTGCTTGTCGCGGCCCCGGTCGTTGCTCCGCAGTGCGGCCATCGTGCAGTACAGGGCGATGGCCGCGGTGAGGAGCTGGCCGCCGGAGAAGACGTCGCCCATCTGCCCGACGGGGACGCGCTCGGCGCGCAGCACCGCGTCGGGCTTGAGGATCTCGACGGCGACGCCCTTGGGCTGCAGGGCCGCGGCGACGCCCCGCAGCAGCAGAGACATGCCGTCGCGCCGCAGGTCGGAGTTCTTCTTGACGGCGGCACGGGTCGCCTCGTCGATGACCTCGCCGAGCCGCTCGGTGAGCGTGGCCTGGTCGGGCTCCTCGAAGCGGATGCGCAGGAACTCCTGCCCCGACCACTCCCCGAGGCCCTCCGGAAGCCGGGAGAGCCGCTGGGCGGAGCGCAGGGTGGCCAGGGCCGACTCGACGAGGCCGCGCAGGCGGTCCACGATCGAGTCCCGGTTGCGCTCCAGCTGCTCCAGCTCGTCCGTCAGGACACGCAGCCGCGGCGCGAAGGCGTCGGCCCACTTCTGGGCGTGCTCGGGCAGTGCGGAGGCGGGCAGTTCGCGGATCTGCTGGCGTGCCGGGGTGCGGACCTGCTCGTAGCGCGTGGAGTTGGCGTGCCGGACGAGGATGTCGCTGGCCTCGCGGACGGCGGCCTCGGCGGCGGACAGGTCGGCGGCGCAGCCGCGCAGGGAGCGGCGGGCCTCGGCGGCCGACTGCCGGGCTTCCTCCGGGCTTCCGGGGTACGGCTCGGGCTGCTCGTGCTCCTCGTCCCCCGCGTGCTCGCGCAGCAGGTCGCGAAGCATGGCCGCGATCTCGTCGAAGCCGCTCGCCGCGTCCTCGGCGGCGCGGTGGGCGGCGAGGAGTTCGGCGTGCGCGTCCCGCGCCTGGTCCAGTGCCTCGGTGTGCGAGGCGAGTTCGGCCGTGGCGGTGCGCAGCAGGGTCTGCGCGTGTTCGGCGTCGCGCGGCTGGAGGTCCTCCGGGAGTTCGGTGTGCGCGTCACCGTCCTCGGGCGCGAGGCGTTCGGCCTCACCGCGCAGCCGCCCGAGCTGCTCGCTCGCGGTCGACATACGCGTCTCCAGGAGCTGCACCAGCTCCTCGGCACGCGCGGCGGCGGCCTGGCGGCTGGGGCCGTCGGAGCCGTCGGGGGATTCGAGGAGCTGTTCGGCGCGCGTGCGGACCTTGTTGCTCAGCCGGTCCAGCTCCGCGCGGGCCGCGCTCTCGTCGCTCTCCGCACGGGCCTGCTCGGCCCGCAGGTCCGCGCCCACGCCGACCTTCTCGTACACCTGGGACGCGGCCCGGTAGGCCTCGCGCAGGGCGGGCAGAGAGGCCTTCGGGGTCTGGGCGTCGTCCTCGGGCACGTCGTCGGGGGCGCCCGCGATCTCCGCGCGCTCGGCACGCAGCGCGCGGGCGGTGCGGCGCATGTCGTCCGCGGCGCGCTGGGCGGCTCGTCTGTCCTCGTCGGCGGCGCGGGCGCGCTCCAGGCACGCCTGGGCGGCGGCCTCGGACTCGGCGGCCTCGTCGGCCAGCTCGCGCAGTCTGACCTGCCAGCCGGCCCGCTCGCGCAGCCGGAAGGCGAGCCCGGCGAGGGCGTCTGCGGAGCGGCGGGCCTTCTGGGCGGCCTCCTGCCGCTCGTCCCGGACCCGCGCGGCCTCACCGGCGACCTCGTCGGCCTCCGCCCGCGCGGTGCGCGCCTCGGTCAGCTCGGCCTCCGACTCCTCGGCGAACACGCGGGTGTCGTGGGCCATCTGGCCCAGTTCGGCGAGCCGGCCGGCCGGGCAGCCGGTGCGCCAGGAGGCGAGCCGGGCGGCCAGCTCGCGGTCCTTGCCGAGCCGTGCGGCGAGCGCGCGGATCTCCTCGTCCCGCTCGGTCGCCCGGGCGCGCAGCGCCTGGCGCTCCTCGTCGGCGGCGTGCTCGTCGTGCATGGCCGGGTTCGGCGGCACGAGGAACACGTCGCCGCTGTCGCTGTCCGGGGCGGGGGTCGGGGCGAGCAGGGCGGCCGCCGTGCCGACCGCCACCGCGGAACGCGGCAGCAGCGCCGCCTCGCCCAGCGCCTCCCGGGCGCGTGCGTGGGAGTCCGGGTCGGTGATGATCACACCGTCGACGAGTTCGGGCCGGGCGGCGAGCACGCGGGCGTGGTCGGCCGGGTCGACGGCCTGTGCGAGGTAGCGCCAGCCGGGCAGCGCGGGGATGCCGTGCTCACCGAGGAACTCGACGGTGGCCAGCACGTCCGGGCCGGGCGGCAGCAGCCCGCCGTCACCGAGCGCGCCGAGGATCCGGGAGTCGTCGGCGGCGGCCGTACGCAGGTCGAACAGCTGCCGTTCGGCGGAGCCGACGGCGTCGTCGAGGAGTTCGCGCAGGTCGTCGGCGAAGCGGTCGAGCTCCTCGGGGCTGAGCCCCTGCTCGCCGGGAGGGGGCGGGCCGGCCGGCTCGTGGTCCGTGCCGTGGCGGGGCTGCGGGATGCCCGGGCGGGTGGCGGGGGCCAGGCTGAGCAGTTCCGCCAGCCGCTCCTCCCCCGCCAGTGTCTCGGCGGTGCGGCGCTCGGCCTGGTACGACCGCTCGGCCGCCGTCGCCGCGTCCGCCGCACGGGCCGCGGTCAGTTCGGCGCGGGTCTCGGCGGCGGCGGCCTCGCGTGCGTGCTCGGTGGCCCTGCGGGACGCCTCGCGGGCCGAGTCCCAGGCCGCGACGGCGGTCTTCTCGGCGTCGCTGGCGGCGAGGGCGGCGCGGGCCGGGTCGGCGTCCGGCGCGCTGTCGTCGAGCCAGCCGGCCCGTACCGCCTCGGCGGTCTCCTGCTCGACCTCGGCGAGGCGCTGCTTCAGGTGCCCGATCTCACTGCGGGCGCGCTGCGCCTGGGTGGCGGCGGCGGTGGAGTCGCCGTAGGCCGCGTCGCTGACCTCCTGGAGGGCGGCGGAGCGCTCCTCCTCCTCGTTGGCGTGGTTCTCGGCGTTCTCCGCGGCCGCGTGCAGGGCACGGACGAGGTCGACGGCGGCCTTGGAGCGGGCGGCCAGCGCGGGTGCCGCGTCCCGCTCCGCCTCCTGGATCGCGGCGGACACGCGGGCGACGCGGTCGGCGGCGGCACGGTGGCGCAGCACGGCCTCGGCGGCCTGCCAGGCCGAGTACAGCGTGCGAGCGTCGGCGAGTTCGCGCTTCTGCGCGGCGGCGGACTTCTCGGCCGCGGCGAGCGCCAGCGAGGCGTGCCGGTAGGCGAGTTCGGCGGAGATCAGGGCGCTGCGTTCGCGTGCCGCCTCGGCGTGCGTGACGGCGTAGGCGGCGGCGGTGACCCGCTGGGCGAGGTCGGCGGCCCGGACCCGCTCCCGCACGCCGCGCGCGGACAGCCTGCGCGCGAGGGTCCGGGTACGGCGCTCGGCTCCGGTGTGGATGTCACGCGCGCGGGTGCGGGCCTCGGCGGACTCGACGATCCTTCCGAGCAGGTCCACGGACCCGGCGGTGAAGTCGCGCTCGGCGATCAGCTCGGCGCGCCGGCCCAGCTTGTTGCCGAAGCCGCTGACCAGGTCGGCGAGCCCGTCCGTGTCCCGCGTGTCGGTGACGGCGCGCAGCAGCAGGTCGGTGAAGTCGGCGTCCTTCTTGACCGCGAAGAGACCGGCGGCCTCACCTTCGTCGGCGTTCATCTCCCGCTGGTAGCGGAAGAGTTCGGGGTCGAGGCCGAGCTCGCCGAGGTGCTCGATCCAGCGGTCGTGGATCTCCTCCCAGTGCACCTCCAGGTGCGGGTACGTCTTGCCCGCCTCCGTGAGGGCGTCGCGGAAGCCCTTCATGGTGCGGCGCCGCCCACGCGCGCCCGACTGTCCCTCGACCGGGGCCCGTACGGCGGTGGCCTCGGCCACGGGGAGGTTGTCGAGGCTCAGTCCGGGTCCGGGCCGGAAGGAGTACCAGGCCTCGGCGAACTTCCGCGGGTCGTTGGAGACCTGCCGTCCGCGCCACTCGCTGACCTTGCCGACGACGACGCACTCGCCGGTCAGCACGTGCTGCCACTCCAGGGCCACGTGGCCGCAGTCGTCGGCGAGCAGGAACTTGCGCAGCACACCGGAGCTGGCGCCGCCGAGGGTGTTCCGGTGTCCCGGCAGCATCACGGAGAAGATCAGCTTGAGCAGCACCGACTTGCCGCCGCCGTTCTCCAGGAAGAGCACGCCCGCGGGCGCGGGCCGGCGCGGCGGGCCGACGGGCTCCTCCTCGAAGAACTCCGCCTGCGTGGGGGCGGGGTCGGGCACGGGCTCGCCCACCCCGCGCATATCAAGCACGGTGTCGGCGTAGCGCGCACCGGCGGGCCCGATGGAGTAGAGGCGGACCCGGGACAGCTCGTACATGGCGGACTCTCGTGAGGCTTCTCAGACGAACGGATGGTTCAGGAGGAGTGGAACGGCAGCCCGGCGTCGGCGACCAGATCCAGGTCGTCGCTCTCCTCGGCGGGCAGCAGCGTCGGCGTTCCGTCGGTGACCGGGACGACGCCCAGCTCCAGCAGCTCGGCCATGGCGGCGCCGCCGGCCATGTCCCGCACCTGGAGCTGGTAGCGGGCGGTCGTGCGGTACGTACCGCCGTTGTCGTCGCCGGTGCGCTGGAGGAATCCGGAGTCGGTGAGGAAGGCGACGGCCTTGGCGACGATGCCGGTGGTCGAACCGGCGAGCCGGCGCGCGTCCTTGGTGGCTCCCGTCGCGCTGCGCCGGACCCAGATCCGCCAGGCGGCCTCCAGGCCGGGCGCGCCGGTCGCCGGGTCGGTGTTCTCGCCCTGTTCCTCGGCGCGCTCCTCCAGGCGGCGGCAGGCATGGCGGACGAAGGCGTCGACACCGTTGACCGTGACACGGCCGATGTAGCCGTCGTCGGCGAGGTCCTCGGGGCGCGGGAACGCCATGGCGGCGACGGCGAGATGGGCGAGCCCGTGCAGGAACCGGTCGCCGCCGTCGGCGGAGGTGCGACGCGCGTAGTCACCCATGCGGACGGCGAACACGGAGTCCTCCGCGGCGGTCACGGCCATCCCCGCGCGCGGGGACACCTCCAGCACGATCAGGCCCAGACCGGTGGCCACGGCGTCGGCGAGCCGTGCGAACGGCGGGTCCTCGCGGTAACGCCGGAGCAGGTCGGCGTACTCCTGGTCGCGGGCGGGCTGGAGCTTGGGCTGCAGGCCGAAGGAGACGAGCCGCGCCGCGTCGGCGGCGTCGGCGGGAGTGACGGCGTCGGTGGCCGTGGGGGCCGGGCTCTCCGCGTCGCTCCACTCGACGTGCTCGCTCACGACTTGAACTCCTTGACCTTGTAGACGGGATTGCGGGCGACGCCCTCAGGGGCGCGGGGGACTGCGCGAGCGGCCACGACGGCGTCGCAGCCGCCCACCGGCGGAAGCATCACGCGGCCTCCGTCCGGTCCGCGGCCATCCCCGCCGCGTCCAGCAGTGCCGTCCCGACGATGAGGTCCGCCCCGCCGAACTCCGGATCGTCGAGCTCGGTTCCGTCGTCCACGGCGAACAGCAGCTTCTGTTCGCCCTGGCGATAGGCCGTACCGACGGGTGGGCTGGCCGCGTGCACCGCCAGCAGCGCCACCAGATAGGGCAGTTCGGGATCCTGGCGGCGGGCCTGCGCGAGCAGGCCCGACAACCGCCGCGGGGCGTCCGCCGGCAGGTCGAGCAGCTCCTGCGCCGCCGCCAGCTGCTCCTCGCTGAACCGGCTGTCGTCGGGCGTGGCGATGAGGTCCGGCTCGGGCATCTCCGCACCCAGGTGCTCCCGCTCCACAGGGGGCGTGAGCAATATGTCGACGAGATCCCCGACTCGGACGGACACCGGTGTGCGCAGCCCGGTGCCACGCCCGAAGAAGGCGTCCGTGACGCGGACGGCCTGCTCGAGCGGCAGCGGCAGGACGGGGGCGACGAGATGGCCGTACAGGTCGATCCCCGAGGTGGTCGTCCGAGTGGCGAAGGCCTGCCGGTCCTGCTCGGCGCGGAACAGCGGCCCGGCCTCGAGCAGCCGCGACTGCAGCTGGGTGTGCCGGCGGATGCAGTCCTTGACGATGTCGACGAGCTCCGCGGCGCGGCGCTTCTGCTCCGGCTCCTCGGACTCGTCGCGGGCCTTGCGGATGTTGGTGAGGATCGCGTTCTCGTGGCGGTAGCGGTCGGCGACGTGCTCCAGCGCCTCGGCGATCATGTCGGGCACGGTGCTGAGCCAGTCGACCGCGCGCACATTGCGCCGGGTGGCGTCCAGGGCCCGGCGCAGGGTCTCCGAGTACTGCACGGTGCGGTAGCGGGCCTGCTCGGCCGCGAGCTGGGCGTCGGCGAGCCGGCCGCGGCTGATCAGCACCTCCAGCTTGACCTCGGCGGCGATCTGCGCGCTGGTGACGTCCGTGTCGAGGGCGCCGACGAGGACGTTGACCGCTTCGTCCGTCGTACGGAGGTAGACCGTGCCGCCGGGGCCGGGGACCTCCTCGATCAGCTTGAAGTCGTAGTCGCGGCGCACATAGGTGCCGTCCGCCGCGAAGGTGCCGTACACCGCGCGGAAGCCGCGGTCGACACTGCCGACGTTGATGAGGTTCTCCAGGACCCAGCGGGCCACCCGCTCGTGCTCGGCGGCGGGCCGCTGCGGCGCCTGGGCGGCGATCCGCGGGACGAGGCGGGCGACGATCTGGTCGTGGTCCGCGCCCGTGTCGAAGTCCATGTTCAGGGTGACCAGGTCGATGGCCGCGAGAGCGACCTCCGCCATGCCATACACCGAGTACTCGCCGGCGAGATTTGCCTTGCGCACGTCGAGGTCGTGCAGCGGCGCGGTGCAGGCGAGCGCGCGCAGGCGCCGCGCCAGGCCCTCGTCGGCGGCCGGCCCCGGCGCGGGGCGCGGCCCCGCGCTGAGCTGGGGCGGAACGCTGTCCGTCGATGCAGGCGAAGTCACGGTGCACAGACTAGGTCCTGGGTCTGACAACCACCCAAACGACGCGGGTACGCCCCCTCGGCGGTCCCGTCAACCCTCCTCGCCCACCCGCCGTCGGTACACCTCCACGACCCGCTCCAGCGAGTCGTCCAGATAGCCTGCGAGCAGACGCTCGGCCCTGCCGCGCTCCCCCGCCTGAAGAGCCTCGAGAATCGCGACATTTCGCGCGATGTACGGCTCGTGCAGCCGCTGCGGCTCGTCCACCACGTGGAAGGCGAGACGCAGTTCGGCGAAGACACTCCGCATCAACTCGTCCGTGCGCTCGCTCGCGGCCAGGGCGACCAGCTCGCGGTGGAAGTGGATGTTGGCCGTACCCACACCCTTCCAGTCACCTTCCCGGGCCGCCTGCCGTCCCTCGGCGACGGCACCGGCGAGGCCGTCGAGGCCGTACGGCGGCTCGCCGAGGCCGCGGACCACGGCGCACTCGACGAGCCGCCGGGTGCGGTAGATGTCCTCGACGTCCTCCACGGTCAGGACCCGGACGAAGACGCCCCGGTTCAGCTCGTGGACGAGCAGGCGTTCGTGCGTGAGCAGCCGGAACGCCTCGCGCAGCGTGTTGCGGGAGACGCCGAGCGCGCCGCCGATGCTGTCCTCCGACAGGCGGGTGCCGGGCGGGAAGTAGCCCTCGGCGATGCGGCTCCTGAGGATGTCCGAGACCCGCTCGGCGGTGCTGGTGCGCCCGAGGAGAGCCCGGTCGTCGGCGAGGTCCTTCAGCTGCTCTGCCATGCCGGAATTCAATCGCAGATCAGAAGAACAACCAACATGGGTATTGAGGGATCGTTGAACAATCCTCTACGGTGCTGGGCACGGCTCGCACCCGGAGCCGGTACGGCTCACCCCTCACAGCCAGTACGGCTCACCCCCACAGCCGCTACGGCTCGATCCCCGGAGCACTCACAGCTCAGCCCGAAGCACCCTCCGTCCTCCCTCTGCGAGGTGCCCATGAGCACGACCCCTCCACCGCAGGCCCTGACCGACGACTCGCGCCCCGCGGCGGCAGAACACACCGCCGATGACGGGGCGTTCGGCTGGCTGCGCGCCCTCGGCCCGCGCGGCCGACGCGCGTTCGCCGGTGCCTTCGGCGGCTATGCCCTGGACTCGTACGACTACTTCACGCTGCCGCTGAGCATGGTGGCGCTGTCGGCGTACTTCGGCCTGAGCAGCGGCCAGACCGGCCTCTTCACGACGGTCACCCTGGTGGTCTCCGCGATCGGCGGTGCCCTCGCGGGCGTCCTCGCGGACCGCATCGGCCGCGTGAAGGCACTGATGATCACGGTGATCACGTACGCGGTCTTCACCGTCGCCTGCGGTTTCGCGCCCAACTACGAGACGCTGCTGGTCTTCCGTGCCCTCCAGGGGCTCGGTTTCGGCGGCGAGTGGGCGGTCGGCGCGATCCTGGTCGCCGAGTACGCGAGCGCCAAGCACCGGGGGCGCACGCTCGGCGCGATCCAGAGCTCCTGGGCCGTGGGCTGGGGCCTCGCAGTGATCGCCTACACGCTGGTCTTCTCGATGGCCGGCGACGATCTGGCCTGGCGGATCATGTTCTGGACCGGGGCGCTTCCCGCGCTGCTGGTCATCTGGCTGCGGCGCAGTGTGCACGACGCGCCCGAGGCCGCCGCAGCTCGTGAACAGAGCACGGAGAAGGGCTCCTTCACCGCGATCTTCAAGCCGGGCCTGCTGCGCGTCACCCTCTTCGCGGGACTGCTCTCGACCGGGGTCCAGGGCGGCTACTACACGCTGGCCACCTGGGTGCCGACATACCTGAAGTCCGAGCGCGACCTGTCGGTCGTCGGCACCGGCGGCTATCTGACCTTCCTGATATCGGGTGCCTTCCTCGGCTACCTGACCGGCGGCTACCTCACGGACAAGCTGGGCCGGAGGCGCAACATCTGGCTCTTCGCGCTGCTCTCGGCGATCTGCATCCTGGCGTACGCGAACATCCCGAGCGGCGCCAACACCCTGCTCCTGGTGCTCGGATTCCCGCTCGGGTTCTGCATGTCGGCGATCTTCAGCGGCTTCGGCTCCTACCTGAGCGAGCTGTACCCGACGGCGGTGCGCGGCACGGGGCAGGGCTTCACGTACAACACCGGGCGCGCGGTGGGAGCCGTGTTCCCGACGACGGTCGGCTTCCTGGCCGACAGCTGGGGCGTGGGCGGCGCACTCGTCTTCGGCGCGATCGGCTACGGGCTGGCGGCGCTGGCGCTGCTCGGGCTGCCGGAGACGCGCGGGAAGGAGCTCACGTGAACCCCGTGGACACCAGCACCAGCACCAGCACCGGCACCGGCACCGGCACCGGCACCGGCACCGGCACCGAGGACCGTCCTGTGGTCCTGGTCGACGACCACGCGCACGCGTGGCGCCCGGAAGCGGCCCGCGCCCGCTTCCGGGAGGGGCTGACGGGCCCCACCGCCGGGGTCGCGGCCGGCCACACCCAGGTCAACCTGATCTCGGTGCCCGCCGACTGGGCCTACGACATGTTGCTGTTCTGCCAGCGCAACCCCAAGCCGTGCCCGGTCCTCGACGTGACGGACGCCGGATCGTGGACCACCGTGCTCGCCGAGGGCGCGGACCTGCGCACGGACCTGCCGCGCTACCGGGTGTGGCGGGACGGCGAGCTGGTGGACGAGCCGACGGATGTGCGCGCCCATTGGCGGGACGACCTGGTGTCGTTCCTGATCGGGTGCAGCTTCACGTTCGAGTGGGCGCTGAGCGAGGCGGGCGTGCCGATCCGGCACGTCGAGCAGGGCGTGAACGTCCCGATGTACGTGACGAGCCGGCAGTGCCGTCCGGCGGGGCGGCTGCACGGGCCGCTGGTGGTGTCCATGCGGCCGGTGCCGCCCCGGCATCTGGCGGCGGCGATCCGGGAGAGCAGCCTGCTGCCGGCGGTGCACGGCAGCCCTGTGCACTGCGGCGAGCCCTCCGGCCTCGGTATCGACGACCTCGGCCGGCCGGATTTCGGCGACCCGGTGGACGCCGAGCCCGACGACATCCCGGTGTTCTGGGCCTGCGGAGTCACCCCGCAGGCGGCCGTGATGGCCTCGCGGCCGCCGTTCGCCCTCACGCACGCCCCGGGGCAGATGTTCCTCACCGACGCCCGCGACGAGCAGTACCGCGTGGCCTGACAGGAGACCGACAAGGCTATGACCTCGATCGACCTGAACGCCGACCTCGGCGAAGGCTTCGGCCGCTGGCGGCTCACCGACGACGAACGGCTGCTGTCCGTGGTCACCAGCGCCAACGTGGCGTGCGGTTTCCACGCCGGGGACGCGGCCACCATGCGCCGGGTGTGCGAACTGGCGGCCGAGCGCGGCGTCCGGATCGGCGCCCAGGTGTCCTACCGGGACCTGGCCGGGTTCGGACGGCGCGCGATGGACGTGCCGCCCGCCGAGCTGGCGGCCGAAGTGGCCTACCAGATCGGCGCCCTGGAGGTGTTCGCCCGCGCGGCGGGCTCCGGCGTGGCCTACGTCAAACCGCACGGCGCGCTCTACAACCGGGTCGTGCGCGACGAGGAGCAGGCCGCCGCGGTCGTCGACGGTGTGCTCCTCGCGGACGCCACGCTGCCCGTGCTCGGCCTCCCCGGCTCGCGCCTGCTGGAGCTGGCCGGTAAAGCCGGACTGCCGGTCGTCACCGAGGCGTTCGCCGACCGGGCCTACACCGAGGCGGGCACACTCGTGCCGCGCGCCCTGGAGGGCGCCGTGGTCACCGACCCGGACACGGTGGTCGAGCGGTCCCTGAGCCTGGCCCGCTCCGGCGAGGTCGTCTCCCACTCGGGGACACGGATCGAGGTACGCGCGCGATCGCTGTGCCTGCACGGCGACACACCCGGCGCGGTGGAACTGGCGCGCCGGGTGCGGGAGCGGCTGGAGGCCTCAGGGGTCCGGGTGGAGGCCTTCGCATGAAGGTCCTGCCCGTCGGCGCGGACGCCCTGCTCGTCGAGGTCGCCTCGGACGACGAGGCGCAGGCCCTGCACGCCGAGCTGCTGCGGCGCCGCGCGGAGGGCTCGCTGGCTGCCCGCGAGATCGTCCCCGCGGCCCGCACGGTCCTCCTCGACGGTCTCGACGCCCCCGCCCGGCTGGCCGCCGAGCTGACCGCGGCGGAACTGCCGCCCGCTCCCCCACGCGCGCGTGAAGTGGTCGAGATCCCCGTGCGCTACGACGGTCCGGACCTGGCCGACGTCGCCGCGCACTGGGGTGTGCCGGAGGAGGAGGTCGCCCGTATCCACGCGGAGACCGAGTTCCGGGTCGCCTTCTGCGGCTTCGCGCCCGGCTTCGGCTACCTCACCGGTCTGCCGTCGCGCTACGACGTCCCGCGCCGGGCCACCCCGCGCACGGCCGTCCCGGCCGGCTCGGTGGCGCTGGCGGGCCCGTACACGGGCGTCTACCCGCGCTCGTCGCCGGGCGGCTGGCAGCTGATCGGCACGACGGAGGCCGTCCTGTGGGACCACGCGCGCGTGCCCGCCGCGTTGCTCTCGCCGGGCATGTGCGTGCGGTTCGTCCCGGCCCGGCCGGTGAGGCACTCATGACGGATCACGCGCTCGCCGTCGTGCGCGCGGGAGCCCTGACCACCGTTCAGGACCTCGGCCGCCCCGGGCACGCCCACCTCGGCGTGCCCCGCTCCGGGGCGCTGGACCGGCCCGCCGCGGATCTCGTCAACCGGCTCGCCGGCAATCCGCCCGAGGCCGCGGTGCTGGAGACGACCCTCAACGGCTGTGCCGTGCGCCCCCGTTCCACGGTCACGGTGGCCGTGACCGGCGCGCCCTGCCGGGTCACGGTGGACGGCCGGGCCGTCCCCTGGGGCGCGCCGGTGCGGCTGCCGGCCGGTGCGCTGCTGGACGTCGGGCCCGCCGTCTCGGGGGTGCGCTCCTACGTGGGCGTCTCCGGCGGTATCGCTGTCGAGCCGGTACTCGGCAGCCGCTCGACGGACCTGCTGTCGGGGCTCGGTCCGGCCCCACTGACGGACGGCACGGTGCTGCCCCTGGGCCGGCCGACCGGCGTCCACGCGCGCGTGGACGTGGCTCCGCAGCCGGCGCCGCCTGCGGAGCTGGTCCTGCGGGTGACGCTCGGCCCGCGCGACGACTGGTTCACGCCGGGAGCCGTAGGGACCTTCGTCTCGCGCCCCTATCGGGTCTCCCCCGCGAGCAACCGCATCGGGCTGCGCACGGAGGGCCCCGCCCTGGAGCGGACCCGGCGGGGGGAACTGCACAGTGAGGGCATGGTGCTGGGCGCGGTCCAGGTCCCGCCCGACGGCAGGCCGGTGGTGTTCCTGGCCGACCATCCGACCACCGGGGGCTACCCGGTGATCGCGGTGGTGCACGCCGCCGACCTTCCGGCCGCCGCCCAGGCGGTTCCCGGCACACCGGTCCGCTTCGTGGCGGTGCGCCGCCGCTGAACCGGCCGGCCCGGCCGCGCCGTTCCGCACCCGCTGGACCGGTCAGGCCGCGTCCGGTCGCTCCGCCACCGACAGGGCCGCCAGCGCGGCCGACACCGCGGCGGACGCTCGCAGATCGAGCCGGGCGCTGGTCCCCCGGGCTCGGTGCCGGAGCTCGTCGGCGGCGAGGGTCAGGAGCTGGGGCAGCAGGTCGGTGCATCGGCGCGCCACCCAGCCGGTGCCGGCGGTGGCCAGCCACCACAGACTCGCCGACTTCGCCGGGACGGGGAACTCCGGCTCGGGCGAGGGCGCGGGACCCGTCGCGAGGCCGTGCTCGGTGAGCAGTTCGTGGAAGCGCAGGGCCAGTTGCCGGTGACCGCGTTCCCCGGGATGCAGCCGATCGGCGCTCCACATGGCACGGTCGGTGATCCAGTCGCCCTCGCACGCGTGCAGGTGCAGGGCTCCGTACCGGTCGGACAGCGCGTGGACCACCGTGTTCACGGCCCGCTGCCGCCGCGCCAGCGGCTGGGCCAGGGCCTCCGGCAGCCCGAGCATCGTGCCCGGGTCGGGCAGGCACACGGTGAGCAGGACCGCCCCCTGCTCGGTGAACGCCGCGTACACCTGGTCGAGCCGGGCGGCCACGGCCTGGATGTCGAAGGTGCAGCGCAGGGTGTCGTTGACACCGACGACGACGGACACCAGGTCGGGCCGCAGCGCCAGCCCGGCGGGCAACTGCCGCTCCAGCACGTCCCGGGTCTGCGCCCCGCTCACCGCGAGGTTGGTGAACCGGACGGGTCCCTCAGCGGCCCGGAACGGGGTTCCCGCCCACTGGCCCGGGCCCTCCGCCCACCGGACGGGAGCCTCCACGAACCGGGCAGGGGCCTCCTCGCACCAGGCGGGGGCCTCCTCGCACCAGGCGGGGGCCTCCATGCGCCGGGCGGGAGCCTCCATGCCCGGGGCGGGAACCTCCTTGCACCGGACGTCTTCCTCCGCGGACCGGACGGAGGCATCCATGCACCAGGCGGAGGCCTCGATGCGCCGGGCGGGAGCCTCCCCGCACCAGACGTCCTCCTCCCCGGACCGGACGGAGGCCTCCCCGCACCGGCGAGGGCCGCCCGTGCACCGGGCCGTCTCCCCAGTCGACCCGGCGGCGGATTCCCCGGCGGACCGGGCGGGTTCCCCGGCGGACCGGGCGGATCCCCTGGCGGACAGGGCAGATTCCCCGCCAGACCGAGCGGATCCTCCGGCGAGCAACGCAGGCCCCTCGGCGAGCCCGTCGGCGAGCAGCGCGGCCCAGCCGCGCCACCCGTCCCCGACCGGGTCGCCCACGCCCTCGGTCAGCGAGTCACCGAGGGCCACGAACCGCAGAGGCCCCGCGGGCCGCGCAGCTCCCTCGGACCGTGCAGCCCCCTCGGACCATGCAGCCCCCTCGAACCGTGCAGCCCTCTCGGACCACGCAGCCCCCTCGGACCACGCAGCCCCCTCGGACCGCGCAGCCCTCCCGGACCGTGCAGCCCCCGCGAACCGCGCAGGTTCCTCGACCCGCGCAGCCCCCTCGAACCCCGGCGGTCTCATGCCACGCCCCCGGGCACGTACGGACGTACGGGGACGGCCGCGTCATGGGCGGCGAGGAACGCGTCGACCGCCGCGTTCCACCCGAAGCACGCCGCACGCGCGCGTGCGGCGTCGCGCCGGTCCGCCTCCGGGCGTTCCAGCAGCACGTCCACGGCGTCCGCGAAGGCCTCCCCGTGGTCGGCCGCGACGGCCCCGGCGGAGCCGATCACCTCCGGCAGCGCGGACGAGGCGCTCGCGACGACGGGCGTGCCGCACGCCATGGCCTCCAGCGCGGCGAGCCCGAAGGTCTCGGCAGGCCCCGGCGCCAGGGCCACGTCGGCGGACGCCTGGAGCGCGCCGAGCAGACCCCGGTCGGAGACGTGCCCCAGAAAGGTGACCGGCAGACCGCTCTCGCGTGCCCGCTGTTCGAGCCGGGCGCGCAACGGGCCGTCCCCGGCGATCACCAGCACCGCCCGCCGCCCCCGCCGCCGCAGCGCCTCCAGGGCGTCGAGCGCCGTGCCGGGCCTCTTCTCGACGGACAGCCGTGAGCACATCACCAGCAGCGTCTCGCCCACGCGCGCGTGCCGCGCCCGAAGCTCCGGGTCGCGCAGCGCGGGGTGCCGCTGCACCAGGTCGACGCCCAGCGGGGCCCGGACGACGTTGCGCGCCCCGATCCGCACGAACTCCCGCTCGGCGAACTCGGTGGTGCACACCACACGCGCGTAGGTGTGGGCCGTACGGACGTTGAGGGCGTCGGCGGTCCGGCGGGCGGCGCCCTCGGGCAGGCCCCAGGTGCGCAGCACGCCGTCGGCGGTCTCGTGGGAGACCATCACGGCCGGGACCCGGGCGCGCCGCGCCCACTTGCCGGTCCACCGCAGGGTCGTACGGTCGGACACCTCCAGCCGGCCCGGCGCGAGTTCGTCCAGCAGCCGGGCCACCCGCCGCTTGTCGGCGAGCACGCGGTAGCCGCCGGTGCCGGGCAGCAGCGGCCCGGGGAGGGTGATCACCCGCCCCTGCTCGGTCTCGCGGTCGCTCGCCCGCTCGCCGGGGACCACGAGGACGGGCTCGTGCCCCGCCGCCTTGTAGCCCTTGCCGAGTTCGCGCAGGGCGGTGCGCAGACCGCCGGAGGCGGGCGCGACGAAGTTCGCCAGCCGGACGATCCGCAGCGACTGGCTGTTCTGGCCGGCCGGGTTCATGCCGCCACCGCCGTCCGGCGCCCGGCGAGCACGTTCGCGTAGTGCCCGATCAGCCGGTCCCCGACGGCCGCCCAGGTGCGGCCCTCCACCGTGGCCCGCCCGGCGGCGCCGAAGGCGGCCCGCAGCGCGGGGTCCGCGGCCAGGGCACGCACGGCGTCCCGTACGGCGGTGGCGTCGCGCGGCGGTACGAGGAGCCCGGTGTGGCCGTGGGCGACCAGGTCCAGCGGTCCGCCCGCGGCGGGCGCCACGACGGGCAGGCCGCTGGCCATGGCCTCCTGAACCGTCTGGCAGAAGGTCTCGAAGGGGCCGGTGTGGGCGAAGACGTCCAGCGAGGCGAAGACCCGGGCGAGATCGTCACCGGTGCGCCGGCCGAGGAAGACCGCGCCGGGCAGCGCCTGCTCCAGGCCGGGCCGGCTCGGGCCGTCGCCGACGATCACGACGCGGACACCGTCCAGGCCGCAGGCACCGGCGAGGAGTTCGACCTGCTTCTCGGGGGCGAGCCGGCCGACGTAGCCGACGATCACTTCGCCGTTCGGGGCGAGTTCCCGCCGCAGTGCCTCGTCGCGACGGTCGGGCCGGAACCGTGCGGTGTCCACGCCGCGCGGCCACAGTTCGACCCGCGGCACTCCGTGTGTCTCCAGGTCACGCAGGGCGGCGGTGGACGGAGCGAGGGTGAGGTCGGCCGCGCCGTGCACGGAGCGGATGCGCCGCCAGGCCGCGGCCTCTCCGGCGCCCATGTACGTACGGGCGTATCCGGCCAGGTCCGTCTGGTAGACGGCGACGGCGGGGATGCCGAGGCGGGCGGCGGCGGCCATGCCGCGCACCCCGAGGACGAAGGGGCTGGCGAGGTGGACGACGTCGGCACGGTGCTCGACGAGGGTGGCGGCCAGACGCCGGCTGGGGAGGGCGACGCGGACCTGGGGGTAGCCGGGGAGCGGGAGGGAGGGGACGTGGACGACGGGGCACGGCGCGGACGCGTCGGGCTTGTGCCCCGGAGCGGGTGCCGGGGCGACGACGACGGGGGCGTGACCGCGATCGACGAGGTGCCGGGCGGTCTGGAGCGCGCAGTGGGCCACGCCGTTCACGTCGGGGGGAAAGGATTCGGTCACGATGACGACACGCATACCGGTGTTGTCGCCGTGCCGGACGTGGCCGCGTCAACGTGGATCTTTCCGGACGAGGAACGTCCTATGAGCGTTCTGGGGTGCACCCGCGCAGGTCAGGCTGCGTCCACGCCCTCCTGCCCCGCGAGTCACCCCTTGTTCACCCGGGCGGCCTGATTCCGCCCCGCCGTGCTGGCGCGGAGGGGGTCACACAGCGGTCTCCTCGGGACCGATCCGGCTGCGTACGGCCGTCTGGACCTCGGCTTCCTCGGCCGGATCCGCGGCGAGCCGGCGCAGTCGCTCGACGACGCGGGCGTCTCCGGTCTCGGCGTGCCGGGCGGCGATCTCGCGGGTGGTCTCCTCGCAGTCCCACAGGCACTCGACGGCGAAGCCGGTGGCGAAGGAGGGGTCGGTGGCGGCGAGGGCTCGGGCCGCCCGGCCGCGCAGATGGGAGGAGGCGGTCTCCCGGTAGACGTGCCGGAGCACGGGTGCGGCGCAGGCGATGCCTAGCCGCCCGGTGCCGTCGACGAGGGTCCACAGCGTCGGCGCGTCAGGGCCTTCGCCGCGTACGGCCTCGCGCAGGGCCGTGAGGACCAGGTCGCGGTCCCGCACCCCGCCCCGGCAGGCGAGGACGCGTCCGGCGGCGGCGCCCAGCGGGTCGGGCCGCCGGGCCCAGCCGCGCGCCCGGTCGACGGCGGCGAGCGAGCGCATGCGTTCGAAGGCGTCGACGGCGGCGTCCACGACGACCGTCGAGCCGGTGGCCACGGCGCCCTCGATCAGGTCGAGGGCGTCGGGATCGCCTCCGTCGGCGAGATAGCGCAGGGCGGTGCACCGGGCTCCGTCGCTGCCGTCCTTCGCCGCCCGGACGATCTCGGCCCGGTCGTCGGGGCCCGCGACGGCGGTGAGACAGCGGGCGGCCGGGACATGGAGTGCCGCGCCCCGTTCGAGGCCCTGCTGGGCCCACTCGAAGACGGCGCTCACGCTCCATCCGGGGCGGGGCCCGGTCGGCCGCATCTGCCGCTGCCAGCGGTCGAAGCTGCCCGCCTCGTGGGCGGCACGCACGCGCGTGGCGACGGATTCGCGCGGGTCCTCGGCCCACAGCCGCCACGGCCGGGGCTCGAAGGCGTCACGGACGGCGGCGGCCAGCTCGGCCTCGCCCTCCGGGTCGGCCGGGAACCGCGCGAGGACGGGCGCGGCGAGGGCGCGCAGGCCCGCGTCGTCGTCCCGCAGGGCGAGTTCGTCGAGAGCCCAGGCCCAGTTGGAGCCGTGGGCGGCGTACCTGCGCAGCAGTTCGAGCGCGTCCCGCCTGCCGTAGGAGGCGAGGTGCCCGAGAACGGCGAGGGCGAGCCCGGTGCGTGACTCGTCGCTGTCGAGGACGTCCTCGGCGCCGAAGAGATGGGCCTCGACCTCGTCCAGCTCGCCGTTGAGGTCGAGGTAGAGGCGGGCGTAGTAGAGGGAGCGGTTCTCCACCTGCCAGTCGTGGCGGGGATCGCGCAGCACGCAGTGGTTCAACGCCGCGAGCGCCTCGGCGCGGGGGGCGGTGAGCGCGTGCAGCGTGCCGTCGCCGCGGCCCCGCTGGAGCAGGCCGAGCAGCGTACCGCTGGGCGCTATGACCGGATCGAACATGGGAAACAGCCTCACATCAAGCGTCGACGCAACCGGGGACGTGTACTACCTGGCCGCGTGACAACACGTCGGGGCGCCCGCCGTTTCCTGCTTGCTGCTGACCATCTTCCTCTGCCTCTCGTCGGTGGCCCTTGCGGACCGCGTCACGGTCCGCGCGGTGCGGCAACACCTGCCCAACCATCACGTCCGTGAACCACGTCGTCATGATGACTCGGCACTTCCGTCTACCGCGACCGAAATTTCGGCGGCCCTTTACCGCCTCCCCCGTTTTCGTTGTCGTTCCAGGTCAGACTGGTCGGCTCAGTGATCGCCGAACAGTTCGAGGAGTTCCGTCCGGCCGAACATCCGGGCGGTGTCGACGGCCGAGGGCGTGCCGGCGGCCGGGTCGGCGCCGCCCTCCAGGAGAGCCTTGATCACGTCCGTCTCGCCCTTGAAGACCGCTCCCGCGAGCGGGGTCTGGCCTCGGTCGTTCACCCGGTCGGCCTCGGCGCCGCGGGCCAGCAGGGCGCGCACCGCGTCGGAGTGGCCGTGGTAGGCGGCGAGCATCACGAGCGAGTCGCCGCGGTCGTTGGTGAGGTTGGCCGGAACGCCCGCGTCGACGTACGCCACGAGCGCCTCGGTCTGTCCCCGCCGGGCCAGATCGAAGATCTTGGTCGCCAGCTCCACGACCTCGGGGTCGGGGACTTCGGTCATCGGCCGGACCGCCTCTCCTGCGCGTCACGTCGGGTGCGTACGCCTGCGAGTGGCGCAGCCGTACGAGTGAATCGCCAGGGTACTGGCTCGCGCCGCACATGACCCGATGTGCCCGAGGTAAAGATCACCCCAGGCAGGGCGAGGACCACGGCCCTGTTCGGCCGGGCCAGGGACCACTCCGTCAACCGAGGGGAAATGGTCCGAATTTAACCCAGTTGCACCTTTTATCGTATGGATACATCCTGTGAGCCTGGAAGTACTCATGGTGACTGTCCCCGCGAACCAGGAGAACCCACATGATTCTCTCCATCTCAGGCGTGGTCCTGCTCGGCATCGTCGTCTTCATCTTCTTCCGCAAGGACGGCCTCAAGGCGTCGCACGCCGTGGTCACGATGCTCTTCGGCTTCTATCTGGCCAGTACGGCCATCGCCCCGAGCATCAAGGCGGGCGGCGAGAGCCTGGCGAGCCTCCTGGGAGGAATCAAGTTCTGACGACCCCGCTCCCCGTACGCACTCCGCCCGTACGTACTGACTGGAGGCAGCAGTGGCCCGGCGCCCCCTCCCCCGCATTCTGAGCAACGGCGGCGCACAGCTCGCCCGGAGCCGGGAGCTGGCCCGGACGGCCGCCGACAGCGCCACCGACGTCCTCCACCCGCTGATCACGATCACGCGGGGCCTGCGCCGGCTGGCAGCGGCCGGGCGGCGCAGATGGGCCGAGACCCCCAAGGAGAAGCGCGGGGCGCTGCTGTTCCTGCTGGCCTCCGTGATCCTGGTCGTGGCGCTGGCTCCGTACGGGCCGCTGCTCGCCGCCATCACACTGATGGCGGCGGCGGCCTGGCAGGGCCGGGACGGTGCCGCGGCGGCACCGGAGGGCCCCGACGAGTCGCAGCGCCGGCGCCTGGAGTCGCTGTACGAGGCGCTCGTGCCCTACTTCTCCACCGCCGAGGACCCCGAGCCCCTGTACGCGCACGGCGGCGCGTGGGACAAGGCCTTTCCCACCTACGCGTTCGACGGCGGCAGCCGGATCTCGCACCTGGTGGTGCGCTACCCGGCGTATTTCGCGGACGGGGAGACCGAGGCCCGCGCCAGGATCGAGCACCTCCTCGCCGCCAAGTCGGGCCGTGGCCGCGAATACCACTTCACGTGGGACGAGGAAGGCAACCAGTTGACGGTCGACGTGCTCTCGCCGCTCGCCGTCGACATCGTCGCCCAGCGTTTCGTGACCGCCCCCGGCGAGATCGTCCTCGGCTTCACCGACCCGACCCGGGTCCGGCGCACCCTCCCGCTGACCTGCGGCGAACAGCGGCGGGACGCGCCCCCCGTCGTCTGGCGCACCGGTCTGCGCTCCACCGAGCCGCACCTGCTCGCCCTCGGCCGGCCGGGCAGCGGCACGTCCTCCCTGCTGCGGTCCATCGCCTTGCAGGCCCTCCGGCACGGCGACGTGGTGATCGTCGACGGCGGCGGCACCGGCGAGTACGCCTGCCTGACCGGGCGGGACGGCGTCCTGGCCGTCGAGTGCGGGCTCGCCGGGGTCCTGGCGAGCCTGGAGTGGGCCGCGCACGAGACCGAGCGGCGTCTCATCGCCGCCAACCGTGCCCACCAGGCGGGTCACCCACCGCCGGACGACACCAGGCGGCCGCTCTGGATCCTCCTGGACCGTCCGACGGCGTTCACCCATCTGGCCGCGGCGGACGACCGCGAGGACCCCCAGTCCCTCCTCCAGGTCCCCCTGCGGCACGGCCGCCCGGTGAACGTGACGGTGGTGGTGGCCGACCAGCTGGACTGCCTGGAGATGCTCAGCGAACCGGTACGGCACCACACGCGTGCCCGCGTCGTCCTCGGTCCGGCGACGCGCGAGCAGGTCGAGTCCGTCCTCGGCGCGCCCCCGCACACCACCCCCGTCGACGAGGTCCCACCCGGCCGTGGCTACGCCCGCCTGGGCACGGACCCGGTCCACCGCCTCCAGGTCCCGGCCACTCCCCACCCCTACGACGACGCGACGGCCGAAGCCCACCGCCAGGCGGTACTGGACCTCCTCCCGCCCCGCACGACACCGGCGGACGGAGAGACGGTGCCGGCACCGGCGGAAGCCGAGCCCGCGCCGGAGCCGGTCCCGGAGCCGACCGAAGCCGAGCCGGTCCCGGAGCCGGCCGAAGCCGAGCCGGTCCCGGAGCCGGCCGAAGCCGAGCCGGTCCCGGTGCTGACGAAGCCCACCCCCGCCGATCGCTAAGCGACGAACGTACGGGGTGCCTCGGTACCGCTGACCCCACCGGACTCCACGATCCGGGCCGCCGCCGCCAGCCGCGCGGCAGCCTCCTCCGCCACCGCGCCGCCCACGGTGAACGGCAACCGCACATACCCCTCGAACGCCCCGTCCACCCCGAACCGCGGCCCGGACGGCACCCGTACCCCGACCCGCTCCCCCGCCTCCGCGAGCCGCGACCCGGAAAGCCCCCCGGTCCGCACCCACAGCGTGAGCCCACCGCGCGGCACCTCGAACTCCCACTCGGGCAGCTCCCGGCGCACCGCCGCCACGAGCTCGTCCCGGTTCCGCCGCGCCTGCTCCCGCCGCGCCGCCACGGCCCGCTCCCAGCCGCCCGTCCCGAACAGCCAGTTGACGGCCAGCTGCTCCAGCACGGGCGTACCGAGATCCGCGTAGGCCCGCGCGGCGACCAGGCTGCGGACCACGTCCGGCGCGGCCCGGACCCACCCGATGCGCATCCCGGCCCAGAACGCCTTGCTCGCCGACCCCACCGTGATCACCGTGGACCCGGCCGGGTCGAACGCGCACACCGGCCTCGGCATCCGCACGTCCGGCTCCAGCCACAGCTCGCTCATCGTCTCGTCGGCGATCAGCACGGTCCCCGCGGACCGCGCGGCGTCCACCAGCCGCCGTCGCTGGTCGTCGTCGGCGAGCGCCCCGGTCGGGTTGTGGAAGTCGGCGACGACGTAGGCGAGGCGCGGGGCGGCATCGCGCAGGACCTGCCGCCAGCGGTCCATGTCCCACCCGGTGAGTCCCTCGGCCATGGCGACGGGCACGAGCCGGGCCCCGGCCTCCCGCATCAGCTGGAGGATGTTGGCGTAGGAGGGCGACTCGACGGCGACGCGCTCGCCCCGTCCGGCGAACAGGTGGCAGATCGCGTCGATGGCGCCCATCGCCCCGGTGGTGACCATGATCTGCTCGGGCATGGTCGGGATCCCGCGCGCTGTGTACCGCTCGGCGATCATCGACCGCAGCGCGGGCAGCCCGGCGGGATAGTCGCCGTGCGTGTGCGCGTAGGGCGGCAGTTCCTCCAGGGCGCCCTGGACGGCCCGGGTCAGCCACGGTTCGGGCGCGGGCAGCGCGGCGCAGCCGAGGTCGATCAGCGAGCCGAGGGCCTCCGGCGGCAGGGGCTCCAGCCCGCGCGCCGGCACGGGGTTCCCGGCCGGCACCGCGGTCCAGCTTCCGGCGCCCCGCCGCGACTCCAGGAACCCTTCGCCGCGCAGTGCCTCGTACGCGGCGGCGACCGTCGTACGGCTCACGGAGAGGGACAGCGCGAGTTCGCGCTCGGCGGGCAGCCGGGCGGCCACCGGGACCCGGCCCTCGAGCACCAGCAGCCGGATGCCGTCCGCGAGCGCGCGGTAGGCGGGCGGCCGGCGGGTGCCGGGCCCTGCCGGGCGGTCCTGCTGGGAGTTGAGCAGCCGGGCGAGTTGTGCCGCACCCACGGCCGAGGTCCACTGCGCCATCGGAATCAGTCCACCTTCCCCGGATTGGCCATGGATGGACTCTCCATCCAAGCCACAGGGTGTCATGCATCAGTCCACTACCACCACAGGGGGGCACCTCATGTCCACGCAGCGCCGTCTCGGCCGGCGGCTCATCCAGCTCTACGCGGGTCTCGCGCTCTACGGCGCGAGTTCGGCGTTCCTCGTGCGGTCGGGACTCGGCCTGGAGCCGTGGAACGTGCTGCACCAGGGCATCGCCGAGCGGACGGGGCTGTCGATCGGAATGGTGCTGACCCTCCTGGGCGCAGCGGTGCTGCTCGCGTGGATCCCGCTGCGCCAGCGGCCGGGGCTGGGCACGATCTCCAACGTGCTGGTCATCGGCATGGCGATGGACGCGACACTGGCCCTGGTGCCCGACGCGCACGGCCTGGCGCCGCGCATCGCGCTGACGGTGGCGGGGATCGTCCTGAACGGCGCGGCGACCGGCCTGTACATCGCGGCGCGCTTCGGTCCGGGCCCGCGCGACGGCCTGATGACCGGACTGCACCAGCGCACCGGGGTGTCGATCCGTCTGGTGCGCACGGGCATCGAGCTCATGGTCGTGGCGACCGGCTTCGCCCTGGGCGGGACCGTCGGCATCGGCACCCTCCTGTACGCGGTGTCGATCGGCCCGCTCGCCCAGCTGTTCCTGCGGGTGTTCGCCGTCCCCTCGGCATCCGGTGGCAGCACGGTCGTTGCCACCGGTCAACCGCGAGGAGCGATACTGCGTTCGTGACCCCGCGGATACGCCACCCCTATCTCGACCATCCCGGCCCGATCGCCTTCGCCCACCGGGGCGGGGCCGCGGAGGGGCTGGAGAACACCGTGCGGCAGTTCCGGTGCGCCGTCGAGGCGGGCTACCGGTACATCGAGACCGATGTCCACGCCACGCGGGACGGCCGGCTCGTGGCCTTCCACGACGCGACCCTGGACCGGGTGACGGACGGGGCGGGCCGGATCGCCGACCTGCCCTGGCAGGAGGTACGGCACGCGCGCGTGGCGGGCGAGGAACCGGTGCCGCTCTTCGAGGAGCTCCTGGAGACCTTCCCCGAGGTGCGCTGGAACGTCGACGTCAAGGCGGAGGCCGCCCTGCTGCCCTTCCTGGACCTGGTCGGCCGGACGGACTCCTGGGACCGGATCTGCCTCGGCTCGTTCTCCGAGGCGCGCGTGGTGCGCGCCCAGCGGCTGGCCGGCCCGCGGCTGGCCACGTCGTACGGCACGCGGGGCGTGCTCAACCTGCGGCTGCGCTCCTGGGGGCTGCCTGCGGCGGTGCGCCGCTCGGCGGTCGCCGCCCAGGTGCCCGAGATCCAGTCCGGCATCCAGGTCGTGGACCACCGCTTCCTGCACGCCGCGCACGCGCGCGGGCTCCAGGTGCACGTGTGGACCGTCAACGATCCCGAGCGCATGCACCGGCTCCTGGATCTGGGTGTGGATGGCATCATGACCGATCACATCGACACGTTGCGCAAGGTCATGGAGGACCGCGGCGTCTGGGTCTGAGACGTGGGGCCCATGCCCTCCGCGCGTTCACGGGGAAGCGAGGGCACGGGTGGGCACCGACACCGTGCATACCCCGTCGGCCGACGGGGCCGCGGAGCTCAGGCGCGAGCAGCGCGGCTGGTACTTCTACGACTGGGCGTGCTCCGTCTACTCGACGAGCGTGCTCACCGTGTTCCTCGGCCCGTACCTGACGTCGGTCGCCGAGTCGGCGGCGGACGCCGAGGGGTACGTGCACCCGCTCGGGATCCCGGTGCGCGCCGGGTCCTTCTTCGCGTACTCGGTGTCCCTGTCGGTGATCGTGGCGGTGCTGGCGATGCCTCTGGTGGGGGCCGCCGCCGACCGTACGGGCCGCAAGAAGCCGCTCCTCGCGGCCGCCGCCTACCTGGGGGCCACGGCCACCACGGCGATGTTCTTCCTGGACGGCGACCGCTATCTGCTCGGCGGGGCGCTGCTGGTCGTCGCGAACGCGGCGCAGTCCGTGGCGATGATGCTCTACAACTCCTATCTGCCGCAGATCGCCCCGCCCGAGCAACGGGACGCGGTGTCCTCCCGCGGCTGGGCCTTCGGCTACGCGGCGGGTTCCCTGGTCCTCGTCGTGAACCTGGTCCTCTACACCGGGCACGACGGCTTCGGCCTCTCCGAGAGCACCGCGGTCCGCATCTGCCTGGCGTCGGCCGGCCTGTGGTGGGGCGCGTTCGCCCTCATCCCGCTCCGCCGGCTGCGCGACCGCAGGCCGACCGCGCGGGGGGCGGCCCTCCCGGGCTTCCGGCAGCTCGCGGCGACCGTCCGCGACATGCGCCGCCACCCATTGACCCTCGCCTTCCTGCTCGCCTACCTCGTCTACAACGACGGCGTCCAGACGGTGATCTCGCAGGCCTCGGTCTACGGCTCCGAGGAACTGGGCCTCGGGCAGTCCACGCTCATCGGCGCCGTCCTGCTCGTGCAGGTGCTGGCGGTGGCGGGCGCGCTGGCGATGGGCCGGCTGGCCCGGACCTACGGGGCCAAGCGCACGATCCTCGGCTCGCTGGCCGCGTGGACGCTGACGCTGGCGGCCGGATACTTCCTGCCGGCCGGGGCGCCGGTGTGGTTCTTCGTCCTGGCCGCCGGGATCGGACTGGTCCTCGGCGGCAGCCAGGCGCTGTCCCGGTCCCTGTTCTCCCATCTCGTGCCGCCCGGGAAGGAGGCCGAATACTTCTCGGCGTACGAGATGAGCGACCGCGGGATGAGCTGGCTGGGGCCGCTGCTGTTCGGTGTCACCTACCAGCTGACCGGGAGCTACCGGGACGCGATCGTCTCGCTGGTGGGGTTCTTCGTCATCGGGTTCGCCCTGCTCGCCCGGGTCCCGGTACGGCGTGCGATCGCCGAAGCGGGGAATCCGGTTCCTGACAGGATTTAGCACTCGAAGCGAAAGGGCTGTAGTGTACGCGTTTGGCCTGCCAGGCGTACCGTTACTGCGCGTCAAAGATGCCGAAACGCTAGGTTACATCTGCCAGCAGATGTGACAAACCGGGCGCTGGTGGGTACAACAAGGGCGGCTACGACGGCGACGCATGACCCGGAACGGGACTCGGAACGGGAATCTTTACCGCCGACCGGACGTTGACCGGATGACGACGACAGCGACACCTGTCCTGTGGGCGACAAGCCCGGGAGGCACGATTCATGAGTGAGCGAGCTCTTCGCGGCACGCGCCTCGTGGTGACCAGCTACGAGACGGACCGCGGCATCGACCTGGCCCCGCGCCAGGCCGTGGAGTACGCATGCGAGAAGGGGCACCGCTTCGAGATGCCCTTCTCGGTCGAGGCGGAGATCCCGCCGGAGTGGGAGTGCAAGGTCTGTGGGGCCCAGGCACTCCTCGTGGACGGCGATGTCCCTGAAGAGAAGAAGGGCAAGCCCGCGCGTACGCATTGGGACATGCTGATGGAGCGGCGCACCCGTGAGGAACTCGAAGAGGTCCTCGAGGAGCGCCTGGCGGTTCTGCGCTCCGGTGCGATGAACATCGCGATTCATCCCCGAGACAGCCGCAAGTCGGCATAAGTCCCTTCGGGGCCTGGCCGAGATCACAGCGCATCAGACCGCGGGCGCCGTACGTGAAGTACGGCGCCCGCGGTTTTCTGTCTGCTCTGCCGGCCCATGGCCATGGCCTCTACCGCCTGAGGCCATAGGCCGCGCTCAGTGGCATGGGCCCGTGGGCCGCGCTCAGTGCGTGAGCGGCGGGCGCGGTTCCCGCGGGGCGTCGCCCGGCTCGTCCCTGATGACCTCGCCCTGGACCACCTTGCCGTCGGGGCGGTGCATCCGGGCCTGCTGGAAGGCGCCGCCCAGGGTGCCCGGGTCGGCCTCGCGGAGCTTGCGCTCGAAGGTGCGCTCCGCGGAACGGCTCACGGCCTTCTGGACCGGGGGCAGCAGCAGGAGCAGGCCCACGGCGTCCGACACCACTCCGGGGATCATCAGCAGCAGGCCGCCCAGCATCATCAGGCCGTTGCCCTCGCTGTTGGGCCGGGCCGCCTCGGGCATCACACCGCTCTGCTGCTGTTGCAGCGCCTCGGAGAGGTTGCGGAAGGCCCGCTGGCCGGCCCGCTTGATCACGACCGCGCCGAGCACGAACCCCGCGAGCAGGACGAGGAAGAGCACCAGCCCGCTCGACGCCCCCGCGATCATCGTGAGCAGCCAGATCTCCAGCACCAGCCACACGGCGATGCCCAACGGCAGGAACGTGCGCAGCCGGGAGCGCCGCGGCGGGGCGGGGTACCTGGGGGTCTGAGCGCCAGTCGTCATGACTCCAGTGTGCCTGGCCCCGGCTCAGTGCGGGATAAGCGCTCGATCAGGCGTTCTGTGCCCCGCCCTGCGACCCGAGGACCGGAAAGCGCTCCGGCGCTCCGGCTACGGTTTCGACGGCCTGCCGCCGCGCCCCGTGACCTTGCCGACCCGCTCGCCCACACCCCACGCCGTGACCCGCCACAGCGCCTCGACGAGGATGTCGCGGCTCATCTTGGAGTCTCCGAGTTCACGCTCGACGAAGGTGATGGGCACCTCGACCACGTGGTAGCCGGCCTTGACCGCGCGGCGGGCGAGGTCGACCTGGAAGCAGTAGCCCTGCGAGGCGACCTCGTCGAGACCGAGACCTTCGAGGGTCTCGCGGCGGAAGGCACGGTAGCCACCGGTGATGTCGCGCAGCGGCAGGTCCAGCGCCAGCCGGGAGTAGAGGCTGCCGCCCCGGGAGATCACCTCACGGGACCTGGGCCAGTTCACCACCCGACCGCCCGGCACCCACCGCGAGCCGAGCACCAGGTCGGCGCCCTTGAGGGCGGTGAGCAGACGGGGCAGCTCCTCGGGCTGGTGGGAGCCGTCGGCGTCCATCTCGACCAGCACGCCGTAGTCGCGCTCCAGGCCCCAGCGGAAGCCCGCGAGGTAGGCGGCGCCGAGGCCCTCCTTGCCCTTGCGGTGCAGCACGTGGACCCGGTCGTCGTCGACGGCCAGCTCGTCGGCCAGCTTGCCCGTGCCGTCCGGGCTGTTGTCGTCGGCCACGAGCACGTGCGCCTCGGGGACGGCCTCGCGCACCCGGCCGACGATGCTCTTGATGTTCTCCGCCTCGTTGTAGGTCGGGATGATCACCAAGGCGGTGCCGAGCGGGCCGAACTTCCTCCCCTGGGCTCCTGCCGCGAGGGTTCCGTCGCCGTCGTTCACTGATGCCCCTTCATGTCCGTACGCAAGGATCCACCATAGTGGCCTCGGCCTGCGATGACGTGACAGGACGTTCGAATGGTGGTGTCGAATCCGCGAGACGCGGGTAAGAATGCGCCTTCGGGTGCGAGCGTACGGCGGATGGGGGCCCGGCGCCCTTCGGGCCGACCTGGGACCCGCTGGCTGCGGATCGACCGAAAGCCGTTGTCTACTGAGCGTCCGGGCCCCACCCGGGTCACACCTCCCCGACCGGCCGGAACGTTCCCTCGGCGCTGTGCCGGCCTGAGCCTGGCTCCCAGTGGCGGTGCCCGGTGCGGCACACCGTCCCTGACCCGGCGGCGCTGCGCGAGTGCGCGACGTTCCCCGGTCGGGCGTCCGGTGGTGGACTGGGCCGAACCTACCGGCCCCCTGCGGCAACCTGTCAACAGCCGTTCGACCTGCGCTTTGTGCGGCAAATCCCTGGTCAGCGCGGAGGATGCGCAGGTCGCGCGCCGGGGGTGCGGCGCGCGATCTCGTGCGCGCCACCCCCGTAGATCACTCGCCCGGCCGTACGAAGACCGTGCGTCCGCCCACCACGGTGCGCAGGCAGACGGGCAGGTCGCGGCCCGGGGTCAGATCGGGCAGCCCCGGGATGCCGGAGCGGGGATCCGTCGACCAGCGGGCGACCCGGTCGTCGGGAGCCTGGACCACCAGTTCGCCGGTGCGCCACAGCGCGTAGTCGGCGGGTGCGCCCGGGACCAGGACGCCCGCGTCGTCCCGTCCGACGGCCCGCCAGCCGCCCCGCGTGTGCGCCGTGAACGCGGCCCGTACGGAGACACGGTGTTCCGGCGTGCGGTGGAACGCGGCGGCCCGGACCGTGCCCCACGGGTCGAGCGGGGTGACCGGACTGTCGGACCCGAAGGCCAGCGGGACGCCGGCCCGCAACAGGGCCGCGAACGGGTTCAGGGCCCGCGCCCGCTCGACCCCCAGCCGCTGCGCGTACATGCCGTCCTCGCCGCCCCACAGGGCGTCGAACGCGGGCTGGACGGAGGCGGTGAGGCCGAGTTCGGCGAAGGCGGCGACCGTCTCGGGCGTGAGCATCTCGGCGTGCTCGATGCGGTGGCGGGCGGCCCGGACCCGGGCGAGGCCGAGCTTCTCGGCGGCGGCCCGCACGCCCTCGGTCACGGCGTCCACGGCCGCGTCGCCGATGGCGTGGAAGCCGGCCTGGAGACCCGCCTCGGTGCAGGCCACGACGTGTGCGGCGACCGCGGCGGCGTCCAGGTAGGCCCTGCCGGTGTGGCCGGCGTCCGCGTACGGCTGGTGCAGACAGGCGGTGTGCGAACCGAGGGCTCCGTCGACGAAGAGGTCGCCCGCGGCGCCGATCGCCCCCAGTTCCCGGGCCTTGGCCACGTCCTGCTCGGCCCAGTAGCCGACGACGCGCGGTCCGGGCTCCTCGGCGGCGAGGCGCAGCAGTCCGGTGAAGTCGTCCTCGGAGGAGATCTCCGGGCCGGCGCACTCGTGGACCGTGCCGATACCGAGCGAGACGGCGCGTTCGAGGGCGGCGCGCTGGGCGTCGGCCCGCTGCCGCGGCGTCACGGCTGCGAACGCGACGGCGCGCACGGCGTGGTGGGCGTCGGCGGTGAGCGGTCCGTCGTCACGGGTGACGGCCTCGGGGATCAGGTCGAGCAGGGCCGTGGTGACGACCGCCGAGTGGACGTCGATCCGGCTGAGATAGAGGGGCCGGTGACCGGCGGCTTCGTCGAGCTCGGCACGTGTCGGCGGCCGGCCGCCGGGCCAGCGGGCGGCATCCCAGCCGTGCCCGAGCAGCACCCGGTCGTCGGGCCGGGCAGCGGCGAAGTCGCGTACGAGGGCCAGGGCCGCTTCGAGCGAAGGGGCCCCGGACAGGTCGAGGCCGGTGAGCGCGAGACCGGTCGCCGTGGTGTGCACGTGCGAGTCCGTGAACGCCGGAGTGACCAGCGCCCCGTCGAGGTCGACCACCTCGTCGACCCCGTCGGCGAATGCGTCGGCGGCCCCTTCGGACCCGACCCAGGCCACCTGTCCCCGCTCCACGACCATCGCCGTGGCGAAGGGATCGGCGGGACTGTGGACCTCTCCGCGACGGAGCAGAACGGTCTTCGGCGGGGTGCTGGACTCACTCATGGGGACAGTCTCACAGGCTCTGTCGCGGCGCCCGGAGAGGGGCGCCGGGAACTGCGCGATCGACCACGGACAGCCCGCGGCCGCGGCATCAGATCCGCGGCGGCCGCGCCTCGTAAGGCGTGGACAGCACGACCGTCGTCCGGGTCGAGACTCCGGCCAACGACCGCACCCGCGCCAGGAGTTCCTCCAGCTCGTGCGGTGTGGCGACCCGCACCTTGAGGATGTAGTTCTCGTCCCCCGCGACGCTGTGACACGCCTCGATCTCCGGCACACCGGCCAGCCGCTCCGCGATGTCGTCCGGCGCGCTGGGATCGAACGGCTTCACCGAGATGAACGCCGTCATGGGCAGCCCGACCGCCTCCGGGTCGACGACCGCGGCATAGCCGCGGATGACGCCACGCTGCTCCAGCCGCCGCACCCGCTGGTGCACGGCCGACGTGGACAGGCCCGTGGCCTTGCCCAGGTCGGTGTAGCTCATCCGCCCGTCCTTGACGAGCAGCTGCACGATCTGTCGGTCCAGCTCCTCCATGGCGCAAGAACCTACAGGGCGGCTGATCTCCTCGGATACCTGAGGAGCCCTGAGGAGCCCTGGTCATGCCCGGTTCGTGATGTGGCCGGAAGAGGACGGTCGGTCGTCCGGGGGGACAAAACCGCCGCAGTGGGCACCTGCGCACGGCATGTGACGAACGACACAGGCCCCGAACAGTCTCCGTGATGTTCTCGTGATTACCGCCGAGGGGGGACGGGAAGTGCTTGCTGTGGTCGAGGCCGCAGTGCCTGAACGGCCCAGCCCGAGGGGGAGAACCCAATGCAGAGTCTTAAGCGCCCTGGCCGCACCGCACCCAAGCGGCAGCAGCTCGTCGTCGAGCCCGAGCCGGAGGGCGTCGAACCCGACACCTTCGACGACGAACTCGACGCCTACGACACCTTCGAGATGTTCCGGGTCGTCTGCCCGGACTGCGCGCAGCCCATCGCCCTCCTGGCGGACGAGGAGGTCCTGCCGGAGCACGCGCTGTGCGCCTCGCCGTGGAACCCGTTCGGGCTCACGGTCTGCGCCGGGACGGGCCGCCGGGCCACGGACGCCCGCGCCGCCGACGAGTCCGTCGAGCCTCAGGAGCAGGAAACCGCCCTGCTGTTGACGCTCCCGCAGGGACTCGACTGGCGGACCCAGCCCTTCTCGCACGTCGGCGGGCCGGGCTCACGCCCCATCAGGATCCCCGTCATGCGCCGCCAGGCGGCCTGAGCGCGGGGCCTTCCGGCCCGCTCGCTCCACCCCGTAGCCGCGCCGCACCACGGCCCGCAGTCCGCCGTGGTGCGGTTCGGTGTGCCCTGACGAGCGGGCGGTACGCCGCGACAGGCTTCCGGAGGACACACGGAATCGGGCGTGCGTGAACGCACGCCCGATTCCGGCTGCCGGTGACCTGTCCGGCCTCAGCCGCGTTGCCCTGGTATGACCCCCATCTCCTCAGCGACCGGGCGTCAGCGCCTCCTGTACGTCCCGCCGCCCGCAGAATCGGTTCGGCCTCCCGCCCCGCGTTATCAGGACCCGCCGATCTACCGCGACCTGATGCGGGCCTGGGCCGAGCGCGGCCGCACCCTGCCGGGCCGTCACGACCCGGAGTGGATGCGGCTCGCGGCTCCCTGGCGCGGCCTCGACCAGTTCAGCGTTCCTCTGGACCCACGAGATGGCGGGCGATGACCATCCGCTGGATCTGGTTGGTGCCCTCGACGATCTGGAGCACCTTGGCCTCCCGCATGTAGCGCTCGGCGGGGAAGTCGGTGGTGTAGCCGTAGCCGCCGAGGATCTGCACGGCGTCGGTGGTGACCCGCATCGCCGTGTCGGTGCAGTGCAGCTTGGCCATGGCGGCCTGCCGGGCGAACGGCCGGCCCGCGTCCCGCAGTCGCGCCGCCGCCAGGTAGAGCGCACGCCCCGCCTCGATCTGCGTCGCCATGTCGGCGAGCATGAAGCGCAGGCCCTGGAAGTCGGCGATCGGCTTTCCGAACTGGCGCCTCTGCGTCGCGTACGCCAGCGCCTCGTCGAGCGCCGCCTGCGCCAGGCCGACCGCGCACGCCGCGATGCCGAGCCGTCCCGAGTCGAGCGCGGACAGGGCGATCGCGAAGCCCTGCCCCTCCTCGCCGATGCGGCGGTCGTCGCCGACCCGTACGTCGTCGAAGTTGACCTGCGCGGTGGGCGAGCCCTTCATGCCCATCTTCTTCTCGGGCGCCGCGGCGCTGACCCCCGGCGCGTCGCCCGGCACCAGGAACGCGGTGATGCCGCGCGGGCCCTCCTCGCCGGTGCGCGCCATGACCGTGCAGAAGTCGGCGATCCCGCCGTGCGTGATCCAGGCCTTGGTGCCGTTGATCACCCAGTCGTCGCCCTCCCGCGCCGCCTTGGTGCGCAGGGCCGCCGCGTCCGATCCGGAGTGCGGCTCGGAGAGGCAGTAGGCGCCGAGCAGGCCACCGCCGAGCATCGCGGGCAGGTGCTCGACCTGCTGCTCCTTGGTGCCGTAGGCGGCGAGCGCGTACGAGGCCAGGGTGTGCACGCTGACGCCGAGGCCGACGGTGAGGCGGGCCGCGGCGAGCTCTTCGAGGACCTGGAGGTAGACCTCGTAGGGCTGGTCTCCCCCGCCGTACTCCGAGTCGTACGGCAGACCGAGCAGGCCGGAGCGCGAGAGCAGGCCGAAGAGTCCACGCGGGAAGCGGCCGGCGTCCTCCTCCTCGGCCGCGTTCGGGGTGATCTCCTGCTGCGCGATGTCGCGGACGAGCGAGATCAGATCCCGGGCCTCGTCCGTGGGCAGTTGTCGGTCCACCGGCTGCGGGGCGCGGTCGGGCATGGCGACGCTCTCCTCCCTGTCGGGCACTGGCGGTCGGGCCCGTGGGTGAGGGCGGCGCCGCCGGGTCGTTCTGGTGCCTGGCCGATGCTTGCAGTCCCGGGTCTCGGAACCTGCTGACCAGCGGCTGTGCGCTGTGAGTATGCCCGATCGGAGGCATCCCGTCACCAGTTAACGACCGCTTACTTCAAGAAATACCCGAGCGGGTCCGGGAGGGCGAAATTGGTCCGCACCATTGACCCAACTGGTCTAGTCCTCCTACTGTTTCGCTCCACCGATTAACGCGTTCATGCCAATCGGCGCGCGTGCGCGCGTCCCTTCTCCCCCACGAGGAGACACCGGATGCACACCCCCCACCGCTCCCGCTTCCGGGCCATCGTGTCCGCGGTCTGTTGCGCCGTCCTCGGCGCCGGACTGCTGGCCGGCGCGGGCACCTCCGCCACCGCGGCGACCTCGGCTCAGGAAGCCGCCGCCGAGGCGAAGGCCGCTCCCGGCGCCAAGGCCGGCTCCAAGGTCATCGGCTACTTCACCGAATGGGGCACCTACGACCGCAAGTACTACGTCAAGAACATCGAGACCTCGGGCTCGGCGGCCAGGCTCACGCACATCAACTACGCCTTCGGCAACGTCACGGGCGGCAAGTGCGCGATGGGCGACGCGTACGCCGCCACCGACCGGGCCTACACCGCCGCCGAGTCCGTCGACGGCAAGGCCGACACCTGGGACCAGCCGCTGCGCGGCACCTTCAACCAGCTGCGCAAGCTGAAGCAGAAGCACCCGAACCTCAAGGTCCTGTGGTCCTTCGGCGGCTGGACCTGGTCGGGCGGCTTCGGCGAGGCCGCGCGGAATCCGGCCGCCTTCGCCCGGTCCTGCTACGACCTGGTCGAGAACTCCAAGTGGGCGGACGTCTTCGACGGCATCGACATCGACTGGGAGTACCCGAACGCCTGCGGCGCCACCTGCGACACCAGCGGCAAGGCCGCCTTCCGGAACCTGATGCAGGCACTGCGGACCACCTTCGGCTCCGGCAACCTCGTGACCGCGGCGATCACCGCCGACGCCACCCCGGGCGGCAAGATCGACGCCGCGGACTACGCGGGCGCCGCCCGGTACGTCGACTGGTACAACCCGATGACCTACGACTTCTTCGGCGCCTGGGACGCGGCCGGCCCGACGGCCCCGCACTCACCGCTGACCTCGTACTCCGGCATTCCGAAGGCGGACTTCCACACCTCGGCGACCATCGCGAAGCTCAAGGGCCTCGGCATCCCCGCCTCGAAACTGCTGCTCGGCATCGGCTTCTACGGCCGCGGCTGGACGGGCGTCACCCAGTCGGCGCCCGGCGGCACGGCCACCGGCCCGGCGGCGGGCACCTACGAACAGGGCATCGAGGACTACAAGGTGCTCAAGACCACGTGCCCGGCGACGGGGACGGTGGCCGGCACGGCGTACGCCAAGTGCGGCAGCAACTGGTGGAGCTACGACACCCCGGCGACCATCGGGACCAAGATGGCCTACAAGGACCAGCAGGGCCTGGGCGGTACGTTCTTCTGGGAGCTGAGCGGCGACACGGCGAACGGTGAGCTGATCAAGGCCATCAAGTAGACCGCGCCGGCCGACGGGGCGGAGGGGCCGTGCCGGATCCCTCCGCCTTCCTCACGCCCCCTGGCGGGCGGCCTCCGGGGCCGGGTACGCGGGGTCCAGGTCCTCGATCGCCCGCAGAGCGCCGCCGAGCCCCTTCAGCAGCAGCTCGCACATGGTCTCCCGGGGCAGTTCGGGGCGGTCGATCCATTCGAGGGTGGCGCCTTCGACGCTGCACACCCAGGCCAGCAGCCCCATACGCGCCAGCGGGGTGATGTCGACGCGGCCGTACGCCCCCTCGGCGATGGTGGCGACGATGGCCTCGCGCACGCCGTCGCGGATGGCGTGCACCTCGGTGTCGAAGCCGACGCCCCCGCTGACGATCGTGCGGTACGCGGCCTGGTTGTTCTCGGCGTAGCGCAGGTAGCGGTCTATGGTGCGCTGGACACGGTCGACCGGGGGCAGTTCGAGTCCGCTCGCCGCCAGGGTGACCAGGTCGGTGACCGAGTCCTGGATGATGGCCAGGTAGTAGCCGCGCTTGGACTGGAAGTAGTAGTAGATGAGCCCTTTGGCGACGTGCGCCTGCCGGGCGATGTCGTCCATCGACAGGGCGTCGTAGGACGTGTCGGCGAACAACCTCCGCCCGATGGCGATGAGTTCGGCGCGGCGCGCCAGGGAGCGCTCGGTGCCACGGGCCCTGGGACGCGCGGCGGGTTGTTGACTGATATTCAATTTCGACCCTGGTTCCAGCAGGCAGGCGAGGCGGGACACCCGCAGTATGGCAGGTCGGAGGGCCCGGTCATGGGTCAGGTCACAGTGGCTCGCGGCGGGGTCACGCCCGCACACCCACGGCCGCCAGCGCCTTGCGCTGGGCCGCGCTCGGGCGCGCCGGGAAGTACAGGTAGCAGACGCCGCCGGTACCGGAGACGACCTTGCCGGAGGCGTTGTACCGCTTGGTCCGCAACCAGATGTTCTCCCACTCCCGCCGCCGGTAGACGCGCCGCACGGCCTCGTTGCTCTCCGAAGCGGGGTCGCACGCGATCACGTCGCCGCCTGCCGTGAAGCCGACGACGGCCATCAGGTGCCCGGAGGTGCCGTACCCGGCCCCGGTCAGCTCCTCCTTCAAAAACGACTGGGACGTTATGGCCGGGATGCCCGCCGCGATCAGCGTCTGAAGGTCGCCGAGCGAGCCGAGCCGGGTGACCACGGCCTGGAGGTCCTCGAAGGTGGCGGCGTAGGCGGCGTTGAACGGCCAGTTGCCGCAGCCCGCGTACTGGTAGTCGTAGGTGAACCGGGCCGCGTGGCACACCTGCGGATCGGCGTACGACGGGTCCACCCAGGCCAGCCGCTCGGGGGTGAGCCTGCCTCCCCAGTACTCGACGACCATCTGGGACGAGGTCGGGCTGCACCAGGCCTCGCCGCCGTTGTCGTACTCGGGGTACTGGCCCTTGTGGATCTCCTGCGAGTACCGCGGCACGGCCAGTTCCCTGGCGAGGCCGGGCACGGACGCCGGGACGGTGAACCGGTCGGGCACGTCGGAGCCCATCACGCCGAGCCGCCACACCATGGGCGTGGCCTTGGTGCCCGGCCTGCGGTACAGGGTCAGGCGCAGTCGGCAGGAGGCCATGCGCAGTCCCGTCGGCGGATCGTCGATCGCCAGCGTGTCCGTCCAGACGGTGCTCCTGCCGTCACTCTGGTCGTCGACCGAGGTGCGCCGGATGTCCTGGTCGCCGGCCGCCCAGCGGCCCATCACGTACCAGGGACTGCTGGTGCCGTCGGTGTAGTCGGCCCTGAGCTCGGCCTGGAGCCATGTACCGGCCGGGGTGCGCGCGTTCCAGGAGACGATCGCCTCCGTCGCGGGGACGGCGAACCGATGGGCGGGGGACGTCCAGGTGCCGTACTCCCAGGCGGCCGTGGTGCCGGTGTGCGGATCCGTGTAGTCGGTCGCACCGGCGGGCGTCGCGATCACCACGCCCGGCCGGGTGCCCGCGACGGCACGCGTGCCCCGGAGGGTGCCGCCGTGCCAGTCGCCGTACGAGATCCACGCCCGGTTGTCCACGGTGCGGGCCGGGACCGCGCGAGCGGGGCCTGCGGCGTCGGTCGTCATGGGAGCCTCGGTGACGGCGGCCGCCGGGCCCGCGCTCGCCGTGACGGCGGCGGCGACCGCGGCGGCCAGAACGGTTCTGCGGGAGGGCTGTTCGGCTCTGCTCATGGCAGGGACCCCCGGTTGTCGGAGTCGGGCACGGGCGAGGCAGGTCCGCTGCACGGCCGGTCGCACACGTGTATGCGCCACATAGGAGCACAGCCCGCCGGGTCCCGCCAGCACTTCGACGCGCGCCACGCCCAACCAATATTGGCGTCGACCACTGGCACGGGCCGAGGGCGCCGTCGTTAGAGTGCTGGGCGAGATGACTCCACCCTTCCGCCACGCCCCGGGACCGGCCGTCCGCGACCTGGCCTCCCGGATCCGCCGGCTCCCGCCCTCCTGCGGCCCGGTCCGTCTCGTCGGCGTCGACGGCCACGCCGGCTCCGGAAAGACCACGTTCGCCGGGCAGTTGGCGACAGCGCTGGGGGGCGCTCCGGTGCTGCGCCTCGACGACATCGCGAGCCACGACGAACTGTTCGACTGGACGGAACGCCTGTTCGATCAGGTGATCGAACCGCTGGTCCACGGCCGGACCGCGCACTACGCCGCCTACGACTGGCGCGCCCGGCGCTTCGGCCCCCGGCGGCCCCTGCCGCCCGCTCCGGTGATCCTCGTCGAGGGCGTCGGCGCGGGACGCCGGGCACTGCGGCCCCACCTGGCCCTGCTGCTGTGGATGGAGCTGCCGCGCGAGGAGGCCTGGGCGCGGGGGCGAGCACGCGACGGGGAGGAGCAGCGGGAGTTCTGGAACGGCTGGGTCCCGGCGGAACGGCGTCATTTCGCCCACGACCCCTCGCGGCCCTTCGCCGATCTCCTGGTACGGCAGCGAGAGAAGGGGTTCGAGGTGCTTCCGGGACCTGCGAAGGCCAATGGACCGGACCATCCCCTCACACACGGTGACGGACCGCCCGCAGTGTGCTGAACTTGTGAATGCGCTTGCGGGGCAACTTGCCGGAGTGCTTCAACTCGGCTTGACCGCCGGGCCGTACAGGACTTACGTTCTGAATGTGCGGCCATTCGAGCCGCCCACAGACGCGAAGCCCCCGGTTGTTCCCCCGTGATCGGGGGCTTCGTTCTGTCTTCCGCCGGTTTTCCGGGCGCCGGGCGATGCGCAGCGCTCACCCTCGGTCACCGTGCGCGGCTCCGCCGCATCCGCTCCCACCTCGCCGAACGGCCCGTGCGGCACCCTACGGGGCCGCCGCCCCCGCAGGTACGATGCCCTCGTTGCGACCAACGGACGGTTGCTTCGTGCACCTTGCAACTCCGGTCCGTGGCACAGCGGTTCGAGCAGGGCAGCCGACTGGGGGGACGGCTCGTTGGGACACCGACGGGGGCACGGTTTGTGGGGGACGTGATGGACTTCGGCACGCAGGGCCCTCAGGCCCCGGCCGACCTCGCCTGGCTGCGAGGCGTGGATGCCTACACCATGGGCGCCTATCCGCAGGCGGAGGAGGAGTTCCGCGCGGCCGTACGGATGGACCCCGGCATGGCCGACGGCTGGCTCGGGCTGCACGCGCTGCGCGTCGACACGACGACGGCCCTGCTCAGGATGTTCCGGCACCGTGACCGCTTCGGCGAACAGCGCACCCGGTACCGCCGCACCCTCAACTCCTGGTACTGGCTGGGCTGGTGGGTGCAGCCGGTGCTGGAGAGCCCGCGCGACCTGCTGCTCGCGCACGCCTCCCACTGGCTGGACGGCCGCCACGTCCCCGAACTGGACCGGGCGCTCGCCGGTCTGCCGCCGGTGGACACCGACGCCCATGTCCGCTTCCTGCACGCCTGCCGGGCCTATCTGGTCAAGGACTGGGAGCAGCTGGTCCGGCACACCGACCCGCTCGTGGACGACCCGATGCTCGGTATCGAGGCGGGTCTGTTCGGCGGCATGGCGCGGGTCCGCCTGGAGATGTACGGACAGGCCGAACCGCTGCTGTCCGCCGCACTGATGCGCTGTCGCAGCGAGCAGCCGCAGCGCAAGGAGCTGCGCTACTGGCTGGCCCGGGCGCACGAGGGCACCGGCCGCAGCGCCGCCGCACTCCCCCTGTACCGGGCCGTGCACCGCGTCGACCCCGCCTTCATGGACACCTCGGCCCGGCTCGCCGCGATAGCCGAGGGCGACGGCTACGACGACACCACCGACCTCGCGGCGATCACGCTCACCGGCGCCGGCCAGGACGCCGTGGACGGCCCGGACGGATTCGACCCGCTCTTCGGCACCGAGGGCCGCGACCTGAGAATGCCCGACCCCGAGCCGCCGGTCTCCGCTCCCCTGCCTCCGCTCACCGACCCGGCGGTACGCGAGAAGGCCGGCCCGGCGCCGTCCCTGCCCGCCGGGCCCACCGACCCCGCGTTACTCGAGGAGGCGCTCGCCGAGCTCGAGCGCATGGTCGGTCTGGAGCCGGTGAAGCGGCAGGTCAAGGCGCTGTCGGCGCAGCTGAACATGGCCCGGCTGCGCGCCGGGCAGGGGCTCCCGGTCCAGCCGCCGAAACGCCACTTCGTCTTCTCCGGCCCCTCCGGCACCGGCAAGACCACCGTCGCCCGGATCCTCGGCCGCGTGTTCTACGCCCTCGGGCTGCTCGGCGGCGACCATCTCGTGGAGGCGCAGCGGGCCGACCTGGTCGGCGAGTACCTGGGCCAGACGGCTGTGAAGGCCAACGAACTCATCGACTCCGCCCTCGGCGGCGTGCTCTTCGTCGACGAGGCGTACTCGCTGTCCAACTCGGGCTACGGCAAGGGGGACGCGTACGGCGACGAGGCGCTCCAGGTGCTGCTGAAACGGGCCGAGGACAACCGCGACCACCTCGTGGTAATCCTGGCCGGCTACCCGGAGGGCATGGACCGTCTCCTCGCCGCCAACCCCGGGCTGTCCTCCCGCTTCACCACCCGCGTCGACTTTCCCTCCTACCGTCCTCTGGAGCTGACCGAGATCGGCAAGGTGCTCGCGGCGGAGAACGGCGACGTGTGGGACGAGGAGTCCCTCGACGAGCTGCGGTCGATCGCCGGGCACGTGGTGGACCAGGGGTGGATCGACGAGCTGGGCAACGGCAGGTTCCTGCGGACGCTGTACGAGAAGAGCTGTGCGTACCGGGATCTGCGGTTGTCCGTGTACCCCGGGGTGCTGGGGAGGGAGGATCTGGCGACGTTGCGGTTGCCGGATCTGATGCAGGCGTACGGGGAGGTGCTGTCCGGGCGGGGGCCGCAGGATCCGTCGGCCATGTGAGGTCATCGGCCGCGGGCCGGTCGGGGCTGGTCGCGCAGTTCCCCGCGCCCCTGAGTGGGTACCGTGAAGGCCGGTCGAGCCGCACCCACCTGTCTGGGGGCGCGGGGAACTGCGCGACCAGCCCCCACGCACCCGCAGCCACGGTGCTAGGTCGCCAGCACCTCTTCACCGGACCTCGGCTCGGTCAGCCGGACCTCACGCACCTCCCGGTGCGCGGGATCCCGCACCTCCCCCACCAGCAGCTCCAGCACGTCCTCCAGCGCGACGAGCCCCAGCACCTTCCCGGACCCGTCGGCGACCTGGGCCAGATGCGTGGCGGCCCGCCGCATCACCGTCAGCGCGTCGTCCAACGGCAGCTCGGACCTCAGCGTCGTCATGGGCCGCCACAGCTGCTGGGGCACCGCCCGGTCGGAGTGCTCCAGGTCGAGGACGTCCTTCACATGCAGGTAGCCCATGAACGCGCCGTTCTCCGCGGCGACCGGGAAGCGGGAGTACCCGGTGCGGGCGGTGAGCTCGACGATGCGCCCGGGGGTGACCGACGGGCTGACCGTCACCAGTGACTCGCGCTTGAGCAGGACGTCCGTCACCGGGCGGGAGCCCAGCTCCAGGGCGTCCTCCAGGCGTTCGGCCTCCTCGGGGTCGAGCAGGCCCGCCTGGCCCGCGTCCTCCACCAGCCGGTTGAGCTGCTCGCTGGTGAAGACGGCCTCGACCTCGTCCTTGGGCTCGACGTGGAACAGCCGCAGGATGCCCTGGGAGACGGCGCCGAGCGCGGCGGTGATCGGCTTGCAGAAGCGGGCGAACCAGACCAGGCCGGGGCTGAGCCACAGCGCGGCCTTCTCGGGGGCCGCCATGGCCAGGTTCTTCGGGACCATCTCGCCGATGACGAGGTGGAAGAAGACCACCGCGGCGAGGGCGATGACGTAGGTGAGGGGGTGGATCATGCCGTGCGGCAGGTGGATCGACTCGAAGACCGGCTCCAGCAGGTGGGCGACGGTCGGTTCGGCGACCGCGCCGAGGGTGAGGGAGCAGATCGTGATGCCGAACTGGGCCGCCGCCATCATCTGCGGCAGCCGCTCCAGGCCGTAGAGAACCTGCCGGGCCCGGGCGGTGCCGAGCGGCTCGACCTGGCTGCGGCGTACGGAGACGAGCGCGAACTCGGCTCCGACGAAGAAGCCGTTGGCGAGGACCAGGAGTGCGGCGAAGGTCAGTTGGAGCACGCTCATCGGGCGGCCTCCATCACGGCGACCGGGGCCGTGCGGACGAGTCGGACCCGCTCCGCGCGGTAGTGGCCGACCTGGCGCACCGACAGCCGCCAGCCGGGCAGTTCCGCCTTGTCGCCGACGGCCGGGATACGGCCCAGCAGGTCGGCGATCAGCCCCGCGACGGTCTCGTACGGGCCCTCGGGCGCCTCCAGGCCTATCCGCTGGAGGATGTCGACCCGGCAGCTGCCGTCGACGTCCCAGGCGGGCCTGCCGTCCTCGGGCGGGGCGGAGGCCAGCTCGGGCAGGTCGTGCCCGTCGTGTTCGTCGCGGACCTCGCCGACGATCTCCTCGACGATGTCCTCCAGGGTGACGACACCGGCCGTGCCGCCGTACTCGTCGACGACGACCGCGATGGGCTGCTCGCTGCGCAGGCGGGCGAGGAGCGGCCGGACCGGCAGGGTCTCGGGGACGAGCAGCGCCGGGCGGGCGATACGGCCCACGGGGGTACGCAGCCGCTCCTGCACCGGGACGGCCAGGGCGTCCTTGAGATGGACCATGCCGACGACCTCGTCGATCTTCTCCCGGTAGACCGGGAAGCGGGACAGTCCGGTGGCGCGGGTCAGGTTGACCACGTCCTCGGCGGTGGCGGAGGACTGCAGCGCGCTGACCTTCACACGCGGCGTCATCACGTGCTGTGCGGTCAGCTCGCCCAGCGAGAGGGTCCGCACGAAGAGGTCGGCCGTGTCCTGTTCCAGGGCGCCGGCCCGGGCCGAGTGACGGGCCAGGGAGACGAGTTCGCCGGGGGTGCGCGCGGAGGCCAGTTCCTCGGCGGGCTCGATGCCCAGGGCGCGCACCAGCCGGTTCGCGACGGCGTTGAGGCCGGCGATGACCGGGCGGAACAGCCGGGCGAAGACGTGCTGCGGGCCCGCGACGAAGCGCGCGACCTGAAGGGGCCTGGACACCGCCCAGTTCTTGGGCAGGAGCTCGCCGATCACCATCTGCACGGCGGAGGCCACGAGCATGCCGACGACGACCGTGACACCGGAGACGGCTCCCTCGGGGATGCCGATCGCGGTGAACGGACCGTGCAGCAGCTCGGCCAGCGCCGGTTCGGCGAGCATGCCGACGACGAGGGAGGTGATGGTGATGCCGAGCTGGGTGCCGGAGAGCTGGAAGGACAGCTCCTTGAGGGACTCGACGACGCGGTGGGCGCGCCGGTCGCCGTCGGCGGCGGCCTTCTCGGCCTCCGCCCGCTCGACCGTCACGAGTCCGAACTCGGCCGCGACGAAGAACCCGTTGGCCAGGATCAGCAGGAACGCGGCTGCCAGGAGCAGCAGGGGGGTGGTCATGATGCCGCCGCCTCCGCACGGTCGCGTACCTCGGGAACGAGGTCCGCGCTATGTCGGCAGGGGGCGGCGCAGGTACTACAGGACGATCCGTCCATCGCCGGAGAGGGTCACTCCTCGGTTAGCAGGAGCCCCTGGCGCACCGGGCGGGGCGGCAGGGGCGGAGGCGCATCCGTTCGCGCCTCCGGAAACAGATTAATCAAGACATGGCCCGATGCGGCAGGGTGACCACCCTGAGGATCTTTCCGAGTCAGCCCTGAGGCCGCTCGGGGTCCGCCACGGAACGGGCCTCGGCGAGCGCTCGCAGGGCGCGGGCGTCGGCGATCGCGCGCTGCTTGGCGAGGCCCGGCTGGATGCCGAGAGCAGGCAGGCTGGTGCCGTCGCTGAGGTTGAGGAACACCCAGGGGTCGCCGGGCCGTAGGGTCACCTGAAGGATCTCGGCCCAGTCCAGCCGGCGCCTGTTCGTGAGATTCACGACAGTGACGCCGTCCTCGTCGGCGACGACCTTGGGCCGTGCCAGCAGGAGCAGCACCGCGTCCAGCAGGAGGGCCGTGACGACGAAGCTGAGGCGCTCGGCGGGACTGAGCTGTTTCAGCAGCATCGCGACGGCCGTGATCACCACGAAGATGGCGACGGCGGCGGTGAGCAGCACCGCGCGGGTGCTGCCCGGCCGGAAAGTGACGGGCAGGCTGGGCAGATCGGACATCGGTGCCACGCCCCTCAGAGACGGCAGGCGTGGATGGCCGTGGTCAGGATGGCCCGGGCGCCGATGTCGTACAGGTCGTCCATGATCCGCTGCGCCTCCTTGGCCGGGACCATCGCGCGGACGGCGACCCAGCCCTCGTTGTGCAGCGGGGAGACGGTCGGCGACTCCAGACCGGGGGTGAGGGCGACGGCCTTCTCCAGCTGCTCCACGCGGCAGTCGTAGTCCATCATCACGTACGTCCGGGCGACCAGGACGCCCTGGAGGCGGCGCAGGAACTGCTGCACCTTCGGGTCGTCGGCGTCCGCGCCGGTGCGGCGGATCACCACGGCCTCGGACTTCATGATCGGCTCGCCGGCGACCTCCAGGCCCGCGTTGCGCAGCGAGGTGCCGGTCTCGACGACGTCGGCGATGACCTGGGCGACGCCGAGCTGGATGGCGGTCTCGACGGCGCCGTCGAGGTGGACGACGGAGGCGTCGATGCCGTGGTCGGCGAGGTGCGCCGCGACGATGCCCTCGTAGGAGGTGGCGACCGTCTTGCCCGCCAGGTCCGCCAGACCGCTGATGGTGCCGGGCTTGGCGGCGTAGCGGAAGGTGGAGCGGGCGAAGCCGAGGGCGAGGATCTCTTCGGCTTCGGCACCGGAGTCGATGAGCAGGTCCCGGCCGGTGAGGCCGATGTCGAGCTGGCCGGAGGCGACGTAGATCGCGATGTCGCGGGGGCGCAGGTAGAAGAACTCGACCTCGTTGGTCGGGTCGACGATCCGCAGTTCCTTGGACTCGCGGCGCTGCTGGTAGCCGGCCTCATGCAGCATCTCCGCCGCAGGGCCGGACAGGGAACCCTTGTTGGGGACGGCGATGCGCAGCATGAGGTCGGCTTCCTTTGCGTGGTGTCGTGCGGGAACGGGGGTGCGGCTCAGAGGTGGGCGTAGACGTCGTCGAGGGAGATGCCGCGGGCGACCATCATCACCTGGACGTGGTACAGCAGCTGCGAGATCTCCTCGGCGGCGGCTTCCTTGCCCTCGTACTCGGCGGCCATCCACACCTCGGCGGCCTCCTCGACGACCTTCTTGCCGATGGCGTGGACGCCCTTCTCGACCAGTTCTGCGGTGCGGGAAGTGGCGGGATCACCCTGGGCGGCCTTGTGCTGGAGCTCGGTGAAGAGCTCCTCGAACGTCTTCTTGGACATGGTGACGCTCAGCCTATGCCACGGGTGGCTTTCGTCAGCGCCAGGGTTCGGATACTGAGCGGAGGGTGGCCGCGGTCGCCACCGCGGCCGTCACCGCCTCGTGCCCCTTGTCCTCGTTGGAGCCCTCGATGCCGGCGCGGTCCAGGGCCTGCTCCTCGGTGTCGCAGGTCAGCACCCCGAAGCCGACCGGGACGCCGGTCTCGACCGACACCTGGGTCAGGCCCTGGGTCACGCCCTGGCACACGTAGTCGAAGTGGGGGGTTCCACCGCGGATGACGACGCCGAGGGCGACGATCGCGTCGTAGCCGCGGCCCGCGAGGACCTTGGCGACGACCGGGAGCTCCCAGCTGCCGGGGACCCTGAGGAGGGTCGGCTCGTCGATGCCCAGGTCGTGCAGGGCGCGCAGGGCGCCGTCGACCAGACCGTCCATCACCTTCTCGTGCCACTGCGCCGCGATGACGGCGACCCTGAGGTCACCCACATTGCGTACGGACAGTTCCGGTGCACCCTTGCCGCTCACGTCTCTCCCTCTGTGCTCTCTTACTGGTTGCCGCAGGCCGGCACGGTGGTCGTGTCCAGCCAGGGCAGGTCGTGGCCCATCCGGTCCCGCTTGGTGCGCAGGTAGCGGAGGTTGTGCTCGCCGGCGCTCACGGGCATCGGCACGCGGGCCTTGACCGCGATGCCGTGGCGGACGAGCGCGTCGGTCTTGTCGGGGTTGTTGGTCAGCAGCCGGACGCCGCGCACACCGAGGTCGGCGAGGATCTGCGCGCCGGCCGCGTAGTCGCGGGCGTCGGCGGGCAGGCCGAGTTCGAGGTTGGCGTCGAGGGTGTCGCGGCCGCGCTCCTGGAGTTCGTAGGCGCGCAGCTTGGACATCAGGCCGATGCCGCGGCCCTCGTGCCCGCGCAGGTAGACCACCACTCCGCGGCCTTCGGCCTGGATGCGGGCCAGGGAGGCGTCCAGCTGGGGCCCGCAGTCGCAGCGGGCGGAGCCGAAGACGTCGCCGGTGAGGCATTCGGAGTGGACGCGGACGAGGACGTCGTCGCCGTCGCCGACCTCGCCGTGCACCAGGGCGACGTGCTCGACGCCGTCGACGGTGGAGCGGTAGCCGTAGGCGGTGAAGGTGCCGTGGGCGGTGGGCAGTTGGGTCCTCGCCTCGCGGCGGACGGTGGGTTCGCTGCCGCGCCGGTAGGCGATCAGGTCCTCGATGGAGATGATCGTCAGGCCGTGCTTGCGGGCGAACGGGATCAGCTCGGGCAGGCGCAGCATCGTGCCGTCCTCGCCGGCGATCTCGACGATCGCGCCGGCCGGGCGCAGGCCCGCGAGACGGGCGAGGTCGACGGCGGCCTCGGTGTGGCCGTTGCGGGTCAGCACGCCGCCGGACCGGGCGCGCAGCGGGAAGATGTGGCCGGGGCGCACGAAGTCGTCGGGCTGGGCGGTGCCGTCGGCGAGCAGCTGGAGCGTGGTGGCGCGGTCGGAGGCGGAGATGCCGGTGCTCACGCCGTGGGCGGCGGAGGCGTCGACGGAGACCGTGAACGCGGTCTTCATCGACTCGGTGTTGTCCTCGACCATCTGCGGGAGCTTCAGCCGGTCCAGTTCCTCGCCCTCCATGGGGGCGCAGATCAGGCCGCGGCACTCGCTCATCATGAAGGCGACGATCTCCGGGGTCGCCTTCTCGGCGGCGATGACGAGGTCGCCCTCGTTCTCCCGGTCCTCGTCGTCGACGACCACGACGGGGCGGCCGGCCGCGATGTCGGCGATGGCCTGCTCGACGGAGTCGAGCGTGAAGTCCTCGACCTCTTCTGTGCTGTACAGGACGGTTGCGGCGCTCATGCCGGCGCTCCTTCCAGGGTGGGCTGGGCTGCCGCGCGGGAGCGCAGCCACCAGTCGCGCAGGCCCCACAGGACGAGCGCGCCGTAGATGACGTAGACGAAGCCGGAGAAGGCGAAGCCGTTGGCGAAGTTCAGCGGGACGCCGACGAGGTCGACCAGGAGCCAGGCGAACCAGAACTCGACCATGCCGCGGGCCTGGGCGTACATCGCGACGACGGTGCCGACGAAGATGTAGGCGTCCGGCCAGGGGTCCCAGGACAGGGTCGGGAAGGCGGTGAACAGCCCGCCGACCGCGAGCGTGCCGAGCGCGGCCGCTCCGGCCAGCACCCCGCGCTCGCGCCAGGTGGCGAACCGTACGGCGATGGTGCCGTCCTGGGCCTGCCGCCGGCCGCGGTTCCACTGCCAGAAGCCGTAGCCGGCGACGAGCATGACGACGATCTGCTTGCCGGCGCTGCCGGAGAGGTGGGCGGTGGCGAAGGCCGCGAAGAGGATGAGGCCGGAGAGGAACTGGGTGGGCCAGGTCCATATGGAGCGCCGCCAGCCGAAGGCGAGGCCGATCAGGCCGATCACGTTGCCGATCATGTCCGACCACTTGATGTGCTGGCCGAAGAGCGTGAACGCCTCGGAGTTGAGCCAGTTCACTTGGCCGCCTCCTGCGCTCGGTCGCCCATCATCCGCTCGACGTACTTGGCGATGACGTCCACCTCGAGGTTGACCGGGTCGCCGGGCTGCTTGTGGCCGAGCGTGGTCAGGGCGAGCGTGGTGGGGATGAGGCTCACGGTGAAGTGGTCCGGGCCGGCGTCGACGACGGTGAGGCTGATGCCGTCGACGGTGATGGAGCCCTTCTCGACCACGTAGCGGGTGAGGTCCGCGGGGAGGGAGATCTTCACGATCTCCCAGTGGTCGGACGGCTTGCGTTCCAGGATCTCGCCGGTGCCGTCCACATGGCCCTGCACGATGTGCCCGCCGAGGCGTTCGCCGACGGCCATGGGGCGCTCGAGGTTGACGCGGGAGCCGGCCTTCAGGGCGCCGAGGCTGGAGCGGTTCAGGGTCTCGGCCATCACGTCGGCGGTGAATTCGTCGCCCTCGTGGTCGACGACCGTGAGGCAGACGCCGTTGACGGCGATGGAGTCACCATGCTTGGCGCCCTGGGTGACGACTGGGCCGCGCAGGCGGAAGCGACAGGCGTCGTCGAGGGTCTCGACGGCGGTGACCTCGCCCAGCTCTTCGACGATTCCGGTGAACACTTCCCGGGTCCTCCTGCCTCTTCGGGCACGGACTCCGGGGCTGTCGATGTCGACAGAAGTACGAGCAGGGACACTGGGGACGACGCCGGATGTGGTTCGCCCGAGGGCGAACTCTTCGGCGGCGCGCATGTACGCCCGCTCGCCGCGCACTGCCTCCCATCCGGACTTTAACCGTCGGTCCAGGAATTTCACCTGGTCAACCGGCCGCTGGAGGCGACCGGGTCGCGGACTGTAACCGCCGGTTCGGACTTTCACCGACCCCGGAGTGCGCTGCTGTTGATACATGGCCAGTGTGCCATGCCTGATCCACGACCAAAATGTGGGGTGCCTCACAGAACGTGTCGCCGCCCTTCCCGAGCGCGACGGCGGCCCAACTGGGGTGCGGGTGTCCGCCCTTGACCGACTCGGGATCGGTACGTACCTATTGACGGTGTGGTCTAGTCCTTTCTAGGGTCGCCGCACACCGCGACCCGCTACTCGCACCCCGCAGACCGGCCCGGCGGCGGTGACGACGGCCCTTGCCCGCCGCCGGGTCTTCCCACGCCGCACGGACGGTGTTCCGGTCCCCCTTCGCCGATCACCGGCGTGCGGGCCGTGGTCACCCCGGAGAAGCTGGAGTGCGTGACGCGGCAGCGACGAGAGGCGCTCCACCCGGGGCGCCGGGCTGCGAAGGGACGGAACGGATGAGCACGATCCTGGTGACCGGCGGCACCGGAACACTCGGCCGGGTCGTCGTCGAGCGGCTGCGCGCGGACGGGCACGAGGTGCGGGTGCTGAGCCGGCACACCCAGCCGTACGCCGTCGACCTGCGGGAGGGCGGTCCCGCGCTGGACGCGGCCGTCTCCGGTGTGGACACGATCGTGCACTGCGCGTCGTCGCCGAAAGGGGGCGACGAGCAGGCGGCGGCGCACCTGATCAGGGCGGCGCGCGCCGCCGGGGTGGCGCACCTCGTCCACATCTCCATCGTGGGCGTCGATCGGGTGCCCTTCCGCTACTACCGGAGCAAACTCGCGGTGGAGCGGCTGATCGAGGAGTCGGGGATCGGCTGGACCGTGCTGCGGGCGACGCAGTTCCACGACCTGCTGGTCATGCTGCTCCAAGGGCTGTCGAAGCTGCCGGTGCTGTTCCTGCCGGCGCACGTCCGGGACCAGCCCGTCGAGGTGGACGAGGTCGCGGAGCGGCTGGCCGGGCTGGCCGCGAGCGCCCCGGCGGGTCGGGTCGAGGACATGGGCGGGCCGGAGGTGCGGACGTTCGAGTCCCTGGCCCGGGCGTACCTGAAGGCGACGGGCCGCCGCCGGGCGGTGGTGAGCGTCCCGCTGTGGGGCGCGGCGTACCGGGGCTTTCGCGAGGGTGGCCACCTGGCGCCGCGGCAGGCCGTCGGAACGGGGACGTTCGAGGAGTACCTGGCACGGCGCTACGGGGGCGGCCAGGCGCGGAAGGGGAGCGAGCGGTCCACGCCGTGAGAGCCCCGGGCAGGGCCTACCCGGACTGAACGGGCCGTTGCCCGGGGGTGAAGAGCTCCTCCTGGGCGCGGTCGCGGGCCGTGAGGAGGGCGCCGCGCAGGACGGCGCCGCCGCCGAGGGTGGTCGTCCGCACCTCCGTGGGCAGCGGCGTCATCCGGGCGACGCGGTCCTGTACGCGGGCGGCGAGTTCGTCGCCACCGGCTCGGCCGACCTCGCCGCCGAGCACCACGCACCCGGGGTCCAGGATCGCGACGACCGAGGCGACACCCACGACGAGACGGTCGGCGAGGGCATCGAGGAAACGAGCGGCGGACCCGGAATCCACGGAACGGGCCGCACCGTCTGCCACCAGCCCGACCGCCGACCGCACCGCACCGGTGGCCGCCCGAACCACCCCCACCACCGACGGTTCCTCCCCCGCCACCACCGGAACACCGCACTGCGCGGCCAGTTCCAGCACCGCGGCCGACGAGGCCAGCGAATGGAACCCACCCTCGCAGTCCGTCGAGGACGGCAGCCCCGTGGTGCCCGGCACGGGCAGGAAGCCGATCTCGCCGGTGCCACCCGAGGCCCCGCGGCGCAACGCGCCGTCGAGGACCACCGCCGCGCCCGTGCCGTGCCCCAGCCACAGCAGGACGAACGTGTCGCGGTCCCGGGCCACGCCGTCGCGCTGCTCGGCCAGCGCCGCGAGGTTGGTCTCGTTCTCGACGCTCACCCGCGCCTCGGGCAGCCGCTCCTGGAGGGCGGCGACGAGACGGCGGTGCCACTCGGGCAGCCCGGAGGAGTCGCGCAGTTCGCCGCTGGCCGGGTCGATCAGCCCGGGCGCCCCGATGCCGACCGTGTGCAGCCGGTCCGCACCGGCCTCCTTCACCACGCGCTCGACCAGCGCGACCGCCTGCTCCACCGCGGGACCGGTGCCCGTGTCCGTGCCGATCGGCACCGACTCCTCGGCCAGCACCCGGCCCACCAGATCGGCGACGGTCACGGCGACGCTCTCGGTGCGTACGTCGAGCGCGGCAAGGTGCGCCCGGTCGGCGACGATGCCGTACACCTTGGCGTTGGGCCCGCGCCGCTGCTCCCCCGCCTCGCCGACCACCGCGATCAGACCGGCGGCGGTGAGGCGTTCGACGAGGTCGGCGACGGTCGGCCGGGACAGACCGGTCCGCTGCTTCAACTGCCCCGCCGTCAGCGGGCCGTCCTGCTGCAGCAGCCGCAGGGCGAGCCGGTCGTTGATGGCCCGGGCGGTGCTCGGGGATGCGGGCATGCCGGGATCCTTCCAGACGGGCGAGTCCGTCGGCCGTGGTCCGCTGGAGACCCTCTTACTTATTATCAGGCAGGGTTCCTGATAGTTTACGCCCGCACCTGGTGAGCGCGACGGAGAGCCGGAGGGGGATCGCAGAATGGGCAATGTGGCCGACGAACTGCGCGAGGTGAAGCGGTCCCGGTACGCCGTGGCCGCCGTCTTCGCCGTGCACGGCGCTGTGACCGGCTCGTTCGCCACCCGCGTGCCGTGGATCCAGGACCACGCGGGCGTCAGCGCGGGGCAGTTGGGGATCGCGCTGGCCTTCCCGGCGCTGGGCGCGTCCGTGGCGATGCCGCTCGCGGGCAGTGTCACCCACCGTTTCGGGGCCCGTAACGCGCTGCGCGGACTGATCGCCCTGTGGACGATGTCCCTGGTCCTGCCGTCCCTCGCCCCGAACCTGCTCACGCTCTGCCTGGCCCTCTTCACGTACGGCGCGACCGCGGGTATGGCCGACGTGGCGATGAACGCCCTGGGTGTGGAGGTCGAGAACCGCCTCGACCGGTCGATCATGTCCGGACTGCACGGCATGTGGAGCGCGGGCGCCCTGGTCGGCTCGGCGGCCGGCACCCTCGCCGCGCACCTCGGGTCGGACGCCCGGCTGCACCACGTGCTGGCCGCCGCGGTCCTCACCCTCGTCGGTGTCCTGTCGTGCCGGTGGGTGCTCGACCTCCAGCCCGCCGAGGACGAGGAGCCGCCGCCGAGGTTCGCGCTGCCGCCCCGGTCGGCGCTGCTCATCGGCGCGATCGGGTTCTGCGCGGTGTTCGCCGAGGGCGCGAGCCTGGACTGGTCCGCGGTCTACCTGCGCGAGCAACTGGAGACCTCGGCGGGTCTCGCGGCGGCGTGCACGACGGGCTTCACCCTCACCATGGCCGTCGCCCGGATCGCCGGCGACCGGGTCGTGGACCGCTTCGGTGCCGTGCGGACCGTGCGCGCGAGCGGGGTGCTCGCCGTCCTCGGCGGGCTGATGATCGTCGCCGCCCGGCAGCCGGCGGTGGCGATGGCCGGGTTCGCGCTGATGGGACTGGGCATCGCCGTCGTCGTACCGCTGTGCTTCGCGGCGGCGGGGCGCAGCGGCTCCAATCCGAGCCTCGCCATCGCGGGTGTCGCGACCATCACCTACACCTCGGGTCTGATCGCGCCGAGCGCGATCGGCATGCTGGCACAGGCGACCAGTCTGATGGTGTCGTTCTGCCTGGTGACGCTGCTGTCCTGCGGTCTGATGGCGTTCGCGGGCGTGCTGCGTCCCGGCGACCGGGTGGCGATCAGCAGGCCGGACGCGGCGGTCGCCGACCCGCGGTCCTGAGCGGACCCGCCGCCGTCCCCGTCGGCCCCGGTCACCACCGCCCCCGACGCTCCCCGACAATGGTCCGGACACTCGCACGCACGACGAAAGCGAAACCGCACCATGGATCTCGGCGTCCGCTGGAAACTGCACGGCGACGGACGCACCCCGGCGCCCGGCGCGGTGGTCCGCCCCGACGAGCGGCTCTCGTGGCCCCGCACGGCCGGGCTCGGTGCCCAGCACGTGGTGGCCATGTTCGGGGCGTCCTTCGTGGCTCCGGTCCTGATGGGCCTCGACCCCAACCTCGCGATCATGATGTCGGGCGTCGCGACCGTCGTGTTCCTGCTGGCCACGCGCGGCCGCGTCCCGAGCTACCTGGGCTGCTCGCTGTCCTTCGTCGGCGTGGCGGCGGTCATCCGCGCGCAGGGCGGCAGCAGCGCCACCGTCACCGGCGCGGTCTTCGTCGTGGGTGGAGCGCTGTTCCTGGTGGGGCTCGCCGTGCGGCGGTTCGGGGCGCGGATCATCCACGCCACGATGCCGCCGATCGTGACCGGCGCGGTGGTGATGCTGATCGGCTTCAACCTGGCGCCCGTGACGGCCTCGACCTACTGGCCGCAGGACCAGTGGACGGCGCTGCTGGTGATGCTGTTCACCGGCCTCGCCGTGGTGTGCCTGCGCGGTTTCTGGTCCCGGATCGCGATCTTCCTGGGCCTGGTCTTCGGGTACGGCATCTCGTGGATCTTCGACCTGGCCTTCGGCAAGATCCACTCGGTGGACGCGAGCGGCAAGCTCACCGACCACTGGCGGCTCGACCTCTCCGGCGTGGGCAAGGCCGACTGGATCGGACTGCCGACGCTGCACGCCCCGTCGTTCGAGTGGTCGGCGATCCTGGTCGCCCTGCCGGTCGTCATCGCGCTGGTCGCGGAGAACGCCGGGCACGTGAAGGCGGTCGGCGAGATGACCGGCGACCGGCTGGACGACAAGCTCGGCACGGCCATCGCGGCCGACGGCGTCGGTTCGATGCTGTCCACCGCGGTCGGCGGCCCGCCCAACACCACGTACTCCGAGAACATCGGCGTGATGGCGGCGACCCGTGTCTACTCGACGGCCGCCTACTGGGCCGCCGCCGGTTTCGCGCTCCTCTTCGGCGTCTGCCCGAAGTTCGGCGCGGTCGTCGCGGCCATCCCGGGCGGTGTCCTCGGCGGCATCACCGTCATCCTGTACGGCATGATCGGGCTGCTCGGCGCCCAGATCTGGATCAACGCCAAGGTGGATCTGCGCAATCCGCTGAACCTGGTCCCGGCGGCCGCGGGCATCATCGTCGGCGTCGGCAACGTCTCCATGGAGATCACGGACACCTTCTCGCTGAGCGGCATCGCCCTCGGCACCCTGGTCGTCATCACCGGCTACCACGCCCTGCGGGCCTTCGCCCCGGCCCACCTCAAGACGCAGCACCCGCTGCTGGACGAGGGCACCTCCTCCTACGACGACGCCAAGTCGTAGGCGTACGACGCCGTGAACGTCCCCGGCCTGCCCTTGCAGCCGTCCGACTCCCCCGGCAGCTTGACCCAGAGGTAGGCGTCGACACGGGCCTCGCCGGTGCTGAGGGTGGGGGCGCGGCCGAGCTTGCGGCCGGCCGGGTCGCACCACTCCCCGTCGGCCGGGGCGCCGTTGCCGTTGCGGCTGGTGTCGATGACGGCGCCGAGGCTCGCCGGGCCGCCGAGCGCGTCGAGGACCCGCCGGTCGTAGGCGACCTCGGCGGCCGTGGTGTGGAAGTTGGAGACGTTGCTGAAGATCCCGTCGGAGGACTCGGGCGAGGCGGCCCCGGCCTGCCGCAGCCACGCGGCCTGCTTCCCGGGCGCGTTCCAGCCCGAGTGCCCCGCGTCGTAGTACACCCGTGCCCGGGGGTTGGCGGCCTTCAGCACGCGTCCGGCCCGGGCCAGCGAGGCGAAGCGGTCCGCGCGCCGGCCGGCGGACAGGCACTCGGTCTGGGCGACGGAGTCGGGCTCCAGGACGACGATGACCTCGCCCGTGCCCAGTCCCGCGGCGAACCGGTCGATCCAGGCGTCGTACGCGTCCAGGTCGGGTGCGCCACCCTGGGAGTGGCCGCCGCAGTCCCGGCCGGGTATCGCGTAGGGCACGAGCACGGGCACGCGGCCCTGCGCGGCCCCTCCGGAGGTCACGGCGGCGACGCGGGCGGTGACGGTGTCCGGCGCGTAGTCGGCGAACCAGACGGCGGCCGGCTGCTCCGCGATGCGGGACGCGATGACCGCGCGGCGGGGGTCGCCCGAGTTGGCCCGGACCCAGTCGAGCACCTGGGAGTCGGGGTGGCGGTAGAGCCGGCCCGTCACGGCGGTGCGCTCCTCGTCCCGCTCGTCCCGCGCCGCTGTCGTCGGGGACGGTGCGGGGCTCGTGCTCCGCTTCGGAGGAGGGCTGGGAGCAGCGGACTTCACGGCGGTCGGCGCGGACGCCGACGGCACGGCGGGCAGTGGCGCCAGGCGGGGCGAGGCGGACACCTCGGCGCGTGCGGCCTCGTCGGAGGCCCGCCCGTCGTCGACGGCGGCGAGGGCCCCCGCGACCACGCCGGCCACGACCACGACCGAGGCCGCCACGACCATCGCGCCGCGCCGGACGGTGCGTCTGCGCTCGGCCCTGCGGGCGGCCAGGCGCTGGGCACGTGAGCCTGACACGGTGCCGCTCCCCCTCCCCCTGCGGCGGGCGGTGTTCCCCCGTTCTGGGGAAGCGCCGGGCCCGCCGGTACTCCCGCCAGCCTAGAGCTGGGACTCTGCCCGCATGCCGCGATGCGAACAAGTCCCCCCAGCAGTGGACACTCCGGTCGACGGAGTCATCTCCCGTATGCGCGCCCTCGATGCGGCCCTGCACCCCCGGGACGGGGTGGCCGTCTTCAACCGCGTCTACCTCGCCGTGACGGAGGCGGTGGACGGCTACGTCGACACCGGACGGTTCGCGGACCCGCACGCCGCGATCACGCTGGACGTTCGGTTCGCGCGCCGGTACCTGGACGCCGTCGAGGCGGTGGCGGACGAGCGGCTCCCGCCCGCCTGCTGGAGGCCGCTGTTCCAGTTCCGCCGCCATCCCGGTGTACGGCCGTTGCAGTTCGCGCTGGCGGGCATCAACGCGCACATCGGGCACGATCTGGCGCTGGCCGTGGTGGACACCTGCCGTACGCTCGGCTGCGCACCCGCCGAGCTGGAGGACGAGTTCGACACGGTGGGCGATCTCCTCGTCTCGCTGGAGGAGCGCATCCGCGAAGATCTGATGCCGGGCCCCGATCTCCTCCAGATCGCCGACCCGCTGACCCACCTGCTCGGCTCATGGAGCCTGGACCGCGCCCGCGACGCCACCTGGACGGCGGCCCGGGCGCTCTGGGCGCTGCGCGACTTCCCCGACGTCGCCGAGGAGTTCACCGCCCGCCTGGACACGGCGGTGGGATTCGCGGGGCGCATGCTGCTCACGCCCCTGGCCGAACCCGGGTCGCGGCCTTAGGGGATGTCCGCTAGTCCTCCGGGAGTTCGACCGGCGCGATCTCGTCGTAGACGTCGCCGGGGCCGGGGTTGGTCGGGTCGGTCGTGCCGCCGAAGTGGTGCATGACGCCCCAGACCGCGTTGAGGGCGGTCTGGACGGCGCCCTCGGCCCAGCCGGCCGTCCAGGAGATGTCGTCGCCGGCGAGGAAGATGCCGCGCTTGTCCTCGGGCAGCCGGTCCTGCATGAAGTGCGTGAACAGGCGCCGCTGGTAGCGGTAGTGGCCGGGGAGGTTGGCCTTGAACGCGCCCATGAAGTAGGGCTCGTTCTCCCAGGAGACCGTCACCGGGCTGCCGATGATGTGCTTCCGGATGTCGACCTTGGGATAGATCTCGCCGAGCGACTTCAGCATGACCTCCATCCGCTCGTTCGCGGACAGCGGCAGCCACTTCAGGCTGTCGTCGCACCAGGTGTAGGAGAGGCAGATGACGGCGGGCTTGTCCGGGCCGTCGTCGAGCAGGTAGGTACCGCGCGTCATACGGTCGGTGAGCGTCATCGACATGACGTCCCGGCCCGTCTCCTCGTCCTTGTCGAGCCAGAACGGCCGGTCCACCGGGACGAAGAGCTTGGAGGACTCCATGTAGTGGGTGCGCTCGATCGCCGTCCAGTGGTCGATCGGGAAGAGCGAGTCGTCGCAGGCGATCTTCGACAGCAGCATCCAGGACTGGGCGGTGAAGATCGCCGCCTGGTAGGTGCGGATGTCACCGTGGGCGTCGGTCACGGTGATGCGGTTGCCGGCCGTGCGGTGCAGGCGGGTGACGGCCGGGCGGGGTTCGCCGCCCTCGTGCAGGCTCGCGAGCGAGGTGCCCTGTGCCCAGTGGACGATCTTCGCCGGCTCGCGCTCCCACAGGCGCAGCGGCAGCTGCTGGGAGCCGCCGACGATGCCGCGGTGGTGGTCGTCGGCCTCGGTGTAGACGACGCGCAGGATCTCCAGGATGGAGTTGGGGAAGTCGGTGTCCCAGCCGCCCGTGCCGAAGCCGACCTGGCCGAAGATCTCCCGGTGCCGGAACGACTTGAACGCCTCGGAGTCGCACAGGAAGCCGTAGAAGGTCTGGTTGTCGAGCTTCTCGACGAGCCGGGACCAGATCTCGCGGATGCGCGGCACGTCCCGCTCGCGCAGGGCCCGGTTCATGTCGGAGAAGTCGGCGCCCTCCTCCAGGCACCGGTTCCAGGCCTCGGCGACGTCCCGGTAGACCTGCGGCAGGTCGTCGATCGTCTCGGCGTAGTGCGACTCGCCCTTGAGGTCGACGACGGTCGACGGGGTCGCCTCCGCCAGGGGGTTGGGGAAGGACCGCGTCTGCAGACCGACCAGGTCGATGTAGTGCTGGAGGGCGGTGGACGACGGCGGGAAGCGCATCGCGCCCATCTCGGCCGTGAGGGACTCGTCGCACCCTTCGAAGCCCACCGTCCGCAGCCGGCCGCCGATTCGGTCGGCCTCGTACACGACCGGTTTGAGGCCCATCTTCATCAGCTCGTACGCGGCGACGATGCCGGACAGGCCGCCGCCGATGACAGCGACCTCCGTGCCGTGCTCCGTCGCGGGTATCTGCCCGAGACCCGCCGGGTGGGCGAGGAAGTCGTCGTACGCGTACGGGAAGTCCGGGCCGAACATGGTGATCGGCGGCTGCTGCGCGTCTGCGTGCTCGACGGCGTTGGGCACGGTTGACGTCATGGGGTGCGGACTCCTTGCAGAGGAACGATCAGGGTGTGCGGATCAGGGGGTTCTCAGACGAGCGGCCCGTACAGGCCCGGGCGCCGGTCCCGCAGATAGGGGTTGGCCTCGCGCGACGCGGCGAGGAACACCGGGTCGACGTCGGCGAGGACGAGTTCCTCACCGCGCCCGGCGCGGGTGCGGGCGACCCCGTCGGGCCCGGCGAGCGTGGAGATGCCGACGAACTCGAACTCCCCTTCCCGGCCGACCCGGTTGACGTACGCGACGTACATCTGGTTCTCGAAGGCCCGCACCGGGATCATCGACTCGGCGACGAACTGGAACGGGTGCATCTGCGCCGTCGGGACGACCAGCAGGTCGGTACCGGCCAGGGCGTGGGCGCGGACGTTCTCCGGGAACTCGACGTCGTAGCAGATGAGGATGCCGACGCGGAGGCCGTCGATCTCGGCCTGGACGACCGGCCCGTCACCCGGCGTGAAGTGGTCCCGCTCGAAGCAGCCGAAGAGGTGCGTCTTGCGGTAGCCGGCGAGACGGGTGCCGTCGGCGGAGATCAGCTGGGCGGAGTTGAACACGGCGTCGCCGTCCCGCTCGGGGTAGCCGTAGGCGATCGCCAGGCCGTGGCTCGACGCGATCTCGGCGATGGCGTCCGCGCAGTCGCCGTCGGCGGGCTCCGCCAGGCGGCCGATGTCGTCGCCGATCGCGTACCCGGTCAGGAACATCTCCGGCGTGACGACCAGCCCGGCGCCCGCTGCGGCGGCCCGGCCCGCGGCCTCGTCGAGCACCTTGAGGTTCTCGACGGTCGAGCCGGGGCGGCCGGAGCTCTGGAGCAGGGCGGTGCGCATGGGCGTTCCTCACCGGGCGGAAGGGTGGCGGAAGGGTGGTTGTGGGGGCCACATAGACGGTACGGGCGGCTGAGCAGGAGGGACAAGAAGGCGCCGTTGCGCGCCGATGAGCGGTTTGTTGCGTGCTCCAGGCGTGAGCGGCGATTCGTTGCGTCGCCGAGGTCGCAGGTCGGCTCATCCCTGGGGCGCAGGGCGGTCCGGCATCCCCCGCCGGGCGGCGGAGGCGGGGTCCCGCCTCGGGTGCGATGTGGCGGGCGCGGGGTCCCGGCGAGAGTAGTGACCGTCCACTCGACCTGCCGAAAGGACCGTGATGAACCGCCGTACGAAGATCGTCGTGCTCGGCTCCGCCCTGCTGCTCACCGCCGGAGCGGCCTCTGCCGCCATCGCATCCGACGAGGCGCCGCGACAGCGGGAGACCGCCACCGCCTCGGACGCCTCGTCCCGGCAGCGGGAGGCCGCCGCGCTCACCGGCACCGCCAAGCTGTACCGCTCGGCCGGGGACGACATCACGTTCTCGTTCGACGCGCATCTGGCGGCGAAGGACATCGCCGACCCGACGAAGGCGACCGGCACCTTCGAGTTCAGCCACTACCTCAAGGACTTCGGCGCCCGGGCCAAGGTCAAGGTCGACTGCCTGGTCACCGGCGGGAAGGTGGCCGTCGTGTCCGGTGTCATCACCGAATCCGACCTGCCGGGCGCCGAGGGCAAGCGGGTCGGCGTCACCGTCCACGACCTCGGCCGCCACGACCGGCTCGGCTACAGCTGGGCCTCGACCGGCCGTCCCGGTGAAGGCAACGAGCCGCCCAAGTGCGTGAGTTCCGCCCCCTACGAGAAGGTGAAGAAGGGGACGGGCGACTTCACGGTCGTGCCGTGGCAGCCCAAGCTCTAGCCAGTGCCAGGGCCGTCACCAGGTAGGGAACCGCGAGCACCGCGAAGACGGTGCTGTGCGCCAGGTCCGTGCCGAGCAGCGCGTACACGCCGAACGTGGCGACCGTGGCCAGCTCGGTGCCCAGGCTCGCCAGGGAGGTGAGCGTGGCCCGCCGGGACTCGTCGATACGGTGCTGGAGGCGGACGTCGGCCAGCACCTCCGCGAGCTGGAACCCGGCGAAGGCGAGGCTCACGAGAGCGATGCCGGCCGGTGAGCGGCCCGCGGCACCCACCGCCAGGGCGAGTGCGGCGCCCGCGAGCAGCGCCGCGAGGCCGGCCGTGCCGAGGCGTTCGGCCGGTCCGGTCAGGAGGCTGCCGACGGTGACGCCCGCCCAGATCAGCATGATCAGGTAGGGCACCGTCGTCTCGGCGACGCCGAGGTCCCGGACCAGCAGTGGGGTGTACTCGTCGAGTGCGCCCCACACCGCGGCCACGGCCGGGACCAGCAGCAGGGCGCCGCGCACCGTGCGGTCCCGGCGGACCTCCGCGAGCCCGGCCCGCAGAGTCGTCGCCCAGCTGTCGCCGTCGGCGTTCTCCGGCCGGGCCCGGTGCTCCGGGAGCCGGGTCGCGGTGACGGCGGTCAGCACACAGGCCAGGACGCTCGCGGCACCGACGGCCTCGTAGCCGCCCCGGGCGAGGACGGGCCCGGCCAGGCCGATGGAGGCCACCGTGCCCAGCAGCCTCGCGGCCCGGGCCCGGCCCATGGTGCGCGCGTACCGGCCGGCGGCACCGAGCCGGTCCAGTTCGTCGTAGACCAGCGCCTCCAGCGCGCCCGAACCGAGCGCCCCGCCCGCGCCCCACAGCACGAAGCCGGCCGCGAAGGCCCAGTACGACGGGACGGCCACCCAGAGCGCGAAGCCGGCGGCGGTGAGCAGCGGGCCGATCCACAACAGCCTGCGTCGCGACACGGCGTCGGCCCAGGCGCCGGAGGGCACTTCCAGCACCACCGCGGTGATCGACCACAGGGCGAACAGGGAGGAGATCTGCCAGAGCGACATGCCGGTGTCGGCGAAGAGCAGCGCGTACACCGGGTAGAGCAGGACGAAGTCGTCGAGGAACGCGTAGCCGTACAGCGTGGTCGTCAGCCGCCGGACACCGGTGGCGGGCACGCGTGCAGGTGAGAGTGTCATGAGGCCTTCCCGCAGGGACGGATCGGACGCCGGAGGTACGGCGTCCGAGGCGGCCCTCGGGAGGCACGGCTGGTGGATCAATGTCGCCAGGTCATGGCACCCAGGCTAGAGGTGTCACAGGGAACGGGCCACGGACTTACGCGGGCGATCCCGTCTACGTGGGCGATCCCGACGAGAAGCGACGCAGCAGCGGCGACAGCACGAGCACGGACTTGGTCCGCTCGACGAACGGCTCCCCGGCGATCCGCTCCAGGACCCGTTCGAAGTGCCGCATGTCGGAGGCGAAGACCTGGGCGATCGCGTCCGCGTCCCCGGTGACAGTGGACGCGGCCACGACCTCCTGGTAGCGCTCCAGGCCCCGCTGGATGGTCTCCGGGGAGGTGTTGCCGCGGCAGTAGATCTCGACGAACCCCTCGGTCTCCCAGCCGAGGGCGCCCGGGTCCACCCGGACGGTGAAGCCGGTGATGGCTCCGGTGGCGCGCAGCCGGTCCACCCGCCGTTTCACGGCGGGCGCGGACAGGCCGACGATCTGGCCGATGTCGGCGTAGGAGCGGCGGGCGTCCTCGGCGAGGGCGTGCACGATGCGTTCGTCGAGATCGTTCAGCACAGTGGGTCGGTCACTTTTCGGATGGTGCGAGTCGGGAACGGCGGTAGCCGTACAGGAAGTAGAACACGAGCCCGGCGGCCATCCAGACACCGAAGACCACCCAGGTGACGGCCGACAGGCTGCCCATCATCCACAGGCAGAAGCCGAAGCCCAGCGCGGGCATGACCGGGGAGAGCGGCACCCGGAAGGTGCGGGGCATGTCCGGCTTGGTGCGGCGCAGGACGACGACGGCCACGTTGACGAGCGCGAAGGCGAACAGGGTGCCGATGCTGGTGGCGTCGGCGAGCTGCCCGAGCGGGATCGCGGCGGCCAGGACACCGCAGAACAGCGACACGATCAGGGTGTTGGTACGGGGGGTCTTGGTCTTCGGGTGGACCTTGGAGAAGACCTTCGGCACCAGCCCGTCGCGGGACATGGCGAACAGGATGCGGGTCTGGCCGTACAGCACGGTCAGCACGACGCTCGCGATGGCGATGACGGCGCAGAACGCCAGCAGGGTGCCCCAGAAGCTCTGCCCGGTGACCTCGCGCATGATCTGGGCGAGGGCGGCCTCGGAGTCGGTGAAGCCCTTCCACGGCTTGGCGCCGACCGCGACGGCCGCGACGAGGACGTACAGGGCCGTGACGATGACCAGCGACAGCATGATCGCGCGGGGCAGGTCGCGCTGGGCGTTCTTGGCCTCCTCACCGGCGGTGGAGGCGGCGTCGAAGCCGATGTAGGAGAAGAACAGCGTGGCACCGGCGGCGCTGACTCCGGCCATGCCGAGGGGCATGAAGTTCTCGTAGTTGCCCGAGCGGAAGCCCTGGACGCCGATGGCGCAGAACATCACCAGCGCGGCGATCTTCACGACGACCATGACGGTGTTGGCGCGGGCGGACTCACGGGCGCCGCCCATCAGGAACGCCATGGCGAGCAGCACGACGATCAGCGCGGGCAGGTTGAACACGCCGCCGTCGCCGGGCGGGGCGGACAGCGCGGCCGGGATGGTGACGCCTATGGTGCCGTCGAGCAGTTCGTTGAGGTACTCGCCCCAGCCGACGGCGACGGCCGCGACCGAGACGCCGTACTCGAGGACGAGGCACCAGCCGCAGATCCAGGCGATCAGCTCGCCCATCGTTGCGTACGCGTACGAGTACGAGGAGCCGGAGACAGGGATGGTGCCCGCCAGCTCCGCGTAGGACAGCGCCGAGAACAGGGCGGTCAGGCCGGCGATCACGAAGGAGAGCGTGACGGCCGGGCCCGCCTTGGGCACGGCCTCGCCGAGGACGACGAAGATGCCGGTGCCGAGGGTGGCACCGATGCTGATCATGGTGAGCTGCCAGAGCCCGAGGGAGCGCCGCAGCGAGCCTCCCTCGCCCTGGCCACCCTCCGCGACCAGGCGTTCCACCGGCTTGCGGCGCATGAGGCGCGCGCCGATGCCGGGGGACGCGGTTGCGGCCGTCTGGCCTGGGTTCTGCGGGGGTGCGCCTTGGTCGAGCACGCGCTGGCTCCTTTTCGCTGCCGGTCAGGGCGGCAGGGACCGGCGGCATCCCTTCAGGGACCCACCGAGCGGGGTCCCTGCCACGCCACGTTCGAGGCGACAGCCTATGAGCATCGGCGTTGCTGGTGAAATGCAGCAACCTTGCGCATACCCGCAAGATCATTGCGTTCCTGGGAATTCGACGGGTGTTCGTTGCGGCATGGCTGTCGACCGTTGCGCGCGGCCCCTCCAGAGGGCCTTGACCAGGAACACGCAGGGACAGGCTTGCTCATGCCGCACCCCGTCGAGGTCCAGTCGGACCAGCGGTCGACGTACGTCACCGCGGGCAGGTCGGTGCACCAGGGCGGTCTTTCCAGCCAGGGGACAGGTGCTTGCTCCAGCACCCCGACGACGGCCCCCGTCGACCCGCCGGGCGGGTCGACGGGGGCCGAACGAGAGGGCGCCGGGCGGGCTAGCTCCAGCTGGCGTGCAGCGGCTTGCCCTCGGCGTAGCCGGCGGCGCTCTGGATGCCGACGATGGCCTTCTCGGCGAACTCCTCCAGGGAGCCGGCACCGGCGTAGGTGCAGGAGGAGCGGACGCCCGCGATGATCGAGTCGATCAGGTCCTCGACGCCCGGGCGGGCCGGGTCGAGGAACATGCGGGAGGTGGAGATGCCCTCCTCGAACAGCGCCTTGCGGGCCCGGTCGTACGCCGACTCGTCCGAGGTGCGGTTGCGCACGGCACGCGCGGACGCCATGCCGAACGACTCCTTGTAGGCGCGCCCCTGCGCGTCGTGCTGGAGGTCGCCCGGGGACTCGTAGGTGCCCGCGAACCAGGAGCCGACCATCACGTTGGAGGCGCCGGCGGCGAGGGCCATGGCCACGTCGCGCGGGTGGCGGACACCGCCGTCGGCCCACACGTGCTTGCCGTACTTCCTCGCCTCGGCGGCGCACTCCAGGACGGCGGAGAACTGCGGCCGGCCGACGCCGGTCATCATGCGCGTGGTGCACATGGCACCGGGTCCGACACCGACCTTGACGATGTCGGCGCCCGCCTCGATCAGGTCGCGCACGCCCGCCGCGGCCACCACGTTGCCCGCCGCGATCGGGACCTGCGGGTCGAGGTCGCGGACCAGCTTCAGGGCGCTGATCATCGACTCCTGATGGCCGTGCGCGGTGTCGATGACGAGGGTGTCGACGCCCGCGTCCAGCAGCTGCTCGGCCCTGCCCGCGACATCGCCGTTGATGCCGACGGCGGCGGCGATGCGCAGCCGCCCCTGGGCGTCGGTGGCCGGCTGGTAGAGCGTGGCGCGCAGGGCGCCCTTGCGGGTGAGGATGCCGGCGAGCGTGCCGTCCTGGTGCACCGCGGGGGCGTAGCGGCGGTTGGCGTGGTCGAGGGTGTCGAAGGCCTCGCCCGGGTCCTTGTCCGCGTCGATGAGCAGCAGGTCCCGGGACATGACCTCGGCGAGCTGCGTGAAGCGGTCGACGCCGGAGAGGTCGGAGTCGGTGACCACGCCGATGGGCTTGTGGTTCTCGTCGACGACGACACCGGCGTTGTGCGCCCGCTTGGGCAGCAGCCCCAGGGCGTCGGCGACGGTCTGGTGCGGGGACAGGATGATCGGGGTGTCGAGGACCAGGTGGCGGCTCTTCACCCAGGAGACGACCTCGGTGACGACCTCGATCGGGATGTCCTGCGGTATCACCACCAGGCCGCCGCGGCGGGCCACGGTCTCGGCCATGCGCCGCCCGGCGATGGCGGTCATGTTGGCGACGACGAGCGGGATGGTGGTGCCCGTGCCGTCCGGGGAGCTGAGGTCCACGCCCTGGCGCGAGCCGACCGCGGAACGGCTCGGCACCATGAAGACGTCGTCGTACGTCAGGTCGTACCCGGGCTGGATGTCATTGAGAAAACGCACGTGCTGCACATCCCAGTCGATCAGAGGTGACCCCCTGACCGGCCGGCCAGGGGGAAAGAGCACGTACTTCATTCTCCCACGCCGGGGCTCCGGACGACCCCCAGCAGATCATCCAGGCTGGTCAGGGGCCTCCTCGGAGGATGCTCCAAGCCCGAGGGTGACGAAGAGTCCCGGGCCGCGGTCGGTCGCCTCGGCGAAGATCTCCTCCGCGACCTGCCACTCGTCGGGCCGTGTCTCGGCATAGGCCCGCCAGCCCGTGACGACGACCAGCAACCCCCGGTCCACGGCCCCCTCGGGCCACAGGTCCGGGTCGGACAGGCAGTCGGCGAGGGCGTCCCAGTTCCGGCCGAACCACTCGGGCAGGGCCAGGTCACGGGCGCAGCGGTCCATGAGGCCCGCCTTGTCCGTGACCCCGCCGAGGTCCAGCGTGAGCACGATCCGGCCCGCCGGGTCGTCCGTCACCTTTCGCGGCTCGCCGGCCATCCGTCAGGCTCCGTCCGGGTCGGACCGGTTGAACGCGGACTTGGGCGTCGGCCCCGCCGTCATCAGGTAGTCCGCGGCCGACGTGTCCGTCACCAGGCTGGTGACGAGCCCGGACCGCAGCACCGCGTCGATCGCCGGCCCCTTGCGCTGCCCGCCCGCGATCGCGACGACCTCGGGGACCCGGCGCAGCTGGTCGGCCTTGACGGTGATGCACCGCTCGCCCAGGTCCCGTCCGACCCGGCGGCCCTCGGCGTCGAAGAGGTGCGCGGACATCTCGGCGGCGACACCGAGGGAGGCGTAGTGCGCGCGCTCCTCCTCGGTGAGCATGTCGTGCACCGTGGAGATGCCCGGCTCCCAGGAGCCGATGGAGACACAGGCGACGGTGACCTTGTCGAAGTGCTCGAAGGCCCGGGCGATCCCCGTCTGGTTGCGCAGTGCCGAGGCCGTGGCCGCGTCGGGCAACAGCATCGGCGCGTAGATGGGGTGGGCGTCGCCGCCGGACACCTGGGCGGCCCGTCGCACGGCCTCGACCGAGCCGCGCTCGGCGGTCCCGGCGTCGTACACACCCGTCAACTGCACGACCGTGCACGGCGGCAGCCGGTCGAGCGCCGCCGCCATGTGGATGGTGGAGCGGCCCCAGGCCAGGCCCAGCACATCACCTTCGTTGACCAGTTCGCCGAGCAGGTCGGCGGCCACCTCTCCCAGGTTCTCGGGGTCGGGTGTCTCCTCGGCCTCGGCCGGGGACTCGACCACGACGGCGTGCCTGAGGCCGTAGCGAGCGCGGAGCGCGTCCGAGCGCTCGGCGTCCAGTTCGGCCGGCACGCGGATCTCGATACGCACGAGATCCCGTTCGAGGGCGGTTTCCAGGACCCGGGCCACCTTGAAGCGGCTGACGCCGAACTCCTCCGCGATCTGGATCTTGGACTTGCCCTCGAGGTAGAAGCGGCGGGCCATGGCCGCCGCCTGCACCAGCTCAGCGGGTCCCATCCGCATGGCTGACCGGCCCGCCGACATACCCGACACGGCGATCTCCTCACTGCTGTTCACACTCTGGATTCGCCGTTCATCCTTGCAGATCCGGCGCGGTCGATCAGCCCTGATGAGAGCCGTTCACTTTGCTGTGGCTCAGTGGTCGCAGGCCCAGGAGGCCTTCGCCGTCGCCGCCTCCGCTTGGGTGCGTAGTGCACGTACCGCCTCGGCCGGGTCGTTTGCCCCGTAGACCGCCGATCCGGCCACGAAGACGTCGGCTCCGGCGTCGGCGCAGCGCTCGATGGTGGAAGCGGAAACTCCGCCGTCGACCTGGAGCCAGAGCTCCAGTCCGTGCTTGCTGATCAACTCGCGGGTGCGGCGAATCTTCGGAAGCATGATGTCGAGGAAGGCCTGTCCCCCGAAGCCCGGTTCGACCGTCATGATCAGCAGCATGTCGAGCTCGGGGAGCAGGTCCTCGTACGGCTCGATGGGGGTCGCGGGCTTCAGCGCCATGGAGGCGCGGGCGCCCTTGGCGCGGATCTCCCGGGCGAGCCGGACCGGGGCGGCGGCGGCCTCGACGTGGAAGGTGACGGAACCGGCCCCCGCCTCCACGTACTGCGGTGCCCACCGATCGGGGGCCTCGATCATCAGATGGCAGTCCAGCGGGGTGTCCGTCGCTCGGGCGAGCGACTCCACGACCGGCACGCCGAGCGTGAGGTTCGGGACGAAATGGTTGTCCATGACGTCGACGTGGAGCCAGTCGGCTCCCTGCACGGCCTTCGCCTCGTCCGCGAGGCGGGCGAAGTCTGCGGACAGGATGCTGGGGTTGATCTGCGCGGCCATGTCCTTAGCCTATGCGCTGCGCTGGGCTTGGGCGGTGGGGGTCCCACAGGGCTGGTCGTTCTGTTCGGCTGCGGGTTGTATGTGGCTGGTCGCGCCCACGCGGCGGAGCCGCACACGACACAGCCCCGCGCCCCTGAAGGGGCGTCTCCGCGGAAGGCTTTGCCATGAAGCAGGGCATCGGGCACCTCGTGTGCGGGCGGCGGGCCAAGTGGTCGGTGCTGGGGCTGTGGGTGGTCGTGCTGTTCGTGACGGCGCCGTTCGCGATGAAGCTCACCGATGCGCAGGACAACGACGCGGCGTCCTGGCTGCCGGGGTCCGCGGAGTCGACGCAGGTCCTGGAGCTGTCGAAGGGCTTCCGGCCCGAGCAGCTCCCCGCGGTCGTCGTCTACGCCCGGGACAGCGGGCTCACCGCACAGGACCGCGCGCAGATCACCGAGGACGCGGCACAGCTGAGGCAGCTGCGCGACCACGGCATCCGGGGCGCGGAGACCCGGGGGCCCGTCTACGACCGGCCGGCCGATCCCCGGGCGGCGGAGATCCTCGTACCCATCACGATGGACGAGAAGGGCTGGAAGCAGATCGCGCCCGCGGTCGACTCCATGCGGGACGTCACCGGCGACGGTCACGGCGGCCTCGCCGTGCACATCACCGGGCCGGGCGGCACGTCGGCGGACTTCTCCAAGGCCTTCGAGGGCATCGACTCGACGCTGCTGGTGTCGGCCATGGCCGTCGTCATCGTCATGCTGCTGATCACCTACCGCAGTCCCACCCTGCTGCTGGTCCCGCTGCTCGCCGTGATCGCCGCGCTGTTCACCGCACAGGCGCTGATCTACTTCCTCGCCGAGTACGCCGGCCTGACGGTCAACGGGCAGAGCGCCGGCATCCTCACGGTGCTCGTGTTCGGCGCGGGGACGGACTACGCGCTGCTGCTCGTGGCGCGCTACCGGGAGGAACTGCGCCGCCACGAGGACCGGCACGAGGCGATGGCGCGCGCCCTGCACCGGGCGGGCCCCGCCGTGCTCGCCTCCGGGGCGACGGTCGTGCTGAGCATGCTCGTGCTGCTGGTCGCGGAGATGAACTCCACCAGCGGCCTGGGCCCGGTCGCCGCGATCGGCGTGGCGGTCGCCCTCCTGGCGATGATGACCCTGTTCCCGGCCCTGCTGGTGATCTTCGGCCGCTGGATCTTCTGGCCGGTGATCCCCCACCTCGGCTCGGCCGACCCCACCGGGCGCGGCATCTGGGCCCGCACCGGCCGCGGTATCGCCCGCCGTCCGCGCACGGTCTGGGCGGTGACGGTTCTCGTCCTCGCGGTCTGCTCGCTCGGCCTCGTCCAGCTGCGCGCGGAGGGCATCAGCAACGCGGACGCCTTCACCGGCAAACCGGACTCGATCGTCGGCCAGGAGGTCTCCGAGCGGTACTTCCCCGCCGGCAGCGGCAACCCGCTCGTCATCGTCTCCGACCAGGCACAGGCCCGGCAGGTGGGCCGCGTGGTCGCCGGGACCGAGGGCGTCGTGCCGACCTCGCTCGGCCTGCCCCCGGGCGCGAGACCCGTGAACGAGGGCAAGGTGCTGTTCGAGGCGACCCTGACCGATCCGGCGGACAGCGAGGCGGCCAAGCAGACCGTCGAGAGGGTGCGGGACGCGGTGCACGCGGTGCCGGACGCGGACGCCCAGGTGGGCGGCGGCACGGCCGGGCTCATCGACATGGACAGGGCGACGACCCACGACAACATCGTGATCATCCCGCTGGTCCTGGCCGTCGTCCTGCTGATCCTGTGCGCGCTCCTGCGGTCCCTGATCGCCCCGCTGCTGCTGGTCGGGACGGTGATCCTGTCCTTCACGGCGGCCCTGGGCATCAGCGCCCTGGCCTTCCGCCACCTCTTCGACTACGCGGGGGAGGCGACCGACTTCCCGCTGTTCGTCTTCGTCTTCCTGGTCGCCCTGGGCATCGACTACAACATCTTCCTGACCACCCGCATCCGCGAGGAGGCGGCCCACCAGGGCACCAGACAGGGCGTGATCACCGGGCTGGCCGCCACCGGCGCGGTCATCACCTCCGCGGGCCTGGTCCTGGCCGGTACCTTCGCCGCCCTCGGCACCCTCCCGATGGTCGCCTTCGCCGAGATCGGCTTCGCGGTCGCCCTCGGGGTCCTCATCGACACGTTCGTCGTGCGCTCGGTCCTGGTGACGTCGCTGTTCCTGGACGTGGGACCGAAGGTGTGGTGGCCGCACCGGCTGGCCAGGGACGACGGCGGTGCGGCGGCCCGGGAGAGCGTCTCGGCGGGGGTCAGCCGGTCCGGCGAATGAGGGCCAGGTACATGGCGTCGGTCCCGTGCAGATGCGGCCACAGCTGTACGTCGGGGCCGTCGCCCAGATCCGGTACGCCGGGCAGCAGCGGACGCGCGTCGAGGAGGTCGGTGTCCGGGACCTGCTTGAGCACGTCGGCGACGACGGCCCGGGTCTCGGCGAGGTGCGGCGAGCACGTCGCGTAGCCCACGACACCGCCGACCCGCACCGACTCCAGGGCGGCACGCAGCAGCCCGCGCTGCAACGGCGCGAACCCCTCCAGGTCGTCCGGCCGGCGCCGCCAGCGTGCCTCGGGGCGGCGTCGCAGGGCGCCGAGACCGGTGCACGGCACGTCGACCAGGACCCGGTCGAAGCTGCCGGGCCGCCACGCCGGCCGTGTGCCGTCCGCGGTGATCACCTGGTACGGCCCGGGATTGCCCTCCAGCGCCTTGGCCACGAGCCCCGCCCGGTGCGGCTGCTTCTCGGAGGCGAGCAGCGTCGCACCTCGTTCGGCGGCGAGGGCGCCGAGCAGCGCGGCCTTGCCGCCGGGCCCCGCGCACCCGTCCAGCCATCGCCGGTCGGGCCCGTCCAAGGGCGCGTTGGCGAGGGCGATCGCCACGAGCTGGCTGCCCTCGTCCTGCACGCCCGCGCGCCCGTCCCGGACGGCCTCGATGGCGCCCGGCTCCCCGCCCTCGGTCAGCCGCACGGCGTACGGCGACCACTGCCCCGGCACGGCGGCGTCCTCGCCGAGCAGTTCATCGGCGGTGGCCCTGCCCGGCCGCGCGACCAGCGTCACCTCGGGCCGCTCGTTGTCGGCGCGCAGCAACTCCTCGATACCGGCGCGCCCGCCGCCGAGGGAGTCCCACAGCGCCGACACGACCCACCGCGGATGCGAGTGGACGACGGCGAGATGGTCCTCGGGATCCTCGTCGTAAGGCGGCGCGACCCGCTCCAGCCAGCCGTCAAGATCGTGCTGCGCGACCTTGCGCAGCACGGCGTTGACGAACTTGGCCCGCCCGTCGCCGAGCACGACCCGCGCGAGCTCGACGGTGGCGGACACGGCCGCGTGCGTCGGGATCCGCGTGCCGAGCAGCTGGTGCGCACCGAGGCTCAGCACGTCCAGCACCGGCGGATCGACCTCTCCGAGCGGCCGGTCCACGCAGGTCGCGATGACCGCGTCGTACGTCCCCTGCCGCCGCAGCGTCCCGTACACCAGCTCGGTCGCGAGGGCGGCGTCCCGGGCGTCGAAGTCGTCCTTCTCCCGCGCCTTGCGCAACAGCGGCGGCAGAACGAGGTTGGCGTAGGCGTCCCGCTCGTCCACGGCCCTCAGCGCCTCGAAGGCGAGGACGCGGACGGGGTCCTTCTTGGGCCGACGGTAGGGCTTGCCGGACGGACGGGGCCGACGGGGCTGTTCGCTCACGAAAAAGGTGCTCCGGGTGTGAGATGAAGTGCGCCGTCCAGCCTACGCCGCGCGGGGCGGGAACAGATCGCGGGTGGGTCAGCTCCCGAGCCGCTCCCCTTCGGCGATCCGCACCCCGCGCGCCCAGTCCGCCGCCCGCATCGGCTTCTTGCCCTGCGCCTGCACCCACAGCAGCTCGACGCCGTACGAGCCGGTGCCGACGTACACGTTGTTCTTCTGGGCGGCGATCTGCCCGGGGGCGAGATCCGTCCGGTCCGGGACGGGGGCGACCTGGACGAGCTTGAGCCGCTCACCGCGGAACAGGGTCCAGGCGCCCGGTGCCGGAGTGCAGCCCCGCACCACCCGGTCGACGCGCAGCGCGGGGGCGTTCCAGTCGAGGCGGGCGTCCTCGACGTTGACCTTCGGGGCCAGGGTGACACCCTCGGCCGGCTGCGGTACGGCCTTCAGCGTGCCGTCCTCGATCCCGTCCATGGTCGCGGCGAGCAGCCCGGCACCGGCGAAGGCCAGCCTGGTCAGCAGATCGCCGCTGGTGTCGGTGGACCGGATCTCCTCGGTCACCGTCCCGTACACCGGCCCCGAGTCGAGCCCCTCCTCGATCAGGAACGTGGACGCCCCGGTGATCTCGTCGCCGGCCATGATGGCGTGCTGCACGGGCGCGGCACCCCGCCAGGCGGGCAGCAGCGAGAAGTGCAGATTGACCCAGCCGTGCGCGGGGACGTCAAGGGCGACCCGGGGCAGCAGCGCGCCGTAGGCGACGACGGGACAGCAGTCCGGCCCGATCTCCCGCAGCCGCTCCAGGAACTCCGGGTCCTTCGGCCTGGCGGGCTTCAGCACCTCGATCCCGGCCTCCTCCGCCCGCTCGGCGACGGGCGACGCGACGAGCCTGCGCCCCCGCCCGGCCGGCGCGTCGGGCCGCGTGACGACAGCGGCCACCTCATGCCGCCCGGAGGCGAGAAGGGCGTCCAGAGCGGGAACGGCGACCTCGGGTGTACCGGCGAAGACGAGCTTCATGGGGTGGTGGGGGCCTCTCGGACAGGGGTGAACGACGGGCAGCACACCAGTCTATGAGCCGGCCCCGGAAAGCCGCCGAAGGCCGCAGGCCGAGGCGCACGCCCCGCGCAAACAGGCGCACGCATATGCTCCCACGCCCCCACACCGTGACCCGCGGAGCGAATCCGCGTTGGTCAAGACAGAGTTGACCACATCGGGCCCCATCGCGGCCCATTCCTTTCATCGCCGGTTCGAGAGGCTTGTTCATGGCCGACCACGCAACCCACGACGCCCAGGCTCGGGCCAGCCTGCACTTGCTGGTGCGGGACATCGAGCGGGTCCGCCGGCAGGTGGACGCACTGCGCACGCTCACCGCCCAGTTGGGGAACGTCTACCGCCCGCGCCGCTCCGGCCCCTCCACGGGCTTCGTCGTCTACGGTCGCGCGCCCGCCCCGACGGTACGTCTCGCCCAGGAGCTGCGCGACAGTGTCGAGACCCTGGTCACCGCGGCCGTGGACTTCGACCGCTCGCTCGGCTTCTCGTGGGACGCCGTGGGCTCCGCACTGGGCGTCACCAAACAAGCGGTCCACCGACGTTACGGCGCGCGCCGGGCCGCGGCCCAGACCGCCGCGGCCGAGGCCGAGCGCACCCCGGAGCCGACGGGCAACCGCACGGTCAGTGTGAGCACCGGCCTCCCCACGGTCCCGACGGTCCCCGCGGCCCGCTCCATGCCCACCCAGCCGACGGCCGGCAGCCCGGCCCTCCGCGACGAGGCGAGGCCGACGGCCTTCCCGGGCCCGCGCAACGGCTGACCGGACACCGCACCCACACCGCGCCCACAGCTGCCCTCCCGACACCTGTCCGGGAGGGCAGTCGCGTACACGGGCGGCGGCGCCTCACCGGAACGACCGGAGAGACCGGCGCCGGACCGCACCGTCGCCGGCGCAGCGACCGCGCTCACCCGATGTCGAGCGGATCGATCCGCACCCAGACCGCACTCCCGTTCCCACTGCCCCGAGCACCCGCGCTCCCCCTGGCGCCCGCGCTCCCACTGCCACTCCCCCGGGCCATGCGTGCGGCCTGCGCGGCTTTCAGTGCGGCGGCCAGCGCGGCCCCCCTTCCCGGCGGCACCCTCAGCATCGCCCGTTCCCACTGCTCCCCGGGCGGTGGCGCCCCCGCCCGCCGCGGACGCCCCGCAGTCGTCACGGGCAACGGCACCGGCCCCAGCACCTCGGCCTCCGGCGGCAGTTCGGCCGTACGGAGGAAGTCGGCCACCGCTTCCGGCGGCCCGGACACGGCCGCCATCCGCGACACCGGCGGATAACCCAGCTCCGCCCGCTCGGCCAGTTCCCGCACCGCGTGCCCGACGGGATCCCACCGGACGAGCGCCTGCACGGGGCGCAGCGTCGGCTCCGCCACGACGACCACCGTGCCCCCGGCCGACTGCGGCCGGACGAGCGCCCCGGCCGCGATCCACCGCCGCAGCGCGTCCTCCCCGGCCCGCAGGTCGGGCCGCCCGAGCATGGCCCACCCGTCCAGCAGCAGGGCAGCCGCGTAGCCGCCCTCGGCGACGGGTTCGGCCCCCGGCGTGCTCACCACCAGCGCGGGCGACCCCGGCACGGTGTCGAGCACGTGTTCACGACCCGAGGTCCGCACCGGAACTGCGGGGAAGGCCCGTCCGAGTTCCTCGGCCGTCCGCCGCGCCCCCACGACCGAGGCGCGCAGCCGGAAGGCCCCGCACTCCGGGCAGTGCCAGTCGCTCTCCTCACGGCCGCACCAGCCGCAGCAGAGCGCGCCGCCGTCCCGTGCCTCCAGGGGCCCGGAGCAGTGCCGGCACCGTGCGGGCGCCCGGCAGGCGGCGCACGCCATGCGCGGCACGTAGCCCCGCCGGGGCACCTGCACCAGCACCGGGCCCTGCCGCAGCCCCTCCCTGACCGCCTGCCAGGCGAGCGTGGGCAGCCGGGCGGCCCGGGCGGCCTCGTCCCGCGCGAGGTCTCCGTCCCCGACGGTCCGTACCAGCGGTGCGGCGGCACGTACCTGGTCCCGCCCGGCGACGAGCGGCCGCGCCCACCCGGTCTCGACGAGCTGCGCGGCCTCCACGGTGCAGCCCCAGCCGCCCAGCAGGAAACCGCACTTGTCCTGGGCGGCCCGCAGCAGCAGCACCTCCCGTGCGTGCGGCTGCGGCGCGTGCTGCTCGCTGTGGCTGTCGTCCCCGTCGTCCCACAGGGCGACCAGTCCCAGGTCCTGGACGGGCGCGAACATCGCCGCCCGCGTTCCGATCACGGCCCGGACGGAGCCCCGCCGCACCGCGAGCCACTGGGCGTACCGCTTCTCGGGTCCCGCGTCGGCGGTGAGCACCGCGTGCCGTCCCTCGCCGAGCAGCGCGGTCAGGGCGGCGTCGACGCGGGCCACCGCCCGCCCGTCGGGCAGGACGACGAGCGCTCCGCGTCCGGAGGCCAGGGTCGCCGCGACGGCCCGGGCCAGCTCCTCGCTCCACTGCGGGCCGGGCAACGCGTTCCACACGGCCCGTGGCGCCCCGCCGGAGGCCAGCGACTCAAGGAAGGCCGCTCCCCGCTCGTAACGCTGCCAGGAGCCCGCTCCGGGCGCCTGGGGCGGCGGCTGCGGCGCGGGCGAGGGGCGCTGCTCGGCCCGTGCGTTGCGCGGCGGGACGGCGAGTTGCAGGACGTCGGCGAGGCTGCCCGCGTACCGGTCGGCGACGGCCCGGGCCAGACCCAGCAGTTCCTCGCTCAGCACCCGCTCGGGCGACACGACCTGGGCGAGGGCGGCCAGCGGCCCGGAGTAGTCGGACTCGGGCAGCCGCTCGACGAGGAAGCCGTCGATCAGTCCGCCGCCCTCGCGCCGGCCTTCCCGCACCCGGTGCCGGCCGGCCCCGAACCGCACCCGCACCCGCACGCCCGGCTGGGCCTCGGCGTCCAGCTCCTCGGGCACGGCGTAGTCGAAGTACCGGTCGAGATGGAGCACACCCTTGTCGACGAGCACCCGCGCGACGGGCAGCTCCTTGGCCAGCGCGGCGCCCCGCCACGTCCGCGGCTTGGCCCGGGGCGTCTTGGCCTTCCGCACGCTCTCCCGGATGAGCGCGAGCTGCTCGGGCGGCGCACCCTCCGCACCACCGGCGGCGCCGTCCGCGTGCTCGTTCTCGCTGCTCACGCTTGCATTCTTACCAAATCCCACTGACAGCCGACGGCGCCCGGGAGCGGTGCGGACGCGGCGAGGCCCGGCCCCCGAGGGGAGCCGGGCCTCATGCCGTGGGGGCCTGCTTACAGCCCCGCCGCCTTGCGCAGCGCGTCCACGCGGTCCGTGCGCTCCCAGGTGAACTCGGGAAGCTCACGGCCGAAGTGGCCGTACGCGGCGGTCTGGGAGTAGATCGGGCGGAGCAGGTCGAGGTCGCGGATGATGGCGGCCGGGCGGAGGTCGAAGACCTCGTCGATCGCCTTCTCGATCTTGTCCGTGTCGATCTTGGCGGTGCCGAAGGTCTCGACGAACAGGCCGACCGGCTCGGCCTTGCCGATCGCGTACGCCACCTGGACCTCGCAGCGGGTGGCGAGACCCGCGGCGACCACGTTCTTGGCGACCCAGCGCATCGCGTACGCGGCGGAGCGGTCGACCTTGGACGGGTCCTTGCCGGAGAAGGCGCCGCCGCCGTGGCGGGCCATGCCGCCGTAGGTGTCGATGATGATCTTGCGGCCGGTCAGGCCGGCGTCGCCCATCGGGCCGCCGATCTCGAAACGGCCGGTGGGGTTGACCAGCAGACGGTAGTTCTCGGTGTCGATCTTGATGCCGTCCTCCAGGAGCGCCTTCAGCTCCGGCTCGACGACGAACTCCTTGATGTCCGGAGCCAGGAGCGACTCCAGGTCGATGTCGGAGGCGTGCTGGGAGGAGACGACGACGGTGTCCAGGCGGACCGCCTTGTCACCGTCGTACTCGATGGTGACCTGCGTCTTGCCGTCCGGGCGCAGGTAGGGGATCGTGCCGTTCTTGCGCACGTCGGACAGGCGCTTCGACAGGCGGTGCGCCAGGAAGATCGGCAGCGGCATCAGCGTCGGCGTCTCGTCCGTCGCGTAGCCGAACATCAGGCCCTGGTCGCCCGCGCCCTGCTTGTCCAGCTCGTCCTCGTCGCCCTCGACACGGGACTCGTACGCCGTGTCCACGCCCTGGGCGATGTCCGGGGACTGCGCGCCGATCGACACCGACACGCCGCAGGAGGCGCCGTCGAAGCCCTTCTTCGAGGAGTCGTAGCCGATCTCGAGGATCTTGTTCCGGACCAGCGTCGCGATGTCCGCGTACGTCTTGGTCGTGACCTCGCCGGCCACGTGCACCAGGCCGGTCGTGATCAGGGTCTCGACGGCGACCCGGGAGGCCGGGTCCTCGCGCAGCAGCGCGTCGAGAATGGTGTCGCTGATCTGGTCAGCGATCTTGTCGGGGTGACCCTCGGTCACGGACTCCGAGGTGAACAGGCGACGGGACACAACGCTCCCTGGGGTTGCAGCGGCTGCTGGCTGATCATTGGCGGACGGCGGGGGCTGCACCCTGGCGCCGTCCGTGGAACAGTTTATCGGTCACGCTTCGGCCACGGTCCCCCTGTCTCGACACTCGGAAGCGCCGTGACCTGCGGCACGGGCATTCTGCCCAATGCCGAGCGGCATTGACCAGAGGCGCCACGCGCCGTTCGGCCGGGTTTCACCGGGGCGCAGGGTGACGGAAACATCAGCGGAGGCGCTCGGCGACCAGGTCCCACACCGTCTCGGCCAGGGCTTCCTTGGGGCCGTACGGCACCGGGGTCTCACTGCCGTCGGCGCCGAGCACAACGGCCTCGTTCTCCTCAGAACCGAAGGTCTTGCGCTCGCCCACCTCGTTCACCACGAGCAGATCGCACCCCTTGCGCTTCAGCTTCGCGCGGCCGTTGGCCAGCACCTCGTCGGTCTCCGCGGCGAAGCCGACGACCACCTGCGCGGGGCGCGCGCGGTCGGCGGAGATCTCCGCGAGGATGTCCGGATTCCGCACCAGAGTGACCGGCTCCGGCTCCTGGTCGTCCTTCTTCTTGATCTTCCCGGCCGCGTACGCCGCCGGACGGAAGTCCGCCACGGCCGCCGCCATCACCACCGCGTCGGCGTCGGCGGCGGCCTTGAGCACCGCCTCGCGCAGCTGCACGGCGGTCCCCACGGGGACGACGTCCACGCCGGCCGGGTCCGGCAGGGCGCTGTTGGCCGCGACCAGCGTGACGCGGGCGCCGCGGGCGGCGGCGGTGCGGGCGAGGGCGTAGCCCTGCTTGCCGGAGGAGCGGTTGCCGAGGAACCGGACGGGGTCCAGGGGCTCGCGGGTGCCGCCGGCGCTGACCACCACATGCCGGCCCTTCAGGTCCGGCTCGGTCACACCCCGGGCCAGTACCCGGCGGCAGACCTCGAAGATCTCGCCCGGGTCGGGCAGCCGGCCCTTTCCGGTGTCCACGCCGGTGAGGCGGCCCACGGCCGGTTCGATGACGAGGGCGCCGCGGCGGCGCAGCGTCGCCACGTTCTCCTGGGTGGCCGGGTGCTCCCACATCTCCGTGTGCATCGCGGGGGCGAAGACGACAGGGCAGCGGGCGGTGAGCAGCGTGTTGGTGAGGAGGTCGTCGGCGAGGCCGTGGGCGGCCTTCGCGAGCATGTCGGCGGTGGCCGGGGCGACGACGACGAGGTCGGCGTGCTGCCCGATGCGGACGTGCGGGACCTCGTGCACGTCGTCCCACACCTCCGTGGAGACCGGGTGGCCGGAGAGCGCGGACCAGGTGGCGGCGCCGACGAAGTGCAGCGCGGAGGCCGTGGGCACCACGCGCACGTCGTGGCCCGATTCCGTCAGCCGCCGCAGCAGCTCACAGGCCTTGTACGCGGCGATGCCGCCACTGACCCCCAGAACGACCTTCGGCTTGTCCACGTCTCTCCCCGGACCTCGGCGACCTGCACAACGTACGACTCCATGACACACCACAGGCCCGGCAGTCGACCTGCCGGGCCTGTGGAAAAGTCAGCGTCAAGCTGCACATACTACTTACTGCGCCGGGCCCTCGACAGCCTCGGACGTCAGCAGACCCGCGTTGATCTCGCGGAGGGCGATCGAGAGCGGCTTCTCGTGGACGTGGGTGTCGACGAGGGGACCGACGTACTCGAGGAGGCCCTCGCCGAGCTGCGAGTAGTACGCGTTGATCTGGCGGGCCCGCTTGGCCGCGTAGATCACGAGGCTGTACTTCGAGTCCGTGGCCTCGAGGAGCTCGTCGATCGGCGGGTTGATGATGCCCTCGGGCGCGGAGATGGAAGAGGACACGCTCTACCTTCCGATGGATGGGAAAGATTCTGTCGAGCTGATCAGCGAGATCCGATAGCGATCAGCGATGGTCATACGACGTCCATCAAGGCTAGCAGCTCGCGAGCCACGTCCTCGACGGAGGTGTTGACCAGGGTCGTGTCGAACTCGGGCTCGGCGGCCAGCTCGATCTTCGCCGCATCGAGCCGTCGCTCGATCACCTCGGGCGGTTCGGTACCCCGCCCGGTGAGCCTGCGCACCAGTTCCTCCCAGGAGGGAGGAGCCAGGAACACCAGCTGGGCCTCGGGCATCGACTCCCGGACCAGACGGGCGCCCTGCAGGTCGATCTCGAGGAGTACGGGCTCGCCCTTCTCCAGGCGCTCCTGCACGGCCGCGCGCGGCGTGCCGTAGCGGTTGCCGGCGAACTCGGCCCACTCCAGCAGCTCGCCGTTGGCGATCAGCTTGTCCATCTCGTCGTCGGCGACGAAGAAGTAGTGGACTCCGTGCTTCTCGCCGGGGCGGGGCTTGCGGGTCGTCGCCGACACCGAGAGCCAGACCTCGGGATGTTCCTTGCGCATATGAGCGACGACCGTGCTCTTGCCGACCCCGGAGGGGCCGGAGAGCACGGTCAGCCGCGGACGTACGTCCGGGGGTACGGGGGACGTCCCCCGGGGTGTTGCAGCCATGCAGCGATTATCCAGCAATCCCGGAGTGCCCGGGACTCGCTTCCCCGGAGTGCCCGGTTCAGGAGCCGGTGCTGCCGAACTCGCGCTCCAGGGAGGCGATCTGGTTGGAACCGAGGCCGCGCACGCGGCGGCTCTCGGAGATACCGAGTCGCTCCATGATCTGCTTGGCGCGGACCTTGCCCACGCCCGGCAGGGACTCAAGGAGAGCGGAGACCTTCATCTTGCCGATGACGTCGTTCTCCTGGCCCTGCTTGATGACCTCGTGAAGGGAGGCGCCGGAGTGCTTGAGTCGATTCTTGACCTCGGCCCGCTCCCGGCGAGCCGCGGCGGCCTTTTCGAGCGCGGCTGCGCGCTGTTCAGGGGTAAGGGGCGGAAGAGCCACGCCTACGTCACCTCGGATGTCGAACTGTCGGATACGGACCGGTGAGGAACCTAGTCGCCCCACACCTGGGGAGCCACGAGCAACACGCTTGCCCGTTCACTCTCGTCGGAGACTAGCGGGCAAGTCCGCCAGAGTCAGCGAGAACAGCGGAAAAGTCCTGGTCAGCCTTCATCTGAACGGACATTTAGGACATACTTCCCTGGATTTGAGGATGTATTCAGCTTCAAGCGTGTCCCGGGCCACTCATCGGAGGTCTCGGGAGAAGACCAGGAGGAGGCACGGATGAGGTCAGGAGGCAGCCACGGCGTGACGGATCTCCTCCGCGAAGCGCTCCGCGGCGTCACGCAGAGCGACCGCGTCGGGACCGTGGCGTAGCACTCCCCGGCTGACGTTCGGCACCACGTTGCGCACCGCCGCGCCGAAGACCCCGGGAAGATCGGCCGGCGTGGCGCCCTGGGCGCCGATACCGGGAGCGAGAAGCGGGCCGTTGATGTCCAGGTCGTACGACGACAGGTCCCCGAGGGTGGCACCGACGACCGCGCCGAAGGATCCCAGGGGCTCCTCCCCCGCGTTCTCGACGGACAGGTGCGCGAGCATCGTCGCTCCGACGTTCCGGCCGTCGGCCCGCACCGCGTGCTGGACCTCGCCGCCCTCCGGGTTGGAGGTCAGCGCCAGCACGAACAGCCCCGCGCCGCTCTCCCGGGCCAGCGCGACGGCCGGGCTGAGCGAGCCGTAGCCGAGGTACGGCGAGACCGTCAGCGCGTCGGAGAAGAGCGGGGCGTCCTTGTGCAGGAAGGACTCCGCGTACGCGGCCATGGTCGAGCCGATGTCGCCGCGCTTGGCGTCCATCACGACCAGCGCGCCCGCCGCCCGCGCCTCGGCCACCGACGTCTCCAGGACGGCGAGCCCGCGCGAGCCGAAGCGCTCGAAGAACGCGCTCTGCGGCTTGAGCACGGCGACCCGGTCGGCCACCGCCTCGACGACCGTGCGGCTGAACCGCTCCAGGCCCGTCACGTCGTCGTTCAGACCCCACTCGGCGAGCAGGGAGGCGTGCGGGTCGATCCCGACGCACAGCGGGCCGCGCTCGTCCATGGCCCGGCGAAGGCGGGCACCGAAGGGTGCGAGACCACTCATGCCGTCTTCCTCACGTCGGCGCCCACCGCGTCGGCGAGCGTGGCGTACGGGCTGGTGCGCAGGCGCGCGGCGAGCCCCTTGTGGATGGCCCGGCTCCAGAAGGGCCCCTCGTAGACGAAGGCGCTGTAGCCCTGCACCAGCGTGGCACCGGCGAGGATGCGCTGCCAGGCGTCCTCGGCGTTCTCGACGCCGCCGACGCCCACCAGGGTCATCCGGTCGCCCACGCGCGCGTAGAGGCGGCGCAGGACCTCCAGGGAGCGTTCCTTCAGGGGTGCGCCGGACAGGCCGCCGGTCTCCTCGACCAGGGAGGGGTCGGACGTGAGGCCGAGGCCGTCGCGCGCGATGGTGGTGTTCGTGGCGATGATGCCGTCGAGGCCGAGTTCCACGGCGAGGTCGGCGACCGCGTCGACGTCCTCGTCGGCGAGGTCCGGCGCGATCTTGACCAGGAGCGGGACGCGCCGCGCGGACACCATGCGGTCGGCGGCCTCGCGGACGGCGCTCAGCAGGGGGCGCAGGGCCTCCGTGGCCTGGAGGTTGCGCAGACCCGGCGTGTTCGGCGAGGAGACGTTGACCACCAGGTAGTCGGCGTACGGCGCCAGCCGCTCGGCGGACTTCACGTAGTCCGCGACGGCCTCCTCCTCCGGTACGACCTTGGTCTTGCCGATGTTGACGCCGACCACGGTCCTGAAGACGGGCGTGCGGGAGGCCAGGCGGGCGGCGACCCGGAGCGAGCCGTCGTTGTTGAAGCCCATGCGGTTGATCAGCGCCCGGTCCTCGACCAGCCGGAACAGCCGCTGCTTGGGGTTGCCGGGCTGCGGTTCACCGGTCACGGTGCCGATCTCGACGTGGTCGAAGCCGAGCATCGCCATGCCGTCGATGCCGACGGCGTTCTTGTCGAAGCCGGCGGCGAGCCCGAAGGGGCCGTGCATCCGCAGTCCGAAGGCCTCGGTGCGCAGCTCCTTGTGGCGGGGCGCGAGGGCGGCCGCGAGGAAGGTGCGCAAGCCGGGGACGCGGGCGGCCAGGCGGATCCAGCGGAAGGCGAGGTGGTGGGCCTGCTCCGGGTCCAGCCGCTTGAAGAACAGGCTGAAGAAGATTCGGTACATGGTGTCCTCACGAGGACGTGCTGTCCTCACGAAGAGGGGGACACCGTTTCCGGTGTCCCCCTCGGGGCTGCTAGTCGCGGGCCGCGGTCAGGTGTTCCGCGTGTTCCTGGAGCGATCGGACGCTCACGTCGCCGCGGTTGAGGGCGTCGATGCCCTGGACCGCCGCCGCGAGCGCCTGGACCGTCGTCAGGCAGGGCACCGAGCGCGCCACCGCCGCCGTACGGATGTCGTAGCCGTCGAGGCGGCCACCGGTGCCGTACGGGGTGTTGACGATCAGGTCGACCTCGCCGTCGTGGATGAGCTGGACGATGGTCTTCTCGCCGTTCGGGCCGGTGCCCTCGGACTGCTTGCGCACGACGGTGGCGTTGATGCCGTTGCGCTTGAGGACCTCGGCGGTGCCGGAGGTGGCGAGCAGCTCGAAGCCGTGCGCGACGAGCTCGCGCGCCGGGAAGATCATCGAGCGCTTGTCGCGGTTGGCGACCGAGATGAAGGCGCGGCCCTTGGTGGGCAGCGGGCCGTAGGCGCCCGCCTGCGACTTGGCGTACGCCGTGCCGAAGACGGAGTCGATGCCCATGACCTCGCCCGTGGAACGCATCTCCGGGCCGAGGACCGTGTCGACGCCGCGGCCGTGGATGTCGCGGAAGCGCGACCACGGCATCACGGCCTCCTTGACGGAGATCGGCGCGTCCAGCGGCAGCTCACCGCCGTCGCCGGTGGCCGGGAGCAGGCCCTCGGCGCGCAGCTCGGCGATCGTGGCGCCCAGCGAGATCCGGGCGGCGGCCTTGGCCAGCGGCACCGCCGTCGCCTTCGAGGTGAAGGGGACGGTCCGGGAGGCGCGTGGGTTGGCCTCCAGGACGTAGAGAATGTCGCCCGCGAGCGCGAACTGGATGTTGATCAGGCCGCGGACGCCGACGCCCTTCGCGATGCCCTCCGTGGAGGCCCGCAGGCGCTTGATGTCGAAGCCGCCGAGCGTGATCGGGGGCAGGGCGCACGCCGAGTCGCCGGAGTGGATGCCGGCCTCCTCGATGTGCTCCATGACGCCGCCGAGGTACAGCTCGTGCCCGTCGTAGAGCGCGTCGACGTCGATCTCGATCGCGTCGTCGAGGAACCGGTCGACCAGGACCGGCCGGGAGGGGCTGATCTCGGTCGACTCGGCGATGTACGCCTCCAGGCGTGTCTCGTCGTAGACGATCTCCATGCCGCGCCCGCCGAGGACGTAGGAGGGGCGGACCAGGACCGGGTAGCCGATCTCGTCGGCGATGGCCTTGGCCTCGGCGAACGTGGTGGCGGTGCCGTGCTTGGGGGCCGGGAGACCGGCCTCCTTGAGGACCCGTCCGAAGGCGCCCCGGTCCTCGGCGGCGTGGATGGCCTCCGGGGAGGTGCCGACGATCGGCACGCCGTTGTCCTTCAGCGCCTGCGACAGGCCCAGCGGGGTCTGGCCGCCGAGCTGGACGACGACGCCCGCCACGGGTCCGGCCTGCTGCTCGGCGTGCACGATCTCCAGCACGTCTTCCAGCGTCAGCGGCTCGAAGTACAGACGGTCGGAGGTGTCGTAGTCCGTGGAGACGGTCTCCGGGTTGCAGTTGACCATCACCGTCTCGTAGCCGGCGTCGCTCAGCGCGAAGGAGGCGTGGACGCAGGAGTAGTCGAACTCGATGCCCTGGCCGATGCGGTTCGGGCCGGAGCCCAGGATGATGACGGCCGGCTTCTCGCGCGGCGCGACCTCCGTCTCCTCGTCGTAGGAGGAGTAGAAGTACGGCGTCTTCGCGGCGAACTCGGCGGCGCAGGTGTCGACCGTCTTGTAGACCGGGCGGATGCCGAGTGCGTGCCGGACCTCGCGGACGACGTCCTCGCGCAGGCCGCGGATCTCACCGATCTGCGTGTCGGAGAAGCCGTGCCGCTTGGCCTCGGCGAGCAGGTAGGCGGTCAGCTCGGGCGCCTCCGCCAGCTCGTCGGCGATCTCCTTGATCAGGAAGAGCTGGTCGACGAACCAGGGGTCGATCTTCGTGAAGTCGAAGATCTCCTCGGGCGTGGCACCCGCGCGGATGGCCTGCATGACGGTGTTGATCCGGCCGTCGGTGGGCCGGACCGCCTCGCGGAGCAGCTCGTCCTTGTCGCCGGGCTCGCCGACGAAGGTGAACTGGCTGCCCTTCTTCTCCAGCGAGCGCAGGGCCTTCTGGAAGGCCTCGGTGAAATTGCGGCCGATGGCCATGGCCTCGCCGACCGACTTCATAGTGGTGGTGAGGGTGGAGTCGGCCTGCGGGAACTTCTCGAAGGCGAAGCGCGGGGCCTTCACGACCACGTAGTCGAGCGTCGGCTCGAAGGAGGCCGGGGTCTCCTGCGTGATGTCGTTCGGGATCTCGTCGAGCGTGTAGCCGACGGCGAGCTTGGCTGCGATCTTGGCGATCGGGAAGCCGGTCGCCTTGGAGGCGAGCGCCGAGGAGCGCGAAACGCGCGGGTTCATCTCGATGACGATCACACGACCGTCCTCGGGGTTCACCGCGAACTGGATGTTGCAGCCGCCGGTGTCGACGCCGACCTCGCGGATCACGGCGATGCCGATGTCGCGCAGGGTCTGGTACTCGCGGTCGGTGAGCGTCATCGCCGGCGCGACGGTGATCGAGTCGCCGGTGTGCACGCCCATGGGGTCGAAGTTCTCGATGGAGCAGACGACCACGACGTTGTCGTGCTTGTCGCGCATCAGCTCCAGCTCGTACTCCTTCCAGCCGAGGATGGACTCCTCCAGGAGCACCTCGGTGGTCGGCGAGAGCGTGAGGCCCTGGCCGGCGATGCGGCGCAGCTCCTCCTCGTCGTGGGCGAAGCCGGAGCCGGCGCCGCCCATGGTGAAGGACGGGCGGACGACGACCGGGTAGCCGCCGAGGGTCTCGACGCCCTGGAGCACGTCGTCCATGGAGTGGCAGATGACCGAGCGGGCGGACTCGCCGTGCCCGATCTTGCCGCGGACGGCCTCGACGACCTCCTTGAAGAGGTCGCGGTCCTCGCCCTTGTTGATGGCCTCGACGTTGGCGCCGATGAGCTCGACGCCGTACTTCTCCAGGGTGCCCGCCTCGTGCAGCGAGATGGCCGTGTTGAGGGCCGTCTGGCCGCCCAGGGTGGGCAGCAGCGCGTCGGGGCGCTCCTTGGCGATGATCTTCTCGACGAACTCGGGGGTGATCGGCTCCACGTAGGTGGCGTCGGCGATCTCGGGGTCGGTCATGATCGTCGCCGGGTTGGAGTTCACCAGGACGACCCTGAGGCCCTCGGATTTCAGGACGCGGCACGCCTGGGTGCCGGAGTAGTCGAACTCGGCGGCCTGGCCGATGACGATCGGGCCGGAGCCGATGACCAGGACGGACTGGATATCGGTGCGCTTAGGCACGCTGGCCCTCCATCAGGGATACGAAGCGGTCGAACAGGTAGGCGGCGTCGTGCGGGCCGGCTGCCGCTTCGGGGTGGTACTGGACGCTGAAGGCGGGGCGGTCGAGGAGCTGGAGCCCCTCCACCACGTTGTCGTTCAGGCAGACGTGCGACACCTCGGCGCGGCCGAACGGGGTCTCGGAGACCTGGTCGAGCGGGGCGTCGACGGCGAAGCCGTGGTTGTGGGCGGTGACCTCGACCTTGCCGGTCGTACGGTCCTGCACCGGCTGGTTGATGCCGCGGTGGCCGTACTTCAGCTTGTAGGTGCCGAAGCCGAGCGCGCGGCCGAGGATCTGGTTGCCGAAGCAGATGCCGAACAGCGGCGTGCCCCGCTCCAGGATCCCCCGCATCACCGAGACGGGGTGGTCGGCGGTGGCCGGGTCGCCCGGGCCGTTGGAGAAGAACACGCCGTCCGGGTTGACCGCGTACACGTCCTCGACGGTCGCGGTCGCCGGGAGCACGTGCACCTCGATGCCGCGCTCGGCCATGCGGTGCGGGGTCATGCCCTTGATGCCGAGGTCGACGGCGGCGACGGTGAACTTCTTCTCGCCGAGGGCGGGCACGACGTACGCCTCGGTGGTGGCGACCTCGGCGGAGAGGTCGGCGCCCTTCATCTGCGGGGCTTCCTGGACGCGGGCGAGGAGCGCGCCGTCGTCCTGGAGGGCGTCGCCGCTGAAGATGCCGACGCGCATGGCGCCGCGCTCGCGCAGGTGCCGGGTGAGGGCGCGGGTGTCGATGCCGGAGATGCCGACCACGCCCTGGGCGGCGAGCTCCTCGTCCAGGGTGCGCCGGGAGCGCCAGTTGGACGGCACGCGCGCGGGGTCGCGGACGACGTACCCGGAGACCCAGATGCGCTTGGACTCGGGGTCCTCGTCGTTCACACCGGTGTTGCCGACGTGCGGGGCCGTCATCACCACGACCTGGCGGTGGTACGACGGGTCGGTGAGGGTCTCCTGGTAGCCGGTCATGCCGGTGGAGAAGACCGCCTCGCCGAAGGTCTCCCCCACGGCCCCGTAGGCGCGGCCGCGGAAGATCCGGCCGTCCTCCAGGACGAGTACGGCGGGAGTCTTGGTGGCTCCCCTGGTGGAGGTGGTCATCGTTCGGCGCCTTCCCTGGTGTTCGTTTCGATCATGGAGTTGACGTTCTCGACCCACTCGTGGTGCTCGGCCGCGTGGTCGGAGCGGAACCCGGAGTCGATCAGCCGGTCGCCGTGCGCCCAGGTGACGATCAGCAGGCCGCCCTCGGTGAGCACCTTGCCGGCGATGCCCTTGTCGAGGCGGGCCTCACGGAGCTGCGCGGCCGGGACGAAGAAGTCGCTCGCCCCGGGGCGTACGACGTCCAGTCCGGCGTCCGTGAGGGTCAGCTCGGCACGGCTGCGGGTGCCCAGGCCGTGCGCCACGATCCGGTCGAGCCACTGCCCGGCGGTGGTGGAGCCGTGGTAGCGGCCGCTCATGGTGAGCCTGGCCGGTCCCGTCTCGTCGGGGGTGGTGGGCAGCTCGGGCAGGTCGCCCTGGAGGGTGCCGCGCCACTTCCAGCCCTCGCGCATCAGCCAGTAGACGAGCGCGACGAACAGGGCGAGGCCGACGACCCAGCCGATGCGGGCGGCCCAGTCGGTCACTTGCGCCGATTCCTTCTCGGCGGCCAGCAGGAGTACAGGTGTCACGTGAGCTTCCCGTCGACGAGCGTGGCCTTGCCCCGCAGCCACGTGTGCGTCACACGGCCCGGCAGCTCGCGACCCTCGTAGGGGGTGTTGCGGCTGCGCGAGGCGAAGCCCGCGGGTTCCACCAGCCCACGGTATGCCGTGTCGACGAGGGTGAGGTTGGCGGGCTCACCTGCCGAGACGGGACGTCCGTGGCCCGTGGCCTGTCCGATCTGCGCGGGCTTGAAGGACATCCGGTCGGCGACGCCGGCCCAGTCCAGAAGACCCGTCTCGACCATGGTCTCCTGCACCACTGACAACGCCGTCTCCAGGCCGACCATGCCCATGGCGGCCGCGGCCCACTCGCAGTCCTTGTCCTCGTGCGGGTGCGGGGCGTGGTCGGTGGCGACGATGTCGATCGTGCCGTCGGCGAGCGCCTCGCGCAGTGCCATGACGTCACGCTCGGTGCGCAGCGGCGGGTTGACCTTGTAGACGGGGTTGTACGTCCGCACCAGCTCGTCGGTGAGGAGCAGGTGGTGGGGGGTGACCTCGGCGGTGACGGCGATGCCGCGGGACTTGGCCCAGCGGACGATCTCGACGGACCCGGCGGTCGACAGGTGGCAGATGTGGACGCGGGAGCCGACGTGCTCGGCGAGCAGGACATCCCGGGCGATGATCGATTCTTCGGCCACCGCCGGCCAGCCCCCGAGCCCGAGCTCGGCGGAGACGACGCCCTCGTTCATCTCGGCGCCCTCGGTCAGCCGCGGCTCCTGCGCGTGCTGGGCGATCACGCCGCCGAAGGCCTTCACGTACTCCAGGGACCGGCGCATGATCACGGCGTCGTGGACGCACTTGCCGTCGTCGGAGAAGACGGTGACCCCGGCGGCCGACTCGTGCATGGCGCCCAGCTCGGCGAGCTTCCTGCCCTCGAGGCCGACGGTGACGGCACCGATCGGCTGGACGTCGCAGTAGCCGTGTTCCTTGCCGAGCCGCCAGACCTGCTCGACGACACCGGCGGTGTCGGCGACCGGGAAGGTGTTGGCCATGGCGAACACGGTGGTGTAGCCGCCGGAGGCGGCGGCCCGGGTGCCGGTGAGGACGGTCTCGGAGTCCTCCCGGCCGGGCTCGCGCAGGTGGGTGTGCAGGTCGACCAGGCCCGGCAGCAGCACCTTGCCCTCGGCCTCGACGACCTCGGCGCCCTCGGCGGTCAGTCCCGTGCCCACCTCCGCGATGGTCCCGCCGTCGATCAGCACGTCCTGCGGTTCGCCGCCCAGCACCTTCGCACCACGGATCAGGATCTTGCTCATGGGTCTTACTTCTCCTCGGTACGGGGGTGGGTGACGGCGGGCTCGTTCCCACCGAGCAGCAGGTACAGGACGGCCATCCGGACGGACACTCCGTTGGTGACCTGCTCGACGACGGTGCAGCGGTCGGAGTCGGCGACCTCGGCGGTGATCTCCATGCCGCGGACCATCGGGCCGGGGTGCATCACGACGGCGTGCTCGGGCATGCGTGCCATGCGGTCGCCGTCGAGGCCGTAGCGCCGGGAGTACTCGCGCTCGGTCGGGAAGAAGGCGGCGTTCATGCGCTCGCGCTGGACCCGCAGCATCATCACCGCGTCGGACTTGGAGAGGGTGCTGTCGAGGTCGTACGACACCTCGCAGGGCCAGGCCTCGATGCCGACGGGCAGCAGGGTGGGCGGGGCGACGAGGGTGACCTCGGCGCCGAGGGTGTGCAGCAGGTCGACGTTGGAGCGGGCGACCCGGCTGTGCAGGACGTCGCCGACGATCGTGATGCGCCGGCCCGCGAGGTCCTGGCCGAGGCCGGCGTCCGGGCCGATCAGGCGGCGGCGCATGGTGAAGGCGTCCAGCAGGGCCTGGGTGGGGTGCTGGTGGGTGCCGTCGCCGGCGTTGACGACGGCCGCGTCGATCCAGCCGGAGTTCGCCAGCCGGTACGGGGCGCCCGAGGCGCCGTGCCGGATGACCACGGCGTCGACGCCCATGGCCTCCAGCGTCTGGGCGGTGTCCTTCAGGGACTCGCCCTTGGAGACGCTGGAGCCCTTGGCGGAGAAGTTGATGACGTCCGCGGACAGCCGCTTCTCGGCGGCCTCGAAGGAGATCCGGGTCCGGGTGGAGTCCTCGAAGAAGAGATTGACGATCGTGCGGCCGCGCAGGGTCGGCAGCTTCTTGATCGGCCGGTCGGCCACCCGGGCCATCTCCTCGGCGGTGTCGAGGATCAGGACGGCGTCGTCGCGGGTGAGGTCGGCGGCCGAGATGAGATGACGCTGCATCTGTCAGGCTCCGTAAGGCAGTTCAGGAGAATGGGGGCAGACGGGCGCGCGAAGGCGCACTGAGCCGGCGTACACCGACGGCGTACGCCCGAAGCGCTACTGGGCGGTCTGCTTGGCGCCGAGCAGCACGGTGTCGCGACCGTCCTCCTCGGCGAGCTGGACCTTGACCGTCTCCCGCAACGACGTGGGGAGGTTCTTGCCGACGTAGTCGGCGCGGATGGGCAGTTCGCGGTGGCCTCGGTCGACGAGGACGGCGAGCTGCACCGCGCGCGGGCGCCCGAGGTCGTTCAGGGCGTCGAGGGCGGCGCGGATGGTGCGGCCGGAGAAGAGCACGTCGTCGACGAGGACGACCAGCTTGCCGTCGAGGCCGTCACCGGGGATCTCGGTGCGGGCCAGCGCACGCGGCGGGTGCATGCGCAGGTCGTCGCGGTACATGGTGATGTCGAGCGAACCGCACGGAACCTTGCGCTCGGTGATCTGCTCGAGCTTGTCGGCGATCCGCCGGGCGAGGAAGACGCCCCGGGTCGGGATGCCGAGGAGCACCACGTCGTCGGCGCCTTTCGCGCGTTCGACGATCTCGTGGGCGATGCGGGTCAGCACCCGCGCGATGTCGGGCCCTTCGAGAACGGGCCGGGCATCGGACTGCGTGTCGTGCGTGTCCATACGAAACGGACCTCCTTCTCCGCCTCACGGGACGGACCTTAAAGGACGTCGGGATTGCGCCATACACGGTAGCAGGTCCCCGCGATCACTTCGATGGCCCCCTTGAATCACCCACTCGGCCTAACGGAGCGCCGATACCACGGAAGAGTCGGTGCGGACCATTCGGCTTGACGCGGCAGAGTAACGCTGCGTAACCTCACAGTGAGTTACCAGCCGCGCGGTCCGGCAACACAGCCGAAGCGCGTCGACACCTTGCCGGGGAGCTATATGTCCAGCGAATACGCCAAACAGCTCGGGGCCAAGCTCCGGGCGATCCGCACCCAGCAGGGCCTTTCCCTCCACGGTGTCGAGGAAAAGTCCCAGGGACGCTGGAAGGCGGTCGTGGTCGGTTCGTACGAGCGCGGCGACCGTGCCGTGACCGTACAGCGCCTTGCCGAGCTGGCGGATTTCTACGGCGTTCCGGTGCAGGAGCTGCTGCCGGGCACCACTCCGGGCGGCGCCGCCGAGCCGCCGCCGAAGCTGGTCCTGGACCTGGAGCGGCTGGCCACGGTGCCGGCCGAGAAGGCGGGCCCGCTGCAGCGCTACGCGGCCACGATCCAGTCGCAGCGCGGTGACTACAACGGCAAGGTGCTCTCGATCCGCCAGGACGACCTGCGCACACTCGCCGTCATCTACGACCAGTCGCCCTCGGTCCTCACCGAGCAGCTGATCAGCTGGGGTGTCCTGGACGCCGACGCGCGTCGCGCGGTGGCGAGCCACGAGGAGGGCTGAGCACTCCGCGAGGAGCGCAGAAACGTGCCGCCGGGGTGGCCGGAACCGTACGGTTCCGGCCACCCCGGCGGCGTTCGGGTCTGACGGATGGCACCCGGCCGTCACGGAACGCCGGAGGGCCCCCAGCGGTCACGCTGCGGGCCCTCCGGCGTTCTCTGTCTCTCTCAGACGTCGTCGCGGCGGAGCGAGGGCTTGAGCTCCTTCAGCCGGCCGAGCAGGCCGTTCACGAACGAGGGCGACTCGTCCGTGGAGAACTCCTTCGCCAGCTGCACCATCTCGTCGAGGACGACGGCGTCCGGGGTCGCGTCGACCCAGATCAGCTCGTAGGCGCCGAGCCGCAGGATGTTGCGGTCGACGACCGGCATACGGTCGAGCGTCCAGCCGACCGAGTACTGGGCGATCAGCTCGTCGATGCGCTTCGCGTGCTTCGCGTAGCCCTCGACCAGCTCCATCGTGTACTCGCTCACCGGCGGCTGCCGGGTGTCCGCCCGGGAGAGCCGGACCCAGTCCGCGAGGACCGTGAGGGCCTCGGCGCCACGCTGGTCGCCCTCGAAGAGAATCTGGAAGGCGCGCTTGCGGGCCGTGTTGCGGGCAGCCACGGTTAGCTGTTCACCCGGCCGAGGTAGTCGCTGCTGCGGGTGTCGACCTTGATCTTCTCACCGGTGGTGATGAAGAGCGGGACCTGGATCTGGTGGCCGGTCTCCAGCGTGGCGGGCTTGGTGCCGCCGGTGGAGCGGTCGCCCTGGACGCCCGGCTCGGTCTCCTGGATGACGAGCTCGACGGCGGCCGGGAGCTCGACGAAGAGGACCTCTCCCTCGTGCTGCGCGACGGTGGCGGTGAAGCCCTCGATCAGGAAGTTGGCGGCGTCGCCGACAGCCTTCCGGTCGACGTGCAGCTGGTCGTAGGTCTCCATGTCCATGAAGACGAAGTAGTCGCCGTCCATGTAGGAGAACTGCATGTCGCGCTTGTCGACGGTGGCCGTTTCGACCTTGACGCCGGCGTTGAAGGTCTTGTCGACGACCTTGCCGGAGAGCACGTTCTTGAGCTTGGTGCGCACGAAGGCCGGGCCCTTGCCGGGCTTGACGTGCTGGAACTCGACGACGGACCAGAGCTGGCCGCCTTCGAGCTTGAGCACCATGCCGTTCTTGAGGTCGTTCGTGGAAGCCACGGTTGCGGAATCTCCTGGACTGACGTACGACCCCGGGGCACGCACCTGCCTGGCTACAGGGCGAGCAGCTCCTTGGTCGTGATGGTGAGTAGCTCGGGTCCGCCGTCCGCCTCGGGGCGGACGACGAGCGTGTCATCGATCCGGACGCCGCCCCGGCCCGGGAGGTGGACCCCCGGTTCGACGGTGACCGGCACGCAAGCGTCCAGTTTACCCATGGCCGCGGGACTCAACTGAGGGTCCTCATCGATTTCGAGCCCCACCCCGTGTCCGGTCAGGGCCGTGAGGCCCTCGGTGTACCCCGCAGAGTCCAGGACCTGGCGTGCGGCCCGGTCGACGTCCCGGCAGGCGGCGCCGGGTACCAGGCTCTCACGTCCGGCCCGCTGCGCAGCGAAGACCAGGTCGTACAGCTCGATCTGCCAGTCCGCGGGAGCGGTGCCGATGACGAAGGTCCGGCCGATCTCGCAGCGGTAGCCGCGGTACGTGGCGCCGAGGCAGACGGAGAGGAAGTCGCCCTCCTCCACGCGCCGGTCGGTGGGCCGGTGCCCGGGCCGCCCGGCGTTCGGCCCGGTGGCGACGGACGTCGGGAAGGCCGGTCCGTCGGCCCCGTGATCCACGAGGCGCCGTTCCAGCTCCAGGGCGAGATGGCGCTCGGTGCGGCCGACGAGGATGGACTCCAGCAGTTCGCCGAGGGCCTGGTCGGCGATCTCGGCGCCGATGCGGAGGCAGGAGATCTCCTCCTCGTCCTTGACGACCCGGAGCTGCTCGACCGCGCTGCCGAGGTCGGCCAGGCGCAGCCGGGGGGCGACCGATCCGAGGGCGCGGTGCCGGGCCACGGTGAGGTGGTGCTCCTCCACGGCCAGGGAGTCGGCGCCCTGGCCCGCGGCGAGGTCGCCGGCCGCGACGACCGGATCGCCGCCACCGGCCGGGGGCAGGATCTGTACGCGCAGGGTCTCGTCGGGCCGTTCCTGACCCGGGCGGCCGGCCGTCGGACCGCCGCACACCAGCAGGTCCTCGGTCTTGCCCAGCAGGAGAACGGCGCCGCGCGGGGCGGCGCCCGCGAGATAGCGCACGTTGGCGGGACGGGAGACCAGCGCCGCCGCGCTGCCGCCCGCGTTGCAGTATTCCCTCAAGCGCGTCCGGCGGGCCGCGTACACGTCTGACATGACCCGAGCCTACGAGCGGGGGCGGGATGCCGCCGGTCGAGAGGGGCCGAGTGGGGGTTGCCGGCGGCGGCTGAGCGTGTAGCGCCTACGCGTGGTCCGGCTTGAGCTGCGGGCAGTAGTGCTAGGGGCGGCACGGGTGGGCGCAGCGGCGCCCCGCTCCGCCGGGCTGCGCAACGCCCCGACCCCGGCGGCAACGCCCGGCGCGCACCGAGCGCCGGGTCAGTGCACCGACCGTCCGCCGACTACCACTGCGGCGGACTCGCGATGGACCTGGCCAGGACGTCGTCCAGTACCCGGGCCGTCTCCGGCACATCCAGCTGCGAGTTGTCGATGATCGGCAGGCCGGACCCGTACCACCCGGCCATCCGCCCGTGGATACGGGCGACCTCCTCGTCCGTCAGCCGCCGGTTGCCCGAGCGCTCCGCGTTGCGTTCCAGGACGATGTCCAGCCCGGGAAGAAGGACGACCGGCAGCAGCCCCGGCCCCACGTGCCGCTTCCAGCCGCCGAGGCCGACGACCGGCCGGTCGGGGAAGACCGCGTCGTCGAGGATGCACGAGATGCCGTTGGCCAGGAAGTTGCGTGCGGCGAACCCGCAGGTGCGGCGGGCGAGGCGGTACTGCGCCTCGGAGTTGTCGTTCCACCCCGTCTGCGGGTCGGCGAAGCCGGAGCGGACCCACTCGCGTACGTCGTCGAGGCTGATGTGGGCCGTGGGGACCCGGCGATGGTCGGCCCAGTACTTGGCGACGCTGGTCTTCCCGGCCCCGGCGGGCCCGATGAGCAGGACGGCGAGCGTCGTACCGGCGGGGTCGGGCGCCATCGTGGCGGGCGGCGGGCTGGGCACGCCGACGGGACCGCCCGGCGGCAGCGGCACATGGCCGGTGGTGTCCGGCGCGGGAGGAACAGAGGCCGGTTGCGGAGCCGGGGCATGCGGGGTGGGGCCGGGCGGGGGCGCGGGATATCCCGGCGCGGGGGGCGGCGGAGGCACGGGCACGGAGCCCTGGGGCGCGCCCGGGTGCTGCGGACCCGGGTGGTGTGCGGCCGGTGACCAGCCGACGGCCGGTCCCTGCCCCGTCTGGTGGGGCGGCGGCAGCGGAGAACCCACTGCGTGCTGCATCCGGTGCCACTCCGTCTCGTACAGGCGATGGGCGCTGACAGCGGGGGCGGGCCCGCCGCTACCGAACGGTACCGCCCCCGGCCATTGTTGTGTGAACGGCCGAGGGCGACCCGAAGTGCCCGCCGCGTAAGGCGTTTTCGGGCGGAAGACGCGCCGTGGGACTTACTGCCCCACCTCTCCGTACGCGGCGAGCAGCACCGCCGGGTCGGGTCCCTCCAGCACCGTGGGCTTGGCCAGACCGTCGAGGACGATGAAGCGCAGCAGGTCGCCGCGGGACTTCTTGTCGACCTTCATGGTCTCCAGCAGCTTGGGCCACTGGTCGTGGCGGTAGTACAGCGGCAGGCCGACCGCTTCCAGGACGGTGCGGTGGCGGTCCGCCGTCGCGTCGTCCAGCCTGCCTGCCAGGCGGCCCAGTTCGGCGGCGAAGTGCATGCCCACCGAGACCGCGGCGCCGTGGCGCCACTTGTAGCGCTCGTTCTTCTCGATGGCGTGGCCGAGGGTGTGGCCGTAGTTGAGGATCTCGCGCAGGCCCGACTCCTTCAGGTCGGACGACACCACGTCGGCCTTGACCCGGATGGAGCGCTCGATGAGCTCGGCGGTGTGCGGACCGGCCGGGGTGCGCGCCGCCTCGGGGTCGGCCTCGATGAGGTCCAGGATCACCGGGTCGGCGATGAAGCCGGCCTTGATGACCTCGGCGAGCCCGGAGACGTAGTCGTTGACCGCGAGGGAGTCCAGCGCGGCCAGGTCGCAGAGCACTCCGGCGGGCGGGTGGAAGGCCCCCACCAGGTTCTTGCCCTCGGCGGTGTTGATGCCGGTCTTGCCCCCGACGGCCGCGTCGACCATGGCGAGGACGGTGGTGGGGACGGCGATCCAGCGCACCCCGCGCAGCCAGGTGGCGGCCACGAAACCGGCCAGGTCCGTGGTCGCGCCGCCGCCGACACCGACGATGACGTCCGTGCGCGTGAACCCGGTCTGGCCGAGCGCCTTCCAGCAGTAGGCGGCGACCTCCGCGGTCTTGGCCTCCTCCGCGTTGGGCACCTGGATGGCGACCGCCTCGTAGCCCTGGTCGGCCAGGTCGGCGCGGAGCGCCTCACCGGTCTCGGCCAGCGCCTCGGGGTGGACGATCGCGACCCGCTTGGCCCTGCCTCCGATCAACCCGGGCAGCTCGCCCAGGAGCCGGCGGCCCACCAGGACCTCGTAGGGGTCTGTGCCGGCGGTGCCGCCGACCTGGATCCGCGTCACTGCCTCGCTCATGCTTCCTTCAACTCCAGTGCGTCCAGCGCCGCTCGGGTGACCTCTTCGGGCGCACGGCCGTCCGTGGCGACGACGGCCGTGGCGACCTCCTCGTACAGGTGCCGGCGGGCCTCCATCAGCTCGCGCCACTGCTTGCGCGGGTTGATCGCGAGCAGCGGGCGGGCCGCGTTGAGGCCGGTCCGCTTGACCGCCTCATCGACGTCCATCGACAGGTAGACGACGCGGTGGCCGGCGAGCAGGGCACGGGTGTCCGGGTCGAGGATCGCGCCGCCGCCCAGGGCCAGCACCCCGTCGTGCCCCTCCAGCGCCTCGCGCACCGCCTGCTTCTCGATCGCGCGGAAGGCGGGCTCGCCCTCCTCGACGAAGATCTCTGCGATGGTCCGGCCCTGCGCGGCCACGATGTCGTCGTCGGTGTCCCGGTAGCCGGTCCCGAGCCGCTCGGCCAGCAGCTGCCCGACGGTGGACTTGCCCACGCCCATCGGGCCGACGAGCACGATCAGTGGGCTCATCGGATGGCCAGGGTGTCGAGGTAGGACCGCACGTTGCGGCGGGTCTCGGTCACGCTGTCGCCACCGAACTTCTCCGCGACGGCGTCGGCGAGGACGAGGGCGACCATCGCCTCGGCGACGATGCCGGCGGCCGGCACGGCGGACACGTCGGAACGCTGGTGGTGAGCCTGGGTCGCCTCACCGGTGGTGACGTCCACCGTCTGCAGGGCGCGCGGCACGGTCGCGATCGGCTTCATCGCGGCGCGGACCCGCAGCAGCTCACCGGTGGTCAGACCGCCCTCGGTGCCGCCGGAGCGGCCGGAGACGCGGCGGATGCCCTCGGGCGTGTTCACGATCTCGTCGTGCGCCTTGGAGCCGGGCACCCGCGCCAGCTCGAAGCCGTCGCCGATCTCGACGCCCTTGATCGCCTGGATGCCCATGAGCGCACCGGCGAGCCGGGCGTCCAGCTTCCGGTCCCAGTGCACGTGCGAACCCAGCCCCACCGGCACGTCGTAGGCCAGGATCTCGACGACGCCACCGAGGGTGTCGCCGTCCTTGTGGGCCTGGTCGATCTCCGCGACCATCGCCTTCGACGCGTCGGCGTCCAGGCAGCGCACGGGGTCCGCGTCCAGCTTCTCGACGTCGGCCGGGGTGGGGTACACGCCGTGCGGAGCCTTCGCCGAGGCCAGCTCGACGACGTGGCTGACGATCTCGACGCCGGTCGTCTCCTTGAGGTACGACCGTGCCACCGCGCCGAGGGCCACGCGGGCGGCGGTCTCACGGGCGGAGGCCCGCTCCAGGATGGGCCGGGCCTCGTCGAAGCCGTACTTCTGCATGCCGGCGAGGTCGGCGTGGCCGGGCCGCGGGCGGGTCAGCGGGGCGTTGCGGGCGAGCCCGGCGAGGATCTCCGGGTCGACCGGGTCGGCCGCCATGACCTGTTCCCACTTGGGCCACTCGGTGTTGCCCACCATGACCGCGACCGGGGAGCCGAGGGTGAGGCCGTGCCGGACACCACCGAGGAAGGTGACCTCGTCCCGCTCGAACTTCATGCGGGCACCGCGCCCATAGCCCAGGCGCCGCCTCGCGAGATGGTCCGCCACCATGTCCGTGGTGATCGGCACGCCGGCGGGAAGGCCCTCCAGCGTCGCGACGAGTGCGGGACCGTGGGATTCCCCCGCGGTCAGCCAGCGCAACCTGCTCAACGATGCTCCTCAGTTTTCGCGGCCTGCTTACTGCCCAGCGTACGCATGCCATCGCTTACGGCTACGGCCTGACCGGGTGCTCGGACCCCGGTACGCCACCTCCGATCCTCCCATGTCCCGCCGTGCGTCCGGCCGCCGGTCCATCAGGCGGACGTGCCCGGGGCCGGGCCGTCGGTGCCGGACCGCTGCGGCGCGTACGCGCCCAGGAAGTCGGCGCCGCTCGGCTGCGATGCGGACTGCGCGGGCGGCGGGGCGTACTCCCCCAGGTAGTCCGCCCCGCGTCCCTGTCCGTACCGCGCCGCGGCGTGGACCGGCTGTCCGCCCCGGACGGCGCGGCGGTAGGCGACCTTCCGCTTGATCTTCACGGCCCAGGACGCCACGACGGCGAGGACGATCAGGGCGATCACCGTAATCTGCACCCAGTCGGGCAGGAATCCCAGCAGGGCCTCGAAGATCTGGGACTTGGCGGAAGCCTGAGGCAGGCCTGTGGACATGGTGTGCGTTCCCCTCCCCTGTTCCGCCCCCTGCGGAACCGAGAGCGGATCCTAGCGGGCCGCGAGAGCGCGTTCGCCCGCTTTTCGCATGGCGTCCAGGGGCGCCGGGGCCAGCCCCGTCATCTGCTCGACCTGGAGCACGGCCTGGTGCACCAGCAGGTCGAGACCGCTGACGACGGCCCCGCCGTACGAGGACCAGCGGGCCGCGAGGTCGGTCGGCCACGGGTGGTAGAGCACGTCGAAGAGGGCCGCCGGGCGCTCCGGCACGGACCGGGCGAGGGCGTCGGTGACACCGGCCGGGGTGGTGCTGATCACCAGGGGCGCGCGCAGGGCCTGCTCGGCGTCCGCCCAGTCGGCGACGCGTACCGTGATCTCCAGCCGCTCGGCCCACTGCCGCATCTCGGCGGCCCGGGCCTCACTGCGCACGTAGACGGCGATCTCGCCCGGGCAGATCCGGGCCAGCGCGGCCAGCGCGGACGAGGCGGTGGCGCCCGCTCCGAGGATCGCGGCGGCGTCGACCTTGTCGATGCCGTGCTCGCGCAGAGCCGCGACCATTCCGGGGACGTCGGTGTTGTCGCCGGTCCTGCGGCCGTCCTCGGTGAGGACGACGGTGTTGACCGCGTCGACAGAGGCCGCGGTGTCGCTGATCTCGTCGAGCAGCGGGATCACGGCCCGCTTCAGCGGCATGGTCAGCGAGAGCCCCGCCCACTCGGCGCCGAGCGTCTCGAAGAACCCGGGCAGCCCGGCCTCGTCGACCTCGAACCTGTCGTACGTCCAGCCGGCCAGGCCCAACTCCTGGTAGGCGGCTCGGTGCAGGACCGGGGAGAGCGAGTGCGCGATCGGGGAACCGAGCACGGCGGCCCGGCGTGGTGCGGCCATCAGGAGTTCCTCAGTTGTTCCGCGAGGCGTTGAACTGGTCCACCAGCTTCTGGTGTTCGGCGTTCGTCTTCGTGAACTTGCTGGTCTTGCCGTCGAGCGAGATGAAGTAGTACCAGCCGTCGTCCGTCGGGCTGAGGGCGCCCTTGATCGCTTCCTCGCCCGGGTTGTCGATCGGGCCCGGCGGCAGTCCCTTGTGGAAGTACGTGTTGTACGGGTTGTCGTAGTTCCGCAGTTCGCTCAGGCTCAGGTCGATCTTGCTCTGGTTCTTGATGTAGTTGTAGGTGGAGTCGAACTCCAGCATGCCGTTCGTCTGCGGGTTGCCGGGCTTCATCCGGTTGTAGACGACCTCGGCCATCTTGCGGAAGTCGTCGTGGCTCGTGCCCTCGGCCTGGGCGAGGCTCGCGACGGTGACCAGCTGCCACGGGTTTTCGAGCCCGAGGCTCTGGGCCTTCTTCTCCACACCGAGCTTCTCGTACGTCGCGGTGGCCCGCCGGACCATCTGCTTCAGGACGTCCTCGGGCTTCTGGCCCTTGCTCACGCCGTAGCTGGACGGATACAGGAAGCCTTCCAGGGGGTCCTTGACGCCCGGGTGGTTCTGGGCCCAGGCGGGCAGGCCCAGCTGCCTGTAGTCCTTCTTGGCGACCGCCGCGGTGGTGCCGTCCGCGACCTTCAGCCGCTTGTCGATGAGCCGGTAGATGTCGGCGTTGCGCTTGCCCTCGGCGATGATCAGGTTGTCGCGGCTCTCGGGGCTGAGCATCAGTTCGACCGCACTGGCGGCCGACATTTGCTTGTGCAGCGTGTAGACGCCGGCCTGGATGGCGCGGCCGTCGGGGTTGCCGGCCTGGGCCGAGACGAAGGCGTCGACGCTCTTGACGACACCTGCGGACTTCAGCGCCCGTCCGATCGCGTAGCCGTCCGCGCCCTCGGGGATCTCGACGGACACTTCCTGCCCGCTGCCGTCGCCCGCGAAGTCCGGGGCGTCACCGAAACGGTCCTTGTAGAACTGGTAGCCGAAGTAGCCCGCGCCCGCGAGGCCTCCGCCGAGCACCAGGGCGACCAGCAGGCAGGCCATGCCGTTGCGGCGTTTCTTGGGCTTGCCGCCGCGGCCTCGCTGGTCGTCGCCGCGTCCGCGGCGGTCCCCCGCTTCGTCGTCCTCGTCGTCGCCGCCCGCGAAGAAGGCGTGCTCGCCCTGGTCCGGGCCGGGGTCCCAGTCGGTCTCGAGCGGCTCCGGTTCCGCGTTCCGGCGGCTCGGCGGCTCGGGGGGCGGGTACGCGTCCGGCGTGCCGTAGTGGTCGCGCTGGTCCCCGCCGTACGGCCCGGTCTGCTGCCCGTAGGGGTCGGCCGGATCCGGCGGGTAGGGGACCTGGCCGTGCGAGCCGGTGGCCCAGGTGCCGGAGTCGTAGCCCTGCTGCGTCTGTACGGCGTACTGCGGGTCGTAGTTCCGCTGGTCGTATTGCTGCTGGTCGTACTGGTGCTGCGCGTACTGCTGGTACTGCTGCTGCGCCTGACCGTATCCGGCCTGTTCGCCGGTGCCCCAGTCGTCGTACTGCTGCTGCTCCGGATAGTGCTGCGGCTGGCCGTCGTAGGGGGACTGCGGGCCCTGGTGGGCCTGCTGTCCGCCCCATCCGCCGTCCCCGTACAACGGGTCCTCCGGATGCCACGGTTCGGAGCCTTGGCCCCGGCCATACTCAGTCATCGATCCCCTAGAGCCGCGAGGCGGCGGTCACGCGGCTTCCGGCTCCGCTCCCGTATCGCCTCTTGCTGTGCGGCGGGACCGTTCGAACGCCGCCGCGTCGCGCGGAACGTTACCGTATCGCGATCAGATGACCACTTCGACGGCTTCGCCGGGTGCTTTACCTGACACCCGTTCGGATTCAAGCGCCTGTTGCAGGATGACCACGGCCGCTGCCTGGTCGATGACGGACCGCCCCTTCTTGGACTTCACGCCCGAGGCGCGCAGTCCCTGACTGGCCGTCACCGTCGTCATGCGCTCGTCCACGAGTCTCACCGGAACCGGGGAGATCATACGGGCGAGTTCCTGGACGAAGCCCCGGACCTTGACCGCGGCCGGTCCCTCGCCCCCCTTGAGGGAACGCGGGAGACCGACCACGACCTCGATCGGCTCGTACTCCTCGACCAGGCTCTTCAACCGCCGCTGGGCTGCGGGGATGTCACGCCCGGGGACTGTCTCCACCGGGGTGGCGAGGATCCCGTCGGGGTCGCACGAGGCGACCCCGATCCGGGCGTCCCCGACGTCGATCGCGAGTCGACGTCCTCTGCGCATCTTCTTGACCCGATTCTTACTTGGCCGTCTCGGCGACCAGGCGCTCGACGGCGTCGACGGCGTCACCCACGGCGGCCGGGTTCTGGCCGCCGCCCTGGGCGACGTCCGGCTTGCCGCCACCGCCGCCACCGAGGGTCTTGGCGGCCGTACGGACCAGGTCGCCCGCCTTCAGGCCCCGCTCGCGGGCGGCCTCGTTGGTGGCGATGACCGTGAGCGGCTTGCCGTTCGCCACCGTGAACAGGGCGACGACGGCGGCCCGCCCGCCCTGGATGCGTCCGCGCACGTCGAGGACGAGCTTGCGCAGGTCGTCGGCGGTCGTGCCGTCGGGGACCTGACCGGTCACGACAGCAACGCCACGGACGTCCTTGGCGGACTCGGCGAGACCGGCGGCGGCCTGGAGGACCTTCTCGGCGCGGAACTTCTCGATCTCCTTCTCGGCGTCCTTCAGCTTGCCGAGCATGGCGGAGACCTTCTCCGGGAGCTCCTCCGGGCGGCCCTTGATCAGCTCCTGGAGCTGGGCGACCACGGTGTGCTCCCGGGCGAGGAAGTTGTAGGCGTCCACGCCGACCAGGGCCTCGATACGGCGGACACCCGAGCCGATGGAGGATTCGCCGAGCAGCTTCACCAGGCCCAGCTGGGCGGTGTTGTGCACGTGCGTGCCGCCGCACAGTTCCTTGGAGAAGTCACCGATGGTGACCACGCGGACGCGCTCGCCGTACTTCTCGCCGAACTCGGCGATGGCACCCTGCTTCTTGGCCTCGTCGATGCCCATGACGTCGGCGCGGACGTCGAGGTCGCGGGCGAGCACCTCGTTGATCTTCTGCTCGACGTCGGTCATCACGGCCGTCGGGACGGCGGACGGGGAGCCGAAGTCGAAGCGGAAGCGGCCGGGCTGGTTCTCGGAACCGGCCTGAGCGGCCGTCGGGCCGAGGGCGTCGCGCAGGGCCTGGTGGGTCAGGTGCGTGGCCGAGTGGGCGCGGGCGATGGCCTTGCGGCGGCGGCCGTCGATCGAGGCGTGGGCCTTGGCACCGACGGTGACCTCGCCGACCTGGACGACGCCCTTGTGGACGTAGACCCCCGGGACCGGCTTCTGGCAGTCGCGGATCTCGATGACGGCACCGGTGTCGACCTTGATGCGGCCGGTGTCGCCGATCTGGCCGCCGCCCTCGGCGTAGAAGGGGGTGCGGTCGAGGACGATCTCGACCTCGTCGCCCTCGGTGGCGGCCGGGGAGGAGGCGCCGTCGACGAGGATGCCGACGATCGTGGACTCGCTCTCGGTGTCGGTGTAGCCGATGAAGTCGGTGGCACCGGCCTGGTCGGCGATCTCGCGATAGGCACCGGCGCCGGCGTGCCCGGTCTTCTTGGCCTGGGCGTCGGCCTTGGCGCGCTCCCGCTGCTCCTTCATCAGGCGGCGGAAGCCGTCCTCGTCCACGGAGAGGCCCTGCTCGGCGGCCATCTCGAGGGTGAGGTCGATCGGGAAGCCCCAGGTGTCGTGGAGCAGGAAGGCCTTGTCGCCGGGCAGCACCGTGGAGCCGGAGGCCTTGGTGTCGGTGACGGCCGTGTCGAGGATGTTGGTGCCGGCCTTCAGCGTCTTGAGGAAGGCGTTCTCCTCGGCGAGGGCGACCTTCTCGATGCGCTCGCGGTCGGTGATGAGCTCGGGGTACTGCTGGCCCATCATCTCGATCACGGTGTCGATCAGGTCCTTGACGACCGGACCGGTGGCGCCGAGCAGGCGCATGTTGCGGATGGCGCGGCGCATGATGCGGCGCAGCACATAGCCGCGGCCCTCGTTGCCGGGGGTGACGCCGTCGCCGATGAGCATCACCGAGGTGCGCATGTGGTCGGTGACCACGCGCAGGGAGACGTCCGAGGCGTGGGCGTCGCCGTAGCGGACGCCGGTCAGCTCGGTGGCCTTGTTGATGACGGCCATGGAGGTGTCGATCTCGTACATGTTCTGCACGCCCTGCAGAATCATGGCGAGGCGCTCGAGGCCGAGGCCGGTGTCGATGTTCTTGCTGGGCAGTTCGCCGAGGATCGGGTAGTCCTTGCCCGGGCCCTCACCTCGCTCGTACTGCATGAAGACGAGGTTCCAGATCTCCACGTACCGCTCGTCGTTGACGGCGGGGCCGCCCTCGGCGCCGAACTCGGGGCCGCGGTCGTAGTTGATCTCGGAACAGGGGCCGCAGGGGCCGGGGACGCCCATGTCCCAGTAGTTGTCCTTCTTGCCCAGGCGCTGGATGCGCTCCTTCGGCACCCCGACGACCTCGTGCCAGATGCGCTCGGCCTCGTCGTCGTCCTTGTAGACGGTGATCCACAGGCGCTCGGGGTCGAGGCCGTAACCGCCCTTGTCCTGGGGGCTGGTGAGCAGCTCCCAGGCGTACGTGATGGCGCCTTCCTTGAAGTAGTCGCCGAAGGAGAAGTTGCCGCACATCTGGAAGAACGTGCCGTGCCGGGTGGTCTTGCCGACCTCTTCGATGTCCGGCGTGCGCACGCACTTCTGCACGCTGGTGGCGCGGGCGAAGGGCGGCTTGACCTCACCCAGGAAGTAGGGCTTGAAGGGCACCATGCCGGCCGGGACGAGGAGCAGAGTCGGGTCGTCCGCGATGAGCGACGCCGAAGGGACGACGGTGTGACCGCGCTCCTCGAAGAAGCTCAACCAGCGGCGGCGAATCTCAGCCGACTCCATCAGTGGTCCTCATTCCGGTTGTACGGGTACGTCTGGTACGTCGAGCCCTCGACGTACTTGGGGTTGTTGCGGTTCTCGATGGCGGCGTACCGCCGGGGCCCTGGGAGTTCGGGATTCTCGTTGATCCCGAGGGCGTCGCCCAGCTCGGCCTCCCGCACGGCCATGTTGTCCCGGACGTCGAGCGCGAAGCCCACCGCGCGGTCCTTGATGCGATGGCCGGCCTCGATCGCCTTGTTCCCCGCGGTTCTGGCAAGGCTCTCGGGCGTGAGTTGCTTCAGCTTGCGGTTGACCTTGGTGGTGGCCCACACACCGGCGGCGACGCCCGTGGTGAACCAGAAGGTACGGCGGAACATCGCTGTCTCTCAGTCCCTCTTCCCTCGGGCGCTGCGCCGAGAGACCGTGCGGCCCACGATCACGGTACGCCTGGACGCCTTGGCGGGCGCTTCTTCCTTGCGGCCGCCGAGGGCCCGGCGCACGCCGTAGCCGAAGGCGGCGACCTTGACGAGCGGGCCGCCGAAGGTGGAGGCGACGGTGGTCGAGAGCGCGGAGGCGTTCGACGTGACCTCCTGGACGTCGGAGGCGATCGCGTCGACCCGGTCGATCTGGGTCTGCGCGGATCGCACCGCCGAGGAGGCGTCGGCCAGCAGTGGGACGGCCTGGTCCGTCACGTCCGCCACCAGCTTGGTGGTCGCTCTGAGTGTCTGGGCCAGCCTCGCCAGCGCGACGGCGAGGAAGGAGACCAGAATCGCCCAGAAGACGGCCACCAAGATGCCGGCCACCTCTCCACCGGACACTGTGTGCACCCGCTCCCTGAAACGTGCCTGAACATCTGCCTGAATACGAGAAAGTCGTGCCACGAGCCTATCGCGCCGGGGGTGCGGCTCCGTACCGGATTACCGCCCGGCGACGGCGGATTCGCGAAAGCCCGCCGCCTCGCCCGCCCGGGAGGGACGGGGAGACGGCGGGCTGTTGTACCGCGTGCCTGCCGAAGATCAGCGGGCGTAGTACTCGACGACGAGCTGCTCGTCGCAGATCACCGGGATCTCCTTGCGGTTCGGCTCACGGTCCAGGCGGAACGCCAGGGCCTTGAGGTTCACCTGGAGGTAGCGCGGGGTCTCGCCCTCGGGAGCGAAGCCACCCTCACGGGCGATCGTGAAGAGCGTCTTCTCCTTGGAGCGGTCGCGGACCTGCACGACGTCGTCCGGACGGACACGGAAGGAGGGCTTGTCGACCTTCTTGCCGTTGACCGCGATGTGGCCGTGGACGACCATCTGACGGGCCTGGTAGATCGTGCGGGCGATGCCCGAACGCAGGACCAGGGCGTCGAGGCGACGCTCCAGCTCGATGATCAGGGCCTCACCGGTCTTGCCCTGGACCTTGCTGGCACGCTCGTAGGCGCGGACGAGCTGGCGCTCGGACACGTCGTACTGCGCGCGCAGGCGCTGCTTCTCGAGCAGACGGACCTTGTAGTCCGAGTTCTGCTTGCGGCCGCGGCCGTGCTCACCCGGCGGGTAGGGACGGGCCTCGAAGTACTTGACGGCCTTCGGGGTCAGCGCGATGCCGAGGGCACGCGACTTCTTGACCTTGGGGCGGGACTGGTTCGCCACTGTTCTTCGCTTTCGTTGTATCGGCTTGTCAGGGTTGTGGGAGGTCGCATCCGCAGCCGGGGAAACCCGCCTGGGACCCTGTCGGGCCCGGGTGGGCAGCCGCTCCCCTGGTCTGGGCACATACGTGCAGCACGCGAGTGGCCCACCGGCCGGGCCCGTCATACGACGGGTGGTGGTGGGCTGCCCGCGACACCGTTCGACGGTGCGCGACGCTCCTGGAGCCGATCCCGGAGGATCGGGGCTCCGGCCGACTGTCCCGTTCTGACTGCACGGGACGCGGCACTCCGGACGAGTTTACAGGGTGCTCAGGAGCGCTTTCGACCGAGGTTCTTCCGGGTCCACTCGACGGCGTCCGCGTAGCGGGCCTCCGCGCCGTGCCGGGTGGGCTCGTAGTACTCGCGGTCCTTGAGCGCGTCCGGGGCGTACTGCTGGGCGGCGATGCCCTCGGCCAGGTCGTGCGGGTAGACGTAGCCCTGGCCGTGGCCGAGTTTGGTCGCGCCCTTGTAGTGGCTGTCGCGCAGGTGCGCGGGCACCGGGCCGGCGAGGCCCTTGCGGACGTCCTCCAGGGCGGCGCCGATCGCGGTGGTCGCGGCGTTGGACTTGGGGGCGAGGGCGAGGGCGATGGTGGCGTGGCTGAGGGTGAGGGCGGCCTCGGGGAAGCCGATCATGGCGACGGCCTGGGCGGCGGCGACCGCCGTCTGCAGGGCGGTCGGGTCCGCCAGGCCGATGTCCTCGCTGGCGGAGATCATCAGGCGCCGGGCGATGAACCGGGGGTCCTCGCCGGCCTCGATCATCCGGGCCAGGTAGTGCAGGGCGGCGTCGACGTCGGAGCCGCGGATGGATTTGATCAGGGCGCTGGCCACGTCGTAGTGCTGGTCGCCGTCGCGGTCGTACTTCACGGCGGCCCGGTCGACCGTCTCCTCCAAGGTGGTCAGGCCGATCTCCGCCTCGCCCTTGTCGAGGGCGGCTCCGGCGGCCGCCTCCAGGGCGGTCAGGGCGCGGCGGGCGTCGCCGCCGGCGATGCGCAGGAGGTGGTTCTCGGTCTCCTCGGGGAGGGCGACGGCGTCCCCCAGGCCGCGCTCGTCGCTGAGAGCGCGGCGGATGAGGCCCCTGATGTCGTCGTCCGTGAGCGGTTCGAGGGTGAGCAGCAGGGAGCGGGACAGCAGGGGCGAGATCACCGAGAAGTACGGGTTCTCCGTCGTCGCGGCGATCAGGGTCACCCAGCGGTTCTCCACGGCCGGGAGCAGGGAGTCCTGCTGGGCCTTGCTGAAGCGGTGGATCTCGTCGAGGAAGAGGACGGTCTCCTTGCCGTACCCGCCGGAGGCGCGGCGGGCGCCGTCGATGACCGCGCGGACCTCCTTGACGCCCGCGGTGATCGCCGACAGTTCGACGAAGCGGGCGTCGGTGGCCTTGGAGACGACGTACGCCAGGGTGGTCTTGCCGGTGCCGGGCGGGCCCCAGAGGAGCACCGAGGAGGGGCCGGCCGGACCGGAGGCGTCTCCGACCAGTCTGCGCAGCGGCGAGCCCGGCTTCAGCAGGTGCTGCTGGCCCACGACCTCGTCGAGGGTGCGCGGGCGCATCCGCACCGCCAGGGGGCTGCTGGACGGCTCCTTCTCCTGGCGTTCTTCGGCTGCGGCGGTGAACAGGTCGGGCTCCACGTCAGAAACCCTAAATCACCGCACCGACAATCCGGCCGGGGCCCGGACCGCCCGGGTCAGCTGGTCCAGAAGTCCCACCAGCGGGTCAGGACCAGCATGCCGATGATGCCGATGTGCAGCACGGGCATGACCCAGGTGAACTCGCCGAAGAAGCTCTTGAGCCAGTTCGGGGCGGGCAGGAAGCCCTTGCGGATGTTGAACGACGTCACGTACCAGAACATGATGATCGTGGCGACCCAGGCCAGGGAGCACCACAGGCACAGCGCGTTGATCCGGTACAGGGACTGGAACATCAGCCACGCGCAGAAGCCGACGCCGAAGAGGCAGCCGGCGTTGAAGGTGAGCCAGTACCAGCGCGGGAAGCGGGCGCGGGCGAGCAGACTCACGCCGACGCCGATGACGATGCCGTAGCAGACGAGGCCGAGCATCGGGTTCGGGAAGCCGAAGACCGCGGCCTGCTTGCTCTCCATGACGCTGCCGCAGGAGACGACGGGGTTGAAGCTGCAACCGGGCGTGAACGTCTTGCCCTCGACCTTGGCCTCGAGGATCTTGAACTTGTCGATCGTGATGACCCACGCCGCGAGCAGCCCGGCCGCGCCGGTGATCATCAGCATCAGGGCGAAGGCCCGGCTGCCGCCCTCGCGACGGGGCGCGATCTCGGCGCTCTCCGGCTCGGGTTCCGTGGAGACGTCCTTCACTGTCGTCTTGCTCATCCCGCCGATTCCGTCACTCGAGACCCGGACTGCTTCGGTCAGGGCCATTGTGCCGCACGGGGGCGCCTGTCCACCGTTCAGTGGACATAAGCATGTCCTCCCGGTCGTCCCTGAGGGGTCGGTTCCGGCCGACGCTCGTCGTATGACAGCACAGGGGTACGACCTCGCCGTGGAGGCGCGGGGGCTGCGCAAGCGCTACGGCGACGTGACCGCCGTCGACGGCATCGACCTGGGCATCCGGCGCGGCGAGGTGTTCGGCCTGCTCGGGCCCAACGGCGCGGGCAAGAGCACCACGGTGGAGATCCTCCAGGGCAACCGGAGCCGCGACGCGGGCGAGGTGTCCGTGCTCGGGTCGGACCCGGCGTCCGGCACGCGCGCGTGGCGGTCACGTGTCGGAATCGTCTGGCAGGACGAATCAGCGCCCGCCGAGTTGACGGTCCGGGAGACCGTGCGGCACTTCGCCCGCTACTACCCCCGGCCGCGGAACCCGGAGGAGGTCATCGGCCTGGTCGGCCTGGAGGCAAAGGCGGACTGCCGGATCAAGGGGCTGTCGGGCGGCCAGCGCCGGCGGCTGGACGTGGCGCTGGGCGTGATCGGCGGTCCTGACCTGCTGCTCCTGGACGAGCCGACGACCGGGTTCGATCCGGCGGCCCGGCGGCAGTTCTGGTCGCTGATCCGCGCCCTGGCCGACGAGGGCACGACCATCCTGCTGACCACGCACTACCTGGAGGAGGCGGAGGCCCTCGCGCACCGGCTGGCCGTCGTCGCGCAGGGCCGGATCGTCGCCGAGGGCGAGCCGCAGGCGTTGCGGGAGAGGTTCGGCGGTGAGGCCGTCGTCGAGTGGACGGAGCGGGACGGCACCGCGCGCGTGGCGCGGACCGAGGCGCCGACGCGCACGATCGCCGAGCTCATGTGCCGCTTCGACGGCGAGATCCCGGGTCTGGCGGTGACCCGGCCCACGCTGGAGGACGTCTACCTCCGGCTGACCGGACAGCGGCAGGAGGACAGGACATGACCACGACGGCCGTACGGGGCCGCGATGCGGTCGGCGTGGGGCGGCTGCCCGGCGCCTGGGGGCTCGGGCTGCGGCGGGGCGCGCTGGAGATCAGGCAGTTCTTCCGCCAGCGCGACCAGGTGGTGTTCACCTTCGCCTTCCCGGTCGTCTTCCTGTTCCTGTTCGCGTCGATCTTCCGGGACGACGTGGAGGGCGCGGGCATCACCGCCTCGCAGCTGTACGTCCCGGCGATGATGGCCGCCGGCATCATGTCGACGAGTTTCCAGTCGCTGGGCATCTCGATCGCGGTCGAGCGGGAGGACAAGGTGCTGCGCCGGCTGCGCGGCACGCCGATGCCGCCGACGGCGTACTTCCTCGGCAAGATCTGGCTGGTTCTGTTCACCGGTCTGCTGGAGACGGTGGTCCTGCTGCTCGTCGGCACGACCCTGTACGACGTGGACCTGCCGTCCGACGCGGGCCGCTGGTTCGACCTGGCGTGGATCTTCGTGCTCGGGATCACGGCGTGCGCGCTGCTCGGTATCGCCATCAGCTCGGTGCCGGCCTCCGCGAACAGCGCGAGTTCCGTGGTGGTCCTGCCCTTCCTGGTGCTGCAGTTCATCTCCGGGGTGTACATCGCCATCGGCACCGTTCCGGACTGGATGCTGACGGTCGGTGCGCTGTTCCCGCTGAAGTGGATGTGCCAGGGGCTGCGGGGGGTGTTCCTGCCGGAGTCGGCGCAGGTGCTGGAGCAGGCGGGGAGCTGGGAGACGGGGCGCGTGGCTCTGGTGCTCGCCGCCTGGTGCGTCGGAGGATTGGTGCTGTGCCTGCTGACGTTCCGCTTCAAGGACCGGCGCACCGGATGAGCGATGCCGCGAGCGCCTACCAGTGGGAGCGCTCGTTCCGGCTCTGGGACACGTACTTCGCGCTGATCTGGGCGGCCACGGTGGCCTACGTGCTCACCACGGAGCGGCCCGGCTGGCCGCTCCGCGCGGTCGCGGCGTCGCTGCTCGTCCCGCTCGTCCCTCTGTACGTGGTGGCCGGGCGGCGTCTGATCCGGAGTGACCCGCCCGACCAGCGGCAGGCGATCGGCTATCTGGCCGCGGCGCTGACGCTGTTCCTGCCGTCGGCGGTTCTCGCCGGGGAGACACGGGTGCTGACGTTCGCGCTGATCCCCCAGTGCTTCATGACACTGCGGTTGCGGTCGGCGCTGGTGGCGGTGGCCGTGATGAACCTCGTGCCCGTGGCGGGCTGGGCGCTGCTGTGGTGGCCCGGTGCCCGGGAAGTGGCGTTCGACGTGCTGTTCTCCGTGGTCACGCTGGTGTTCTCGGTGGCCGTCGGCATCTGGATCATCCGGATCATCGAGCAGAGCCAGGAGCGGGCCGAGCTGATCGCGGAGCTGGACGCGAGCCGGCACGAGGTCGGCCGGCTGTCCGAGGCGCACGGGGCGCTGGCCGAGCGGGAGCGGCTGGCCCGGGAGATCCACGACACGCTCGCGCAGGGGTTCACCAGTCTGGTGATGCTGATCCAGGCGGTCGAGGCGGAGCTGGACCAGGACGTGGCCGAGGCGCGGCGGCACTTACGCCTGATGGACGCGACGGCCCGGCAGAACCTCGCCGAGGCCCGGGCCCTCGTCGCCGGGGGTGCGCCCGCCGACCTGGACGGCGCGTCGCTGCGGGACGCGCTGGGCCGGCTCGCCGCACGCCATGACGCGACGCTGGAGGTGACCGGACCGGTGCGCGTGCTGCCCGCAGGGCCCGAGGTGGTCGCGCTGCGCGCCTGCCAGGAGGCCCTGGCCAACGCCCGGAAGCACGCGGGAAGTTCGGTGGTGCTCGGGGTGACGCTGGCGTACGACGACGACCGGCTCACCGTGTCCGTACGGGACGACGGGCCCGGGTTCGATCCGGCTGCCGTCCGGGGCGGATACGGTCTGGCGGGGCTGCGGGCCCGGGCCGTCGAGGTGGGCGGGACCGCCGAGGTGCACAGCGCACCGGGTGACGGCACGGTGGTGACCGTCCGGCTGCCGCTGGCGAGGAGGGAGACGTCGTGATCCGCATCATCCTGGCCGACGACCATCCCGTCGTGCGGGAGGGGCTGCGGGCGATGCTCAGTGCCGAGTCCGACCTGGAGGTCGTCGCGGACGCGTCCAGCGGTCCGCAGGCGGAGGTGCTGGCGGCTCGGTTACGGCCCGACATCGTGCTGATGGATCTGCGGATGCCGGGCGGTGGGGGTGTGGACTCGATCGTGCGGATGTCGCGGGCGGGGCTGGCGTGCCGGGTGGTCGTGCTCACGACGTACGAGACGGACCGGGACATCCTGCGGGCCGTGGAGGCCGGGGCCGCGGGCTATCTGCTGAAGGACCTGCCGCGTGCGGAACTCGCGGAGGCCGTGCGGGCGGCGGCGCGCGGCGAGACGGTGCTGGCGCCGTCCGTGGCGGCCCGGCTGGTGGATCAGCTGCGCAGCAGGCCGGAGCGTCCGCGCCTGTCGGAACGCGAGACGGCTGTGCTGCGTCTGGTCGCCGAGGGCTGCACCAACGCGGAGATCGGGCGCCGTCTGTTCATCGGCGAGTCGACGGTGAAGACGTATCTGCTGCGTGTGTTCGGGAAGTTGGGGGTGGACGACCGGGCGGCGGCGGTCGCCGGCGCGATGCGGTACGGGCTGCTGGACTGAGGTTCTCGCCCCCGCCGCCCCTACCCGTCCCGTCCCCAGGGGCTCCGCCTCTTCGACCCCGGTTCCAGGGGGCTACGCCCCCCTGGAACCCCGGTCGGCCTGAACGGCCTCGTCCTCAAACGCCGGACGGGCTGAGAGGGTTCAGCCCAGGCGCGCTTCCGGCTCGGCCACGATCTCGTTCATGAACGGCTCGTCCTCAAGCGCGGGCTGAGAGGGTTCAGCCCAGGCGGGCTTCCAGTTCGGCCACGATCTCGTTGACGCCCACCGCTGTCTGCTCGCCCGACTCCATGTCCTTGAGCTGGACGACCCCCTCGGCGAGGTCGCGTTCGCCGGCGACGACCGTGTAGCGGGCGCCGCTGCGGTTGGCGTTCTTCATCGCGCCCTTGAGGCCCTTGCCGCCGTAGGAGAAGTCCGCCGCGATGCCGTTCTTGCGCAGCTCGGTGACCTTGGCGAACAGGACCCGGCGGGCCTCCTCGCCGAGCGGGACCGCGAACACGCTGGTGGTGGCGGGGAGTTCGAGCTCGACGCCCTCCGCCTCCAGGGCGAGGACCGTGCGGTCGACGCCGAGGGCCCAGCCGACGGACGGCAGCGCGGGGCCGCCGATCATCTCGGACAGGCCGTCGTAGCGGCCGCCGCCGCCGACCGCGGACTGGGAGCCGAGGCCGTCGTGGACGAACTCGAAGGTGGTGCGGGTGTAGTAGTCCAGGCCGCGGACCAGCTTCGGGTCGTCCTCGAAGGCGACGCCCGCCGCCGTGATCAGCTCACGGACCTCCTCGTGGTACGCCTTGCACGCGTCGCAGAGGTAGTCCCGCAGCAGCGGGGCGTCCCCCAGCTGCTTCTGGACCGACTCACGCTTGTCGTCCAGGACGCGCAGCGGGTTGATCTCCGCGCGGCGCAGGGTGTCCTCGTCCAGGTCCAGGCCGCGGAGGAAGTCCTGCAGCGCCGTCCGGTACACGGGGCGGCACTCCTTGTCGCCCAGGCTGTTGAGCAGGATCCGGAAGTTGCTCAGGCCCAGCGAGCGGTACGCCTGGTCGGCCAGGATGAGCAGCTCGGCGTCGAGCGCCGGGTCCTCCGCGCCGATCGCCTCGGCGCCGACCTGGGAGAAGTGGCGGTAGCGGCCCTTCTGGGGACGCTCGTAGCGGTAGTACGAGCCGGAGTACCAGAGCTTGACCGGGAGGTTGCCCGCCTTGTGCAGGTTGGCCTCCAGCGCGGCACGCAGGACGGAGGCCGTGCCTTCGGGGCGCAGGGCCAGCCGGTCGCCGCCCTTCGTTTCGAAGGCGTACATTTCCTTCGTCACGATGTCCGTCGACTCACCGACGCCGCGCGCGAAGAGTTCGACGTTCTCGAAGCCGGGCGTCTCGATGTAGCCGTAGCCGGAGTTGCGCAGCGGGGCGGCGATGGCCTCGCGGACGGCGAGGTACTTCGCACTGTCCGGCGGGATCAGGTCGTACGTGCCCTTGGGGGCCTTGAAGGTGCTCACGGAAGGTCTCGTCACATTCCTCGTCGGGGAGCGTCGTGGGCTCCCTGGCCGGCGGCCACCTGCCGCAGATACGGGTTGGTGGCGCGCTCCTGGCCGATGGTCGTCTGGGGGCCGTGGCCGGACAGCACCACGGTCGAGTCGTCGAGCGGCAGGCACACGCGGGCCAGCGAGTCGAGCATCTCGGCCATGTCACCGCCGGGCAGGTCGGTGCGTCCGATGGAGCCGGCGAACAGCAGGTCGCCCGAGAACATGATCGGCGGGATGTCCGCCGCCTCGGGCATGCCGAAGGTCACCGACCCCTTGGTATGGCCCGGGGCGTGGGCCACGGCCAGCTCCAGACCGGCCAGCTCCAGCTTCGCGCCGTCGGTCAGTTCCTTGACGTCGTCCGGCTCCCCCACGGTCAGCTCCCCCAGGAGCGGCATGCCGATGGAACGGCCGATCCCCTTCTCGGGGTCGCTCATCATGTACCGGTCGTCGGGGTGGATCCAGGCCGGCACGTCGTGCGCGCCGCACACCGGGACGACCGAGGCCACGTGGTCGATGTGGCCGTGGGTGAGGACGACGGCCACGGGCTTGAGGCGATGCTTTTTGATCGCTTCCTCGACGCCGTCGGCGGCCTGATGGCCGGGGTCGATGATCACGCACTCCTCACCGGCGGCGGGGGCGACGAGGTAGCAGTTCGTCCCCCAGGCCCCGGCGGGGAACCCGGCAATGAGCACGATCGTCCTTCGTTGTGTCGATACGGGCGGCTGCGGCTGTCCACAGAGCCTACCGGCGCTGCCGATTCCTCAGCGAACCCATATACGGTACGGGGCACACGCAGGCGGTCGGCGCACAGGCCCCACGCGTACCGGTCGATGTTCTAGACGCATGAGGAGAGAACCCGGTGGTCAGCCAGGAACAGCGGCGGCGTCAGCTCGCCCGTGAGAAGTACTTGCGGCAGCAGCAGCGGCGCACTGAGACGCGACGCAAGGCCCGCATCCGCAACTCCGTGATCGCCTCGGTCCTCGGCGTGGTCGTGGTGTTCTCCGTGACGGTCTTTCTGACCAAGCCCTTCGAGGACGACGGCAAGAAGGAGAACGCGAGCGCGGAGGCCACCCCGAGCGCCTCGCCCAGCAAGGCCCCGGACCCGTGCGAGAAGCCCGCCGCGGGCAAGGTCAAGTCGGAGACCTGGAAGAAGGAACCGGCGATGACCATCGACAAGTCGGCGAAGTACGCGATGAAGTTGGACACGACCTGCGGCGAGATAGACATCGACCTGAAGGCGTCGGCGGCACCGCACACCGTCAACTCGTTCAACTTCCTCGCCGGGAAGGGCTACTTCGACCACAGCAAGTGCCACCGGCTCACGGACCAGAACATCTACGTCCTGCAGTGCGGCGACCCGCAGGGCACCGGCATGGGCGGCCCCGGCTACACGATCCCGGACGAGAACCTGAAGGACAAGAGCCTCAAGGGCGGGGTGTACCCGGCGGGCACGGTCGCGATGGCGAACCAGTACAACGCGCAGACGAAGCAGGGCCGGAACAGCGGTGGCAGCCAGTTCTTCCTCGTCTACCAGGACAGTCAGCTGCCGCCCGACTACACACCGTTCGGTACCGTGTCCGAGGCGGGCATGAAGGTCCTGAAGAAGATCGCCGACGCCGGAGCAGCGGCACCCGACCCCCAGACGGGCAACACGGCGCCCAATGCGACGGTCGTGATCAACAAGGCGACGATCACCGAATCCTGACCCCCCAACTGCGAAATTTCGGTCGCGCGGGATGCGGACACGCCCCCCGCCGGTCGCCTATGTTGGCCGTGACGAAACTGTGGACGATGCCCGGGGGCGCTGAGGCCCCTCGCAGGCATCATGTGGAGGAGGCGCTGTGAGCAGCGACCCGTGGGGCCGCGTCGACGAGACGGGGACCGTGTACGTGCGTACGGCCGACGGCGAGCAGGTCGTCGGTTCCTGGCAGGCAGGCTCCCCCGAGGAGGCGCTGGCCTATTTCGAGCGCAAGTACGAGGGCCTGGTTGTCGAGATCGGCCTCCTCGAGAAGCGAGTGAAGACCACCGACCTGTCGGCGAAGGACGCCCAGGCCGCGATCGACCACATTCGGGAGCAGGTCGACGCGCACCACGTGGTGGGCGACCTGGACGCCCTGCGGGTCCGGTTGGACAAGCTCGTCGAGCAGGTGGAAGCGCGCCGTGAGGAGCGCAAGGCGCAGCGGGCGAGGCAGTCCGACGAGGCGCGCAAGGCCAAGGAGACGCTCGTCGCCGAGGCGGAGGAGCTGTCGCAGTCCGACCAGTGGCGGGCGGCCGGTGAGCGGCTGCGGGCCCTGGTGGACACCTGGAAGGGTCTGCCGCGGCTGGACCGCAAGTCCGACGACGAGCTGTGGCACCGGTTCTCGCATGCCCGGTCGGCGTTCTCCAAGCGGCGCAAGCAGCACTTCGCGCAGCTGGACGCGCAGCGCGAGGAGGCGCGGCGGACCAAGGAGCGGCTGGTCTCCGAGGCCGAGGCCCTGTCGAACTCCACGGAGTGGGGTGCGACGGCCGCGCGCTACCGCGAGCTGATGGCCGAGTGGAAGGCCGCCGGCCGTGCGCAGCGTGAGCACGAGGACGACCTGTGGAACCGCTTCCGCGGCGCCCAGGACGTGTTCTTCGCGGCCCGCAGCTCGGTCTTCGCCGAGCGGGACGCCGAGCAGTCGGAGAACCTGAAGCTCAAGGAGGAGCTGGCCGAGGAGGCCGAGAAGCTCCTGCCGATCACGGACCTGAAGGCCGCCCGGGCCGCCTTCCGCAACGTGAACGAGCGCTGGGAGGCCATCGGCCACGTGCCGCGCGACGCCCGGCCCAAGGTCGAGGGCCGCATGCACGCCGTCGAGCGGGCCATCCAGGAGGCCGAGGAGGCCGAGTGGCGCCGGACGAACCCGGAGGCACGCGCGCGTGCCGAGGGCCTGACCGGTCAGCTCCAGGCCGCCGTGGACAAGCTCAGGGGCCAGATCGAGCAGGCCCGGTCGCAGGGCAACAACGCCAAGGCCGACAAGCTGGAGCGTGAGCTCGAGGGCCGCCAGGCGCTGCTGGACCAGGCGCTGAAGGGTCTGCAGGAGTTCGGAGGCTGACGGTCACCGGTACACCGAAAGAGGGCTCCCGTCAGGCACGGGAGCCCTCTTTCGCGTGGTCACGGCCGCTGGTGATGTCCTGGACCGCTGGTCACGTCCTGTTGCGCGCCGACGTCACCCGGTACACGTCGTAGACGCCCTCCACGCCCCGGACCGCCTTCAGCACGTGGCCGAGGTGCTTCGGGTCGCCCATCTCGAAGGTGAACCGGGAGGTGGCGACGCGGTCGCGGGAGGTCTGGACGGCCGCGGAGAGGATGTTGACGTGCTGGTCGGACAGCACGCGTGTGACGTCGGAGAGCAGCCGGGAGCGGTCCAGGGCCTCGACCTGGATGGCGACCAGGAAGACCGAGGACTGGGTGGGCGCCCACTCCACCTCGAGGATGCGCTCCGGCTCGCGGGAGAGTGACTCGACGTTCACGCAGTCGTGGCGGTGAACCGATACACCGCTGCCGCGGGTGACGAAGCCGATGATGGGGTCGCCCGGGACGGGGGTACAGCAGCGGGCCAGCTTGACCCACACGTCCTCGACGCCCTTGACGACGACGCCCGGGTCGGCGCTGGAGCGGCGTTTGCGGCTGCGGCCACGGGCCGGCGGGACCGACTCGTCGATCTCCTCGGTGGCGGCCTCCTCGCCGCCGAGGGCCTGGACCAGCTTCTGCACGATGTTCTGCGCGGACACATGGCCCTCGCCGATCGCCGCGTACAAGGCGGAGATGTCGGCGTAGCGCATCTCGTGCGCCAGGGTCACCAGGGAGTCGCCGGTCAGGATGCGCTGGATCGGCAGGTTCTGCTTGCGCATCGCGCGGACGATGGCGTCCTTGCCCTGCTCGATCGCCTCGTCGCGGCGTTCCTTGGAGAACCAGGCCCGGATCTTGTTGCGGGCACGGGGCGACTTGACGAAGCCGAGCCAGTCACGGGAGGGGCCGGCGCCGGGTGCCTTGGAGGTGAAGACCTCCACCAGATCGCCGTTGTCGAGGGTGGACTCCAGCGGGACCAGCCGGCCGTTGACGCGGGCTCCGATGGTGCGGTGGCCGACCTCGGTGTGCACGGCGTACGCGAAGTCGACGGGGGTGGCTCCGGCGGGGAGCGCTATGACGTCGCCCTTGGGGGTGAAGACGAAGACCTCGTTGCGCGACAGGTCGAAGCGCAGGGACTCCAGGAACTCGCCGGGGTCCTCCGTCTCCTTCTGCCAGTCCAGCAGCTGGCGCAGCCAGGCCATGTCGTTGAGGTGGTCGTCCTTGCTCTTGCCGGACGACTTGGGCGCGTCGGTGCGCACCTTGGAGGCGCCGGCGACGGCCTCCTGCTTGTACTTCCAGTGCGCGGCGATGCCGTACTCGGCGCGGCGGTGCATGTCGAACGTGCGGATCTGCAGCTCGACGGGCTTGCCGCCGGGGCCGATGACCGTCGTGTGCAGCGACTGGTACATGTTGAACTTGGGCATCGCGATGTAGTCCTTGAACCGGCCGGGGACCGGGTTCCATCGCGCGTGCACGGTGCCGAGGGCCGCGTAGCAGTCGCGGACGGTGTCCACGAGGACGCGGATGCCCACCAGGTCGTAGATCTCCGCGAAGTCCCGGCCGCGGACGATCATCTTCTGGTAGACGCTGTAGTAGTGCTTCGGGCGGCCGGTGACGGTCGCCTTGATGCGGGCCGCGCGCAGGTCCTGCTGGACCTCGTCGGTCACGATGGCCAGGTACTCGTCACGCTTCGGTGCCCGCTCGGCCACCAGCCGGACGATCTCGTCGTACATCTTGGGGTAGAGGATCGCGAAGGCGAGGTCCTCCAGCTCCCACTTGATGGTGTTCATGCCCAGGCGGTGGGCGAGCGGCGCGTAGATCTCCAGGGTCTCGCGCGCCTTCTTCTCCTGCTTCTCGCGCTTGAGGTAGCGCATGGTGCGCATGTTGTGCAGGCGGTCGGCGAGCTTGATGACCAGGACGCGCGGGTCCTTGGCCATGGCGACGACCATCTTGCGCACGGTCTCGGCCTGGGCGGCCTCGCCGAACTTCACCTTGTCGAGCTTGGTGACGCCGTCGACGAGCAGGGTGACGACGTCGCCGAAGTCGCGGCGCAGGTCGTCCAGGCCGTACTCGGTGTCCTCGACCGTGTCGTGCAGCAGACCGGCCATCAGGGTGGCCGGATCCATACCCAGCTCGGCGAGGATCGTCGTGACGGCGAGGGGGTGCGTGATGTACGGGTCGCCGCTCTTGCGCTTCTGGCCGCGGTGCCAGCGCTCGGCGACCTGGTAGGCGCGCTCGATCTGGCGGAGCGTCGCCGTCTCGATCTTCGGGTCGTTGCTGCGCACTATGCGCAGCAACGGCTCCAGCACCGGGTTGTAGGGGTTCGCGCGCTGGACGCCGAGACGCGCGAGGCGGGCGCGGACGCGGTTGGAGGAGCCGGTGCGGGCGGGCTGACCGGCGGCCTGGCGCACTGCGGGCGGCACGGGCTTGGGGCGCGACTGCTCTACGGGCTTGTCGACCGGCGCCGACTGGGCGTGCTCGACCGGCCCGCGGGTGTCGTTCTTCGCGTGCGGCGCGTTCGGCGCGGGCTTGGCCGCGGCTGCCGAGGCGGACTCGGGCTTGGCGGCGGTCAGGTGCTGGGCCTCGTCTGGCAAGAGGGCTCCTCGTGCGCGTTCCGGGTCCCCCGGTCAGGCTCCGGAGACCCCATGGTAGCGATCCTGAGGCCCAGGATCGCCTTCAGGCCAATGTGAGGACCGTCTACCCGAGAAACACGAGAGGCGGACACCGGATTCCCTCCGGGTCCGCCTCCGCGGTGTCGAGCCGGTGTCCACCGGGCTGCCGTGGGCCTTCTAGACCGTGAGCAGCGCCTCCAGCGGGGCGCCGCTCAGCGCCGGTTCCAGGCGGCTGCGGCCGTGCAGGAAGCCGAGCTCCATGAGGACGGCGAGACCCGCGACCTCGGCGCCGGCCCGGCGGATGAGCTGGACCGATGCCTCGGCGGTGCCGCCGGTGGCGAGGACGTCGTCGACGATCAGGACACGGTCCTCGGCGGTCAGGTCCTCGGCGTGCACCTCGATCTCCGCCGAGCCGTACTCCAGGTCGTAGGCCTGGGCGAGGGTGGCTCCGGGGAGCTTGCCCGCCTTGCGCACGGGGACGAAGCCGAGACCGGCGCGGACGGCGACCGGGGCGCCGAGGATGAAGCCGCGGGCCTCCAGACCGACGATCTTGGTGGCACCGCTGCGCTCGGCGATCTCGGCGAGGGCGTCGGTGAGCGCGGTGAACGCCGCGGGGTCCGCCAGGAGCGGGGTGATGTCCTTGAACATCACGCCCGGCTCCGGGTAGTCCGCCACGTCCCTGATGCGGCTGAGCAGCAGGTCCCTGATCTCGGTCATCGGCGCTTCCCCGAGGGACGGCCGCGGCCGCGGCTGCGGGACGCGGGCTGGTTGCGCGGGCCGACGACCGCGGGTGCGGCGTCCGCGGGCTCCTCGGCGTACGACTCCTCGGCGGTTTCCTCCGGGGCCGTCTCGCCCTTCTGGGCCCGCTTGGCCAGGACGCGCTTCTTCAGGGCCTTCATCTGCGGCTCGCGCTCCTTGAGGTCGGCGACGAGCGGCGTGGCGATGAAGATCGAGGAGTACGCGCCGGCGGCGAGACCGACGAACAGCGACAGCGAGATGTCGTTCAGCATGCCGGCGCCGAGCACACCGCCACCGATGAACAGCAGGCCCGCGACCGGCAGCAGCGCGACCACCGTGGTGTTGACGGAACGGACCAGGGTGCTGTTGATCGAGCGGTTGGCGACGTCGCTGTAGGTCCAGCGGGTCTGCTTGGTGATGTCCTTGGTCTGTTCCTTGAGGCTGTCGAAGACCACGACCGTGTCGTAGAGCGAGTAGCCGAGGATGGTCAGCAGACCGATCACCGTGCCCGGTGTGACCTCGAAGCCGACGAGGGCGTAGATGCCCACCGTGATGGTGATGTCGTGGATCAGCGCGACGAACGCGGCGATGGCCATGCGCCACTCGAAGGCGATCGCCAGATAGATCACCACGAGGACCAGGAAGATGCCGAGGCCCTGCCAGGCCTTGTTGGCGATCTGCTCACCCCAGCTGGGGCCGACCAGCTCGGCGTTGATCTGCTCCGAGTCGAGCTTGAGGTCGTCGGCGAGCGTGTTCTTGATCGTGTTCGCCGCGTCGGTGTCGATGCCGGCGACCTGGATGCGCAGGCTGCCGTCGCCGAGCTTCTGGACGATCGCGTCGTGCCCGGAGGCCGTTTCCGCGTACTCCTCCGCCTGGGACACCGAGGCGCTGGTGTTCTTCGGAGTGGTGAAGACGGCGCCGCCCTGGAACTCGATGCCCATGTTCAAGCCGCGGACCGTCAGGCCGACGATGGCCGTGATGGTGATCAGGATCGACAGGCCGTACCAGATCTTGCGGTTCTTGACGAAGTCGTAGCCGACCTCGCCACGGTGCAGTCGGGCGCCGAGGTTGCCGAGTTTCGACATCTCAGGCCTCCTTCGGGTCGACGGGGGCGGCGGGGCGGCGGGTGCGGCGCAGCGGCGGCTGCGCACCCAGGCTCTTCGGGTCGAGGCCGGACCACTTGTGGCCGTTCGCGAAGAACGGGCGACGGGCCATCAGCGTCATCAGCGGCTTGGTGAAGAGGAACACGACGACCACGTCGAGCAGGGTGGTCAGGCCCAGCGTGAACGCGAAGCCCTGGACCTTGCCGACGGTGACGATGAACAGCACCGCGGCGGCGAGGAACGACACGAAGTCGGAGACCAGGATGGTGCGCCGGGCGCGCGGCCAGGCCCGCTCCACGGCGGGGCGCAGCGTGCGGCCTTCCCTGATCTCGTCGCGGATGCGTTCGAAGTACACGATGAACGAGTCCGCCGTGATACCGATCGCGACGATGGCACCGCACACCGCCGGCAGGTTCAGCGCGAAGCCGATGGTCGGGCCGAGCAGGGCCATGAGCGTGTAGGTGAGGGCGGCGGAGACCAGCAACGAGAGGATCGCGATGAACGCCAGGCCGCGGTAGTAGGCCAGCAGGTAGATGACGACCAGCGCGAGACCGATCGCGCCGGCGATCAGCCCGGCCTGCAGCTGGTCACCGCCGAGGGCGGCGGTCACCGTCGTCATGCTGTCCACCTTGAAGGTCAGTGGCAGCGCACCGTACTTCAGCATGTTGGCGAGTTCCTGCGCCGACTGCTGGTTGAAGTTGCCGGAGATCTCCGCGTTGCCGCCGGTCAGGGCCTGGCGGACGAACGGGTCGGAGACGACGTCACCGTCCAGGACGATCGCGAACTGGTTCTGCGGGTCCTGGTTCTGCGCCAGCTTGCCGGTGATGTCGGCGAACTTCTTGGCGCCTGAGTCCGTGAAGTCCATCTGGACCGTCCAGCCGGCACCGCTCTGGGTGTTCAGGCTGGCCTGGGCCTTGTCGACGTCGGTGCCGTCGACCTCGGCCGGGCCGAGGATGTACTTCTGCCACTGGCCCCGCGAGTTCTTGCCGCAGGCGAGGGTCGGCTCGGAAGCCTTCGAGCCGTCGCCGACCTTGCCGCGGGTCTTCTCGTCGGTGCAGTCGAGTGCGGCGTACTGCGCCTGGAGCTTGCTCGCGTCGGCCGCGGCGCTGCCACCGGAGGCGGACGGTGAGGGGCTGGCCTTCGCCTTGTCCGAGGCGCCGGCGGACGGCGTCGCGTCGGCCTTCAGCGCGTCCGTGACGGCGCGGCCCTGCGTGGTCGGGCTCGCGGACGGGGATGCCGAGTCCTTGTCGGTGGCCTCGGGCTTGTCGGTGGCCTTGCCCGACGGCTTGCCCGAGGGGCTGCCGGTGGGGCTCGGGGACGGGCTGGTCTTGCCGTTGCCGCCGGAGATCTCGGTGGCGATGACCGGGCGGAAGTAGAGCTTGGCGGTGGTGCCGACCTGCTTACGTGCCTGCTCGGAGTTGGTCCCCTTGGGGATGTTCACGACGATGTTGTCGCGACCCTGCGTCTGCACCTCGGACTCGGAGACGCCCAGACCATTGACACGGCGCTCCATGATGGAGACGGCGGTGTCCATGTTGGTCTTGTTGATCGCCGACTCGTTGCCGGCCTCGGGGACCGCGCGGAGCGTGATGCTCGTACCGCCGGCGAGGTCGATGCCGAGACGCGGTTTCGTGTGTCCCGAGGCGAACATCCCACCGGTGAGCGCCGCGATGGCGATCAGGATCAGGGCCAGCGAGCGCCACGGCTTGCTCTGGGCGCTCGCGTTCCTGCCCTTTTTAGGTGTGGCCACCTTCTCGTACTCCCTCTCGGGCCGCCTCGCTCCGGATCGGCGGACGGGCGGCCATGACATGGTGTCGGGATTCCGTGCGAGCTGGGCGTGGTCCGGGGTGCGCGGGCCGCGCCCGCGCACCCCGGGTCACGACTACTTCGCCTCGGAGTCGCCGTCGGTCTTCTTCGGCTCTTCGTCCGTCTTCGCCTCGCCGGCCGGGGCGTCCTCGGCGGGCTCGTCGGCCGCGTCCTTCTTGCCGAGGTCGACGGCCTTGTCGTCAGCGGTGGCGTCGGCGGCGGATTCGCCGGTCTCGGTGAGGGAGGAGGCGTCGTCCGGGACGAGGTCGGCGTCGGACTTCAGGTCGTGCTCGATGCCGTGGACGATGCGGTTGTACTCGTCGTCGGTGAGGACGGCACCGATGGAGTTCTTGGCGAAGAGGAGCTCGACGCCGGGACCGGCGTCGAGGAGGACGGTGTCGTCGTTCACCTCCTTGACCGTGGCGTACATGCCCCCGATGGTGCGGACACCGCTGCCGGGCTGCATCTGGTTCCGCATGTCCACGGCTTGCTGTTGCTTCTTCTTGGCCGACCTGGTCATCAGGAACATGGCCCCGATGAGCACGATGAACGGGAGGAGCGTCAGGAGACTCACGGGTCGGTACTTCCTTCACACGACCGCGCTGTGAGCGGCCAGATGGTTGGGGGTATGTACGCCGCCGACAAAGGCGGCATCGGCGGAGTCTAAGCGAGTCCGCGCGCATGGAACAACGCTCAGCATGGCACCGGGGTTCCTGCTCCGGCCACTGACGTCGCCGTCCCGAAACGGTGACGGTGCGCTCACGCCCCGAACAGGTCCTGTTGTCCGTTTCCCGCCGTCTGGGAGCGGGGCGGCGTGAGGCCGAGATGCGCCCATGCGGCGGGGGTGGCCACCCGGCCGCGCGGGGTGCGGGCCAGCAGCCCCTCCCTCACGAGGAAGGGCTCGGCCACCTCTTCCACCGTCTCACGCTCCTCCCCCACGGCGACGGCGAGCGTGGACAGACCGACCGGACCGCCGCTGAACAGCTTGAGCAGGGCTTCGAGCACGGCCCGGTCGAGGCGGTCGAGGCCGCGCTCGTCCACCTCGTAGACGGCGAGGGCGGCCGCCGCGATGTCCTGGGTGATCAGCCCGTCGGCCTTGACCTGCGCGTAGTCCCGGACGCGGCGCAGCAGGCGGTTGGCGATGCGGGGCGTGCCGCGGGAGCGGCCGGCGATCTCGGCGGCGCCGTGCGGCTCGATCTCGACCTCGAGGAGGTTCGCCGAACGGTGGATGACCCGCTCCAGTTCGGCCGGTTCGTAGAACTCCATGTGGGCGGTGAAACCGAAGCGGTCCCGCAGCGGTGGCGGCAGCAGGCCCGCGCGCGTGGTGGCGCCGACCAGGGTGAACGGGGGCAGTTCCAGCGGGATGGCGGTGGCTCCCGGGCCCTTGCCGACGATGACGTCGACGCGGAAGTCCTCCATCGCCATGTACAGCATCTCCTCGGCGGGCCGGGACATGCGGTGGATCTCGTCGAGGAAGAGGACCTCGCCCTCCTGGAGGGAGGAGAGGATCGCGGCGAGATCGCCGGCGTGCTGGATGGCGGGGCCCGAGGTGATGCGGATGGGCGCGCCCATCTCGGCCGCGATGATCATCGACAGGGTGGTCTTGCCCAGGCCGGGGGCGCCGGAGAGCAACACGTGGTCCGCGGTCGCGCCACGGGCGCGTGCGGCGCGCAGGACGAGGTCGAGCTGCTCGCGGACCTTCTCCTGGCCGATGAACTCGTCCAGGTCCTTGGGGCGCAGGGCGGCCTCGACGGCCTGGTCCTCACCGTCGGCGACAGAGTCCACCAGCCGCTCGCCGGCGGAGGTGTCGGTCGTGTCGTCCCAGTTCATAGATGTGCCTCAGAGGGTCGTGGATCAGCGGGCTCGGTTCAGCGTCTGCAGGGCCGCCTTCAGAAGCTGCCCCACCTGGGGCGTGCCCTCGACGGCCTCGGCCTGCGGGGTCACGGCGGCGACGGCCTCGTCGGCCTCCCGGGTCGCGTAGCCGAGGCCGATCAGAGCCGCGTGCAGCTGGTCGCGCCAGCCGTTGCTGACGGGCGCACCGACCGCGGGCGCTCCGATCGGCTCGCCGAGCCGGTCCTTCAGTTCCAGGAGCAGCTTCTGGGCGCCCTTCTTGCCGATGCCGGGGACGGCGGTGAGTGCCTTCTCGTCGCCGGTGGCGACGGCCCGGCGCAGCGCGTCCGGGGTGTGCACGGCCAGCATCGCCTGGGCGAGTCTCGGTCCCACGCCGCTCGCCGTCTGGAGCAGCTCGAAGACCTGCCGCTCGTCGTCGTCCGCGAAGCCGTACAGGGTCAGCGAGTCCTCCCGTACGACGAGGGAGGTGTGCAGCTTGGCCGGCTGGCCCATGCGGAGCGTGGACAGGGTGTTCGGCGTGCACTGTACGGCCATGCCGACGCCGCCGACCTCGACGACCGCGGCGTCGGGGGCGAGCGCGGCGACCGTGCCGCTGACGAAGGCGATCATGCCGTACGGCCTTTCGATGTGTGCAGGGCGACGGCCTGCTGGAGGCGGTTCTGGGCGGGGGCGCGCCAGATGTGGCAGATGGCGAGGGCGAGGGCGTCCGCCGCGTCGGCGGGCTTGGGCGGTGCGCTGAGCCGGAGCAGGCGGGTCACCATGGCGCCGACCTGGGCCTTGTCGGCCCGGCCGCTGCCGGTGACGGCGGCCTTGACCTCGCTCGGGGTGTGCAGCGCCACGGGGATCCCGCGGCGGGCGGCGCAGAGCATGGCGACGGCGCTGGCCTGGGCGGTGCCCATCACCGTACGCACGTTGTGCTGGCTGAAGACGCGTTCCACGGCGACGAACTCCGGCCGGTGCTCGTCGAGCCACTGCTCGATGCCCTGCTCGACGGCGACGAGACGGTGACCGAGGTCCGCGTCGGCGGGCGTCCTGACGACGCCGACGCCGATCATGGTGAGCGGCCGTCCGGCGACGCCCTCGACCACCCCGACACCACACCGGGTCAGTCCCGGGTCCACCCCCAGTACGCGCACGCGCCCTCCCTGTCGCTCACCTGTTTGTGCAGGCTATCGGGTGCCACTGACAACGCGACGGGCCGACGGGGTGTGTCCCGTCGGCCCGTTGTGGCTGTGGAGCCCGCCGTTACGCGTCGACCTTCTCCATGACCTCGTCGCTGACGTCGAAGTTGGCGAAGACGTTCTGCACGTCGTCGCTGTCCTCGAGCGCGTCGATCAGCTTGAAGATCTTCTTGGCGCCCTCCTCGTCCAGCTCGACCTGGACGGACGGCACGAAGCTGGAGTCGGCGGAGTCGTAGTCGATGCCGGCGTCCTGGAGAGCGGTGCGGACCGCGACCAGGTCGGTGGCCTCGCTGATGACCTCGAAGGACTCGCCGAGGTCGTTGACCTCCTCGGCGCCCGCGTCCAGGACGGCCGTGAGGACGTCGTCCTCGGTCAGCTCGCCCTTGGGGACGATGACGACGCCCTTGCGGCTGAACATGTAGGACACCGAGCCGGGGTCGGCCATCGAGCCGCCGTTGCGGGTCATGGCGACGCGGACGTCGGAGGCCGCGCGGTTGCGGTTGTCGGTGAGGCACTCGATGAGCACGGCCACGCCGTTCGGGCCGTAGCCCTCGTACATGATCGTCTCGTAGTCGGCGCCACCGGCCTCGAGACCGCCACCGCGCTTGATCGCGGAGTCGATGTTCTTGTTCGGAACCGACTGCTTCTTGGCCTTCTGAACGGCGTCGTAGAGCGTCGGGTTGCCCTCGAGGTCGACGCCGCCCATCCGCGCGGCGACCTCGATGTTCTTGATCAGCTTCGCGAAGAGCTTGCCGCGCTTGGCATCGATGACGGCCTTCTTGTGCTTCGTCGTGGCCCATTTAGAGTGGCCGGACATCTGCCTGTCTCCTTCGCGTAACCCATCTCAGCAACGAACGCAGGAATCCTACTAGGACTCCGCCGTCCGGTTCGCGCGCACCATCTCGACGAACAGGGCGTGCACGCGGTGGTCGCCGGTCAGTTCCGGGTGGAACGACGTGGCGAGGGCGTTGCCCTGGCGGACCGCGACGATGTGGCCGTCGTGCTCGGCGAGCACCTCGGCCCCGGCGCCGACGGACTCGACCCAGGGGGCGCGGATGAAGACGCCCTCCACGGGGTCGCCCGCGACGCCCTTGACGCCGACGGCCGCCTCGAAGGACTCGTTCTGCCGGCCGAAGGCGTTGCGGCGCACGATCATGTCGATGCCGCCGATGGTCTCCTGGCCCGAGCGCGGGTCGAGGATCTTGTCCGCGAGCATGATCATGCCGGCGCAGGTGCCGTAGACGGGCAGGCCGTCCCGCACGCGCGCGCGGAGGGGTTCCATCACTCCGAACAGGACGGCCAGCTTGGAGATGGTGGTGGACTCGCCGCCGGGGATGACGAGACCGTCGACCTCGGCGAGCTCTTCGGGGCGCCGCACCGGCCTGGCCACGGCATCGGCCGCGGCCAAGGCGACGAGGTGCTCCCGTACGTCGCCCTGGAGGGCCAGGACGCCGATCACAGGTGCTTCGGTCATGGGTGTTACCAGCCGCGGTTGGCGTAGCGCTCGGTCTCGGGGAGGGTGTCGCAGTTGATGCCGACCATGGCCTCGCCGAGGTTGCGGGACGCGTCCGCGACGATCTTCGGGTCGTCGTAGAACGTGGTCGCCTTGACGATGGCGGCGGCGCGCTTGGCCGGGTCGCCGGACTTGAAGATGCCGGAGCCCACGAAGACGCCCTCGGCGCCGAGCTGGCGCATCAGGGCAGCGTCGGCCGGGGTGGCCACGCCGCCGGCGGAGAACAGCACCACCGGGAGCTTGCCGAGCTCGGCGACCTCCTTGACCAGCTCGAACGGGGCGCGCAGCTCCTTGGCGGCGGCGTAGATCTCGTTGTTGTCGCAGCCGCGCAGCTTGGCGATCTCGCCCTTGATCTGGCGCAGGTGGCGGACGGCCTCGACGACGTTGCCGGTGCCGGCCTCACCCTTGGAGCGGATCATGGCCGCGCCCTCGGCGATGCGGCGCAGGGCCTCGCCCAGGTTGGTGGCGCCACAGACGAACGGCGTGGTGAAGGCCCACTTGTCGGAGTGGTTGACCTCGTCGGCCGGGGTGAGGACCTCGGACTCGTCGATGTAGTCGACGCCGAGGGACTGCAGCACCTGGGCCTCGACGAAGTGGCCGATGCGGGACTTGGCCATCACCGGGATCGAGACGGCCTCGATGATGCCCTCGATCATGTCCGGGTCGGACATGCGGGCCACGCCGCCGTCCTTGCGGATGTCGGCCGGGACCCGCTCCAGGGCCATGACCGCGACGGCTCCCGCGTCCTCGGCGATCTTCGCCTGCTCCGGGGTGACGACGTCCATGATGACGCCGCCCTTCAGCTGCTCGGCCATGCCGCGCTTCACACGGGCGGTGCCGGTCTCGGGAGCCTGGTTTTCGGAGATGGACACGGGTGACCTCGCTGAGGGGAAAGGGGGTTTCTGCAGCAATGAGGAAACGTGAGGGGGGCGGGCCACAGCAAGGGCCAATGGGAGGCCGGTGGATCGTTTTTCTGTCCCGGGCATGCCGAGGGCCCCGCCGAACCCGGTGGTTCGGCGGGGCCCTCCGCCCGGAGGCCTCGCGGGGACGGACCGAGCGGGTGTCAGAGCGGACGGGCGGGAGAGAGCAGGGTCAGGCCTGCTCCGGTCTCCTCACTCCTCAGCTCCGGCGACGACCTGAGGAGCCTTCCCTTGAGCGGGTCGCGCACGAGCACCCGGTCCGCGACGGCCGGCAGCACCTCCCCGTCGTGGAGCACCGCCGCGTCCCAGTCGTCGGGGTCACTTCGACCCCGTCGATCGACGATCACCGCGCGGGTGGGCGTGGGAAGTCCCCTCGCCGCGGCGAGAACGGCCGCCTCGACCGAGTCGGCCTGTTCCGAGGTGAGGCCGTCCACCCACAGCGTCTGGATCTCGCACCCCCACGGCTCGTACGTGTATGTGTCGACGACATCGACATCCTGGGAGATCCACCAGTCCATCGTGAGGGAGGCGACACGCAGCCCCAGAAGACGGCCCAGCTCGTCCGGAGGCATCAGGACGTGTTCCCCCTCGACGTCGAGCACCACGGCCGCACCACTCACGGGGTGCACGAGACCGATGCCGTGCGCCCGGAAGAGTTCCACCTGCTCGGCGAAGACCGGCGTGGCCCCCGACTCCCGGTACCAGCGGATGAATCCGTCAGCCATGGCTAGCAGCTCGGCAGCGTGAAGATGTGCACATTTTCTTCTCCGAAGACCCTCTTGGCCTGCTTGATGGCGGATTCCGGTGTGTTGTCGGCCAGGTAGTAGATCGCCTTCACCCCGGCCTCGTCGGCCGCGTACTTGTTGATCTTGAGGGCCTTGCCGAACTTGGACGGGTTCGCGGCCTTGGCGCCACCGCCGACGAAGATGTACTCGCCGTTCGGCCCGATGACGTCGAGACCACTGGATCCCACGTTGGGCATGACGATCGGGATGTCTTGCCCGTTCTCTCCCTTGGCCACCTTTCCGCCGACGAGCTTAGCGATGAACTCCTCGCGCGCGAGGCCCAGATCTCCCGCGTCACCGCCGCCGCCCCTCACCACGGCCGAACGCTGCGCACCGCCGGCCGACCGCGCGGAACGCTGCGGAGCGGAACCGCTCTTCTTCCTGTCGGTCACACAGGCCGGAAGCTTCTTCCATACGTCCTCGAGGATTTTCTCGCCCTTGTCGACGAGCTTCTTGGCCTTGGCCGACTTGTCCAGGAAGTCCTTGATACCCCAGATGGCCTTGCCGATCTTCGGCAGCTTGCCGACGAGCTTGGCGGCCTTCGCCCAGGGCAGGTTGCTGACGACCGCCCACAGGCAGGTGGAGATATCCGGATCGTCCCAGCACTCCTTGATCTCCTCGGCGGCGAGTTCGACGAGGAGTTCGGCGCCGTTCTCCTTCAGATAGTCCAGCAGGTCCTTCTGCGCGAGCGCCCGGGCCGCCTCGTACTCCGCCTCGCTGATGCCGGCGGCTTCGAGCGCCTTGCGCTCAGCCTCCTCCAGGGAGTACGGGTCGCCGTTCTCCTTGCTCCGGGCGGCCTCCTCGCGCTCCTTGCGCTCCTGCTCGCGCTGGTACTCCTCGGCTCGTTTGGCCGCCTCGTCCGCTTCCTTGGCATAGGTGCCGGCGTTCTTGGCGGCGGTCTCGGCCGACTTGGCGTGCTCCTCGGCTGAGGTGGCGAGCGTGTCGGCGTCGGCGGCGTCCTTCTCCGCCTGGGCGGCCGCGCCCTGGGCGACGCTCGCTTCCTTCTCGGCCAGGGTGGCGGCGCTGCTCGCGGCCGCGGCGTGGTTCTCCGCTTCCGTGGCGGCTCCACGGGCGCGTGCGGCCTCGGCCTCCGCCTGGGTGGCGGCGTTGCGGGCCGCCGCCGCGTCCGCGAACGCCTCGTTGGCGGCCTGTCGGGCGAGTTTCGCGTCGGCCTGCGCCTGGGCGTCGGCCTCGTTGGCCCGGGCAGCCGCGGCTCGGGCCTTGGCTCCGTCCTCGGCGGCCTGCGCCGCGGACTTCATCGCGGCCACGGAGGAGCGTGCCGCGTCCGCGGAGGAACGCGCCGCTGCCGCCGCCGCCTTGAACGCGGGGCCCACCTCGGCGTTGGCACGCGCGGCTGCGGCCTCGGCCGCGTCGGCGGCCTTGACCGCCTCCGCCGCTCGGGTCTCGGCCCGGGTCACCTCCGCCTGGCCCATCGCCAGGGCGGCCTGGGCCACCTCCGCGGCGAAGTCGGCGTTCACGTCCGTGCCGGTGAACGGCGCGGTGAGCTGGATGGCGGTGTTGGCCGGGTCGGCGATACCGGCGGCGGTGGTGCGGGCGGAGGTGGCGGCCTGGACGGCGATGGTGGACTGCAGACGCGCCATCGCCGCTTCCCTGGTGGCGCCGTCGGCTTCCTCCCGGGTGCGGTTGGCCGCCTGGAGGGACTGGTTGGCGTGGATGGCGGCCAGCCCGGCGAGCCGGGAGGCCTCGTGGGCGGCGATGCCGGCCCGGGCTTCCTGCGCGGTGGCCTCGGCCGCCTTGGCGTTGGCCCGCTGCGTCGCCGCGTGCGTGGCCGCGGCCTCGGACTCCGCCTTGCTCGCCGCCGCGTTCGCCGCGAACGCGGCGGCTTCGGCCTTGTTGGCGGCGGCGTTGGCCCGCGCGGCGTGCGCGGTGGCCTCACTGGCCGCCGCCCGCGCCCGCGCGGCCGCACCGGCGGCCTCGATGGCCGCGGAACGCGAACGCACCGCCGCCGAGGACGCCTGGTCGGCTGCGCCACGGGCCGTGCCGGCGGCCGTGCCGGCCGCGTCCGCGGCGGACCGTGCCTCGGTGGCGGCCGTACGCGCGGTCTCGGCGTGCTCGGTGCCCTTCGCCTTGGCGGCCAGCGCCTCGGTCGCCCTGGCCCGGGACTCCTCCGCCTTGTGGACGCGTTCGGCCTCCACCGCCTTGTTCCGGGCGTTGCGGGCCTTGGTCTCCTCGCCTCTGGCCAGTTCGTCGGCCTTGGCGGCGATGCCCTCCTGGGTCTGCGCGGTGGCCCGCTTCTCCGCCGCTTCGGCCGCGGCGGCCTGTGCGTCGGCCCGCTTGGCCGAGGCGGTCCGTGCTTCGGCCTCGGCACGCGCCCGTGCCTGAGCGGCCACGTCGCGTTCCCGTTCGGCACGCGCCCGTGCGGCCGCCGCCAGGTCGCGCTCGCGTTCGGCGATCTGCCGCTGCTCGGCTGCGATCTTGGCCTGGCGCTGCGCCTCGACCCGCGCGGCGCGCGTCTTCTGGGCGTGCTCCCATGCCTGCTTCTCGGCCTGCTCGGCATCGATCCTGGCCTGGCGGGATTTGGCCGCCGCGTCCGCCGCGATCTTCGCCTGCTTGGCCGCCGCCTCGGCGAGCCGGGCCGCCGCCTTCGCGTGCTCCTCGGCGTTCTCCCGCCACTTGGCGGCCTGCCGCGCGTGCAGTTCGGCCTGGTTCTTGGAGTTCAGCCCGGCGGCGTCGGCGGCCGACGCGTCCACCGCATGCTGCGCGGTGGCCGCCGCCTTGGCCGCCGCGTCCGCCGCACCCGCGATACCGGAGGCGACCTCCGACCACTGGACACCGTGGGTGAGCCCCGTCTCGACCAGGACATCGGCCTGCACCTTGGCCTGGCCCGCCGCCACCTGCGCCTGCTTGGCAGCGTCCTCGGCGATACCGACCTGCCGGGCGATCTCGGTCTTGACGGGCCCGTAGTCGGACAGGCGCTTGCCGGCCCGGTCGGCGGCGAGCATCCGGTCGGCCTCGCGGGACTGCGCGCCCGCCGCGCTCATCGCGTTCGACGCGGTCTTGAGCGCCTTGACCGCGTTGCCGTGCGCGGCGATCAGCTTGGTACGGGCACCGGCGGCCGTGGCCGCCTTCTCCGCCAGCTCGCGCAGCCGCTCCGCCGCCTCCAGCGCCTCCTTCTGCGCCTTCTCGTGCGCGGCCCGGTCGTCCGCGTCCTTCTGCGCGGCGACCAGATAGCCCTTCTCCAGGAACTCGGCGATCACCTTGTCGTCGCCCGTGGCCAAGGCGGCCTGCGCGGCACCCTTCACCGCCGGGCCGCCGACCGCGACGAGCATCTCGACCCGCTTGCGGTTCTCCGCCGCGCGTTCCTTGTCGTTCTGCTCCGTCGCCTTGTCCCGCTGCCGCGCGATCTCGGCGCCGAAGGCCAGGAAGTCGGCGCGGTCGCGGGCCGTGCCCTTCAGGACCCGCTCGGCCTCCGCGTTGAAGAACGGACCGCCCGTGCCGCGCATCGCCTCGATCTGACGGCGGTTGGCGACATCGGCCGCGTCCCTCTTGTCCTTGGCGCGTTGCCGCGCCTCGGCTTCTCCCCGCTCCAGGAAGTCCCGGATCGCGTTGGGATCCGTACTCTCCAACGCCTTCCTGGCGGCCTCGCGGACTTCCTCCTCCTCGTCGAACTCCGCGAAGTCCTCCACCAATTGCCGGTCGCGGTCCGCACTGATCTCGTCCAGTGCGGAATGCGGCCGCGCCGGGTCGGTCGCCGCCTTCGGTAATCCGGCCAGAATCCGGGTCAGTTCGACGCTGCCCGGCTTCTCCTGTGTGACGGCTCCGGCTTCCCCGGTCACAGTGCCGAGGACGGCCAGCGCCATGACGGTCGACACCGCCTTGCCCATCATGCCGGGCACGCGCCGGCGTAATCTTCCGGATCTCGGCCGGAATCTCTTTCTCATGGGAACTCCTTCAATAAGGGGACAGGCCAAAGGAATTCGGCAAAAACAAGCCCCTGCCCTCGATACGCGGGCAGGGGTGATCGGGGCCTCGGCCGCGCAGCCGGCAGCGTTACGGGGCTGCCGTGCGGCCGAGGGCCCGGTGGGCCGGCCCGGCACGGTGTTCGCCGGGCCGGCGGCGTCAGCCCTTGACGCGGTTCTCGCTGTCGCGGGCCCGGTCCGCCATGTCCTTCCAGAAGGCGGCCGTCCGGGCGGCCTCCGCCTGCTCCGCGGCCCAGTCGCCCTGCCGGGCCTCGGCCGGCGCGGCGATCTTCTCCCAGATGGCGTCCGCGCTCTCCTTGGACAGCCGGGCGATGTTCTGCCAGCTCTCCGCCTGCGCCCTGGCCGCCTCCTGCTCGGCCAGCCAGGCCGTCTGTGCGCCGTCCGCGTGATCGGCGACCGCCCGCCAGGCCGACTCGGCCTCGGCACGTGCCTTCGCGGCGTCGGCCGACGACTTCAACGCCTCCTCGGCGGCCACCGCCTGGGCAATCAGCGACGACAGCACGTGCTGGCGCCGCACCTCCCCGTCCGCCACCCGAAGCCGGTACGCCTCCACGTCCAGCGCCGCACCCGTCGCCCAGCCGTAGCCGAAGAACTCCGCGACATCCGCGTCCGTGGAGCCGGCCCGCAGCGCCCACTGCGCCGCCACCCGCACCTGCTCGCCCGGATCGCTCTCCGCGACCACTCGCACGAAGGCACGGTCCTTCTCGGCCACCTCCAGACGGCGCTGCGCGTCAGCCTCCCGCAGCACACGGTCAGCCTGCTGGGCCTCGGCGTAGCCGGTCTTCACGAACGCGGCCCGATCGGCGTCGGTGCCCTTCAGCGCCCGCTCGGCGGCCGATCGCACCTGCGGGGAGAACGCCACCGGATGCGTGCTCACCACCCGCTCGCAGAACGCCCGGTTGCGGGACCGCGCGTCACGCAGGCGCTGCTTCGCCGCGTCGTAGCCGCCCCCGGGGGCCAGCCACTCGGCGATGGCCGCATCGCCGCGCGTACTGCGCAGCGCGTTCCATGCCGAGGTGCGGATCTCCGCGGGCAGGCCCGACTTGGCCAGCCGCAGCACCCGCGCCCGCGCCTCGTCCGCCGCGGCGGCGGCCACCGGCGACGACGCGTCGGCCGGGTCGGCGGCCCGCACGGCGGTGTACGCGCGGGCGGGCGCCGCGGGCAGAAGCACACCGCCCCCGGCCAGCACCCCGGCCACCAGCGCGGACACGGCCCATCTCTGACGTCTCACGCCGTGACCGGCGGAATCTGCCACCACTGCTGCTCTCTCCCCTGGGCCGGTGTCTCGTCAGGGCGCCAGCGGTGCGCTGATACGCCAGGCCGCCGGGCGTACCGGCTGGGCTTCGCCCGGCTTCCCACCGGGCAGGGGGAAGGAGAAGTCGGATCGGGCGTAGACCTCGGTCGTCGTGGGAGCGAGCCAGTTCACGCCGCTACCGGCGGCCTGCGAGAAGGACATGCCGTTGAGCGGGGTGGGCAGTGGCCGCGGAGGGAACGGCTTGGTGCACCACGTGGCACTCTTCCGGAAGGTGGCGCTCCGGTCGTCCGCGGCGATCTCCACACGCAGCCCGTTCTTCTCGGCCTTGCCGCTCCTGATGTAGTAGCCGGGCTTGCGCACGGACTCGAAGGAGTAGCAGCCGGGCCGGCTCGCGAGAGAGGGCACGACGACCCAGGTGGCGTCCTCGCGGTCGGCCGGTGCACTGGTGCTCTTGAGGGTGTCGTTGAGGACGACCTTCCCACGGTCCGCGCCGGACTGGCGCGCGTACTCACCGCCTCCCCACGCTCTGAGGGACTGGCGCTTGAGCCGGTACTGGGTGTCCGCCTTCAGGAAGACGGCGACATCGTCGTCGCTGCCGGCCAGGGCCTTCTTGGCCGCGGCGACGAGGTTGGGGTTGACACCGCCGTTCTCGGCGGCGGCCTGTATCTGGAGGGCGAGCTTGCGGTTCGCCTCGGCGAGCTTCTTGCGCCGGTTCTCGTCGTCGCGCTTGTACGCGGCGTCGGCGCCGGTGTGGATGTACGCCTTCCACACGGCCGGGTCGGAGCTGAGGGTGGCCCGCTGCCCTTCGGCATACAGCTCGGTGCCGTGCAGGTCGGCGGCGGCCAGGCGGAGCAGCTCGCGGATGAAGTTGTCGTCGCTCAGCCCGAGCATGGCCTCGGAGGGAGTGATACGGAACAGGGCCGCGGCGTTCTTGCGCGCGGCGATCTCCTTGCGGCGCTCGGCCTCCAGGCGATCCTTCTCGGCGAGGTCCTCGAGCTCCTTGGCCACGTCCCGCTTGTGCGCCTCGCGGGCGCCGTTGACGATGAACTCGTGCCAGTCCGCCGGCTCACCGGCCAGCGCCTGCAGTGCCGCGGCCCGCACCTCGGGACCGGACGCCTCGTGCCTGGCGACGGCCCGGATGAAGTTGTCGTCGCTGAGGGCCAGCAGTTCGGGGGTGCTCGGGATGCCGACGGTGAGCAGGACCTGGGACTTGGCCAGCCGGGCCGCCCGCTCTGCCTCGGCCTTCTCCCGCTCCCGCTGCTGGTCGAGCCGGTACGCCTCGTGCACGCCGGTCACGATGAAGTTCACGTGGTCCTCGTCGACCGTGCTGGCCATCGCCTGCTCGGCGGCGGTGCGCACCGTGTCCAGCTTCTCGCCCGCGTCGCTGGCCTTCTGCCACAGCGCGTGGATGAAGTCGTAGTCGCTGAGCAGGAGCACCTCGGCGGTCGGGTCGAGACGGACCACGGCCGCGGCGTCGACGCGCTGGGCGTCGGTCGTCCCGATGCCCGCCACGCGGGCCACGACGTCCGATGCCGGGACGTCCGGAGCGCTGTCGGCGAATGCTCCGGGCGCGACAGTGCCGGTCACGGCCGCGAGAGCGGTTGCGGTCACGAGGCCGCGCGTCATGATCCGCCCCATACCTGCGGGAGCGATGTGCTTGCTGTTCATGGATGTAAAGGAACCTTTCTGCCGCCACATACGGGCAGCCCGTCAGATGAGCAGGGCGGGGCAGGGGTATGCGGCTGCCGACGCTCGGTGAGCGGGCAGCAGCCATGGCGAAGCAGGGGCAGGCGGACAACGGGTACGCCGTCGTTCAGTGATACGCGGACACGAAGTCGAAAACCCTGAATCAGGAGGCGGCCTCAAGAAACCGAAGACACGAAGTCCTGCGAAAACGGCCGGCCCGAAAAGCGCGAAGCGTTACATGGAAAGACAGATGCCTATCGCGCCACGGGCCTAAGACGCACTCGGTGGCGCAGCAGTACAGACGTCCGCATTTGAGTTCCCCCGCAGAAATAAGAGCACCTAGGGAGCGCCCGGTCCGACGGAGCATCACCGCCCCTGTCGGTCCCCTCCGGCACGCTGCCCGGCCATGCTGGTCAGGCTGGCCGCCAAGACGTTAACCCACTTTCACCGAGGCACGCAATGATTTTGTGCCGCACCGAATGAGGGCTGTTTGGGATGAGCAGAAACAAGCCGATTCTTAAAACTGCGGGCAAGCAGAAACGTCTAGGCCGCCCGGTCCACCAGGGCTGCCGGAGGCTCGTCGTCCATTTCGAAGGCCATGGGGAACGGGGCGTGGCCGGCCAGGCGGAACCAGCGCACCTTGCGGTGCCGGCGCAGGGCCCGGGCCGCGCGTACGGCGTCGTTGTGGAAGCGCCGGGCCATCGGCACCCTGCGGACGGCCTCGGTGAGCTCCCGGGCCGCCTCCTCTCCCCCGGGCGCCTCGCGTACCGCCTCCACCTGCGCGGACTCGGCGAACACGGCGCGCAGGGCCTGGCTCAGCTCGCTCTCCGAGACCTCCCGCTGCTCCTCCTCGGCCTGCCGGGCGGCGTGGGCGGCCTCGTACAGGACGATCGAGGCGGCCGGATCCAGGACCCCGGACGTGGCCAGTTCCTGCGCCACCGAGGCCCGGCGCAGCAACTGCGCGTCCAGGGCGGCCCGGGCGGCGTCGATCCGGGCGTGGAGGCGGTCGAGGCGCCCGGCGGTCCAGCTCAGGTAGAGCCCGATCGCCACCAGGGCCACGGCGATCCAGATGAGAGTGGTGGTCACGGGCGGCAAGGCTAGCGTCAGGGCCGGTCCGTCCGTGCACCCCGCCCCGTCCGGCGCCGACGGACGACCGTCCGGCTCCTGGTGCGAAGTGGCTCGAAATGCACCCGCGCCCCGGCGTCAGTCCCGGGCGAGCCCCAGTCTGGCCCGCAGCCCCGTCGCCCGCTCGTCCTCGGCGACCGCCGCCGCTCCCGCCGTCACCGTCTCGTACACGGACAGGATGTCCGCGCCGACGGTCGACCAGTCGAAGCGCCGTACGTGGGCGCTGCCCCGCTCGCGCAGTTCCGCGCGGCGCACCGGGTCCGCCAGCAGCCGCACGGCCGCGTCGGCCAGGGCGTCGGCGTCCTCGTTGGGGAACAGTTCGCCGGCCTCGCCCCGGTCCAGGACCTGGGCGAAGGCGTCCAGGTCGGAGGCGAGCACGGGGGCCCCGGCGGACATGGCCTCGACCAGGATGATGCCGAAGCTCTCCCCGCCGGTGTTGGGTGCGACGTACAGGTCGACGCTGCGCAGGAAGCGGGCCTTGTCCTCGTCGCTGACCATGCCGAGGAACTCGACACGGGAGCGCAGCTCGGCGGGGAGCGTCTCCACGGCCTCCTCCTCGTCGCCGCGTCCGGCGACCAGCAACCGGGCCTCCGGGCGCGCGGCGAGGATCTTCGGCAGGGCCCTCATGAGCACCGGCAGTCCCTTGCGGGGCTCGTCGATGCGCCCGATGAAGCCGATCGTCTCGCCCTGCCACTCGGCCTTGGGCTCGGCCTTGGCGAAGAAGTCGACGTCGACGCCGTTCGGGATCACCACCGCGTCCCCGCCGAGGTGCTCCACGAGCGTGCGGCGGGCGTACTCGCTCACCGCGATCCGCGCGCTGATCTTCTCCAGCGCGGCCTGGAGGATCGCGTACGCGGCGATCATCGCCCGGGAGCGCGGGTTGGACGTGTGGAACGTGGCCACGATCGGGCCCTGGGCCGCCCAGCAGGTCAGCAGGCCGAGCGACGGCGAGGTCGGCTCGTGGATGTGGATCACGTCGAACGCGCCGTCGTGCAGCCAGCGGCGTACCCGGGCGGCGCTGAGGAAGCCGAAGTTCAGCCGGGCCACCGAGCCGTTGTACGGCACCGGCACCGCGCGTCCGGCCGAGACGACGTACGGCGGGAGGGGGGTGTCGTCGTCGGCGGGGGCGAGGACGGACACCTCGTGACCGAGGCGGATGAAGTACTCGGCGAGGTCACGGATGTGGAACTGGACGCCACCCGGTACGTCCCAGGAGTACGGGCAGACGATGCCGATCCTCACGAGGTCCCCTTCGCAGGGTCGAGATCCGCGAGCCACAGCCGCTGCAGCATGTGCCAGTCCTCCGGATGGTCGGCGATGCCTGTGGCGAAGGCGTCGGCCAGCGCCTGTGTCATGACAGACGTCTTCTCGGCGCGCGTGCCTGACTCGGGCACCTCGACGGGCGGATGGACGCGGCCCCGCATCACGGGCGAGTCGTCGTACCAGAGCGTGACGGGCAGCAGCAGGGCGCCCGTCTGCTGGGCGAGCAGGGCCGGTCCGGCCGGCATCCGGGCCGTGTCGCCGAAGAAGCCGACCTCGACGCCGGAGGCGGACAGGTCGCGGTCGGCGACCAGGCAGACCAGACCGCCGTCGCGCAGCCGCCGGGCCAGGGTGCCGAAGGCGGTGCCGCCGCTGTGCGGCAGGACCTCCATGCCGAGCCCCTCGCGGTAGGCGACGAACCGGTCGTACAGCGTCTCGGGCTTCAGGCGCTCGGCGACCGTGGTGAACGGGATGCCCAGCTTGGTGGTGACCCAGGCGCCGGCGAGGTCCCAGTTGGCGAGGTGGGGCAGGGCGAGTATGACGCCCCGGCCGGCCGCCATGCCCTCGGTGAGGTGGTGCAGGTCCTTGGGTTCGAAGCCGTCCCGGATGCGCTCCTTGCTCCAGGCGGGCAGCCGGAACGATTCCATCCAGTAGCGCAGATACGACCGCATGCCCGCGCGCGAGAGCTCGGCGAGGCGCTCGGGGCTCGCGTCGGGCACCACGCGCGCGTAGTTGCTCTCCAGCCGTCGCACGCCCTTGCCTCGCTGCTTCCAGGCGAGGTCGGCGATGGTCTGTCCGAGCCGTACGGCGACCGGCTCGGGGAGCTTCTTGACCGTGCTCCAGCCGAGGCCGTACAGCGCGTCCGTCAGCCGGTCCTGTGCGCTCACGTGGCCGCCTCGCTCCCGTGAGAGGCGTTGTGCTGCTTGCCCTCATTGTCCTGCGCGCCATCGGCCTCCTCGGCCTCGGCGGACTCCCGGCGGACCGTGACGACCCGCTGGATGAGGGTGACGAGACTGCCCACGGCGACGATCCACAAGGCGATGGGCAGCAGGTACTGGATGCCCGGTACACCGAACTTGTGCAGGCCCGCGAACCCGGCCGCGACCAGCGAGATCACCAGCCGCTCGGCACGCTCGACGAGCCCGTTGACGGCGACCGGCAGGCCGATCGACTCGCCACGGGCCTTGGTGTACGACACGACCTGCCCGCTGGCCAGGCAGAAGATGGAGACGGCGCACAGGACGAGGTCGTCGCCCCCGCCGGCGTACCAGAGGATGAAGCCGCCGAAGATCGCCCCGTCGGCGACCCGGTCGAGCGTGGAGTCCAGGAAGGCGCCCCAGCGGCTGGAGCGGCCGAGCTGACGGGCCATGTTGCCGTCGACGAGGTCGGAGAACACGAAGAGTGTGATCACGACCGTGCCCCAGAAGAACTCGCCCATGGGGTAGAAGACCAGCGCGCCCGCGACCACACCGGCGGTGCCGATGAGCGTGACGGTGTCGGGGCTGACGCCCCGCCGGATCAGAAACGCGGCGAACGGTGTGAGGACACGCGTGAAGAATGCACGCGCGTACTTGTTCAGCATGGCCTTCCCGAGGGTCGGTGTCGCCGTCTGGCCCCTGCTGGCCACCGGCTGGCCCATCGTAGCCACGCGGGCGTGCGGGCGACGGCCGGGACCCGAGGCCCGTGTCACGGCTCGACGGAGCGCGAGGCGGGGCGCGGCGCGGGGCGCGATCACGTCGTTCGTATGGACGCACCGTGACAGGAGTGGAAAGCTCGAATAACCGCGGGCGTCGCCGGAGCCGCACCGCACGCGGATCCCGCGTGTCCGCGCCCACAGTGACCTCACCGTGCACGGGAGGCAGGATCATGGGCGACAAGGCACAGACACACCCTGGGGCCGCCGGCAGGGCACAGGCGGCCGACCACCCCCAGTCCGTACGGAATGTGGTGCTGGTCGGCCACTCCGGATCGGGCAAGACCTCGTTGGTGGAAGCCCTCGCGCTCACGGCGGGGGCGGTGAACCGGGCGGGCCGTGTGGAGGACGGCGGCACCGTCTCCGACTACGACGACATCGAGCACCGGCAGCAGCGCTCGGTGCAGCTCTCCCTGGTGCCCGTCGAGTGGGACGGCATCAAGGTCAACCTTCTCGACACCCCCGGATACGCCGACTTCGTCGGTGAGCTCAGGGCCGGTCTGCGGGCGGCGGACGCGGCCCTCTTCGTCGTCTCGGCCTCGGACGGCGTGGACGGCTCGACCCGCATGGTGTGGGAGGAGTGCGCGGCCGTGGGCATGCCGCGCGCCATCGTCATCACGCACCTGGAGGCGGCGCGCTCCGACTTCGAGGAGATGACGCGGACCTGCGCGGAGGCCTTCGGTGCGGACGACCCGGACGCCGTCCTGCCGCTCTACCTGCCCCTGCACGGCCCCCAGGCACCGGACGGGCACGCGCCCGTGACCGGCCTGATCGGGCTGCTGTCGCAGAAGCTGTTCGACTACTCGACCGGCGAGCGCAAGGAGTCCGAGCCGGGCGAGGACCAGCTGCCGCTGATCGAGGAGGCCCGCAACCGGCTGATCGAGGGGATCATCTCGGAGAGCGAGGACGAGACCCTCATGGACCGCTACCTCGGCGGGGAGCCGGTCGACGTCGGGACACTGATCGAGGACCTGGAGCGGGCCGTCGCACGAGGTGTCTTCTTCCCCGTCCTGGCCGCCGCCCCCGCGGTCGAGGGCTCCCGGCAGGGACTCGGCACCGTGGAGCTGCTGGAGCTCGTCACCCGCGGTTTCCCGACGCCGCTGGAGCACGAGACGGTGCGCGTCACCACCATCGACGGCAAGCCGCGCGAGCTCAAGCCGTGCGATCCGGACGCGCCGCTGGTCGCGGAGGTCGTGAAGACGTCCTCCGACCCGTACGTCGGCCGGCTGTCGCTGATCCGTCTGTTCTCCGGCACCCTGCGCGCCGACCAGACCGTCCACGTCTCCGGGCACGGGCTGGCCGACCGCGGGCACGAGGACCACGACGTCGACGAGCGCATCGGCGCCCTGTCCACGCCGTTCGGCAAGCAGCAGCGCCCGGTGTCGCACGTCATCGCGGGCGACCTCGCGTGCGTGGCCAAGCTCGGCCGCGCCGAGACCGGCGACACCCTGTCCGCCAAGGACGACCCGCTGCTCATGGAGCCGTGGCAGATGCCCGATCCGCTGCTGCCGCTGGCCATCCAGGCGCACAGCAAACCGGACGAGGACAAGCTCTCCCAGGGCCTGGCCCGGCTGGTGGCCGAGGACCCCACGATGCGGCTGGAGCAGAACCAGGACACCCACCAGGTCGTCCTGTGGTGCCTCGGCGAGGCGCACGCGGACGTCGCCCTGGAGCGGCTGCGCAGCCGCTACGGCGTCCAGGTCGACGTCGTACCGCACAAGGTCTCCCTGCGCGAGACCTTCGCGAGCAAGTCGGCAGGGCGCGGACGGCATGTCAAACAGTCCGGCGGGCACGGTCAGTTCGCCATCTGCGAGATCGAGGTGGAGCCGCTGCCGGGCGGTTCGGGCATCGAGTTCGTGGACAAGGTCGTCGGCGGCGCGGTGCCGCGGCAGTTCATCCCGTCGGTGGAGAAGGGCGTACGGGCCCAGGCCGCCAGAGGAGTCGCCGCCGGGCATCCGCTCATCGACGTGCGCGTGACCCTCCTGGACGGCAAGGCGCACTCGGTGGACTCCTCCGACGCCGCGTTCCAGACGGCCGGCGCGCTCGCGCTGCGGGAGGCGGCGGCGGACGCGAAGATCCATCTGCTGGAGCCGGTGGCCGAGGTGTCGGTGCTGGTCGGTGACGACTTCGTCGGCGTCGTGATGAGCGATCTGTCGGGGCGGCGCGGCCGGTTGCTCGGCACCGAACAGACACCCGGCGGCCGCACCCTGATCCGGGCGGAGGTGCCCGAGATCGAGATCGGCCGGTACGCGGTCGACCTGCGGTCCCTGTCGCACGGCACGGCACATTTCAGCCGCCGGTACGCGCGGCACGAGCCGATGCCGCCGCAGGTCGCGGACCGGGTCCGTGAAGAGGTGCGCAAGGCCTCGTAGTTGGCGCCCGGCGCCGCCGACTGCCCCGTGGGGGCTTCTGTGCGCCTCGGCGGGCGGCTTGCGTGGCCGTCCGCCGACGGGCGCTGGTGCGTGCCGATACGCTGATGACCTGATCAACAGGTGTGCGGAGCGCGGAAGTCGGGAAGGCCGCAATGCAGGTGCGGCAGCGATGGGGGCGGCAGTGACGGACGGATTCGACTTCAGTCCAGGGGCCCAGGTGCCTTTGGCGGGTGCGACTGGCCAGACGGCGGCGACCTACGCGCTGGCCGCCGCGGCGTACCGGGACGACGAGGTCACCAAGATCCTGAACGCGGACAACGAGTGGCACCAGTCGAAGGTGACACCGCCGCGCTCCTGGGCGAGGATCTTCCGCCCCAATTTCGGCGAGGCCTTCTCCCGTGCCGTCATCGACCGGATGCTGGGTGCCGGGCGCAATCCGGTGATCCAGTCCTTCGGTATCGAGCCCCAGGTCGTCGTGGAGCACTGCCTGGCGGCCCACCGCATCCGCCGCGACCGCGACAACTGGCTGTCGGCGATCACGGTGATCTGCGGGGTGCTCTTCCTGCCGGGCTTCCTCGTGTGGCTGCTGGTGTTCACGCTGCGCACCACCATGGCCAAGCGCGAGGACAAGCGCACCGGCGCCCTCGCCACCACGTTGCTGGTCGCGGTGGGCGCGCTCGCCGTGCTGTTCCTGATCCGTATGCCGTTCACGGGATTCTGGGCCCTGTACGGGCGCGCGGCCGTCGTCATGCCGGTCGTCGGCTGGTTCTGGGCCAAGATGATCTGCGAGCGGACGGCCCGTGACCTGCGGGAACGCTGGTCGAGTTTGCTGTCGGGCGGCGGTGTGGGGGCCAAGATCCCCGAGGCGGTCCCGGGCAATCCCGGCGACGCGGCCGAGCAGGTGCGCAAGGAACTGGCCCGCCTCGGCGCCGAGCAGCGCTCCAACTCCGTCTTCTACGCCGGTCCCAAGGGCATACTCGGCATGGGGACGCGGTGGGGCAGCTGGCAGCTGGCCGAGGAGCTGGTCTCGGCCGAGCCGGGCAAGGAGTTCCACCCCTTCCGCAGCTGGGACGTGATCGTGGCGATCCAGGGCGGTCTGGGCATGCTGGAGCGCACGTCCATCAACACCGGTGGCTTCCCCAAGCCGTCCATCACCCACTGGATCGTCACGCCGATCGGCGAGAAGGCGACGGAGGTGTCCCGGCCGGGCGGCACGGACGTCGACGCGTACACGGTCCGGACGCACGCCATCCAGGACATCTGCAACAAGCAGCAGTTCGGCAGCGGCGACCGGCACTACCTCGGTGTGCAGTGGACCCTCTGGGACGGCCATCTGGTGATCACGATGCTGATCACGGTGACGGTGCTGCACGACACCCTGCGCATCGAGGTCACCGGGCACGCCCTGGGGCCGGTCAACTCCCTGTTCAACGAGAAGCCCGCGGACAAGGAGAAGACGGTCCAGAAGTCGTTGCGGTTCTGGGAGACCCGCACCGTGAAGCTGCCGCTGATCGACGCCGACGAGGTGGTGCGGCTGGCCGCGCGCGCCCCGCTGTCCTGGTATCCGCCGCTGCTGGACTGGCTCGGCGGCAAGCTGACCCTGCCGGAGCCGTTCGGGCTGCGGCACGCGTGGGCGGACCAGCCGTGGCGGCACCGGTTCATGGCGGACGACGCGCTTCGGGCCGCGACGCCTGTGCTGCGTGTGGTGCATGCGGCGGCGTTGAAGGTGCTGCGGGAGAACGGGGTCGACGTGGAGAAGTTCGGGTCGCGGTCGGCGGTGCTCAGTGGGGCGGTGCAGGAGGCTTCGCCGAAGAAGGCCGACGTCTACGACGCGTAGGCCTCCGGCCGGTGGGGGCTTGTGTCCCTGGGGGCTGCGCCCCCAGACCCCCATCGGCCTGAACGGCCTCGTCCTCAAACGCCGGACGGGCTGAGAAAGCCCGACCCCGCCGGGCTCAGCTGGTCGGCCAGGCCTCTGCCAGCATCTTCCTCGTGTCGGCCAGGAGCTGGGGCAGGACGCGGGTGTGGCCCACCACCGGCATGAAGTTCGTGTCGCCGCCCCAGCGGGGCACGATGTGCTGGTGGAGGTGTGCGGCGATGCCCGCGCCGGCGACCGTGCCCTGGTTCATGCCGATGTTGAAGCCGTGCGCGCCGGAGGCCGTGCGCAGGGCCGTCATCGCCTGCTTGGTGAGTTCGCCGAGCTCGGCGGTCTCCCCCGCCGTGAGGTCGGTGTAGTCGGCGACGTGGCGGTAGGGGACGGTCATGAGGTGCCCGCCGGTGTACGGGTACAGGTTGAGCACCGCGTAGACCTGCTCGCCACGCTTGACGACCAGCCCGTCCTCGTCGGACTTGGCCGGGATCGAGCAGAAGGGGCAGCCGTCGGCCGCGCCCGGGCCGGTCGGCTTGTTCTCGCCCTGGATGTAGGCCATCCGATGGGGCGTCCACAGACGCTGGAACGCGTCCTGCGTCCCCACTCCCAGCTGCTGCTCCGGCTCACTCGTCATGCAGTGCAGCATATGGCGTCGAGCTGGGGGGACGGCAAAGGCCCCCGGGATCTCCCCGAGGGCCTTCGCGCCGTGTGATCAGACCTGCGCGCGCTCCTCCACGACCTTCTGGATCTTCGCGATGGCCTCGTCGAACGGGATGCCGTTCTCCTGCGAGCCGTCCCGGTAGCGGAAGGACACGGACCCGTGGGACATGTCCTCGTCGCCCGCGATGACCATGAAGGGCACCTTCTGCTTCTGGGCGTTGCGGATCTTCTTCTGCATCCGGTCGGAGGAGGAGTCGACCTCGACGCGCAGGCCCTTCCTCTTGGCCGCCGCCGCGAACTTCTCCAGGTACTCGACGTGCGCGTCGCCGATCGGGATGCCGACCGCCTGGACCGGGGCGAGCCAGGCCGGGAAGGCGCCCGCGTAGTGCTCCAGGAGCACCGCGAAGAAGCGCTCGATCGAGCCGAACAGGGCGCGGTGGATCATGACGGGGCGCTGCTTGGCGCCGTCCGCGCCGGTGTACTCGAGGTCGAAGCGCTCCGGCAGGTTGAAGTCGAGCTGGATGGTCGACATCTGCCAGGTGCGGCCGATGGCGTCCTTGGTCTGGACGGAGATCTTCGGCCCGTAGAAGGCGGCGCCGCCCGGGTCCGGAACGAGGGGCAGGCCCTGCTTCTCGGCGACCTGGCGGAGGGTCTCCGTCGCCTCCTCCCAGGCCTCGTCCGAGCCGACGAACTTCTCCGGGTCCTTGGTGGAGAGCTCCAGGTAGAAGTCGGTCAGGCCGTAGTCGCGGAGCAGGCCGAGGACGAAGGTGAGCGTCTTGTCGAGCTCCTCCGACATCTGCTCGCGGGTGCAGTAGATGTGCGCGTCGTCCTGGGTGAAGCCGCGGGCGCGGGTGAGGCCGTGCACGACGCCGGACTTCTCGTACCGGTACACCGTCCCGAATTCGAACAGGCGCAGCGGCAGCTCACGGTAGGAGCGCCCGCGCGCGTCGAAGATCAGGTTGTGCATCGGGCAGTTCATGGGCTTGAGGTAGTAGTCCACGCCCTCGTCGAGCTGCATGGGCGGGTACATGCCGTCGGCGTACCAGTCCAGGTGGCCCGAGGTCTCGAAGAGCTTCCCCTTCGTCGCGTGCGGGGTGTAGACGAACTCGTAGCCCTCTTCCTCGTGGCGGCGCCGCGAGTAGTCCTCCATGACCCGGCGGATGATGCCGCCCTTGGGGTGGAAGACGGCGAGGCCGGAGCCGATCTGCTCGGGGACCGAGAACAGGTCGAGCTCGCTGCCGAGCTTGCGGTGGTCGCGCTTCTCGGCCTCGGCGAGGAACTCCAGGTACTGCTTCAGCTCGTCCTTGGTCGGCCAGGCGGTGCCGTAGATGCGCTGGAGCATGGGGTTCTTCTCGCTGCCGCGCCAGTAGGCGGCCGCGTTGCGCATCAGCTTGAACGCCGGGATGGCCCGGGTCGACGGCAGGTGGGGACCGCGGCAGAGGTCCTTCCAGCACAGCTCGCCGGTCTTGGCGTCCAGGTTGTCGTAGATCGTCAGCTCGCCGGCGCCGACCTCGACGTCCGCGCCGTCGTCGCTGGACGCGGAGCCCTTGAGGCCGATCAGCTCCAGCTTGTACGGCTCGTTCGCGAGCTCCTCGCGGGCGGCCTCGTCGGTGACGGCGCGGCGGGCGAACTTCTGCCCGCGCTTCTGGATCTCCTGCATCTTCTTCTCGATGGCCTTGAGATCCTCGGGCGTGAACGGCTTCTCGACGTCGAAGTCGTAGTAGAAGCCGTCCTTGACGGGCGGGCCGATGCCGAGCTTGGCCTCGGGGAAGAGCTCCTGCACGGCCTGGGCCATGACATGCGCGGTGGAGTGCCGCAGGATGTTCAGACCGTCCTCGGAGGAGATCTCGACGCCTTCGACCTCGTCGCCCTCGGCCAGGGCGTACGACAGGTCCCTGAGCTCGCCGGCCACGCGCGCGGCGATGATCGAGCGCTCGCCGGCGAAGAGCTCGGCGGCCGTAGTGCCCGTCGTCACCACGCGTTCTTCCCGCTCGGAATCGCGCTGGATGATCACACGGACGTCTGACACCGGTCTCTCCTGACTGAAGGTGGGGTCGCGTGCGCCATACCGGAGCGCGCGCACGAGTAAGGATCGTACCGACCCCGGACCGTCCACCGCGAAATCAGTCCCCGCAGTCCTCCCCGTCCCCTCCGCAGGCCTCCTCGAAGAAGGCCGCGATCCCGGCGTTCTCCTGGAGCGACTTCATCAGCCGGTCCCGCTCGGCGTCGTCGACCTGCACCGGTACGACGCCGTGCGCGCCGGTGAGACGCCGGAAGCCGCCCCGGCTCTCCAGGCGGCCCTGGACCCGCACCGGCAGCCCGACGAGGTGGGCGTGCCCGGCGATCCGGTAGCCCTCCTCGTCCAGGGTGACCCGGACGTTCGGTACGTCGGCCCCTTGCAGCACGCGCAGCCGTACGGTGCCCTCGCCGCGCGGCCCTGACCTGCGCATCCGTACCACCGAGCCGGTGATCCGCACCGGCACCGCCGGTTCCTCGCGCAGGTAGCGGGCGCTCGCCTCGCGCAGTACGGGCAGGTCGCCGGGTGAGAACTCGACGGGCTCGGCAAAGGGGGCGCAGCCCTCGGGCACACCGGCCGCCGGGGCCCACTCGACGGCGATCCGGGCGCCCTCCGTCCCCCGGACCAGGGCGACGAGGGCCTCGGTGAGCTCGTGGCTCACGCCGGCCTCGACCGCGCCGTCGAAGGCGTCCATGCCGCCCGTGGCGCGCCGGTAGTCGATGGCCTCACGGGCGGCGTACAGCGCCTGGTGGAGGCGCACGGCCAGGGTGCGGCCGCCGGTGACGGGCACGAAGGCGGTGAGGTGGTTGTCGGTGGCGGAGCCCACGAGGACGTTCTCCAGGGACGCGGCCGCTGAGCTCCGGTGCCGGGCGCCGTGGTAGCCGGCCCGCGCGCGGGCGGCGAGGGCCGCCGCGAGCAGCATCCGGCGGGCGGCGGTGCGCAGCCGGTCCTCGACGATCCAGGGCGCCGCGCCGGCGGGCCCGACGGGTACGTCGTGCCACCAGTGGATCTCGTCGCCGGCCACGGTGAGGGAGACGAGAACGTCGCGTGCGGAGGGCGAGCCGCTGCGGGACAGGGCGAGCAGGGCCTCGCCGAGCAGGTCGTCGCTGTCGGGGAAGGCGCGGCTCTCGGGCACCAGCAGGCTGGTGCCGCTGCCGCCGGGGCCGGGCGGGGTCCAGCGGCCGTAGCGCCCGGGGGCGCCGCCGCGCCGCTGCCAGCCGTGCCGGCGCAGCAGGGCGGTCAGCACGGCCGGGTCGACCTCGCGGGGCTCGGGCGGAAGGCCGCTCCAGGAGTCGACGGGGTGGGGCCGCACGGCCCTCAGTGGCTCCTCGGTCGGGCGGTGCGTCACGGTGTTCCTCCCGTCCCGACCCGCGTCATGATCTCGCACAGCGCCCGGTCGTCGAAGATGCGTGCGGTCGGTATCCGCACGGTGGTGCGGCGGCGGCCGGTGATCGGGTGGCCGGCGAGGTTGGTCCAGTAGCAGCAGTGCCTGAGGTCGAGCCGGTCGTGGCCGGCGCGCAGCCAGTCGTCCTGGGAGCGCGGCACCAGCATCACCACCAGGATCTTGTGCACGGAGACGGGCGTACGGGCGAGTTTCGCCAGGTGGTCGTTGTCGAGGGTGAAGGCGAAGGTGCGTCCCGGCGGGCGGGGCGGCACCTGGTAGGTGGCCTTGAGCTGCACCTTGATGGTGACCTCGTCGTCGACCGTGTGCCCGGGGGCACTGTGGCTGACGTGCCAGTCGATGCCGTTGTCGGGGAACGGCTGGGACAGCGAGCAGCCGGCGGCCGCCGCGACGGCGTGCAGATAGCCGACCTGCAGTGTCTCCATGCAGGCGGTGGTGGCGAGAGTGCCGCGGGAGGGAGCCGTGCGCTCGGGCAGCAGCCCGCCCCGTTCGGGCTGCGCTATGGCCATGGCCAACAGCCTTCCAGAACAAGTGTTTCCCCGTTGCGGGCCGCTGAACTGCAATGACCCGTACTCCTGTTGTCTCCTTCCGGCGTACGGCGCAAACAGCCCGGGTATCACCGGATCGGGCAGCGGACGGTGCGTCAACTGCCAGAGGTGAGCGAGGGGTTGTGTGGCTATGACGATGTGCTGGTACGAGGGGCCGCTGGCCGCCTTCGACACGGAGACGACGGGCGTGGACGTCGAGACCGACCGGATCGTGTCGGCCGCCGTCGTCGTCCAGGACGCGCCGGGCATCCGGCCGCGGGTCAGCCGCTGGCTGGTGAACCCGGGAGTGCCGGTGCCCGCAGAGGCGACGGCGGTCCACGGACTGACGGAGGAACACCTGCAGCGCAACGGGCGGTGGCCGGCGCCGGTGGTGTACGAGATAGCGGAGGCGCTGGCCGAGCAGGCCCACGCCGGCCGCCCGGTCGTGGTGATGAACGCGCCGTTCGATCTGACCCTGCTGGACCGGGAGTTGCGGCGTCACCGCGCCTCGGCCCTGGGCCGCTGGTTCGAGTCGGCGCCGCTGTGGGTGCTCGACCCGAGGGTGCTGGACAAGCATCTGGACCGGTACCGCAAGGGCCGCCGCACCCTGACGGACCTGTGCGCGCACTACGGCGTCGCCTTGGAGGGCGCGCACGACGCGGCGGCCGACGCGATGGCGGCGCTGGAGGTCACCCGGGCGGTGGGCCGCCGTTTCGCGTCCCGGCTGGAGCGGCTGGCACCCGGTGAGCTGCACACGCTCCAGGCGGTGTGGCACGCGGCGCAGGCCCGGGGCCTCCAGGCGTGGTTCGCGCGCAGCGGCGTGGAGGAGACGGTCGACCCGGCCTGGCCGCTGCGTCCGGACCTGCCGGCGGCGGCCTGAGCACCTGGTCCGGGTATGAAAAAAACCGGTCCGTCTGAGACGGACCGGCTGTTTCCGGTGGGCGATACTGGGTTCGAACCAGTGACCTCTTCGGTGTGAACGAAGCGCTCTCCCACTGAGCTAATCGCCCGGGAACGCAGTGAACAATACAGGTCCCGGCACGCTTCCTTCAAACCGCTTCGAGGTGCCTGGCCAGTCCGCGCGCTCCCGCCCGCATCATCAGCCGGTGATTGGCCCGGAAGACGGGCCGGCACGGCACCGCGAGCCGCCGCAGCAACGGCTTGCGGACGTCCACGACCTGGTCGTACCGCGCGAGCGTGCCCGTCCCGAGCGGCGTGACCGTCCAGCGTGCCCAGCCCTCGATGTCCCCGGACATCGCGAGCTCCAGCACACCGTCTTCCGGTTCGCGCCGCACCTCCCGTGCGGTGAAGGTCATGTCGTACGGCAGGACGGAGCGGATCCGGATCACCCCGGTCGTGTCGTCGAGCCTGGTCACCTCCCGGACCTGGCGCCACCACCGGGGGTAGCCCTCGGCGTCTTCCAGCGCCGCGTACACGGTGGCGGGCGGGGCGGGCAGGGCCCACAGACTGCGGAAGCGATAGCGGTTCCAGTCCATGACGGCAGTCTGCCCCCTGACCGCGGGGACGGTCTGAGTACGCGCCTGAGTATCCGCACTCATGCCGTACGAGGTGACGCGCACCACACTGCGAGGCATGACGCACCTTCCGCCCCCGGCCGAGGAGTTGCGGCTCCTCGATGCCGAACTCCGGCAACTGGAGGCCCGGCGCGCCCAGTTGCTGGCCCGCCGCGCCTGGCTGCTCACGGCGCTGCACCAGCCGCAGCCGCGACCGCAACCAGAGCCACAGCCACAAGGGCCGCCCACCGCACCGCCCCGCCCGGAGACCGCCGCGCCCGGTGTGCAGAACGTGCTCCTGGTCCTCGGTGGTGTCCTGCTCACTTTGGCTGCCGCGGTGTTCACGCTGGTCAGCTGGGGTCACCTGGGGATCACCGGGCGGGCGCTGGTGCTCGGCGCGGTCACGCTGGCCGCGCTCGCCGCCCCGGTGCCGCTGCTGAAGCGGGGGCTCCGGTCGACGGCCGAGTCCGTGGCGGGGCTCGGGCTGGCGCTCACCCTTCTGGACGCCTACGCGCTGCACGCGGCCGCCCTCTCCGGGACGGACGGCACCGGGTACGCGGCGGTCGCGTCGGCGGTGCTGGCGGCGGGCTGGTCGGCGTACGGTCTGCTGCCGGCCACGGCCGCGCTGCGCCTGCCCCTCCCCTGCGCCCTGGCGGCGGCCCAGTTCCCGCTGCCGCTGGGGGCCCTGGCCGGTGACTTCGGCCCGTACGTGATCACGGCCGCGCTGCTGGTGACGGCCGGGCTCGACGCGGCGGTGGCGCTGCGCGTGACGAACGGGTCCGTGCGGATCACCGCCCTGGTCGGTGCGTACGCCGTGGGCGGCTGGGGCGTCCTGGCCGCCGGATGGCTGTCCCTGGCGGCCGACGGCCCGGGTGCGGCCGCTCGTGCCGGGGCTCTCCTTCTGTTCGCGGCGGGGATCGCGCTGGCCGCGGCCTGGCGGGCGCCGAGCGAGCAGCACCCCCTCGGCCTCACGATCACCTCGGGGCTGCTCTCGGTCGCCGCGTTCGGCGCGGTGACCCGGCCCTGGCTGCCGGGGGCGTGGACGGTTCCGGCCCATCTGGTCCTCGGTATCGCCCTGTTGGCGGCGGTGCGCGCCGGGCGGCTGCCTGCGCCGGTGCGGGCGGGCTTCGCCTGGGCCTCCGGTGCCGTGCAGGCGCTGGCCGTGCTGTGGACGCTGCCCGTCGTCGCCGTGACGGTGCTGGGGCCGGCCGGCTGGCTGGGCCGGGTGTGGAGCGGTGCGCCGGTGGACGCGCGTGCCGCGGCGACCGTCGAGGTCCCCTGGCCGCCGGACGTGGCGGGGGTCCCTGTGGTGCTGGTGGCCGTCGCGGCGGTGCTCGCTCTGGCGGTCCGTGCGCGGCCGTGGCGTGCGCGGGCCCGGATGGGCGCGCTGGGCCTGGTGTCGGCCACGGTACTGATTCTTCCGGCGGTCCTCGGGATTCCGTACGTCGCGGGGATGCTGGTTCCGGGAGGGCTGACCGCGGCCGCCCTGTACGGGTGCCGGGCCACGGTGTCTTCCGTGCGACAGCTCGCCGCCCTCGTCCTCGCCCTGGTCACCTCGGTCAGTCTCGCCCTGACGTCCCTCGCCTCGCAGACCGCGACCCTCGTCACGCTGTCGGCGCTGGTCGCGATGTTCGCGGCGGCGTCGTGGCGGGCGCGTCTCGCCGCCGTCACGGCCCCGGCGGCTCTGGTGTACGCCGCCGCCCTGGCCGCTGCGACGGGGGCCGCCGTGGACTGGCCGCCGGCCCGCGTCGCGCTGCTGGTCCTGGCCGTCCCCGCGGCCGCCGCCCTGCTCGCGGCGCGTCTCGGGGAGTCCCGGGCGACGGTGCCCGTCGAGGTCGCGGGAGCCGCCGCCGGCCTGCTCGCCGTGGGCCTCGCCGTCACCGATCCGCCGCTGCTCGCCCTGGTGCTGGCCCTGTGCGGGGTGATCGCCGCGGGCACGGCGGTACGCCCCGGCCGCCGTCCCGTCGGCTACGCGGCCACGGCCCTGTTCGTGCTGGCGGCCTGGGTACGCCTGGCCGCCTGGGACGTCGGCACGCCCGAGGCGTACACGCTGCCGGTGACCGTGCCGGCGCTGGTCATCGGTGTGCTGCGCCGGCGTCACGACCCGCGGGCCTCGTCCTGGACGGCGTACGGCCCCGGACTCGCGGCCACTCTCGTGCCGAGTCTGGTCGTGGCCTGGACCGACCCGCACTGGACGCGCCCGCTGCTGCTGGGCACGGCCGCGCTGCTGGTGACCCTGCTGGGTGCCAGGCACCGCCTCCAGGCCCCGCTGGTGCTCGGCGGGTCGGTGCTGGCCCTGGTCACCCTGCACGAACTCGCCCCGTACGTCGTGCAGGTGACCGGGGCCCTCCCTCGCTGGGCGCCGCCCGCCCTCGCCGGGCTCCTGCTGCTCGCACTCGGGGCGACGTACGAGCAGCGGATCCGGGACGTCCGCAGGGTGCGGGAGGTCCTGGGGCGGATGAACTAACCTCCGGTCAGGGCATCTTGTCCCCGACCAGTGCCAGGTTCTGGATGGCGGCCAGGCCGTACAGCGCCGTGGCGTTGGTGGACACCCAGGCCGCCTCGCTGCCGGCGACCAGGCCGGTCGGGCCCTCGATCTTCTTCGTGGACCAGTCGGTGGACTCCTTGTAATCCCAGGTGTCGGCGCTGTTGTAGAACTGCCGCCATGCCCGGGCGGCCAGCTTCTCGTCGCCCGTCCGGGCCGCCGCGTAGGCGTCCTGCCGGGAGTGGCCCTGGAAGAGCAGCAGGGAGCCGAAGTCGGAGCCGTAGCGGGCCTTCTGCTCGGCCTTGGTGGCGTTGAAGTAGCGGCAGTAGTCGAGCCACGCCTCCTTGAACTTCGGCATGTCGATCTGGTCGATGAGCTCCGCGCAGAGCTCGACCAGGCCGAACATGGCCGACAGGTGCGAGACGCTGACCTTGGGTTCCTTGTCCACGGCGAACTTGCCGGTGTCGAGGTCGTAGAGCGCGCTGCCCTGGACGAAGCCGTTGGGCTGGGCGGCGATGGTCTCCATGGTGGACAGGACCCTCGCCCTGGCCTTCTCCCACTTGGGGCCGCGCCGCTCCCACTCGGTGAGCCAGGCGGAGACCAGGCCGCTCCAGTCGGTGCCGAAACCGATGGACAGGGCGTTGCGGTCGGGTGTGTAGGGCTCGGTGCGGATCTTGCGGATGGGGTCGAGGACGAGGAACGTCTCGTCGGAGTCGACGTTGGCGTGCATGAGGTCGCCGACGCGTTCGTCCGCCGTGAGGAAGTAGTAGTAGCGGCGGTAGGTGGTGTTGGCGATGCGCTGCTGCTTGGCGCTGTCGGCGTAGTGCTGGACGCCGTGCCGGGTGCCGAGGCCGGCCCACTTGCCGAGGTGGTAGACGTCGACCTCGCCGGTGTGCCGGGTCATGGCCTCGGCGAACCGGAAGATGTCGGCGCGGCCGGAGCGCATGTAGGCGAACCAGAGCCACAGGTCGGGTGAGAGCTCGGAGTTGTCCCAGGCGTAGCCGCCGACGTCGTAGCACCACTGGTGGCGGCTGGGGTCGTAGCTGTGCATGATGTCGCCGTAGTCCCAGAAGCCGTACCAGCGGCGCTGCTCCACCTGGTCCTTGTAGTAGGTGAAGAGGAAGTCGAGGTGGTCCTCGATCTTCGCCTTGGCGCTGGTGGAACGGTCGGGCTCGGAGAAGAGCTTGCCGAAGACTCCGGCCTTGACGAGTTGCTTGGGCGGTGCGGCGAGCTGCGGGGGCGTCCTGACGGCCGCGACCTGCTCGGCCATCCGCTCGGCGCCGGGCGTGGAGTCGTGGGCCCAGAACAGGAGTTCGCTGGTGCGGGCGATGCCGTAGGGGGTGCCGAAGCCGGGCTCGTAGTCCTCGTAGGTGATGTTGAGGCCTTCGAGCTGCTCCGGGTAGGTGTCCTGGCCCATGCCGTCGTGGTAGAAGCGCAGGTCCATGGGCTGCGCCTCGGGCGACCAGAGCCAGAGGGTGACCTCGGCGGTGTCGGTCTGGGCGTCGCGGATGTCGAGCTGGGCGGGGAACTTCTCCCAGAAGTCCCTGAGGCCGAAGGCGAAGCCGCCGCTCGCGCCGCCGACGTAGCCGAAGCCGCTCGCCCTGCGGCCACCGCCCGCGCCGATCCAGCCGTGGCCCTTCTTGGTGCGCTTGCGGACCGTGAAGCCGTCGGCGGAGAGCTGGGAGAGGGTGTAGTCGCCCCACTCGGGGATGTACTGGAGGCGGGTGGTGACCCGCTGGTCCCAGGTGGCCGGGTCGGGCAGTTTCTTGCCCTCGAACTGGGCCGTGCGCACGGCCGCCCCGGGGTCGCGGCGCAGTCCGGTGATGCCCTTGACGGCCTCGCGGAGCAGGCCGGTGCCGTCGCCGCCGATGCGGACGTGCCGGTCGTAGGCGGCGTCCCGCATCGGCACCTGGAAGCGCACGCCGAGGCCGCGGATGAAGTCGCCGCTCGCCTTCGCGGGCTCCTGGGTGCCGTCGAAGGTGAGGGTGTGGACCATGCGGAAGGAGTCGGCGCCGGCGTAGAAGTAGAGCCGGATCGAGAAGGGCAGCCAGCTGCGGCCGCCCTTGCGGTGCTTGCCGTCGATGCGGACGACCGCGCGGACCGGGCCCTCCTGTTCGACGGTGACCTTGGAGACGGCACCGTCGAAGCGCTCGGTCTTCACCGCGCCCTGGTCCTCGTCCTCGATCTCGGGCTGGCGGATCAGCACGAGGCGGCCGTTCTTCGCGATCTCCGTCGAGCCCCGGCTGACCGACTTGACGATCGTCGAGCCGGACGTGCCGATCTTCGCTGTGATGACACCGGTCGAGATGTCGATGGTGCCGCCGCTCTTGTCGACGGTGACCTTCTTCTCGGGGGCGGCGGGTGTCCCGGCCTTGAGGGTGAGCTTGCCGTCGCCGGAACCGACCGCGTGCGCGGTCCACTTGAGGGAGCCGTCGGGCCAGTAGGCGATCGGCCACGACTGCACGGGGACGGCCGTGCCGCCCGCGTCCGTCAGCGCGAACGTCTGGTCCTTCTGGTAGGCGCCCTTGGGCCAGGGGACGCCGACGGTGGAGCCGGGTGCCGCGCCGAGGCCGCCGTCCTCCAGCCAGTCGAGGGTCACCGGGTCGGGCTCGGCGGTCTCGGCCACGGGTGCGGCCTGCGCGTCCTGCGCCCCCAGCGCCCAGCTGAACTGGGCGGCGGCTCCGGCGACGGCGGCCGCCTTGAGGAGGGACCTGCGGGGGATGGGAGACATAGGGATGCTGCCTTTCCTTGTCCGTGCGGAAGGGGCCGTGCGGAAAGTGATGCCGTGCGCTGATCAGGGGCATGACAGAGAGAGGTGCGGCGCCCGGGGGCGCCGACCTGGGGTGAGGGCGCCGCCGGTCAGCGGTGCCGGTACCGCTCCTCCACGGCGACGGCCGCCGCCGCGACGGCCCCGAGGACGGGGACCGCCAGCGGTGCGGCGAACCAGGCGGACAGGACCACGACGGCCAGCCCGGCGATGATCAGGAAGGATCCGGCCGGGTCGAGGGCGGTCCGGCGCCAGGCGTGCGCGAGCAGCGTCCGCCAGCGGGTGTCCGGCTCCCAGACCGCCGCCGCGCGCAGCCCCGCCACGACGAGGCCGATCAGCGCGACCATCCCGACGGCCCCGACGAGCGGCCCACCGGGAATCCCCGCCCGGGCCGCCTGGACGTCCACCCAGACAACCGCCGCCACGGCCCACCCGGCGAGCCCGGCGAGCCACCCGCCGCGCAGGGCCGTACGGAAGTCGGCGACGAACTCCCGCCAGCCGCCGCCCTCATGGGCGGTACGGCGCCGCAGATGCCGCGCACCCGCGGCGAACGCGGCCGGATACGTCACCACCCCCAACGAGGCCACCGCGATCCACACCCCGGTCAGCAGAGACTCGGCGAAGACCGCGAACCGCTCCGCGAACACCGACTCCCCACGTACCTTCACTCGGGTCTCGGCCATGCGCACTCAGCCCTTCAGCCCCGACGTGGCCATACCGTCGATCAGATACCGCTGGAAGGCCAGGAAGAAGGCGAGGACCGGCAGCAGCGCGACGAGCGACATGGCGATCATGCCGCCGTAGTTGGCCAGCCCTTCCTGGTCGACGAACATCTTCAGGCCGAGCGAGACCGTGTACTTGTCGGGCTCGTTGAGGTAGATCAGCGGTCCCATGAAGTCGTTCCAGGCGTTGATGAACGTGAAGATGGCACTGGTGATCAGGGCCGGGCGGCACAGCGGCAGCATGATCGACCAGTAGATCCGGAGATGCCCGCAGCCGTCGAGCCTGGCCGCCTCGTCGAGCTCCTTGGGCAGGTTGCGCATGAACTGCACCATCAGGAAGACGAAGAACGCCTCGGTGGCCAGGTACTTGCCCAGCAGCAGCGGGGTGTAGGTGTTGATCATCTCCATGTTGCGGAACAGCACGTACTGCGGGATCAGCAGCACGTGGTACGGCAGCAGGAGGGTGCCGATCATCAGCGCGAACAGCAGATTGCGGCCCGCGAACCTGATCCTGGCGAAGGCGTACGCCGTCAGCGAGCAGGACACCAGGATCCCGATCACCGAACCGACCGCGAGGAACAGTGAGTTGAAGAAGAACGTGGAGATCGGGATGTCGGCGATGCCGTCGGCGAGGCTGGTGTAGTTGGAGATGACCGGATCGCCCGGGAAGAGATCCAGGCTGCCGACGACGTCCTCGCTCTTCTTGAACGAACCGCCGATGACCCAGATCACCGGGTAGAGGATCACCGCGAGGATCACCAGGGACCCGATGTGCCAGGCGACGGAACCGGGCAGTTTGTGACGCGAGGTCGACAGACCGGCGGAGCTCATCACGCGCCCTCCTCGTAGTGCACCCAGCGCTTCTGGGACCAGAACAGCACCGCCGTCACCAGGGCGACCGCGACGAGCAGCATCCAGGCCATGGCGGAGGCCAGGCCCATACGGCTGTTCTCGAAGCCCTGGACGTAGAGGTAGCAGGTGTAGACCATGGAGCCGTCCGCGGGGCCACAGGCGTTGCCGCCGGCGCCGCCGCCGACGATGTACGCCGAGCTGAAGATCTGGAAGGAGTGGATCGTCTCCAGCAGGACGTTGAAGAAGAGCACCGGGGAGATCATCGGCAGCGTGATGTTCCAGAACCGGCGCAGCTTGCCGGCCCCGTCGACCTCGGCCGCCTCGTACAGCTCGCGCGGGACCTGCTTGAGGCCGGCCAGAAAGATGACCATGGGCGCGCCGAACTGCCAGACGGTGAGCGCCACCAGACTGTAGATGATCATGTCCGGGTCGCCGGTCCAGCCGCCGACGTCCACGCCGAAGATCTTCTGCGTGCGGTCGACGATCGCGTCGTCCGAGAAGATCGCCTTCCACACGATCGCGACGGAGACGCTCGCCCCGATCAGCGACGGAGCGTAGAAGGCGGCCCGGTAGAACCCCTGCCCGCGCCGGCTCTGGGCCAGCAGCAGCGCCACCCCGAGGGCCGCGAGCAGCTTCAGTGGCGTGCCGACGACGACGTACCAGAGCGTGACCTGCACCGAGTGGCGCCAGCGCGGATCGCCGAACATCTCGGAGAAGTTGTCGAGGCCGATCCACTTGGGCGCGTCGAAGAGGTTGTAGTCGGTGAAGGCGAAGTAGAGCGAGGCGACCATCGGGCCCGCGGTGAGCAGGAGGAACCCGGCGATCCACGGGGACATGAAGAGATAGCCGGCCAGGTTCTCCCGGCGCCGCCGCCGCTTGAGGGCGGCGGGGCGCTCGGGCTTCACCGGACCGTGCCGCGGCTCGGAGTCCTCGGACAGGCCCTCCCTCGCAGGGGCGTGTGTCACGGCGGTTCCCATCAGCCGGCGAGAGCCGTCTTCGACTCGGTGAAGAACTGCTTGACGGCCTCGTCCACCGTGCGCTTGCCCAGGGCGAGCTCCTCGGCGATGCGCAGGAACGCGGACTCGCAGATGTCAGCACCGTTCGGGTGCGGCGTGATGGGCTCCAGGACGCCCGCCTCGACGAGGGACTCCTCGTAGGCGGCGATCGCCTTGTTGACCTCGTCGGCCGGCTTGTACGCGTCGTACTGGGCCTGGGTCGCGGGCACGCCCCGGTCGTAGCCCATGATCTTGGCGACCTCGGGGTCGTGCACCATGAAGTCGATGAACTGGGCGACTTCCTTGGGGTGCTGGGTGCGCTTGGAGGCGCTCAGCATGAGTGAGCCGAGGTACTGGCCGGTCTTCTTGCCGTCCGTCGTCGGGATGGGGGCCAGGCCGTACTCGCTCTTGCCCTCGGAGGTGTAACGGACGGTGAAGTTGTCCCAGGTGAACTCGCCGCCGGCGAGTTCCGCGGCGACCGCCGACTTGGGCTTGATCTGGGCGACCTTCTTGGCGTCGGCGTAGAGGCCCTCCTTGACGCCCTTCTCGGCCTTCGTCCACCAGTCCGTCAGATCCGACTCGGTGAAGCCGAGCCCGTCCTCGGTGAAGAAGGCCTTGCCGTTCTGACGCAGGTACAGGTCGTAGAGGTACATGACGCCGTACATGCCGCTGTCCCCGGCGCGGCCCGTCTTGTCACGGATCTTCTTCATCGCGGCGTCGAAGTCGTCCCAGGTCCAGCCCTGTTCCGGTTTCACTCCGGCGCGGGTGTAGACGGGCTTGTCGACGACCAGGGCCATCGAGTTCGAACCGACCGGGACCCCGAGGAGCTTGCCGTCGATCTCGCCGAACTTCTCCAGGCCCGCCCGGAATCCGTCCATCCGGAGGTTGCCCGCCTTGGCCTGCTCACTGAGATCGAGCAGTACGTTCTTCGCGTCGTATTTGCGGAGGAAGCCGATGGCATTCTGGAAGACGTCCGGCGGATTTCCGCCGGAGGCCTGGGTGTTGAACTTCTTCCAGAAGTCGAGATAGGGCTGGAAGTCCGTTTTCACCTTGATCTTCGGGTACTTCTTCTCGAAGAGCGCGATGGTCTTGTTGATGCGCTGGGCGCGGTCCTCCGCACCCCACCACGCGTAACGGATCGTCACCGTTCCGTCCGCGGAAGCCCCTCCGTCGCCGCCGCAGCCGGTGGTCGCGGCCAGCCCCAGCGTGGCCGCCGTGGCGCCGGCCACCTTCAGGACCGTACGTCTCTCAACATTCCTGCCGTTCACCACGATTGGCCTCCCCGCACGTCGTCCCGCTCGCATGAATCGTTTCAAGTAAGCGCTTGCTGGCACAAGGTACGGAGGGCCTGAGGGTGCGTCAATGTTTCGGACAAGAATTTCTCACCGAGGAGACGGAGGGCGCGAGGAGGTGGCGCCCGGTCGGCGAGGCTTCGGCTCGATGACGGCACTGGTGAGGCGGGTGTGACCGGAGGGCCGAACGAAGCGGGCCGGGTCCCGGAGGCTTCGGTCGCGACCGAAAGCCGACAGCCCGGTGGGGGCCGTGGGGCGGGGTGGGCGGTGTCCGGTTTCCGACAGGTGACCCCGCCCGCGAAGCGCCGCTCGGCCGAACACGACGGCGGCCCACCCGCACGCACTGTGCAGGTGGGCCGCCGATCCGGGTGGGCGATACTGGGTTCGAACCAGTGACCTCTTCGGTGTGAACGAAGCGCTCTCCCACTGAGCTAATCGCCCGGGCGCAGGAAGAACATTACCCCATGTCAGAGGGTGCCCGTGACCGGACGGCCGACGCCGGCACCCCCGCCGCGGCTCACTGGTCCTCGATCTTCCACGGCATGACCATGCCGAACTTCCACAGGTATATCCCGACCAGTACGGCCACGATCACCAGCCCGATCGATGTCAGGATGATGTTCCGGCGCCGCACCCTGGGGTCGAGGGCGCGGTGCGCCGCCTCGGTGACCTTCCGCTTGGTCCAGCGGAGCACCAGCTGGGCCCAGACGAACTCGGTCGCCCAGATCGCCATGCCGCCGAAGATCACGACCCAGCCCGGTCCGGGCAGGGGCAGCATGATGATGCCCGCCACGACCACCGCGAGCCCGATGATGAAGACCCCGACCTGCCAGCTCACGTGCAGCGCGCGGCGCGCTTTGATGAATTCCGGAGCACGCGAGCCGAGCGGCCGCTCTTGCTCGCTGTGCACCTCGTCAGTCCCCGTCTCGTCCGACGCCACGGCCACCTCGCCCGGCTCGTTACTCCCCGTATTCATACGGGCAAACACTACCCGAGCGAAACCAGTCACCGGAATGGACGCACGACGCGAACGATCTCTCGGCCGGAAGAGTTACGTAAAGGCACGCAAAACACTCAGAGGGGTTTACAACGGCACCGTAGGTGGCATGTCGATTTCGCCGACGTGCGAATCCCCGAGCGCACACTGAGCGAAAGGCCCTGGCGCTTATGAACACCACGGTCAGCTGCGAGCTGCACCTGCGCCTCGTTGTGTCGAGCGAGTCCTCCCTGCCTGTCCCCGCAGGCCTGCGGTACGACACGGCCGACCCCTACGCCGTGCACGCCACCTTCCACACCGGAGCCGAGGAAACCGTCGAGTGGGTGTTCGCCCGCGACCTCCTCGCCGAGGGACTTCACCGCCCCACGGGCACCGGAGACGTCCGCGTCTGGCCATCGCGCAGCCACGGTCAGGGCGTCGTGTGCATCGCCCTGAGCTCACCGGAGGGCGAAGCCCTGCTCGAGGCCCCGGCAAGGGCCCTGGAGTCCTTCCTGAAGCGCACCGACGCCGCTGTGCCGCCCGGCACGGAGCACCGGCATTTCGACCTCGACCAGGAGCTCTCGCACATCCTGGCGGAAAGCTAGGGCGAGGCCCTCACAAAGCCGCCCGGCGCCGTCGACTCGGGGAGACGGCTCGGGCTCGGACAACTGCATACGGGACGTACCGGCGCCGTTACCGCGTATCCCGCGGGGCGGCGCCGGTTCGCGTGCACCGCCGCTCCCGCCCTCGTCGGGCGGTACGGCGGGCCGGCCGGGAACCATCGCGCGCAGGGCGGCGTTGTATTCGAAGCCGTGTGCGGGTACGAGGGCGGTCCGGCGACAGCGGAGCCGTTACCATCGGCCAGCATCGGCGGGCGCCTGCCCGACCCCCCAGGCCAGGGAGCGAATCGTGCTGATCACCCATGACACCCGGTGCGCCCTCGACACCGTGGTCGATCTGGTGAACACCGCACCGGAGGACGACACGGCACCCGACGGGCTGCCCGACGTGGCGACCCTGACGGATTTTGTGCACAACCACGAGATCAGCGATGTCGGAGTGCTCTCGGAGTTCGACCTCTCGGCGGTGCGGAAGATCCGGGGGCGGTTCGCCGCCGTCTTCGCCGCCCCCGACCCCCGGGCCGCCGCGGGCCTGATCAACGAACTGGTAGCGGCCGCCGGGACCACTCCCCGGCTCACGGACCACGACGGCTACGACTGGCATGTGCACTACTTCGCGCCCGGCGCCTCCGTCGCCGACCACCTGGCCGCCGACTGCGGGATGGCCCTGGCCTTCTTCGTGGTCGCCGGGGAGCAGGAGCGGCTGCGGCGGTGCGAGGCGCCCGACTGCCGGCGCGCCTTCGTCGACCTGTCCCGCAACCGCTCGCGGCGGTACTGCGACAGCCGCACCTGCGGAAACCGCCTGCACGTGGCCGCGTACCGGGCGCGCCGCAAGGAGGCGGCGGGCTGAGCCCGGCCGTCCGGCCCGCCGAGTGGGCCGGGTGTGGTTCCGGAGGGACATCGACGCCGACGCGGTCCCGGCGGATGGCGCCGGGTACCGCGGGTGAGGCTCACAGCAGCAGCAGGTCGTGCAACGAGGCCATGAGCAGCAGGCTCCCGATCACCGCAAGGAAGATCATCAGCGGTGGCTGGGAAAGGGCGAAAAGACAACCGCGGGGCTCGTCCTGCGGCGGCGCGGGGTCGCTCTGTGTGGTGTCCAGCATCTCGCGGTGATGATGGCGCAGTCGGCCGACCGGACGCGATCAGCGTCCCTGTTCGGAGCGGGAGTGCGCCGATTCCGCGAGGTCCCGTTCGGGTTGTGATCACTTCCGCGCGCCCGCGGACCCACTGTGACGATTCAGCCGGTGCGGGCCCCTCAGATGCCGTGCTTCTTGAGGATGGCCTCGATGTCGCTGAAGTCGTCGTCTCCCCGGGGAGCCGCCGCGGGCCGGGCAGCGGGGCGGGAACCCTGGCCCAGGGAGGGCGCCGAGGCCGCCGGGGCCACCGCGTCGGGCCGGTCCGCCGCCCGGGCGGCTCTGCGCTCCTTGCGGGTGCCGCCGCGGCGGCGCTCCACGACGCGCGTGGTCATGAAGAGCACCCACGCGACGCCGAGCACGCCGAAGCCGGCCCAGGCCGTCGGGCTGAAGGCGGTGTCGGCCAGCCACTCGACGACCCCGGTCATCACCAGGCCGATCGGCACGAGCGAGTAGGCCGCGATACGGGTGGCCGTGAGGTAGCGCTTGCGGTACGCCGTGACGACCGCAATGCCCAGGCCTGCCGCGGACACGGCGGAGCAGACGGTCTCGGTAATCATCCGGTCCTCCAGCGTGGCGCGGTCGAGCAGGGGTTTCGTCCCTTCCATCCTGCACCCGCCGCACCCCGGCGGGCCATGCCGCGGCCGGACATCAGGGACATCTCCGGGTCGTCTCCTCCGCAGGTGCCGGTGCCCCCGGCCCGGGTACGTCCGATTGGGGTACCGACCCCGAGGGCTGGAAGACTGTCGGCATGAGCGACTCCTCCCCCGCCCGTCCCGCCGCCCCCGTGCTCGAGGTCTGGTGCGACCTGCAGTGCCCGGACTGCCGTACCGCCCTGGGCGACCTCGGTGCCCTGCGCGCCCGCTACGGCGACCGCCTGGAGGTGCGGCTGCGGCACTTCCCGCTGGAGAAGAACAAGCACGCCTTCGCCGCCGCCCAGGCCGCCGAGGAGGCGTGGGAGCAGGGCCGGGGCTGGCCGTACGTCGAGGCGCTGCTCGGCCGCGTCGAGCAGCTGGGCCGTGAGGGAGAACCCTTCCTGGTCGAGCTGGCCCGCGAACTGGACCTGGACGCCGAAGAGTTCGACACCGCGCTGATCGACGGCCGGCACATCCTGTTCGTGGACGCCGACCAGGCCGAGGGCAAGGCGATCGGCGTGACCGGCACCCCGACGTACGTCATCGGCGGTGAGCGCCTCGACGGCGGCAAGAGCCAGGAGGGGCTGCGCGAGCGGATCGAGGAGATCGCGGACCGGCTGCTGGCGGAGCAGGGGCAGCAGGACTGACCCGTCCGGCCCCGGTCCCCGGCCCCGTGCCCCACGCCGGGCCGCTACAGGAGCGGCTTGTACATGGCGTACTGCCGGGTCTCGTAGCCGAGCGACGCGTAGAGCCGTTCCGCCGGATCGTTGCCGGCGAAGACGTTGAGGCCGATGGTCCGCCTGCCCTCGACGATCGCCTGGGCCTCGGCCAGCAGCATGAGGGTGCGGCCGTGTCCTCTGCCCCGGTGGGCGGCGTGGGTCTCGACGTCGAAGACGAAGGCGTCGTCCTCGCGCACCGCGAGCCACAGCGTGCCCACCGGTCTCCCGTCGTGTTCCACGACGCTGATGAGTGCGCCGGGGGTGGCGAGGCCGTCGGGCAGCAGGACGGCGTGGTCGCGCTCGGACTTGGCCCGGGCCTCGGCCTCCGGAACGCCTCGCTCCATCCAGCTCCGCGCGTAGTCCTCCTCGCTCTTCTCCAGCCAGGGGCCGAACTCCGCTTCGGTCATGGGCCGGGCGCGGCTGCCTTCCGGCAGGTCCGGCGGGGTGTCGCCGAGGGGTTTCTCCATGCCGCGGTTGCGTACGACGTAGCCGAGCGCCGTGGCGAGCCGGAACGCCGGCCCGGAGTCGGCGGGCACCACCGCCTCGATACGGCGGCACCCCCAGCCGCGCGCCACCTCCTCCGCGGCGAGCGCGGCCACCGTCCCCCGGCCGCGTCCGCGGTCCGGCTCCGATGCGCAGGCTCTGGACCTGGGCCACGGCGTCGCCGAACACGGGATGCGTGCCGAGGAGTATCGCCCCTACGGGACGGCTGTTCACACACACCTGATAGCGGCGCGAGCGCGTCCCGTCGGCGTTCTGCTGAAGCGGCTCGGTCGGCCGCAGGGTCGTGGTCATCAGAGGTGTTCTACCCGCGGTCCACGGCCCCGGTCAGCCGAATATCCGAGTGCTGTCAGGGGTCGAGATCGTTCCCGGACCGCTCCTCGAAGATCCGCATGGCCTTGGCCGTCACCGGACCCGGCGCGCCCGGCAGCTCTCGGTCGTCGACCCGGTGCACGGCCTGCACGTCCCGCAGCGTGGACGTGAGGAAGACCTCGTCGGCCCGCTGGAGGGCGTCGAGCGGCAGGTCGGTCTCCTCGGCGCCGGTCCACTCGATCGCCAGCGCGCGCGTGACGCCGGCGAGACAGCCCGAGGCGAGCGGCGGGGTGTACAACTCGCCGTCGAGGACCACGAAGACGTTGGAGCCGGTGCCCTCGCAGAGCTGTCCCACCGTGTTGGCGAACAGCGCCTCGGTCGCGCCCTGTTCCCGGGCCCGGGCGAGGGCGACGACGTTCTCGGCGTACGAAGTGGTCTTCAGGCCGGTGAGCGCGCCGCGCTCGTTGCGGGTCCAGGGGACCGTGATCACGGCGGTGGAGTCGGGACGGCGGGTGGTGGCGCCGAGGGCGACCACGAGGGTCGGGCCGTGCTCGCCGCGGTCGGACCCGAGGGGGCCGTGGCCGCCGGTGTAGGTGATGCGGAGACGGCCGAGCGGCGCCGGGTTGGCGTCGAGGACGGCGGCACAGGCCCGGCGCACCTCGTCGTGGTCCGGGTCCGGCAGCCCGAGGCCGCGTGCCGACCGGGTCAGCCGGTCGAGGTGCCGGGTGAGCGCGAACGCCTGGCCGTGCACGGTCTTCACCGTCTCGAAGATGCCGTCGCCCACGGTCAGCCCGTGGTCGAAGACGGAGACACGGGCGGACTCGATGTCCTGCAACCCGCCGTCGAGCCAGATCTTCACGTCAGGTCATCCTCTCCACTCACCTCGTACGCTCCCGACGCTATCGCGAGCAGCCGGGCCGCCTTCAGCTCGGTCTCCCGCCACTCTCCCTCGGGATCCGATCCCCAGGTGATCCCGGCGCCGGTGCCGAAACGCAGCATGCCGCCCGCCCGGTCGATCCAGAAGGTACGGATGCCGACGGCCAGCTCACCGGCCTTCCGGTCGGCGTCGACCCAGCCGATCCCGCCGCAGTACGGGCCCCTGGGCGCGGTCTCCAGCGCGTCGATGATCCGCAGGGCGCTCGACTTGGGCGCTCCGGTGACCGATCCGGGCGGGAACGCGGCGTCCAGCAGTTCGGCCCAGCCGGCCCCGTCGCCCAGTTCACCGCGGACCGTCGACACGAGGTGGACCAGCCCCGGGTGCTTCTCGACGGCGCACAGGTCGGGCACCGTCACGCTGCCGGTGGCGCAGACCCGCCCGATGTCGTTGCGGACCAGGTCCACGATCATCACGTTCTCGGCGTAGTCCTTCCGCAGCAGGTCCGCCTCGGTGCGTCCGGTGCCCTTGATCGGCCCGGACTCGACGACCCGGCCGTCGCGCCGCAGGAACAGTTCGGGGGACGCGGTGGCGATCTCCACGCCGTGACGCGGCAGGCGGATCGTTCCTGCATAGGGTGCCGGGTTGCCTCGGGCCAGCAGTGCGGTGAGGGCGTCGACGTCGGCGCCGGGCGGGACGGGCGCGGACAGCACCCGGCACAGGTTCGCCTGGTAGACCTCGCCGGCCGCGATGTGCTCGCGGATCCGCCGCACCGCCGCCGTGTACGCCGCGCGGTCGAGCGAGGACGTCCACGCACCCACCGCCGGGCCCCGCCAGGCGCCCGGCACGGGAGCGGGCACCGGTGATGTCCGCACCTCCCGGAAGCGCGCGCAGGTCAGACGGCCCTCGAAGTCGGCGCAGACGGCCCAGAAGCCACTGGATTCCAGGGCCGCGGGGTCGTCGGTGACGTCGAGGAGCCCGGTGGCGACGCGGTCGCCGAAGCGGGCGAGAGGAGGGTGGTCGAGCACGCAGTCGAGTCTATGGCGGTGTCGCGCGGGTGACCGGGGCGTGTCCCGTCGGGGGCCTCCGCGACGCGCCTGAGCAGGGGAAGCGCAGCACGCTGCACAAACGCGTTTTTGTACTGGCACCGGAATCCGCTAGAGTTCAACACGTCGCCGGGCCGCGAGAGCGGACCGAAACGACAAGCGGACGTAGCTCAGTTGGTAGAGCGCAACCTTGCCAAGGTTGAGGTCGCGAGTTCGAGCCTCGTCGTCCGCTCGAGGAACAGGGGGCTTCCCGGCCCCCTACACTCCTGGTGGAGTGGCCGAGAGGCGAGGCAACGGCCTGCAAAGCCGTCTACACGGGTTCAAATCCCGTCTCCACCTCCAAGGACGATTAGCTCAGCGGGAGAGCGCTTCCCTGACACGGAAGAGGTCACTGGTTCAATCCCAGTATCGTCCACTGGATCTCGTCGAAGATCCGAACCCGCGCGATTAGCTCAGCGGGAGAGCGCTTCCCTGACACGGAAGAGGTCACTGGTTCAATCCCAGTATCGCGCACGCAGTGCCCATGATCCGCCGCACAGCGTGGTCATGGTCCCGAGGACGATTAGCTCAGCGGGAGAGCGCTTCCCTGACACGGAAGAGGTCACTGGTTCAATCCCAGTATCGTCCACATCACACCGGAGCCCCCGGCCGAGCGAATCGGCCGGGGGCTTCGTGGTGGTCACGCTCGTCGTGTCACGACGAGAAGAGCATGTGCCCGAAGCTCTTGTGGCGGTGGTGACCGTGATGGCCGTGGTGACCGTGGCCGCCGTGCGGGGCGCCCCAGGCGGGGGCCGGCGGAGCGGGGTAGGCCTGCGGGGCGGGCGGGGGCGGCGGGGCGCCCTGGGACCACTGGGACTCCAGGCGGGTCAGCGACTCCAGCTCGCCGTAGTCGAGAAAGATCCCTCGGCAGCCGCTGCACTGCTCGATCTGGACGCCGTTGCGGTTGTACGTGTGCATCGGCGCACGACACTTCGGACACTGCATGGTCGTTCAACTCCTCGCCGGTCGGTCCTGCTTCGTATGTCGTCAGGACAGACTCTGTCCCGCTGTGGTCGGTTGCACCCTACTTCGCGTACTCCCGCCTCAACTGCGGCGGGACGGCAGCCATTCGGTCACAGGCGTCCACGACCGACCGCTCCACCTCGTCCAGGGGCCGGCCGGCCGCGGCCGCCTTGGCGACGGCCCGGGCCGCGGTCTGCACGGTGAGGGCACGGGCGGGGACGTCCAGAGACGGCCAGGGGTCGCCGTCGGCGGGGACGGCGGGACCCCCGGCCACCCTGTAGGCGGTGAGGAACCGGGTCCATTCGTCGGGCGGAAGCAGCCCGCAGGCATACCAGGCGGCGGGCCGGGCGAGGTCCCAGGCCGGGACGCCGACGCCGAGGTCGTCCACGTCGATCAGCAGCCAGGGGCCCTCGGGAACGGGGTGGCGTACGAGCTGGCCGAGGTGGAGGTCGCCGTGGCACAGCGTGGTGGTGTCCGGCATCGGGGCCTCGGCGCGAGACCAGGCGGGGAGGGTGCTCCAGGCGTTGAGGACGGGGGCGGCAGCGGGATGCGGGCCGGCCTCGCGGAGCCGGTCGAGGGCACGGGCCGCCTTGGCGGGACCGCGCATGACGGGCAGGGCGTCCGGCGCCGGTGTGCGGTGCAGCCGGGCGAGCAGTGTGGCGGCGGCCTCCCAGGGGGCCGCGTCCGGGTCGTCCGGGTCCACGGGTGTCCCGTACGGCCAGAACGTCACGAGTCGGTCGTGCAGGGCCGCCGGGGTCGGGGCGAGCGGTGGCAGGAGGATGCCGGGGTGGGCCGTGGCGGTGGCGAGGCGGCTGGCCAGTTCGGTGGGGTCGGTGTCCGGGGGGTGGGCCTTCGCGACGGTGTCCGCGTGCCGGACGACGGTGCCGTCGGGGCGGTCCGCCAGGGTGACGGCTGCTCCGCAGGGGCACGTTGGGGAGCGGGTGTGGGCGGTGGCTCGGGCCTGGGTGGTGAGGGCGTGCAGGAGTGGGGCCGGGGCGGGGGTCACGGGGTGAGGGTACGCGGGGGCGGGGTGCGGGACTGTGAGTTTCAGGTGCTCGGCGCTGGGGCTGGGAGCGGGGGGTACCGCAGCCCGGAGTAGCGGGGTGCCGCTGCGCCCACCCTCCCCCAAGCTCTCGGCTTCGCTCGCGCAGGGGCCCCCATCGCCCCAGCGGCACGACTGTCCGCAGCTGGGGGCAAAGCAATGCCGGCGCAGCTCCCCAGCTGCGCCGGCATTTTTGCCGTCCGCCGCACCCCCGTCCCCACGGGGTTTCATGGGTGGATGTCCCCGCCCGGACCGCTCTTCCGGGCCTGGGGTCGCCGCTCAGCGCCCCAGCATCTCTCCCACGGACGACGCCTGTGTGGCCACTGTCTCCCACCCGTCGAAGACGAGGAGGAGCAGGACCGCCAGGGGAAGGGCCATCAGCGTGGCCACCACGGGGTGGCGACGACCCTGGCGGCGGGAGCGGAACGCGGCGGCGTACGCCTTGCGTCCCTCCTCGCGGATCATCGTCCGCGCCGCCGTGTGGGCCATGGCCCTCTCCTGACCGTTCTCAGTTGTCATGGGCAGCGGCGGGTGTCTGACCTCGGGGGACGAGTGCTGCCACCCGCCGCTTGACCTCAAATCTAGGCGTCCGGCCCTTCCGGGGCGTCATGCCCTCGTACCGATTGCCGGGCCTCCCGGAGGATGAGCCGTCGCCCGCGATGTACTCCCCTGGGTGGAGACGCGGAGCGGGGTCTCAGGGTGTTCCCCGAGGGGAAGCCCGGCTCACTCCGCTTTGTCCTGACTTTCCTTCCGGGGAGCCGGCTGCTCCACCCGCCCCCGCACCCAGTTCGCCACAAAGCGTGCCGTACGCACCACTGTCCCCCTACGCGTGACTTCGCTCACTTCCATGACACCTCGGCGTACCGTCGTCCCCGCCCCGCGGACCGCCCTGCTCGTCGGCACCTCGTCCGTGCGGATCGCGTCACCGGCGGCCACGGCTGTTCGCACAGGATCACGCTGTAGGGGTCCAATCCCCCGTCCCTTACGGGCGGTTGGGTCACGGCCCGATGGGAACAGGTCCCGTTCGCACGCTCCGTGACCACCTTTCAAATCTCCCACCCACCACTGACAATCCGTCGCCCCCGGAGGGCGCGGCCTCTGCGCGCCGGCGGTCATGGAAACGTAAGCTGTGGCTCGTCACAGGACCGGGCAGCGGGGATGAACATGGCGATGATGCGCCTGAGGCGCGAGGACCCGCGCGTCGTCGGCTCGTTCAGGCTTCACAGACGGCTTGGCGCGGGCGGGATGGGCGTGGTCTATCTGGGCTCCGACAAGAAGGGGCAGCGGGTCGCGCTCAAGGTCATCCGCCCCGACCTGGCGGAGGATCAGGAGTTCCGCTCGCGGTTCGCGCGTGAGGTCTCGGCCGCGCGGCGGATCCGGGGCGGCTGTACGGCCCGGCTCGTGGCCGCCGACCTCGACGCGGAGCGGCCCTGGTTCGCCACCCAGTACGTACCCGGCCCCTCCCTGCACGACAAGGTCGCCGCCGAGGGACCGCTCTCCGCGGCCGATGTCGCCGCCGTCGGTGCCGCGCTGTCGGAGGGCCTGGTCGCCGTGCACGAGGCCGGGGTCGTGCACCGGGACCTGAAGCCGTCCAACATCCTGCTGTCCCCCAAGGGGCCGCGGATCATCGACTTCGGCATCGCCTGGGCCACCGGTGCCTCGACACTCACCCACGTCGGTACGGCGGTCGGCTCGCCGGGCTTCCTCGCGCCGGAGCAGGTGCGCGGGGCCGCCGTCACGCCGGCCACGGACGTCTTCTCGCTCGGTGCCACGCTCGCGTACTCCTCGATGGGCGACTCGCCCTTCGGGCACGGCAGTTCCGAGGTGATGCTGTACCGCGTCGTGCACGAGGAGGCACAGCTGCACGGCGTGCCCGACGCCCTGGCCCCGCTCGTCCGGGCGTGCCTGGCCAAGGACCCCGAGGAGCGGCCGAGCACCCTCCAACTGTCGCTGCGGCTGAAGGAGATCGCGGCCCGCGAGTCGCATGACCTCACCGGTGTACGGCCCCCCGCGCCGCGCGGCGCCGAGACCGAGCGGCTCGCCGACACCTACCCCGAGCGCACCAGGCGGCCGCAGGGGCAGCCGGGTGCGGGGGCGTCCGGCGTGCAACGGGGCCGGGGCACTCCCCCGCCCCGGGGTTCGGCTCCCGTGGGGGACGGGGCACCCCGGCGCGGAAGCGGCCCGCAGGGCAACGGGAAACCGGCGGGGCGCGGTGCCCGCGGTGGTGCTCCGGCGGGTGGCGGCTCCCCTCGTGGCGGCTCCCCGTCACGGTCCGGATCGAGGCCGACGCCCACCGGGCGCAACGGGACGCGGTCGAACAGCGGCAGCCGGCCGGCTCCGCACAGCGGGACCGGACGCCCGGCGTCCAGGAACACGGGGACCCGGCTGCGGCCCGCCAACCCGCGGTTGCTGCGGCAGCGGTTGTTCGTGTTCGTCGTCGTCACACTCGTCGTGGCGCTCGGCATCGCCCTCGTCCAGGGCTGCCAGGGGCCGGCGCGAGGGCTCGGCGGCGACGGGGGAGGCGTGCGTCAGGAGCGCGTTCAGCAGGGACACGCTCCGCCGCAGGACTTCTGACCGTAGGGCCTCGGGCCGTAGGGCTTCAGACCCGAAGGACCACGGGCGGTATGGCTTCAGAGCGTAGAACCTCGGGCCGTAGGACGCCGGCGCCGCTGGGCCGCGCTGCGCCACGACGGTCCCTAGGCCTGCGGGCGGCCGGTTGCCACGGCGTAGAAGGCGACGGCGGCCGCCGCGCCCACGTTGAGGGAGTCGACGCCGTGGGACATGGGGATGCGGACCCATTCGTCGGCGGCCACCAGGGCCTGGGTGGACAGGCCGTCGCCCTCCGCGCCCAGCATCAGGGCCACCCGGTCCATGGTGTGCGGGGCGGCCTCGTCGAGAGGGCGGGCCTTCTCGTCGGGGGTGAGGGCGAGGAGCGTGAAGCCGGCCTCGCGGACCGACTCCAGGCCCTTCGGCCAGCTGTCCAGACGGGCGTACGGGACGGAGAAGACCGCGCCCATGGAGACCTTCACGCTGCGGCGGTAGAGGGGGTCGGCGCAGTCCGGGGAGAGCAGGACCGCGTCCATGCCGAGGGCGGCGGCCGAGCGGAAGATCGCGCCGATGTTGGTGTGGTCGTTGACCGACTCCATGATCACGACACGGCGGGTCCTGCGGAGCAGGTCGGCCGCCGTCGGCAGGGGTTTTCGCTGCATGGAGGCGAGCGCCCCGCGGTGCACGTGGTAGCCGGTGACCCGCTCGGCGAGCTCCGGGCTGACGGCGTAGACCGGGGCGGGGAGCTCGTCGATGACGTCGCGCATGACGTCGACCCACTTGGCCGAGAGCAGCATGGACCGCATCTCGTAACCGGCTTCCTTGGCCCTTCGGATGACCTTCTCGCCCTCGGCGATGAAGAGGCCCTCGGCGGGTTCGCGCTTGCGGCGCAGCTCCACGTCGGTCAGGCCGGTGTAGTCGCGCAGGCGCGGGTCGTCGGGATCCTCGACGGTGATGAGATCGGCCACAGGGTGATACTGCCTTGTCCTGGGTGCGGTGCCAACGGCTGGGGACGGGTTGGGTTACCCGGGGTTACTCGCTCGGTGCGGCGACCGGAGGGCCGACCTTCACGACCTCGCCGATGACGATGACCGCCGGGGGCTTCACGTCCTCGGTCCGTACCGTCTCGGCGACCGTCGCGAGGGTCGCGTCGACGCGGCGCTGAGCGGCCGTCGTACCCTCCTGGACGAGGGCGACGGGGGTGTCGGCCGGCTTTCCGTGCGCGACGAGCGTCTCGGCGATCTTTCCGATCTTGTCGACGCCCATGAGGATCACCAGTGTGCCGGTCAGCCTGGCCAGGGACGGCCAGTCGACCAGGGAGCGCTCGTCGTCGGGCGCGACATGGCCGCTCACCACGGTGAACTCGTGGGCGACCCCGCGGTGGGTGACCGGGATGCCGGCCGCGCTCGGGACCGAGATCGAGCTGGAGATGCCGGGGACGACCGTGCAGGGGATGCCGACCTCGGCGAGGGCCTGGAGCTCCTCCATGCCGCGCCCGAAGACGTACGGGTCGCCGCCCTTCAGACGGACGACCGACTTGCCCTGCTTCGCGTGCTCGATCAGCGCGTTGTTGATGGCCTCCTGGGCCATGAAACGGCCGTAGGGGATCTTCGCCGCGTCGATCACCTCGACGTGGGGCGGGAGTTCCGCGAGGAGGTCGCGGGGGCCGAGGCGGTCCGCGATGACGACGTCCGCCTCGGCGAGCAGACGCCGGCCGCGGACCGTGATCAGGTCCGGGTCACCGGGGCCGCCGCCGACCAGGGCGACGCCGGGCGTGCGGGTGCGGTGGTGCGGGGCGACCAGCGTGCCGTCGCGCAGGCCCTCGACGACGGCGTCCCGGATGGCGGCGGTGTGGCGGGGGTCGCGGCCACGGGCGTCCGTGGTGAGGACGGCGACCGTGACGCCCTCGCTGTGGCCCGTGGCCGGGGTCCAGGCCGTCGCCTCGTCGGCGTCGTCGGAGCGGACGCACCAGACGCGGTGGCGCTCCGCCTCGGCGGAGGCCCGGGTGTTGGCGTCGACGTCGCCGGTGGCGATCAGCGCGTACCAGGCGTCGGTGAGGTCGCCTTCCTCGTAGGGGCGCCGGTGCCAGGTGATCTCGCCGGCGTCGGCCATGGCCTGGACGGAAGGGGTGACCTCGGGAGACACGAGATGGACGTCCGCGCCTGCCGCGATGAGGGCGGGGAGGCGGCGCTGGGCGACCTGACCGCCGCCGAGGACGACCACGCGGCGGCCGGTGAGGCGGAGGCCTACGGGGTAGGCGGGGTGTTCGGCCATGAGGGTGTGGCTCCTGTTGTGGCGGTGTTCGGTGCCCTGACGTGCGGATTTTAAGGCGCGGGGAGTTTCGGGGGCGAGGGTGTCCGGTGGCTGGGCATCGTGGCCGGGTGCGGGTGCGTGGGTCCGTGGCCACCCGTTCCGTCCTGCGGAACGGGTGCCCACGGACTCACGAGGACCCGAGAAGCCTTACTTCTCGGTGACTCCCGCCGAGTCGAACGTCGCCACCTCGTGCATCGCCCTGGCCGTGCTCTGGACCAGGGGGAGGGCGAGCAGGGCGCCCGTGCCCTCGCCCAGCCTCAGGTCCAGATCGACCAGGGGGCGCAGGCCCAGCTTGTTGAGGGCTGCCACGTGGCCCGGCTCGGCGCTTCGGTGGCCGGCGATGCAGGCGGCCAGGACCTCCGGGGCGATGGCGCGGGCCACCAGGGCGGCGGCACCGGCGCTGACGCCGTCCAGGATGACCGGCGTCCGCAGGGACGCGCCGCCGAGGAGGAGGCCGACGATGGCGGCGTGCTCGAACCCGCCGATCGCGGCGAGCACACCGATCGGGTCGGCCGGGTCCGGCTGGTGCAGCTCCAGGGCGCGGCGGACGACCTCGGTCTTGCGGGCGAGGGTCTCGTCGTTGATGCCGGTGCCCCGGCCCGTGACCTCGGCCGGGTCCGCACCCGTGAACACGGAGATCAGCGCGGCGGACGCGGTGGTGTTGGCGATGCCCATCTCCCCGGTGAGCAGGGCCTTGTTGCCGGCGGCGACCAGGTCGCGGGCGGTCTCGATGCCCACCTCGATGGCCTGCTTGGCCTCCTCGCGGGTCATCGCGGGGCCGGTGGTCAGGTCGGACGTACCGGCACGGACCTTGCGGGGCAGCAGGCCCGGGGTCGCCGGCAGGTCGGCGGCCACGCCCACGTCCACGATGCAGACCTCGGCGCCCACCTGGGTGGCGAAGGCGTTGCAGACGGCTCCGCCGCCGAGGAAGTTGGCCACCATCTGGGCCGTGACCTCCTGCGGCCAGGGGGTGACGCCTTGGGCGTGGACACCGTGGTCACCGGCGAAGATCGCGACGGCCGCGGGCTCCGGGATGGGCGGCGGGCACTGGCGGGACAGGCCGGACAGCTGTGCGGAGATGATCTCCAGCATGCCCAGCGCACCGGCCGGTTTGGTCATACGCTTCTGGCGCTCCCACGCCTCGCCGAGCGCCTTGGCGTCCAGCGGGCGGATCTGCGCCACGGTCTCGGCGAGCAGGTCGTGCGGTTCCTCTCCGGGCAGTGCGCGGCGGCCGTACGTCTCCTCGTGCACGACCCAGGACAGCGGGCGGCGCTTGGACCAGCCCGCCTGCAACAGCTCGGGCTCGTCCGGGAACTCGTCGACGTAACCGACGCACAGGTAGGCGATGACTTCGAGGTGCTCGGGCAGGCCGAGGGCGCGGACCATCTCGCGCTCGTCGAAGAAGCTGACCCAGCCGACGCCGAGTCCTTCGGCGCGGGCGGCGAGCCAGAGGTTCTCCACGGCCAGGGCGGCCGAGTACGGCGCCATCTGGGGCTGGGTGTGACGGCCGAGGGTGTGACGGCCGCCGCGGGTCGGGTCGGCGGTGACGACGATGTTCACCGGGGTGTCGAGGATGGCCTCGATCTTCAGTTCCTTGAACTGCTTCGCCCGGCCCTTGGGGAGGGACTTGGCGTACGCCTCGCGCTGACGCATGGCCAGTTCGTGCATCGCGCGCCGGGTGTCGGCGGAGCGGATGACGACGAAGTCCCAGGGCTGCGAGTGGCCGACGGAGGGCGCGTGGTGGGCGGCCTCCAGGACACGGAGCAGCACCTCGTGCGGGATCGGGTCGCTGCGGAAGCCGTTGCGGATGTCGCGGCGTTCGCGCATGACCTTCAGTACGGCCTCGCGCTCGGCGGGGTCGTAGGCGGGGGCGGCGGGGCCGGTGGACTGCCGTGCTTCTGCCACTGCGGCCGCGCTTTCCTCGTCGTGACGTGCCTGGTCGGCCAGGTCTTCCTGTTCGGCGGCCCGGGTGTCCAGGTCGTCGGCGTTCTGTACGAGTTCGGCGTCGCCCTCGCGGGGTGCGGGGACCATGACGACGGTGTCCGCCTCGACGACGGAAGGGGACTGCTGCGGGCCCTGGAGGACGGGCTGGGCGCTCTGCTCGTCGGAGGTCGGCACGGTGACGTCCTCGGCGGGGGCCGGCGCGGGATCGACCGGCTGCGGGGCGGGCTGCGCCACCTCGGGGGCGGGCTCCGCCGCCGGGGCGGCGGCGGTCGGCTCGGGTGCTTGCGCCGGCGCGGTGGTCTCAGCCGGGTCGGGGGTGACCGTCTCGGCAGGCTGGGCGGGCGCGGTCTCGGCGGTGGGCCGCGCCGGTGCGTCGGCGGGTGCCTCGGGAGCGGGCGTCTCGGCGGGCGCGGCAGGGGCCGGCGTCTCGGAGGCCGGGACGGCGGTGGGGTCGGCGGGCGCCTCGGGGGCGGCGGGCTGTGCAGCTGTCACCTCGGGGGCCTGCGCGGCTGTCCCGGCGTCAGTTGCCTCAGGGATCTGGGGGTTGGCCTGCGCGGCGATCGGCTCGGCAGGCTGCGTCGCGGGCTCGGCGCCGGTGGTGTGCGGCTCCTGCGCGACGGCCTCGGGGCCCACGCCCGTCGCCTGGGCCTGTGCGGCGGCGTCGGCGCCGACCTCGTCGGGCGCCCGCACGGCGGGGTCGGGGCCCGCGGGCGCGGTGGCCTCGGGGGCGGCAACCGCCTCTCCGGGGCCGGCCTCGGGTGCCGCGGCGGCGTGCTCGGGCATGACGGGAGCCTCCGGGAAGGGGACCGCTTCGGGGGCCGGTGCGGCATCGGGGACAGGAGCGGGAGCCACGCCGTGCTCCGCGGCGGCGGCCGCCGGGGCGTGTTCGCCGCCGTCGGCCAAGTCGCCTGCGGGGGTAGTGGGAGCGGCGGGGGCGAGCTGCTGCTCACCGGCCTGAACGGCACCGTCCATGACCGGGGCGGGTTCCTCGTCCCGCGCCGGTGCGGCCCCCGCCTCGGCGGGGTCACCCACGACGGCCGCGCCTTGGGCCGGCGCGGCCTGCTCGGTCGCGGCGACGACGGGATGCTCTGCCTCCGGACCGGCGCCCGCTCCGGCGGCGTCGGCCACGCCGGCCTCCGGAACGACCTGCCCGCCGGCCTCGGCGACCGCCCCGCCGGTCGCGGGAACGGCCTGCCCCGTCTCGGCGTTGGCCACGGCTTCCGGGCCGAGGCCCGCCGCTTCAGGCTCTCCGGCAACCTCCGCGCCCTGCACGGGCGCTGCCTGCGCGGCATCGGCGGCAACCGCCTGGCCCGCGTCCGCGCCGACGGCCTCCGCGCCCTCCACAGGCGCCGCCTGTCCGGGCTCGGCGGCAGCCACTTGACCCGCGTCCGGGCCGACACCGGGCTCGCCGACGGCCTCCGGGTCCTCAGTCGGCACCGCCTGCGCGGCATCGGCGGCGACCGCCTGGTCCGCCTCCGGGCCGGGGTCCGGCTCACCGGCAACTTCCGTGCCCTGCACCGGCACCGCCTGCCCGGCCTCGCCGGCGACCGCCTGGTCCGCCTCCGGGCCGGGGACGGTCGCAGGCTCCGGGGCCTGGGCGGTCGTCGGAAGTGGTTCGGCCTCGGCCGGGTGTGCCGGTGTCGGCTCGACCGTCTCCGTCGCCACGCCCGTCGCGACGGCCTGGGACGTCTCCGTCGGCTGCGGAGCCGGAACAACCGTTTCCGCAGGTGCCGCCCCGGCGCCCACCGGGGCCTGGGGCACGGTCTGGGCGCTCCAGGGAGCCGCCTGGGGCGCGAGCGGCTCAGCGGCGCGCGGTGCGTCGAGGTACTCGGGACCCGCCGACGCGGGCGCGGGCTGCCGGACGGGCGCGTCGGCGGGGCCGCGGTCGGCCAGGGAGCGGACCGGGCTGGCGGAGCTGTCGGGCAGCGGCGGGCCGAGGTGCAGCGGCCGGCGCGGGGTGATGGGCGGGATCGGCGGTGGGTCGGGCAGGCGGACGCCGCCGAGGTCGACCGAGCCGCTGTCACGGCCGGAGATCTCGTGCGGGCCCGGCTGGTGCACGGTCTCCACGACCGGCTCCGGCGCCGGCGGGGTGACCTCGTTGCCCCAGGCACCGTGGGAGCCCGGCAGCAACAGGTCCTCTTCCTCGACGGTGTCCTCGGAGAGGTAGGCGTACGCACCGTGCGCGGAGGCGCCCGGCTGCTCCACCATGCCTGCGCTCTCCGGCAGTCCCTCGCCCGGGACCTGGCCGGTGTCGGTCATGCGTACCCCTCGCCCATCGGTTAGTGCTCCTACGACCAGCTCACCCGGAACGGCGCACCGACCGCCCCACAGTGAAGAACGAGCGTGCGTCCCCAGCGGCACGAACGGCCCGCCCGGAAAAGGCGACAAAGCCACTCACTGGCATTGTTGCGGCCGAACCACCGTCTCGGCACGTTGATCCGCGACGGTTCCGCTGTGGACTGCGCCACGTTGCGCGTCCTCCGGTTCTGCCGTACCACACCCACCCCAAAACGGGTGGGTTTTCCGGACATTGACCGACGAACCGCCGGGCGTCCTGGTGCGGTGCAGCGATCGGCCAGCCTACCGCGCGCAGTACGACAACCCGATCACGGGGACGTCCGCAGGCTCAGGCGCTGCGCCGGGGCAGGACGCCGCTGAGCAGGAACGCGACGCTCCGTTTCTTCTCCGTCCAGGCCCGGGTGTCGAGTTCGACGGACTGGAGCAGGGCGCACTCGACGCCGTAGCCGTGCTCCGTCAGGTCCCGGCCGATGAGTTCGGCGGCGTCACGGGTGGCGGCGTGGGTGACGATGCGCTGCGGTCGGCGGTCGGCGACGGCGGAGACCACGGCCGCTCCCCCGCCACCGACGCGGACGACGTCGGGCTCGGGGAGGTTCTCCAGGATGTGCGGGGCGCTGCCGTGCACGATCTGGAGCTGGGCGCCGAAGCGGCGGGCGGTGGCGTCGGTGCGCGCGCACGCCGCCCGGTCGCTGTCGACGGCGATGACGGCGGCGCCGGCCCGCGCGGCCTCGATGGCGAAGGCCCCGCTGCCGCAGCCGATGTCCCACACGAGGTCGCCGATGCGCGGTCCGAGGCGGGCGAGTTGGGAGGCGCGCAGCAGCTGGGTCTCGCCCTCGCCGAACTCGCCACCGTAGGCCTCGGCGGGCAGGGACCAGTCACGGGGTCCGGCGGACGGGTCGCGACCCGCGATCCAGCCGCCGGCCTCTCCGGCGGTGCCGGGGCGGGCCGGGCCGCCGAGGACGATGACGACGTTGGGGTCGCGCCAGGTGTGGTCGGCCGCCTTGTCGGAGGTGACGACGGTGACGCGTTCGCGATCGGTGCCGAGTTCCTCGCAGATGACGAAGGAGCGGTGGACTCCTTCGAGGAGCAGGCCGAGTTCGGCCGGTCCGGCGCCGGGCGAGGTGAGGACAGCCACCTTGGTGTGGGCTCGGCATACGTTGACCGCGCGGCGCAGCGTGCGGGGGTGTGCGACGACCACCTGCGCGTCGTCCCAGGGCATCCCGGCACGGGCGAAGGCGGCGGCGACCGAGGAGACGGCGGGGACGACCTCGACCTCGAGGCCGAACTCGGGGGCGCGCAGGGTGCGTACGACGCCGAAGAAGCCGGGGTCGCCGTCGGCGAGCACGACGGCCGTGCCGCGGTGGGCGGCGATGCGGCGGGCGGCGAGGGCGACGCTGCCGAGGCGGATGCGCTCGGCGCCGGCGGGGACCTCCGGGAGCGCCAGGTGGTGGGCGGCACCTGCCACGAGCGTGGCGGCACCCAGGGCGGCGCGCGCCGCGGCGGTCAGCGGCGAACCGTCCCAGCCGATCACCGTGACCCGGTCGGCCATCGTCGTCAGTCTCCAGGGGTTCTCGCAGTTCGTCTGCGTGTCGTCGGGTGGGCGGCCCGCAGGCGGGCTCCGTGAGAGTACCCGCTGAACCCGGCGGAGGGGGCGGCGGTGCCGTCGCGCACGGGGTCGCGGGTCAGTTCCAGTCGCCGAAGGAGGTGAAGGCGCCGGTGGGCTGCTCGCCCACGCCGTCGAGGTCCTCGGGGAGCAGGCTCCAGACGATGAGGTCGGTGCGTACCTCGGTCCACTCGTCGTCGTCCGTGCGGGTCCGGGCTATCCAGGCGCCGCGCAGCACTCCCTCGCTGATACAGCCGATCTTCTGGGCCACCTGCTGGGAGGCGGTGTTGTCGGCCGCGGTGCGCAGTTCGAGGCGCTCGAACTTCTGGTCGTCGAAGAGCCACCGCGCGGTGACGAGCACCGCCTCGGAGGCGTAGCCCTCGCCGCGGGCCCAGGGGGCCGTGACGTAGGAGATCTCGCTGGAGCGGACCCGCCAGTCGGTGTTCTTGAGGTGGACGACGCCGACGAGCCGCTGGGTGAGGAACTCCGTGACGGCGAAGACGATGCCACGGCCCTCGGCGCGTTCGGCGGGGGCCCGTTCGGTGATCCAGGAGCGGGCGTGAGCCTCGGTGTAGGGGCGCGGGACGGTGGTCCACGTGGTGACGAGCTCGTCGTTCATCATGTCGGCGAACGACTGGATGTCCGGCTCCTCGAAGGGGCGCAGTACCAACCGCTCCGTACTGATGGAGACGTTGGGAAAGGTGCTCGTCATGCGCCGCTCCGTAACCTTCGGTAAACCTTCAGGGCCTGCTCAACTGCCCAGCATGCAGCATGCAAGCACTGATCCGCACCACGGGGCCCTCCCCCACCCGGTGAGGGAGGACGCCGTGTGTGGCGCGTGCCGGGCGCGGGCTCAGAAGGAGGCGAGCACGGCGCCGTCGTACTTGTCCTGGATGAACTTCTTCACCTCGGGCGAGGTGAGGAGCTTGGCGAGCTTCTTCACGCGCGGGTCGTCCTCCTGGCCCTTCTTCACGGCGAGGAAGTTGCCGTAGGGGTTGTTCTTCGGGGACTCCAGGACGAGGGAGTCCTTCGCCGGCTTCAGGTCGGACTCGAGGGCGTAGTTGCCGTTGACGACGGCGGCGTCCACGTCGTCGAGGGAGCGCGGGGTCTGGGCCGCCTCCAGCTCCTTGAACTTGAGCTTCTTCGGGTTCTTGGTGATGTCGGAGGGGGTCGCCTCGTTGCCGACGCCGTCCTTGAGGGTGATGAGCCCGTTGGCGGCGAGGAGCTTGAGGGCGCGGGCCTCGTTGACGGTGTCGTTGGGTATCGCGACGGTCGCACCGCTCTTCAGGTCGTCGGCCTTCTTGACCTTGTGGGAGTAGAGACCGAGCGGTTCCAGGTGGACCGTGACGACGGGCACGATGTCGGTGCCGTTCTTCTTGTTGAAGTCGTCGAGGTACGGCTTGTTCTGGAAGTAGTTGGCGCCGACGGAGCCGTCCTGCGTCGCCGTGTTCGGCGTGACGTAGTCGGTGAACTCCTTGACCTGGAGGTCGAGGCCTTCCTTCTTGGCGAGGTTGTCCTTGACGTAGGTCAGGATCTCGGCGTGCGGGGTGGGGCTGGCGGCGACGATCAGGGGACCGTCGGTGTCCGAGCTGCCCGCGCCGCAGGCGCTGAGCCCGAGGGTGAGGGCTCCGGCGGCGAGTACGGCGGTGGTGATCTTGGCGGTGTTACGCACGAAAAGTGCCTTTCCTTGTGGCCTTGGGGTGGTGCGGCCCCGTCGTGGGTGAACGGGGGGGTTCAGGAGGCGGCTTTGAGCAGCCGCAGCTTGGGGGCGGGGCCCGAGTGGGCGCCGCGGCGGTGCAGGGAGCGGGCCGCGTAGTCGCCGGCGAACTGGATGACCGAGATGACGACGGCGAGGATCGCGACGGTGATCCACATCAGCTGCGTCTCGAAGCGCTGGTAGCCGTAGCGGATGGCGATGTCTCCCAGGCCGCCGGCGCCGACCGTGCCCGCCATCGCCGAGTAGCCGATCAGGGCCACGATCGTGGTGGTGGTGCTGGAGATCAGCGACGGCAGGGACTCCGGTACGAGCACCTTGCGGACGATGGTCCAGGTGTTGCCGCCCATGGACTGCACGGCCTCGACGAGCCCGTGGTCGACTTCGCGGACGGCCGTCTCGACCAGGCGCGCGAAGAACGGGATGGCGCCGATGGCGAGCGGCACGATGGCGGCCTCACGGCCGATGGTCGTCCCGGTGATCGAGCGGGTGAAGCCCATCAGCGCGACCATCAGGATGATGAACGGCAGGGAGCGGGCGATGTTCACGACCTGCCCGATGACCTTGTTGGCGGCGAGGTTCTGGAGCAGGCCGCCGCGGTCGGTCAGGACCAGCAGGATGCCGAGCGGCAGGCCGCCGACGACGGCGATCAGCGTGGACCAGCCGACCATGTAGAGCGTGTCCCAACACGCCTGTTCCAGCAGGGGCTGCATCTCGGACCAGGTCATTCGGCACTCTCCTTCACCAGCGCGGCCGGGTTCTCCGCCGCGCCCACCACGTCGATCTGCAGGCCGTGTTCGCGCAGGAAGCCGATCGGCACGACGTTGTCCTCGTAGCGGCCGGGCAGTTCGATGCGCATACGGCCGACTTGGAGGCCGCCGACGGTGTCGATGGCGGCGCCGAGGATCGATATGTCGATGTTGTAGGTGCGGGCGAGCTGCGAGATGACGGGCTGGGTCGCGCTCTCGCCCTGGAAGGTCACGTCGACGACGGTGCGGTCCTCGCCGGAGGCCTCGCCGCCGAGCGGGAACAGGGCGGCGGCCAGCTCGGAGCCCGGGGTCGCCAGCAGCTCGCTGACCGTGCCCGACTCGACGATGCGGCCGTTGTCCATGAGCGCGGCCGAGTCGCAGACCGACTTCACGACGTCCATCTCGTGGGTGATGAGCAGGACGGTGAGGCCGAGTTGCCGGTTCAGGTCGCGCAGCAGCGCGAGGATCGACCGGGTGGTCTCCGGGTCGAGGGCGCTGGTGGCCTCGTCGGACAGCAGCACCTTCGGGTCGCCGGCGAGCGCGCGGGCGATGCCGACACGCTGCTTCTGGCCGCCGGAGAGCTGGGCGGGGTAGGCGCCCGCCTTGTCGGCGAGGCCGACCAGGTCGAGCAGCTCCAGTGCCTTGCGGGAGCGTTCCTTCCCGGACTTGCCGAGGATCTCCAGCGGCAGTTCGACGTTGTCCTGGACGGTGCGCGAGGACAGCAGGTTGAAGTGCTGGAAGACCATGCCGATCCGGCTGCGCGCCTGCCGCAGTTCCTTTCCGGCGCGCGGGCCGCGGCCGGCCAGGGCGGTGAGGTCCTCCCCGGCCACCGTCACGGTGCCGGAGGTGGGGCGTTCCAGCAGGTTGACGCAGCGGATGAGGGAGGACTTGCCGGCGCCGGACTGGCCGATGACGCCGTACACCTCGCCTTCGCGGACGTGCAGGTCGACGCCGTCCAGGGCGGTGACCTCGCGGCCGCGTGAACGGTAGACCTTGGTCAGGTCCGTTGTGGTGATCACGTGGGTTTCCGTCACTGTCAGGTGCGCGGGCGTGGGTGTGCCCGGGCACAGCTGCATTCGTTCAGGGACGCGACACGGTTCTCGCAGGAGCGTGGAACCGGAGAGAACATGCGCGCGGGCGGCAGGGTGTCACGCATCGCTCAGGGCGTGCGGACATGCCGCGGTCTCGCTTCGGGGCGCGAGCTCAGGGGGTGGTGCGGGGGCCCTCTAGAAGGCGCACATTCGACACGTACAACGAGCACCGGGCGGCACGGTCGCCTCGGTCGCGGGGATGCGGTCGCTCGTCGTGGTCATGCGGTCAGTAAAACATGCGTACGGTCCTGACAGCCCGCCGCTGTCCGGATGGTGGACAGTGGTGGACAGGGGCCGGGGCGCGTCAGCCGCGGAGGGAGATCTCCACCCCTTGCTGGGTGACCAGTGCCGACAGGACCGACAGGTCCTCGACGACGAGGTCGGCCCGCAGTTCGTGCGCCGGGTGGGTTGTGGTCAACGCCACGGTGGTCATACCGGCGGCGCGCCCGGCCGCGAGGCCCGCCGGGGCGTCCTCGAAGACGACGCAGTGGGCGGGGTCGACACCGAGGGTGCGGGCGGCGAGCAGGTAGGGCTCGGGGTCGGGCTTGCCGCGGGTGATGTCGTCGGCGGCCACGAGCGTCTTGGGCAGGATGCCGACGGCGTCCAGTCGGGCCTCGGCCAGCCGCCGGGTGGCGGAGGTGACGACGGCCCAGCGCTCGGCGGGCAGGGCGTCGAGGAACGCGCGGGTGCCGGGCAGCAGGTGCACGCCACCGTTGGGCACGTCCTCCACTTCCAGGTCCTCGATCCGCGCGACGGCCTCCGCCACGATGTCGGCGGGCAGCAGGTCGGCGGCTATCTCGGCGGCCGGCCGCCCGTGCAGCTCGACCCGCGCGAAGTCCTCGGCCGTGATCCCGTACTCGGCGGCCCACCGTGCCCAGCAGCGGTCCACGGAGGCGAGGGAGGAGACGAGGGTTCCGTCGTTGTCGAACAGCAGGGCGTGCGCGTCGATCTTCATGCCCCTGACCCTACGGGGCAGGCCAGGGCCGGGAGCATCGGGCCTTTTCGGCCGTAATAAGGTCGCAGCATGCTTGATGTCCTGACGCTGGTGACCGGGGTCGCCGCGCTGCTGCTGGCCGCCTGGTGCGGCTGGGCGGCCTACCGTGACCAGCCGACGAAGGACTGGCATTTCATCGCCATGGCCGTCGTCACCCTGCTGTCGCTGATCCAGCTGGTGGTGGGGATCGTGGCGCTGGCACGGGGCGAGAAGCCGGAGCAGGGCACGACGATCTTCGTGGCGTATCTGCTGGGCGCGTTCGCGTGCATCCCGGCGGCGGGGTTCATGTCGCTGGCCGAGCGCTCACGGTGGGGGTCGGTGACGGTCGCCGCGGGCGGCGTGGTGCTGGCGGTGCTGGAGGTGCGGCTCTATGACATCTGGGGAGGCTGAGGTGGGCCGGCAGCGGCTGATCAGCGGGCCGGGCACGCTGCTGGTGTGGCTGTACGGAGTGATGGTCGTCGGGGCGGTGTCGCGGTCGGCGTACCAGATCGCGACGGAGTTCGACCGGGCGCCGCTGGCGTACTCACTGTCGGCCGTTGCCGGTGTCGTGTACGGGTTCATCACGTACTCGCTGGTGCGCGGTGGGGAGACGGCGCGGAAGGCTGCGCTGGCCTGCTGTGTTGCCGAGTTGGTGGGGGTCCTGACGGTGGGGACCTGGACGTTGATCGAGCCGTCCGCCTTCCCGGACGCGACCGTGTGGTCGGACTTCGGGATGGGGTATGTGTTCATCCCGGTTCTGCTGCCGGTGTCGGCCATTTACTGGCTGCGGAAGTCGCGTACGCGAGACGGGGATGCCGCCTGACGTGATCAGGCGGCCGCGGGTCACACGTGGTTGATCGCGCCCGCGCGGCGGAGCCGCACTTCGATACAGTCCCGCGCCCCTGAAAGGCGAAGATCAAGCCGTCGCCGCGTAGGTACCGGCCGGCTTCTCCAGGACGATCATCGGGACGCCGTCGGCGCCCTGGGACGTGCCCACCGTTTCGTAGCCGACCCTGCGGTAGAGGCGGAGGTTGCCCTCGCTGCGGTGGCCGGTGTGGAGGCGGAAGCGGGTGGCCCCGTGCTGGTCGGCGAGGGCGGATTCGGCCGCGCGGAGGAGGCGGGCGCCGATGCCGTGGCCCTGGAGGCGCGGGTGGACGCAGAGCTTGCCGATCGCGGCGGCGCCGCCGTCGGTGACCGAGCCGCGGACCGAGCCCACGACCTCGTCGCCGAGCCGGGCCACGAAGACGCAGTCGCGGCCGACTTCCTCGCGGACCGAGTCGAGGGTTTGGACGAGCGGGTCGATGCGGTAGTTCCCGTACAGGGCGGCCTCTGTCTGGAAGCACAGGTACTGCAGTCTGAAAATCTGCTCCGCGTCCTGCTCGGTCGCCGCAGAGATGGTCACGCTCATGCCCATGTGCGCACGCCTCCCGCTCATCTGATCACCGGTCGTCCCCCACTCCTATCCCCGTCCTCAGCGGGCCGCAACCTCCGGTGCCAGCAATCTGCGCAGACATCCCAGGCATCTGGAACGTTCCGGGCCGAGACTGCCCTGTGAGATACCCAACTCCCCTGCGATTTCCCGGTATGTCAGGTCCTCAGGAGAGAGCAGGGCCTCCATGAGGCGCGGGCAGCGGCCCGGGAGACGGCGCACGGCCGCGCGCACGGCCCGGCCGCGGGCCGCGTCGAGGGCGAGCTGTTCGGGGTCGCGGCCACCGTCGGCGACCGGTTCGACTCCGTACGGCCGTTCGAGGCGGCTCGTCCGGCGGGTACGCCGGGCCTCCGAACGGACGGCCCGGCGGATCCATCCCTGCGGGTCGCGGGGCGGGTCCTCGGCGTCCAGGCGCTCCAGCAGACGGAGCCAGACCGCCTGTTCCAGGTCGCCGGGCTCTACTCCGGCGGCATATGCCTCGGCGGAGGCCTCGGCGGTGAGCAGCGGGCGCAGGGAGGTGACCAGGTGGTGCGTCATATGCGGAGCGACGCGGCCGCCCGGGCGGTGGGTTGCCCGGGCGGCCGAAGCTCACTCGACCGGGGGGTGTGAGCGCAGCTGTTGACGCGCTCAGCCGTTGACGAAGGCCTCGCGGGCCAGCACGCCCGTGTCCGGCTGGTCGGTGAAGACACCGTCGATACCGGTGGCGAAGTAGGCCTTGTAGGCACCGAAGACGTCCCCGTAGGCGTCGGCCTCGGTGCCCTTGCGGAAGTCCGCCGGGAGGAAGGGGTTCTCGTTGCGCATGGTCCACGGGTGCAGGATCAGGCCCACCTTGTGCGCGTCGGAGACGAGCGTCGTCGGCTCGGTGAGCTTGCCCCCGGCGTCGCGCGGGATGACCAGGTCCAGGGTCGGTCCGATGCCCTGCGCGTAGGAGGCGATCTCCCGCAGGCCGGCCGGCTTGACCAGGTCGGCGACCGTGCGTGGGTCGCCCGTCTCGACGAAGTCCCAGGGGCGGGTGTCCGCGCCGGAGAGCAGGACGACCAGCGGGTTGTCCACGAGCTTGTTGAGGCGTTCGATGCTGGTCGGCTCGAAGGACTGGATGATGACCGGGGAGGTCCGCCCGTCCTTGCGGTGCTTGCGCAGCGCCTTGGCGACCCGCTCCTCCAGCGGCAGCCCCTGCTTGCGGAAGTAGGTGGGGTGCTTCATCTCCGGGTAGATCCAGACCTGCTTGCCGCGCGCGCGGGTCTGCTGGTCCTGCCAGGTCAGGACCTCCTCGAAGGTGGGGATCTCCCAGCGCCCGTTGTAGAGGGTGTTGTGCGGGCGGTTGGCGGGGATGCGCTCGATCGCCCGCAGGGTCTTCAGCTCGGCGAGTGTGAAGTCCTCGGTGAACCAGCCGGTGGTGGAGACGCCGTCGAGCTGCTTGGTCTTCTTGCGGTCGGCGAACTCGGGGTGGTCGGCGACGTCCGTGGTGCCGCCGATCTCGGGCTCGTGACGGCAGACGAGGTGCCCGTCCTTCGTCGGCACCAGGTCGCCGGCCTCGACGATGTCGGCGCCCATGTCGAGAGCGAGCTGGTAGGAGCCGAGGGTGTGCTCCGGGCGGTAGCCGCTGGCTCCGCGGTGGCCGACGATCGTCGGCTTGGGGAGGCTCTTCAGTCCGCCGCTGCCGTACCGGGCGCTGTCGGCTCTCGCCGTGCCGGTCACGCCGAGCACCGCTCCGCCGGCGCCGAGCACCGCCGCGCCGAGCAGGGCCCGCCGTCCGGTTCCGCTCGCTCCCTCGTTCGACTTCTGCGTTCCCATGAGCGCCCTCCTGCCGTCGGCTCGTCAGTGCGGGCCGATCGTACGGGCGCGTACATGACCAGCGGGAGACGCCGCGCGGAACACGCGGGTGACACGCGATGTCACCGTGGCGGGCGGGGCGGCGGACTGACGGTTCGTCGAGTTCATGACGTCCCGGCCGGTTCGGCACGGCGGGTTCTGGGAACGCGTGCGAGGCCGATACCGGTCCGCCCGGAGCGATGTCCGTCACATCGCGACGGCCGGGTCACGCATCGTCGACGGGGTGTCACCGCAGGTAAACACGCGTCAACAGTGTGTAAGGCCTCGGTTAAGTCGCCGTGCCCGATGTGCGCGATCCCGGGGGCCGCGAGTATCGTCCTCACCTGCACAGACACATAAAGCATCCCTGACACCGGAGGGTCCGTTGTCCCGCTTCGCGCTCATCAAGGCAGTGCTCGGCCCGATCATGCGCCTGATGTTCCGCCCGCAGGTGGAAGGTGCGGAGCACATTCCCGGCGACGGTCCGGTCATCCTGGCCGGCAACCACCTGACGTTCATCGACTCGATGATCCTGCCGCTGGTCTGCGACCGGCAGGTCTTCTTCATCGGCAAGGACGAGTACGTGACCGGGAAGGGCCTCAAGGGCCGGCTGATGGCCTGGTTCTTCACCGGCGTCGGCATGATCCCCGTGGACCGCGACGGCGGCCGGGGCGGGGTGGCGGCCCTGATGACCGGGCGACGGGTGCTGGACGAGGGCCGGGTCTTCGGCATCTACCCGGAGGGCACACGGTCGCCCGACGGCCGTCTGTACCGGGGGCGTACCGGCATCGCCCGGCTCACGCTGATGACCGGGGCTCCGGTGGTGCCGTTCGCGATGATCGGCACGGACCGGATCCAGCCGGGCGGGGCGGGTCTGCCCCGGCCGGGCAAGGTCACCGTGCGGTTCGGTGAGGCGATGGAGTTCTCCCGGTACGAGGGGATGGACCGGGACCGCTATGTGCTGCGGGCCGTCACCGATTCGGTGATGGCCGAGGTCATGCGGCTGTCCGGGCAGGAGTACGTCGACATGTACGCCAGCAAGGCCAAGGAAGCGGCCTAGGCAGCGGTGCGCCGAGGGGCCGGGCCCCTCGGCGCCGCCCGGCTACGGGTGTTCCGCCCCGCCCTCCAGCCGCTGCCCCCGCAGCAGGAACCACGCCACCACCGCCGCGGCCAGCAGGACCGCCGCTCCGACGCCGGCCGCGAGTGCCAGTCCGTCGACGAACGACGTGCGGGCCGCGTCCAGCATCACGGCGGCGTTGTGCGCGGGCATGCCCGCCGCCGCCTCGACGGCGCCACCCAGCGACTCGTGGGCCGCGTCCGGTGTGCCCGCCGGACCGGTGAAGTCCCGGTAGACGCCGGTGACGATCGAGCCGAGCACGGCGATACCGAGGGCGGCGCCGAGTTCGTACGCCGTCTCGGAGACGGCGGAGGCGGAGCCCGCCTGCTCCTTGGGCACGCTGGAAAGGATCACGTCGGCGGTCACGGTGAACGAGAAACCGGCACCGACACCGACCACCAGCAGCGCGGTCCCGAGCAGCGGATAGCCGGTGGACTGACCGACCACCGTGAGCGCGGCCAGACCCAGGCCGATCGCCGCCAGACCGCAGGAGACCACGGACCGCACCGAGAAACGGCGGGCCGCACGCCCCGCGACCAGACCGGCCGCCACCGCACCGATCGCGGCGGGCAGTTCGGCCAGACCCGCCTCGAACGGACGCCTGCCCTGGACGAGTTGCAGGTACTGCGAGAGGAAGAACACCAGCCCGGACAGGCCCAGGATGGTCAGCAGGTCGGCCAGGACCGCCCCGCTGAAGCCGCGGTTGCGGAACAGCCTCATGTCCAGCAGCGGAGCCGGGAGCCGGAGCTGACGGCGGACGAACCCGTACAGGGCGGCGGCGCCCAGCAGGCCGGCGGCTGCCGGGGTCCAGGCGAAGCCGTGCGCCGCGATCTCCTTGACCGCGTACACGATGCCGACCATGCCGACGAGCGACAGCACGACACTGCTCATGTCCCAGGGGCCGGGGTTCGCGGTGCGCGACTCGGGCAGCAGCTTCATTCCGACGAGGACCAGCACGATCATCACGGGCAGGTTGATCAGGAACACCGAGCCCCACCAGAAGTGCTCCAGCAGGAACCCGCCGACGATCGGGCCGACCGCCGTGCCCGCGGAGGCGGTGGCGCCCCAGATGCCGACGGCGAGACTGCGTTCGCGCGGGTCGTGGAAGAGGTTGCGGATCAGCGCGAGTGTGGCGGGCATCAGGGTCGCGCCGGCGACACCGAGCAGCGCCCTCGCGACGATCATCATCTCCGGGGTCGTGGCGTAGGCGTTGAGCACGGATATCGCGCCGAACGCCGTCGCGCCGACGAGCAGGATCCGCTTGCGGCCGATGCGGTCGCCGAGGCTGCCCATGGAGACGAGCAGACCGGCGATGACGAACGAGTAGACGTCGCCGATCCACAGCAGCTGCGTGCCCGAGGGCTTCAGGTCCTCACTGATGTAGGGGGTCGCGAGACCGAGGACGGTCGCGTCGACGGCCACCAGCAGCACGGCGAGCACGAGAACGCCGAGCGCGAGCCAGCGGCCCGGGCGCTTCACCGCCTCGTCGGTCCTCGCCGCCTGCAGGGTGCTGGTCATGATTCCTCTCTCCGTAGTGCGCCGCCGAGCAGCAGCTCGACGATCATGTGCTGGAAGTCCTTGGGCGCGCCCTTGCCGCTGTGCACCATCCAGGCGCCGGAGGCCATCAGGCCGTACAGCGCCTCGGTGAGCCAGGCGGGTGTGAGGTCGATGCGGAACTCGCCGGCGAGCTGGCCGCGCCGGAACAGGGTGGAGATCCGGTCGTCGATGAGGGACCAGCCCGCGTTCTGCTCCTCCCCTTCGAACAGCTGGTTCTCGGTGTAGAGGAAGGCCAGCAGTCCGGCGGCGGGCTCCATGGCGCCCACCAGCCGGCGGACGGCCTCGCTCGCGGCGCCCTCGTCGAGCCGGGCCGCGTCCAGCGCCGCCCGGCACTCCTCGATGCCCAGCGACTCCAGGGCGCGGACCAGGGCGTCACGTCCCGCGAAGTGGCGGTGCAACGTGGCGCGGCTGATCCCGGCGGCCTTGGCGACCTCGTCCATGGTCGCGGTGGATTTGCGGGTCAGCAGGGCGGCGGCGGAGCGCAGCACGTGGTCAGGGTCGACAGCCATGAGACGAGCATAACCCGTATGAGACATCAGTGTCTCATCCTGGGCATGCGTGACTCATGGCTGTCGGCTCACGGAGAGAAGGTGAGCACTCAAAGGTGAGAGTTCGGAAGGTGAGTGGTCAGTGCCAGGGCAGCTGACCGCGCCGCTCCCAGTACGCGTGCGGTTCCTCGGCCAGCGTGGCGAGGCGGGCCAGCTGGTCGTCGTCCAGGTCGACGGCCGCGGCGTGCAGGTTCGAGGCGAGCTGGTTGGTCGTGGCGGCGCCGGAGAGGACGACGCCGGCCCAGGGCCGGCGCAGGATCGCGGCCAGGGCGACGGCGTCACAGCCCAGTCCGGCCTGCTCGGCGACCTCCTTGACGACGTTCGGAGCGTGCGGCCCGGCCAGTCGGCCGTTGGCCATGCCCTCCTTGACGATCACGGTGAGGCCGGCGGCGTGGGCCTCGGCGAGGGCGGGCGCGGCGGAGGTCTCCAGGACGTTGTACGTGGACTGCACCGTACGGAAGAGGGGTTCGCCGTCGACCGTCACGGCCAGGGCGGCGCGGATCGCGTCCGCCTGGGCGGGGCCGCTGGTGGAGAAGCCGACGGTGAGGCCCTGGGCGGCGGCTTCCGCGAGCTTCGCGTGCAGTTCCTTGTCGGTGAGGGCCGGGCTGTCCGGGGTCACGGAGTGGATCTGGTAGAGGTCGAGCCGGTCGCCGAGCAGGGCGTCGCTCTCGGCGCGCTGCCGTTCGTAGGTGGGGAGGGTGTGGTCCTTGACCTCGTGCGTCTCGGCGTCGGTGGACCAGTCGGCGGTATAGGTGTAGCCCCACTTGCTGCCGACGACGATGTCGTCGAGGCCCGGCCTGCCGGCCAGCCAGTCGGCGAGGAACTCCTCCGAGCGGCCGTAGGAGCGGGCGGCGTCGAAGTAGCGGACGCCTTGGGCGTAGGCGGCGTCGAGGAGTTCGTGGGTGCGGTCGCGGAGCGTCTCGACGCTGCGGTCTTCTCCGAGGTCTTCGTCTCGGCCGAGGTTGATGTAGCCCGGGCGTCCGACTGCGGCGAGGCCGAGGCCGATGTGGCAGGTGGGGGTTGTTGCTGTGGCCAGGCGGGCGAAGGGCATCGGGGGCTCCGTTCGGTCGGCTCCGGTTCGGCTTCGACCCAACGTAACCCGCGATGACCTTCGCCTCAGAGCTCGGGACTTGCGGTGTTTTGCGCGTGCGGGTTGTGGGGGCTTGTCGCGCCCGCGCGGCGGAGCCGCACATCGATACGGCCCCGCGCCCCTAAGAGGCCCGCTGTCCTGCTGTCGCCCACTCGTGCTGGGCCGACACGTCCGCCTTCACCTCTCCCAGCTGGACGGCGACCGCGCTCGGGGCCGTGCCGCCCCTGCCGTTGCGGGAGGCCAGGGCGCCGGGGACGTTCAGCACCGTCCGCACCTCGGGGGTGAGGTGGCTGGAGATCTTCGCGAACTGCTCGTCCGTCAGCTCGTCGAGTTCCTTGCCCTCGGACTCGGCGACCTTCACGCACTCGCCGGCGACCTCGTGGGCGATGCGGAAGGGGACGCCCTGCTTGACCAGCCACTCGGCGATGTCCGTGGCGAGGGAGAAGCCGGCCGGGGCCAGTTCCTCCATGCGGTCGCGGTGGACGGTGAGGGTGGCCATCATGCCGGTGAAGGCCGGCAGCAGGATCTCCAGCTGGTCGATGGAGTCGAAGACCGGCTCCTTGTCCTCCTGGAGGTCGCGGTTGTAGGCGAGGGGCAGCGCCTTCAGGGTGGCGAGCAGGCCGGTCAGGTTGCCGATCAGGCGGCCGGACTTGCCGCGGGCCAGCTCCGCGATGTCCGGGTTCTTCTTCTGCGGCATGATCGACGAGCCCGTGGAGAACGCGTCGTGCAGGGTCACGAAGGAGAACTCCTTCGTGTTCCAGATGATGACCTCCTCGGCGATCCGGGAGAGGTTGACGCCGATCATCGCGGTGATGAACGCGAACTCGGCGACGAAGTCGCGCGAGGCCGTGCCGTCGATGGAGTTGCCGGCCGAGCCGTGCTCGAACCCGAGGTCCTTCGCCACCGCCTCCGGGTCCAGGCCGAGGGAGGAACCGGCCAGGGCTCCCGAGCCGTACGGCGACACGGCCGTGCGGGCGTCCCACTGACGCAGCCGCTCCGCGTCCCGCGAGAGGGCCTGGACGTGGGCTAGGACGTGATGGGCGAAGAGCACCGGCTGCGCGTGCTGGAGGTGCGTACGGCCGGGCATCGCCACGTCCGGGTGGGCCTCGGCGAGGCCGATCAGCGCGTCCTGGAGCTCGGCGAGCAGGCCCCCGACGATCCGGGCGTGGTCGCGCAGGTACATGCGGAAGAGGGTCGCGACCTGGTCGTTGCGGGAGCGGCCGGCGCGCAGCTTGCCGCCGAGGTCGGGGCCGAGCCGCTCCAGCAGGCCCCGCTCCAGGGCGGTGTGCACGTCCTCGTCGGCGATGGTGCCCACGAAGGAGCCGTCGGCGACGTCCTCCTCCAGCCGGTCGAGCCCGGCGATCATCCGGGTCAGCTCGTCCTCGGTGAGCAGGCCCGCCTTGTGCAGCACGCGCGCGTGCGCACGCGAACCGGCGATGTCGTACGGCGCCAGCCGCCAGTCGAAGTGGACGGACGCGGACAGCTTGGCCAGGGCCTCGGCGGGACCGTCGGCGAAACGGCCGCCCCAGAGCCGGACGTCACCGCTGTTGCTGCTCACTTGCGTTGCTCCTAGAGAGATACGGATGTGCCGCCGCCTCCCCGCCCGTGAACGGGAGAGGCGGCTCTCACGCTACTGCTTAAGAGAGGTCGCGCCGGGCCGCGATCTTCGACGCCAGGCTGTAGATGTCGATGAAGCCCTTGGCCGCGGACTGGTCGAAGGTGTCGCCGGTGTCGTAGGTCGCGAGATCGAAGTCGTACAGCGACTGCGCCGAGCGGCGTCCGGTGACCACGGCGCGGCCGCCGTGCAGCGTCATCCGGATGTCCCCGGTGACGTGCCGGCTGGCCTCGTCGACGAAGACGTCCAGGGCACGCTTGAGCGGGGAGAACCACTGGCCGTCGTAGACGAGCTCGCCCCAGCGCTGCTCGACCTGGCGCTTGTAGCGGGCGAGTTCCCGCTCGACGGTGACGCTCTCCAGCTCCTGGTGGGCGGTGATCAGGGCGATCGCGCCCGGAGCCTCGTACACCTCGCGCGACTTGATGCCGACGAGCCGGTCCTCGACCATGTCGATCCGGCCGACGCCCTGGGCACCGGCGCGCTCGTTGAGCTCCTGGATGGCCTGGAGGACGGTGACGGGCCTGCCGTCGAGGGCGACCGGGACGCCCTGCTCGAAGGTGATGACCACCTCGTCGGCCTCACGCGCGAGGGCCGGGTTCTCGGTGTACTCGTAGAGGTCCTCGACCGGCGCGTTCCAGATGTCCTCCAGGAAGCCGGTCTCGACGGCCCGGCCGAAGACGTTCTGGTCGATGGAGTACGGCGACTTCTTGGTGGTCGCGATCGGCAGGCCCTTCTCCTCGCAGAAGGCGATGGCCTTGTCGCGCGTCATGGCGTAGTCGCGGACCGGGGCGATGCACTTCAGGTCGGGAGCGAGGGCCACGATGCCGGCCTCGAAGCGGACCTGGTCGTTGCCCTTGCCGGTGCAGCCGTGGGCGACCGTGCCGGCGCCGTGCTTCCGGGCCGCGGCGACCAGGTGCTTGACGATCGTCGGCCGGGAGAGGGCGGAGACGAGCGGGTAGCGGTCCATGTAGAGGGCGTTGGCCTTGATCGCCGGGAGGCAGTACTCCTCGGCGAACTCGTCCCTGGCGTCGGCCACCTCGGCCTCCACCGCGCCGCACGCGAGGGCGCGCTTGCGGATGACGTCCAGATCCTCGCCGCCCTGGCCGACGTCCACCGCTACCGCGATGACCTCGGCGCCCGTCTCCTCGGCGATCCAGCCGATGGCGACGGAGGTGTCAAGACCGCCTGAGTAGGCGAGTACGACGCGCTCGGTCACGGGTTCTTCTCCTCATACTGCGATCACTGACATGCATGATTATGCAGAGGTCCGCATGATTCGTCAATCAGTCTCGGTTTCGAGAGCCTGATTCCGGCCACGCCGAGAAGAATTTGAAGATCCCTTGAACGCGGGAAACCGCTTACCCGTACCTCTCGCCGAACGCAGGCGCCGCGTCGAACACCCACGACCCACCGACCCCTAGTGAGGCACCCCCATGTCCAGGGCTCTTCCGAAGTACAACAAGCGTCGCGTCACGTTCATCGGCGGCGCCGCCGCGGTGGCGCTGTCCGGCACGGTCATCGCCGGCTTCGCCCTCGCCGGGGAGACGCCCGAGAGCGGTGGGACGAACGCCCGGACCCTGGCCGGTCCCGGCACCATCTCGTGCCCGGACGTCACCGGCCAGCTGCCGGAGGTCCCCGCCTCGGCGAAGGCGGAGGTCGACCGGAACCTCGCCGATCTGAACACCCAGATCCAGGAGGCCAACAAGCGCCTCGTCGACACCGTCGGCCAGGGCGGCCCCAACTTCGTCCAGAACGCCATCCTCGGCCCCCTGGAGGACAAGCGTGTCGCGGCCCTGAACCGCATCGAGACCGCCATCGGGCGGGCGGCCGAGAAGCCGGAGGGCCTCGAGGCCTTCGCCGCCTGCCAGCTCAACGCCGACGGCGGAGCCGGAGCGGGCGACGCCGCGGGTGGCGAGGCGGGCGCCGGCGCGGAGGCCGGAGCCGGAGCGGGCGCCGAGGCCGGAGCGGGCGCCGAAGCAGGTGCCGGAGCCGAAGCCGGAGCGGGCGAGGAAGCCGGGGCGGGCGCCGGCGAGGACGCGGGTGCCGGTGCCGGTGCGGGTGAGGCGGGGAACGCCGCGGCCGGCACGATCACCTGCCCGGACGTCGCCTCCCAGCTGCCCGCCGTCCCGGCCTCCGCCCAGGCCGAGGTCGACCGCAACCTGGCGCTGCTGGACACGCAGATCGCGGAGGCCAACAAGCGGCTCGTCGACACCGTCGGCCAGGGCGGCCCCAACTTCGTCCAGAACGCCATCCTCGGCCCCCTGGAGGACAAGCGGATCTCCACCGTCAACCGCATCGCCACGGCCATCGGCCGCACCGCCGAGAAGCCTGCCGGCCTGGACTCCCTGGCTGCCTGCACCCTCAACAAGTGAGGTGACAGGCGCCGTGGCCGCCCCGTGTGAGCGCCGGCCGGGGCGGCCACGGACAGGGACCTGGGCGCGGGATCCGGCAGAGGTGACCGGATCCCGCAATTCCTTAGACGGTCGAACGACCTGGGCACATAATCACGTGCATGGGAAAGACTCATGAGGGCATAGACGGCCGGCTCCGCTCGTTCATCGAGGCGCAGCCGGTCTTCTTCACCGCCACCGCTCCGCTGTCCGCCGACGGCACGGTCAACCTGTCCCCCAAGGGGCTCAAGGGCTCCTTCGCGGTGCTGGACGAGCACACGGTGGCCTACCTCGACTTCGCCGGCTCCAACGCCGAGACCATCGCCCACCTGCGGGAGAACGGGCGGATCACCCTGATGTGGTGTGCCTTCCAGGGCCCGCCGAACATCGTCCGGGTGCACGGCCGCGGCGAGCCGGTCTTCCGCGACGACGCCCGTTTCGCTGAACTGCTCACCCACTTCCCCGACATCGACCCGACGCAGCACGGCCTGCGCGCCGTCATCGTCGTCACCGCCGAACTCGTCCGCGACACCTGCGGCTACGCGGTGCCCTACATGGCGTACGAGGCGGACCGCGATCTGCACGGCAGGCGTTTCGCCCGCGAGGACGACGCCTCGCTCAGCGCCTACTTCACCAAGAAGGAGCACATCGCGACCAGCATGGACGGACTCCCCGGGCTGCCGTTGCCGCTGCCGCCCTCTACGGTCTGAGGCATGCGCCCCGGTGCCGTCGCCCTCGCCGTCTCCTCCCTCGTCGCGCTCGGCGCCGGGCCGCCCGCCCCCGCGCCGCTGCCGGCCCGGATGGCGGACACCGGCGGCGGCACCCAGCTGATCACCGCGGTGGCCCCGAAGACGGCCTCGACGAGAGGCACCGTCACCTGGTGGGAGCGCAGGGGCGGGCGGTGGGTGGAGGCGGGGTCCGCGCCCGCCCGCTTCGGGGCGAAGGGACTCGTCCGGGGCACCTCCCGCCGACAGGGCACGGACACGACACCGACGGGCCTGTACGACCTGCCGTTCGCCTTCGGCATCGACGCGGCACCGCGCGGGACGGCGTTCCCCTACCGCCGGGTGCGCCGGGACTCCTGGTGGTGCCAGGACAACGCCTCCCGCTCCTACAACCGGTGGACCGAGCCCCGCGCGGCCGACTGCCGGGCCGCCGAGTCCGAGCACCTGATCAGCTACGGAAAGCGGTACGCGCACGCCCTCGTCGTCGGCTTCAACTACGAGCGCCCGGTGCGCGAGCGCGGGGCCGGCATCTTCCTGCACGTCAACGGGCGCGGGGCGACGGCCGGTTGCGTGTCCGTGCCGAAGGACGCGATGCGGCGGATCCTGACCTGGGCCGACCCGGCGAAGCACCCTCACATCGCGGTCGGCACGACCCGCGGGGCCACGGCCGTCACCCGGTACTAGGACCGTGCGCCCGCCCGGCACAGCGGGCGTGTTACCTCCGGTCACTCCGGTCCGCACATGACTCGGCACCTGGCTGAACGCTCCCGTGTCCCGGCACGTATCTGTGGGCCAAGGGTCAAGTCCCCACGGAGGAACCGTGACCACCACGCTCGCAGGCGGACGTGCCGCCCGCCGCCAGACGATGCGCCGCATCCGCCCGCGCCGCTCCCCGGCCGTCCCGCTGCTGATCGCCGTGTGGGCGGGCGCGGCGGCCGTGCTGTGGCTGTGGTGGGACAACACACCGTCCCTCGCCGACAACACGAGCAAGATCCTGGCCGCGGGCCGGATCACCGGCCTGCTCGCCGGTTACCTCATGGCGCTGGTGGTGCTCCAGATGGCCCGGGTGCCCGCGCTGGAGCGGCGGGTGGGCACCGACCGGGTCGCGCGCTGGCACGCCATGACCGGCCGCTACACGCTCTGTCTGGTGCTGGCCCACGTCTTCCTCACCATGTGGGGCTACGCGCTCCAGGCGGGCAAGGGGCTCGGGGACATCGTCCAGCAGACGATCGACTCCATCAACCAGCTGCCGGACATGGGCAAGGCCGCCATCGGCACGGGCCTGCTGTTCCTCATCGGGATCCTCTCGATCGGCGGGGTGCGCCGCCTGATCGGGTACGACACCTGGTACCACGTGCACCTGCTCACCTACGCGTCGGTGTACATGACGTTCTGGCACCAGATCACCACCGGCAACGAGTTCGCCGTCGAGCCCGCCGCGAAGACCTTCTGGTACGGGCTGTACGGCGTGGTGACCGCACTGGTGCTCTGGTACCGGATCCTCACCCCGATCCGGCTGAACCTGCGGCACCGCATGCGGGTCGAGGCGGTCATCGAGGAGACCCCGGGGATCGTGTCCGTGCTGATCGGCGGGCGCAAGCTGCACCGGATGGGCGCGGAGGCCGGGCACTTCTTCCGCTGGCGGTTCAAGGCGCCGGGCATGCGCTTCAGCTCCCACCCGTACTCGCTGTCGGCGGCGCCCCGCCCGGACATGCTGCGGATCACGGTCAAGGCGATCGGTGACCACACCTCCCGGCTGCGCGAACTCGAACCCGGCACCAAGGTGTGGGCCGAGGGGCCGTACGGCGCGATGACCGCGCAGCGCCGCAGCCGTGGCAAGGTCCTGCTGGTCGCGGGCGGCGTCGGGATCACCCCGATGCGGGCCCTGTTCGAGACGCTGCCGGGCGCCACCGGTGACATCACCTTGCTCTACCGGGCCAACACCACCCAGGACCTGGCGCTGTGGGGCGAACTCGCCAAGATCTCCGACGAGCGCGGCGCCCGGCTGATGTACGCGGTCAACAGCCCGGACGGGGAACGCCCCGACATCTCCGCGGAGTCCCTCCAGCGGAAGATCCCGGACATCGACCAGCACGACGTCTTCATGTGCGGGCCGCCCGGCTTCGCGCAGTCGGTGTACGAGGCACTGCGCGGCGCGGGAGTCCCCGCCCGCCGTATCCATCACGAGTCGTTCGAGATGTGAGCGACGGGACATCAACGGCCCTTCAGGAGCTTGAGAACCATGAAGAAGAGTCACCCCGTCCGGCGTGCCGTGCTCGCCGGCGCAGCCACCGTCTCCGGAATCGTGCTGCTGCTGTCCATGAAGCCGGCCTCCGACCCGGGCAGCGCCCAGGCCGCGGGCGGTCAGCTCCCGCCGGCCGCCGCCGGGCAGGCACCGCAGGGCGGCGTGAACGGCGCGGTCACCGGTGACGCGCAGCAGACGCAGTACGGTCCGGTGCAGGTCCGCCTCACCATGAGCGGCGGCAAGATCACTCAGGCCGAGGCGGTCCAGGCCCCCAAGGGCGGACGCAGCGACCAGATCACCGCCAGTTCGGTGCCCCGCCTCAACCAGGCGGCGGTCGCCGCGCAGAGCGCGGAGATCGACGCCGTGTCCGGGGCGACGTACACCAGCGCCGGGTACAAGAAGTCCCTCCAGTCCGCCCTGGACAAGGCGAAGGCCTCGGCGGGCGCCTCGCAGGGCTCGGGCAACGCCCAGACCCTCACGGGCGACGTGGCGCAGACGCAGTACGGGCCCGTCCAGGTCCGTGTCACCGTCGCCGGCGGGAAGATCACCAAGGCCGAAGCCGTCCAGGCGCCCAAGGGCGGACGCAGCGACCAGATCACCGCCAGCTCCGTCCCCCGCCTCAACCAGGCGGCGGTCGCGGCGGGCACCGCGGACATCGACGCGGTCTCCGGAGCCACCTACACCAGCGCCGGCTACAAGAAGTCCCTCCAGTCCGCGCTGGACAAGGCCCCGGCAGGGGGCGGCGGCTCCGGCTCCGCACAGGGCGCCGGGTCGGGCAGCGGCGCCCAGGCCAAGACCGTCACGGGCAGTGTGGCGCAGACGCAGTACGGGCCCGTCCAGGTCCGTGTCACCGTCGCCGGCGGGAAGATCACCAAGGCCGAAGCCGTCCAGGCGCCCAAGGGCGGACGCAGCGACCAGATCACCTCCTCCTCCGTCCCCCGCCTCAACCAGGCGGCGGTCGCGGCGGGCACCGCGCAGATCGACGCGGTCTCGGGGGCGACGTACACCAGCGCGGGCTACAAGCAGTCGCTCCAGTCCGCACTGGACCAGGCCGGTGGCTGACACGGTGGCCGACTCCGCACAGGCTCCCGCCGCGGTGCGTCATGTGGAGGAGACGATGGGGACCGTCTTCTCGCTCGACGTCCGCGGCGGGGAACCGGCCGACGTACGCGCGGCGCTGGACGAGGTCGTCGCCGGACTGCACCGGGTCGACGAGGTGTTCAGCACGTACCGCGAGGACAGCCAGGTCTCGCGGCTCCAGCGCGGCGAACTGACCGTCGCGGAGTGTGACCCCGAGGTCGCCGAGGTGCTGGAGCTGGCCGCCGAGGCGGAGCGGCTGAGCGAGGGCTGGTTCAGCACGTCGTACCAGGGCCGCCTCGATCCGACCGGCATCGTCAAGGGCTGGGCGGTGGAGCGGGCGGCGCGGCGGCTGGCGGCGGTGCCCGGGGTGTGCGGGGTGAACGTCAACGGCGGCGGGGATGTGCAGGTGCTGGGGTCGCCGGGGGCGGGGCGGCCCTGGCGGGTGGGGGTGGCGGATCCGCTGCGGCCGGGTGGGCTCGCGGCGGTCGTCTCCGCGGCCGGTGCGGACGAGCTGTCCGTGGCCACGTCCGGGACCGCCGAGCGGGGTGCGCACATCGTCGATCCGCGTACGGGGCGGTCCGCTGTGACCGACCTGGTGGCCGTGACGGTGGTCGGGCCTCGGCTGACGTGGGTGGACTGCTGGGCCACGGCGGCGTTCGCGATGGGGTCGCGGGAGGGGCTCGCGTGGCTGGAGTCGCTGCCGGAGGTCGAGGCCTTACTCATCACCGGCGGTGACGAGGTGCGCTGCACCGGGGGGTTGGCTTCGCGGCTGGGCTGAGTGGGGGCTGGGGGCGGGTGGGTCCGCAACCCGGCGGAGCGGGGTGCCGCTGCGCCCACCCTCCCCCAAGCTCTCGGCTACGCTCGAGCAGGGGGGACCCCCATCGCCCCGAGCGGCACGACTGCCCGCAGCTCAGCGGGCCTGTCTTTCAGGGGCGCGGGGAACTGCGCGACCAGCCACAGCTCACCCGCACTCACCCACGAGCGTCAGTGCCCGTTCTGCGCCAACCTCAGCAGATGGTCGGCCAGCGCCTGCCCCCCGTCGGGCTCACGGCTGATCAGCAGCAACGTGTCGTCCCCGGCGATCGTCCCCAGGATGTCGTGCAGCTCGGCCTGGTCGATCGCCGAGGCCAGGAACTGCGCCGCCCCCGGCGGAGTACGCAGGACCACGAGATTCGCCGAAGCCTCCGCGGAGATCAGCAGCTCCTGCGACAGCCGCCGCATCCGCTCCTCCTTCGCCGACCCGCCCAGCGGCGCGCGCGGCGTGCGGAAACCGCCCTCGCTCGGCACCGCGTAGATCAGGTCGCCGTCGGCGTTGCGGATCTTCACCGCGTTCAGCTCGTCCAGGTCCCGGGAGAGCGTCGCCTGTGTGACGCTCAGCCCGTCGTCGGCGAGCAGCTTCGCCAGCTGGCTCTGCGACCGCACGGGCTGCCGGTTGAGGATGTCCACGATCCGGCGGTGGCGTGCGGTGCGGGTCTGCGGCACGGCGGGCCCGCCCGCCCCCGGCTGCTCGTGATCCTGCGCCTGGCTCATCGTCGTCTCATTCCCCGGATCGTCCGTCCCCGTAGGCTGCGTCGAGGACGCCGGGCAGCACCCGGAGGAAAGCGTCCACCTCGGCATCGGCGATGTTCAGCGGCGGCATGAGCCGTACGACATCGGGGGCGGGCGCGTTCACCAGGAGACCGGCGTCCTGAGCCGCCTGCTGCACCTGAGGCGCGAGCGGCTCGGTGAGCACGATACCCAGGAGGAGACCCGCGCCCCGGACGAAATCGATCAACTGGTGGCCGAGGCCCTCGATTCCGTCCCGCAGCTTCTCGCTCTGCCGCTTGACGTTCTCCAGCAGCCCCTCGTTCTCGATGGTGTCGAGGACGGCGAGCCCGGCGGCGCAGGCGACGGGGTTGCCGCCGAAGGTGGTGCCGTGGTGACCGGGCTGGAGCAGTTCGGCGGCCCGCCCGAAGGCGACGGTCGCGCCGAGCGGCAGTCCGCCGCCGAGCCCCTTGGCGAGGGTGACGACGTCGGGCAGCACGCCCTCGTGGGCCTGGTACTCGAACCAGTGACCGGTCCGGCCGACACCGGTCTGCACCTCGTCGAGGACGAGCAGCGCCCCGGTCGCGGCGGTGATCGCGCGGGCGGCCTTGAGGTAGCCGGCGGGCGGGACCACGGCCCCGTTCTCGCCCTGGACCGGCTCGATGACGACGAGGGCCGTCTCCTCGGTCACGGCGGCGGCCAGGGCCTGGGCGTCGCCGTACGGCACGTGGGTGACGTCGCCGGGCAGCGGCAGGAAGGGTTCCTGCTTGCCGGGCTGGCCGGTGAGCGCGAGGGCGCCCATGGTGCGGCCGTGGAAGCCGCCCTGGGTGGCGACCATGTGGCTCCGCCCGGTCAGCCGGCCGATCTTGAAGGCACCCTCGTTCGCCTCGGCGCCGGAGTTGCAGAAGTAGACCTTGCCGTCACGGCCGAAGAGCTGGAGCAGCCGTTCGGCGAGCGCGACCGGCGGCTCGGCGACGAACAGGTTGGAGACGTGTCCGAGGGAGGCGATCTGCCGGCTCACGGCCTCGACGATCGCCGGGTGGGCGTGGCCGAGCGCGTTGACCGCGATGCCGCCGACGAAGTCCAGGTACTGGTTGCCGTCGGCGTCCCACAGCTGCGTGCCCTCGCCGCGGACGAGCGGGAGCCTCGGGGTGCCGTAGTTGTTCATGAGCGCGCCCTGCCACCGCGCGGTCAGTTCCTTATTGCCCGTGACGTTGCCCGCCGCCTTGCCCGCGACGTTGTCCACGCCGTTGTTCACGACTCCCCCTGTTCGCCCGTTCCCCCGGGCTTCTCGTCGGGCACGACCATCGTGCCGATGCCTTCGTCGGTGAAGATCTCCAGCAGGATCGAGTGCTGGACCCGGCCGTCGATGACCCGGGCGGTGGTGACGCCGTTGCGTACGGCGTGCAGGCAGCCCTCCATCTTCGGCACCATGCCGGAGGACAGGTCCGGCAGCAGCCGCTCCAGCTCGGTGGCGGTGAGGCGGCTGATCACCTCGTCGCTGTTCGGCCAGTCCTCGTAGAGGCCCTCGACGTCAGTGAGGACCATGAGGGTTTCGGCGCCCAGCGCAGCAGCGAGTGCCGCAGCCGCCGTATCAGCATTGACGTTGTAGACATGTCCGTCGTCCTGGGAGCGGGCGATCGAGGAGACGACCGGGATGCGGCCGTCGGCGAGCAGGGCCTCGATCGCGCCCGTGTCGATCGCGGTGATCTCGCCGACCCGGCCGATGTCGACGAGTTCGCCGTCGATCTCGGGCTGGTGCTTGGTGGCGGAGATGGTGTGCGCGTCCTCGCCCGTGAGGCCGACGGCGAGCGGCCCGTGCTGGTTGAGCAGCCCGACCAGCTCGCGCTGCACCTGCCCGGCCAGCACCATCCGTACGACGTCCATGGCGTCCTCGGTGGTGACCCTGAGGCCCGCCTTGAACTCGCTGACGATGCCGTGCTGGTCGAGGGCGGCGCTGATCTGCGGACCTCCGCCGTGCACGACGACGGGCTTGAGCCCGGCGTGGTGCAGGAACACGACGTCCTGGGCGAAGGCGGCCTTCAGGTCCTCGTCGACCATGGCGTTGCCGCCGAACTTGATGACGACGGTCTTGCCGTTGTGCCGGACCAGCCAGGGCAGCGCCTCGATGAGGATCTGGGCCTTGGGGAGAGCGGTGTGCTTCCGCGTCGGACTGCTCATGAGGAGTAAGCGCTGTTCTCGTGGACGTAGTCGGCGGTGAGGTCGTTGGTCCAGATGGTGGCGGTCTCGGCGCCGGCGGCGAGGTCGGCGACGATGTGCACCTCGCGGTAGCGCATGTCGACCTTCTCGCGGTCCTCGCCCACGCCGCCGTTCTTGCAGACCCAGACGCCGTTGATGGCGACGTTCAGCCGGTCGGGCTCGAAGGCGGCGGAGGTGGTGCCGATGGCGGAGAGCACGCGGCCCCAGTTGGGGTCCTCGCCGTGGATGGCGCACTTGAGGAGGTTGTTGCGGGCGATGGAGCGGCCCACCTCGACGGCGTCGTCCTCGGTCGCGGCGTTGATCACCTCGACCTTGATGTCCTTGCTGGCGCCCTCGGCGTCCCGGATGAGCTGCTGGCCGAGGTCGTCGCAGACCTGCCGGACGGCCTCGGCGAACTCCGTGTACTCGGGGGTGACGCCGGCGGCGCCGGAGGCGAGCAGCAGCACGGTGTCGTTGGTGGACATGCAGCCGTCGGAGTCGACCCGGTCGAAGGTGGTGCGGGTGGCCGCCCGCAGGGCCTTGTCCAGTACGTCGTCGTCCAGGTCGGCGTCGGTGGTGAGGACGACGAGCATGGTGGCGAGGCCGGGGGCGAGCATGCCCGCGCCCTTGGCCATGCCGCCGACGGTCCAGCCGTCCTTGGTCACGACGGACGTCTTGTGGACGGTGTCGGTGGTCTTGATCGCGATGGCGGCCTTCTCGCCGCCGTGCTCGCTCAGTGACTCGGCGGCCTTCTCGACGCCCGGGAGCAGCTTGTCCATCGGGAGGAGGACGCCGATCAGGCCGGTCGAGCAGACGGCGACCTCGATGGCGCCCCGGCCGAGGACCTCGGCGACCTTCTCGGCCGTCGCGTGCGTGTCCTGGAAGCCCTTGGGTCCCGTGCAGGCGTTGGCGCCGCCGGAGTTGAGGACGACGGCGGACACCTGGCCGCTCTTCAGGACCTGCTCGGACCACAGGACCGGCGCGGCCTTCACACGGTTGGAGGTGAAGACGCCGGCGGCGGCGCGGCGGGGGCCGGTGTTGACCACGAGGGCCAGGTCGGGGTTGCCGTTCTCCTTGATCCCGGCGGCGATGCCCGCCGCCGTGAATCCCTTTGCTGCCGTCACACTCACGGCGCAACTCCGATCGTCGTCAGTCCCGTGGTCTCGTCGAGTCCCAGGGCGAGGTTCATGCTCTGCACGGCACCGCCGGCGGTGCCCTTGGTGAGGTTGTCGATGGCGCTGATCACGATGATCCGTCCGGCGGCCTCGTCGTACGCGACCTGCACCTGAACGGCGTTCGAACCGTAGACGGACGCCGTGGCGGGCCACTGGCCCTCGGGCAGCAGGTGCAGGAAGGGTTCGTCGGCGCAGGCCTTCTCGTAGACGGCGCGCAGGGACTCACCCGTGACGCCGTCCTTCGCGGACGCGCTGCACGTGGCGAGGATCCCGCGGGGCATCGGCGCGAGGGTCGGCGTGAAGGAGACGGAGACCGGCTCCCCCGCCGCCGCGCTGAGGTTCTGGGTGATCTCGGGCGTGTGCCGGTGCCCGCCGCCGACGCCGTACGGGGACATGGACCCCATGACCTCGCTGCCCAGCAGGTGGGGCTTGGGCGCCTTGCCCGCGCCGGACGTGCCGGAGGCGGCGACGATCACGGCCTCGGGCTCGGCGAGGCCCGCGGCGTACGCCGGGAAGAGGGCGAGCGAGACGGCGGTCGGGTAGCAACCGGGCACCGCGACACGCTTGGCCCCCTCCAGCGCGGCGCGGGCACGGGGAAGTTCGGGAAGGCCGTAGGGCCAGGTTCCGGCGTGCGGCGAGCCGTAGAACTTCTCCCAGGCGGAGGCGTCCGTGAGCCGGAAGTCGGCCCCCATGTCGATCACCAGCACGTCCGGTCCGAGCTGCTCGGCCACGGCGGCGGACTGCCCGTGCGGAAGGGCGAGGAAGACGACGTCGTGCCCGGCGAGCACCTCGGCGGTCGTCTCCTGGAGCACCCGGCCGGCCAGCGGCAGCAGATGCGGCTGGAGCGCGCCGAGCCGCTGTCCCGCGTTGGAGTTGCCGGTCAGGGCACCGATCTCGACCTCGGGGTGCGCCAGGAGCAGACGCAGCAGTTCCCCGCCCGCGTATCCACTCGCTCCGGCCACTGCCGCACGTACCGCCATGGAACCTCCTCCTTAGAGGGCATGACTATACGTTCCTCCGCACGTTTATGCAATTCCCGTTCAGGTGCTGTGCGGCGACTCGGGAGGCCCTGCTGCCAGTGACGCCCGCGGTGCGGGCCGCCGCCCGGGGGACGGCTGCCCGCACCGATGGGTCCTAGTTCTGCTTGATCCGCAGGAACGTCACGGAGTTCGCCGGGAAGGTGTAGGTGAACTTCCCGGCCACGCCCCGGAAGGTCGACGTCACCGGGGTCACCGGGGTGTCCGTCTCGGTGTTCACGGCGTCCTCGTCGGCGGCCAGCGTGGTGACGCGAGCCGTCGAGGCGACCTTCGCGCCGCCCAGGTCGACGGCGGTGCGGGCCTCGGCGGACTGGGCGTTGACGACCTTGACGATCAGGTCACCGGTCGTGGCGTCCTTGGTGACGACCTGGCGGAACGGCTCGGCCGGCTTGTCGTCGGAGAAGCTGCCCCACTCCTTGCCGTCGAGGTAGAGGGTGACCTGACGGCCGCGGACCTTGATGTCGATGTCGTAGGCGCGGCCCGTCTCGATCGACCCGGCCTTCGTCATCAGGGTGCCCTTGCCGCCGTCCACGGCCTGCTCGATCGCGGACTGGGTGTTGTTCCAGCCGCCCAGGTTCCACCAGTAGTAGTTGCCGGTGTCCTTGACGCCGAAGGCGACGAGGAAGCCCTCCTTGCCGGACTTCTTGGTGGCCTTCACATGCAGGTCGTAGTCCTTCCAGGCCGGGTCGCCCGCCGTGACCATGGTGTTCTCGGTCGTGGCGTCCGTCTGGACGTAACTCCCGTCCTGGATGGTCCAGCTGCCGCGGCCGCTGCCCGTCCACTTCGAGGCGTCACCGGAGAAGTCGTCGCTGAGCAGGGTCGAGCCGTCCGCCGAGGTGACCTTCACGTCGTCGTACGCGGCGCTGGTCGCCCACGTCGACAGGCCGACGGCGCCGGTGATCGGGCCGCTGACGTTCGGGGTGGTGGTGGCTTTCGAGGGGACCACGCGGTCGCCGACGTTGGTCATGAACAGCTTCTGGACCTCGTAGTTCGCCGAGTTCCAGGAGGCCCGGTTGTTGAACCAGATCATGTCCGGCCGCCACTGGACGTAGTCCTCGTTGGCGAGCAGCGGGGCGTACGAGGCGAGCTTGACGACGTCCGCGTTGCGCTCCAGGCCGGTCATGAAGGCGGCTTCGGAGAGGCCGTTCTTCCAGGCGTTGCCCTGCGAGGCGTACTCGCCGAGGAAGACCTTGGGACCCTTCCGGTCGTAGGAGTCGTAGCGGTCGTTGTTCTGGAGGAACCAGTTCGGGCTGTTGTAGTAGTGCTCGTCGACCATGTCGACCTTGGCATCGCGGTTGAGCTGCCAGGCGGTGTCGAAGGTCGAGCCGGCGTCGTCCGGGCCCGAGTTGGAGATGACGGTGATGTCGGGGTACTTCGCCTCGACGGCGGCCCGGAACTGCTGGAAGCGGGCGAAGAACTCCTTGGGGAGGTTCTCCTCGTTGCCGACCTCGATGTGGGTGAGGTGGAAGGGCTTGGGGTGGCCCATCCGCGCGCGGACCTTGCCCCAGGTGGAGGTCGCCGGACCGCCCGCGAACTCGATGAGGTCGAGGGTGTCCTGGATGTGCCGCTTGAGCAGCGCCTCGTCGTCGGTGGCCTTGTTCTGGCCGCAGCCGGTCACCAGGGCGGGGACGACGGGCAGCGGCATGGCGCCGATGTCCTCGGAGAGGCGGAAGTACTCGTAGTAGCCGAGGCCGTAGCTCTGGTTGTAGCCCCAGAAGTTGGCGTTGGTGGCGCGCTCCTCGACCGGGCCTACGGTGTCCTTCCACTGGTAGCTGCGCTTGCGCTGCCAGCCGCTCGCCTCGCTGTAGTCCTCCATGGAGCCGGTGTTGACCAGGCAGCCGCCCGGGAAGCGCACGAATCCCGGCTTCAGCGCGGCGATCTTCTCGGCGAGGTCCTTGCGCAGGCCGTTCGGCTGGTTCTTGTAGGTGTCGCGCGGGAACAGCGACACCATGTCGAGCGCGGCGGCGTTCGTGGAGGCCACGGCGAGGCGGCCGCGGTTGCTGGTGCGGGTGGCGGTGAAGGTGGCCTTGTACGTGGCCCAGCCGCCCTTCACGGCGACCTGGCGGGCGGTCGCCAGCGTTCCCGCCGTGTCCTTCAGGGTGACGGTCAGCGTGCTGCCGCCCTGGGCGCGGGCCCAGACGGAGAAGTCGTACTTCTTGCCCTGCTCGACCCGGATGCCGGTGTTGTAGCCGGCGTTGGTGACGGACGAACCGGCGCCCAGGGAGAGGTAGTTGCGGTTGCGCTCGTTGAGCCGGCCGGAGTCGTCCACGACCTGGGCCGTGCCGCCGACCGTCCAGGAGGTCAGGGGCGTGTAGGAGCCGTTGTCGGCGGTGGAGTATTCAAAGGAACGGTTCTGCACGAGCTCGGCGTACAGACCGCCGTCGGCGGCCCGGTTGATGTCCTCGAAGAAGACGCCGTACATGGTGTCGTCGATCTTCGCGCCCCTGGCGGACGACGGGTCGACGGTGATCGCGTAGTCGGTGACGTCCTCGGCGTGCGCGGGGGCCGGTACGAGGGCTGCCGCCGTCAGGAGAGCGGTGGTCGTGAGACCGATTCTCCATCGGGTGCGGGCGGTGCGTGGCATGGATACTCCGCGGCTCTCTGGTAGAGGAGTGTTCGAAATATCAGACATTGATCAGCACTTCGAACGGCAAGATAGGGAGGGGGATCAAGCGCGTCAATGGGTCGCGCAGCAACTGCTGGGACGGAGAGCGGGGCAGGATGGGCGAGTTCTGGCCAGTGCCGGACGTACTGGCGTATCTGGCCGGGCGCTGGAGGGTGGCGCGGTCGGTACGGGATCTCGCGAGCGGCGAGGAGGGGCGGTTCACCGGCACCACCGGCTTCGGCGCGCTGGACGACGGCGGGCTGCTCCACCACGAGTCCGGCACCTTCGTCTGGCGGGGCGTCGCCCGTCCGGCCGAGCGGACGCTGCGGTTCCTGCCGGGGCCGGGCGGCACGGCCGACGTGCGGTTCGCGGACGGGCGGCCGTTCCACGACCTGGACCTGACCTCCGGCCGGCACATCGCCGACCACCCCTGCTCCGCGGACGTCTACCGCGGCGAGTTCACCGTCCGCGACGCGGACCACTGGCGGACGGTGTGGCGCGTGCGCGGCCCGGCCAAGGACCTGGTGCTGCGCACCGACTACGCGCGCGAAGGCTGAGCGGACACCCCGTCGAAGCGCAGGTTCCAGCGCCCCGCCCGGCCCGTCACGGCGGTCGTCGACAGCGGACGGACGTCGATGTTCCAGTACGTCGAGGGCGGTGCCTTCAGCGCGTACACCAGAGCGGCTCGGATCACGGACGGCTCGGCCACGGCCACCAGCCGGCAGCCGTCCTCGACGGGCCGGGTGTCGAGCCAGCCGCCGACCCGCGTGATGAAGTCCACCAGCGACTCCCCGCCGTGCGGTGTGGCGCGCGGGTCGGCGAGCCAGGTGTCCACGGCCTCGGGCTCCCTGGCCATCGCCTCGCCCAGGGTGAGGCCCCGCCACCGGCCCATGTCACAGTCCCGCAGCCCGAGCTGCACGAGCGGCGCGTATCCGAGCCCCTCCCCCGTCGCCCGGCTGCGCGGCGTCGGCGAGCAGTACCGCAGCTCGGCGGCGGCGAGCGGCAGCAGCTCGTGGGCGACACGCTCCACCTCGCCCCAGCCGGCCTGGTCCAGCGGCCGGTCGTCCTCGAAACGCTCGGCGAGCAGCGGGGAGCTGCGGGCGGCGGCGACGAACGTGACCCTCAGTGGCATGCGGGGATGGTGCGTCCCGCAAGTGCCCAGGTCAAGAGGTGTTACCTGGGAGTTACCCAGGGTGCGTCCGCCCTCACTGGTCGAAGATGAGTGCCATCCAGTGCTCGGGGACCTCCAGCCCGGCGAACCCGAGCTTCTCGTAGACGCCGTGCGCGTCGTGGGTGGCGAGCAGGACCCGGCGCACCCCGTACCGCCGCAGCTCGTCCCGTACGGCCGTCAGGAACGCGGCGCCGAGGCCCTTGCCGCGCACCGACGGGTCGACGTACACGTCGCACAGCCAGGCGAAGGTCGCCCGGTCGGTGATGACCCGGGCGTACGCGACCTGCGTCCCCGGGCCCGTCTCGTACACGCCGAAGTTGAGCGAGCCCTCGATCGCCCGGTCCTGCTTCTCGCGGGTGCGGCCCAGTGCCCAGTACGCGTCGGTGGACAGCCAGTGGTGGACCCGTGCGGCGTCGATACGGCCGGGGTCGGTGGAGATCTCGTAGCCCTCGGGCAGGCTCGGCGTGTCGGTCATGACGGGATGCTGCCAGGTCGCCCGGCACGCGTCGAACGCTTATCCCAGGACCTCGTCGCAGGCCGCGCGCAGCCGCCGTACCCCCTCGGCGATCTCCCCGGTGCCCGCGACGGCGGCGAAGCTCAGCCGGAGGTGCGGGGCCGGCGGCTCGGCGCTGAAGTAGGGGCGGCCGGGGGCGAGGGCGACGCCGGCCCGCAGGGCGGCCGCCACCAGAGCCGACTCGTCCGTCCCGTCGGGCAGACGAGGCCACAGGTGGTAGCCACCGGACGGGACGTGCGGCAGGGCGAGTTCCGGAAGGTGCAGCGCGAGCGCTCCGGTCATCGCGTCCCGGCGCGCCTTCAACTCGGCGGACACGGCCCGCAGGTGGCGTGGCCAGGCGGGCGAGCCGACGAGTTCGAGCGCTGCCTCCTGCAGGGGCCGGGGCACGAAGAAGGTGTCGACGACCTGGATCGCGCGCAGCCGTTCCAGGACCGGACCGCGCGCCGCCAGGGCGCTCACCCGGAAGCTCGGCGAGGTCGCCTTGGTCAGCGAGCAGACGTGCACGACGACGCCGTCGGGGTCGTCGGCGGCCAGCGGGCGCGGCAGCGGCCCGGCGTCCTCGTGCACGAGCCGCCGCACGAAGTCGTCCTCGACGACGAACGCGCCCGCCTCACGGGCGATGCGCAGCACCTCGTGGCGCCGCTCGGGCGCGAGCACGGCACCGGTGGGGTTCTGGAAGAGCGGCTGGCAGACGAAGGCCGGGGCGCCGCTGGCCCGGAACGCGTCGGCGAGCAGCGCGGGCTTCACACCGTCCGCGTCCACCGGTACGGGCACCGGGCGCAGGCCCGCGGCACGGGCGATGGCGAGCATGCCGGGGTAGGTCGGCGACTCGACGAGGACGGGGGCCCCGGGCGGGGCGAGGGCGCGCAGGGCGGTGGTGAGCGCGGACTGCCCGCCCGCGGTGACCAGCACCTCGGCTGCCGTGAAGGCCCCGCCGATGCCCCGCGCGAACCACTCGCGCAGTTCCGGCAGTCCCTCCATGGGCGGGCGTCCCCACGCTCCGGGACGGCGTCCGGCACGCGAGAGGGCGGCGGCCATCGCCCGCTCCGGCTGCAACGACGGGTGCAGATAGCCGCCGTTGAACTCGATCACGCCGGGCGGCGGGGCGGCCAGCGAGACCAGCACCCCGGAGGCGTCCACCGAGCGCGGTACGAGATCGGCGGCGCCGTCCGCGCTGAGCGCGACCTCCTGCCAGGAGGTGTCCCCGGCGGGGGCAGGGGCCGTCCGGGTCCGCGCCCGGAAGGCGCCCGCGCCGGGCCGGGTGACCACCAGTCCCTCGGCGGCGAGCTGGGCCAGTGCCCGCGACACGGTCACCGGGCTCACGCGGAACCGCTCGACGAGGGCCCGACTCGACGGCAGCTTTCCACCGGGTGAGTAGCGGTCGAGCTCGTCCCGCAGTCGTTCCGCCAGTTCACCGACGCTGCTACGCTCGTGCATGAGAGCACAGAGTAGCGCTACTGCCGCACCACGGATAGCAGTCGCCGGCGCCCCGGACCGCCCCGGCCTCGGCACCCTCCAGGCCGCCCTCGGCGTCGTCGCCTTCTCCCTCACGTTCCCGGCCACCGCCTGGGGACTGGAGGGATTCGGGCCCTGGTCGCTGGTCGCCGTGCGGAGCGTGCTGGCCGCGGTGATCGCGGGCGGCTGTCTGCTCGCCCTTCGCGTCCCGCTGCCCGCCCGCCGGCACTGGCCGGGCCTCGCGGTCGTCGGGGCCGGTGTCGTGCTCGGCTTCCCGCTGCTGACCACGCTGGCGCTGCGGACCTCCACCACCGCGCACGCCGCCGTGGTGGTCGGACTGCTCCCCCTCACCACCGCGCTCTTCTCCGCCCTGCGGGTCGGCACCCGCCCCTCGCGCACCTTCTGGATCGCGGCGCTCGCCGGAGCGGCGGCGGTGCTGGCCTTCACCGTGCAGCAGAGCGGCGGAGCTCTGAGCACGGCCGACGTGTACCTGTTCGCGGCACTGCTGGTGTGCGCGGCCGGCTACACCGAGGGCGGCCGGCTGGCCCGGGTCATGCCGGGCTGGCAGGTCATCGGCTGGGCACTGGCGCTGTGCCTGCCACTGACCGTGCCCGCCGCCGCCCTGGCACTGGCGCACGAGCCCGTACGGCTCACCGCGCACAGTGTCACCGGGCTGCTGTGGGTCGCGGCGGGCTCGCAGTTCCTCGGTCTCGTCGTCTGGTACCGGGGCATGGCGGCGATCGGCATCCCGAAGGCCAGCCAGTTGCAGCTCGCCCAGCCCCTCCTCACACTGGTGTGGTCGGTGCTGCTGCTGGGCGAGCATCTGACGGTGGCCGCCCCACTGACGGCCGCGGCGGTGCTGGTCTGCATCGCCGTCACCCAGCGGGCGCGCGGCTGAGCCAGACGGCGCACGGCCCCTGCCGACCCGCGCCCCCCGCCGTAGACTCGTGGCCACGGACCGCTCCGCACCTCGTGACCAGCCCATCGTGAGGAGGCCCCAGATGCGCGCAACCGTGGGCGACCAGCTTGTCCAGCACGGCAGGGTGGTCGGTCAGCACGACAAGGTCGGTGAGATCGTCGAAGTGCTGGGACAGGAGGGCAACCCCCCGTACCGTGTCCGGTTCGAGGACGGGCACGAGGGCGTCTGCTCGCCGGGGCCCGACACCGAGATCCGGCACCGGGAGACCACTACCGGGCCGTGACCCGGCGCGGGGGCGGCGCCGGCTGCCCGTAGTGGTCGGCGACGACCCGCGCCATGGCCCCGATACGATCGGCCGCCATGTCCTTGGCGGCGAAGAAGACGTGCCCGCGCACCTGTGCGTGACGCCCGGCCAGCGTCAGGTGCCGGGACAACTCGGCCGGATCCTGCCAGGCCGCGGGCTGGGCCGGGTCACCCGCCTTGTACAGCGCCTCTCCCACGTAGAGCTGTGTCGAGCTGCCGCGCGCGACCTCCGCCCACCACGGCACGAGCTTCGCGTAGTCGGCGGCGGCGAAGCCGATGTTCCAGTACAGCTGCGGGACGATGTAGTCGATCCAGCTCTCGCGCACCCACTTGCGGGTGTCCGCGTGCAGGTCGTCGTACGTCTGCACACCCGCCCGGGTGTCCGAGCCCTGCGGGTCGGTGGCGGCGTTGCGCCACACGCCGAAGGGGCTGATGCCGAAGCGGACGCCGGGCCGGATCTGCTTGATGCGGTCGGCCGTCTCGCGCACCAGCTTGTCGATGTTGTCCCGCCGCCAGGCGGCCCGGTTCGGGAAGCCGGCGCCGTACTCGCGGTAGGCCGCGTCGTCGTCGAAGGTCTGGCCGGCCACCGGGTACGGATAGAAGTAGTCGTCGAAGTGGACGCCGTCCAAGGGGTACTTGGCCACCGCGTCGAGCATCGCGTGCTGCACGAAGGCCCGGACTTCCGGCAGCCCCGGGTCGTAGTAGAGCTTCCCGCCGTACGTGACCACCCAGTCCGGGTTCGTCCGGGCGGGGTGGCCGGCGGCGAGCCGGGTCGGGTCGGCGTGGGTGGCGACCCGGTACGGGTTGAACCAGGCGTGCAGCTTCAGTCCGCGGGCGTGGGCCTGCTCGACGGCCGTGCCCAGCGGGTCCCAGCCGGGGTCCTTGCCCTGGGTGCCGGTGAGGTACTGCGACCACGGCTCGTACGGCGAGGGCCACAGGGCGTCCGCCGTCGGCCTGACCTGGAAGATCACGGTGTTGAGCCGGTCGCGGACCGCCCTGTCGAGGTGGGCGGTCAGCTCGGCGCGCTGCTGCGCGGCGGTCAGCCCCGGCTTCGACGGCCAGTCGCGGTTGGCCACGGTGGCCAGCCACACGCCCCGCATCGCGGAGGCGGCCTTGCCGCCCGACTTGCCGTTCCCCTCGGGCGCGGCCGACGCCGAAGGCACCATCGTGAAAGCCGACAGCGCCGCCACCGCGAACGCCCTGCGTGACACTCGTCCCATCCGCATGCCCCAAACAGCCGCGGATCCGCCCCGTCGCGGATCGCTCCGGAGTCAGCATGCCCGAAGCGGACCCGCCCCCCTCGATCGATCATCGATACTTGGGAGTAACGTGCACGAACGGAGCAGGCGCCGGGACCCGGAGCACCTGCCCAGAAGTGGATCAGCAGCGAAAGGGACGATGTGACGGACATCCCAGCGGGAGACATTGCACGCGTCGGAGTCGTGGGCTGCGGTCAGATGGGCGCGGGGATCGCCGAGGTGTGCGCCCGGGCCGGTCTGGACGTCATGGTCGCCGAGACCACCGGCGAGGCCCTGGAGATCGGCCGGACCCGGCTGTTCAGCTCCCTGGCCAAGGCGGCGGAGCGCGGCAAGATCACCGAGGAGGAGCACGAGGCCACCCAGGCCCGGCTGAACTTCACCACGGACCTCGGCGAGTTCGCCGACCGGGACCTCGTGATCGAGGCCGTCGTCGAGAACGAGCAGGTCAAGACGGAGATCTTCCAGGTGCTCGACCAGGTCGTCACCCGGCCCGACGCCATCCTGGCCTCCAACACCTCCTCCATCCCGCTGGTGAAGCTGGCGGTGGCGACCTCGCGGCCCGACCAGGTCATCGGCATCCACTTCTTCAACCCGGCGCCGGTGCAGAACCTCGTGGAGCTGATCCCGGCTCTCACCACGTCCGAGGGCACCCTCAGCCGGGCCCAGCTGTTCACCGAGAAGGTGCTGGGCAAGCACGCGATCCGCGCCCAGGACCGGTCCGGCTTCGTCGTGAACGCGCTGCTGATCCCCTACCTGCTCTCCGCGATCCGCATGTTCGAGACGGGCATCGCCAGCCGTGAGGACATCGACAACGGCATGGAGATGGGGTGCGCCCACCCGATGGGCCCGCTGAAACTCTCCGACCTCATCGGCCTGGACACGGTCGCCTCGGTCGCCCAGTCGATGTACGAGGAGTACAAGGAGCCCCTGTACGCCGCTCCCCCGCTCCTCCAGCGCATGGTCGACGCGGGTCGCCTGGGCCGCAAGACGGGGTCCGGCTTCTACTCGTACTGACCCACGGGGGCCACAGCTCGACGCCTGTGGCCCCGGGTACTCCCGAGGCTGATTACAGACGGTCAAATTTCGGCCAACCAGCGGGCCCGGCACCGGAATGGGTGCCGGGCCCGTGGCATTCACACACCGTGTGCGCGGCGGGCTCGCATATGCCCGTCGCACACGCTCCCCAGGCGCCCACCAGGCGAGTTGACTCCTCTGCGCACACCAGGGATGTGACACGACTACGGAAAGGAGCGGACTCGTGACCGCCGATCCCGAGCATCCCGTCGTTCATGGAGAACTCGCAGAGTTACGACGCCGCCTCGACGTGGCGTACGCCCGCGTCGAGGGCGGGCTGGCTCTGCTCAGCCACCGCACCGAGGAGACCGCCAAGGAGATCGAGGAGCTCAACACCCGTATCCACACGCTCGAACACGCGCGCTGGCCGCTGCCCGCGGTCGCCGCCCTCACCGCCGTGGGTGCCCTCGTCATGGCGATCTGGCAGGCATTCGGACGCTAGGCGCCGCCCAGGCACGTCGGCTCAGGGCAACGTGTCCTGTCCGAGCCTGAGATGGTGCAGCAGAAGTAACGCGGCCGCCATGTTGGCGGCCGGGACCTCGCCGCGGGCGACCATGTCGGGGACGAGCTTGAGAGGCACCCATTCCCGGCGGTCCGACTCGAAGTCGTCCACGGGGTGCCCGACGTACTCGCCCTCGTCGGCCCAGTACACGTGGTGCCGGGCGTCGGTGAGCCCGTTGGACGGCTCCACGCTCATGAGGTGGTGCAGGGGCCCCGGTCGCCAGCCGGTCTCCTCCTCCAGTTCCCTGGCGGCCGCGCGGGCGACGTCCTCACCGTCCTCGACGACACCCGCCGCGAGTTCCCACCCCCAGCTGTCCGTGATGAAGCGGTGCCGCCACAGCAGCAGCACCTCGTTGGCCTCGTTCACCACCGTGGCCACGGCAACGGGCCGCAGCCGGATGAGGAAGTGGTCGAGATGCCGGCCGTCCGGCAGTTCGACATCCGCGAGATTGACGCTGAACCAGCGGTTTGAGTACACAGCTTGTTCGTTGTGTTTCGTCCACTGCACGGTTCTGCCACCTTCCGTCGAGTAAGTGGCAATATCGCAGCAGGGACGGACGGACAGCAGGCGCACGGGAAGCGGCTCGGGATCAGGCGGGCGGCCGCTGCCCGGACCTACAACGGTACGCGCAGTGCTCCGTCGATGAGTTCGGCGGCCTCGGCCGTGCCCGCGCACCTGCTGCGCACCAGGTGCTCGCGGACCGCGCGCAGCCGGTCGCGCAGCCGCTGCGACTCCATGCCGCGGGCCTGCTCGGCCATCTGCACGGCGATGGCCACCGCCTTGTCGGCGTTGCCCTGCCGCAGTTCGATGGTGCTGAGCATGGCCAGCCGGTGCACCCGGCCGCGGTCGTGCGCGGGGTTGTCGACGGCGGCGGCGGCGTGCTCCCCGGCGGCCGCGATCTCCCCGAGGCTGAGCAGCGCCTCCGCCACCTGGACGTTGACGAGCCCCGGCTGCACGTAGCCGGTCTCGTCGGGTTCGTAACCCCGCCGGATCCGCTCCGCCGCCTGCTCGGCCCGCCGGATGCACGACAGGGCGCTGGTGCCGTCGCCGAGATGGGCGTACGCCTTGGCCTGCATCGCGTACAGGTCGGAGGCGAGCGCCGGTGTGATGTGCTTGCCGGCGGCCCGCAGCGCGGCCTCCGCGAAGGCGACGGACTGCCGGTACTCCCGCATGAACAGCGACTGGTTGACGAGCAGCGCGATCACGTACGCGCCCAGTCCCCGGTCCCCGCTGGCCTTCGCGAGCCGCAGTGCCTGGTGGAAGTAGCGCTGGGCGAGGCCGTGCGCGTCGGAGTCGTAGGCGCAGATCCCGGCGACGGCCACCAGGCCGCCGGTGGCGCGGTGCAGTTGACGCCCCGTCTCGTCGGTGTAGCTGCCGCGCAGCAGCGGAGCGGCCTCGGAGTTGAGGAACCCGACGATCCGGGCCCGCGTCGCGATGCCCCCGGCCTTGCGGTACATCTGCTCGTAGTGTGTCCGGGCGGACCGCAGCATCTCCAGGTCACCCGCGGTGACCCGGTGTCTGCCGCCGCGGGAGACGTCCACGTCCTCGGGCGGGTTCTCCCACTCCCACACCGGCATGACGGCCGGCGTGCCGGTGAGCGCGGGCGCGCCCAGGATGTGCGGGCGCTGCTGCTGGTCGGAGCGCCACAGGGCGGTGGCCCGCTCGACGAAGCCGGACAGGGAGCCGGTGTGCGGGGCGGCGGGCTCGCCGGGCACCCCGAGCCCGATGTCGTCGAGGGTGACCTGCCGCTGGAGCCGGGCGGCGAGCACCTCGCAGATCAGGTCGGGCACCTGGCCCCGGGGGCGCTGCCCCTTCAACCACCGGGCTACGGCGGTGTGTTCGTATCGCAGGGACAGGCCACGTGCCCGCCCTGCCTGGTTGACGTGTGCGGCCAGCCCCGCGTGCGAGATCCCGGCCTCGTCCAGGATCGCGTCGAGCAGAGTGTTGGGCTGCATGTGGGCCCCCCGGTGGCTCGGTGCGGCCAGATTAGTGGTTCCTCCTTCACACGGGGTGTGAACGGAGTGCTCGAATCCGCGCTGTGCGCGCACTGTCGCTCAGCGTCGCCGGCCGGTTGACTGAAATGCCTCGAAAGAGGCCGGCCGGGCCGCCGGCTCCCCCTCGTACAGTGCGGCGGCCCGCACTCGCCGTCCGCCCGGCTGCCTGCCCGACACTCCGTGGCGGGGCGGACGGCATCGCCGGCCCTCGCCGGGCCGGTCATCGCCGTGGTGCCAGCGGTGCGTTGCCGGCCGCGGGTGCGTCGTGGCCGGTCGCGCACTTCCCCGCGCCTCTGAGGGGCGTCGGCCGGCCGTTCGTGATGACCATCAGGGCGATGTCGTCGGGTGGTGCGCCCCGGGTGTGGTGCAGGAGGGCGGAGGACATCCTGCCGATGACACGCTGCGAGGAGAGCGGACCGTCCGCCGCGACGTTCGTCAGAGCGCTGGACAGCGGGAAGAACCGGCCACGGGCGTCCCGCGCGTCCTGGGCGCCGTCCGTGTGGAGGAAGAGCGCGTCACCGTGCTCCAGATACCCCAGACCTACGGTGGGCAGTTCGGCCGGCAGGGGGAACAGGCCGAGGGGCGGGTGCGGATCCGCCGGGGCGAGTTGGTCCACGCCCGACTCGCCGCCCAGGCGATAGGGCCACGGATGCCCGCAGTTGAGGGCGCGCAGCTCGCCGTCGGGCCGGATCTCCACGAGCAGCAGGGTGACGAACTCCTCGGCGGCGCACGCGGGATGCTCCTGCCGCAGATGCCGGGCCAGGGCACGGTCCAGCCGGCGCAGCACCCCGCCGAGATCCTGCTCGTCGTGCGCGGCCTCACGGAAACACCCGAGCACGGCGGCGACGGTCCCGAACGCCCCGATCCCGTGCCCGCGTACGTCGCCCATCACGGCCCGCACGCCGTGCTCGGTGGCGACGACCTCGTACAGGTCCCCGCCGATCGCCGCGCCGCGCTCGGCCGACAACTGGGCGGCGGCGACGTCCAGCCCGTCGACCCGTGAGGGCAGCGGACGCAACAGCGCGCTCTGCGCGGCACCCGCCACCCGGCGCAACTGCCGCAGCTCACGCATCAACGACTGCCGTACATGGAGGATCAGCCCGGTCCCGACCGCGAAGAACACGGCACTGGTGACGATCCGCGCCTCCAGGGAGGTCTCCTGGGCGAGCGGGCAGATCAGCTTGTACGCCACGGCCGCCGCGCCCCACACCACGGGCAGACCCAGACTGCGCACCCGACCCCTGACGCGGATCATGCCGATGGCCCCCCAATTAGGCCCTGACACACAGAACCGGACCGGCCCAGAAGGCCGGTCCGATTCTGTCTACAGCACGCCCGAAAAGGCAGGATCACCCACCTTTACCACTCAAACGAGTGAGGCAACCCGACTTCTTCCCTGGGGGCGCGGGGAACTGCGCGAACGGCCACGACGAACCCGCTGCCGCCGGCACACCGCAGCTCCCCGCCCCTTGGGCACTCAGCTCCGCAACTCGGCGCCCACACGCTCGCCCGCGAGGGCGACCGCCGCATCCCGAGCCGCGGACGCCTCGTCCACGGTCAGAGTCCGATCAGCCGCCCGGAACCGCAGGGCGTACGCCAACGACTTCCGCCCCTCGCCCAGCTGCTCGACGTTCTCGTACACGTCGAACAGCCGGATCGACTCCAGCAGTTCCCCGGCCCCGTCGCGCAGGGCCTTCTCGACCTCCACCGCCGGAACGCCCGCGTCGACGACCAGGGCGACATCCTGGGTGGCCACGGGGAACGTGGAGATACGCGGCGCCTTCACGGTCGCGTCACCAGCCGACTCCACCGCGTCCAGGTCGATCTCCATCGCACAGGTCCGCTCCGGGAGCCCCAGCGCCTTCACGACCCGCGGATGCAGTTCACCCGCGTGTCCCACGATCCGCTCGGCACCGTCCACGGTGACCGCCAGCTCGGCGCATCGCCCCGGGTGCCACGGCCCGTACTGCCCGCTCCGGACGACCAGTTCGGCACCGGCCTCACGGGCCACCGCCCGCGCCGCCTCCACCGCGTCGGCCCAGTCGGCCGGACGGCCCTTGCCCCACCAGCCGGCCTGCTCGCGCGCACCGGCGAGGACGACCGCGGCGTGCCGCGGCTGCTCGGGCAGGGCCGCGTTCAGCTCGGCGAGCTCCTCGTCGGTCGGGCGGCGGTCGACGGGGAGTATGGCGGCGATCCGCTGCTCCTCGCGCGGGTGGAAGACCAGGCCGGTCTCGAACAGCGCGAGGTCGTGCGAGCCCCGGCCGTCGTTGCGCCGCAGGGCGGTGAGCAGGCCCGGCAGCAGCGTGGTGCGCAGCGCGGGCTCCTCGTCGCTGAGCGGGTTGCTGAGCTTGACGACGCGGCGGGCCGGGTCGTCCGCCTCGAGGCCGAGCTGGTCGAAGACCTGCTCACCGATGAACGGGTAGTTCAGCGCCTCGACGTACCCGGCACCGGCCAGGGCACGGCCGACGCGGCGGTGCAGCCGCTGCCGGTCCGTCAGGCCGAGGCCGGCCGGCGGCTTGGGCAGCGTGGAGGGCAGGTTCTCGTAGCCCTCCAGCCGGATGACCTCTTCGGCCAGGTCGTTCGGGTCGGTGAGGTCGGGCCGCCAGGACGGCACGGTGACGATCAGCTCGTCCTGCCCGTACACGTCGCAGCCGATCTCCTGGAGCCGCCGGACGACGGTCTCGCGGCCGTAGGCGACGCCGGCGACCTTGTCCGGGTGGTCGGCCGGGATGGTGATGGTGCGCGGCGCGGTCGGCGCGATGACCTCGGTGACGCCGGCCTCGGCGGTGCCGCCCGCGAGGAGGACCAGCAGGTCGACGGTGCGCTGCGCGGCGGCAGCGGCGGCCTGCGGGTCGACGCCGCGCTCGAAGCGCCGGGACGCCTCGGAGGACAGCTTGTGGCGGCGGGCCGTGCGCGCGATCGTCGTCGCGTCGAAGTGCGCCGCCTCGATGACGACGTCCGCGGTGGCGTTCTCGGTGTCGTCGTGGTCGGCGATCTCCGTGTTGGCGCCGCCCATGACGCCGGCGAGGCCGATCGGGCCGCGGTCGTCGGTGATCACCAGGTCCTGGGCGTCCAGCGTGCGCTCGACGCCGTCGAGGGTGGTGAGCTTCTCGCCCTGCTCGGCCCGGCGCACGCCGATCGTGCCCTGGACCAGGCCGCGGTCGTAGGCGTGCAGGGGCTGGCCGAGCTCCATCATCACGTAGTTGGTGACGTCGACGGCGAGCGAGATCGGGCGCATGCCGACCTTCTGCAGACGGCGCTGGAGCCAGATCGGGGAGCGTGCCTCGGCGCTGAGGCCGGTCACCGTGCGGGCGGTGAAGCGGTCGCAGCCGGTGGGGTCCGAGATCTGCACCGGGTAGCCGTAGGCGTTCGGGCCGGGCACGTCGATCAGCGCCGGGTCGCGCAGCGGCAGGCCGTAGGCGATGGCGGTCTCGCGGGCCACGCCGCGCAGCGACAGGCAGTAGCCGCGGTCGGGCGTGACGGCGATGTCGAGGACCTCGTCGACCAGCTCCAGCAGTTCGACGGCGTCCTTGCCGATCTCGGTCTCCGGGGGCAGCACGATGATGCCCTTGGTGCCGTCGTCGCCCATGTTCAGCTCGTCGCTGGAGCAGATCATGCCCCGGGACATCCGGCCGTAGGTCTTGCGCTCGGCGATCTGGAAGTCACCGGGCAGGACGGCGCCGGGCAGCGCCACGACGACCTTGTCGCCGACGGCGAAGTTCCGGGCGCCGCAGATGATCTCCTGCGGCTCGCCCGTGCCATTGGCCTGGCCGACGTCGACGGTGCAGAAGCGGATCGGCTTCTTGAAGTCGGTCAGCTCCTCGATCGTCGCCACCTGGCCCACGACCAGGGGGCCCTTGAGGTCGGCGCCGAGCTGCTCGACGGTCTCGACCTCGAGCCCGGCCGAGACGAGCTTCTCCTGGACGTCGCGGCCGGATTCCGTCGCCGGCAGGTCGACGTACTCCCGCAGCCAAGAAAGCGGGACCCGCATCAGATCTCCATCCCGAACGGCCGGGTGAACCGGACGTCACCCTCGACCATGTCTCGCATGTCCTCGACGTTGTGGCGGAACATCAGCATCCGCTCGATGCCGAACCCGAAGGCGAACCCGCTGTACTTCTCGGGGTCGACGCCGCAGGCGGTGAGCACCCGCGGGTTGACCATGCCGCAGCCGCCGAGCTCGATCCAGCCCTCGGACGAGCAGGTGCGGCAGGGGCGGTCGGGGTTGCCGACGGACTCGCCCTTGCAGACGTAGCAGAGCATGTCCATCTCGGCGCTCGGCTCGGTGAAGGGGAAGAAGTTCGGCCGCAGCCGGGTCTTCATGTCCGCGCCGAACAGGGCCTGGACCATGTGGTCCAGGGTGCCCTTGAGGTCGGCCATCGTCAGGCCCTCGTCCACCGCGAGCAGCTCGATCTGGTGGAAGACGGGCGTGTGCGTGGCGTCCAGCTCGTCGGTGCGGAACACCCGGCCGGGACAGACGATGTAGACCGGCAGCTCACGGTCGAGCAGCGCACGGGCCTGCACCGGGGAGGTGTGGGTGCGCAGGACGACGCCGGACCCGGACTCGTCGGTGCCCTCGGGGCCCTGGACGAAGAAGGTGTCCTGCATCTGCCGGGCGGGGTGGTCGGGCAGGAAGTTCAGGGCGTCGAAGTTGAACCACTCCGCCTCGGCCTCCGGCCCTTCGGCGACCTCGTAGCCCATGGCCACGAAGACGTCCGCGACCCGCTCCATCATCGTGGTCAGCGGGTGCCGGGCGCCGGCCGGTACGCGGTCGTAGGGCAGCGTGACGTCCACGGCCTCCTCGACCAGCACACGGGCGTCGCGCTCGGCCTCGAGCTCGGTCTGGCGGGCGGCGAGGCCCTTGTTCACGGCGCCGCGGGCCTGGCCGACGCGCTTGCCCGCGTCCGCCTTGGCATGCGGGGGCAGGGCGCCGATCTCGCGGTTGGCGAGGGCCAGCGGGGAGGCGGGGCCGGTGTGGGCGACCTTGGCCTCGTGGAGCGCGTCGAGGGAGTCCGCGGCGGCGAAGGCGGCGAGCGCCTCGTCCCGCATGCGCTCGATCTCTTCCGGTTTCAACGCCTCGACCTCGACAGGGTCGTACGACTTATTCGGTGCCGACATCTCTTCCCGTGCTTCCGATTGGCTGGCTGATGGTCCCCGTCACCCACTCCGCGACTCGCGAGGGCCGTGTGAAGGACACAGAGGTGCCAATGGCCGAGTCTAACGGGGTGGGCATGTACGAATGCGCCCGCGGGCGGCTCAGGCGAGATATGCCGGAGCGCTCACGGGCAACGTAAATCGGAACTCGGCGCCGGCGCCGGGGGCGCGGCCGACCTCGATGGTGCCTCCATGGGCCTCGACGATGCCCTTGACGATGTAGAGCCCGAGGCCCGTGCCACCGCGCTTGCTGCCCCGCCAGAAGCGGGTGAAGACGCGGTTCATGGATTCCTCCGGGATGCCGGGCCCCTCGTCGCTCACCGTGACCGACGTGGCCGCCTTCTCGCCGCTCTCGCCGTGCTCGCCGTCGCGGGGGGACGCCGTGGCCGTGACGTCGATCGTGACAGTTCCCTCGCCGTGCCGCACGGCATTTTCCAGGAGGTTGCTGAGCACCTGGTCGATCTTGTCGGGGTCGGCCCACAGGGCGGGCAGCGGCTGCTGGACGCGCAGCAGGAACCGGTCGGCGGGCTGCCCGGCGGCGACGTAGGCCTGGATGTGCCGTCCGACGGCGGCGCCGATGTCGACGGGCTGGCGCCGCACCTCGAGCCGGCCGGAGTCGATCCGTGAGATGTCGAGCAGCTCGGCGATGAGCCGGGTGACGCGGTCGGCGTCGGCGTCGACGGTCTCCAGCATCAGCCGCTTCTGGTCGTCGGTGAAGCGTTCCCACTTGGCGAGCAGCGTGGCGGTGAAGCCCTTGACCGAGGTGAGCGGGGAGCGCAGTTCGTGGGCGACGGTGGCGATCAGCTCGGCGTGGCTGCGCTCGGTGCGGCGCCGGGCCTCGGTGTCGCGCAGGGTGACGACGAGGCGGCGGACGGGCCCGGTGGGCCGGGTGCGGACGTAGCGCGCGGAGACCAGCACCTCACGGCCGCCCGGCAGCAGGAGGTTCCGCTCGGGCTGCCCGACGCGGATGGCGAGGCCGCCGTACGGGTCGGTCAGCTGCCACCAGCGGCGGCCTTCCAGGTCCTCTAACGGCAGGGCCTTCTCCAGCGGCTGCCCGAGGGCGTCGCGGGCACGGACGGCGGTGATGCGCTCGGCGGCGGCGTTGAAGCAGATGACACGGCCCTGCTCGTCGGCGACGACGAGCCCGTCGGGCAGCTGGTCGGGGTCGATGCCGAGGCCGGCGAGATCACCCGGCGGCCGGGACGCGGCGGGCGGGCTCCCGGCGTCCTGGGCGCCCGGGCCGCTGCTCGTGCCGACACTCATCCCCGTACCCCACCTCTCAGGCTCCGCAGAGGGTCCCTGAGCTGGTCACCTTACTAGTTCCCGGTGACGGAGCGGCACCCTCCGGGGGCGCGCTGTGCACGCGCCGACGCATAGAGACATACGGCGGCGGCGGTGGCGAGGTTCAGGCTCTCGGCCTTCCCGTGGATCGGGACGCGTACGACGGCGTCGGTGAGGGCGCGGGTCTCCTCCGGCAGGCCCCAGGCCTCGTTGCCGAAGACCCAGGCGGTCGGCCCGCCCATGGTGCCCTTGTCGAGCTCGGCGTCGAGGTCGCGGTCGCCCGCCCCGTCGGCGGCGAGGACGCGCACGCCCTCGGCCCGCAGCCCCTCGACCGCCCGCTCCACGGGCACGCCGACGGCGACGGGCAGGTGGAACAGGGAGCCGACGGAGGCCCGGACGGCCTTGGGGTTGTACACGTCGACGGAGGCGTCGGTCAGCACCACGGCCTCGGCACCTGCCGCGTCGGCGCAGCGCAGCACGGTTCCGGCGTTGCCGGGGTCACGCACGTTCGCGAGCAGGGCGACCAGCCGCGGGCGGGCTGCGAGGACCTCCTCGAAGGGGGTGTCCAGGAACCGGCAGATCCCGACGAGGCCCTGGGGCGTGACGGTGGTGGAGATGTCGGCGACGACCTGCTCGGAGGCGAGGTGCACCCGGGCGCCGACGTCCCGGGCGGCCCCCACGATGTCGGCGTACCGGTCGGCCGCCTCGGGCGTGGCGAACAGCTCCACGAGCGTGGCCGAGCCCCCGGCCCGGTGCTCCGCCGCCTCCCGCACCGCCTGCGGTCCCTCCGCGAGGAACAACCGCTCCTTCCCCCGGAAGTTCCGCTTGGCCAGCCGCCGCGCGGCCAGGACGCGCGAGGAGCGGGGGGAGATGAGCTCGGGGGTGGGCATGCGATTCACCTTGTCACTAACTCGGACACAGCAGGACCCGCAGGCCGGTCGGCCTGCGGGTCCTTCAGTCACGTCGGCTCAGTGCCGGCGCGGCGTCACGCAGCCTTCGGCGCGTTGACGTCGCTCGGCAGCGCCTTCTGGGCGACCTCGACGAGCGCGGCGAAGGCGCCGGCGTCGTTGACGGCCAGCTCGGCCAGGATCTTGCGGTCGACCTCGATGTTCGCGGCCTTCAGACCCTGGATGAAGCGGTTGTAGGTCATGCCGTTGGCGCGGGCAGCGGCGTTGATGCGCTGGATCCACAGCTGGCGGAAGTCACCCTTGCGCTTCTTGCGGTCGTTGTAGTTGTAGACCAGCGAGTGGGTGACCTGCTCCTTGGCCTTGCGGTACAGGCGCGAACGCTGACCGCGGTAGCCGGAGGCCTGCTCGAGGATCGCCCGGCGCTTCTTGTGGGCGTTGACTGCCCGCTTGACGCGTGCCACTTCTTAACTCCTTGTAGCGGGGCCGTGGTGGTACTCACACGGCCCGAAATCGATTGGGTCCCGGTCCTGACGTGCGGCGCTCACGCGCCGGGCGTCACTTGCCGAGAAGCTTCTTGATCTTCTTGGCGTCGCCCGGGGCCATCTCGGCGTTGCCGGTGAGGCGACGCGTCACACGGGACGACTTGTGCTCGAGCAGGTGGCGCTTGCCGGCGCGCTCGCGGAGCACCTTGCCGGAGCCGGTGACCTTGAAGCGCTTGCTGGACCCGCTGTGCGACTTGTTCTTCGGCATAGCGCCGTACTCTCCTCGTCGGTGGCGCTCCGGTGCCCGGTCGTGAAACCGGGCACGGTGGAGCGTCGTCTTGTTTCGGTTGCTTCCTGGGACTCGCGTCCCGGGGGTCACGCCTCGGCGGGCTCCTCGGCCGGCGCCTCGGCGTCAGCGTCGGCTTCCGCGGCGTTCTGCGAGCGGCCGGGGTGGGCCTTCGCCTCCGCCTTGCGGGCCTCCTGCGCCTGGCGAGCCTCGGCCATCGCCTCGGTCTTCTTCTTGTGCGGACCGAGAACCATGATCATGTTCCGGCCGTCCTGCTTCGGGTTCGACTCCACGAAACCGAGGTCCTGGACGTCCTCCGCGAGACGCTGCAGCAGTCGGTAGCCCAGCTCGGGCCGGGACTGCTCGCGACCACGGAACATGATCGTGATCTTGACCTTGTCGCCCTGCTTGAGGAACCGGACGACGTGACCCTTCTTGGTGTCATAGTCGTGCGGGTCGATCTTCGGCCGGAGCTTCATCTCCTTGATGACCGTGTGCGCCTGGTTCTTGCGCGCCTCACGGGCCTTCATGGCCGACTCGTACTTGAACTTCCCGTAGTCCATGAGCTTGCACACGGGCGGACGGGCGTTCGCCGCGACCTCGACCAGGTCCAGGTCGTACTCCTGCGCAAGCTCCAGTGCCTTGGCCAGCGGGACGATGCCCACCTGCTCGCCACTGGGACCGACAAGTCGCACCTCGGGAACGCGAATCCGGTCGTTGATGCGGGGCTCGGCGCTGATGGATCCTCCTCGGTAGCACCACGCGACGGTCTGGCGGACGGCCGCGTAACGTCTCTATTCGTTAGACCTAACCGCGCCGAAGCAGAAAAAATGCCCCGGACGATCCCAGGCGGGGCTCCTCGAACTACCGGAGCACCGCCGCGGGGTGCCGCGGGGCGCGCTTTCGGACGGATCACCGCCGCTGGGACGGGACCGTCTGACCGGTGACCCGACGCCCTGGGGGCGGTCAGGTGGGAGTTCGAAAGCCTCCACTTGTGGGTCGGGCTCGCGGGCCGCTAGGCATACGGGTCCGACCGGTCGTTACACGAGGTTACCAGCAATGGCCAGGAACGGCTAATTCAGGCGCCTCGGGGGCCGGTACGGCGCGCGCCGCCGCTGCGCCTATCGTGTGGGGCATGAGTGAGACCCCTCCTGAGTCCCCCGACTTCGACGCCATGGCCCGCGACATCGCCGAGGTCCCGGCGGTCGAGGTGATCGTGACGGTCGCCGTCAACCTGATGAGCGCCGCCGCCGTCAAGCTCGGTCTGACCGAGGAGGGCGACAAGCACAAGGACCTCGACGAGGCCCGCAAGCTGGTGCACGCGCTGGCCGGTCTGCTGGACGCGACCGCGACCGAGATCAGCTCGTTCCACGCGGCTCCGCTGCGCGACGGCCTGAAGTCGCTCCAGCTCGCGTTCCGGGAGGCCTCGCTGGTCCCGGACGAGCCGGGCAAGGGGCCGGGCGAGAAGTACACCGGCCCGGTCTACGGCTAGTTTCCGCCGCGGCTGATCGTCCGCGTCAGCGTTCGTACAAGGGCTCGCCCGGTGGCGTCGCCCCGGCCGGCAGCAGTGCCAGGTCGAGGCCGCGCACCAGGCGGGCCCTCAGTGTCTCGTCGGCGGCGAGCCGCCGGGCGACGGCCTGCGCGGCCTCGGCGGGGGCCGCGGCCGGGTCCAGGACCAGGGCGAGGGTGCCGTCGGCCCGGCCCGGCCCGAGGTGGGCGCGCAGGACGGCGGGCTCGGCGGCCACGGCGGCGCGTACGGCCCCGACGACGGCCGGGTCGGCGAGCGGGTCGGTGCTCGTACGGCCCTCCGCGAGGGCGAGCAGCGCGGGTCCCGTCAGTTCGAAGGGCACGGGCCCGGCCAGGTCGAGCACGACCGTGTCCGCCTTCTCGTGCGCCGCCGCCTGGAGCGCCTGGTGCAGCGGTACGGCGACGGGGCGGGCCGCCGGGTCCCAGCGGGCGAGGGAGTCGGTGGAGGTGAAGGCGGGGAGGGCGGTGCGGTTTCCGGCCTTCAGCGTCGGTACGGCCATGTCGCTGGTCTTCTCGCGGCGCAGTCCCCGCTCGTCCTCCTCGACCTCGCCGAGCACGGCCACGACGGGGACGAGCAGCCGGGCGCCCTTGAGGGCGTCCAGGACCGGCCCCACGGCATCCCGGTCCTCGGACCAGGCGGCGAGTGCCGCGCTCAGCCGGGGGTCGGCGGAGCCGTCGTCGTCGGAGAAGCCGGGGTCGGGGATGTTCTTGTTCGCCACGGTCGTCGACCCTATAGGCCGGGTGCCGACGCGTCGGCAGCGGTTCCGGTGCTCGGCTCCTGGAGGTTCGCCTCCATAGACGTTCGTCTTCTAGAAGTCGTCGCGGCTCGCGCGGCGGCCACGCCACAGGACCACGGCCGCGACCAGCAGGACACCGCCCGCACCGCCCGCGAGGGGAGCGGCCCAGTCGGCGGTGTCGTCCCCGGAGGCGGCGGAGTCCGGGCCGCTGCCGAAGTACTTCTCGCCGTACGCCGCCGAGTGCAGGCCCTGCGGCCGGATCCGGTCGGCGGCCTTGATGGCGGCGGCCGGGTCGACGAAGCCGAAGCCGCGGGAGTCGTCGCGGCCCCCGGCGGGGGCGTTGCGTGCGGTGTCCTCCAGGAGCGTCTTGACCTGGGCCGGGGTCAGGTCGGGGTGCGCGGCCTTGACCAGGGCGGCGGCGCCGGAGACGAAGGCGGCGGCGGCGCTGGTGCCCCAGCCCTCGTAGTACTTCTGGTCGGGATCGGCGATGACGACGTCGACTCCCGGGGCGCTGACGGTGGCGTACCAGCGGCGGGTGGAGAAGGTGGCGCGGGTGCCGGAGCGGTCGACGGCGGTGGCCGCGATGACGCCGGGGTAGGCGGCCGGGTAGGAGATGTGGTCGCCCTTCTCGCCGCCGTTGCCGGCGGAGGCGACGACGATCACGCCCTTCTTCAGGGCGTACTGGATGGCCTGGTCCTCGGTGGGTTCGGGGTGCGCGGAGGACGAGTCGTCGCCGAGGGAGAGGTTGATGACGTCGGCGCCGTGGTCGGTGGCCCAGCGGATGCCGTCGGCGAGGGCGTTGCCGCGGGTGCTGCGGGCCTTGGCGCGGGAGGAGTCGCCGTCCTCCAGGATGACGCGGACGGGGAGGATCTTCGCCTCGGGGGCGATGCCGATGACGCCGTCGCCGTTGCCCGGACCGTGTCCGTGGCCGGCGATGATGCCGGCCATGGCGGTGCCGTGCCGGGCCCAGGCGCGATCGCCCCTCTCGGCTCCGAAGCCGACCAGGTCCTTGCCGGTGAGGACGTTGCCGACCAGGTCGGGGTGGTCGGCCTCGACGCCGGTGTCCAGGACCGCGACGGTGATGCCCTCGCCCTTCGTGGTCTGCCAGGCCTCCTGTGTGTGCATGGCCTCCAGGGCCCACTGCTGGGCACGGATGCCGTCGGCGTGGGCGGTGGTGGCGGGGAGGAGGACGAGGCCGGCGGCGAGCAGGACGCTCAGTGCGGCGGACCGGCCGGCCCCGGCGGCTCTCCCGGCCGGCTTCCTGGTGGCTTTCACGACGGCTGCTCCGAGGCCGAGCGGACGTTCTTGCGCAGGCCGCGTTCGACGCGGTCCGCGAGGCCCTGTGCCTCGTTGCCGAGTCCTGCCTGGGCCTGGGCTGTGGTGGCACCGGACTGCATGGCGTCCTCGGCGGGCTGCGGGTCGTCGACGCTGCGGCCGTCGGCCCAGCCGGAGACGGCGTAGACGACGACCGGGGCCTCGGTCAGCACGGAGACGGTCCAGGAGGCGCGCTGGGCGGCCCCGAAGTGGGCGGCGGGGGTGTCCTTGGCGGCGTACGGCAGGGGCATCAGGTCGCTGCGGCGGTCCAGGCGCTCCTTGCGGAAACGGTTCGCGAGGGAGGTCATGCCCGGGGCGTCGGCCGTGGTGAAGAGCAGGCCGACCGTGGTGACGTAGCTCTGGGTGGCGTCGGTGTAGGTGGCGCGCAGGAGCCGCTCGCAGCCGACGGGGGCCAGGGCCGTGCGCAGCAGGGGGTCGAAGGCGCCCTTGCAGCCGCTGTCGGGGGCGACGGCGATGCGGGTCCAGGTGCGGTCGGCTCCGCCGGGGCCGGCGCCCTGCCCCTCCACGGTGGGCGGGAACAGCTGGTCGACCGGGACGTTGTGCCACAGGCTCCCGGCCGCGGCGAAGGTGCTGCGCGTGCCTTCCTCGCCGGAGTCCCCGGCGAGCCAGCTCCCGGTGACCGCGCCCGAGATGAGCCCCAGACCGAGCACGAGACAGACGGCGGCCGCGGCGGCCTGCGACGCGCCGCGCCGCCCGAGGGGCCGGGGCTGTCCGTCGCCGTCGTAGCCCTCAGGCGCTCCGAAGGACACGAGGGGCCGCGACGAAAAGGCGCTCCAGGAAAGGGCCGGGTCAGGGGTCACGGGCGTGGGCGCGTGCGGGGCGGACGGGGTCGGCGGGGCGGGGGTGGGACGCCCGGTGGGCGCGGACGGCATGCGCATCCCGCGCCCGGTGGTGGCGAGAGTGTCGGCACCGGGTCCGGCACCGTCACCCGCGCGCGTCTCGTGCGAGGGGCGCGTCGAGGCACCGGGCCGCGTGGCACCGGCACGTCCTGCCGAGGCGGGGGCGGAGCCCGGGGCACCGGAGCGGCCGAAGGCGTCTGCGGCCTCGGTGCCCGGCCGGGCGGCCCGCTCGGCGGGTGCGGGGTCGGCGGGGACGGGGCGCAGGCGTGCGGTCGTCTCCGGCGCTTCCTCTGAGGGCGCGCCGGTACGACGTGGCGGGCGGAGGCGACTGCCCGGCCGAACCGCCGCTTGCGACGAGGCCCCGCCCGGAGCCTCCCCACGGTCCGGCCTCCCGGACGATCCCGGCGTGGGCTGGTGACGGGGCCGCGGGGGGACATCGGGCGCTGTGGACCGTCCCCCCGCCCCGGCCCGGGTCTCGCCGCCGACGCTGGGCGGCGCGTCCGGGAAACGCGCGGAGGCGCGGGGCGGGGGCGGTGTCCTGGGCTCGGCGCGCCGGGGCGCGGGGGGAGCGCCGGGCTCGGTGCGCTCGGGGGTGGAGGGCTCGGCGGCGGGGCCGACGCGCGGGAAACGGGCGGCCCCGGCCGGGGCGGAGGACGCCGGCCCGGAAGTGCGGGAGTTCCGGTCCGCGCCACCGGCCGGACCGGAGGGGGCCGGGCCCGTCGGGCGAGCAGGGCCGCTCTGAGTGCCGGTCGAACCCGAGGACGCCGGGCCCGCCGTACGGATCTGCCCGTTCGGGCCGGAGGACGCCGGACCGGGCGTACGCGGGCGCCCGTCAAGCTCACCGGCCAAGTCGGAGGACGCCGAGCCCGCCGAGCGGAACTGCCCATTCGAGCCGGAGGACACCGGGCCGGAAGTGCGGGAGTGCCGGTCCGCGCCACCGGCCGGGCCGGACGGGGCCGGGCCCGTCGGGCGAGCAGGGCCGCTCTGAGTGCCGGTCGAACCGGAGGACGCGGGGCCCGCCGAGCGGAACTGCCCGTTCGAGCCGGAGGACACCGGGCCGGAAGTGCGGGAGTGCCGGTCCGCGCCACCGGCCGGGCCGGAGGGGGCCGGGCCCGTCGGGCGAGCAGGGCCGCTCTGAGTGCCGGTCGCGCCGGAGGGCGCGGGGCCCGCCGAGCGGGGCTGTTCGTTCGAGTCGCCGGGCGGAAGCGAACCGCCCTCGGTCGGGGGCGTGTTTCCGGTGCCGGGACGGTCACGGTCGTCCGTGGTCGGCGTCGCCGCGGGCGGTTCGGAGGGCTCGGGCGGGGTGTCCGGCCGGGCCGTCCTGGTGTCTTCCGGGGCGGTCGGTGGGTGTGAGGGGCGTGGTGGGGCGCTGGGGCGAGGGGGGAAAGAGGCACGCTGTGCTTCCGTGCTCATGCACCCCCCGTTTCCTCGTGCCCGGGCCGCTTCGTGCTGCGCGGGCCGGTGTCGTGCCGCCCGAGGCCCGGCACGCAGTCGTCCCGGGCACACATACCCGTACGGACGGATCGTCATCCCGGAGCGGACCTCCGGCCGGTGTCGTTCCGCCGTACGTGCGCGTCACTCTACGGCGTGTTCCTGCGTGAACGGGAACCAGTCCACGACGCCGGGGCATCTGCCCGGAACGTCCCCCTACCCTGCGGTAATCCTGTCTGGCAGGCTGCGTCCATGACTGCGCGCGCCGCCGACCGGGCCCGTTACGACCGGGCCACAGCCCATCTCGACGCCCCTCTCGCGATCGTGGACCTGGACGCCTTCGACGCCAATGCCGCCGATCTGGTCCGCCGCGCCGGCGGCAAGCCCGTCCGGGTCGCCAGCAAGTCCGTGCGGTGCCGGGCGCTGCTCGAACGCGTCCTGGCCCGCGACGGGTTCGCGGGGATCATGTCGTTCACCCTGGCCGAGTCGCTGTGGCTGGCCCGGTCGGGGTTCGAGGACGTGCTGCTCGCCTACCCGTCCGCCGACCGCGCCGCGTTCGCGGAACTGGCCGGTGATCCCAAACTCGCGGCCGCCGTCACCGTGATGGTCGACGATGTCGCCCAGCTGGATCTGATCGACGCGTCCCGGGGCGGCGGGCGGGAAGTCGTGCGCGTGTGCCTGGAGTTGGACACGTCCCTCAAGCTCCTCGGCGGACGGGTGCGGATCGGTGCCCGGCGTTCGCCGCTGCACTCCCCCGCCCAGGTCGCCGACGTGGCCCGGGCGGTGGCCCGGCGGCCGGGCTTCGAGGTCGTGGGGATCATGGCGTACGAGGGCCATGTCGCGGGCGTCGGGGACGCGGTGGCGGGGCGGCCGCTGCGGTCGCGAGCCGTACGGCTGATGCAGGCCGCGGCCAGGCGTGAACTCGCCGAACGCCGCGCGGAGGTGGTGCGTGCGGTCCGTGCCGTCGTGCCGGGGCTGGAGTTCGTCAACGGCGGTGGCACGGGCTCGGTGCAGCACACGGCGGCCGAGGAGGCGGTGACCGAGATCGCCGCCGGGTCGGGGCTGTACGTGCCGCGGCTGTTCGACAACTACACCTCGTTCAGCGGCCGTCCGGCGGCCCTCTTCGCCCAGCCCGTCGTACGGCGGCCGGGGGTGGGGGTGGTGACCGTGCTCGGCGGCGGGTATCCCGCGTCCGGGGCGGCCGGGGCCGACCGGTCGCCCGTGCCGTACCTGCCGGAGGGGCTGCGCTACGACCCCCAGGAGGGGGCCGGTGAGGTGCAGACGCCGCTGCTCGGCTCGCCCGCCGACGACCTGCTGGCCGGCGACAAGGTGTGGTTCCGGCACGCGAAGGCCGGTGAGCTGTGCGAGCGGTTCGACCGGCTGCACCTGATCGAGGGCGACGCGGTGACGGCGACCGTGCCGACGTACCGCGGTGAGGGGCACACGTTCCTGTAGGCGAAGGGCGGCACCCGTCAGTCCGAAGGGCCCTGTCGGTCCGAGGGGCCGATGCTGCTGCCCACACCGCCGCCGGTGTCCGCGTCGCCGACCGGCCGGATGCCCTTGGTGATGCGGTCCATGTCGGCGAGCGGCGGCCCGTCCTCGCCCGCGTCGAAGACGTAGCGGACGAGGACCGGCGACTCGGTGCCGACGCTGGAGGGGAAGACCAGCGACTGGACGTAGCCGCCCGGCCCCTTCGCGGTCCGCACGCGCCAGCGCACGAAGTACCCGGCGCGGCCGGCCACCGCCACCGGCCCTGACCCGACGACCTCGTGGGACTCCATGCCCCCGTAGGGCTTGCGTCCGATCGTGTCGCGGTCGAAGGCGTCCTCGGCCGCATCGGAGATGTCCTCCTTGGCGAGGGCCTCGGGGGACTTCTCGTCGTTCGACGTGACCGTGCGGGAGAGGACGAGACCGTGGCGGCAGACGGTGCCGTCGCCGGGGCAGTCGTAGGTGCCGTCCGTCGTCATGACGGCGTCCTTCTGGGCGACGTACTGGGGCCGGACCCAGCCGTCGAGCAGCGGGAAGGTGACGCCGTTGAGCTGGTCCTCGACCACGGCCGGGTCGTCGGCGGACGGCTCGGAGGCCGAGGCCTCGGGCGTCGTCGCGGACGGCACGACGGTGGCCGGGGCCGCGGGCGTGGGGCCGGTCCCGGTCTGCGCGCCGCGGTCGTCACCGCCGCCGAGGACGACGGCGCCGGTGACGACCGCGGCGACGAGGACGGCCCCGGCGGCGGTGACGGCGACGGCCTTCGCCCGCCCGGTGCCGCCGCCCGGCGGCGGGGGCACCTGCCCGGCGGGGGCACGGCGGTGCTCGGTCCATGCGGTGCCGTCCCACCAGCGTTCCAGGTGCGGCCCGTGCGGATCGGGATACCAGCCGGGCGGTGGCGTCATGCTCATCCCGGCACTGTAGGGCGAGATCCGGGCCGCCAGGACACCGTCTACAGGGGTGTGACGTACGCCCCCGCGATCCCGCCGTCGACCAGGAAGTCCGTGGCGTTCACGAAGGAGGAGTCGTCGCTGGCGAGGAAGGCGACCGCGGCGGCGATCTCCTCGGCCTCGGCGAACCGGCCCACCGGGATGTGCACCAGGCGGCGGGCGGCGCGCTCCGGGTCCTTGGCGAACAGCTCCTGGAGGAGGGGGGTGTTGACCGGGCCGGGGCACAGGGCGTTGACCCGGATGCCGTCGCGGGCGAACTGCACGCCCAGTTCGCGGGACATGGCGAGGACGCCGCCCTTGGAGGCGGTGTACGAGATCTGGGAGGTCGCAGCGCCCATGCGGGCCACGAAGGAGGCCGTGTTGATGATGGAGCCCCTGCCCTGCTGCCGCATGTACGGGATGGCGGCCTTGCAGCACAGGTAGACGGAGGTGAGGTTGACCTCCTGGACGCGCTTCCAGGCCTCCAGGCCGGTCTCCAGGATGGAGTCGTCGTCGGGCGGGGAGATGCCGGCGTTGTTGAAGGCGATGTCGACGCTGCCGTAGGTGTCGTGGGCGGCCTTGAAGAGGGCCTCGACCTGCTCGGCGTCGGTGACGTCGACCTTCACGAAGATGCCGCCGACCTCGTCGGCGACCGCCTTGCCGCGGGCCTCGTCGACGTCGCCGCAGACGACCTGGGCGCCTTCGGAGGCGAGGCGGCGGGCGGTGGCGAGGCCGATGCCGCTGCCGGCTCCGGTGATGACGGCCGTACGGCCGACGAGGCGACGGCACACGATTGCTTCGGTCACTGTGCGGGGCCCTCCGTGCTGATGAAGACGTTCTTGGTTTCGGTGAAGGCGGCCAGGGCGTCGGGGCCGAGCTCGCGGCCGACGCCCGACTGCTTGAAGCCGCCGAACGGGGTCCAGTAGCGGACGCTGGCATGGGAGTTGACGGACAGGTTGCCGGCGCGGACGGCCTGGGAGACGCGCAGGGCACGGCCGACGTCGCGGGTCCAGATGGAGCCGGAGAGGCCGTAGGGGGTGTCGTTGGCCAGGCGGATCGCGTCCGCCTCGTCGGTGAAGGGCAGCAGCACGGCGACCGGGCCGAAGATCTCCTCGCAGGCGGCTGCCGAGTCGGGGCTCTCCCCAGTGAGGACGGTCGGCGGGAACCAGAAGCCCGGGCCCTCGGGCGCGCTGCCGCGCAGGGCCTCGGCGGTGTCGGGCACGAAGCCGCGGACCCGGTCGAGCTGCTGCCGGGAGATCAGCGGGCCCATCTGGGTCTTCTCGTCGGCCGGGTCACCCACCACCACGTCGGCCAGGGTCTTCGCGAGGAGTTCGCGGACCTCGTCGTAGACCTGCTCCTGGACCAGGATGCGGGTGCGGGCGCAGCAGTCCTGGCCGGAGTTGTCGAGGAAGGAGAAGGGGTCGACGGCGGTCTTGAGGTCGGCGTCGGCGAAGACGATGTTGGGGCTCTTGCCGCCGAGTTCGAGGGTGACGGGCTTGACCTGCTCGGCGCCGAGGGCCGCGACGCGGGTCCCGGTGCGGGTGGAGCCGGTGAAGACGATCTTGGCGACTCCGGGGTGGCGCACCAGGGCGTCACCCGTGATGTCGCCGCGTCCCGGCAGGACCTGGAAGAGGTGCTCCGGGAGCCCGGCCTCCAGAGCGAGTTCGGCGAGGCGCAGCGCGGTGAGCGGGGTGGTCTCGGCGGGCTTGAGGAGGACGGCGTTGCCGGCCGCGAGGGCGGGGGCGGTGCCCCAGGCGGCGATCGGCATGGGGAAGTTCCAGGGGGCGATCACGCCGACGACGCCGAGCGGTTCGAGGATCGTGACGTTCAGGCCGCCGGGCACCGGGATCTGCCGGCCGGTGAGCCGCTCCACTCCCCCGGCCGCGTAGTCCAGCAGGTCGCGGACGTTGCCGGCCTCCCAGCGGGCGTTGCCGATGAGATGGCCGGCCTCGCGGACCTCCAGGCGGGCCAGTTCCTCCAGGTGCTCGTCGACGGTGGCCGCGAAGCGGCGCAGCAGCCGGGTGCGGTCCGCGGGGGGCAGGGCGGCCCAGGTCCGCTGGGCTCGGGCGGCCCAGGTGACGGCCGTGTCGACATCGGCCGGACTCGCCCCGGCGACGGCGGCGACGACCTCCTCGGTCGCTGGGTTCAGTACTTCCAGAAGGTGCTCGGAAGACACGAAGGACCTCACATGCGTTCGAAGGAGCGGCGCAGCTCCCAGTCGGTCACCGCGGCGTCGAAGGCGTCCAGTTCGACGCGCGCCATGTTGCGGTAGTGCGCGACGACCTCGTCGCCGAAGGCGGCCTTGGCGATGGGACTGTTCTCCCAGAGCTCGGCGGCCTCGCGCAGGGTGGTGGGGACGTGGGCGAAGTCGGCGGTGTAGGCGTTGCCGGGGCAGGGCTCGGGCAGTTCCAGCTTCTGCTCGATGCCGTGGAGGCCGGCGGCCACCAGCCCCGCCACGGCGAGATAGGGGTTGACGTCGCCGCCGGGGAGCCGGTTCTCGAAGCGCAGGGAGCGGCCGTGGCCGACGACGCGCAGCGCGCAGGTGCGGTTGTCGTGGCCCCAGGCGACGGCGGTCGGGGCGAAGGAGCCGGGCTGGAACCGCTTGTAGGAGTTGATGTGGGGGGCGTAGAGCAGGGAGAAGTCGCGCAGGGCGGCCAGCTGTCCGGCGAGGAAGTACCGCATGACGTCGGACATGCCGCCTTTGCGGGCCCCCGCCATCGCGTTGCCGCCGTCGGCGTCGGCGAGCGAGAGGTGGATGTGGCAGGAGTTGCCCTCGCGCTCGTTGTACTTGGCCATGAAGGTGATCGACATGCCCTCCTGGGCGGCGATCTCCTTGGCGCCGGTCTTGTACACGGCGTGCTGGTCGCAGGTGACCAGGGCCTCGTCGTAGCGGAAGGCGATCTCGTGCTGGCCGGGGTTGCACTCGCCCTTGGCGGACTCCACGGTGAGGCCGGCGCCGGCCATCTCGTTGCGGATCCGGCGCAGCAGGGGCTCGATACGGCCGGTGCCGAGGACCGAGTAGTCGATGTTGTACTGGTTGGCCGGGGTCAGGCCTCTGTAGTTCGCGTCCCAGGCCTGTTCGTAGGTGTCCTTGAAGACGATGAACTCCAGCTCGGTGCCGACCTGGGCGGTGTAGCCGAGTTCGGCGAGGCGCTCCAGCTGGCGGCGCAGTATCTGGCGGGGCGCCGCGGCGACCGGGGAGCCGTCGCTCCAGGCGAGGTCGGCGTGGAGCATGGCCGTGCCCTCGTTCCAGGGGACGCGGCGCAGGGTGGTCAGGTCGGGGTGCATGGCGAAGTCGCCGTAGCCGCGGTCCCAGGAGGACATCTCGTAGCCGTCGACGGTGTTCATCTCGGTGTCGACGGCGAGCAGGTAGTTGCAGCCCTCGGTGCCGTGCTGGAGGACCTCGTCGAGGAAGAAGCGTGCGGCGAACCGCTTGCCCTGGAGCCTCCCTTGCATGTCGGGGAAGGCCAGGACGACAGTGTCGATCTCACCGCCCGCGACGAGGGCGTGCAGCTCCTCGACGCTCAGCGGGGGTGTGCGGTCTGCCACGGGAAGGCCTCCTAGGCTCCTTGGATCCGCTGCCTTGGATCCGCCGGGAGCCATAAGGTATTGCGGAGAACCATTGCTTGGGAAGGGGGTACGGCCACATGACGGAGGAAGCGGTCGGCGAGATGCGGGACGGACTGACACCGGTGCTGCGGCCGGTGCGCGCGGGCAACGGCTTCGAGGAGGCGCTGGAGCAGATCCTCCAGGTCGTCCGGCTGGGCCTGGTGCCGGGGGGCGAGCGGCTGCCGGCCGAGCGGGAGCTGGCGGAGCGGCTGGGGATCAGCCGGGTGACGCTGCGCGAGGTGCTGAAGGTCCTCCAGGACCAGGGGCTGGTCGAGTCGCGGCGCGGCCGGTACGGCGGCACGTTCGTGCTGCCGCGCGCGGACGCCGGCGGCGAGGACGAGCTGCGGCGCCGGATCGCCGAGGTCGACATAGAGGACGTGCTGCGCTTCCGTGAGGTGCTGGAGGTGGGCGCGGCCGGGCTGTGCGCGGCGCACGGGCTGGACGAGAGGCAGGCGGACCGGCTGCGCGAGGCCCTGGCGCGCACGCACGACGCGCCGCTCGCCGAGTACCGCCGCCTGGACACGCTGCTGCACCTCACGATCGCCGAGCTGTCCGGCTCCCCCACGCTCACCGCCCAGTACGCGGCCGTCCGCGCGACGGTCAACGACCTGCTCGACTGCATCCCGCTGCTGGTGCGCAACCTGGAGCATTCCCAACGGCAGCACACCGCCGTGGTCGAGGCCGTGATCGAGGGCGACGCCGACCAGGCGCGGGAGATCATGCGCGAGCACTGCGGGGGCACGGCGGCGCTGCTGCGGGGCTTCCTCGGCTGATCCGGGCGGCGTCCCCGGCCGGTGAGGATTTACGGGTGATTAACGCACGGGTCTTGCCATCCCCGCTCGGCACCGCAAAGGTATGGCTCCATTCCATTGAGCCACCCGCTCGGCCCCGTGACCGCCGCCGTCCCGTCGGGAGTCTGCCCATGCCCCAGGAGCCCACCATCACACCCCCCGCCCCGGAGGGCGACGACTATCTGGAACGCAGAACCCTGCGCCGGGGCAGCGCCGGCTGGGTGCTGCTGACCGGTCTCGGCGTCGCCTACGTCGTCTCCGGCGACTACTCGGGCTGGAACTTCGGCCTCGCCGAGGGCGGCTTCGGGGGCCTCGCGATCGCGATGGTGCTCATGGGCGCGATGTACGCGTGCATGGTCTTCGCCCTCGCCGAACTGTCCTCGATCCTGCCGACGGCGGGCGGCGGCTACGGCTTCGCCCGCCGGGCACTCGGCCCCTGGGGCGGCTTCCTGACCGGTACGGCGATCCTCATCGAGTACGTCCTCGCGCCCGCGGCGATCGTCATCTTCATCGGCGACTACGTCGAGTCGCTGGGCCTGTTCGGCCTGGAGTCGGGCTGGCCCGTGTACCTGGTCTGCTTCGCCGTCTTCCTCGGCATCCACCTGTGGGGCGTGGGCGAGGCGCTGCGGTTCAGCTTCGTCGTCACCGGCATCGCGGTGGCGGCCCTGATCGTGTTCGCGCTGGCGGCCCTGCCCGACTTCTCGGTCGGGTCGCTGGACGACATCCCGGTCGACTCCACCGCCGCGGGGTCGAGCTCCTGGCTGCCGTTCGGCCTGCTCGGCATCTGGGCGGCGTTCCCGTTCGGCATGTGGTTCTTCCTGGGCGTCGAGGGGGTGCCGCTGGCCGCCGAGGAGACCAAGGAGCCGGCCCGTACGCTGCCGAAGGCCATCCGCTGGTCGATGGGAATCCTGGTGGTGCTGGCGGTGGTCACGTTCCTCGCCGCCGCCGGCGCCCGCGGCTCCGCCGCGGTCCAGGAGGCCGGCAACCCCCTGGTCGAGGCGCTCCAGCCGGGCGGCAAGGCGACGACACTGAGCCGGATCGTGAACTACGCGGGCCTGGCCGGCCTGGTGGCCTCGTTCTTCTCGCTGATCTACGCGGGCTCACGGCAGCTGTTCGCCCTCTCCCGAGCGGGCTACCTGCCCCGCTTCCTGTCCCTCACCAGCCGCCGCAAGGCGCCGTACCTGGGCCTGCTCGTGCCCGGCACGATCGGCTTCCTGCTGGCCGCGCTGTCGGGCGACGGCGCCCGGATGCTCAACATCGCGGTCTTCGGCGCGACCATCTCCTACGCGCTGATGTCCCTGTCGCACATCGTGCTGCGCCGCCGCGAGCCGGAGCTGCCGCGCCCGTACCGTACGCCGGGCGGGGTCCTGACCTCCTCGGTCGCCCTGGTGCTGGCCTGCGCGGCGCTGGTCGCGACGTTCCTGGTGGATGTGACGGCGGCCGTCATCGCCCTCGTGGTGTACGCCGTGGCCGTCGCGTACTTCGGCCTGTACAGCCGTAAGCGGCTGGTCGCGAAGGCGCCGGAGGAGGAGTTCGCGGCACTGGCGGCCGCGGAGGCAGAGTTGGCAAGGGACTGAGTCGTCCGACCGTGAGGGAGTTCTCGTGACCAGGCCGTTGATCGGTGTCAGCACCTACCTGGAGTCCGGTGCACGCTGGGGCGTGTGGGAGCTGGAGGCCGCGCTGCTGCCGGTGGGCTACCCGCGGCTGGTGCAGCGGGCCGGCGGCCTGGCCGTGATGCTGCCGCCGGACGACCCGCGGCACGCGGCGGCCGCCGTGGCCCGGCTGGACGGCCTGGTCATCGCGGGCGGCCCGGACGTGGAGCCGGTGCGGTACGGGGCCGAGCGCGAGCCGCGGACGGGGCCGCCGGCGCCGGAGCGGGACGCGTGGGAGCTGGCGCTGATCGAGGCGGCGCTGGCCGCGGGGCTGCCGCTGCTGGGGATCTGCCGGGGCATGCAGCTGCTGAACGTCGCTCTCGGCGGGACGCTGGTGCAGCACCTCGACGGGCATGCGGAGGTGGTGGGCGTCTTCGGCGAGCATGCCGTCAAGCCGGTGCCGGGGAGTCTGTACGCCGGTGTCGTGCCGGAGGAGACGTCCGTGCCGTCGTACCACCACCAGGCCGTGGACCGCCTGGGCAAGGGCCTGGTCCCGTCGGCGTACGCGGTGGACGGGACGGTGGAGGCGGTGGAGCTGCCGTCCGGTGCGGGGTGGGTGCTGGGGGTGCAGTGGCATCCGGAGATGGGGCAGGACGTGCGGGTGATGCGGGCGTTGGTGGAGGCGGCGGGCTGACGCCCAGGGACCCATGAGCTCGCCCCTCCTCTCAGCCCGTCCGGCGTTCGAGGACGAGGCCGTCCAGTCAGCCCGTCCGGCGTTTGAGGACGAGGCCGTCCAGGCCGAAGGGGGGCCTGGGGGCGCAGCCCCCAGCGGGGTCGAAGGGGCAGAGCCCCTTCAGGTTGGGACGGGTAGGGGCGGCGGGGGCGAAAAAACTACCCCCGCGTCAGCGACAGCAGATCCCGGGCCGGCCCGGTCGGACGGTGCCCCGTGGGCCAGACCGCCCTCAGGTCACGCGCGAGCGCGACCCCCTCCACCGGCACCCGCACAAGCCGCCGCATCGCCAGCTCCTCCCCCACCGCCAGTTCACTCAGCACCGCCGGCCCCGCCCCACTCACCGCCGCCGCCTTGACGGCCGTCGTCGACGACAACTCGATCAGCGGCCGAGCCAGCCCGCCCAGCGCCGCGTCGAGGACCTGCCGCGTGCCCGAGCCCTTCTCACGGAGGATCAGAGGCGTCGCCGCCAGCTCCGACGCCTCCAGCGCGCGCCGCCTGCGCGACCAGGCGTGACCCGGCGCGGTGACGACTATCAGCCGGTCGTGGGCGATGACCACCGAGTCCAGCCCGGTCGGCACCGTGAGCCCCTCCACGAACCCCAGATCCGCCTCGTCCGACAGCAGCCGTTCCGCGACCACCGTCGAGTTTCCGGCGTGCAGCGACACCGCCGTGTCGGGCCGCTGCGCCCGCAGCGCGAGCAGCCAGCCCGGCAGCAGGTACTCGGCGATCGTCATGCTCGCCGCCACCCGCAGCCGCGAATCACGCCGATCGCGCAGCGCCTGCGCCCCCACGTCGAACGCCTCAGCCGCCTCGACGATCCGCCGCGCCCAGTCGGTCACCAGCGCCCCGGCGTCCGTGAGCCGGGACCCGCGCGGCGAACGGTCCACCAGCGCCACACCGAGCTGTCGCTCCATCGACCGGACCCGGCTGCTGGCCGCGGGCTGGGTGATGCCGAGTTCCCGCGCCGCCCCGCCCAGGCTGCCGAGCCGCGCCACCGCCAGCAGCAGTTCCAGGGCGCCCAGATCGGGCACCCGGTGCGCCAGCGACCCGGCGGAAGACGGACCGGACTGCTCATCCGTGTTGCTCATAAACCCAGCTTATGTCGCCATAGAACCGTACTCGCTGGTGGCCGGGCCCCCCGGGCCCGACCGTTGAGTCATGGTCACCGCAACCCGGCCCCTCCCGCGCGCCGTCTCCGTCCGTCACCTGGGCCCCAACTGGTACGCCACCGTCATGGGCACCGCCGTCGTCGCCACCGCCGGACCCGCCCTCCCGGCGCACGTCCCCGGGCCGCGCGGCCTGTTCACCGGCGTCTGGGCCGTCTCGCTCGTCCTGCTCCTGGTCCTGCTCGGCGCCCGGGCCGGGCACTGGCTGCACCACCGGGACCAGGCCCGCGCGCACCTCCTCGACCCGGCGACGGCCCCGTTCTACGGCTGCCTCGCGATGGCCCTGCTCGCCGTGGGCGGCGGTGCCCTCACCGTGGGCCGGGACTGGATCGGCGCAGCAGCGGCGGTGACGCTCGGCGGCGTGCTGTTCGGCACCGGCACGGTCCTCGGGCTGGCGGCGGCCGTAGCCGTGCCGTACCTGATGGCCGTGACGCACCGGGTCGAGCCGGGCCAGGCCTCGCCCGTGTGGCTGCTGCCGCTGGTCGCGCCCATGGTGTCGGCCGCCGTCGGACCGCTGCTGGTCCCCCGGCTGCCTCCGGGACAGCCCCGGGAGACGCTGCTCCTCCTCTGCTTCGCGCTGTTCGGGCTGAGCCTGCTCGCGACGCTGGTCGTGCTGCCGCTGCTCGTCGGCCGGCTGCTCACCGGCGGGCCGCTGCCGCTCGCCCTCACTCCGACGCTGTTCCTGGTGCTGGGGCCGCTCGGCCAGTCCACCACCGCCGCCGGCGCGTTCGCGGACGTCGCCCCCGGGGTCGTACCGGAGCCGTACGCCGAGGGCTTCGCTGTCCTCGCCGTGCTGTACGGCGTGCCCGTGATGGGGTTCGCGCTGCTGTGGTCCTGCTTCGCCACCGCCCATGTGCTGCGCGCCCGGCGGCACGGGATGCGGTTCTCGATGACCTGGTGGTCGTTCACCTTCCCGGTGGGCACCTGTGTCACGGGCGCCGGGGCGCTGGCCCGGCACACCGGGCTCGTGGCCTATGCGGGGCCGGCGGTCGCGCTGTACGGGGTGCTGGTCGTCGCGTGGGGCACGGCGGCCCTGGGCACCGTGCGCGGGTTGCTCAGGGGTGAGCTGCTCGCAGCGCCCGCTCCAGCACCCGTGGTGCCTCGGCCAGCGACGGCCCGTACCACGTCAGGTGCCGTCCGCTGACGAGCGCGCAGGGCAGGCCGGGGAAGGCCTCGGGGCCGTCGTCCGCGGTGAAGCGGTAGGGCTCGTCGGGGAGGATCACGACGTCCGGCTCGCAGGCGCGGAGGTCGTCGAGCGGGATACGGGGGTAGCGGTCGGGATGCGCCGCCTGGAGGTGGTCGATGCCGAGACGGGCGAGGACGTCACCCGCGAAGGTGTCGCGGCCCAGGACCATCCACGGACGGCGCCAGATCGGTACGACCGCCGTCCGGCGGGTGTCCGGTCGCGGCAGGGACGACCAGGTGGCCTCCGCCTCGTCCAGCCAGCGCGGCCGGGACGCCACCCCGCAGGCGTCGAGGACACGGGCCAGCTCCCGGAAGGCCTGCGGCACGTCGCGGACCTCCGTCACCAGGACCGCGACGCCCGCCGCGCGCAGGGCCGCCAGGTCGGGTGCGCGGTTCTCCTCCTCGTTGGCGATCACCAGGTCGGGCGCGAGGGAGAGGATCCGGTCGGTCTTGGGGTTCTTGGTGCCGCCGACGCGGGCCACGTCGAGGCCGGGGGGATGCGTGCACCAGTCGGTGACGCCGACCAGGGTGCCGGGCGCGGACCGGGCCACGGCCTCGGTCAGCGAGGGCACCAGCGAGACGACCCTCACCGGCGTGGCCGGTCCCGCACCGCCTCGATGTGCTCCGCCACGGCGACGACGATCACGCGGGTGTCCGACTCCGCCGCCCGCCACCGGTGCCGTACGCCGCCGGTGAGGTACAGCGTGTCGCCGCGGCCCAGACGGTAGGCGCGGCCCTCCGCCTCGATCTCCACGGCGCCGTCGGCGACATACATCAACTGGTCGTTGCGGTACCGGAATTCACGGCCCGCGTCGTGCTCGCCGGTGAACTCGGAGGCGTGCATCTGGTGGTGGCCGCGGACCAGGGACCGGGTCCGGGGCTGCGGCAGCGGCAGCGGCAGCGGCTCGGCGGCGTCGGCGCGGACGACGTCCACGCTGCACGCGGGGTCGGCCGCGGCGAGGAGCTCCACGGCGGTGGTGCGCAGGGCGTCGGCGACCTTCTCCAGGGAGCTCCTGCTGGGCCGCGCCCGGTCGTTCTCCACCTGGCTCAGGAACGGGACCGACAGGCCGCTGCGCTCGGACACCACGGCGAGGGTGAGGTCCAGCGCGCGGCGCCGCCGACGCACGGCCGCGCCCACCCGAAGGGGCTGCTCTTTGTGGTCGCCCATCGCTCCCGCTCCCTCCTTCACCCGTCGATCCGCTCCCGGTGCGCCGGTGTCCCGGCGCACGTCCCATGCTGAGTTGTCTGCACCCTACGCATGTTCGGCAAACCGTTTCATGCGCCCGTCACATCGACGTCATCCAGGGCGGCGCGCGACCTCACAGTTCGCGCCAGGGGATCCGCCGCCCTCGGGGGCGGGCCTCGGATTCCTCCTACGGGAGGAACAGGGCGGGAGAGGGGGTTCGGGGGGTGGTGTAGCGCTCTGTGGTTGTCCGGATCCCGCTCGTGGGAACGAGTCCGGGGTGGCACGCGCCCTGTCACGCGTCCCACCCCGGAAACCCTACTGCGGAGCTACTGCGGCGTCATGCGCTCCACCATGTCGGGGTGCTCCTTGAGCCACGCGGCGACGGCCTCTTCCTCATGGCCCTGGCCGCGGCCCTTGATCTCGCTCTCCAGCGTGCCGAGCTCGTTCTCGCTCATCTTGAAGTTCTTGATCCACTTCGTGAGCTGCGGGTACTCCTCGGGGAACTTCTCGTTGGAGATGGTGCGGATCGTGTTGCCCTCACCGAAGGCCTTCTTGGGGTCCTTCAGCTTGGTCAGCTCGTAGTCGCTGTACGCCCAGTGCGGCGACCACAGGGTGACGGCGATCGGCTCCTTCTTGGCGTAGGCACGCTTCAGCTCGGCCAGCATCGCGGGCGTGGAGCCGTCGACGACCTCGTACTCCTTGTCCAGGCCGTAGGCGGGCAGGACCTTGTTCTTCGCCAGGTCCATCTCGCCGGTGCCCGGCTCGATGCCGATGATCTTGCCCTTGAAGGTGCCGGACTTGCCCTTGAGGTCCTCCAGGGAGTCGACGCCCTTCACGTAGGACGGTACGGCGATCTCCAGGGAGGTCGGTTCGTACCAGGTGCCGAGGTCCTTGAGCCGGTCCTTGTTCTTGTCCCAGTAGTTCTTCTGGGCGTAGGGCAGCCAGGCGTCGAAGTTGAGGTCGAGATCGCCCGAGGCCAGACCCGTGTAGACGGGGCCGACGTCCATCTGCTTCAGGTTCAGCTTGTAGCCGCGCCGTTCGAGGACGTTCTTCCACAGGTAGGTGACGGCGATGTCCTCGTCCCAGGGGAACCACGCCACGTCCAGGGGCTGGCCGGCCTCCGCGGGCGTGCTGCCCCCGGCGTTCTTCACCGGGGCCATCTTGTCGACGAAGCCGGGGTTCTGCTTCAGCCAGGCGCGCACGGCCTCCTGCTGGTTGCCCTTGCCGGCCTTGTTGATCTCGGCTTCGAGGCTGGTGAGCTCCTTCTCGCCCATCTTGAAGTTCTTCAGCCAGCCGGCGACCGTCGGGTCCTCGTCCTTGAAGCCCTTGCGGGACAGGGTGTGCACACCGTCGCCCTCGCCCCAGGCACCCTTGGGGTCCTTGAGCTTCTTGAGGTCGTAGTCGTTGTACGCCCAGTGCGGCGACCAGAGCGTGGTGACGATCGGCTTCTTCTGGGCGTAGGCGCGCTTGAGCTCGGCCAGCATCGCGGGCGTGGAGCTGTCGACGACCTTGTACTCCTTGTCCAGGCCGTACGCCTTGAGGACCTTGCTCTTGAGCAGGGCCATCTCGCCGGCGCTGGACTCGATGCCGGTGATCTTGCCGTCGAACTCGGAGGCCTTGCCCTTGAGGTCCTCCAGGGAGTCGATGCCCTTCATGTAGGCGGGCACGGAGAGCTCCAGGGACGTCTTGTCGTACCAGGCGCCGAGGTCGTCGAGCTGCTTGCCGTACTTCTTCCAGTACTGGGCGTGGGTGGTGGGCAGCCAGGCGTCCGTCTGGAAGTCGACGTCGCCCTGGGCGAGCGAGGTGTACAGCGGGCCCGCGTCGAACTGCTTGGCCTCGACCTCGTAGCCGCGCTGCTCCAGGGCCTCCTTCCACAGGAAGGTGGAGGCGACGCCCTCGTCCCAGGGGATGTAGCCGATGCTGATCTTCTTGCCCTGGCCGACGTTCTTGCCGCCCGCCACGGCCTCGGTGCCGGCCTTGCCGCCACCGAGGACGCCCATGCCGCCCGCGGCGAGGGCGAGGACGACGACACCGATCACGGCGACGGCCGGGCGGGGCCGGTACGACCAGATCTTCAGCCCCTGGGCGGCGCGCAGCTTGGCGGCGGCGCGGCGGCCGAGCGGGGAGACCTGGGTGCCCAGGGCGCTGGTCATGCGGTCCAGGTAGATCGCGAGGATCACGATGGCCACACCGGCTTCGGAGCCGAGGCCCACGTTGAGCTGCCCGATGGCCTCGTTGACGTCGCCGCCGAGGCCGCCGGTGCCGACCATGCCGGCGATCGCGGCCATGGACAGGCCGAGCATGATGACCTGATTGACGCCGGCCATGACGGTGGGCAGGGCGAGCGGGAGCTGGACGCGCAGCAGGGTCTTGCGGGGCGTGGTGCCGAACGCGTCGGCGGCCTCGACCAGTTCCTTGTCGACCTGCCGGATGCCCAGCTCGGTCATGCGCACGCCCGGGGCGAGCGCGAAGATCAGGGTGGCGACGATGCCCGCGGGGGCGCCGGTGCCGAAGAACAGGATCGCCGGGATGAGGTAGATCATCGCGGGCAGCGTCTGCATGAAGTCCAGGACGGGCCGGACCAGACCGCTGACGCGGTCGGATCGGGCCGCCCAGATGCCGACGGGGATCGAGATCACCAGTGCGATGACGGTCGCCACGAGGACGAGCGCCAGGGTGATCATCGCGTTCTCCCACAGTTCGAGGGAGTCGATGAACGCGAATCCCACGAAGGTGAGGACACCGGCGAGGGTGCCGCGCAGCCAGAAGGCGATCACGGCGAAGATGCCCGCGAGGAGCAGCGGTTCGGGGGCCTGGAGGACGGCGTTGATGCCGTCGTAGAGGCCGAGGAAGACGGTCTTGCAGAAGTCGAACAGCCACGCCATGTGGGTGGTGAGCCAGTCGACCGCGTCGTTGACCCAGCTGCCGAGCTGAATCCTAGGCACGGGCGGTCACCTTCTCTCCACCCTTGTCCAGCGGCGAGTCGCAGGGCTGCGGGGTGGCGTCCTGCTCGTCACCGAGGAAGCCGACCAGGCGCTGCCGGGGGACGACACCGATCTGCTTGTTGTCCTCGTCCACGACCGAGACGGGGTGGGAGAGCCGGGCGCTGATCGCGCACAGCTCCGTGAAGGGGGTGTCGGGCGTGGCGGTCTCGCACCGGCAGCCGGGGCCGTCGGCGGTGACCGAGGTGTCCATGAGCTCACCGGCGGTCAGGACGCGGGAGCGGTCCACGTCCTGGGTGAAGGAGGCGACGTAGTCGTTCTCCGGGCGCAGCAGGATGTCCTGGGCGGTGCCGATCTGCACGATGCGGCCGTCGCGCATGACGGCGATGCGGTCGCCGAGGCGCATGGCCTCGTTCAGGTCGTGCGTGATGAAGACGATCGTCTTCTTGAGCTTCTGCTGGAGTTCCAGCAGCTGGTCCTGCATGTCGCGGCGGATCAGCGGGTCCAGGGCGCTGAAGGACTCGTCCATCAGCAGCAGATCGGCGTCGGTGGCGAGCGCGCGGGCGAGACCGACGCGCTGCTGCATGCCGCCGGACAGCTCGTCGGGCCAGGACTTCTCCCAGCCGGCCAGGCCGCACAGGGCGAGCGCCTCGTCGGCGCGGCGTGTGCGCTCGGCGCGGGGCACGCCCTGCACTTCCAGACCGTAGGCGGCGTTCTCGCGCACGCTGCGGTGCGGGAAGAGCGCGAAGTGCTGGAACACCATGCTGATCTTCTTGGAGCGGACCTGGCGCAGCTCGCGGTCGCTGAGCGTGGTCAGGTCCTGGCCGTCGAAGCGCACGTGGCCCGCGGTCGGCTCGAGCAGGCCGTTCAGCATGCGCAGCAGGGTGGACTTGCCGGAGCCGGACAGGCCCATGACGACGAAGATCTGGCCGGGCTCCACGGTGAAGGACGCGTCGATCACGGCGGCGGTCGTGCCCTCGGCGCGCAGTTCCTCCCGGTCTGCCCCGCTCTCGAGCCGCTCGACCGCCTGGCCCGGTCTCCTGCCGAACACCTTGTACAGGCTCTCTGCCTCAAGCGTTGCTGACACGTGCACCTCAAATTGGACGGCAACAGGACAGAGCGAGGACAGGGCCGCAAACAGTTGAAATGCGCAACCAGCCTCGCTCCGGGGCGGCGCCTCCCCTGGTTCCCAAATCTCAAACGCACAAGTGAGGCGCGTCACAGGGGAGGCAGGTCACTGTCAGTGCCGTACGGCATGATGCGTGGCGTGACCGGACGACTGATGCTCCTCGACACCGCCTCCCTGTACTTCCGCGCCTACTTCGGCGTCCCGGAATCGGTCAAGGCACCGGACGGCACGCCGGTGAACGCCGTGCGCGGACTGCTCGACTTCATCGACCGGCTGGTCAAGGACCACCGGCCGGACCACCTGGTGGCCTGCATGGACGCCGACTGGCGGCCGCACTGGCGGGTCGAGCTGATCCCCTCCTACAAGGCCCACCGCGTCGCCGAGGAACACGCGGCCGGCCCGGACGAGGAGGAGGTGCCCGACACGCTCTCGCCGCAGGTGCCGGTCATCGAGGCGGTGCTGGACGCGGTGGGCATCGCGCGCGTGGGCGTGGCGGAGTACGAGGCGGACGACGTGATCGGCACCTTCACCGCGCGGGCGAAGGGCCCGGTCGACATCGTCACCGGCGACCGCGACCTCTACCAGCTGGTGGACGACGCGCGCGGGGTGCGCGTGCTGTACCCACTGAAGGGCGTGGGCACCCTGCAGCTCACCGATGAGGCGGTGCTGCGCGGGAAGTATGGGGTCGACGGCAGCGGGTACGCGGATCTGGCTCTGCTGCGCGGCGACCCCAGCGACGGCCTGCCGGGCGTGCCGGGCATCGGCGAGAAGACGGCCGCCAAGCTGCTGGCGGAGTTCGGCGACCTGGCCGGAATCATGGCCGCCGTCGAGGACCGGCGGTCGAAGCTGACGCCGACGCAGCGCAGGCGGCTGGACGAGGCCCGCCCGTACCTCGCGGTCGCGCCGAAGGTGGTCCGGGTCGCGGACGACGTGCCGCTGCCGGACGTCGGGACGGCGCTGCCGCGGGCACCGCGTGACCCCGCGGGTCTGGAGGCACTGGCGGTCCGCTGGGGCCTGGGCGGGTCACTGGAGCGCCTGCTGGTGACGCTCGGGTCGTGACCTTCTCGGGTCGTGATCTTCTCCACGAGAGGTGGGGAACGGGGACGGGGTGCTAACTTAGGTAACCCTAACCATGTGTGAGACAGGGAGGTCCTCATGGCAGAGCGACCGGGACGCCAGCCGCGCAAGCCGCACTCCGCTCAGGTCGTCCGCACCGAGCGGCTGACCCCCCACATGCAGCGCGTGGTGCTCGGCGGCGAGGGCCTCGCCGACTTCACGGCGGACACCTGCACCGACCACTACGTGAAGCTGCTGTTCCCGCCCGCGGGCGTGAGCTATCCGGAGCCCTTCGACCCGCAGCGCGTCCGGGACGAGCTGCCCCGCGAACAGTGGCCGGTGACCCGGACGTACACGGTGCGCCAGTGGGACGCCGAACACCGCGAGCTGACGCTCGACTTCGTCATCCACGGCGACGAGGGCCTGGCCGGGCCGTGGGCGGCCCGAGTCCAGCCGGGCGAGACCGTGACGTTCATGGGGCCCGGCGGCGCCTACGCACCGGACCCGGAGGCCGACTGGCATCTGTTCGCCGGTGACGAGAGCGCACTGCCCGCGATCGCCTGCGCCCTGGAGGCGTTGCCGCGCGGCGCCAGGGCGTACGCCTTCGTGGAGATCTCCGGGCCCGAGGAGGAGCAGAAGATCGACTCCGATGTGGAGGTCGTCTGGCTGCACCGCGGGGACCGGCCCCTCGGCGAGGCACTGGTCGAGGCCGTGCGGGACCTGGAGTTCCCCGAGGGCCGGGTGCACGCCTTCGTCCACGGCGAGGCGCACTTCGTGAAGGAGCTGCGCAGTCTGCTGCGGGTCGAGCGCCGGGTCGCGCGCGAGGACCTGTCCATTTCCGGCTACTGGCGACGCGGCCACAACGAGGACGGCTGGCAGGCCTCGAAGCGCGAGTGGAACGCGCGCATCGAAGCGGAACAGGAAAAGACGCCGGCCACCTGAGGACCGGGCGCTCAGTCGCCCCGCACGCGCGCGTGCAGATGCATGTCGTGCCAGCCGTCGGCGTGCAGGACGGCACTGCGCTTCGTGCCTTCGAGCGCGAAACCGGTGCGCGTGGCGACCCGGCAGGACGCTTCGTTGCGCACGGCGTGCAGCAGCTCCAGGCGGTGGAACCCGACCTCGTCCAGGGCCCAGCGGGCGAGCGCGGTCGTGGCCCGGGCGGCCACGCCCCGGCCCCGTGCCGCCGGGACGGTCCAGTACGCCACCTCCGCCCCGCCGTCGTCGAGCCGTATCTCGCGCAGCGCCACCCGCCCCAGCAGCGAGTCCGAGCGGGCGTCGACGACGGCCCACTGCGCCTCCCGCTCCTCCTCCCACGCCTGGTGCCAGTCGCCGATCCAGCCACCCGCCTCGGCCTCGGAGTCGGCGCTCCGGGCATGCCACTGATGCATCACGGGGTCCTGGAAGACCTCGTACACCGCTGGCGCGTCTCCGGCCCGCCAGGGCCGTATCAGCAGTCCGTCGCCGGTGGACAGGGTGGGCTGCCGGCGGCCCGCGAGAGTCCCGGCGGTCAGGACCGGGGCGATGAGGAAGGGCATGCACGCATCCTGGCAAGTGAGCGGCCTGCGGTCCCAGTGGTTTTCCGCCCCGGCCCGGCGGCCTCGTACGCTGGGCCGCGATGAGACGACGCAGGACCAGGATCCCGCCCGCTCCCCTGCCACAGCGCCAGGGGGTGGACCCGGTGCGCGTGCGACTGCCCGCCGAGGGCGCCTGGGCCACGGTGCGTGAGCATCTCGTGGAACGGCTCACCGGGGCGGGCGACGGGGTCGTCGACTCGATGTTCGACGCGGGGCTGGTCGTCGGGGCGGACGGGCGAGCCGTGGCGGCCGACGCACCCTACGCGCCGGGGGCGTTCGTGTGGTTCCACCGGGACCTGCCCGACGAGGCACCGGTGCCCTTCCCGCTGGAGGTCGTGCACCGGGACGAGCACATCGTCGTCGCCGACAAGCCCCACTTCCTCGCCACCACCCCGCGCGGCAGCCATGTCGCCGAGACCGCGCTCGCCCGGCTGCGCCGGGAGCTGGGCATCCCGGAGCTCACCGCCGCGCACCGTCTGGACCGGCTCACCGCCGGACTCGTGCTGTTCACCGTGCGCCCCGAGGATCGCGGCGCCTACCAGACGCTGTTCCGCGACCGGCGGGTGCGCAAGGAGTACGAGGCGGTCGCGCCCCACGATCCCGGCCTCGCGCTGCCCCGGACCGTACGCAGCCGGATCGTGAAGGAACGGGGGGTGCTCACCGCCCGGGAGGTGGCGGGCGAGCCCAACGCCGTCAGCCGCGTCGAGCTCGTCGAGCACCGCGCGGCCGGGGCCGGCGGCGGACTCGCCCGGTACCGGCTGGTGCCGGGCACCGGCCAGACCCACCAGCTGCGCGTGCACATGACCGCGCTGGGCGTGCCGATCCTCGGCGACCCGCTCTACCCGGAGGTGACCGCGCCCGTACCGGCCGGCGACTACCGGCGTCCGCTGCAACTCCTGGCCCGGGCCCTGGAGTTCACCGACCCGGTCACGGGCGAGGAGCACCGGTTCCGCAGCGGCCGGGAGCTCGCCGCGTGGGCGTCGTACGACCGGTGGGCCGCCGGGACGTGCGACGGCCCGACGGACGGTCAGTAGCCGCGCCACCAGCGCAGGAAGCGCGGCCACACGCCCTCGCGGCGTACGGGTTCGGCCACGGGCACCTGCGCCTGCGGGTACACCGGGACCGGCTGGGGCTGCGGCTGGGGCTGGGGCTGCGCGGCGGCCGGGGCCGGCTGGGGCTGCGGCTTGACCGTGCCGATCTGCCAGTCGGAGCGCTGGGCGGGAACGTGGTTGTGGTTCGGTGTCTCCGTCACGTCCTGCTGCGGCTTGGGCAGGAACTGCACCGGCAGCGACACGAGGTGCCGGGAGGCGATGGACGCCGTCCAGCGCAGTTCCTCCTCGCCGCAGTCGAGTTCGACGTCCGGCAGTCGCATCAGCAGGGCGTCGACGCCGACGTCGGCGATGGAACGGCCGATGTCCTGTCCCGGGCACTCGTGCGGGCCGCCGCCGAACGCGAGGTGGGAGCGGTTGCCCTGCATGCTGGCCGACAGGTCCGGCCGCACCCGCGGGTCGACGTTGGCCGGGAGCGGGGCGAAGAGGAGCCCGTCGCCCCGGCGGATGCGCTGACCGCCCAGCTCGGTCTCCTGCTTGGCGAAGTAGGCGAAGACCGTGCTGAACGGTGGCTCGTTCCACAGCGACTGCTCCACCGCCTCCGGCACCGTCATCTGGCCGCCGTTGAGCTGGGCCCGGAAACGCGGGTCGATCAACACCGTCAGCAGCACGTTGGACAGCAGGTTGGTGGTGGCCTCGTAGGCGGCGAAGAGCACCAGGCGCAGGTGCTCCCTGACCTCGTCGTCGCTCAGCCGGGCCGGGTGGGTGATCAGATAGCTGGCCAGGTCCTCCTCCGGCTGGGCCCGGCGCCGGGCGGTGAGCCGGCTCAGGGCGTCCATGACGTAGGAGTGGCTGGCGATCGCGGTCTCGGTGCCCTTGAGCGCGTCGCGGGCCGCCTCGACCAGACGGTCGTTGTACGACTCGGGCATGCCGAGGATCTCGCACATCACCGCCATCGGCAGGTGCTCGGTGAACTGGCTGACGAGGTCGGCCTCGCCCTTCTCGCAGAACCGGTTGACGATCGCCTGTGTGCTGCGGTTGATGTAGCGACGCAGGCTGCGGAAGTCGATGGTCGAGATGGCACCCATGACGGCGCCGCGCAGCCGCTTGTGCTCGTCGCCCTCGGCGTGCGAGGCGATGGGCTGCCAGGCGATGTGCGGCATCAGCGGGTGGTCGGGCTTGACGAGGCCCTCCTTGAGCGGGTTCCAGATGCGGCTGTCCCGGCAGAACTGCGAGGGCGAGCGCACCATGTGCAGGTTCTCGGCGTGGCCGAGCACGATCCACATGGGCACGTCGTCGTGGAGCAGCACGGGCGCCACGGGGCCGTGCTCGTCCCGCAGTTGCTCGTACAGCGCTCCCAGGTCATCCGACTCGTGCAGCCGGTGCAGTCCCCCGGGTCCGAGGCCGTGCGCGGGGCAGCCGGGGGGCGGGCCGGTCCGGGGGGCGTCCGTACCGGCCGGGGCGTGGGATTCAGGCGTCACAGTGGTCGCTCCGAAACTGAGGTAGATCCATGTGTAAGGGGGAAAAAACAGGGCGGGGGCGCACGTGGGATCAGGTGAGCGAGCCCGTCATGGCGAGCGAGTGCAGGAAGCGCATGAGGGTCATCAGGACGTCACGGCTGGAGGCCCGCCGTCGCGCGTCGCACTCGATGATCGGGATGTCCGGCGTGAGGTCGAGGGCCGTGCGCAGCTCGTCGATGGCGTAACGGGGGGCGTCGGGGAAGGAGTTGACGGCGACCACGAACGGCACGCCGCGCTCCTCCAGGCGTCCCATCACGTCGAAGCTGACCTCCAGCCGACGGGTGTCGACCAGTACCACCGCGCCGAGCGCGCCCTCGAAGAGGCCGTTCCAGAGGAACCAGAAGCGCTGCTGGCCCGGTGTGCCGAAGAGGTACAGCACGAGCTGCTCGGTGATGCTGATCCGGCCGAAGTCCATCGCCACGGTGGTGGCCGTCTTGGACGCGGAGCCGAAGTTGTCGTCGACACCGATGCCGGCCTGCGTCATGGTCTCCTCGGTGGTCAGCGGTGTGATCTCGCTGACCGAGCCGACCATGGTGGTCTTGCCGACGCCGAAGCCGCCCACGATCACGATCTTGGCCGCGGACTGTGCCGTGTGGGGCAGCTGGTCCTCGGCCCGGGGGCCCGGGAGGGTGTCAGAGCCGTTGAAGTCCATTCATCACCGCTTCGAGGAGGGAACGATCGGTGCGTGAGCGGCGGACGATCGGGGCGCGCGCCTGCACCAGTTCCGCCGTCAGCAATTCGGTGAGCAGCACGCCCATCGCGCTGAACGGCAGGTGGAGGTAGGCCGAGAGCTCGGCCACGGAAAGGGGGGCGGCGCAGAGCCGGAGCAGTGCCGCCTGCTCGGGGGAGGCGGAGGGCGGCGGATCCGTGGCCCGCGCCACGATTAAGGTCACCAGGTCGAGCTCGGCCCGTTCACCGTCCGGCCCGGCCACCACGTACATCCGCTCCGGGTTCCTGACCTCGCCCTCGGCCTCCTGGGCGGGCGGCGGGGGCGGTTCCGGTGCGGGGCTGCGCCTCTGGCGTTGCGAAGGCGTCATACGATCTGCCCGTTCCGCCGGGGCGGGCTGGTGAGATGGCCGCCGATCCGGACGACCAGGTCGCGCATCATGGCGCTCATCCGGCCGGGTTCGCACCGCACGTCCGAGAGCACCGCGAGGAAGGCGTTGGCGCCCGCGCCCATCAGGTAGAAGTAGCCCTGGTCGATCTCGATCATGACGAGCTTCATCTCGCCGTCACCCACGGTGAGTTCCTGGCAGATGCTGCCCGCGAGGGACTGCAGGCCCGCGCAGGCGGCGGCGACCCGGTCGGCGGCGTCCGGCTCGCCGCCGTAGCGGGCGATGCGCAGACCGTCGGCCGAGAGCACCACGATCATCTCGATGCCCGGCACGCCGTCGGCGAGTTGCTTGAGCATCCAGTCGAAGTTGCCTCGCTGCTGGATCACTTGAGATCCCCCTCGTCATCGGCCTCGGTGGGGGCCGGGTCGTTGATCAGGTGCAGGTACTTGTGCGGGTTCCGGATGAAGTCGGTCGGGTGGGTGCCGGGTTCGATGCCCTGCTTGAGCCCCTCCCAGAAGGCCTCCAGGCCCTTGCCGGGGGCGTCCGGGGACGACATGTCGTGCCACGACTTGGGCTCGGGCTCCGGGGTGGCCCAGGGGTTGTACTCGCCCCGTTCGGCCGCTTCCTGGTCGGCCTTCTCGTTGGCGGCCTGCTGGGCGAGGCGCTCGGCCAGCGGCGTCTTCACCTTGCTGCGGCGCTGCGGCAGGCCGTTCGCGGTCCACTCGGTGACCTCGGGGACGTCGTCGTCCTCCAGGGAGACCGTGGCCGGGATCTTCGGGCTGGTGGGGCGTCGCCTCTTGGGTGCGCGCTTCGGGCCCTCGGGGATGCCGACCGTCATGGGGATGCCGGTGGCGCCGATGCCGTGGGCGAGTCCGACACCGGGCTCGTGGGTGATCATCTCGCTCGGCACGATGAGGATGGCGCGGACGCCGCCGTACGCGGAGGCGCGCAGCGAGACCTGCATGTTGTACGCCGTGCAGAGGCGGCCCACGACGGCCAGGCCCAGGCGCGGGTGCTCACCGATGTCCTGGAGGTCGACGCCCGCCTTGGCGGCCTCCAGCATGCCCTCGATCCGGGCGCGCGCCTCCTCGTTGAGGTTGACGCCGCCGTCCTCGATCTCGATGCAGACACCGGTCTGCACCTCGGTCGCGGTGACGTGCACCTTGGTCTGCGGCGGCGAGTAGCGGGTGGCGTTGTCGAGGAGTTCGGCCGCGGCGTGGATGACCGGCTCGACGTAGATGCCCTTGACGCTGACCTTGGCGATGGAGGACAGCTGGATGCGCCGGTACTCCAGGATGCGGGACATGGCGCCGCGCAGCGTGCTGTACAGGGACACCGGAGCGGGCCACTGGCGTCCGGGGCGGCCGCCGCCGAGGACGGAGACGGAGTCCGCGAGACGGCCGATCAGCGCGTTGCCGTGGTCGATGCGCAGCAGGTCGTCGAAGACCTCGGGGTTGCGGCCGTGGTCCTCCTCCATCTCCCGGAGTTCCTCGGCCTGCTGGTGGATGATCGCCTGGACGCGGCGGGCGACACTGACGAAGGAGCGCGCCGCGGCGTCGCGCATGGTCACTTCGTAGTCGACGATCTTGAGCAGTGTCAGCAGTGTCTCGAGCTGCGGCGCGGGGAGGTCCCGGTGGGCGGGGTTGGCCAGACCGAGCTTGCGGATGGCCTCCCTGGGGGACTCTCCGGTGCGCAGCAGATCGAGCGCCGCGGGAATGATCTCCCTCGAGAAGCGGACCAACTCGTGCTCGTGGGCGGCGATCCGCTGTTCCAGAGACGCGCTGTGACGGGCGTGCTCGCTCCGCTGCTTCCGCAGGGCGCGGCCGCGGCGCACCGCCTCGGCCGCCGTCGCGATCACCAGCACGGTGGCGATACCACCGCACCAGCCGACGGCGAGCCGGGCCGGCGCCGTCACCAGGGCGACGGCGGCTCCGGTCGCCGCGGCCATCACTATGGCCGGCAGCAACAGCACGCGCGCGTAGGGCAGTTCACCGCGACCGGGAGGGGATTGAACACTCACCATGAAGGCCTTCTGAAAAAGGGGTATGCCATGGAACGGCCGGACACTTCCGCACATGGAGGAACAAGCGCACGAATTCATCTCAAGCCGGTGCGCTGCGGGCGAGCTTAGTCCGACCGGATCATCGCCGTGTCATATTCAGCATCCGCCGGAAACCGGACGCGAAGGGATAGTACGCTCAGTCGTTTACACCGTGCGACACCGTTCGAATACGAACAGTAATGACGAACAGGCATACGAAAGTCCCTCACCGCAACGGGTGAGGGACTTTCAGAACAACGCCCCTCAAGGGGCGCGGGGAACTGCGCGAGCAACCACCAACCACCGGCACCCGCGCAACAAGCTCACCCCACCGACGAGTAGGCGACAACCCCCCGCAGCAACAGATCGACACCCTTACGCGCGTTCTTCACCACGGAAGACCCGACCGGCGCCGCCGCAGCGATCTGCCCCAGCACATCGATGACCTGCTTGCACCACCGCACGAAATCCCCCGCCGGCATCTCCGCCTCGCGCAACACCTCGTCGAGCCCCTTGCCGGAGGCCCACATGTACGCGGCCCAGGCGAACCCGAGGTCCGGCTCACGCTGCCCGACCCCCTCGGTCTGGGTGATCCGGAACTCCTCCTCCAGCGCGTCCAGCCGCCCCCAGATCCGCACCATCTCGCCCAGCGCGGCCTTGGCCTTCCCGGACGGCAGCTTCGGCGCCATCGCGTCGTCCGCGACCCGGGACTCGAACACCAACGCCGAGACGCAGGCGGCCAGTTCGGCCGGGCCGAGTCCCTCCCAGACGCCCTCGCGCAGACACTCGCTGGCCAGCAGGTCCAGCTCGCCGTACAGCCGCGCGAGCCGCTTGCCGTGCTCGGTGACCTCGTCCGCGCGCAGATAGTCCAGCTCGGTCAGCAGCGCGACGATACGGTCGAACGTCCGGGCGATCGTGTTCGTGCGGCCCTCGATCCGCCGCTCCAGCTGCGAGGTGTCCCGCAGCAGCCGGTGGTAGCGCTCGGCCCAACGGGCGTGGTCCTCACGGTCGTCGCACCCATGGCACGGGTGCGCGCGGAGCGCGGTCCGCAGCCGGGCGATCTCCCGGTCGTCGGCCGCCTGGGAGCGCCGCTTGCGGTGCCGCTCGGCCGGGATGTGCCCGGCCTTGGTGCGCAGCGCGGACGCGAGGTCCCGACGGGACTGCGGGGAGCGGGGGTTGAAGGACTTCGGGATCCGCATCCGCTCCAGCGGCTCGACCGGCACCGGGAAGTCGATGGACGCCAGCCGCTTCACCTGCCGCTCGGCGGTCAGTACCAGCGGGCGCGGCCCGTCGTGGTGCTCGAAGCCGCGGTGTCCGTTGGAGCGGCCCGCGGGCAGGCCCGGGTCCAGCACCAGCGCCAGGCCCGCGTACTTGCCGGTGGGCACGTGGATGACGTCACCGGGCTTCAGCTTCTCCAGCGCGACGGCGGCCTCGGCGCGCCGCTGTGCCGCGCCCTGCCGGGCGATCTCGTTCTCCCGGTCCTTGAGCTCGCGGCGCATTCGCGCGTATTCCTCGAAGTCGCCGAGGTGGCAGGTCATGGAGGCCTTGTAGCCCTCGAGACCCTCCTCGTTGCGCTGCACCTGCCGGGAGATCCCGACGACCGACTTGTCCGCCTGGAACTGCGCGAAGGACGTCTCCAGCAGCTCCCGCGAGCGGTGCCGGCCGAACTGCTCCACGAGGTTGACCGCCATGTTGTACGACGGCTTGAAGCTGGACCGCAGCGGGTACGTCCGCGTGCCGGCGAGGCCCGCCAGATGCTCGGGGTTCATGGCGCGCTGCCACAGCACGACGGCGTGGCCCTCGACGTCGATGCCGCGCCGCCCCGCACGCCCCGTCAGCTGCGTGAACTCACCCGGTGTGATGTCCGCGTGCTGCTCGCCGTTCCACTTGACGAGCTTCTCCAGCACCACCGAGCGGGCGGGCATGTTGATGCCGAGTGCGAGCGTCTCGGTCGCGAACACGGCCTTGACCAGGCCGCGCACGAACAGCTCCTCGACGACCTCCTTGAACGTCGGCAGCATGCCCGCGTGATGGGCGGCGATGCCGCGCTCCAGGCCCTCCAGCCACTCGTAGTAGCCGAGGACGTGCAGGTCCTCGGCCGGGATGGACGCCGTGCGCTCCTCGACGAGCGAGCGCACCTGCTCGCGCGCCTCCTCGTCGTTCAGGCGGAGCCCCGCGTACAGGCACTGCTGGACCGCGGCCTCGCAGGCGGCACGGCTGAAGATGAAGGTGATGGCGGGCAGCAGCCCCTCGGCGTCGAGCCGCTCGATGACCTCCGGCCGGCTAGGCGTCCAGATCCGCGACCGCTGTCTGCGCTCACGCTCACGGTCGGCCTCGCGCATGGACCGGCCACGCCGGCGGTCCTGGTACGACGGCCGGCTCGCCTCCATGCGCGCCATGCGCGTGAGGTCGGGGTTGACGGCCTTCTTGTGGCCCTCGCCCTCCTCGAACAGGTCGTACATCCGCCGTCCGGCCAGCACGTGCTGGAACAGCGGCACGGGCCGGTGCTCGGAGACGATCACCTCGGTGTCGCCGCGGACGGTGTCGAGCCAGTCGCCGAACTCCTCGGCGTTCGACACCGTCGCCGAGAGGGAGACCAGGGTCACCGATTCGGGAAGGTGAATGATCACCTCTTCCCAGACGGCTCCACGGAACCGGTCGGAGAGGTAGTGCACCTCGTCCATGACCACGTAGCCGAGGCCCAGGAGGGTCTGCGAACCGGCGTACAGCATGTTCCGCAGCACCTCGGTGGTCATCACGACCACCGGAGCGTCGGAGTTCACGCTGTTGTCTCCGGTGAGCAGGCCCACCTTCTCGGTGCCGTAACGGCGGCACAGGTCGGCGTACTTCTGGTTCGACAGCGCCTTGATGGGCGTCGTGTAGAAGCACTTCTTGCCCTGGAGGAGGGCGAGATGCACGGCGAACTCGCCGACGATCGTCTTGCCGGAGCCGGTGGGCGCGGCGACCAGCACGCCCTTCCCCGCCTCGAGCGCCTGGCAGGCCTCGATCTGGAAGGGGTCGAGGCCGAAGTCGTACATCTCGCGGAAGGACGCGAGCGCGGTGGCCTGCTCGGCAGCGCGCTCGCGCGCCGCCGCGTACCGCTCGGCCGGTGAGAGATCCTCTGTCATCGTGCTTTCGAGCGTACCGGGCCCCACTGACAACAGGACGATCATTATCCGGATCCGATCCTGTGAAACCTGGGATCGGCGCAGCTCAGGGGCCGACGACCCGCACGCCCCCGCGCACGCAGCGCGCGCTCAGCGGCAGCGGGCCGAGCGGCTCCCCGTCCGCGTAGCCGGTGATCCCCTCGGCGGCGATCTCGACCCGCGCCGCCCGCAGCACGGTCACCTTCGGGTGCTCTGTGTGTGTGCCCCGGTACACCTGCGGAAACACCCGCAGCAGCGTCGAACGGCCACAGTCCCCGACCACCGTGACGTCGAACAGTCCGTCGGTCAGATCGGCCCCGGGGCAGATCCGCATGCCGCCCCCGTACGACGAGCCGTTGCCGACGGCCACCAGCGTCGCCTCGACCTCGCGGACGTCGCCGTCGTCGAGCCGGATCCGGTACGGGACGGGCCGGAACGCGGCCAGTTCGGCGATCATCGCGAGGTCGTACCTGAAGCGGCCGGCGGGCCACCGCATGCGGTTGCCCCGGTCGTTGACGCGGGAGTCGAAGCCGGAGGCGAGGACGGTGCCGAACCAGCGGTCGCCCACCTGACCGAGGTCGATGTCGCGGAGCCGACCGCACTTGAGGGCATCGGCGATCATGCGCCCGGCGGCGGCCGGTTGGCGCACGGGCAGGCCGAGGGCGCGGGCGAAGTCGTTGCCGGTGCCGACGGCGATCAGGCCGAGCGGGGTGCGTGTGCCCGCGACGGCCCGCAGGGCGAGGTGTGCCATGCCGTCGCCGCCGACGGCTATCAGCGCCCCGGTCCCGCCCGCGACGGCGGCCCGTGCGCGGGTGAGGGCGTCGGCCGCGTCCTCCCCGAGCACCGTGCGCACCGAGAAACCGGCCGCCCGCAAAGCGGAAGCGGCCGGCTGCGCCGCGCGGGCGCCCCGGCCGCGGCCCGCGGTGGGGTTGACGAAGAGGGTGATCTCGCTGGTCACGGGACCGACCCTATGAGCTGCCCGGCGGTCTTCAGGTCACGTCGTCATAACCGTTGACCCGGTCCGACCGCTCCGAGCTCGCCTGCTCGGGCAGGGCGGCGCGCCCGGTGGCCACGGGCTCGATCTCGCCGATGTCCTCGGGGGTGAGGTCCAGCTCGGAGGCCTCGTCGTCGTCGGGGCCCAGGGCGTCGCGGCGGCTGCGGCGACGGTCGTTGAGCAGGGAGAAGGCGACCGCCCCGAAGTACAGGATCCAGATCGGCCCGGCGAGCATCAGCATGGTCAGCGGGTCGGTGCTGGGCGTGGCGATGGCCGCGAAGACCGTGATCGCCATGATCATGCCGCGCCACCAGCCGAGCATCCGCTTGCCGCTGAGCGCCCCGGTGAGGTTGAGCATGACCAGCAGCAGCGGCAGCTCGAAGGAGAGGCCGAAGACGAGCACCATCCGCATGACCAGGTCGAGCAGGTCGTCCAGCGGAAGGAGGTTGGACGTGCCGCCCGGGGTGAAGTCGAGCAGCACCTTCGCCGAGGTGGGCAGCACCGTGTAGGCGAAGTAGGCGCCCGTGACGAACAGCGGGGCACCCGTGGCGACGAACGCGTACGCGTACTTCTTCTCGTGCCGGTGCAGACCGGGGGCGACGAAGGCCCACAGCTGGTAGAGCCAGACCGGCGAGGCCAGCACCACACCGGCCATCAGCGAGACCTTCAGCGCCAGGGTGAAGGGGGCGAGCAGACCGTTGATGGTGATCTGCGCGCACGGCTTCGCGTCGGGCCGCGAGTTCGCCAGTTCCGCGAACGTCTTGTCACAGCCGACCGAGTCGAGGATCGGCTTGGTGATCAAGTTGATGATGTCGTTGTAGAAGAAGGCCGCGACGACCGTGACGACGACGATCGCCAGCATCGCTTTGGCGAGCCGGTTGCGGAGCTCGCGAAGGTGCTCCGCGAGGGGCATCCGCCCCTCGGGGTCCTTCTCCTTCTCCTTGCGGGCAGGCTTCAGCAACCCACGTTCCCATCTCGTGCGGCGGGCCGGAGGTCACCGGCCCTGCGTCAGCGCTTGGTCGTGTCCGTCGGTTCGTTGACCGGGCGGGAGCTGGTCACGTCGCCGGGCGCGGACTGGATGGTGCGCTGCGCGGGCTGCTCGTCGGGGTTGGGCGGACCGGCCGGGGTCGTGGACGACTTGCCGTCGTCCTTCATCGCCTTGGCCTCGCTCTTGAGGATGCGGGCGGACTTGCCGAGCGACCGCGCCATGTCCGGAAGCTTCTTCGCGCCGAACAGCAGGATGATGACGACGAGGATGAGAATGATCTCGGGGGCTCCGAGCCTTCCGAACATAAGTCTTTACCTTCTCACCGAGGCGGCTGTGGTGGGGTGCTGTCCGACCGGTCGGACATGTGTCCGAACGATCGTGTCGACAGCGATCGTAACGCTCAGGGGTGAACGCGAGGCAATCCCTCTGCATCCCCTGTGCGTACTCCCGTCCGCGACCAGTGCCTCGTTAACCGGGCCGCGACCAGCAGAGTACCTGTACGTACCGCCGAGGTGACAGGGCGAACTGTCCCGAAACGCAACTCACAGCCGCCTGCTGCGTGACTCACAGGGCGTCCACGGACCGGGCGGCACTCTCCGCCGCCCGGTCCAGGTCCTCGGCGGCCCGGTTGATGCGCCGCGCCGAGTCCGTGACCTGCCTGGCCAGGCGCTGTGCCTCGACGAAGACCCGTACGGCGAGCACCCCCAGCACGGCGAGACCCACGAACCCCAGTGCAACCGCGAACATCGGCCAGAACATGACGTCGAGCCTAGACCGTCCCGGACGGCCGGACGGCCCGCCCCTCTAGAGGGTCGAGTGCAGTCGCAGGGTCCGCACGCCGCCGCCGGTGAGCAGCTCGACGATCCGCTCCCCCGCGGGCTTACGGACGGAAGCCCCGCACTCCGGGCAGGTGAACGAGTAGAACGTGGTGCGGCTCGAGGCGCCGATGGCGAGGCGCAGCGCACCCGCGGCGAGCTCGAAACGCTCCCGGCAGTCGGGGCAGCCCGCTCTGAACATCACCGGGGACACGCCTCTCATCCCGGCGAACGCGGACTCCACCGTGATGCCCCGCGCACCGGACGACGTCACCGACTCGCTCACAGTCCTCGCTCCTCGTCCTCGGGTCGTTCGCCTCCGGGGCACCACCGCCGGGCCCGGGCACGGCCGGACCACGGCCGCCCCCCGCCGGGCAAGGCCGCGGGACCGCGCGCTCCCGCCCCACGGCACGGTGCGCCGTGACGGCTCACGTACGCCCGCCGTCCGGCCCGGCCTGAGTGGCGTGCGCCGGACGCGGCGCCTGCGGCCCGGGGGCCCCGGCCGCCTCCGTCACGTCGGCGGCTTGGACCGACTCGATCCCGTCGTACGCCGCCAGCGCCTCGCGGGCCGCCAGCCGGGCGCTCTGCGCGAGGTCGGGTGGCGACACGATGCGGCCGTCACGTCCGAGCCGCAGTGCCAGGCGCCGCAGCGACGCCGGGTCGGGGGTCCGCAGAGTGATACGCAGCCCGCCGTCCGGGAGCTCATCCGCACTGTCGTGCGGGTAGTACTCGGCGACCCAGCGCCCGCCCGGGCCGACCTCGACGACGACCTCCGGGTCCTCCGCGGCAGGTTGCACCAGCCCCTCCGAGAGGTCCCGCAGCTCGACCTCCGGCGGCGCCGACGGCTCGTCCAGGATTCTGATCTCCGCGACCCGGTCGAGCCGGAAGGTGCGGCGCGCCTCGGAGCGGCGGCACCAGGCCTCGACATAGGTGTGCCCGACGCTGACGAGGCGGATCGGGTCGATCTCCCGCTCGGTGACCTCGTCGCGCGCGGGCGAGTAGTAGCGGATCCACAGCCGGCGGCGCTCGGCGATCGCCCGGTCGACGTCCGCGAAGACTCCGCCCTCGGACTCGAAGGTCACCGACAGGCGTGAGCTGGCGCCCGCCGCCTCGCCGGCCGCGGTCTCCACCTTGGCCGTCGCCCGCAGCAGCGCCTGGCGGTCGCTCTCGCGCAGTCCGGGCAGTGTGGCCACGGCCCGGGCGGCGACGAGCAGTGCGGTGGCCTCATCGGCGGCGAGCCGGAGCGGTTCGGCCGCTTCCGCCGCGAGGGCGGCCGGGTTGTGCCACCAGATGCGCTCGCCGTCGGTGTCGATGTCGAGCAGGTCCCCGCCGCGGAAGCTGGTGCCGCACATGGGCAGCACGTCGAGGTCGGAGACCAGCTCGTCCTCGGTGATGCCGAAGGCACGCGCGACGTCCTCGACCCGTGCCCCGGGACGCTCTCTCAGATACGTCACCAGGGAGAGCATCCGCCGGGTCTGGTCGATGGCGTTCACGGGCCTGACCGGTTTGCCTGCCACTGTCTCTTCCCGCTCCCCCTCAGCCCTTGGCCACGGCCCGCAGCCGGTCCACCACGTCGGCCCGCAGCTCGGCGGGCTCCAGGACGACCACGTCCGGGCCGAACTCCACCAGCCAGGCGTCCAGCCCGTGGCCGTACGGAATCTCCAACTCGTCCCAGCCGTCGCCGAGTTCCCGCACGGAGGCCGCCTTCGCCCGAAGGGGGTACCCCGCGTCCGAGCGCAGCCGGATCCGCGCCGAGCGGTCCGCGATCTCCCCGGCCCAGCTCGCGACGGTCTCACGGACGGTGACGACGTCCGGCACGTCAGCGGTGTACCGGCCGCCGCGCGAGCGGACCTTGCCGGTGATCCGGGACAGCCGGAAGACACGCTCGGCGCCCCGGTCGCGGTCCCAGCCGGCCAGGTACCAGTGGCCTCGCCAGCACTCCAGCGCCCACGGCTCGACATGCCGCTGCTCCGGGTGGGCGGCGGTCGCCTTGCGGTAGTCGAACACGACCGGCCGGCGGTCCCGGCAGGCGAGCATCAGCGGCTCGAACGCCGCCTCGTGCACGGGGATGCGGGGCTCCAGCGCGCCGTGCGGCCCGTAGGGGTCGACGTCCTCGGGGAGTCCCGCCGCGCGTAGTTTCTGCAGGGCGCCGCTGGCCGCGCCGGCGAGCCGGGCCTGCTGCCACACCTTGGCGGCGAGCCCGAGCGCGGCGGCCTCCTCGGCGTCCAGGGTGATGGGCGGGAGGCGGTTGCTGTCACGGCGGGCCAGGTAGCCGATCTCGCCGTCGAGGCTCTCGACGGTCTCGATGACCAGTCCGAGTTCGCGCAGGTCGTCCTTGTCGCGCTCGAACATGCGGTTGAAGGAGTCGTCGTTGCCGCCGGCGCCGTTGCCCGGCCCGAAGGCCTCGACGTAGGCCTCGATGGAGTCGCGCAGCTCACGCTTGCTGAGCGGCCGCCGCGTCCCGAGCAGACACAGCGCCAGGTTCATCAGCCGCTCGGCCTTGGCAATGGCCATCGACGCCCTTCGCCTCCCTATGGTGCTTGACGACGTTGACCGTACCGCCCCGCGGTGGTGCGGCAAAGCCGAGGGCCCATGCCCGAACAGGCATGGGCCCCGCATGATCGATTCTGTTCGAACCTTGGTCAGACCCCGAGCAGGTCGACCACGAAGATCAGCGTCTCGCCCGGCTTGATCAGAGGGGTCGGGCTCTGGTTGCCGTAGGCGAGGTGGGCGGGGATCGTCAGCTGGCGGCGGCCGCCGACCTTCATGCCCTGCACGCCCTGGTCCCAGCCCTGGATGACCCGGCCGCCGCCCAGCGGGAAGCGGAAGGGGGTACCGCGGTTCCAGCTGGCGTCGAACTCCTCGCCCGTGCTGAAGGCGACACCGACGTAGTGCACGGTGACGGTCTGGCCCGCCTGCGCGACCGGGCCGTCGCCTTCCCAGATGTCCTTGATCTCGAGGTCCGCCGGGGGCTCGCCGCCCGGGAAGTCGATCTCGGGCTTGTCGATGCTCACGTCTCTAGCTCCTGCTTGTCTGCGAAAAGGCGAACACGCACAGTCTTACATCCCACGCACCTCAGAGCTTCGCGAGGATGTCCACCGAAAAGACCAGCGTGGAGTCCTTCTTGATGCCGCTGCCCTGCGGCGGGTTGTCCCCGTAGCCCAGCTTCGGCGGGATGACGATGAGGACGCGGCTGCCGACCTTCTTGCCGGTCAGGCCCTGTGCCCAGCCCTTGACGACCTGCTGGAGCGAGAACGACACCAGCTGCTTGTTGGCGTACGAGGAGTCGAACTCCTTGCCGCCGTCCCACAGCACGCCCTTGTACTGCACGAGCACGCTGTCGTCGGCGGCGACCTTCTCGCCGTCGCCCTCCAGGACGTACTCCGCGACGAGCTTGGTCGGGGCGTCCGCCTTGGGCACCTCGATGCTGGGCGCCTTGCCGTCGGTGTTGGTGCCGACCTTGGGCAGGTCCGCGTCGTCCTGCGGGGCCTTCTCGCCCTTGGCGGAGCTCGTGGCGTTGAACGTGTCCTGCACGTCGACCACGAAGACCAGGGTGTCGGTGCCCTTGATACCCGCCTGCGGGTTGCCCTGCGAGCCGTAACCCCAGGTCGGCGGGACGGCCATCTCGACACGGCTGCCGGCCTTCTTGCCGGCCAGCGCATACCGCCAGCCGTCGATGATCCGGCCCTGGGAGAGCTGGATGGCCAGGCGGGTCTTGCGGTCGTAGGAGTTGTCGAAGACCTTGCCCGTGCTCCAGACCTGGCCCAGGTAGTTCGCCACGACGAAGTCGTTCTCCGCGACCGTCTTGCCGCTGCCCGCGATCAGCGTCTTCACCGCCAGCTGCTTCGACGGCTCACCGCTGCCCTTGGCGATCGTCGGCTTCTCGTCGAACTTGGTGCCCGCGGTGACCGCCGGCAGCGGACCGTCCACGATCTTCGGCGGCGGGGCCGCGGACGGGGACGACGCCGAGGGCGACGGACTGTCGCTGGCCTTGCTCGAGTCGGACTTGTCCTCACCGCATGCGGCGAGCGTGGTCAGACCTGCGGGAACTGCGATGAGAAGTGAGCGTCGGCGCACTGTGGGGGCCTCGTAATCAATCGATCTTCTGATGGCGTGCGCGCAACTCTACGGCGTGAGCAGGGCGCCGCACTGGTAACGTACGGCGCCCGTGTGGCGTTCCGGCGAGATATCCCCGCCGGCGCGATTCCTCACATTCCGGCGATCAGCTTCTCCACCCTGTCGTCCACGGAACGGAACGGGTCCTTGCACAACACGGTGCGCTGAGCCTGGTCATTGAGCTTGAGGTGGACCCAGTCGACCGTGAAGTCACGGCGCTGTTCCTGGGCCCGGCGGATGAAGTCCCCGCGCAGCCGGGCCCGAGTGGTCTGCGGCGGAACGGACTTGCCCTCGAAGATCTTCAAGTCGTTGCAGACCCGGGCCGCCTGGCCCTTCTTCTCGAGCAGGTAGTACAGGCCACGACGGCGGTGGATGTCGTGGTAGGCGAGGTCTATCTGCGCGACCCGCGGATGCGACATGGTCATGTTGTTCTTGCTGCGGTACCGCTCGATGAGCTTGTACTTCATGACCCAGTCGATCTCGGTGCCGATGCGGTCGAGGTCCTCGGTCTCGATCGCGTCCAGCGTCCGGCCCCACAGCTCCAGCACACGCTCGACGGTGCCCGTGCGGATGCCACGGCGCTCGCAGAAGTCCAGCGCCTTCTCGTAGTACTCGCGCTGCACCTCCAGCGCGGAGGCCTCCCGGCCGCTGGCCAGGCGCACCTTCCGGCGCCCGGTGATGTCGTGGCTGACCTCGCGGATCGCCCGGATCGGGTTCTCCAGTGTGAGGTCCCGCATCACCGTGCCCGCCTCGATCATGCGCAGCACCAGGTCGGTCGCGCCGACCTTGAGCAGCATGGTCGTCTCGGACATGTTGGAGTCGCCCACGATGACGTGCAGTCGCCGGTAGCGCTCGGCGTCCGCGTGCGGCTCGTCGCGCGTGTTGATGATCGGCCGGGAGCGGGTCGTCGCCGAGGAGACGCCCTCCCAGATGTGCTCGGCCCGCTGACTGACGCAGTACACGGCCCCGCGCGGCGTCTGCAGCACCTTGCCGGCACCGCACAGCAGCTGCCTCGTCACCAGGAACGGAATGAGAATGTCCGCGAGCCGGGAGAACTCCCCGTGCCGGGCGACCAGATAGTTCTCGTGGCAGCCGTAGGAGTTGCCCGCCGAATCGGTGTTGTTCTTGAAGAGGTAGACGTCGCCCGCGATTCCCTCCTCGTGCAGGCGTCGTTCGGCGTCCACCAGGAGTCCTTCGAGAATGCGCTCGCCCGCTTTGTCGTGGGTGACCAGTTCGATCACGTTGTCACATTCCGGTGTGGCGTATTCCGGATGTGAGCCCACGTCGAGATAGAGGCGGGCGCCGTTTCGCAGAAAGACATTGCTGCTGCGGCCCCATGACACGACACGGCGGAAGAGGTACCGCGCCACCTCGTCAGGAGACAGGCGGCGCTGTCCCCTGAACGTGCACGTGACGCCGTACTCGTTCTCCAGCCCGAAAATGCGGCGGTCCATGAGGGAACATTACGCCCGATCCCCTGAACTGAAACGGGGTTCGAGGGCACGGTTTGGATCATTTTCCGAACCGGCCGCAACAACCGCTCCCCCGCCGGGAGCTGCGAGTACCCGTCGCGTGGCGGTCAAAACCAGCAGGGACACGCCACCCGCGACACCCGGCACGGCGAAGCCCCACAGGGCCCCTCCGGCCTCGACGACGGGGCCCGCGACGCCCGTTCCCACCGAGTGGCCCACGGTGAACGTCGTCACGAGCCAGGAGAACGCCTCGGTGACGGTGCCGCGCGGAGCGTGCCGGTCGACCAGGACGAACGCGCAGGCAATGGCGGGCGCGAGGAAGACCCCGGCGAGCGCGGTCAGCGCCACCATGGGCACCGCGTCCGGCATCAGCATCAGCGGCAGGTAACACACCACCAGAAGGCCCACCAGCACCTGGAGTCGCCGCGCGGGCTCACCGGCCCACTGCCGGGCCCCGTAGACGGTGCCGCCGACCAGCGCCCCGAACCCCAGGGCGGCCATCAGCCAGCCGTACACCGCGTCACCGCCGTGCTCGTCCGCGTAGGGCACCGAGGCGACGGTGATGGACCCGAGCGCCATCCCGACGAACAGGAACGCGGCCAGCAGCGCCAGCAGCCCCGACGAGCGCAGCGCACCCAGCCAGTGCGCCTCGCGCGGCGCCGACCGCCACGCGCGTGAGGGCGGCGACACCACTACGGACAGCGCCCCCAGCACCCCCACCAGGTTCAGCACGAGCAGCGCGGCCTGGGCCGACCACAGGGACACGCAGAGCGTCACGAGGAGCGGCCCGACGGTGAACATCACCTCCTGGGCCACGGCGTCCATGGCGTACGCCGTGTGGACCTGGTCCTCCTTCCGGAGAACCGAGGGCCACAGCGCCCGCAGCCCGCCTTCCAGGGGCGGTGTGAAGATCCCGGCCGCGGCGACGGCGCCGTACGCGAGCGGGAGCGACCCGATGCCGCCGAAGGCGAACACGGCCATGGCGAGCGCGGAGAGGACAGCTGCCGGCAGCTGCACACGAGGCTGTCCCCGCTGATCCACCAGCCGGCCCAGGACCGGCTGCCCTACGGCGTTGGCGACGCCGTACACGGCCGCCAGAGCCCCCGCCAGGCTGTACGTGCCGCCCTCCGCCCGGACGTACAGCACGATCGCGATGGGCGCCGTGGCGCAGGGCAGCCGGCCCACCAGCGTGCCGACGAGCAGCCGGGCGGCATGCCGCGCCCGAAGGATCTCCAGGTATCCCGTGGCCATGTCCCCGCCCCTAGGTTTTACGTATAACGTCGGAGCTCATACGTACCATGTCCGCTGTTCGGGAGTCCAGACGAAGGAGCACGCCGACGGTGGCACGAGGCAGCACCACCCGCCCCACGAGCCGGGACGTCGCCCAGGCCGCCGGGGTCTCCCAGGCGGCGGTCTCCCTGGTCCTCGGGGACAAGTGGCGCGGACGGGTCGCGGAGGCGACGGCCGAGCGGGTCCGCGAGGCCGCGCGCGAGCTGGGCTACCGCCCCAACCTGGCCGCACGCAACCTGCGCCTGGGCCGCACCCGCACGGTCCTCCTGGTCGTCCCCGCCCTCACCACGGAGTTCTTCGCCGGCGTCTACACGGGCGCCGCCCGCGTCGCAGCCGAGCACGGCTTCGGCGTGGTCCTCTACCCCTCCCCCGAGGGCATCGGCCCCGCCCGGGACCCCTTCGCCTCCGCGCAGGCCGCGCTGGACGGCGTCATCGCCTCGTCCATGGCGGCGGACGCGCTCACGGCGATCCGTGGCGAGGCGCTGCCCCTGGTGATGCTGGACAGCGACCCGGAGGGCAGCCTGGGAGCGGCGACGGTCAACCTCGACATCACCGACGGTGTCCGCCAGGTCGCGGAGCATCTGCTGGGGCTGGGCCACCGCCGCTTCCTCCATCTGGCGGCGGACGTCCCGTCCTGGACCTTCGAGGTGCGGGCCCGGGAACTGGCGACGCGTGTGGCCTCAGTGCCGGGCACGTCGGTCGTCACGGCCCGTTCACCGATCTCCATCGAGGGCGCGGTGACGGCGACCGAGAAGGCTCTGTCGGAACCCGGCCCCCGCCCCACGGCCCTCGTCTGCGACGACGACAAACTGGCCGCCGGGGCGTACAAAGCCGTCCGCCGGCTGGGCCTGCGCATCCCGGACGACGTCTCGGTCACCGGCCTGGACGACCTGGCCCTGGCCACGGCGATCGACCCGGAGCTGACGACGGTCCGCCTCGACGCCGAGTTGTTCGGGGAACGGGGGATGCGGGCTCTGCTGGCCGTTCTGGAGGGGCGTGAGCCCGAGGGTGGGGACATTCCCGTGCGGCTGGTCGTACGGGGCTCCACGGCGCCCCCACGCTAGCTGTACCCGGCGTTGGTGCTGGGGCCGGGGCGTTGCGCAGCCCGGCGCAGCGGGGTACCGCTGCGCCCACCCTCCCCCAAGCTCTCGGCTTCGCTCGAGCAGGGGGGACCCCCATCGCCCCAGCGGCACGCATGCCCGCAGCTGGGGCTGATGCGCCCGCAGCCGCCGACGCGCGTGAGGGGCCGTGTCGGGGGGTGTCCGCCCGCAGCGGGCGGCGCGTATGACGCCAGTTAGCCGGTAGCCAACCGCGTCGCGCCGTTCCGAGGACGGACACCCCCCGGCACGGCCCCGACCCACCCCCCGCCCCACGCGGGGGAACTACTCGTCGTCCCCGGACTCCTCGGCCTCCGCCGCAGTCGCCGGCCCCGAACCATCCGCCTCCAGCAGGCGCGACAGCTGACGCGCACTGATCCGCTTGAACTTGCGCTTCTGCGGGCGCGTGCGGTCCAGCACCGCCACCTCCAGCCGCTCCGCGGGGATCTCCCGCTCGCTGCCGTTGGTGTCGCGGGACAGCGCCTGCACCGCCAGCTTCAGCGCCTCGGCGAGCGTCATGCCCTCCTGGTGACGCTGGTCCAGGTAGCTGCTGATCTGCTCGGCATTACCGCCCACCGCGACCGAGCCGTGCTCGTCCACGATGGAACCATCATGCGGCAGCCGGTAGATCTGGTCGCCCTCAGGCGTCTCCCCGACCTCGGCGACGACCAGCTCCACCTCGTACGGCTTCTCAGCCGCACTCGAGAAGATCGTGCCCAGCGTCTGCGCGTACACGTTCGCCAGACCCCGGGCCGTCACATCGTCCCGGTCGTAGGTGTAACCCCGCAGGTCGGCGTAGCGCACACCGCCGATCCGCAGGTTCTCGTACTCGTTGTACTTGCCGGCGGCCGCGAAGCCGATCCGGTCGTAGATCTCGCTGAACTTGTGCAGCGCACGGGACGGGTTCTCGCCGACGAACACGATGCCGTCGGCGTACTGCAGCACGACCAGGCTGCGGCCACGGGCGATGCCCTTGCGGGCGTACTCGGCCCGGTCGGCCATCGCCTGCTGGGGTGAGACATAGAACGGCGTCGACACCGGTTATCCGTCCCTCTCTTCAGAATTCCGACGATTCACTGGACCACCCTGATTCAAGACAGCCCGCCGCCTACAGCAGCGCGGCCCGCGGACCGTCCGGCTGCTCCAGCCGCCGCTCCAGGACCGAGCGCGCGATATCGGACGCCTCGGTCTCGGAGAGCCGGCGGAAGCCGTCCTCGGTGATCACGGTGACGATGGGATAGATCCGGCGCGCGACATCGGGACCACCGGTCGCCGAGTCGTCGTCTGCCGCGTCGTAGAGAGCCTGGACCACGAGCGTCGTGGCGTCGGCCTCGCTCAGGTCGTTCCGGAACAGCTTCTTCATCGCACCGCGCGCGAAGATCGAACCGGAACCCGTGGCCGCGTACCCCTGCTCCTCGGAGCGCCCGCCCGTCACGTCGTACGAGAAGATCCGCCCCTTCTCACGGTCCACGTCGTACCCCGCGAACAGCGGCACCACGGCCAGGCCCTGCATGGCCATGCCGAGGTTGGAACGGATCATCGTCGACAGCCGGTTCGCCTTGCCCTCCAGCGACAGCTGCGCCCCCTCGACCTTCTCGAAGTGCTCCAGCTCCAGCTGGAACAGCTTCACCATCTCCACGGCCAGACCCGCCGTACCGGCGATGCCCACCGCCGAGTACTCGTCGGCCGGGAAGACCTTCTCGATGTCCCGCTGCGCGATGACGTTGCCCATGGTGGCCCGCCGGTCACCGGCGAGGACGACACCGCCGGGGAACGTCACGGCGACGATCGTGGTGCCGTGCGGCGCCTCGATCACGCCCTGGGTGGGCGGCAGTTGCCGATTGCCGGGCAGCATCTCCGGCTGGTGCTCGGACAGGAAGTCCATGAAGGAAGAAGACCCTGGCGTCAGGAAGGCAGCTGGTAGACGCCCGGTGCTACGAGTGTTGGCTTCCACGCGATTCCTTCCACGTAAGCGGCAGCCCGCCTTATGGCATCGGGCCGATCCTTGAACTGCCCCAGTGCAGCGTTGCAGCTGAAGCACAGTACGCCACGGACCCTACCCGTCCTGTGGCAGTGATCCACATGCTCGGGCACGGCCGACAGACATATACAGCACACGCCTCCTTGGGAGGCGATCAGACCGTCACGTTCGGCTTCCGTGATGCCGTACTGACGCTTCAGATGCCCCTGACGACCCTGCACCGCCCGGCATGCCTTGCAGCGTGTCGACAGCCCGTCGGATGCGGTCGCGTTGCGATGCCATTCACTGTGCGGCTTGATCCCGCCGCAAGTCCGGCAGAGCTTGTATCCGGCCGGAACATCCACCTGCCCCCGCACCGGCTTCCCCATGGCCTCCCGGCGACGCCGGTAGTGCGCGGCGCTGTACTTTGCCACGCACTCCCGGCAGTGCACCTGCAGGCCGTCACGCCGATTCTTGTCGCGGGCATATGCAGCAAGAGGCAGATCCCGCTCGCACTTCCTGCATCGCTTCACGCTCGGCTCGTTGGCCGCTTCCATCCCCCGCCGCCTTCAGATCAAAGGCTAGAGTGCACCAGTCGCCTTTACTGCCCACCCTTTTGCACGAAGCTCCGAACGAAATCCTCGGCATTCTCCTCGAGTACGTCGTCGATCTCGTCCAGAACCGAGTCCACGTCGTCGCTCAGCTTCTCCTGACGCTCCTTGAGGTCCTCCGAAGCCTGCGCCTCCGCCGCCTGCTCCTCGACCTCCTCGGTGGACCGGGTGGCCTTCTGCTGTCCGCCGCCGGTGTCCTTGGTCGCCATATCCCTCACCCCGCTCGGTTCGCCCGACACAGTTGCTCGGTCAAGATCAGACCCTACTCGCCGGGTCTGACAGTGGCCCCGCAGTTGCTCCAACGTACGGGGACCACCTCGATGATTCCCGGACCAGGGATTTTCCACCCTGTCCGGCGGGCCCCTCCCGAGTACCCGCGATGCGTGCTCACCCCCCGGACAGGACCCTGACCAGGTCTTCCGCGGTGCGGCAGCGGTCCAGGAGCTCCTTGACGTGATTACGCGTTCCGCGAAGCGGTTCCAGGGTTGGGACGCGCTGCAGCGAGTCCCGGCCCGGGAGGTCGAAGATCACCGAGTCCCAGGAGGCCGCCGCGACGTCGTCCGCGTACTGCTCCAGGCAGCGGCCGCGGAAGTAGGCGCGTGTGTCCTCTGGTGGCGTCGTACGGGCCCGCTCGATGGCGTCCTCGCCCAGCAGGCGCTTCATGCGCCCGCGGGCCACCAGACGGTTGTACAGGCCCTTCTCGGGCCGTACGTCGGCGTACTGGAGGTCGACCAGATGCAGCCGTGCCGCGTCCCAGTCGAGGTCGTCCCGGCGCCGGTAGCCCTCCATGAGCTCCCGCTTGGCGACCCAGTCCAGTTCGCCGGCCAGGCTCATCGGGTCGTGCTCCAGACGGGTGAGGGTGTCCTCCCAGCGGGACAGGACGTCCTTGGTCTGGTCGTCGGCGTCCGCCCCGAACCGCTCCTCGACGTACTTGCGCGCGAGCTCGTAGTACTCCATCTGCAGCTGGACAGCGGTGAGCGTCCGGCCGCTGCGGAGCGTGACGAGACGCTTGAGCGACGGGTCGTGCGAGACCTGGTGGAGCGTGCGGACGGGCTGGTCGACGGCGAGGTCCACCGCGATGAAGCCGTCCTCGATCATCGACAGGACGAGAGCCGTGGTGCCCAGCTTCAGGTACGTCGAGATCTCCGACAGGTTCGCGTCTCCGATGATCACGTGCAGCCGGCGGTACTTCTCGGCGTCGGCGTGCGGCTCGTCGCGGGTGTTGATGATCGGGCGCTTCAGCGTGGTCTCGAGGCCGACCTCCACCTCGAAGTAGTCGGCCCGCTGACTGAGCTGGAAGCCGTGTTCGTGCCCGTCCTGGCCGATGCCGACGCGGCCCGCTCCGGCGAAGACCTGGCGGGAGACGAAGAAGGGCGTGAGGTGGCGCACGATGTCCGAGAAGGGGGTCTCCCGCTTCATCAGGTAGTTCTCGTGCGTGCCGTAGGACGCGCCCTTGTTGTCGGTGTTGTTCTTGTACAGGTGGATGGGCTGGGCACCGGGCAGCTGGGCGGCCCGTTCCGCGGCCTCCGCCATGATCCGTTCGCCCGCCTTGTCCCAGAGGACGGCGTCCCGGGGGTTGGTGACCTCGGGGGCGCTGTATTCGGGGTGGGCGTGGTCGACGTAGAGCCGTGCACCGTTGGTGAGGATCACGTTGGCCAGGCCGATGTCCTCATCGGTGAGCTGGCTGGCGTCGGCGGCCTCGCGGGCGAGGTCGAAGCCTCGGGCGTCCCGCAGCGGGTTCTCCTCCTCGAAGTCCCAGCGGGCCCGGCGGGCCCGGTGCATCGCCGCCGCGTAGGCGTTCACGATCTGGGACGAGGTGAGCATGGCATTGGCGTTCGGGTGGCCGGGGACGGAGATCCCGTACTCCGTCTCGATGCCCATTACTCGCCGTACGGTCATGCGGCCCTCCTTGCCCGGCGGCTCCCTCGGTCGTGGGCGCCGCTCAGATACCGCTGGCGCTCGGTTGCGTGTGCGGTACCCGTCCCCGCACTGCGCGACTCGGCGGTACGGAAGAGCCTAGAACGCCTTTGCGCTGGTGGGGAGATCATTTGCGTCATTGCGTTGCTCCAGCCGTGGCCCGAAAAACAGTCGGCTGCGGGTACCCGCCGAGGGCACCCGCAGCCGCCCTGCCTTTTACAGGTACTGACCGGTGTTCGCCACCGTGTCGATGGAGCGTCCGGTGTCCGCGCCCTGCTTTCCGGTGATGAGCGTACGGATGTACACGATCCGCTCGCCCTTCTTTCCGGAGATCCGGGCCCAGTCGTCCGGGTTGGTGGTGTTCGGCAGGTCCTCATTCTCCTTGAACTCGTCCACGCAGGCTTGGAGGAGGTGGGAGACGCGCAGACCCTTCTGGTTCTTCTCGAGGAAGTCCTTGATCGCCATCTTCTTGGCCCGGCCCACGATGTTCTCGATCATGGCGCCGGAGTTGAAGTCCTTGAAGTAGAGGACTTCCTTGTCACCGTTGGCGTAGGTGACCTCCAGGAAGCGGTTCTCCTCGGATTCGGCGTACATCTGTTCCACGGCCGTCTGGATCATGCTCTGGACCGTGGACGCCTTGGAGTCGCCGTGCTCGGCGAGGTCGTCGCCGTGGAGCGGGAGGCGCTCGGTGAGGTACTTGCCGAAGATGTCCTTGGCCGCTTCGGCGTCCGGACGCTCGATCTTGATCTTCACGTCCAGCCGGCCGGGCCGCAGGATGGCCGGGTCGATCATGTCCTCACGGTTGGAGGCACCGATCACGACCACGTTCTGCAGGCCCTCCACACCGTCGATCTCGGCGAGCAGCTGCGGGACGATGGTGTTCTCCACGTCCGAGCTGACACCGGAGCCGCGGGTGCGGAAGAGGGACTCCATCTCGTCGAAGAAGACGATGACGGGCGTGCCCTCGCTGGCCTTCTCACGGGCCCGCTGGAAGACGAGGCGGATCTGCCGCTCCGTCTCACCGACGTACTTGTTCAGCAGCTCCGGGCCCTTGATGTTGAGGAAGAAGCTCTTGCCGGCGGCCTGGCCGGTCACCTCGGCGACCTTCTTGGCCAGTGAATTGGCCACGGCCTTGGCGATGAGGGTCTTACCGCATCCGGGGGGCCCGTACAGCAGGACGCCCTTCGGCGGCCGCAGTTCGTGCTCCTTGAACAGGTCCGGGTAGAGGTAGGGGAGCTCCACGGCGTCCCGGATGGCCTCGATCTGGCCGCCGAGTCCGCCGATCTGCTCGTAGCCGATGTCGGGGACCTCTTCGAGGACGAGTTCCTCGACCTCGCTCTTCGGCACGACCTCGTAGACGTATCCGGAGCGGGGCTCCAGGAGCAGGGCGTCGCCGGGGCGGATGGTGACGTCCAGCAGCGGCTCGGCGAGCCGCACCACCCGCTCCTCGTCGGTGTGCCCGAGCACCAGGGCCCGCTCACCGTCCTCGAGGATCTCCTTGAGGGTGACGATGTCTCCGACGCTCTCGTACTCCATGGCCTCGACCACGTTGAGAGCTTCGTTGAGCATCACTTCCTGGCCGCGCCGGAGCTCTTCGAGCTCGACGCTGGGGCTGACGTTCACCCTGAGCTTGCGGCCGCCGGTGAAGATGTCGGCGGTGCCGTCCTCGTTCGCTTGCAGGAAAACTCCGAAGCCGGCCGGCGGCTGTGCGAGCCGGTCGACCTCCTCCTTGAGGGCCACGATCTGGTCACGGGCCTCACGGAGCGTGTTGGCGAGTCGCTCGTTCTGTGCGGACACGCCGGCCAGATTGGTCTGCAGCTCGACGATCCGCTCTTCGAGAATCCTCGTGTGTCGCGGAGAGTCGGCGAGCTTGCGTCGCAGGACGGCGATCTCCTGCTCAAGGTAGGCGATCTGCCCGGCCGGGTCGTCGGACCCGCGTCCCGGGCGGATGCCGCGGTTCATGTCGTCGTCGTGGGCTGCCACGGTCCTCACCTCCTCCAAGGGGAGCTGGACGCTTCCAGACCCTACCTGGGCGGGTGTCGATTGAAACCCCTAGATCACAAAGACGGTCGGGGTGTGTCCGATCTTCACCCTTGCGCTCTCCCTCACGCCAGGGGAATACCCAGCGAACATGATTGGAACCCAGCCGGAGGTAGGGTCGAAGCGTTCAACACCCGTCAGAGCTGGCCGGATTCCCGACCTGGCTCGACGCATGAAACGGCAGGAGACATGAGCGTGCAGCAGGAGGCCGGAGTCGAGGGCGAGGCGCTGGAGGTCTGGATCGACCAGGACCTCTGTACCGGTGACGGCATCTGCGCCCAGTACGCGCCCGAGGTGTTCGAGCTGGACATCGACGGTCTGGCCTATGTGAAGAGCGCCGACGACGAGTTGCTCCAGGACAAGGGCGCGACAACGCCCGTTCCGCTGCCGCTCCTCACGGACGTGGTCGACTCCGCGAAGGAGTGTCCGGGCGAGTGCATCCACGTACGTCGTGTTTCGGACAGGGCCGAGGTCTACGGGCCGGACGCGGGGTGACCATTTCTCTACGTTCCGTGACTACTGTCTGATATCTCACACACCGCGGCCGCACGGCCTTCACACGCCGCGGGCCCCGGACGGCGTCGAGCGGACGAACGCGCCGTTCTGCCAACGCCATTTCACGTCGCTCTTCACGTCGGGGCAGCAACGCGGCACGTCGGCCGACGAGTAGCCGAGGAGCGTGGCCGTGACGGCGCCCTCCCGCACGGCGAAGTCACTCACGTTGGTGCGCTTGTGGGGGTCGAGCAGGGTGGCCACCACACGTGGCTTGCCGCTGTCGCCGTCCCGGGTGAGGACGTACACGCCGTCGGGCGGGGTGCCCATCGGGGAGTCGCAGTGGACCACGGCCACCGTCTCCGGACTGCCGTCGCCGTCGAGGTCTGCGGAGGCCTTCTTCTTCACCACGGCCCGCACCGGGCCGCACTCGATCGGGAAGGTCGCCGCGGCCGGATCGGGCGGAGCGAAGTGCACCGGGGCGCTCTTCGTTCGGGGGCTTGCCGCCTGGGCCGCCGTCGCGGCGTCCGGCTGCAGGAACGAGGAGAAGGCGACGACACCGGCGACGGCCGTCGCGGTGGCGAGCCAGTGGATCGGGCGGGTGTGGGTGTGGGCGAGCTCCGGGACGGCGGAAGGCTGCACTAGGAGAGTCTCCTGAGGCTGTGCCGGTGAGGTGGGGTGGCCAGCATGGTGCCACACGTCACACTCCGAGGGAACGGCGGGGTGTGCGCATCCTGCGCCGGGGAAGTCAGGAGGGTTACGGTTCCTGCCGCTGTGTCAGCACGCCCGTGCCTGCGCGGGGCGCCGCTGCCGCGCCGGCACCGCCGCCGGGGCTTGCGGCAGGTCAACGGCACCGCTCCGCGGTTCACTCGCGGTGGCAACGGAAAGGCGCGGTGGCGGAGTTCCCGGGGCGGGTCCGGGAACTCCGCCACCGCGCCGGTGCGTTGTGCGGGCGGAGGGGCGTCTCAGCGGCCGGTGCCGCCGTCGGCGTTCGGGCCGGCGTAGTCCTCGCCGTAGGCGCCCTTGGCGGGGCGGCGACGCCGCATGGGCGGCTCGACGCCGTCGGCGAGGCGACGGGCGGTGAGCAGGAAGCCGGTGTGGCCGATCATCCGGTGGTCCGGGCGGACGGCCAGGCCCTCGATGTGCCAGTTGCGGATCATCGTCTCCCAGGAGGTCGGCTCGTTGAAGCAGCCGATCTCGCGGATGGACTCGACGGTCCGGGCGAGCTGGGTGGTGGTCGCCACGTAGCAGCACAGGATGCCGCCGGGGACCAGCGCCTTGGAGACGGCTTCCAGGCACTCCCAGGGGGCGAGCATGTCGAGGATGACGCGGTCCACGTCGGCGTCGGACAGGTTGTCCTGGAGGTCGCCGACGGTGAGCTGCCAGGCGGGGTGCGGTCCGCCGAAGTAGCGCTCGACGTTCGCCTGGGCGATCTCGGCGAAGTCCGCGCGGCGCTCGTAGCTGTGCAGCATGCCCTGGTCGCCGATGGCCCGCAGCAGGAAGCTGCTGAGCGAGCCGGAGCCGACGCCGGCCTCCACGACGCGGGCGCCGGGGAAGATGTCGGCGAAGGCGAGGATCTGCCCCGCGTCCTTCGGGTAGACGACGGCTGCCCCGCGGGGCATGGACAGGACGTAGTCGGGGAGCAGGGGGCGCAGCGCGAGGTAGGCGACGTTTCCCGTGGTGCGGACAACGCTGCCCTCGGGAGCGCCGATCAGTTCGTCGTGCGGGAAGGAACCCTTGTGGGTGTGGAAGTTCTTCCCGGCCTCGAGCGTGAACGTGTAGTGGCGGCCCTTGGGGTCGGTCAGCTGTACCTGGTCCCCGACCTTGAAGGGCCCGCGCCTGCGGGCGGCACCGGTCGGTTCGGACATGTGACCAGCCTACCGGCGTTTACTGCGGCCGCCGACCACTCCCCCATGTGAGGGCCTTCCGGGAGACCCGGGCCTACTGAGGCCTGGCCATCGCCTTGACGAAGGCGCGCTCGACGTCGGCCGCCGACAGCACGCCGTAGATCTCACCGGTCTCCTCCACCACGAGGTACTCGGTGGCGGGAGTGGCACGCAGGGCGTCGAGGAGTTCCTCGCCCGACAGCTCCGCGGAGACGCGCATGCCGTCGGTGAGTTCCTGGGCGAGGCCGCTGACGGCCACCCAGGGGCGGCGGTGCTCGGGTACGCCGACGATGGCGGCCTCGCGGACGAGGGAGAGGGGGTGGCCGTCGGCGTCGACGACGACCAGGGCGCGGGCTCCGGCGGCGTTGGCGCGGCGCAGGGCCTCCGAGAGGGGGGTGTGGGTCTCGACGGGGACCGCGCGGCGGGTCAGGGCGCGGGCGCGGAGTTCGGGGAGGTGCTCGCGCAGGCGGGCCATGCGCAGGCTGTTGCCGGCGCCGGTCCAGATGATCGCGGCGAGGATGGCGGCGAGCAGGGCGTCCAGGACGGTGTCCATGCCGACGTTGTCCACGGCGTCGGTGCCGAGGGCGCCGGACTGGGTCAGCAGGGGCAGGCCGATCAGGACGGAGACGGCGAGGGCGCGGCCGACCCAGGCGGCGGCGATGGTGCCGCTCATCGGCTTGCCGGTGAGCTTCCAGACGACGGCGCGGAGCATGCGGCCGCCGTCCAGCGGCAGGCCGGGCAGGAGGTTGAACGCGGCCACGATGAGGTTGGAGATCATCAGGCCGGCGAGCAGGACGCCCGGGACCGTGCCGGGTTCCACGATCTGCATCGAGGCGTAGAAGATGCCCGCCAGGACGAGGGAGAGCAGCGGGCCGACGAAGGCGAGCACGAACTCCCGGCCGGGGGTCTCGGCCTCCTTCTCGATCTCGGAGACACCGCCGAAGAACTGGAGCTGGATGCGGCGGACCGGGAGCTTGAAGCGGAGGGCGGCGACCGTGTGGGCCAGCTCGTGGACGAGTACGGAGGCGTAGAAGGCGACCGCGAAGAACAGGGAGACCAGGTAGCGGGCGGCGCCGAGCTCGGGCAGCACGCGCTCCAGCTGCCCGCCGAACACCCAGGTGATCAGCGCGGCGACGAGGAACCAGCTGGGCGCGACGTACACGGGGACGCCGAACGGCCGCCCCATGAGCAGCCCGCCGCGTGGCTCCGGGCGCTGGGGAGCGGGCCCCTTGCCGTCGGCGGAGTGCGCGAGGGGGCGCTCACCGGTGGCGGCAGGCGGCTCGGGGCGGTGGCCGGGAGCACCGGGGTGAGGGGCGGTATCCGGGTGCCGGTGGTGCGCCTCGGGCCGGTCGGAGGGGGCCGTGTGCGGGCCGCCGGCGTAGGCGCGGTCGGGGTGCGCGTCGTGACCCTCGCCGTCGGGGTGCGCGTCGTGACCCTCGCGGTCGGGGTGCGCGTCGCCCTGCGGCGAAGGGCTCCCGTCGCGCTCACCACCGGGTGCCGCGTGCGGGCCGTCGGCCTCCGGGTCGGCGTGGTCGGCGCGGTCGGCCTGCTCGTCGTGACCGACCGGCTCACGCCCGTCGGGTCCGTCGGCGGAACCGGCAGGGTCGTCGCCGGACGGCGTCTCGTGCTTCGCGGCGGCGCCCGGTACGCCCGGCCGTGCCGTCGGCGGGGTGTCGTCGTGCTGCTCGGGGGTGAACCGCCGCTCGTCCCTCGGCTGTTCGTCGGCGGGAGTCGGGTCGGTGGCCCGGGCCGGAGGCCCCTCGTGGCGCTCGGCCGACTCGTCGTTGCCGGACTGCGGCTGCCCGCGCCCGCCGCTCTCGTCCACCGGTGTCCCCTCGTCGAAGCGTCTCCCGCGCCTGCCGGACGGGAGGGTCTCGAGTCGATGGTATGCGTCCGTCGAGGCGCGTTCGGCCCCGGCACCCCCTGTGTTCACCGCGGCTGGGTCACTGTCAGTGGCGGGCCGTATGGTCTGGGGCATGGAGACGAGCACCGAGGGCGCGGCGCAGCCCGACAGCAGCCCTGCCGCGGCGGCGGATCCGCCGGTCGCGGCCGGGCCCGTGGAGGCGGTCATCGACGCGGCGGCGGAGGAGGGGACTGCGACCGAGGCCGTGACCACCACGGAGAGCGTGCCCAGCGCCGTGCCGCCCGCCTCGCTGTCACCCTCGCGTGCCAGTGACTTCATGCAATGCCCGCTGCTGTACCGCTTCCGGGTGATCGACCGGCTGCCGGAGAAGCCGAGCGAGGCGGCGACGCGGGGCACGCTGGTGCACGCGGTCCTGGAGCGGCTCTTCGACGCCCCGGCCGCCGAGCGCACGGCGCCCCGGGCGAAGTCGCTGATCCCGGGGCAGTGGGACCGGCTGCGCGAGACCCGGCCGGAGGTCGTGGAGCTGTTCGCCGACGATCCGCAGGGCGAGCGGCTGGCGCGCTGGCTGGGCGAGGCGGAGCGGCTCGTCGAGCGCTGGTTCACGCTGGAGGATCCCAGCAGGCTGGAGCCGGCCGAGCGGGAGCTGTTCGTGGAGGCGGAGCTGGAGTCCGGGCTGCGGCTGCGCGGGATCATCGACCGGGTCGACATGGCTCCCACCGGCGAGGTCCGGATCGTCGACTACAAGACGGGCAAGGCACCCAGGCCCGAGTACTCCGAGGGTGCGCTGTTCCAGATGAAGTTCTACGCCCTCGTCGTGTGGCGGCTGAAGAACGTCGTGCCGCGGCGGCTCCAGCTGGTCTATCTCGGCAGCGGCGAGGTGCTGACGTACGACCCTGTCCTCGCCGATCTGGAGCGGGTCGAGCGCAAGCTGCTGGCGCTGTGGGAGGCGATCCGGCAGGCGACCGAGTCGGGCGACTGGCGGCCGCGCCCCACGAAGCTGTGCGGCTGGTGCGACCACCAGGCCCACTGCCCCGAGTTCGGCGGCACTCCCCCGCCCTACCCGCTGCGGATCGGGGTCCGGGAGCCTCTGCCGTCGCCGGTCGGTCCGGCCGGCCACGCCGGTGAGGGCGGCTGAGTCCGGCGGCCCCGCGCAGGGCAGAATGGGGCCGGACTAGCGAAGGAGACTTACGTGGCCATCCGCGTCCTACTGGTCGACGACCAGCCGCTGCTGCGTACCGGCTTCCGGATGATCCTGGAGGCCGAGCAGGACCTCGCGGTCGTCGGGGAGGCCGGTGACGGACTGCAGGCACTCGACCAGGTGCGTGCGCTACAGCCCGATGTGGTTCTGATGGACATCCGCATGCCGCGGATGGACGGTGTGGAGGCGACCCGGCAGATCACCGGTCCCGGGCGGGACGGCCCGGCGAAGGTCCTGGTGCTGACCACCTTCGACCTCGACGAGTACGTGGTGGAGGCCCTGCGCGCCGGTGCCAGCGGTTTCCTGCTGAAGGACGCCCCGGCCGACGAGCTGGTGCAGGCGATCCGGGTCGTGGCCGCGGGTGAGGCCATGCTCGCGCCCAGCATCACCAGGCGCCTGCTCGACAAGTACGCCACGCATCTGCCGTCCGGCGACGAGCCGGTGCCGGACACGCTGCACACGCTCACCGACCGCGAGGTCGAGGTGCTGAAGCTGGTGGCGCGCGGGCTGTCCAACGCCGAGATCGCCGCCGACCTGTTCGTCAGCGAGACCACCGTCAAGACGCACGTCGGGCATGTGCTCACCAAGCTGGGCCTGCGCGACCGTGTGCAGGCCGCGGTGTACGCGTACGAGAGCGGACTGGTGCGCCCCGGAGCGCAGTGACCCCTGGAAAAGCGTGAGGGCGCCCCCCGTCGGAACGGGGGGCGCCCTCTTTCACGCGTGTGCGTCAGGCGTCCTTGCTCAGCTCCCAGAAGCGGAACACGGTCGACGCGTCGAGGCAGTACTCCAGGCCGTAGACGCCCTCGCGGACGACCGCGTACTGCTTGGCCTGCCACACCGGCAGGACGGGCACCTCGTCGGCGACGATGTCCTGGAGCTCGCCGAACTCCTTGTCGGTGGAGGCGCGGTTGGTCGTGGCGGCGGTACGCGGGATGAGCGTTCCGGTGATGGTGCCGTTGTCGTAGTTGTTGCCCAGCACGTTGCCCTGGCCGAAGAACGGGGCGGTGAAGTTGTCGGCGTCCGGGTAGTCGGGCACCCAGCCCTTCACGTAGACGCCGTACTTGCCGGCGGCGATGTCCTTCTCGTACTGGCCGAAGGGGACGGACTTGACGGTGGCGTCGAACAGGCCGCTGGCGTTGAGCTGGTCGGCGATGGCGTTCAGCTCCTGGTCGGTGGCCGGGCCGTAGCGGGACGGGGTCGACCAGAGGGTCAGCTTCACCTTGCCGGTGATGCCGTCGGCGCGCAGCGCGGCCTCGGCCTTGGACGTGGAGGGGCGGGCGCCGTAGGTGTCGAAGAAGGCCGTGTTGTGGCCCGCGATGCCGGCCGGGATGATCGAGTACAGCGGGGTCGCGGTGCCCTGGTAGACGTTCTTGATGAGGGCTTCGCGGTCGAGCAGGTGCGCGATGGCCTTGCGGACGCCGAGCTTTCCGGCGACCGGGTCGTCCATGTTGAACACCAGGTGCTGGACCTCGGCGCTGCTGCCCTCGACGACCTCGGTGCCGGTGCCGTCGTCGGCCTTCTCCATGTCGGCGACGTCGCCCGCGGTGAGGCCGCGGTAGGCGATGTCGACCTCCTCGTTCTGGATGGCCTGCTTCAGGGCGGTCTGGTCGCCGTCGAAGAACTTCAGCGTCACGCCGGTGTTCTTCACCTTGGCGGTGCCCTTGTAGTTCTCGTTGACGGAGAAGACGGCCTGGCCGTCGTCGAAGGAGTCGAGCTTGTAGGGGCCGGAGCCGACGGCCTGGCCGTCCTTGCGCAGCTTGCCCGCGTCGTACTCCTTGTGGTCGACGATGGAGCCGGCACCGGAGGCGATCTTGCTGGGGAAGGTGGCGTCGGACGTGTTGAGGTGGAAGACGACCGTCTTCTGGTCCGGGGTCTCGACCTCGTCCAGCGTGGGGAACATGACCGCGGGCCCGTCGGGGTCGTTGATCTTCAGCGTGCGGTCGAAGGAGAACTTGACGTCCTCGGAGGTGAGTTCGTCACCGTTGCTGAACTTGAGGCCGTCCTTCAGCGTGCACCGGTAGACCGAGCTCTGCGTGTCGGTGAAGGCGCAGCTCTCGGCGGCTTCCGGCTGGGGCTCGGTGGCGCCCTTGGGGAAGCTGAGCAGCGACTGGAAGACGTTGTTGAACAACAGCCAGGAGCCGGGGTCGTAGCCGGAGGCCGGGTCCGTGGCCAGGACGTCGTCGGACATCCCCACCACCACGTTGGATCCTTCCCCCGCGGAGTCCCCGCTCTCCGCGCCACAGCCGGTCAGCAGGCCGGAGGCGAGACCCGCCACGATGGGCAGTACCGGCCACTGGTTGCGTATGTTCACGTGTGTGCCTTGTCGTCGGTTCTCGAGAACACCCGGAGCATGTCCCTGGCTCCGGGGCACGGTTCCCCGGGACCGCGGTCAGGGGCCCGGGGTTCCAGGGGTCCGTCAGCCGCTCACACCGCGGCCGAGCTCCCACAGCTGGAGCGTCGAGGCGGAGTTGAGCGCGTAGGCGGTCCCCGTGATGTCGTCGCGCGCGGCGACGTACTGCTTGCCCTGCCACAGCGGCAGCACGGGCACGTCTGCGGCGACGATATCCTGAATGTCCGTCAGGCTGGTGGAGGCGGACAGCCGGTCCGCCTCACGACGGGACTCGGGGATCAGGGTGTTCCGGATCTGGCTGTTGTCGTACGGCGAGCCGAGGGTGTTGTCCTTGTCGAGGAACGGCGCGAGGAAGTTGTCGGCGTCCGGGAAGTCGGGGAACCAGCCCATGCCGTAGACGTCGTACTCGCCCTTCTTCTCGGCCGGGCGGAAGGTGTCCCACGGCGTGCCCTTGATGCTCACGTCGAACAGGCCGCTGGAGTTCAGCTGGTCGCGCAGGACCTCGAACTCCTTTTTGGTGGCCGGACCGTAGTGGTCGGTCGTGTAGTGCAGCGTCAGCTTCACCGGGGTGGTGATGTTCGCCTGGTTCAGCAGGGCACGGGCCTTGGTGACGTTCGGGTCGCCGTACTTGTTGAAGAACGAGTTGGAGTGGCCGGTGACGCTGGCCGGGACCAGCGAGTAGAGCGGCTCGGCCTGGGAGCCGTAGACCTTGGAGACCAGCTCGCTGCGGTTGACGACCTGGGCCATCGCCTGGCGCACGGCCTTGGACTTCACGGTCGGGGCGTCGGTGTTGAAGCCCAGGTAGCGGATTTCCAGGCCGGGCATCTCGACGAGGTCGACGCCGGTGTCCGCGTCGCCCGAGAGTTTGCGGATCTGCTCGGGGGACATGGTGCGGGTCATCAGGTCGATGTCGCCCTTGTCCAGCGCCGTGCTCATCTCGTCGGCGTCCTTGTAGGAGACCATGTCGACCTTGTCGTTGTTCACCTTCAGGTTCCCCTTGTAGTGGGGGTTCCGGGTGAACTCGGCCTTGACCAGCTCGTCGTCCTCGACGTCGGCCTTGAGGGTGTACGGGCCGGAGCCGTCGAGGTCGAACCCGTCGCGCAGCCTGCTCTTCGGGTACTCGTCGGGGTCGACGATGCCGGCGACCGGAGTCGACAGCTTGTACGGGAAGGTGGCGTCGGCGGTCTTGAGGTGGAAGATGACGTCGCGGTCACCCTCCGTCTCCACGGTGTCGATGGTGGACAGCAGCGCGAACACCCCGCTGTCGGCCTTGAGGGAGAGCGCGCGGTCGATGGAGTACTTGACGTCGGCCGCGGTGACGGGGTCGCCGTTCGCGAACTTCAGGCCGTCGCGCAGGGTGCAGGCGTAGCGCTCGTTGCCGGTGTCGGTGAATCCGCAGCGCTCGGCGGCCTCCGGTACGGGCTCGCCCTCGCCGCGCGGCTGGATCATCAGGGTCTGCACGGTCTGGCGCAGGATGTTCCAGGTGCCGACGTCGTAGGCGTACGCCGGGTCGAGGGGCGCGGGGGCGTCCTTCGAGGCGGTGAACCGGTCCGTGGTGCCGACGACGATCGCGCTGCCGTCGTCGCTCCCGCTGTCGGACCCGCCGCAGGCGGCGAGCACCGGCGCGAGCAGGCCGATCACGGCCGGCAGCACCAAAGTCTTGCGGTTCATGCTCGAGTTTCTCCAGAGCTGTCGACTCCGTGTACCCGGCATGCAGGGGTGGCGCAGCGGATCACGGGGGGTGGGGCGATGTTCTCGCATCGAGATTAGTGCGCGCCCGCAGGAGGGTTCGCAGCCATCGGAGTTGAGGGCCCATCACGCTGCGGAACCGGGCGCGGACGCACCGAAAACCCGATGGCGGAAGCTTTGGTACAGCGGTCCACCAATCGGGACACAAGGACACGTCAGTGGCCCCTTGAAGCACACGCCGGGTCCACTGTCGACCCCGGCCCGCGTGGGGAACGTCACACCACAAACGGGTTCCGGAGTCCGGTAATTCGACCGCTCGGAGACGGTCGAATTCATCTGCGAAATTGTCGTCCTAACTCCGCTGCACGCTGGGTGAACGGCTAGCGCATTTCCGTCATCAGACCGTGCAGAAATGTCAGGTCGACCTCTTCGAGTGAGGTGACGACCGTACGGCGCAGGGCCGGGGCGATGGGGGCCACGGAGGGCACCGCCACGACGTGGCAGCCCGCTGCCTCGGCGGCGGCGACCCCGGTCGCGGTGTCCTCGATGACGGCGCAGCGGGCCGGGTCCGCGCCGAGCCCGGCGGCGGCGAGCAGGTAAGGGTCGGGGTGGGGCTTGGTGCGTGGCACCTCGTCACCGGCCACCGTCAGGCCGAAGTGGTGCGCCCCCAGTGACTTCAGCACCCGGTCGATGATGCGCCGGTGCGAAGCGGAGACCAGCGCCGTGGGGATCTCGTACTCGTACAGCTCGGCCAGCAGGCGGCCGGCGCCCGGCATCAGCGGCAGGGCGCCGCCGATGCGGTCCTCGAAGGCGTCGTTCAGGAGCACGGTGAGCTCTTCGAGGGGGATGTCGGCGCCGGTGGCCTCGATCAGGAAGCCCGCGCTGCGGGTCATGGGGCCGCCGACCACGACGTGGCGCCAGGACTCGTCGAGCGTGTGGCCGAGGGAGGCGAAGACCTCGACCTCGACGTCCCACCAGAAGCCCTCCGTGTCCACCAGAGTGCCGTCCATGTCGAGGAGTACCGCCTGCAGGGCGGAGCCCTCGGCCGTGCGGGTTCCGAGCGCGGGGACCGTACTGGTCATCCACGTACCTCCTTGAGGGACGTTCAGGCCGGCTCCCATGAAGGGAACCGGCCTGCGGTGGACCGACCAGTCTACGTCGTGTGCGGCCGAAGCGCCTCTTTTTGGCCCGTGGTGTCCCCGGGACCGCTCAGCGGGCGTTGAAGTACTTCGCCTCCGGGTGGTGGATCACGATGGCGTCCGTGGACTGCTCGGGGTGCAGCTGGAACTCCTCGGACAGGTGGACGCCGATGCGCTCCGGCTGGAGCAGGTCGGCGATCTTGGCGCGGTCCTCCAGGTTGGGGCAGGCGCCGTAGCCGAGGGAGAAGCGGGCGCCCCGGTACTTCAGCTCGAACATGCCCTGCATCTCGTCCGGGTCCTCGCCCGCGTAGCCGAGTTCGGAGCGCACGCGCGCGTGCCAGTACTCGGCGAGCGCTTCGGCCAGCTGCACGGACAGCCCGTGCAGTTCGAGGTAGTCACGGTAGGCGTTGGCCTCGAACATCCGGGCGGTCTCCTCGCCGATGCGGGAGCCTACGGTGACGACCTGGAGGCCCACGACGTCCGTCTCGCCGGACTCCTCCGGGCGGAAGAAGTCGGCCAGGCACAGGCGGCGGCCCCGGCGCTGGCGCGGGAAGGTGAAGCGGGTGCGCTCGTTGCCCTGCTCGTCCAGGATGATCAGGTCGTCGTCCTTGGAGACGCACGGGAAGTAGCCGTAGACCACGGCCGCTTCCAGCAGGTTCTCGGTCTGGAGCCGGTCGAGCAGTCCGCGCAGCCGGGGCCGGCCCTCGGTCTCGACGAGTTCCTCGTACGAGGGCCCCTCGCCGGTGCGGGACTGCTTCAGGCCCCACTGGCCCTTGAACAGGGCGCCCTCGTCGAGCCAGCTCGCGTACTCCTTGAGCTGGATGCCCTTGATCACGCGGGTGCCCTGGAAGGGTGCCTCGGGGACGGGGTTGTCGGTGGCGACGTCGGAGCGGACGTGCCCCTCCTCGGGGCGCTCCTCCACGGCGGCCGAGGCGGTGGCCCGGACGCGGCGCTGCTTCAGCTCGGGGAGCTTGGCGCCGGGCACGCCCCGCTTGACGCCGATCAGGGCGTCCATCAGGCGCAGGCCCTCGAAGGCGTCGCGGGCGTAGCGGACCTCGCCCTGGTAGATCTCGTGCAGGTCCTGCTCGACGTACGCCCTGGTGAGCGCGGCGCCGCCGAGGATGACCGGGAAGTTCGCCGCCAGACCGCGCTGGTTCAGCTCCTCCAGGTTCTCCTTCATGATCACGGTGGACTTGACCAGGAGGCCGGACATGCCGATGACGTCGGCCTTGTGCTCCTCGGCGGCGTCCAGGATCGCGGAGACCGGCTGCTTGATGCCCAGGTTGACGACGTTGTAGCCGTTGTTGGACAGGATGATGTCGACGAGGTTCTTGCCGATGTCGTGCACGTCGCCGCGGACGGTGGCGAGGACGATGGTGCCCTTGCCGGCCTCGTCGGTCTTCTCCATGTGCGGTTCGAGGTGGGCGACGGCGGTCTTCATGACCTCCGCGGACTGCAGGACGAACGGCAGCTGCATCTGGCCGGAGCCGAACAGCTCGCCGACGACCTTCATGCCGTCCAGCAGGGTCTCGTTGACGATGTCGAGGGCGGGCCGCTCCTGGAGGGCCTCGTCCAGGTCCGCCTCGAGGCCGTTCTTCTCGCCGTCGATGATGCGGCGCTTCAGGCGCTCGTCCAGCGGCAGGGCGGCCAGCTCCTCGGCCTTGCCGGCCTTGAGGGACTTGGCGGTGGCGCCCTCGAAGAGCTGCATGAGCTTCTGGAGGGGGTCGTAGCCCTCGGCGCGGCGGTCGTGGATGAGGTCCAGGGCCGTCTGCACCTCCTCCTCGCTGAAGCGGGCGATCGGGAGGATCTTGCTGGCGTGCACGATGGCCGAGTCCAGGCCCGCCTTGACGCACTCGTCGAGGAAGACGGAGTTCAGCAGGATGCGGGCGGCCGGGTTGAGGCCGAAGGAGATGTTGGACAGGCCGAGGGTGGTCTGCACCTTCGGGTGGCGCCGCTTCAGCTCGCGGATGCCCTCGATGGTGGCGATGCCGTCCTTGCGGGACTCCTCCTGGCCGGTGCAGATGGTGAAGGTCAGGCAGTCGACGAGGATGTCCTCCTCGTGGATGCCCCAGTTGCCGGTGAGGTCGTCGATGAGCCGTTCGGCGATCTCGACCTTCTTCTCGGCGGTGCGGGCCTGGCCCTCCTCGTCGATGGTGAGCGCGATGAGGGCGGCGCCGTGCTCCTTGGCGAGGGCGGTGACCTTGGCGAAGCGGGACTCCGGGCCGTCGCCGTCCTCGTAGTTCACCGAGTTGATCACCGCGCGGCCGCCGAGCTTCTCCAGACCGGCCTGGATGACGTCGACCTCGGTGGAGTCCAGCACGATCGGCAGGGTCGAGGCGGTGGCGAAGCGGCCGGCCAGTTCCTCCATGTCGGCGACGCCGTCGCGGCCGACGTAGTCCACGCACAGGTCGAGCATGTGCGCGCCCTCACGGATCTGCTCGCGGGCCATCTCCACGCAGTCGTCCCAGCGGGCCTCCAGCATGGCCTCGCGGAACTTCTTCGAGCCGTTGGCGTTGGTGCGCTCGCCGATGGCCAGGTAGGAGGTGTCCTGCCGGAACGGCACGGACTGGTAGAGCGAGGCGGCACCCGGCTCGGGCTCGGGGCTGCGCTCGCTCGGGGTGACGTCCCGAACCCGCTCCACCAGCTGGCGCAGGTGCTCGGGGGTGGTGCCGCAGCAGCCGCCGACCAGGGACAGGCCGTAGTCCTGTACGAAGTTCTGCTGGGCGTCGGCCAGGCCCTCGGGGTCGAGCGGGAAGTGGGCGCCGTCCTTGGTGAGGATGGGCAGACCGGCGTTCGGCATGCACAGCAGCGGGATGCGCGAGTGGCGCGTCAGATAGCGCAGGTGCTCGCTCATCTCGGCGGGGCCGGTGGAGCAGTTCAGGCCGATCATGTCGATGCCGAGGGGCTCCAGCGCGGTCAGGGCCGCGCCGATCTCGGAGCCGAGCAGCATGGTGCCGGTGGTCTCGAAGGCCATCGAGCAGAGCAGGGGCACCTCGACGCCGGTGGCCTCCATGGCCCGGCGGGCGCCCAGGACGGACGCCTTGGTCTGGAGCAGGTCCTGCGTGGTCTCCACGAGCAGCGCGTCCGCGCCGCCCGCGAGCAGGCCCTCGGCGTTGGCCTGGTAGCCGTCGCGGATGGTGCTGTAGGTGACGTGGCCGAGCGTGGGCAGCTTGGTGCCGGGACCGACCGAGCCGAGCACCCAGCGGGGCCGGCCGTCCCGGGCGGCGTACTCGTCGGCCACCTCGCGGGCGATCCGGGCACCCGCCTCGGACAGTTCGTGCACGCGGTCGGCGATCTCGTACTCCGCCGCGGCCGTGTGGTTGGCGCCGAAGGTGTTGGTCTCGACGCAGTCGACGCCCACCGCGAAGTACGCGTCGTGGACCGAACGGACGATGTCCGGCCGCGTGAGGTTCAGGATCTCGTTGCAGCCCTCGAGGTTCTGGAAGTCCTCCAGCGTCGGGTCCTGGGACTGGAGCATGGTGCCCATGGCACCGTCGGCCACGACCACACGGGCGGCCAGGGCCTCTCGGAGGGCGGACACACGGGTCCGGCTGTCGGCGGAAGGGGTCGGTGGCAACGAGGCCATGTAAGGGCTCCCTCAAATGCGACGGCTGTCGGCTATGCGGCTTCCCGGACACCCGGAGGCGATCCCCGGGGGAAGGGCGCACGGCGCCAGCCTAACCGGGAGTCGCCCGGGATGGGCAGGGCGTCCACGGGGCGGACGGTGCCGGCGGGAACACGCCGCGGACCTGCCGCGGCACCGGACCGGCGGACCCTCAGATGCAACGCATTTCGGCCCGTTGGCGCAACAAATGGTGACCCGCCATTAGCGAGAGGTCGACAACGACCGGTAGTGTTCGACATTGCCGAACGAGGGCTGCGGACGCCGCTGGTCGGCGTTCGAAGGGGACGGAGGCAGTACGGCGATGGCACGGAACATCCAGTCGCTCGAACGGGCGGCCGCGATGCTGCGGCTGCTCGGGGGCGGCGAGCGACGGCTCGGTCTGTCGGACATCGCCTCGTCGCTGGGCCTGGCCAAGGGCACCGCCCACGGCATACTGCGCACCCTCCAGCAGGAGGGCTTCGTGGAGCAGGACGACGCCTCCGGCCGCTACCAGCTGGGCGCCGAGCTGCTGCGCCTCGGCACCACCTACCTCGACGTGCACGAGCTGCGGGCGCGCGCCCTGGTGTGGGCCGACGACCTGGCCCGCTCCAGCGGGGAGAGCGTCTATCTGGGCGTCCTGCACCAGCAGGGCGTACTGATCGTGCACCACGTCTTCCGGCCCGACGACAGCCGGCAGGTCCTGGAGATCGGCGCCATGCAGCCGCTGCACTCCACGGCGCTGGGCAAGGTGCTGTCCGCCTACGACCCCGTGGCGCACAGCGAGGCCCTGGAGGCCGACCGCAAGGCGTTCACCGACCGCACCGTGTGCGAGCCGGAGGACTTCGAACGCATCCTCGACTTGACACGCGCGCGTGGTTACGCGGCGGACGTGGAGGAGACCTGGGAGGGCGTCGCGTCCCTGGCCGCCCCCATCCACGACCGGCGGCGCATGCCGGTCGGCTCGGTCGGCATCACCGGCGCCGTGGAGCGGCTGTGCCGGTCCGACGAGGAGGGCGCGCTGCGCCCCGAGCTGATCGCGGCGGTACGGGACTGCGCCCGCGCGGTGTCGCGGGATCTGGGCGCCGGCCGGTTCTGACGGCACACATCGGCACCTGCCGAGGACCGGGACGTCGTACGGCGTCCCGGTCCTCGGCATGTCCGCACCGGCATGTCCGCGTTCACCGGCGGCGAAGATCATCGAGCGGCGGCGATCAGTAACGATCAGGTTATCGAGTTCACAGCCCTTGACGTGCTCGTAACGCCGAAGCAAGACTCCCGTCCATCGGTCGACATTGTCGAACAGCTACCGGCAATAAGCGCTAGAGTGTGACAGCCAGGCCGGTATCGAACTTCCCTGGACGTAAGACAAAGGAGTCGCGGGTGTCCAGCTCCGACATCTTCATCGGCGAGACCATCGGTACCGCCATACTCATCCTCCTCGGCGGCGGCGTCTGCGCCGCCGTCACGCTGAAGGCTTCCAAGGCCCGCAACGCCGGCTGGCTCGCCATCACCTTCGGGTGGGGCTTCGCGGTGCTCACGGCGGTCTACACCTCGGCGCCGCTCTCCGGCGCCCATCTGAACCCGGCCGTGACGCTGGCCATCGCCATCAAGGACGGCGACTGGAAGAACGTCCCGGTCTACTGGGCCGGACAGGTCCTCGGCGCCATGATCGGTGCCGCTCTGGTCTGGATCGCTTACTACGGTCAGTTCCACGCGCACCTCACCGACCGCGAGATCGTCGGCGGCCCGGGTGCTCAGGACACCACGGCCAAGGCCGTCGAGGCCCAGGAGAAGGGCGCCGGCCCCGTGCTGGGCGTCTTCTCCACCGGCCCCGAGGTCCGCGTCGCCTGGCAGAACATCGCCACGGAGGTCATCGGCACCGTCGTGCTGGTGCTCGCCGTGCTCACCCAGGGCCTGAACGACAAGGGCAACGGCCTCGGCACCCTGGGCGCGCTGGTCACCGCCCTCGTGGTGGTGTCCATCGGCCTCTCCCTCGGCGGCCCGACGGGCTACGCGATCAACCCGGCCCGTGACCTCGGTCCGCGCATCGTGCACGCCCTCCTGCCCCTGCCCAACAAGGGCGGCTCCGACTGGGGCTACGCCTGGGTCCCCGTGGTGGGTCCGCTGCTCGGCGGCGCCATCGCGGCGGGCATCTACAACGTCGCGTTCGCCTAGGAGCGACGGGAGCGATCCTCGCGCCCGACGCGAAACTTCCAGCACGCGCCGTACGTAAAGCCCCTTAAACCCGGAATTATCAGGAGCACACAGTGACCGACGCGCACACCGCCGGCCCCTTCATCGCCGCCATCGACCAGGGCACCACCTCCAGCCGCTGCATCGTCTTCGACCGGGACGGCCGCATCGTCTCCGTCGACCAGAAGGAGCACGAGCAGATCTTCCCGAAGCCGGGCTGGGTCGAGCACGACGCCAACGAGATCTGGACCAACGTCCAGGAGGTCGTGGCCGGAGCCGTCCAGAAGGCCGGCATCACCCGTGACGACATCAAGGCCATCGGCATCACCAACCAGCGCGAGACGACCGTGCTGTGGGACAAGAACACCGGTGAGCCCGTCCACAACGCCATCGTCTGGCAGGACACCCGCACCGACGCCCTCTGTCGCGAGCTCGGCCGCAACGTCGGCCAGGACCGCTTCCGCCGCGAGACGGGCCTCCCCCTCGCCTCCTACTTCGCCGGCCCCAAGGCCCGCTGGCTGCTCGACAACGTCGACGGCCTGAAGGAGCGCGCCGAGGCGGGCGACATCCTCTTCGGCACCATGGACACCTGGGTCATCTGGAACCTGACCGGCGGTGTCAACGGCGGCAAGCACGTCACCGACGTCACCAACGCCTCCCGCACCATGCTCATGAACCTGCACACCATGCAGTGGGACGAGAAGATCTGCGAGTCCATCGGCGTCCCGCCGCAGGTCCTGCCGGAGATCCGCTCCTCCGCCGAGGTCTACGGCGAGATCACGGGCGGCAAGCTGGGCGACCTGCTCGGCGGCATCCCGGTCGCCTCCGCGCTCGGCGACCAGCAGGCGGCCCTGTTCGGCCAGACCTGCTTCTCCGAGGGCGAGACCAAGTCGACCTACGGCACCGGCACCTTCATGGTGATGAACACCGGTGACAAGATCATCAACTCCTACAGCGGCCTGCTGACCACCGTCGGCTACAAGATCGGCGAGCAGGACACGGTCTACGCCCTGGAGGGCTCGATCGCCGTCACCGGCTCGCTGGTGCAGTGGATGCGCGACCAGATGGGCCTGATCTCCACCGCCGCCGAGATCGAGACGCTCGCGCTGTCGGTGGAGGACAACGGCGGTGCCTACTTCGTGCCGGCCTTCTCCGGCCTGTTCGCCCCGTACTGGCGCTCCGACGCCCGCGGTGTGATCGCCGGCCTGACCCGGTACGTCACCAAGGCGCACCTGGCGCGTGCCGTGCTGGAGGCGACCGCCTGGCAGACCCGCGAGATCGCCGACGCCATGACGAAGGACTCCGGCGTCGAGCTGGCCGCCCTGAAGGTCGACGGCGGCATGACCTCCAACAACCTGCTGATGCAGACCCTCGCCGACTTCGTGGACGCCCCCGTGGTGCGCCCGATGGTCGCCGAGACCACCTGCCTCGGCGCCGCCTACGCCGCCGGCCTCGCCGTCGGCTTCTGGAACAGCACCGACGACCTGCGCGCCAACTGGCGCCGGGCCGCCGAGTGGACCCCCCGCATGGACGCGGACACCCGCGCCCGTGAGTACAAGAACTGGCTCAAGGCCGTCGAGCGGACCATGGGCTGGCTCGAGGACGAGGAGTAAGAAACAGCATGACCAGTCAGTCCACCCTGCAGTCCGTGCCTGCCCTGGGGACGCACCCGGCCTCCGGCTCGAACCCGAGCCGAGCCGAGACCAGGGAGCAGCTCGCCAAGGCGTCGTACGACCTTCTCGTGATCGGCGGCGGCATCCTGGGCATCTCCACCGCCTGGCACGCCGCGCAGTCCGGCCTCAGGGTGGCTCTGGTCGACGCCGGCGACTTCGCCGGTGCCACGTCCTCTGCCTCCTCCAAGCTGCTCCACGGCGGTCTGCGCTACCTGCAGACCGGCGCGGTGAAGCTGGTGGCGGAGAACCACTTCGAGCGCCGTGCGGTCTCCCGCCAGGTGGCCCCCCACCTGGCGAACCCGCTCACGTTCTACCTGCCCGTCTACAAGGGCGGGCCGCACGGCGCGGCGAAGCTCGGGGCGGGCGTCTTCGCCTACTCCGCGCTGTCGGCCTTCGGTGACGGCGTCGGCCACCTGCTCTCGCCGGCCAAGGCCGCGCAGGACGTGCCCGAGCTGCGCACCGAGAACCTCAAGGCCGTGGCCGTGTACGGCGACGACCAGATGAACGACGCCCGCATGGCGCTGATGACGGTCCGCGCGGCCGTCGAGGCGGGTGCCGTCGTCCTCAACCACGCCGAGGTGACGGGCATGCGCTTCACGCAGGGCCGGGTCACGGGCGCCGAGCTGAAGGACCGTCTGTCCGGCGACGAGTTCGGCGTCAACGCCCGGCTGGTGCTGAACGCGACCGGCCCGTGGGTCGACCACCTGCGGAAGATGGAGGACCCGAACGCGGCGCCCTCCATCCGCCTGTCCAAGGGCGCCCACCTGGTCCTGAAGCGCACCTCCCCGTGGAAGGCCGCGCTCGCCACCCCGATCGACAAGTACCGCATCACCTTCGCCCTCCCCTGGGAGGACATGCTGCTCCTCGGCACCACCGACGAGGAGTTCGAGGGCGACCCGGCGGACGTCTCGGTCACCGAGCAGGACATATCCCAGATCCTCGACGAGGCCGCCTTCTCCGTCCGCGACCAGCAGCTGAGCCGCGACCTCATCACCTACGCCTTCGCGGGCCTGCGGGTGCTGCCGGGCGGCCCCGGCGACACCGCCAAGGCCAAGCGCGAGACGGTCGTGACCGAGGGCAAGGGCGGCATGCTGTCCGTCGCGGGCGGCAAGTGGACCACCTTCCGTCACATCGGCCGTACGGTGATGCAGAAGCTGGAGTCGCTGCCGGGTCACCCCCTGGGCGACGACTTCGAGCCGATCAGCTCGCTGCCGAAGAAGCTGCCGCTGCCCGGCATCGCCAACCCGCGCGCGGTCGCCCACCGGCTGCTGACCGACCGCCCGGCACCCGGCCCGCGCATGGCGGCCGACACCGCCAAGCACCTGGCCACGCACTACGGCTCGCTGGCCTTCGACATCGCCCGGCTGGCCAACGAGAACCCGGAGCTGGCCGCGCGCGTCCACCCGGACGCCCCGGAGATCTGGGCGCAGGTCGTCTGGGCGCGGGACCACGAGTGGGCCGAGACGCAGGACGACGTGCTGCGCCGCCGGACGACGCTGACCATCCGCGGCCTGGCCACGGACGACGTCCGCGCCAAGGTCCAGGACCTGCTCGACAAGAAGTAGGGCAGGTACGCGGGGCCCGCGGGCCCGTACGAGGGGGCGGTTCCACGCCGACGGAGCCGCCCCCTCCGCGTGTTCCTCCCCGCATAATGACGTGATACGTCGGAGGTCTTAAGCGACAGGAGGCCGGCCATGGCAGTCACCGACGAGGCGATCGAGAAGATCAAGGGCATGATCGTCTCCGGCGCGCTGCGGCCGGGCGACCGGCTGCCCAAGGAGAGCGAACTCGCCGCCGACCTCGGCCTGTCCCGCAACTCCCTGCGGGAGGCCGTACGCGCGTTGTCCCTCATCCGGATCCTGGACGTGCGGCAGGGCGACGGCACGTACGTGACCAGTCTCGACCCTCAACTCCTGCTGGAAGCCATGAGTTTCGTCGTGGACTTCCACCGCGACGACACGGTCCTGGAGTTCCTGGCCGTACGCCGCATCCTGGAGCCGGCCGCGACGGCCATGGCGGCCCTGCGGATCAGCGAGCAGCAACTGGACGCGCTCACGTCCCAGCTGGACAAGCTCGGCGACGCCCCGTCCGTCGAGGACCTCGTCGCCTGCGACCTGGAGTTCCACCGGGGCATCGTGCAGAGCTCGGGCAACTCCGTGCTGTGCTCGCTGCTCGACGGGCTCTCGGGGCCGACCACCCGGGCCAGGATCTGGCGCGGCCTCACCCAGGAGGACGCCGTCGTCCGCACCCTGCGCGAGCACCGGGCGATCCTCGCCGCGCTGCGCGACCGGGACGCCGAGGCGGCGCGCTCGTGGGCGACGGTGCACATCGCGAGCGTCGAGCAGTGGCTCCGCTCCACGCTGTGACCCGGGCCTCACTCACCGCTCGGATGGATCCGGGGTGTTCAGGGGTGGTTCGCGGGGCAGTGATGGGGTCACTCCCCCTGCGAGGGGGCTGCGGACGCCCCCTTGGCACGCCGTAAGGTTGGGGCGTACGCGAGGGTACGTCGGAAGGAGGCGCTGGGTGATCGAGCTCGAGGGGGTTCCCGAGCTGGTCGACCCGGTCATGGTGGCCGCGTTCGAGGGCTGGAACGATGCCGGCGACGCCGCCTCCACCGCGGTCGCGCATCTGGACAGGGAGTGGAAGGGCGAAGTGTTCGCGGCGCTGGACGCCGAGGACTACTACGACTTCCAGGTGAACCGCCCCACGGTGTTCATGGAAGCGGGCGTCCGCAAGATCACCTGGCCGACGACAAGGTTGTCGGTGGTCCGGGTCGGCGGTGAGAAGCCGCGCGACCTGGTGCTCGTCCGGGGTATCGAACCGTCCATGCGGTGGCGTTCGTTCTGCAACGAACTGCTCGGCTTCGCGCACGAACTGGGTGTGGAGCTGGTGGTCGTCCTGGGCGCCCTGCTGGGCGACACCCCGCACACCCGCCCGGTGCCGATCAGCGGGACGACGTCCGACCCGGACCTGGCCCGCCGCATGGATCTGGAGGAGACCAAGTACGAGGGCCCCACGGGCATCGTCGGGGTCCTCCAGGAGGCGTGCACCCACGCGGGTGTGCCGGCCGTCTCGCTGTGGGCGGCGGTGCCGCACTACGTGTCCCAGCCGCCGAACCCGAAGGCCACGCTGGCCCTCCTGAACCGGCTGGAGGACCTGATCGACGTGCGCATCCCGCTGGGCGAGCTGCCCGAGGACGCGCGGGCCTGGCAGGTCGGCGTGGACCAGCTGGCCGCGGAGGACAGCGAGGTCGCCGAGTACGTCCAGTCGCTGGAGGAGGCCCGGGACACCGCCGAGCTGCCGGAGGCGTCCGGCGAGGCGATCGCCCGCGAGTTCGAGCGCTACCTGCGGCGCCGGGACGGCGGCGGACCGACCGCCTCCGGCGGACACGCCACGGCGGACGGCAGCGACAGCACGTCCTACCTGCGGGACAACCCCAGCGGCCGCACCCGCCCGCCGAAGCCGCCCAAGCCGAGCGGCACGGACGACGACGAGTCGTCGGAGGACTGAGCCCGGGGCGCGGGGGCCCCAGCCCGCCCCCGCCGCCCGGGCCGTCGACGCGTCCGGCGGGCGGACGCCGACCGGACCGAGAGACAAGCACGCCACCGCGACGCCCGGAGCCGACCCGCGCCCCCCCCACCACCCCGGGGGACACGCAAGGCGTCGACGACCTCCGGGTCCGCACCCACCGGACCCAGACACGAGCACCCCACCGCGACGCCCAGAGCCGACCCGCAACCCCAACCGCCCCGGGACATTCAAGCCGTCGGCGGCGTCCGCGGACGGCGGGCGGGGCGAGAGGGAGTCGGCCGCCCGGGCGGCGACGCCACGCGTCCGTGGGGTGGCCGGCGCAGGTCGGTCGACGGAGGCCGCGCGGCCTCCCGCAACCGCCGCGCCGCACCACCGGTACGCCAGAGGGGCGTCTCCCGAGCAGGAGACGCCCCTCTGACTGTTCTCGGCTACAGAGCCACGCCCAGCAGCGCGTCCACCGCGCGCGAGACGACGCCCGGCGCGCCCGGGTCCGTGCCGCCGCTCTCCTCCTGGAGCGCGGCCCAGCGGTCGACCGCGGCGAGCGCGGCCGGGGCGTCCAGGTCGTTCGCGAGGGCCTCGCGGATCTCCTCCACGAGCGCCTCGGCCGGCGGCCCGTCGGGCCGGGACACGGCGGCCCGCCAGCGGCCGAGCCGGTCCACGGCGTCCTGGAGGACCTGGTCGGTCCACTCCCAGTCGGCGCGGTAGTGGTGGGCGAGCAGCGCGAGCCGGATGGCGGCCGGGTCGACGCCGTCGTGCCGCAGCTTGGAGACGAAGACCAGGTTGCCCTTGGACTTGGACATCTTCTCGCCGTCGAGGGCGACCATGCCGGCGTGCACGTACGCCTTGGCCATGGGGAACTCGCCGGTGAGTGCCTGGGCGTGCGAGGCGCCCATCTCGTGGTGCGGGAAGGCGAGGTCGGAGCCGCCGCCCTGGATGTCGAAGCCCATGCCGAGGTGATCGAGGGCGATGGCCACGCACTCGATGTGCCAGCCCGGCCGTCCGCGCCCGAGCGATCCGCCGTCCCAGCTGGGCTCGCCCTCGCGGGCCGCCATCCACAGCATCGGGTCGAGGGGGTTCTTCTTGCCCGGCCGGTCCGGGTCGCCGCCGCGCTCCGCGGACAGCAGCCGCATCGCCGCGGAGTCCAGCCCCGAGACCTTGCCGAAGTGCGGGTCGGACTCGACGGAGAAGTAGACGTCGCCTTCGAGTTCGTAGGCCGCGCCCAGGTCCCGCAGCCGCTCGACGAGCGGGACGATCCCCGGTATCGCCTCGACGGCGCCTATGTACTGCCGCGGCGGCAGCATGCGCAGGGCCGTCATGTCCTCGCGGAAGAGGGCCGTCTCCCGTTCGGCGAGCGCGGCCCAGTCGAGGCCGTCACGCTGCGCCCGCTCAAGGAGCGGGTCGTCGACGTCGGTGACGTTCTGGACGTAGTGAACCTGCCGCTTGGTGTCGAGCCACACGCGCTGCACGAGGTCGAACGCGTTGTAGGTCGCCGCGTGTCCCAGATGGGTGGCGTCGTACGGGGTGATGCCGCAGACGTAGATACGGGCGACGGGACCGGGGTCGAGGGTGACGAGGCCGCCGGTCGCGGTGTCGTGGATCCTCAGGTCGCGGCCCTGACCAGGCAGGGCGGGGACCTCGGAAGCGGGCCAGGCATGCATGCCTTGAGCCTAACCGGACTGAAGTTCCATATACGAATGGGAGCGGGCCGGACGGCCGAGAAGGCGCTCTTGCGGGAGCGCGACGTATGTGCTGCTACACGGGTGGCCAGGGAATCGCCGGCCATTCCCCGCTCGGCTCCGGATGCCTCCCCGAGGCGAGCAGAGCGCCGACCCGCTCGCGTGTGGCCTCGATCTCGGCACCGGTGATCAGCGGTTCGAGCCGCGCGGCGAGGGCCCCGCCCTCGGCCAGGTCCGTCCTGAGGTCTTCGAGGACGCCGGCCGCCTCCGGGGTGAGGGGCTCCCCCGCCCACCCCCACAGCAGGGTCCGCAGCTTGTTCTCGACGTTGAAGGTCACCCCGTGGTCGATGCCGTACAGCCGGCCCTCGCCGGTGGGCAGCAGGTGCCCGCCCTTGCGGTCGGCGTTGTTGAGCACGGCGTCGAGCACCGCGAGCCGCCGCAGCCGCACGTCGTCGGCGTGCACGAGCAGCGCGGTGCGTCCCTCGCCGACCTCGGCGAAGCCGATCGCCTTCCAGCCCGGCTCCGGCTCCTCCCCGTCGACCAGGGCGAGCAGCTCCTGGTCGGGCACCGCCTCGACCCACAGCTGGCACATGCCCTGGCCGTAGGGGCCGTCCCGCAGCACGGTGACGGGGACCAGGCCCCAGCCGGTCGCCTCGGAGACCTCGTACGCGGCGACCTCGCGCTGGGCGAGCGTCCCGTCGGGGAAGTCCCACAGGGGTCTCTCACCGGCGACCGGCTTGTAGATGCAGGCCGCTTCCCCGCCGTCGTACGACACCGTGCAGTACAGGGCCGCGTTGGACGCCTCGCGGATGCGTCCGCGCACGGTGAGTTCGCCCCGGGCGAGCAGCTCGGCGGGGTCCGGAGGAGGCGTCACGCTCCGCGGCGGTATCCGTTCTGGCGCGGACATACGTGTCCTTCCGGGTCGAGCGGGAGACTGCACAGCGGGCACGGCGGCCGCCCCGCGTTGACGACGTCGAGGGCGCGCTTGGCGAAGGCCCTCGCCTGCGCGCCGGTGAGCCGGACCCGCAGCATCGGGGGCCCGTTCTCCTCGTCCTGGAGCAGTCGTTCCTCGGCCTCGGCGAGGTCCTCCTCGGACTCGGCGTCGAGTTCGACGAGCGCCTGCGCCTCGACGATCATGAGCTGCTCGTCGCCGTCCCAGGCGAGCGCCATGGTGCCGACCCGGAACTCCTCCTCGATGGGGGTGTCCAGCGGGGCGGTGTCATGGACTTCCGACGGTACGACGGCGGGGACGGAAGCGCTGCCGCCACTGCGGCGCACCACCTCGTCGAGCAGTTCTTCCATGCGTTCGGCGAGCGCTGCGACCTGGGTCTTCTCCAGGGCCACGCTGGTCACCCGGGTGCCGGCGGAAGCCTGGAGGAAGAACGAACGGCGCCCGGGCAGTCCGACCGTGCCGGCCACGAAACGCTCCGGATGGTCGTAGAGGAACACCTGACGGGACACGTCCTGTCTCCATTGGAATCGTGGGAACCGTGTGACCACGGCACTGCTGCGACCGCTTCACCCTACTGCGGCGGACGATCACGGTGCGCCCGCACCACCCCCGACTTGGGCTTCGTCGCCCGGCGGTTCCTCGCGCGGCACGAGGGACGTGAAGTTCCCGGTGTCACCGAGGCGGACGAGAAACGGCCGCAGTCGTGTGTAGCGGATCGCGGTGATGGAACACGGTTCAACAGAAATCCGCTGGAAGAGGTCCAGATGAAGTCCGAGTGCGTCGGCGACGAGAGACTTGATGATGTCGCCGTGCGAGCACATGAGGTAGACGGCGTCGGCGCCGTGGTCGCGCTCCACGCGCGCGTTCCACTCGCGTACGGCCTCGGCGGCGCGCGTCTGCATCGCCCGCATGGACTCCCCGCCGGGGAACGCCGCGGCGGACGGGTGCGCCTGCACCACCTCCATCAGGGGCTCGTCCTTGAGCTCGGCGAGCTTGCGTCCGGACCAGTCGCCGTAGTGGCACTCGCCGATGCGCTCGTCGGTGTGGTGGGTCAGTTCCGGCCGGGCCCGGAGCAGGGGCCGGATCGTCTCCTGGCAGCGCTGGAGCGGGCTGGTGACGATCTCGGCGAGGGGCAGTTCGGCCAGTCGCCCGGGCAGTGCGGCGGCCTGCTCGGCGCCGCGCCCGTCGAGGGCGACGCCGGGTGTCCAGCCGGCGAGCAGTCCCTCGGTGTTGGCGGTGGAACGTCCGTGCCGGACCAGGATCAACGTGGGCATGCGGTCCAGCGTAGGCGCACGCACGCGTGCGGTGTCGTTCGAGTGACGGGAGACTCGTTTCGTGATCGTCGACTGTGCCATCTACCGCGACGGACACCGGTCGGAGGGGCCCGAGGACTTCTCCGAAGCCCTGGGAGAGGCCCGCGCGGCGGGCGGTTTCGTGTGGATCGGGCTGCACGAGCCCACGGAACGTGAATTCGGGCATGTCGCCCGGGAGTTCGGGTTGCATCCGCTGGCCGTCGAGGACGCCCTCAAGGCCCACCAGCGGCCCAAGCTGGAGGTGTACGACGACTCGCTGTTCGTGGTGCTGAAGCCGGTGGCGTACGAGCCGCAGAGCGACGCCGTCTCCACCGGCGAGATCATGATCTTCCTGGGCGACTCGTTCGTGGTGACCGTCCGGCACGGCGAGGGCGCCCCGCTCAAGGCCGTACGGAGTCGGCTGGAGCAGGAACCGGAGCTGCTGGGCAACGGGCCGACCTCCGTTCTGTACGCGGTCGCCGACGCGACCGTCGACCACTACCTGGAGGTGGCGACCGAGTTGCAGACCGACCTGGAGGAGCTGGAGGCGGAGGTCTTCTCACCGGACGGCGGCGGATCGCGGAACACCGCGTCCCGGATCTACACTTTCAAGCGGCAGGTCCTGGAGTTCCGCCGGGCGACCGGGCCGCTGGCCCTGCCGATGAGCCGGCTGGCGGGAACGGCCCCGTACGGTGTCGCGGTGCCGTTCGCGGACGACCGGGCCCGGCCGTTCTTCCGCGACGTCAGCGACCACCTCACGCGCGTGAACGAGTCCGTGGAGAACCTGGACCGGCTGGTGTCCGACATCCTCTCGGCGCATCTGGCGCAGATGAGCGTCCGGCAGAACGACGACATGCGGAAGATCTCCGCGTGGGCGGCCATGGCCGCGATCCCCACGATGTTCGCGGGGATCTACGGCATGAACTTCGAGCACATGCCCGAGCTGCACTGGGTCTGGTCCTATCCGGCGCTGATCGTTCTGATGGCCGTCCTGGAGATGATGGTCTTCCGGCTGTTCAAGCGCCGGGGGTGGCTGTAGGCGGGCCGGCTCAGGCGAACTCGGGTTCCGCGGACGCGGGTCCGCCGAGGGCGTTGCGGCGCTCGGGTGTCTTCAGCGACACCATCCGGCGCCAGCCGCCCAGCCGTTCGTAGGCGTACATCGCGTGGATGCCCGCCGCCAGCACCGCCGACTTGGCCCTGGACCAGCCGAGGATGCGCCCCATGTTCGCCATGACCGCGAGGCTGACGTCCCGGTAGATCCGGATCTCGGCCTGCGCGCATGCGCGCAGGGTCCGCTGGATGAACCGGCCGTGGCCCGCGTACGCGAAGCGCAGCAGCTCCTCGTGACAGTAGGCGAGGTGGTTGTCCTCGTCGTTGGAGATCTGCTTGACCGCGCGGCCGATGTCGGGGTGATCCGCGAAGTGCTTGCGGAGCAGGTCCATCTGCTCCGAGGCACGCTGTTCGGTGACCCTGCTGTGCGAGAGGTAGGTGACGATGTCCTGAACCGTGAGCCGCTCGTCGCGCCTCAGCTGCTCGTGGGCGAGGCCGATGCCGTTCTTCTCCAGCAGCATGGTGTAGTCGGTCTCCGGCGGGACCGGGACGGGGTCCAGGCCGCGCTTCTTCAGCAGGGCGTTGAAGATCCGGCCGTGCTTGTCCTCGTCGGCACCGTGCCGGGTGATCTTGGGGGCGAGTTCGCGTTCGCTCTCGGGGACGAGCGCGGCAATACGCGCGTTCTCCCAGCCGCCCTGGGACTCGCCGCTCGCGGCGATGGAGCAGAACAGGGCGAAGGACTCGTCGTCGGCGAGGATCTCCTGGAACAGACTCTTGGCCGAAAGCATCGTGGGCACCTCTTCCCGCACGCGTGCGCGTACCGCCAGGATTCCGCGGATTTCCGCAGGTTCCGCGAAGAACGAGTCAAGTGCGGGGCGAGGGGTGCTGCAACAGGTGTGCCGGACAACTCCGCCAAATGGCGGACGTGAGGGGAACTGCGCCGGGCGCACCGGGGGCGGCACGGCGTAACCGCCGGGGGTCCGACGCGTTGTTCCGCGTGACGGCCGTGGCGGGGAAGACCCCCGAGCCCCCACCACGGCCGCTGAAACCTCAGGCGAGTCCGGCGCGCTCCAGCGCCTCCGTGCCGGCGCGCAGGGAGGCGAGCCGCTCCTCCAGGGTGAAGCCCGCCGGCGCGAGGGACAGGGTGGTGACCCCGGCCGCGGCGTAGGCCTTCATCCGGTCCGCGATGCGGTCCACGGAACCGAGCAGCGTCGTCTTGTCGATGAGGTCGTGCGGTACGGCGGCAGCGGCGCCCTGCTTGTCGCCGGAGAGGTACTTGGTCTGGATCTCGGCGGCTTCCTGCTCGTAGCCCATGCGCCGGGCGAGCTGGTTGTAGAAGTTCTGCTTGGGGCTGCCCATGCCGCCGACGTACAGCGCGGTGTAGGGACGGAAGGTGTCGGCCAGCGTGGCCACGTCCTTGTCGTCACCCACGGCGAGCGGCAGGGTCGGGCAGACGTCGAACCCGTCGAGGGTCTTGCCGGCCTTCTCGCGCCCGGCGCGCAGGTACGAGATCGCGGTGTCCTCGAGGTGGTCGGCGGAGGGGAAGATCAGCAGGGCGCCGTCGGCGATCTCACCGGTCTGCTCGAGGTTCTTCGGGCCGATCGCGGCGATGTAGAGCGGGATGTGCTCGCGCTGCGGGTGCACGGTCAGCTTGATGGGCTTGCCCGGGCCGCCGGGAAGGGGCAGGGTCCAGTGCTCGCCCTCGTAGGACAGGCGCTCGCGGGTCATGGCCTTGCGGACGATCTCGACGTACTCGCGGGTGCGGGCGAGCGGCTTGTCGAATTTGACGCCGTACCAGCCCTCGGAGACCTGCGGGCCGGAGACGCCGAGGCCGAGGCGGAAGCGGCCGCCGGAGAGGGAGTCGAGGGTGGCGGCCGTCATCGCGGTCATGGCCGGCTGGCGGGCCGGGATCTGGAAGATGGCGGAGCCGACGTCGATCCGTTCCGTCTGGGCCGCGACCCAGCTGAGGACGGTGGCGGCGTCGGAGCCGTAGGCCTCGGCGGCCCAGCAGACGGCGTATCCGAGCCGGTCGGCCTCCTGGGCGACGGCCAGATTGTCCGCGTCCATTCCGGCACCCCAGTAGCCGAGGTTGATGCCGAGCTGCATGCCGAATCCCCTTACCGATCAGTAACGTGCCTTGTGCGGAGACCATAGCGCGGGCCCGGGGGCTGACGCAGAGTCGTTGCGCACGGCCCCTCACAGGGAAGGCTCTGGCCAGTAATCTCGGCGTTCATGGAGCAGAGGCATCTCGGCCGCACCGGCCTGCGTGTGTCCCGGATCGGGCTCGGCACCCTGACCTGGGGACGGGACACCGACGAGCACGACGCCGCGGACCTGATGAAGACGTTCTGGGAAGCGGGCGGGACCCTCGTCGACACCGCGGACGTGTACGGCGACGGAGAGGCCGAGTACCTGATCGGCAGGCTCATGGACGGCCTGGTGCCCCGCCGGGACCTGGTCATCTCGACCAAGGCCGGCAGCGTGCCGGACCCCGACCGCCGCTTCGACGCCTCCCGAGGCCATCTGCTCTCCGCGCTGGACGCCTCGCTCTCCCGGCTCGGCACCGACTACGTCGACCTCTGGCACGTGCACGCCTTCGACCCGGACACCCCGCTGGAGGAGACCCTCCAGGCCCTCGACCTCGCGGTCGCCAGCGGCCGTGCCCGCTACGCCGCCGTCTCCAACTTCTGCGGCTGGCAACTGGCCAAGGCCGCGACCTGGCAGCTGGCGGCTCCGGGCACCCGGACCCGGCTGGCCGGGACGCAGCTCGAGTACTCCCTGCTCCAGCGCGGCGTCGAACGCGAGGTGCTGCCGGCGGCGCTGGACCTCGGCATCGGGCTGCTGCCGTCCTCGCCCCTCGGGCGCGGCGTGCTGACCGGCAAGTACCGGGGCGACGCGACGCCGCCGGACTCGCGCGCTGCCTCGGAGCACCTCGCACCGTTCGTCGCGCCGTACCTCGACGAGACGGCGAGCCGCATCGTGGACGCCGTGACCACCGCGGCCGACGGTCTCGCGGTGACCCCGCTCCAGGTGGCCCTGGCATGGGTCCGCGACCGGCCCGGCGTGGCCGCGCCCGTCGTCGGCGCGCGCAACGCGCAGCAGCTCACGGCGGCATTGTCAGTGGAGACCCTTAGTCTTCCTGACGAGATCTGCCGGGCGCTCGACGATGTGTCGGCGCCTGTGCACCGCTATCCCGATCACGACTGGAGCACGCTGTGAGCACGGAGCCGGAGACCACGGAGGACGCCGAGCCGGGGACGCCGACCAGTGGTGCGCAGACCGAGGAGGCCCAGGGGGACGCGGCCGACGCCGGTCAGGTGTCCGAGGCCGAGGCCGAGCTGCGGGCGCAGCAGGCCGAGCGGGAGCGCATCGCACAGCGGAAGGCCGAGAAGAGCGCGCCGATCGAGAGCGGCGGCAAGCTGAGCGGCAAGGCCGCCGATCTGCTCGCGGCCGTGCGGGCGGTGGAGAGCGGCGAGAAGCCGGCGGCCGCGGTGTTCGCGGAGCCCGAACCCGCTCCCCGGCGCTCCGCCCCGGAGCCGGTGCGGCGACCGCAGCCGGTGGCGGACGGGGCCGTCACCGGCGTGGCGGCGCCCGCGCCGGAGGCGGTGCAGGCCGTGCGGGCGGTGCTCGGCGAGGGCGGCGCCCCGGAGGTGCTCGCGCCGCAGGCGGCCGAGGCTCTCGGCGAGGGCGCGGAGGAACGGCTGCGGGCGGACCCCTGGCAGTTGCTGCGGATCGCCGGCGTGCGGCCCGAGCAGGCCGACGGGTTCGCGCGGGCGCTGCTCGGCGCCGAGTGCGGCCCCGACGACGAGCGGCGGGGCCGGGCCGTCACCGTCTGGCTCCTGGAGCAGGCCGCGCTGGCCGGGCACACCGCCCTGGAGATGCCGGCCCTTGTGGCGGCCCTGGCCCAGCGGGGCGTGCCGGACCCCGACCGTGCGGTGCAGGACACCATCGCGGAGGGTGAGGCGCTGGTCTTCCAGGACGCCCTGGAGGAGACCGGTGCTCCGGCCCCGGCCAGGGCGGAGGACGCCGAGGACGCTGAGGAGGACGAAGGGGACGAGGCACGCCCGGTCCGCCTCCTGGTCGGCCTCGAGCGGTACGCGCTCGCGGAGGAGAGCCTCGCCGACGGTCTGGCCCGGCTGGCCAACTCGGCGCCCGAGCAGGGCGGTTCGGCCGGGGAGTGGGAGCGGGCCGCCGCCTCGGCCCAGGGGGCGGCGGGTGAGCTGATCCGCGCGGTCGCCGCTCATGGTCTGGTCCTGCACACCGGTGGCGCGGCCTCCCTGGCCGAGCCCGCGGCCCTGCTGACCGCCGCACACTCCCTGGGCCTGCGCGCCTGGGCCGCCGCGCACGGCCCCGTCGGCCGCAGCCGCTTCGCCGCCCTGGTGCCCCGCTCGGGCACGGCCGAAGCCGCGCCGGGCTCCCCGTCCGCCGACGACGACTCCCCCGCCGCCCCCGTCTGCACCGTCGCCGGGCTGCTCGCCGGGTCCGAGGGGCCGGGGCGGGACGCCGACGGGGCGCTGGATCTGGATCTGCTCGTCGTGCTCGACGCACCGCAGCTGGACGTCGAGACGGCGGCGCTGCTGACCGAGTCGCTGCCGGACGGGGCGCGGCTGGTGCTGGCCGGGGATCCGGCGGTGCTCTGGTCCGTGGGTCCGGGCCGGGTGTTCGCCGATCTGCTCGCGGCGCGGATCTGCCCCCAGGTCGCCTCACGGCAGCCGGATCCGGGGCCGCTGGGCGAGCTGGTCTCCGGTATCGGCATCGGCGAGCTGAACCAGGTCGAGGCCCCGGGCAAGGAGGTCGTGATCGTGCCGGTGCGGGACGCCGGTGAGGCCGTGCACCGGACGGTGCAGCTCGTCGCGGACTCGGTGCCGCGGGCGATCGGCGTACCGGCCGAGCAGACACAGGTGATCACACCGGGGCACGGCGGTGCCGTCGGCACGCGTGCGCTCAACGCGGCGTTGAAGGAGCGGCTCAATCCGGGCCCGGGCCGCTTCGGCGGCTTCGACCCCGGCGACCGGGTCGTCCACTCCCCCACCCCCGGGCGGGTGCTGCCGGGCACGGTGGTGAAGGCGGACGCCGAGGGGCTGCACCTGTCGTGCGAGGGCGAGGCCGTCGTCGTGCCCAGGGAGCGGGTGGAGCAGTCCGTGCGTCACGGGTGGGCGCTCACCGCGCACCAGGCCGTGGGGAGCCGGTGGCCCGCGGTGGTCGTGGTCCTGCCCGGCGATGCCGCGCAGGCCCTCAGCCGGCCGTGGGTGTACACGGCGTTCGGGCGGGCCGACCGCCATCTCTCCGTGGTGCACGGCGTGGAACAGGCGTTGCCGAAGGCCGTGGCCGAGGTTCCGGCCAAGCCCCGGACGACCCGGCTTCCCGTGCTGCTCGCCCCGCAGGTCGGGGGCAGCTGACGAGGGGGGTGGTCACGGGACCGGTCCCGTGACCACCCCCCTCGCGGTGGCTGATCGTGGTGGCGACGCCTGCGCTCAGCGGCGGTCCGCGTCCAGTGGTTCCAGGTCCTCGTCCTCGTCGAGGTCCGTGTCGAGGTCGTCCAGGTCCTCGGCCTCGCCGTCGCCGTCGGCGGCGTCATCGTCGTCGACGTCGTCGGGTTCTTCGTCGAAGACGGCGCTGACGTCGAAGCGGCAGACCACCTGCTGCGGATCGACCTGCTCGAACGGCGCCTCCAGCCACTCGCCGGGTTCGGCCGGTTCGTCGGCGGCCGTCACCCAAAGCGTGGAGTCGCCCTCCTCCAGTCCGAACTCCTTGTGCCGGGAGGCGATCTCGTCGGGCTCGAACTCTCCGAAGAGGAGGCCGAGCGCGCCGTGGACCGTCCCGGAGGCGGCCGGGCCGTCCTCGCCCTCCGCGGCCTCGATCCGCTCGGCCTGCGCCAGCAGCCGCTGCGGCTCGGCCACCGCGTAGTCGCGGCGGATGAGTACGCTCAGCGCGTTCGGTTCCTCGGGCCCGTTGTACGGCGGCAGCGCGTCCTCCGCACCGGGGATCTCGAAGGGGGTGACCTCGTCGTAGCGGTCGTAGAGCAGTTCGTCGTACACCTCTGCGGCCGCGGCCAGCTGGTTGAACGCCTCGTAGACGGCCGGGTCGTCCTCCCCCGACCTGCGTTCGACCGCGGCCAGGTGGCGGTCGAGCGCGGTCTTGACCGCCTCGGCGGCGGCGCGTACCTCGGCAGCGGTGGGCTGCGCAGCATCAGACATAGTGCAGACGCTATCCGTACCAGGCCCCAGCCCGCACAATAGATGCGATGCCGGAATACGAATTTGTCGACGTGTACGTACCTCGCGGGGTCTCCCGCAAGGAAACGGCACGTCTGCTGACGGACCATGCCGAGTACGGTCACTGGGAGTTGTACCGTCTGAGCCTGCTGCGGGACGGCAGCCGCAAGGTGCGGTTGCGCCGGCGGATCATCCGCCAGGTGCGGGCCACGTGGTGAGCTGGGGCGGCGCACTGGGAGAAGGCATGTGACGGAGCGGGCCCCGCCGTGTGGCGGGGCCCGCTCCGTTCGCGGTGGCGTCAGGCCGAGGCGCGTGCCTTGCGGTAGAGGACCGCGCCCGCCAGCAGCGCGCCCGCACCGGCCGGCAGGACGAGCCCCAGCGGCAGGTCGCTGCCGGTGCTCGCGAGCTGGGCGTCGCCGCCGGGCCGCGTGACGAGCCGGCCGCCCGGCTGGTTGCCGTGCGAGGAACCGCCCGGCGTCCCGTCGCCGGTGCTGGGCGGCGTGCCCGGGGTGCCGGGGCGACCGGGCCCCTCAGGGTTGCCGGGGTTACCAGGGTTACCGGGGTTACCGGGGTTACCGGGGTTCCCAGGGTTTCCAGGGTTGCCCGGGTTACCAGGGTTTCCAGGGTTACCGGGGTTCCCAGGGTTTCCAGGGTTGCCCGGGTTACCAGGGTTTCCAGGGTTACCGGGGTTGCCCGGCTGCCCGGGGTTCTCGTGGCCGCCGCCGGGCGGGTTGCCGTGGTGTCCGCCGGAGCCGCCGTTCCGGCAGTCGTTGCCCGCGCTGGGGTTGCCGACGCCGATGATGTCGACGCTGTTGCCGCAGACGTTCACCGGCACGTGGATCGGCGCCTGGACGTGATTGCCCGAGCCGACACCGGGCGAGTCGGTGGCGTGTCCGCCGGCGTGCGCGCCCCCGTGGCCACGGTGCTCGCCGTGTCCGCCGGACGACGATCCGCCCCCCTTGTTGGCGCAGGAGTTGCCCACCGACGGGTTGAGCACCCCGACGACGTTGACGGTGTTGCCGCAGACGTTGACCGGGGCGTGCACCGGCGCCTGGACCGTGTTTCCGGACAGCACGCCGGGCGAGCCCGAACTGGCGCCATGGGCGCCCGAGTCGGCGTGCGCCGCGCCGCCCGCGGCGGCGATCACGCCGGTCGCGGCCGCCACGGTCATCAGACCCTTGCGGGTGACCTGTCGCATTACTGAATACCTGCCTTCGACCGTGTCTCGAATTCTTTTCGAGTTCTTCTCGAATTCCTCGAAAGAAGCGTTCGGTCCCGGAGCGCATGGCACGCACTCCGGGACCGATGGCTTTGAAACTCCCCTCAGCGAGGGGAAAGCATCACTTGTTGATGCAGGTGTTGCCGAAGGTGGGGTTCAGCAGCCCGATCACGGAGACCGTGTTGCCGCAGACGTTCACCGGGACGTGAACGGGCACCTGAACAACGTTGCCGGACAGGACGCCCGGGGAGTGCACCGCGGCACCCTGGGCACCCGAGTCGGCGACGGCGAGGCCCGCGCCCGCGAGAACCAGCCCACCGGTGGCAGCCGCAGCAGCGACGACCTTCTTGATCATTATTCCTCCTAGTTGGCAAAGCGACCCATCTTGCGATCGCATTACCTGTAACGAGGAGGGAGTAATGAGGCTACGAGCTTATGGTCGCATTCACCCTTCCCAGTCGATCTCGCACGCCCGACCGAATACGGGCGTTCCGGCCGCGGGCATTCCGCTCCGGCCGGTTCAGGACGCGTCGATGAACCGGTCGAGCACCCGCACACCGAACTGGAGGCCCTCCACCGGCACCCGCTCGTCCACGCCGTGGAACATGCCGGCGAAGTCCAGCTCCGGCGGCAGCTTCAGCGGCACGAAGCCGAAGCCCCGGATGCCCAGGTCGTCGAAGGACTTGGCGTCCGTCCCGCCGGAGAGCATGTAGGGAATCGCCTTGGCGGTCGGGTCCTCGGCCAGCAGCGCGGACTGCATCGCCGCCACGAGCGCCCCGTCGAAGGTGGTCTCGACGGCCTTGTCGGCGTGGACGTCCTCGCGCCGCACGTTCGGGCCGAGGAGCTGGTCGAGGTCGGCGAGGAACTCCTCCTCGAACCCGGGCAGGAACCGTCCGTCCACATGGGCGGTCGCCTCGCCCGGGATGACGTTGACCTTGTAGCCGGCACCGAGCTGGGTGGGGTTCGCCGTGTTGCTCAGGGTCGCGCCGATGAGCTTGGCGATGCCACCCAGCTTCGCGAGGGTCGACTCCATGTCCTCCGGGTCGAGTTCGGTGCCGAGCGCGTCACCGAGCTCGTCGAGGAAGGCGCGGGTGGTCTTCGTGACCCGCACCGGGAACTTGTGCCGCCCCACCCGGGCGACGGCCTCCGACAGCTCGGTGATCGCGTTGTCCCGGTGGATCATCGACCCGTGCCCTGCCGTGCCGGCCACGGTGAGCTTCATCCAGTGCATGCCCTTCTCGGCCGTCTGGATCAGGTAGAGCCGCCGCTGCTCGCTCACCGTGAACGAGAATCCACCCACCTCGCTGATCGCCTCGGTGACGCCCTCGAACAGCTCGGGGTGGTTGCGCACGAGGTGCTTGGCGCCGTAGGTGCCACCGGCCTCCTCGTCCGCGAGGAAGGCGAGGACGATGTCGCGCGGGGGCTTGCGGCCGCTGCGCAGCCGGTCGCGCACGACCGCGAGGGTCATCGCGTCCATGTCCTTCATGTCGACGGCCCCGCGGCCCCACACGCAGCCGTCGGCGACCTCGCCGGAGAAGGGGTGGTGGGTCCAGTCGTCCGCGTTGGCCGGTACGACGTCGGTGTGGCCGTGGATGAGGAGCGCGGGCCGCGAGGGGTCCTCCCCCTCGATCCGGGCCACCGTGGAGGCGCGGCCCGGGTGGGACTCGAAGATCTGCGGTTCGAGCCCGACCTCGGCGAGCTTCTCGGCGACGTACTCGGCCGCCTTCCGCTCGCCCGGACCCGAGTGGTCGCCGTAGTTGCTGGTGTCGATCTGGATCAGCTCGCGGCAGAGGTCCACGACCTCGTCCTCGCCGGTGACGCTCCTGGCCGTGTCCGTCTCGCTCACGTGCTTCCTCCCGCTGTCACTGCTGGTGGGTCCCCCTCATCCTCCCTCCCCGCGGGCGCGCACCCCAAGACCGCTCCCGGCCCGTCACACGCCGTTCACGCCCGTCCGGGGCACGCATGGGGGGTGATCGGCCACCCCGGAAAGCCTGGTAATGTTTACGTCGTCGCCGCGGGGAGAACCCACGCGACAGACACCTTGTCCGGGTGGCGGAATGGCAGACGCGCTAGCTTGAGGTGCTAGTGCCCTTTATCGGGCGTGGGGGTTCAAGTCCCCCCTCGGACACATGAAGCTGAGGGCCGTGACCGCGAGGTCACGGCCCTCAGGCGTTGTCGAAGGGTGACCATGACCAGCCGTTCCTGCCCGTGCGGGCTGCCCGGGACCTACGAGGTGTGCTGCGGCCGGTATCACTCCGGTGCCGCTGCGGCGCCGACCGCCGAGGCGTTGATGCGGTCGCGGTACTGCGCCTTCGTGAAGGGGGACACCGCGTATCTGCTGCGGACGTGGCATCCGCGGACGCGGCCCGGGCGGCTGGAGCTCGATCCGGGGATGCGGTGGACCGGGCTGGAGATCCTGGACACGCGTGACGGGACCGCGTTCCACTCCACCGGGACGGTGGAGTTCCGGGCGTCGTACCGGGGTGGCTCGCTGCATGAGCGGAGCCGGTTCGAGCGGGTGGACGGGGCCTGGGTGTACGTCGACGGGGATTTCCCGGCGTAGCCGGAGCTACGGCGCCAGGATGTCGAGTTCCTGGAGGGCGCCGACCGTGATCTCGCGGGTCAGTTCCTCCGCCCGTACCGCGTCGCCCGCGCGGACCGCCTCGGCGACCTGGACGTGCAGGGTGACGGCGGCCGGGTCGGGGTCCTCGAACATCACGTCGTGATGGGTGCGGCCGGCCAGCACCTCGGCGACGACGTCGCCGAGGCGGGCGAACATCTCGTTGCCGGAGGCGTCCAGGATGGCACGGTGGAAGGCCATGTCGTGGACGAGGTACTCCTCGAGCTTGTGACCGCGTGAGTTGGCGACCATGCCGAGGGCGCACTCGGTGAGTTCGGCGCACTGTTCGGCCGTGGCGTGCCGGGCGGCGAGGCCGGCCGCGACCGGTTCGATCGCGGAGCGCAGCAGCGTGAGGGAGCGCAGTTGCCGAGGGCGGTCCTTGCCGGCCAGGCGCCAGCGGATGACCTGGGGGTCGTAGACGTTCCACTCGGCCGTCGGACGGACCGTGACGCCGACGCGGCGGCGCGACTCGACCAGGTGCATGGACTCGAGGACACGGACCGCCTCACGCATCACGGAGCGCGACACGTCGAAACGCTGGGCGAGCTCGTCCGTGCGCAGCACGCTGCCGGGCGGGTACTCGCCCGCCGTGATCTCGGGGCCGAGGGTGTCCAGTACATGGCCGTGCAGCCCCCGGCCCGGTGTGCTCATGCACTCAGCGTACGGGGTGGATCACGCAGACAAAAAGTCAGACTTATTCGTCACGGACTCTTGAATTCGTCGTACCTAATGGGTTTCAGTTGCGTCGACATCACGTGTCGACGAAGACAGCAGACAGTGAGGCAGCGATGAACACCCCCCACGTCGTCGTGGTCATGGGCGTCGCCGGCACCGGCAAGACCACCATCGGTCCCCTGCTCGCGGCCCGGCTCGGCGTTCCGTACGCCGAGGGCGACGACTTCCACCCGCAGGCCAACATCGCCAAGATGTCGGCCGGTACGCCGCTCACCGACGAGGACCGCGGGCCCTGGCTCGACGCCATCGGCGAGTGGGCGCACGGGCGGGCCGGGCTCGGCGGGGTGGTCAGCTGCTCGGCACTGAAGCGGTCGTACCGCGACCGGCTGCGCGCCGCCGCGCCGGGCGTGGTCTTCGTGCACCTCACGGGCGACCGCGCGCTGATCGAGGACCGGATGTCGCACCGGCAGGGGCACTTCATGCCCACGGCACTGCTCGACTCCCAGTTCGCCACGCTCCAGCCCCTGGAGACGGACGAGGCGGGGGTCGGCGTGGACGTGTCGGGCAGTCCGCAGGAGATCACCGAGCGCGCCGCGCTCGCCCTGGCGGGCCTCCCCGAAGCCGTCCAGTAGCCCCTGACGGTCTCTCCCTCCCCTCTCCCACTCCCCCGAAGACAAGGGCCCCCTCCCGTGACCAGACTCAGCGTCGAGATGCTGGCAGCGGACGCACCCGAGCCGATCACCTCGGCCGGACACGCTCAGCTGGGCATCGCCGTCCTGGCGGGCATCGCCGTCATCGTCCTGCTCATCACCAAGTTCAAGCTGCACGCGTTCCTGGCGCTGACCATCGGGTCACTGGCGCTCGGCGCGATCGCCGGGGCACCGCTGGACAAGGTCCTCCTCAGCTTCAGCACCGGACTCGGCACCACGGTCGCCGGTGTCGGTGTGCTGATCGCCCTCGGCGCGATCCTCGGCAAGATGCTCGCCGACTCCGGCGGCGCCGACCAGATCGTCGACACCATCCTCGCCAAGGCCGGCGGCCGGTCGATGCCGTGGGCGATGGTGCTGATCGCCTCCGTGATCGGGCTGCCGCTGTTCTTCGAGGTCGGCATCGTGCTGCTGATCCCGGTGGTGCTGATGGTCGCCAAGCGCGGCAACTACTCGCTGATGCGGATCGGCATCCCGGCGCTCGCGGGCCTGTCCGTGATGCACGGTCTGGTGCCGCCGCATCCCGGTCCGCTGGTCGCGATCGACGCGGTCAAGGCCGACCTCGGTGTGACGCTGGCCCTCGGTGTCCTCGTCGCGATACCCACGGTGATCATCGCCGGCCCGGTGTTCTCGAAGTACGCGGCCCGCTGGGTGGACGTCCCCGCGCCCGAGAACATGATCCCGCAGCGCGCTTCGGAGGACCTGGAGAAGCGCCCCGGCTTCGGCGCCACGCTGTTCACGGTCCTGCTGCCGGTGATCCTCATGCTGGCCAAGGCGCTCGTCGACATCGTCATCGACGATGTGGAGAACCCGGTCCAGCGCGTCTTCGACGTGATCGGCGCCCCGATGATCGCGCTGCTCGCCTCGGTGCTGGTCGGCATCTTCACCCTGCTGCGGCCCGCCGGGTTCTCCAAGGAGCGGATCTCGCCGCTCGTCGAGAAGAGCCTCGCGCCGATCGCGGGCATCCTGCTGATCGTCGGCGCCGGCGGTGGTTTCAAGCAGACGCTGATCGACACCGGGGTGGGCCAGATGGTCCTGGACATCTCGAAGGACTGGTCGATCCCCGCGCTGCTGCTGGCCTGGCTGATCGCGGTGGCGATCCGGCTCGCGACCGGTTCGGCGACGGTGGCGACGGTCTCGGCGGCCGGTCTGGTCGCCCCGCTCGCGGCCGACATGTCGACCACGCACGCGGCGCTCCTCGTCCTGGCCATCGGCGCCGGCTCGCTCTTCTTCAGCCATGTCAACGACGCCGGGTTCTGGATGGTGAAGGAGTACTTCGGGCTGAGCGTCGGCCAGAACATCAAGACCTGGTCCGTCATGGAGACGATCATCTCGGTGGTCGCCGGCGGCATCGTTCTGCTGTTGTCCCTGGTGATTTAGGAGTAGGAACTGCTATGACGGCTCACCCTCTCTTCGACATCAGCGGCCGTACGGCCCTGGTGACCGGCTCCAGCCGGGGCATCGGGCTGGCCCTGGCCCGTGGTCTCGCGGAGGCCGGCTGCACGGTCGTCCTGAACGGACGCGACAAGGACCGGCTCGCCGAAGCGGCCGCCGGGCTGCCCGGGGACAAGGTGCACACGGCGGCGTTCGACGTGACCGACGGGCCGTCCGTGGCGGACGGGATCGCGGACGTCGAGGAGCGGGTGGGCCCGCTCGACATCCTCGTCAACAACGCGGGCATGCAACTGCGCGCCCCGCTGCTGGAGTTCACCGACTCCGACTGGCACCGGATCCTGGACACCAACCTGACCAGTGCCTTCCTGGTCGGCCGTGAGGCGGCGCGCCGGATGACGGAACGCGGCCACGGCAAGATCGTCAACATCTGCTCGCTGCAGAGCGAGGTGGTACGGCCCGGGATCGCGCCGTACGCGGCCACCAAGGGCGCGCTGAAGATGCTCACCAAGGGCATGTGCGCGGACTGGGGTCCGAGCGGTGTGCAGGTCAACGGGCTCGGCCCGGGCTACATCGAGACCGAGCTGACCCAGCCCCTCGTCGATGACGAGGAGTTCAGCGCCTGGGTGCGTCGGCGCACCCCGGCCGGCCGCTGGGGCCGGACCCAGGACCTGGTGGGCGGGGTGCTGTTCCTCGCCTCCCCCGCCGCGGACTTCGTCAGCGGACAGGTGCTGTACGTCGACGGCGGCATGACGAGCGTGCTGTGACCATCCGGGAGGCTGCGATGCTGGGTTGTGTGATCCACGGTCAGGACGACCTGAGGGTGGCGGAGTTGCCGGTGCCGGTCCCCGGGCCGGGGCAGGCGCTGGTGGCCGTGCGGTACGGCGGGGTGTGCGGGTCCGATCTGCACTACTGGCGGCACGGCGGGGTCGGTGACTTCCGGCTCAGGGAGCCGATGGTGCTCGGCCACGAGGTCGTCGGGTCCGTCCTGGAGTACGGGGCGGGCGCGTCGGGGCCGGCTCCGGGTACGGCCGTCGCCGTGCATCCGGCGACCCCGTGCGGGGTGTGCCCCGAGTGCGGGGACAAGCGGCGGAACGTGTGCCGCGACACCGCCTATCTGGGCAGTGCGGCGCGCTTCCCGCACGTGCAGGGTGGTTTCGCGGCGCAGGTGGTCGTGCCCGCCGAGCAGGTGCGGGCCTTGCCGGACGGTCTCGAACTGCGCCGGGCCGCGCTCGCCGAGCCCCTGTCCGTCGCCGTGCACGCGGTGCGGCGGGCCGGGGAGGTGGCCGGCAGGCATGTGCTGGTGACCGGTGCCGGGCCCATCGGGTGTCTGGTGGTCGCGGCGGCGAAGGCGGCGGGGGCGGCGCATGTCACGGTGACGGATCTGCTGCCCGAGGCGCTGGAGTACGCGCGGATCGCCGGTGCCGGGACGGTCGTACGGGCCGATGACCCGGACGACGCCGGGTGGCCTGATGAAGTGGACGTGGCGATCGAGGCGTCCGGGGTCGCGGCCGGGCTCGACGCGTGTCTGCGGCGGGTGCGGCGCGGTGGGGTCGTGGTGCAGTTGGGGATGTTGCCGCCGGGGCAGAGTCCGTTCGCGGGGAATCTCGTGGTGAGCCGGGAGATCGAGCTGCGGGGGGCGTTCCGGTTCGACACCGAGTTCGACGAGGCGTTGGCCCTGCTCGCGGTGGAGCCGGCGTTCGACGGGCTGGTCAGTGCGGTGGTTCCGGTGCGGGACGCCGAGTCCGCTTTTGCCCTGGCTGCTGATCGGAGTCGGTCCTGCAAGGTGCTGTTGGATTTCACGGCAGCGCCGTAGGGGTTGTTGCTGTCGGGCGGGTGCGGGTGCGGGTGCGGGTGCGTTGTGGCTGGTCGCGCCCGCGCGGCGGAGCCGCAGATCGATACAGCCCCGCGCCCCTTAGGGCGCCGGTGGCCCTGCGCGTCTCCCGCGAGTGGTGGAGTCGGTTCCTTCCCCGGGGTGATCCACGCTCGTCGAGCGACTGCGACCTTGGGCTCATGACCAGCACCGTCTCGTCCGTCCCACCACCCGGGGTCCCGCGCCCGCCCGGGCGGCTGCGCAGGGCCTGGGCCGCCGCTCACGCGCCGGTGGCCGGGGTGCCTCGGTGGGCGCGGAGCGCCGCCTACACCGTTCCGCTCGTCGTGCCCTGCTCTCGGTGCTCTCCGAGCTGGTTGCGTTCACCGCGGTGGGGCTGGTGGCCGCCTGGGGTGAGGTGTTCCCGCGCTGGGTCCCGCTGTTGCGGGGGCGCAGGGTGCCGACCTGGGGCGCGGTCGTGCCGGCCGCCCTCGGCGCGGTGGTGCTGACGGCCCTGTGGACCGCCGCGTCGGTCGCGGAGGCTGCCGGAGTCACCCTGCGGGGAGAGCCGCTCCCGTCCGACTGCCCGACAGCGGCGGGCGGCTGGGAGGCCGCCGTGTTCTCCGTCTGCTACGCCCCGCTGTTGCTGTGGGGGCCGTTGCTCGGGGCCGTCACGGTCGCCTCCGTGCGGCGCAGGCGTGGTGTCCCGCCGACCGGGCCCGGCTGACTCACGGCCGCCACAGCGCGTGCTCCCGGTCCGCCCACTCCCGGCTCACCGACCCGGTGCGCATGCCACGGCGGGATTCCGGGTCCGCCAGGGCCATGCCGATGTGACCGGCCAGGACGATGCCGATGGTGAGGGCCAGCCAGTCGTGGACGAAGGTCGCGCTGGTGCGCCACACGAGTGGGGTGAGGTGGGTGAACCACATGATCAGGCCGGTGCCCAGCATGACGAGTGTGGTGCCGGCGATCCAGGCCGCGTAGAGCTTCTGGCCGGCGTTGAACTTGCCTGCCGGGCGGGACGCGTGCCGTTTGTCGCGGTGCAGGGCGGCACGCAGCCAGGTGCGGTCGTGCGGGCCGAAGCGGTTGAGGCGGCGGAGGTCGGCGCGGAAGGCACGGGAGGCGAGGCCTGCCAGGACGGGGACGGGCAGGGCCAGGCCGGCCCACTCGTGCAGGGTGACGACCAGGGCGCGGCGGCCGACGAGTTCGGCGAGCTGGGGTATGTAGAGGCAGGCCGCGGTCAGGACGCAGACACCCATCAGGGCGGCGGTCGTGCGGTGCACCCAGCGCTCCGTCCGGCTGAAGCGCCTGACCCCGGCGGGGGCGTCAGCTCGTGGGGTCATCGTCCCGTCCGTTCGAGCGGCCGACCCAGGCGTCGACGTCGTAGCCGCGTTCCTCCCAGTAGCCGGGCTCGACGTCGTCGGTGACGGTGATGCCGGAGAGCCACTTGGCCGACTTGTAGAAGTACATGGGCGCCACGTAGAGGCGGACCGGGCCGCCGTGGGAGTGGCCGAGGTCCTTGTCCTGCATGCGCAGCGCGACCAGGACGTCCGCGCGGCGGGCCTGGCCGAGGGTGAGGCTCTCGCTGTAGGTGCCGTCGAAGCAGGTGAAGCGGATCGCCTTGGCGCCGGGGCGGACTCCGGCCTCGTCCAGCAGGCGGGCGAGGCGTACGCCCTCGAAGGCGGTGTGCGGGACGCGCCAGCCGGTGACGCACTGGACGTCGCGGACCATGCGGGTCTGCGGAAGGGCTCTGAGATCGGCCAGGGTGTAGGTCGCGGGGTGGTCGACCAGGCCGTCCACCTTCAGGCGGTAGGTGTCGGCGTTCTTGCGCGGGACGGACGAGGCGACCGAGTAGTAGCGGAAGCCGCCGCCGTTCGGGAGCAGTCCGGTCAGGCCGGTGGGGTCCTTGCCGGCGGTACCGCCGAGGAAGCCCTCCAGGCCGCGCTGCAGCTTGGGCGCGGCGACCACGCCGAGTGCGCCCAGGCCGAGGGTGCCGAGGAAGACGCGGCGGCCGATCGGGGTGCCCCGCTCCTCGGGGTGTCCGTCGTTCACGCCGTCCTGTACGTCCTCGGGCACGCCCCCATTCACGTCGTCGTCCGCGTTCTTGTCCACGTTCTCATTCGAACACCCGCGGCCCCTGCGGGACAGGGATCGCGGGTGCTCGTCAGACTTCCGTAACGACTTCTTACGCGCGAACGACCTGTGAGGCGCGCCGTCTCAGGACGACGCCGCCTTGTCCAGCTGGAACGCCTCGTTGCCGAGGCCGATCCGGGCGTGCTTCTCGGGGGCGCGGGCGCGCAGCACCAGACCGAGGACCAGGCCCCCGGCCAGGGCGAGGCCGATGATGCCGGGCAGCACCCAGCTCAGTGAGGAGCCGGGGCCGGCGCCGACCAGCACCTCGAAGTCCTTCACCGTGTAGCCGGCGATGACGAGCAGGGCGACGCACGCCAGGCCGGAGGTGACCAGCCGCCAGGCCTGGGCGCCCGCGGCGCCGCGGCGCACGAAGAACACGACGACCGACAGCGAGGCCGCCGCCATCAGCACGATCACGCCGAGAGCACCGATGTTGCCGAACCAGGTGAACAGGTGCAGGACGGGCTCGGTGGGGTCGCCGACCGGCTTGTCGTCGGCGATCGCGAAGGCGATCACGACGACCACGGACACGACGGTCTGGAGCAGCGAGCCGGTGCCGGGGGCGCCGCTGCTGCCGCTGGTGCGGCCGAAGGCGGCGGGCAGCAGTCCCTCGCGGCCCATGGCGAAGGCGTACCGGGCGACGACGTTGTGGAAGCTGAGCAGGGCGGCGAACATGCCGGTGACGAACAGGACGTGCAGGACGTCCGTGAAGGTGCCGCCGAGGCGGGACTCGGTGAGGAAGAACAGCAGTCCGGCGCTCTGCTTCTGGGATGTGCCGACGATCGCGGAGGGGCCGGTGGCGACGGTGAGGGCCCAGCTGCTGAGCGCGAAGAAGACGGCGACCCCGCCGACGGCGAGGAACATCACGCGCGGTACCAGCACGTGCGGCCGGCTGGTCTCCTCGGCGTAGACGGGGGCCTGCTCGAAGCCGAGGAACGCGGCGATGCAGAAGCACAGCGCGGTGCCGACGCCCGCGCCGGTGAGGGTGTCGGGGTTGAAGGCGTGCAGCGACAGGCCTTCCTTCGCGGGGTCGGCGAGGGCGGCGACGTCGAAGATCACGACGAGGAGCACCTCGATGACCAGCAGCACGCCGAGTACGCGCGCATTGACGTCGATCTTCAGCCAGCCCAGCAGCCCGACGGCGAGCGCGGCGGCGAGCGCCGGTATCCACCAGGCGACCTCGACCTCGGCGTAGGTGGCGAAGAGCCCGGACACCTCGAAGCCGAAGATGCCGTAGATGCCGACCTGGAGCGCGTTGTAGGCGACGAGGGCGACCAGGGCGGCGCCCGCGCCGGCGGTGCCGCCGAGACCGCGGGAGATGTAGGCGTAGAAGGCGCCCGCGTTGTGGACGTGGCGGCTCATCTCGGCGTATCCGACGCTGAAGAGGATCAGGACGACGCCGAGGAGGACGAAGAGCAGCGGCTGGCCGACGATGCCCATCACCGCGAATGTGGTGGGCATGACACCGGCGACCACCATGAGCGGGGCGGTCGCCGCGAGGACGGAGAGCAGCAGCCCCCCGGTGCCGAGGCGGTCGGCGCGCAGGGCCCGTTCCTGTCCCTTGAACGTACTGATGCCGCCACCGGCGGCGGACGTGCTCGTGCTCGAACTGTCCGTGGTCATCGGGAGAGCGTCCTCACTTCTGGGTTTCCGGGGGTCAGGCGGTGCCGAGTGCGCCGGCGCGGGCGGCGGCGAAAGCGGTGTGCGGGTCGCGGTCCGGGTACGACCAGGGCGCGGGCGTCGCGTGCCGGCCGATCCGGTGGAACAGGGCGGCGGCCTCGGCGCCCCGCCCCTCGCAGAACTTGGCGTGGGCGAGGAAGTTCAGATCGATCAGCCGGCGCGGGTGGCCTTCGAGCTCCCACTCCAGCCACCAGTCGAAGGCGGACTTCATCACCTGCCGGGCGCGGCGGCCGGTCCAGTGGCCCGAGGCGGCCGGGTCCGCGGGTTCGTACCCGGCGGCGGCCAGCACGCGGTAGCGCTCGGCGTGCGCGATGACCGGCAGCATCGCGAGCGGGGAGTCGGCCGGTGCCTGTTCGGCGGCCCAGTTGGCGAAGTCGTAGACCTCGTGCAGCGGGTCCGGGCCGGCCTCGGGGCGGCGTCCGGCGAGCCTCGTGACCATCAGGTGGTGGGCGTGATGGTGGTCGGCGTACCGGCCGCGGACCTGCTCGAAGGCGCGGACCACGTCCTGGTCGGTGCCGACGGCGCACTCCAGCATGAGCAGTCCGAGCCAGGGCGTGGGGTCGGCGGGGACGCGGTCGGCGGCGGTCAGGCAGTCCTCGCGGGCCCGGGCCGGCTTTCCCTTGCCCGTGAGCACGCGCCTGACCTGGGCGAGGGCGAGCAGCACCAAGGCGTCGGCGGACTCGGGCTCGGCGAGCAGCCACTCGCGGGCCCATGCGGCGCAGTAGGACTCCCGGGCGAGAACCGTGAGGCGGTGGCCGCGCCGGTCCCAGTCGTCTCCGGTGTGCACCAGCAGGGAGCGGGTGTTCTGCCAGCGGCCCTGCGCCAGTGCGGCGCGCGCGGCGACGAGGTCGGTGTCGTCGAGGGCCTCGTCGAAGGCCTGAGACGCACGTCTGCGGCCACGGCCGAGGGGAGGCGGGGGTGGGGACACCGCGAACTTCCTCACGCACTCTTCTTGTGTTTCGGCTCACGGCGGTCGAAGGAGCGCGGATGTGCGCATTGCCATGAACTGATCACAGACAGCCAACCCCCCGCCAACGGTTGACGTCAAGGGGCGCAAGGGCGTTACACGCGTCAAGTGCCGTTACTCGTGAGGGTTTTGTGATCAACGGGGAGCAGGAGGGGCCCGAGACGGCTATCCGATTTTTCCGTTTCGCCCTTTGTGACGTACGTCATAGTGCTGGGCGGTCAGCACCCCGCACGATGGCATGACGTACGGGCGCGCCGGGCGGAGTCGGCCGGTAGAGTCGGCCCCTACGCAATCGTGACCCGGCCTGACGATCGAGGTACACCGCGTGTCGGTTCTAGTTCTGGTGCTCGCCGTGAGCGCCGCCTGCTGTCTGGGCTTCGGCTTCGTCCTCCAGCAGAACGCGGCCCAGCGCGCCCCCCTCAACGACTTCCTCTCCTTCCGCCTGCTGGTCGACCTGATGAAGGTGCCGCGCTGGCTGGGCGGTATCGCCCTGATGGTGGCCGGCATGGGGCTGGGCGCGGCCGCGCTGGGGCAGGGTGAGCTGTCGCTGGTGGAGCCGCTGCTGGCGACCAACCTGCTCTTCGCGCTCGCGCTGTCCCGCAGGCAGACCCGGCAGTCGCTGGGCCGCCAGGGGTGGGCGGGCCTTCTGCTGCTGGCAGGTGGGGTGACCGCGTTCATCGTGGCCGGTGAGCCGCAGGGCGGCGCCGCGACGGCCGATCCGACCCGGCAGTGGCTGATCATCGGGGCCATGACCGGGCTCGCCCTGCTGCTCACGACGCACGCCAAGCGCTCCCGGCTCAGCTCCGGACCGGTGCTGCTGGCGCTGGCCGCCGGGCTGCTGTACGGCGTGCAGGACGCGCTCACGCGGGTGAGCGGGGAGAAGTTCTCCCAGGGCGGCTTCGCCGAGCTGATGACCGGCTGGCAGCCGTACGCGGTGCTCGCCCTGGGCGTCACGGGGCTGCTCCTCGTGCAGAGCGCCTTCGAGACCGCGTCCCTGCGCAAGTCCCTGCCCGCCCTCACCGCCGCACAGCCGCTCGCCGGGATCATCTGCGGCGTCGGCTTCCTGGGCGACCGGCTGCGGACCGACGCGGTGGCCCTGTCCTGGGAGGCGGGCGGCCTCCTGGCCGTGGTGGCCGGGATCATCCTGCTGGGCCTGCACCCGTGCATGCCCACCGGGGCGGTCCAGCCGGCCCGCGCCGGGCAGTTGCAGCCGCAGACGCAGTGACACCCGGCCCCACCCTTGAGGCGCGCCCTGCTTGGATGAGGGCATGAGCGCCACAGACGAGATCCTCGACATCGTCGACGAGAACGACCAGGTCATCGGCCAGTCCCCCCGGGGCGAGGCGTACGCCGGGGGCCTGCGGCACCGCTGCGTCTTCATCGAGGCCCGGGACGCCGAGGGCCGGATCTTCGTGCACCGGCGGACGCCGACCAAGCTGGTCTTCCCCTCCCTGTACGACATGTTCGTCGGCGGTGTGGTCGGCGCGGGCGAGACCTATGACGCGGCCGCTCTGCGCGAGGCCGAGGAGGAGCTGGGCGTGACCGGCCTGCCGGTCCCGCGGTACCTCTTCAAGTTCCTCTACGACGACGGCGTCGGCCGGACCTGGTGGTCGGCGGTGTACGAGGTCACCTGCGACATCCCGGTCCGCCCGCAGGTCGAGGAGGTCGCCTGGCACGACTTCCTGCCCGAGGACGAGGTGCGGCGGCGGCTGCGGGACTGGGAGTTCGTGCCGGACGGGCTGGCGGCGCACGAGCGGCTCACGGCGTTCCGGTCGACGGGCCGGCCGGGCTCGTGAACGGGCAAGGCCCGACGGGGACGGTCCGGACGCGTGAGCAGGAGGCCTCGGCGTCACGGGTAGGGTCGCACACGTGATCGAGTTCGTACGGAACGTCCGCTTGTGGTTCGTGCCCGCGGAGGTCCGGCGGGACGGCGAGACGCCCGACTACCGGTTCTCGCTGGCGAACGAGCGCACCTTCCTGGCCTGGCTGCGCACCGCGCTCGCGCTGATCGGCGGCGGTTTCGCCGTGGACCAGTTCCTGCCGGACCTGCGCTGGGGCTGGCGGGTGGGCCTGGCGCTCGCGCTGCTGGCCGCGGGCGTGCTGTGCTCGCTGCGGGCGGTCAACCACTGGGTGCGCTGCGAGCGGGCCATGCGCCGGGGCGAGGACCTGCCGGTGTCCCGGTTCCCCGCGGTGCTGAGCCTCGTCGTCGCCGCCGTGGCCCTCGTCATGGTCGTCGTGGTGCTCGTGGGGTGGGAGGGGTGAGCGCGTCGGGCAGCGTGCCCCGGGATCCCGACCGCGACCCCGGGCTGCAACCCGAGCGGACCCGCCTCGCGTGGCGGCGTACGACACTCTCGGGCACGGTCGCCGCCGTGCTCGCCGTGAAGACCGCCCTGCACGGCGGAGTGTCGGCGCCCGGGATCATCGCGTGCGCGCTGTGCTGTGTCCTGTGGCTGGGGTTCCTGGGCGTGGCCCACCGCCGGATCCGCGCCCTCGCGTCCTCCCCCGGCCCCGCGGCGTTCGCACCCCGGCACGCCACCGCCGCGGTGCTGTACACCACGGCGATGGCGGTGTGCGGGGCCGCGCTGGTCCTCTAGGCCCTTTAGGTCGACTCCGCGCTCTCGGTCTCCCAGTCCACCGTCACGACGATCTTGCCGCGCGTCCGGCCCTCCTGGCTCAGCCGGTGTGCGTCCGCCGCCCGTTCCAGCGGGAACGTCTCGGAGACGTGCACGCTCACCACGCCCTGTTCCGCCAGTTCGGACAGCCGCTGGAGGTCCTGCGCGTCGGGGCGGACGAAGTGGTAGCGGCCGCCGTAGTTCACGACGTCTCCGTCGGCGATCGACACCAGGCGCCCCTCGGGGGCCAGCAGGTTGGCCGAGACCTTCAGCGTGTCGCCGCCGACCGTGTCGAACAGCGCGTCCACACCCCCGGGCACCAGCCCCCGGACGCGTTCGCCCAGCCCCTCGCCGTAGGTCACCGGCTCCCCGCCCAGGCTCCGCACGAAGTCGTGGTTGTGCTCGCTCGCCGTGCCGATCACGCGGGCGCCGAGGTGCACACCCAGTTGCACCGCCAGCGAGCCGACACCACCGGCCGCGGCGTGCACCAGGACCGTCTCGCCCCGCTTCACGTCCAGCACCTTGGTCAGCACCTGGTAAGCGGTGAGCCCGGCCAGCGGCAGCCCCGCCGCCTCCTCGAAGGAGAGGTTGCGCGGCTTGCGGGCGAGGGTGCGCACGGGCGCGGCCACGTACTCGGCGAAGGTGCCGCGGGAGAGGAAGTCCTCGCGTACGTACCCGATGACCTCGTCCCCGACGTCGAACTCCGGGACGGCCACGCCGGGCCGTACGACGACGCCCGAGACGTCCCAGCCGGGCACCACGGGGAAGGCGGCTTCGAGGACGCCGTCGAGGTAGCCCTCGCGGGCCTTCCAGTCGACGGGGTTCACGGCCGCGGCCCGCACCTTCACCAGCACCGAGTCCGGGCCGACTTTGGGGTCGCGGACCTCCCCGAACGCCAGCGCGTCGGGTCCGCCGTACCGTGAGTAGCTGATGGCCTTCATGGGTCCGACCTTCCGGGTTGCCCGTTCGGGACGCAAGCCGGATGGCCTGAACGAAGCCGCCGGGCACGCCCCGGCGCCCGGCGGGAGGGGTCGTCGGCCTATCGTGGCCCCGATCACGTTTCGGCCCCGCTCTGGACTACATACCGACCGGTCGGCATCATGAGTCGAGAACCGTCCACCTGCCCGTAGGAGCGACGCATGAGCCCCGACCATCCGCCCGGACTCGATCTCGACCGGCTGCGCAGCCTGCTCGAACGGGAGCGGCCCGGCCTGGTGACCGGTCCGCTGTCCGGCCGGCTGATCGAGGGCGGACGGTCGAACCTCACCTACGCGCTCTCCGACGGTACGTCCCGGTGGGTCGTACGGCGACCCCCGCTCGGCCATGTCCTGGCCACCGCGCACGACATGAGGCGCGAGCACCGGGTGATCAGCGCACTGCACCCGACGGCCGTGCCGGTTCCCGAGCCGGTGCTGCTGTGCGAGGACGAGGAGGTGCTCGGAGCGCCGTTCTACATCATGGAGTTCGTCGAGGGCACCCCCTATCGCACCGCCGACCAGCTCGCCCCGCTCGGCCCGGAGCGGACCCGGGGCGCGGTGCTGAACCTGGTGGACACGCTGGTGGAGCTGCACGCGGTCGACCCGGGCGAGGTGGGGCTCGCGGACTTCGGCCGGCCCGAGGGCTTCCTGGACCGGCAGCTGCGGCGCTGGGGCAAGCAACTGGACGCCTCCCGCAACCGCGACCTGGACGGCATCGACGAGCTGCACGCCGCCCTCGGCCGGGACCTGCCCCGCTCCCCCGCCCCGGCCGTCGTGCACGGCGACTACCGGCTCGACAACGTCCTCATCGGCGACGACGACGCGATCAAGGCGATCCTCGACTGGGAGATGTCGACGCTCGGCGATCCGCTCACCGACCTCGGCCTGCTGGTGATGTACAGCATGCCGCTCGGCATGCCCGACTCCCCCGTCTCCACGACCGCCGAGGCCCCCGGGCACCCGGCGCCGTCCGAACTGATCGAGCGGTACGCCGCGCGCTCGGGCCGCGACGTCTCCGCGGTCGCCTGGTACACGGCGTTCGCCTGGTTCAAGCTCGCCGTGATCCTCGAGGGCATCCACTACCGCTACACGCTGGGCCAGACGGTCGGGCGCGGCTTCGACCGCATCGGCGACCTCGTGCCCGTCTTCGTCCGGCACGGACTGACCACGCTCCACGAAGGCCTCCAGGAGGGCTGATCCAGATGGACTTCGCTTTCGACGCGCGCACCGAAGAGCTGCGCGCCAAGCTCCTCGCCTTCATGGACGAGTACGTCTACCCGGCCGAGGCGGTGGCGCACGAGCAGCGCGCCGGGCTCGCCTCGCCGTGGGAGACGGTGCCCGTGGTGGAGGAGCTGAAGGCCGAGGCCCGCCGGCAGGGCCTGTGGAACCTCTTCCTGCCGGACTCCGAGTACGGGGCCGGGCTCACCAACCTCCAGTACGCGCCGCTCGCCGAGATCATGGGCCGCTCGCCGCAGCTCGCGCCCACGGTGACGAACTGCGCGGCGCCCGACACCGGCAACATGGAGGTGCTGACGCAGTTCGGTGACGAGCAGCAGCGCAAGCAGTGGCTGGAGCCGCTGCTGGCCGGTGAGATCCGCTCGGCGTTCGCGATGACCGAGCCGGAGGTGGCCTCCTCGGACGCCACCAACATCACCACCCACATCGAGCGGGACGGCGACGAGTACGTCATCACCGGCCGCAAGTGGTACATCTCCGGGGCGATGCACCCGGACTGCAAGATCTTCATCGTGATGGGCAAGACGGACCCGGACGGGGACGACATCCGCCGTCAGCAGTCGATGGTGCTGGTCCCCCGGGACACCCCGGGCGTCACCATCGAGCGGGCGATGCAGGTCTTCGGTTACGAGGACCACTACCACGGCGGTCACGCCGAGGTGATCTTCGACCACGCGCGCGTGCCGGCGTCGAACCTGATCGGCGAGGAGGGCGGCGGTTTCGCCATCGCGCAGGCCCGGCTGGGTCCCGGGCGGATCCACCACTGCATGCGGCTGATCGGCATGGCGGAGCGGGCGATCGAGCTGATGTGCCGGCGGGCCGTGTCGCGCACCGCGTTCGGCAAGGCACTGGCCCAGCAGGGTGTGGTGCACAACTGGATCGCGGACGCGCGGGTGACCGTCGAGCAGTTGCGGCTGCTGGTGCTGAAGACGGCGTGGCTGATGGACACGGTGGGCAACAGGGGGGCCCACACCGAGATCCAGTCCATCAAGATCGCGACGCCTCGGGCGGTGGTCGACATCCTCGACCGGGCGATCCAGCTGCACGGCGCGGGTGGGGTGAGCCAGGACTTCCCGCTGGCGGAGCTCTACGCCGGGGCGCGGACGCTGATGATCGCGGACGGACCGGACGAGGTGCACCAGCGGTCGCTGGCCCGACGGGAGCTGAAGCGGTACCTGTGACGTCCGGCGGCGGTGGGGGGGTGCCCCCACCGCCGCTTCCCCCGTGGGGGCTGCGCCGCGGACGGGCACATCGCGGAACTCAACGACAGGGCCGGCGATCCGCTGCCTGCCGCGCGTATAGGGCGACGACTGTCCTCTCCCGCCTGGCTCGCGACCGTCGGCGGCTCCCGCCCGGTCCCCGTCAGCGGGGCGGTGGGCGAGCGGTCGTTCTCGGCGCACCCACCCTGGCGGGCGGCCGCACGGCCTGGTGGCTGGTGGAGGAGACCGCCTACCGCTCCGTGGTGGGGGGCGGGAAGCTGAGCACGGACGCACACGCTTGCTCACCGAGGCCCCCACGGCCCTGCCGGCCTCGCTGAAGCTCGAACGGTGCATGGAGGTCACGGCGCGCCTAGCCGCTGAGCACCTGGGTGATGCCGCGCTGGTCATCGCGCTCACCGCCGCCAAGAAGCTGCCGATGGTCGTCTGCGACCAGCAGGGCGAGCTCACCCGCGGCTCCGTGTCCGAGGCGCCGGACTCCGTGCCGGGACTCGCCGAGGCTCTCCGGGGCTTCCCGCCGTGCCCTCACGGTGGACAGACCCCGCGACGGCTCCGGACTGGCTGATTCCGGCGGGGTTCGGCGGGTCGGCTCGCCGGCGGTCCCTGCTGCGGATCCATCGCTCCGCCTGCGAGGACGGCGTCGGCTTCCACCTGGACGGCGTCGGCCCGGTCCTGCGGCGCCTGCTGGAGATCACCGGCACCTACGAGTACCTGACCGGCACCGGGGACGGAGTCACCTGATCACGGCCGCAGGGCGCGCAGCAGCAGGTCGGCCAGGTGGTCGGCGACCTGCTGGGGGGTGAGGGGACCGTCGGGGCGGTACCAGGTGGACAGGTGGTGGACCGAGCCGAAGTGGTAGTCCACGACCAGGTCCGCCGGGGTCGCCTTGGAGAAGACCCCCAGCCCCTGCCCCTCCTCGACCAGCGCGCGGAAGCGCTCGTGGTAGCGACGGCGCTCGGCGCGCACCTGCTTGTTCTTCTCGGGGCTGAGGTGGTGCATGGACCGCCAGAAGATCATCGCGTCGTCGAGGTTGTCGATGGTCGTCACCACGACGTCCGCGGCCGCGGCCCGCAGCCGCTTCTCCACCGGCTCGTCGGCGCCCGCCACCGCGTCCAGCCGCTCCTGCTGGATGCGCAGCACGCGCGCGTACACCTCGTGCAGGAGGTCGTCCTTCGAGCCGAAGTAGTGGTACAGCGCCCCCTTGGTGACGCCGGCCGCCTCCACGATCTCCTGCACCGAGGTGCGGTCGTAGCCCTGCTCGGCGAAGAGCCGGGTGGCGGCGGCCAGGAGCCGCTGAGGCACGGGCGTGCCGTCCGAGTCCGTGGTCCTGGGCACTGCCGCCACCTGCCTTTCCGTTCTGCTGTCAGTTGCCTTGCGTACGGGAACGCAGTTCCCGACGGAGGATCTTCCCACTGGCCGTCTTCGGCAAGTCCGGCAGGATCTCCACTTGGCGCGGGTACTTGTAGGCGGCCAGTCTCTCCTTGCAGTAGCCGGCGAGCGCATCCGGGTCCGTATCGGCGTCCGGACGCAGGCTGATGTACGCCTTGACGGTCTCCCCGCGATAGCCGTCGGGCACGCCGACGACGGCGGCCTCGCGCACCGCCGGGTGCGAGTAGAGGACGTCCTCGACCTCGCGCGGCCACACCTTGAAGCCGGACGCGTTGATCATGTCCTTCTTGCGGTCGACGACGTACAGCCAGCCCTGCTCGTCCATGAAGCCGATGTCGCCGGTGCGCAGTTCGGCGTCGGCGAAGGTCTCGGCGGTGGCGTCGGGGCGGCGCCAGTAGCCGGGCACGACCTGCGGCCCGCGCACGACGATCTCGCCCTGCTCGCCGAACGGCACTTCGGCGCCGTTGTCGTCGACGATCCGTACGACCGTGTCGGGGCCGGGCAGGCCCACGGCGAGGGTCCCGGAGGCCGGGTCGACGGGCGCCTCCAGACCGGGCGGCACGGAGGCGCAGGGCGCGGTGCACTCGGTCAGCCCGTAGCCGTTGCGGATGTACGGCCCGAAGCCCGCCCGGAACTTCTCCACCAGCGCGGGCGGCAGCGGGGCGCCGCCGGAGGAGATCACCCGGAAGGAGGAGAAGTGGTCGGGTGTGACGGAGGGGTGGGCGGCCAGCGCCATGAAGGCCGTGGACGGGCCGACCGTGTAGTGCGGCCGGTGTTCGGCGAACGCGTCGAGCACCGCGCCCGCCTCGAAGCGGTAGGCCAGCACCAGCGTGCCCCCGCTGTCCAGGCACGCGCCGAACTGGCAGACCATGCCGGTGATGTGGAACAGCGGCGCCATCGCGAAGTAGACGGGCCGCTCGGGCAGCCCCAGACCGGTCCGCTGCCGCACGGCGTTGTACATGATGTTGCCGTGCGTGTTGGTGGCGCCCTTGGGCGTGCCGCTCGTGCCGGAGGTGTAGCTGATCAGCGCGATGTCCGAGGGGCCGGGCTCGCGGACCTCGGGTGCCTTGTTCCCGGCGCCCGCCACGGCCACCAGGTCGTCGGCGTCCTGGGCCTGCGGCAGCCGCTCGAAGGTCAGTACGCGCGCGTCGCCCCGGGTCTGGAAGTCCAGCTCGCACGCGGTGAGCACGATCCGCACGGGCGAGTCGGCCGCCGTCTCGCGCAGATACGACTCCCAGGCCCGGTCCGAGCAGATCAGCGCGGCCACCTCGCCGTCCCGCAGGACGTGGGCGACCTCGCCCGACTTGTACATCGGGTTGACGGGCACGACGATCGCGCCCGCCTTCCAGGCCCCGAGCACGGCGAGCACGAAGTGCGGGGAGTTCTGCAGCAGGACCGCGACCCGGTCGCCGCGCTCCAGACCGCGGGCCGCCAGGTGCCCGGCGACGGAGTCGCTGAGCTCGTCGACCTCCCGGTAGGTGAGCCGGCCGTCGAAGTAGGCCAGCAAGTCGCTGTCCGGCGTCTCGGCCACGACCCGGCGCAGGGCGTGCACCAGGGAGGCGGCGGGGCTGATCGCGGCCTTCTGGGCGTCGTTCAGCAGGCTCAGCCAGGGCTTGGCCGCGTAACGGGACTCGGTCACCGGTTCTCCTCCCACTGCTGCTGGATACGGTTCATGCCGGTCAGCCACCGGTCGGGGTCACCGGCCCGGGCCTGGTGGTACGCGGCGACCTCCGGGTGCGGCAGGATCAGGAAGCGGTCCTCCTCGATGCCCTTCAGCAGGGCGTCCGCCACTGCCTCCGGTTCGATCGCGGTCGGCTGGAGCACCAGGTCGCCCGCGCTGCCGGTGGCGGCGAGCATGTCGGTGCGCACGCCCTGCGGGCAGATGGCGTGGACCTTCACGCCCCGGTGCCGGTACGTCAGCGACAGCCACTCGGCGAAGGCGAGGGCGCCGTGCTTGGTGACGGCGTAGGGCGCGGCGCCGATCATGGTGAGCAGCCCGGCGGCGGACACGGTGGAGACGAACCGGCCGCTGCCGCGCTCCAGCCAGGCGGGCAGCAGTTCCTGCGCGGCCCGCACATGAGCCATGACGTTCACGTCCCAGGAGAGGGCCCACGCCTTCTCGTCCAGGGGCTGCCCGGGCTGGATGCCGTCGGCGGCGACACCGGCGTTGGCGCAGTACACGTCGACGGTCCCGCCGAGGGCGTCCCGGGCGTCACCCACGATCGCCGAGGCGTCACCGGGCACGGCGACGCCCCCGACCTCCTCAGCGATGTGCTTGGCCCGCTCGGCGTCCAGATCGTTGACCACGACCCGGGCCCCTTCGGCGGCGAAGCGCCGGGCGAGCGCGGCCCCGATCCCGCCACCGGCCCCCGTGACAACAACCCCGGCCCCTTGAAAGGCTCCCACCATCGGTCTCCTCAGTCGCGGCTCAGCAATGGCGACAGACTAACCGGTCGGTATGTGCCAGGGAAGGGTCTGTTGACAACGCTCCTGAAGGGGCGCGGGGCTGTACCCATACGCGCCTCCGCCGCGTGGGCGCGACGAGCCACAGCCGGCCCGCGGCCTCCCCACAACCCGCGAAAGCGCATACCGTGCCCATGCCGACCGTCCCCGCTCAAGGAGGTCACCGCATGCGCCCTTCCAGACGAGCCGTACTCACCACCGCCACGGCGGCAGCCGTATCAGCCACATCCACCGCATCCGCCGCTCAGCGCGGCAGGCGACCGCGCACCGGCTTCGAACGACTGGCGGACACCGGCTACGCCCTGCTCGACGGCCAGAAGGTCGGCATCGTCACCAACCCCACCGGCATCACGCGCGACGCCCGCCACATCGTGGACGTCATGCACCCCGATCCCCGCGTCGACCTGACCGCCGTCTTCGGCCCCGAGCACGGCTTCCGCGGCACCGCCCAGGCCGGCGGCTCCGAGGGCCGCTACGACGACCCGGCGACCGGCCTGCCCGTCTACGACACGTACCTGAAGAGCGGCCGGGCGCTCGCCGACGTCTTCACCGCGTCCGGCGTGGACACGGTCGTCTTCGACATCCAGGACGTCGGCGCGCGCTTCTACACCTACATCTGGACGCTGTACGACTGCATGGAGGCCGCGCAGCTCGCCGGCAAGCGGTTCGTGGTCCTGGACCGGCCCAACCCGGTGACCGGCCGCGCGGCGTCGGGGCCGGTGCTGCACAGGGAGTTCGCCACGTTCGTCGGGCGGCAGCCCGTTTCCCAGGCGCACGGGATGACCGTCGCCGAGCTGGCGCGGCTGTTCAACGGCGAGTTCCTCACCGAGCCCGTACCGCTGGAGACGGTGACGATGTCCGGCTGGAAGCGGTCGGAGTTCTACGACGCCTCCGGGCTGCCCTGGGTGCCGCCGAGCCCGAACATGCCGACGCCTCAGACGGCGCTGGTGTACGCGGGGACATGTCTGTTCGAGGGCACGAACCTGTCGGAGGGGCGCGGTACGACCCGGCCGTTCGAGCTGCTGGGCGCGGAGGGGATCGACGGGCGCTGGGCCGCCGCGGCGAACGAACTCGGTCTGCCCGGCGTGCGGTTCAGGGAGGCGTACTTCGCGCCCACCTTCTCGAAGTTCCAGGGCAGGACGATCGGCGGGGTGCAGCTCCATGTGCACGACCCCGAGGCGTTCGACGCCGTACGCACGGGAATCGCCCTGCTGGTGACCGCGAAGAAGGTGTGGAGCGGTTTCGCCTGGCGCCCCGACAACTGGATCGACAAGCTCACCGGTTCCGCGCGCGTGCGCACGATGATCGACGCGGGCGCGGGCACCGACGAGGTCGTGGCGGACTGGCAGCGCGAGCTGGCCGCGTTCCGCAGGACGCGGCGGACGTACCTGCTCTACCGCTGAGCGCGCTCCCGCCCGCCCAATACGTCCGTGACGTCTGGCCATTCACGTCCGTTGGCAGGACGATACGCCCACATCGCGGCGTCACCCGGGGGACGAGGGGGCCTGTCATGGCGGATCCGGCGATGAGTGCGACTCCCTACTGGGAGCTGACCTTCGACGCGGACGGGGACCCGGCGCGCCGCCCGCGCGACCGGCTGCTCGCCGGGGTGCCCGAACGGAAGGTGCGCGACCTGATCGTCTTCGCGCACGGCTGGAACAACGACCGTTCGAGCGCGACCCGCCTCTACGACCGCTTCTTCGCGCCCGTTCCGCGGCTGGCCCCGGCGGCCCGGATCGGGTACGTCGGGGTGCTGTGGCCGGCGATGCGGTTCTCCGACGAGCCGATCCCGGACCTGCCCCGGGCCGTGGCGGCCGACGCACCCCCGCGCCCGGCGCTCGACAAGGACACCCGGCACGCGCTGCTGGAGACCTTCCCGGGCCGGGCGGTCCTGGTCGACCAGATCGCGCGGCTGCTGGAGCAGCAGCCCCCGGAGGAGGCCGAACTGGAGGAGTTCGGGCGGCTGGTGCGGCTGCTGGTGGAGGTGGTGGCGCCGGGGCCGCAGGCGCTGTTCGCCGCCGACACGGTGGCGGAGGGAGTGCCGCAGAGCGAGCCGGACATGGTCGCCGGGTCCGCGGCGGCCGCCTGCGAGGGGTTCGCGGGTGCGCTCGCGGGACTGGAGGCGCCCGGGGCGCAGCGCGGGTTCCGCCTCCCGAACCCCTGGGACGGTGCGCACGAACTGCTGCGGCAGGCCACGTACTACGCGATGAAACGGCGGGCGGGAACCGTCGGTGAGCGCGGTCTCGGCCGGGTGGTCGGGCAGCTCGCGAAGGCGGCGCCGGGGGTACGTGTGCACCTCGTCGGGCACAGCTTCGGCGCGCGGCTGGTGTCGTTCGCGCTGCGCGGCCTGCCCGAGGGCGTGCGCACGGTGAAGTCGGTGACGCTGCTCCAAGGGGCGTTCTCGCACTACGCGTTCGCGGCCCGGCTGCCGCACGACGCCCGCGCGGGAGGCGTGCTCCAGGGACAGCAGAACCGCGTCGACGGTCCCCTGGTGTGCTGCCACTCCCGGCACGACTCGGCCCTCGGCACGATGTACCCGCTGGCCTCACGCATGGCGGGGGACAGCCGGTCGGCCTCCGGACTGGACCTCGGCCGGGCCCTGGGTGCCAAGTGGGGAGCGCTGGGTCACGGCGGGATCCGGGCCGTACCGGGCACGCGCGCGTACACCCTCGCCGAGGCGCTGCGGGCGGAGCTGCCCGCCTCGGGGTGTGTGAACGTCGACGCGGCGGCCGTGGTCAGACGCGGCGGGCCGCCGGCCGGCGCGCACAGCGACATCCTGCACGAGGAGCTGGCCCGGCTGGTGCTGGCGGCGGGCCGCATCCGCTGACCCGCCGCCGGCCCGTGTGTCACCGGTGCGAGATGAACTCCACGACCTGCTGGTAGGTCGGCCGGTTCTGCCAGCTGATCTTGCCGTGCTTGATGCCGCCGAGGGTGCGGTGGTTGATCGAGTCGGCGCACCACTGGTCGCCCGCCGAGCACACGTCGTCGCCGGGGTAGACCTGGGCCGCGGTCCTGCCGGCCGCCTGCTTCAGGGTGCTGATGAGGCTGTCCCGGCAGGCGCCGAGGTCGCCGTCGCCGCAGTACGCGCGGGCCAGCGGCCCCCGCACCTGCTCACCGAGCACGGCCCGCAGGTCCTTGTCGACGTAGCTCCACCAGCCGTACTGGAAGGAGCTTCCGGCGTGCGAGCCGGTGGGGCCGTGTGCGGCCGACGGGGACTCGTCGACGGGGAGGTTGGCGGTCATGGCCTCGTAGAGCTCGCTGCCGAGGCCCGGTTCGAACTCGGCCTTGACCAGCATCGGCCACCAGGCGTCGAGGATGCGGATCGCGTCGGCGTCGGCGTACTTCTTGGAGCCGGCGGAGGTCTCCGTGCGCTTGCCGCCGGCCGCCACCCAGGCCTGGAGCTTGCTCACGGCCGCCGCCGCTGCGGAGTCGGTGACCGGCGCGCTGTTGATCACCTTCAGCAGCTTGGGCAGGACGTTCTCGGCGCGCAGGTCGGCGAGGGCCGCGTCCGCCATGGCCCGCACCAGCGAGGCCCGGGTCACCCCGCCCTGCTGCACCAGCTTCTTCACCCGGTCCTCCAGGAGGTTGCCGCGGTGCACGGAGCCGTTGCCCCAGGGGGCGGTCGTGTAGTCCTTGGCCTGCTTGTTGTTCCAGGAGACGTAGTAGTCCTGGTCGATGGAGTGGGGGTGGGCGGAGGGCGGTGTGTAGTCGGCCGTGTTGGTCGCGGGGTTCCAGCCCCGCCACTCGTAGGCCGGCCGCGCCCACACCGGGAACTCGGCGTCGACGCCGTTCGCGCGCACGGGGTTGTCGCCGCTGTTGTAGTACGCGGTGTGTTCGGAGTCGGCGTAGAACCAGTTGAAGGTGTAGTTGATGTGCTGCACCGCCTGCTGGAAGGACTCCGGGCCCTTGACGTAGCCGGGGTCGTTCAGCATCTGGAAGCCGATGATGGAGTCGGCCTCGTGCATGAAGGACGAGCGCAGGGAGGTGTAGGCGACCTTCTTGCCGCCGACCGTCGCGCGGGACTCGACGGGTCCGTACTTCGTGCGCCAGACGCGCATCGTGTACGAGCCGGCCGCGGTGCCGTCGGCGGTGGTCGGCTTCCAGGCGTTCTTCTGCTCGATCTTCTCCATCGGCGTACAGGTGCCGCGGTACAGGTAGTGGTGGTCGTCCTGGCAGAGTTCGACGGCGTAGGTGTCGATGATGTCCTGGCCGGAGGTCGTGGCGCTCCACGCGTAGTCCTGGCCGCGGCCGAGTTCGACGTACATGCTCAGGCCCGCGAAGGAGGCGCCGCGGGCGCTGATGCCCGGGCCCTGGAGCTCCTGGAGCAGCAGCAGCTGCGGGGCGAAGTAGCCGGTCTGCGGGCCGAACACGGCGACCGGGTGGCCACTGGCGGTGTGCTCGCCGCTGACCACGAGGGCGTTGGACATGCCGCGCCTGGCGGACGACACGGCCGTTCTGGCCGCCTCACCGGACGCGCCGGTGGCGCCGGCGGAGGCGGCGCTGCCCGTGCGGTCGTGGACGAGCGGCTCGGGCTCGACCGAGCCGGCGTCGGGGACGGCGGTGCCCTGCGGGTCGTCCGGCTTGGTGGCGTACGGGAAGCTGCCGTCCTGGACCGTGAGGACGGCCTCCGGGTCGTTGCGCATCCGGAAGGACTCCCAGACCTTGGTGCCCTCGGCAGCGCCGTACTTCTCCTGGGCGGCGAGCAGGGAGAGGGCGTTGTTGACCTCGCCGCCGCCGCCGGAGCCGAACAGCGCGCCGATGACGGAGCCCAGCGCGACCATGTCGGTGATCTTGAAGTGCTCGATGGTGCCGGCGTTGGTGACCGAGTCCTTGTGTCCGGTGAGGACGTACTCGCCGGGGAAGTGACGGCCGCTGTCGGAGGCGTCGATGTAGGCGTTGATGCCGTCGAGGTAGGCCTTGGCGTCGGCGATGGCCTGCTTGCCGCGTTCGCCGTTGGTGGCGACGGCGTTGTCGATCTGCGCCTGGAGGTCGGCCTCGGAGTACGGGGCATGGCGCCAGAACTGCTGTTCCAGCCCCTGGTTGGCGGGCGCGCCGCCGGCGAACGAGGTCAGCTGACCGCGTCCGACGTGCCGGAAGACGTCCATGAGCCACAGCCGGTCCTGGGCCGCCGCATAGCCGGCTCCGAACTCCGTGCCGTACCTGGTGGTGCCGGTGATGTGCGGCACACCGGCCTTCTTGTCCCGGACGATCGTCACGTCACTGCGCCCGGCGGGCTTGAGGGTGGAGGCGACCTGGTCGGCGGGGACCCCGAAGGAGGCGTCGTTGAAGAAGGTGTTGATCTTGTCATTGGTGAGGCCGGTGTACCCCTTGGCGAGGTCGGCGTACGGCCCGAGCTGATCCTCGGCGTGTTCGGGCTGAGTCCCGAATGCCTGGTTCAGGAGGATTTGAGCCAGAGTGGCGTTGCCGTTCTGGCCGGGCGGAAGGATGTCCGAACACTGGTTGCCGCAGTAATCGTTCGCCACCGCCGTGGCCTGCGCGTTCGCCGTCTCGGAGGCGGCCGCCTGCGAGAGTGGCGACAAAAGGCCGGCGATCAGCGCGCATACCGATGCGGTCTTCAGGAACCCGGGGATTCCGCGGGGAGTTCTCATTCTGTCGAGAGCGGTGCGTGGGTGACGCCGTGGCATGGAGGGCTCCTCCCGTGGGGGTGGCCGGGATGTTACCGCCGGTATCACCTGGATTAAAGATGAACAGGCGTCACTTTTTGGAGTCAGCACAACAGGCACACGGACCACGGCAGTCGACCAGCGAGCCTCTTCGGACGGCTTATGGAGGCCATTTGAAATCAGATGGAGCCGATTCGCTTGTCGATACGTCTATTCGGCGACGTCCTTACGACGACGCCGAAGTGACCGGATTACAGGTGCAGGTGTGACGGAGGTGCAGGACGATGGCCGGTTTCCGGAGTCTGGCGAGACAGGTCCGCGATCCGCGGTGCGATCTGGCATTGCGGCGCTATTCGCTGCGCAAGTGCCTTGAGAGGTTCGCCCCTTACGGACACAGGGCGACCTGGGACCACTTGTGCTCCCGGGCGGGGTTCGGACCGGAGGACCGGTCCCCCGATCCAGCGCGGCTCGTGGCCGCACTGGACGAACTGGAGGAGGCGCGGGCGGTCTGGCTGGCCTACGAGGTCGAGTTCGCCGAGCGCCGCAAGAAGGAGAAGCACGACGGACTGCGCAGGCCGGGCAGCGTGGACGACTGGCACCGGCTGACCTGGGGCGGGTTCGGCGTGGCGTGGTGCGACGATCCGACGGTCCATCCCCGTGAACCGCTGGCCGAGGTGCTGCGCCGGCTGATCGCCGCACTGGAGCGCGAACCGGGCGCGGAATGCCCGGTGTGCGGCGGGGAGCGGCTCGCCTGGAAGTACGACCTGGACCACGAACCCTCGACAGGTCCGGTCTGCACGGACTGCGGGATCCTGGTGCCGCGTCCCGTGCTCACGCCCGAGGCTCTGGCGTACGCCAGGCGGGCGAGGCTGTTGGTGTCGGCTTGACGAATGCGGGTGCGCGGGGGGTGCGCCGGGGATGCCGCACCCCCACTGTCGTGGGTCGAGCCGACTGTCAGTGGTGACTGGCACCATCGGGGGATGGTGCAGGTGTGTCTGAACGGAGCGCGGGGTGTCACCGACGGTGCCGCCGTGCCGCTGACGCCGGAAACGATGGCCGCCGCCGCGGCCGAGGCGGTCGCCGCCGGGGCCACGGACATCCATGTCCATCCCAAGACGCCGTGCGGGCGTGATTCGTTGTCGCCGCGGGTGCTCGCGGTGACGCTGGAGGCGATTCGGGCGCGGGTGCGGGTTCCCGTGGGGGTGACCACGGGGGCGTGGGCCGAGCCGGACCCCGCCGGACGGCTGGAGCGCGTACGGAGCTGGGCGACGCTGCCGGTGCTGCCCGACCATGCGTCGGTCAACTGGCACGAGGAGGGCGCTGAGGAGATCGCCGCCGTGCTTCTCGAACTGGGGGTCGGGGTGGAGGCCGGCGTCTGGTCGGGGACGGACGGGGCGGAGCGGTTTGCCGGGTCTCCGTCGGGGCCGAGGGTGTTGCGGGTGCTGGCGGAGGTGACGGACCCGGACCCGTCGACCGCCGTGGCTTCTGCGCGGGCATTGTTGTCCGACATCGGTGCCGCCCACGGCCGCCCTGTGTTGCTGCACGGGGAAGACGGGGGTGCGTGGCCGGTGCTGCGGCTCGCGGGGCGGTTGGGTGTGGCTACCCGGGTCGGGCTGGAGGATGTCCTGGTGCTGCCGGACGGGCGGCGGGCCGGGTCCAACGCGGAGTTGGTTTCGGCGGGGTTGGCGGAGTACGCGCAGGGTGCGTTGTGAGGTGCTGGGCGTTGGCGCCCGGGGCAGGGCGTTGCGCAGCCCGGCGCGACGGGGTACCGCTGCGCCCACCCGTGCCGCCCCAGCGGCACGACTGCCCGCAGCTACGGCGCCCGGGGCGGGGCGTTGCGCAGCCCGGCGTAGCGGGGTACCGCTGCGCCCACCCTCCCCCAAGCTCTCGACTTCGCTCGAGCAGGGGGGACCCCCATCGCCCCAGCGGCACGACTGCCCGCAGCTAGGGACTCACGTAAGGGGCCGTGTCGGGGGGTGTTCGCCCGCAGTGGGCGGCGCGTAGAACGCCAGTTAGCCGGTAGGCAACCGCGTCGCGCCGTTCCGAGGACGGACACCCCCCGGCGCGGCCCCGACCCACGACACCGAAGCAGCCACAGGCCGCCCCAGGCCGCCGCAGGCACCCCGCGTCAGGCGCTACCCGCGCCGCCCCTCGACCATCAGGCGCGAACCCGCCCGGCGTTCACCGAACACGTCGTCCGGGTTGGAGAGGACGCAGGCGTCCAGGGAGAGACAGCCGCAGCCGATGCAGTCGGTGAGGTGATCGCGGAGGCGTTCCATCTGCTTGATGCGTTCGTCCAGCTCCGAGCGCCAGGCCTCGGAGAGGTGCGCCCAGTCCTCCCGCGTCGGCGTCCGCTCCTCGGGGAGTTCGGCCAGCGCCTCGCGGATCGTCGCCAGCGGGATGCCGACCCGTTGCGCCGCCCGGATGAAAGCGACCCTGCGCAGCGCGTCACGTGAGTAGCGGCGCTGGTTCCCCGAGGTGCGGCGGCTGCTGATCAGCCCCTTCGACTCGTAGAAGTGCAGCGCCGAGACGGCGGCCCCGCTGCGCGCCGCCAGCTGGCCGACCGTGAGCTCATGGATCTTCTCTGGAATCTGCGGCACTCCCCGAACCCTACAGTCGACCGTTGACACGGCACCCGCGGCCGACCATGCTAAGCAGTCGCTTAGGAAAACACGAGCACGCAGACCTTCTGAACCGAGAGGCCGGGTCATGGCAGAGCCGAGGATCTTCACGTCCGTCGACGAACTGAAGTCGGCGGTGGGCGAGCAACTGGGGTACACCGACTGGCTCGACGTCGACCAGAAGCGGATCGACCTCTTCGCCGAGGCCACCGGCGACCACCAGTGGATCCACGTCGACCCTGAGAAGGCCGCCGCGGGCCCGTTCGGCACCACCATCGCGCACGGCTATCTGACCCTGTCGCTGCTCCCCCTCTTCGGACCGCAGCTGATCGCCGTCGAGGGCGTGAAGATGGGCGTGAACTACGGCACGAACAAGGTGCGTTTCCCCGCGCCCGTCCCCGTCGGCTCCCGGCTCCGCGCCACCGCCACCATCACCGGCGTCGAGGACGTGACCGGCGGCGTCCAGGTCACCGTCGCCTTCACGGTGGAGCGCGACGGCGGGGACAAGCCGGTGTGCGTCGCCGAGTCCGTCGCGCGGTACTACCTCTAGGACTGGAGGGCTGTAGGCCTGGAGGGCTGTAGGCGTGGAGGCCCAGGCCGCCCCGACCGGCCCTACTTCTCCCCCACCATGCGCAGCACGAGGTCGGCATAGAGCGCGCCGACCTCGTCCGGCGTCCACGGCCCGTCGACGTTGAACCAGCGGGCCACGTCGATGCAGAGCGAGAGAACGGCCAGGGTCGTGCCCTTCACGTCCAGCACGTCGAACTCACCGGCCGCCACACCGTCCTCGATGATTCTCTGCACCTCGGCGTCGCACTGCCGGCGCAGCGCGAGGATCTCGGCGCGGGCGTCGGGGCCGAGCGAGTCCAGCTCGTACTGGACGACCCGCGCGGTGGTGCGTCCGCCGGCGTGCCAGCGGACGAAGGAGCCGACCGCGTCGGCCAGACGCTCACGGGCGGTGCCCTCGCGCCGGGACGCGGTCTGCAGGATCTCCAGGGCCTTCTGGTGCCCGATCCTGCTGATGCGGTGCAGCAGCTCTTCCTTGGTCTTGTAGTGGATGTAGAGCGCGGCCGGACTCATCCCGGCGCGCCCCGCGATGTCCCGGGTCGTCGTGGCGTGGTAGCCACGCTCGGCGAAGGCCTCCACCGCGGCGATCAGCAGCCGCCGCGCCGCGTCGGGCGTGACCTCGCCCCACGCCTGCGCCTCGCCGCCGGCCGTCTCCTCCGCCGTACCCATCCGCTCGCCCCTCTCCACTGGCAGGGGCACCACCATACCGCCGAAGGTGAGCGGGCGCTTAGTCAGGCCGCTCGGCACGCCACTGAGGACTGCTCAGCGCTTCTCGAACGGAGTGTACGAGGGAGCCGCCGGCCCCTCCTGGCGGTCCCGGATCACCTTGGCCAGGGTGAAGGAGGAGGTGACCAGGTACAGGACGGCGATGGCGAGGAATCCCCGCACCCAGGCGTCGGCGCTCAGCTGGTAGATGCCGACGGCGGTGGCCGCCATCGCGACGGCGAAGGAGGCGACGGCCTGGCCGTAGAAGGCGGCCGTGTTCTGCTGCTTGCCCGGTGTCTCACTCATGGGGGCAAGCTTCGGCGGACGTGGCCCGCGCCACATCCGCCGAAGTACTCAGACGCGTACTCAGAAAGCCGAAACGGCCGTCAGAATGCCGAAACCCCGGTCAGCGCACGCCCGATGACCAGCTTCTGGATCTGGCTGGTGCCCTCGTAGAGGGTCATCACGCGGGCGTCCCGCAGCAGTTTGCCGGCCGGGTACTCGTCGATGTAGCCGTAGCCGCCGAAGACCTGGAGGGCGTTGTTCGCGGCGCGGACGGCCGCCTCCGAGGCGAACAGCTTCGCCTTCGACGACTCGACGGCGAACGGCCGCCCCCGGTCGATCAGGTCCGCGACCCGCCAGGTCAGCAGCCGGGCGGCGTCGACGTCCACGGCGATGTCGCTGATCAGCTCCTGGACCAGCTGGTGTCCGGCGATGGGCTTCCCGAACTGCTCGCGCTCGCCCGCGTACCGCACGGCCGCGTCCAGCGCCGCCTGGGCTATGCCGACACACCCCGCGGCGACCGACATCCGGCCCTTGGCGAGAGCGGACATGGCGATCGAGAAGCCCTTGCCCTCCTCCCCGAGCAGCGCCGAGGCGGGCACTCGTACGTCCTCCAGCACCAGCTCGGCCGTGGCCTGGCCGCGCAGCCCCAGCTTCCCGTGGATCGTGCGGCGCGTCAGGCCGGGCGTGCCGGTGGGGACGAGGAAGGCGGAGACGCCCTTGTGGCCGGGGGCGTCCGTGGAGCGGGCGAAGAGCAGGACGACGTCGGCCCAGGTGCCGTTGGTGATGAACATCTTGGTGCCGTTGATGACGTAGTCGTCGCCGTCGCGCACCGCCCGTGTCGCGAGGTTGCCCGCGTCGGAGCCCGTGCCCGGCTCGGTCAGGCCGAAGCAGCCGACCGCCTCGCCGGACGTGAGCCCGGGCAGCCACCGCCGCTTCTGCTCCCCGCTCCCCCAGGCGGCGAGGGTCTTGGCGACGAGCCCGAGAGAGACGGAGACGATGCCGCGCACGGACGAGTCACCCCGACCCAGCTCCTCGGTGACCAGGCAGTACGCGAGGTGGTCACCGCCGGAGCCGCCGTACTCCTCGTCGATCGTCAGGCCCAGGAAGCCGACCTCGCCGAGCTTCTTCACGATCGACCGGTCGACCTCCTCGGCCCGGTCCCAGGCGACGACGTTCGGAGTGATCTCACGCTCCACGAAGTCCCGCGCGAGCCGCCGGACCGCGGTCTGCTCCTCGCTGAGCTCCAGATTCACCAGACGTCACCCCATCGGAAGGCATACATGTGAAACCCGTACATTTAAATTAGCACTGCTAGTTTCTTCTCGCAGCCCTACTATGTGCGCCATGGCCCGACCGCGCAAGCCCTTGCTCAGCACCGACCGGATCGTCGAGACCGCCCGCGCGCTCGTGGACGCGGAGGGCCTCGCGGCCGTCTCGACGCGCCGGCTCGCCGCCGAACTGGGGGTCAGCGGGCCCTCGCTCTACAACCACTTCCGCACGAAGGACGAGATCCTGGAGGCGGTCGCCGACTCGGTGAGCGGGCAGGTGGACCTCACGATGTTCCAGGACGGCCGGGACTGGCGGACCGCGCTGCACGACTGGGCCGTCTCCTACCGGGCCGCGCTGCGGGACCACCCGAACATCGTTCCCGTGCTGGCCCGGGGCCCCGGCCGCCGCCCGGCGGGGCTGCGCCTCGCGGACGCCGTCTACGGCGCGATGGTCGCGGCGGGCTGGCCACCGGCGCAGGCCACGTCCATCGGCGCCCTGATGCGCTACTTCGTCATGGGCTCCGCGCTCGGCTCGTTCGCCGGGGGATTCGTGGACGACGCGAGCGCCTACGACCCCGCCGACTACCCGCACCTCCAGCAGGCCCACCTCCTCGCGGAGCAGCAGGAGAAGATCGACGAGCGGGCCTTCGAGACGGGGCTGACGGCTCTGCTGGACGGGCTGGCGAGGCAGTACGAGCAGGTGCGGCGCACGGCGTAGCGACACTTCGGCGCCGGCCGAAGGATCGGTGTTCCATGCTGGGGGCATGACGACGAGGGACCCGAAGGCCACGGGCCTGGCACGGCTCGCGGCGCTGTTCGCGGACGAGACCAGGGCGGTGTGCCTGCTGGCACTGCTCGACGGGCGTGCGTGGACCGCGAGCGAGCTGGCCCGGCACGCGGGCGTCGCCGCGTCGACGCTGAGCGAGCACCTGGGCAGGCTCGTCGCGGGCGGGCTGCTCGCCGAGGAGCGACAGGGCCGGCACCGGTACGTCCGGCTGGCCGACGCGCGTGTCGCGCAGCTGGTGGAGGACCTGGCGGCACAGGTCGCGCCGGGCAGGCCCGTACGGCCGCGCACCCTGCGGGAGTCGAACGCCGGCTCGGCGATGGCCCGGGGCCGCACCTGTTACGACCATCTCGCCGGGCGGCTCGGCATCGCGGTCACCGACGCGCTGACCGTGCGCGGGCTGCTCCAGCAGGAGACCGGGTTCGCGCTCACCGACACGGGTCTCGCGTGGTTCGAGTCGGCCGGGATCGGCCTCGAACGGCGGGGGCGACGGCCGTTGGCCCGGGCCTGTCTGGACTGGACCGAGCGCCGCCCCCATCTCGCGGGCGTGGCGGGCGCGGCCCTGTGCCGGCACGCGCTGGACGCGGGGTGGTGCGTGCGTATCGGCTCCGAGCGGGCCGTGAAGGTGACGCCGGCCGGTGAACGGGCCCTCTTCGACCTCCTGGGCGTGCCGGCGACGGCGCTGCGCTGAGCCCGCCGCGCGGTGCAGCGCCCCGTCCGAAATCCGCGAGCTTCCGCCCCTGCCTCCCTCCTAGCCTCTGGAGCATGATGAACAACTCCCCGTCCCGTCCGGCCCGCCGGGCGGAGCTGCTGGCCGCCGGTGCCGCCTCGGTCACCGTGGTGCTGTGGGCGTCCGCCTTCGTCTCGATCCGCAGCGCGGGTGACGCGTACTCTCCCGGCGCGCTGGCGCTCGGGCGGCTGCTGGCCGGGGCCCTGACGCTGGGGTTGATCTGCCTGCTGCGGCGAGAGGGGTGGCCGCCGCGTTCGGCCTGGCGCGGGATCGCGATATCGGGGCTGCTGTGGTTCGGCCTGTACATGGTCGTCCTCAACTGGGGCGAGCAGCAGGTGGACGCGGGTACGGCGGCCCTGATCGTGAACATCGGCCCGATCCTGATCGCGCTGCTCGGTGCCCGGCTGCTCGGTGATCCGATGCCGCCGCGGTTGCTGGCGGGGATGGCGGTGTCGTTCGCCGGCGCGGTGACCGTGGGTCTCTCGATGTCCGGCGAAGGCGGTTCCTCGGTGCTCGGGGTGGTGCTCTGTCTGCTGGCGGCGGTCACGTACGCCGGTGGTGTCGTGGCGCAGAAGCCGGCGCTCGGCACGGCGAGCCCCCTGCAAGTGACGACGTTCGGCTGCCTGGTCGGCGCCGTGGTGTGCCTGCCGTTCGCCGGGCAGCTCGTCCGGCAGGCCGCCGAAGCCCCGGCCTCCGCGACGCTCAACATGGTGTACCTGGGCGTCTTCCCGACCGCCCTCGCGTTCACGACATGGGCCTACGCCCTGTCCCGGACGACCGCGAGCAAGATGGGCGCGACGACGTACGCGGCGCCCGCACTGGTCGTCCTGATGTCCTGGCTGTTCCTCGGCGAGGTGCCGGGGCTTCTCACCCTGGTCGGCGGTGTGCTGTGCCTCGCGGGCGTGGCGGTGTCCCGGTCGCGGTCGCGGGCGGCGGCTCGGGCCGCGGTTCCGGGAGCGGCTCCGGAACCACGGCCCGAAGGGGCCGCGGACTCAGCCCGCTGACCCGGCGGCGGACTCGGACTCCGGGGCGGGCTCCGGCGACGCAGCCTCGGACTCCGCCGCATTCGCCCGGCTCGCGAGAACCTTGATCGAGGCCAGTGCGATCACGGAGAGCGCGATGATGTAGCCGGACACGGCCATCGAGGTGCCCGTCGCCTCCAGCAGCAGCACCATGACGAAGGGCGCGAGACCGCCGCCGGCGACGGCCGCGATCTGGTAGCCGAGGGAGGCGCCGGTGTAGCGCATCTCGGGCGTGAACAACTCGGCGAACAGGGCGGCCTGGGGGCCGTACATGATGCTCAGGAAGCAGCTGGCGACGAACGTGCCGACCGCGAGCCACAGCAGCGAGCCGGTGTCGATCAGCAGGAAGAGCGGTACGGCCCACAGCGCGATGCCGACGGCGCCGAGGGCGTAGATCCGGATGCGGCCGACGCGGTCGGAGAGTGCGGCGGCGGCCGGGATCAGCACGAGCTGGGTGAGGCTGACGCAGAGCGAGACGAGGAGCACCGGGCCCTTCTTCATGTCCAGCTCACGGGTCGTGTAGTCGAGGACGCCGGTGATGAGGATGTAGAAGGTCGCGGTGTTCACGGCGAAGGAACCGCCCGCGAGGAGCACGGTGCCGAGGTGTCCGCGCAGGATCGTGCGCAGCGGCGAGCTCTGCTCGGACTTCTCCTTCTCGGCGAGCGCGCGTTCGGCCTCCCGGAACGCCGGGGTCTCCTCGACGCGGGTGTGGATGTACCAGGCGAGGGCGAGCACGAGCAGGCCGACCAGGAACGGCACGCGCCAGCCCCAGGCGGCGAACGCCGAGTCGGTGGTGAGCGCGCCGGCGAGCAGGAAGACGGTGTTGGCGGTGACCACGCCGATGGGGACGCCGAGCTGGACGACGCTGCCGTAGACACCGCGCTTGCCCTCCGGGGCGTACTCGGTGGCCAGGAGCATCGCGCCGCCCCACTGGGCGCCGACGGCGACGCCCTGGGCGACGCGGAGCAGGACCAGCAGGATCGGGGCGGCGACGCCGATCGTGTCGTACGTCGGGAGCAGGCCGATGGCGGTGGTGGAGACGCCCATGAGGGTGAGCGCGAGCACCAGCATCGGCTTGCGGCCGCGCTTGTCGCCGAGGTGGCCGGCGACGATGCCGCCGAGGGGGCGGGCGAGGAAGCCGACGGCGAAGGTGGCGAACGAGGCCAGGACGCCGGCGGTGGAACTGCCCGCGGGGAAGTAGAGGTCGCCGAGGACCAGGGCCGCGGCGATGCCGAAGACGAAGTAGTCGTACCACTCGACGGCCGAGGCGAGCGCCGCCGCGGTGGCTACCCGGCGGCGGTTGGCCGCGGCGGGCGCGGTGGTGGTGGCGGGCTGAGCGGAAGGTGCCGTGTCCATGCGGTGCACGCTCCGGTGAGTGCGGGGACGGAACGGGGGGTGGCTCGGATGCCCGGGGAACGTACTGACCGGACGGTATGGACGTCAACGGGTCGCGCACCAGGACTTTTACCTGTACTTGGCACCGAGTGTGCGGGCGGGCATGCCTGAGGCCCGGGCCTCACGTGGAGGCCGGGGCGCGGGGCGCGGTGGGAAACGGGCTAGAAGACGACCAGTGCCCGGCCGCCCTTGCCCGCCAGCATGTTCTCGAACGCCGCCGGGATGCCCTCCAGGGAGATCCGTTCCGTCACCATCGCGCTCAGGTCGAGGCGGCCCGCCCGGACGTGTTCGGCCAGGACCGGGAGGTCCGCGGCGGGGTCGCAGTTGCCGTAGACGCAGCCGGAGAGGGTGCGGCCCCAGTGGAAGATCTCCAGGGCGTTGAAGGTGACCTGCTGGTCCTTGCCGCCGATGCCGACGACCGTGGTGCGGCCGCCGCGGCGGGTGGAGTCCCAGGCCGTGCGGATGGTGACCGCGCGCCCCACGCACTCGACGGCGACGTCGACGCCCTGCCTGCCGGTGAGGCCGCGGATCTCGCGGGCGGTGGTGTCCGAGGCGACGACGTAGTCGGTGGCACCGGCGGTGCGGGCCAGTTCCTCCTTGTCGGGGGAGACGTCCACCGCGACGATCTTCGAGGCGCCCGCGATCCGGGCGGCCTGGAGGGCCGCGAGGCCCACTCCCCCGACACCGAACACCGCGACCGTCTCGCCGGGACGGACCCGGGCCGAGTGGTGGACGGCTCCGTAGCCGGTGAGGACGGCGCAGCCGAGCAGGGCCGCGTCGGTGAGCGGGACCCCGTCCGGCACGGGCAGGACGCAGGCCGCGGAGACGACGGTCTCCTCGGCGAACGCGGCGACGTTCAGCCCGGGGTGGAGGTCGGTCCCGTCGGTGGTGCGGGCGTAGACGTCTGCGGCGCCATCGAGGGCGCTGGCGCACAGCCAGACCTCGCCGAGCGAGCAGGCGTGACAACTGCCGCAGGACGGGGCCCAGTTGAGGACGACGCCGTCGCCGGGCCCGACGTGGGTGACGCCCTCGCCGACGGCGAGCACCGTGCCGGCGCCCTCGTGGCCGAGGACGGCGGGGACGGGCACGCGCATGGTGCCGTCGGACAGGGACAGGTCGGAGTGGCAGACCCCGGCAGCGGCGAGCCGGACACGGACCTGGCCGGGCCCGGGGTCCGGCAGGTCGATGCCGGTGATCTCCAGCGGAGAGCCGACGGCGGGCAGGACGGCGGCGCGGACAGCCATGACGGAAGGAGCTCCCTGACTAGAACTGGAGGGACTTGGTCTGGAGGTACTCGGCCAGGCCGTGCACCCCGAGCTCGCGGCCCACACCCGACTGCTTGTAGCCGCCGAAGGGCGCGAGAGGGTTGAAGCGGCCGCCGTTGATGTCGACCTGGCCGGTCTCCATCCGGCGCGCGAACGCCACGGCCTCGGTCTCGTCGCCGGCCCAGACGGCGCCGGCCAGGCCGTAGACCGTGCCGTTGGCGATCCGCAGGGCGTCCTCCTCGTCCTCGTAGCGCAGGATCGACAGGACGGGGCCGAAGATCTCCTCCTGCGCGATGGTCATGTCCGGCGTGACGTCGGCGAAGACGGTCGGGCTGACGAAGTACCCCGTCTCGCGCGGGGATCCGGGGCCGCCGGCGACCAGTCGGGCGCCTTCCGCGACGCCCTTCTCGATGTAGCCGCGCACCCTGTCCCGCTGCTTGGCGTTGACCACCGGGCCGATGCGCTCGCCGTACTTGGCGGCGGCCGTGGCCGCGAGCCCGACCGCCTCGTCGTACTGGTCGCGGTGGACGAGCATCCGTGTCCAGGCGCTGCACGTCTGCCCGGAGTTGGACATCACGTTGGCGACCCCGACGTTGACGGCCTTGGCCAGGTCGGCGCTCGGGAGGATGACGTTGGCGGACTTGCCGCCGAGTTCGAGGGCGACCTTCTTGACGGCGCCGGCGGCGATCGCGGCGATGTGCCGGCCGACGGCGGTGGAGCCGGTGAAGGAGACCAGGTCGACGTCCGGGTGCTCGGCGAGGGCTTGTCCGGCGACCGGGCCGAGGCCGGTGACCAGGTTGAACACGCCCGCGGGGAGGCCCGCCTCGTGCACGGCGTCCGCGAAGAGGCGGGCGACCAGTGGGGTGTCCTCGGCGGGCTTCACCACGATCGTGCAGCCGGCCGCGAGGGCCGGGGCGACCTTGGCGACGATCTGGTGCAGGGGGTAGTTCCAGGGCGTGATCGCGGCCACCACACCGACCGGTTCGTGGTGGACGACCGAGTTGCCGGTCTTCTCCTCGAAGGCGTACGTCGCCGCGAGCTCGGCGTAGGAACCCGCGACCGCGATCGGCACGGCCGCGTGGACGGACTGCGAGAACTTCAGGGGCGAGCCGAGTTCGGCCGTCACGGTCTCGGCGATCTCGTCCGCGCGGGCCACGAGCACGTCCCGGAGCGCGGAGAGGTGCGCGGCCCGCTCGGCCGGCGGGGTCGCCGCCCAGCCGGGGAGGGCGGCGCGGGCGGCCCGTACGGCGGTGTCGACGTCCTCCGCGGTGCCGGCCGGGACCGTGCCGATGACCTGCTCGTCGACCGGGTTCACGACCTCGATCACGTCCTGGCCGGCGGCGGGGCGCCAGGCGCCCCCGATGTACATGCCGTCGTGTGCCTTCATCGCGCTTCCTCCGGGGGCGGGGCATCGTCGTCCGGAACATAAACTAGCGGCGATAGTTTTCTGGCGCCAGACGTCCCGGTCGTCCCCGGTCATCACAGCACGCGGGCGGCCACGTCCGGATGTGCCGCTCCTCACTCCCCCAGGTCGGGCAGACGGTCCGGGTGCGGACAGATGCGGTCGCCGTGCTGGTCGAAGACGAAGAGGTGGGCGAGGTCCACGAGGAGCGGTACCTGCATGCCGTGGCGGAGGGCCAGGTCCGGGATGGTGCGGACGATGAGGTCGCCGGGCAGGCGGACTTCGGCGGTCGCGGGGACGGTGGCCTCGGGATGGTCCAGGGCCACCACGGGTCCGGCCCGCCCGGCCGCGGTCCGCTCCCGGAGCCGGGTGAGGACCGAGCCGTCGCTGCGGCGGCGCCGGGCCGGGCGGCCGGGGCGGGGCCGCGGGGCCTCCAACTCGGGTACGACGGCGGGGCTGGAGCCGGTGTCGAAGTGGACGAGGATCTCGTGCCCCTGGAACTCCACGTGCTCGACCAGGCCGGTGAGCGGCACCTCGCCGGGGCGGGCGGCGGAGTGCTTGGCAATCCGGACGGCCTCCGAACGCAGCCCCACGATGACCTCGCGGCCCTGCTGGACCCGCAGCAGCTGGTGGTCCAGGGAGAGCGGCTCGGGCAGCCGCAGGAACTGCTTGCCCAGGCTGATGGTCATCGCCCCGTCCAGCGGGGCGCGCACCAGGCCGCGCAGCAGGTTGATGCGCGGGGTGCCGACGAAGGCGGCGACGAACACGTTGGCGGGCAGGGCGTAGACGGCACGCGGGCTGTCGACCTGCTGGAGCACGCCGCCGCGCAGGACGGCGACCCGGTCGCCGAGCGACATGGCCTCGGCCTGGTCGTGGGTGACGTACACCGTGGTGACGCCGAGTTCCTGGGTGAGCTGGGATATCTCGGCCCGCAGATGGGTGCGGAGCTTGGCGTCGAGATTGGACAGCGGCTCGTCCATGAGGAAGGCGGAGGGATGGCGGGCGATGGCCCGGCCCATCGCGACACGCTGGCGCTCGCCGCCGGAGAGCTGGCCGGGCAGGCGGTCCAGGAGGTCCTCGATGCCCAGCAGGCGGGCGGTGGCGTCCACGCGCGGCCGCGGGTCCGTGTCCGGGGCCTCGATGCGCAGCGGGAAGCCGATGTTGGCGCGGCTGGTCATGTTCGGGTAGAGGGCGAAGTTCTGGAAGACCATCGCCATGTCCCGTCCGGACGGCGGCAGGTCGTTGGCGTACTCGCCGTCGAGCAGCAGCTCGCCCTCGTCGATCTCCTCCAGGCCGGCGATCATCCTGAGAACGGTCGACTTGCCGCAGCCGGAGGGGCCGAGCAGGACGAGGAACTCGCCCGGTGTGATGTCCAGCGACAGCCGGTCCACCACACGGGCGCCTCGTGTGTAGGCCTTGCTCACGTCGTGCAGGGAGATGTCGCGTGTCATGAGGTGCCCCCGAGGGGTCTTCAGGGCGCTGGTGCTCCGCGGGCCGGAAGCCCCGTACGGGTCGCACGGGGCTGTCGGTCACGGAAGTTAACGGAATGTGCGCGCCCGGGGGAAGACACCGGGCGGGATCGGGGGCTTCGGTCCATCTGGTGAGAACACGGACGGCCGGTCCGGCCGGGGTCAGCGGGTGCCGGTGAGGTGGGCGAAGACCACGAGGTTCCCGGAGTAGCCCTTCCTGCGGTCGTAGTTGCCGCCGCAGGTGATCAGGCGCAGCTCGGGGCGGCCCCGTGCGCCGTACACCTCCTGGCTGGGGAAGTGCGCCTTCTCGTAGGACTTGATGGCGTCGACGGTGTAGACGGCGGTCCGTCCGTCGGCCCGGCGGACCTTGACGACGCGGCCGGGTTCCAGCTCGGTCAGCCCCGCGAAGACGGCCGGGCCGCTGTCCGTGTCGAGGTGCCCGACCGCCACGGCCGTGCCCTGCCCGCCGGGCGAGGCGCCGTCCTTGTACCAGCCGACCAGCTCGGGGTCGTCCTCCGGGGGTGCGGTGAGGCGGTGGTCACGGTCGAGGCCCAGGCCCATGACCGGGGCGTCGAGGCGGAGGTAGGGGATGAGCAGGCGGGTGGCCCGGGAGGGGGGCAGGGGGTGGAGGGCGGCTGCGGGGCGGGGCCGTGCACGGGTGGGCTTCGGCCCGGGGCCGGCGGCTGCGGGGCCCTTGGGCTGTGCCCCGGGCTTGTCGCTGCCAGGGGTGAGGGGCGCTGCCGTGCGGGGCCGGGGTGCGGGCGCCCGGGTCGGGATGGACGCCGCGGGCTTCGGGGTGGGGCCGGGCCGACGGGGCCGGGTGACGTCCGGTTCGGGCACGGCAGCCGCGTCGGTACGGGAGTCGTCCGACAGCGCGACCACGGCGTGGCGGCCGGGCTGTTCGCCCCGGTCCCAGCACAGGCCGCCCACCAGCAGCAGGCAGCCCACCACGATCGTCCGCGCCAGCCGATAGGCCCGCCTCCGGTACCAGGGCCGACGCACCCGCCGATACCGCACCGCCCCGGGCCCGCCCCGACCCCGCACTCCCGGCGAGGCGCCGCCTCCGGCCCCACGCCCCGCCCTCGGCTCGACGGCAACTCCGGAACGGACCCCACGCCGCCCTGCCACACCGGCGACAGCCCCGCCCCCACGCCGATCCGAGGCGCCGTCAACAGCCCTGCCCCCTGCACCGGAACCCGCCCCACGCCGAGCCACCGGCCCAGCCGCAGAACCCGCTCCACGTGCACGCCGCGCCCCCGCCCCGACCCCAACACCAGAACCCGTCCCACGCCGAGCCACCGCCCCAGCCGCAGAACCCGCTC
>NZ_BAABET010000010.1:0-347585 GCF_039540295.1 Streptomyces venetus
GGCGCCGCATCCCCTGCCAACTGCCAGACGTGTTCGCGTACTTCAGCACGGGCCGTGCGCAGCGCGGCCAGGACCCGCTGCCCGCCGTCGCCAGCGTGCCGATCAGCCGGGAGACCGTCGGGTCGGAAGCCACCGGCCCGAACACGGCCGGCTCGGCCCGCAACATGCCCACATCGGCCAGGCGGTCCCCGCCCAGCGCCACCGCGAGCGCCACATCCAGCAGGATCTTGCCCGGATCGTGCACCGCCCGCATTTTGCGCCACGGCTCAAGCGCCACCGATATCGCCGCATGCAGACCGGACTTGCGGACCGTCTCGACCAGCAGCACCGCACCGGCCTGCGAGACGACCCCGCGACCGCCGCCCGCGACGCGGACACGCGGATAGGACCCGAAACGCTTCTTCACCCTCTGCTTTCATCATCACCAGTCGGACAGCCCGCTTCGGGAAAGCGCGAGGCTAGCGGTGGCGCCCGGGGTCGGGCTGACGCCGCGTGGCGTGGATGGAACCGAGCAGATTGAGGGACTGGGCGCTGGGGCTGCCTGGTTCGGCATGGTAGATGACGAGTTGCTGGCCGGGCGCTTCGCGGACGTCGAAAGCCTGGTAGGTGAGAGTGAGGGGGCCGACGTCCGGGTGAAGGAAGTGTTTGGCGTCCTGGGTCTTGCCGCGCACGGTGTGGGCGTTCCAGAGACGGGTGAAGTCCGCGCTGTGCTCAGTGAGGGTGTGGACGAGTTCGCGCAGCCGTGGGTTGTCCGGGTCGAATCCGGTTGCCTCGCGAAGGTTGGCGACGGTGGCCTGTGCTGCCCGGTCCCAGTCCGTGTAGAAGGTGCGGCCCGCGGGGTCGAGGAACGTCATGCGGGCCAAGTTGTCCGCCGGCTCGAACGGGGCGTAGAGGGCGTCGGCCAGGGCGTTGACGGCGAGGAGGTCCAGGGTCCGGTTCATGACGAACGCTGGAGTGTTCGGGTAGCCGTCCATCAGCTGTCGCAGCGCCGGGCTGACCCGCTCGGCGGCGTGACCGGAGGGCCGGTCGTTCGGGGTGGCCCTGGCCAGCCGGTACAAGTGCGCGCGGGCGTCCGCGTCGAGGCGCAGCGCGCGGCTGAGCGCGTCGACCACCTGGGGTGAGGGGTTGCGCTCGCGGCCTTGTTCCAGGCGGGTGTAGTAGTCGGCGTTCACTCCGGCCAGGACGGCGACCTCCTCGCGGCGCAGTCCGGCGACTCTGCGGGCCCCGTAGCTCGCCATGCCGACGTCCTCCGGCCGCAGGCCGGCGCGGCGTGTGCGCAGGAAGTCTCCCAGGTGGTTGTCGTCCATGTGCTCAGGCTAGGCGGCGGCCCGGTGTGCTGCCTGGGTGTGCCACACCCAGGCAGCACGCGTCCTGGTTGATGGCCGCTGACCTGCCCAGACTCGGTGGAGCGGGAAGGACCGCAGCATTCGAGGAGAGGAGTCCGCCATGGCCGGGACTGTTGAGGGCGACCACGTCGACGTGGTCGGGATGTGGGTGACCGCGGATGGTCACATCCGTCAGGAGCTGCTGCCGGACGGCCGCTACGACGAAGCCCGCGGCGAGCGGCGCAGCGCGTACACCGGCCGGTACACGGTGACCGGCAGCCACCTGGACTATGTCGACGACACCGGGTTCACCGCGACGGGCGACATCCGGGACGGAGTGCTCTATCACGAGCACCTCGTGCTCTACCGGGAGCAGACGTCGTCGTAGCGGAGGCCGGGCCGCGGCCGCCCTGGTCACCGGGGGCGAATCCGCCGTCGGCGGACCAAGAAGTCCAGACACAGCAGTCAGCCAGTCAGCCAGTCAGCATCAACGAAGATCAAGGACCATATCCATGACGGGACAACGACTTGACGGCAAGGTCGCGCTGATCACGGGCGCGACCGGCGGCCTCGGCCAAGCGACCGCCGAACTCTTCGCCCGCGAAGGCGCCCGGCTCGTGATCACTGATGTCGCCGAAGGCCCCTTGCGGGACCTGTCCCACCGGATCGGGACACACGGCGCGGAGGTCGTCGCTGCCCGCCTCGATGTCTCTTCCGCGCGGGAGTGGGACGAAGTGATCACCGTCGTACGCGACCGGTTCGGAACGCTGGACGTGCTCGTGAACCTCGCCGGCATCCTGGACTGGCCAGGTATCGAGGACACGCGGGAAGAGGCTTGGGACCGCGTCATCGACGTGAACCAGAAAGGCACATGGCTCGGCATGAAGGCGGCGATGCCGCTCCTGCGTGCGAGCGGCAACGCGTCGGTGATCAATACGTCGTCAGTACTCGGCCTGGTAGGAAGCGGTGCGGCTGCGGCCTACCAGGCGTCCAAGGGGGCCGTGCGCCTGCTGAGCAAGACCGCCGCGGTCGAGTACGCCCGGCAGGGAGTACGGATCAACTCGGTGCATCCCGGGGTGATCGCGACGCCGATGATCCAGGAACTCCTGGACGACCAGGGCGACCAGCAGCCGGACATCCAACGCACCCCCATGCGCCGAGCCGGCCGCGCCGACGAGGTCGCACCCGCGATCCTCTTCCTGGCCTGCGACGAATCCTCGTTCGTCACCGGCTCGGAGCTGGTGGTCGACGGCGGGCTCACCGCGCACTGAACAGCACTTCAGGTGTCCCGCACCGGCGCCTGCACTCACACTTACCTTTTCCAGGGACCGCACCATGACACCTGCACCTGCGTCCGCCGAAGCATCCAAATCCGCCGAGTTCGCTGGGAAGACCGCCCTCGTCACCGGGGCCGCGCGCGGCGTGGGCAAGGAGACCGTGGCGCTCCTCCACGCCCGCGGCGCCCGCGTCGTCGCCGTCGACCTACGCCCCGACATCACGACTCTGCCGGACGAGTTTCCCGGCGTACTCGCGATGCGCGGCGACATCACGCAGGAAGAGACCGCCGCCCACGCGGTGCAATCGGCCCTGGACACCTTCGGAGGGCTGGACATCCTGGTGAACAACGCCGGACGCACCTTGAACAAGCCCATCACCGAAACCACCGCCGAGGACTGGGACGCCGTGATGGCGGTCAACGCCCGCGGCGCCTTCTTCTGCACCCGCGAAGCCTTTCGGGCCATGAAGAACCGCGGCGGTGGCGCCATCGTCAGTACCGGCTCCTACACCTGCACCGTCGCCCTGCCCGAAGGCGCCGCATACAGCGCGTCGAAGGGCGCTCTGGCCCAGCTGACCAAGGTGCTCGCCGTCGAGGGCGGGCCACTGGGTATCCGCGCCAACATCGTGGCCGCAGGCGTCATCGAGACCGATTTCCTCGACACGATCCGCTCCGACAGCCGTGCGTACCTGGCGTCCTTCGCCGACGCGCAGCCCCTGGGTCGAGTCGCACAGCCCGAAGAGATCGCCGAGGTCCTGTGCTTCCTCGCCTCACCACGCTCCAGCTTCATCACAGGAGCCGTGGTCGCCGCTGACGGCGGCTTCACTGCGGTCTAGGCAGTTTCTTTCGGATCACCGCGCGGACCAGATGAAGATGGCGGCGATGTGGAGTCCGGCGAGGTAGATCGTGGCGGTCTTGTCGTAGCGGGTGGCCAGACCGCGCCACTGCTTGAGCCTGTTGATGCACCGCTCGACTGTGTTGCGTTGCTTGTATGCCTCGCGGTCGAAGGCCGGCGGACGGCCGCCGAGGCGGCCGAGCCGTTTGCGGTTCGCGGCCTGGTCGGCGGGCTGCGGGATCACTGCCCGGATCCCACGCCGTCGCAGATGACCGCGGATCGCCCGGGACGAGTACGCCTTATCGGCCAGGACCATTTCCGGAGTGGTCCCGGGTCGGCCGACCGGCCGCGGCCCTCGCAGGCGGGCCATGACCTGGTCGAAGGCGGGGGCGTCCCCTGCCTGCCCGGGCGTGAGGACGAAAGCGAGCGGACGGCAGCGGCTGTCCGCGGCGAGGTGGATCTTCGTGGTCAGACCGCCGCGGGACCGTCCGAGGGCATGATGGTCCGGCTCGCCGGCTGGGGCCCCTTTTGACGGGCCCCGGCGGCGTGCTGATGAGCCCGGACGACGGTGGAGTCGACCGCGACGACCCAGGCGAGATCGCCTTCGGCGTCGGCCTGGGCCAGCAGAGCGGTGAACACGCGCTCCCAGGTGCCGTCGGCGGCCCACTTCCGCAGCCGGTTGTGGACGCCCTTCCACGACCCGAAGTGCTTGGGCAGGTCCATCCAGGGTGTGCCGGTGCGGTACTTGAACGCGATCGCGTCGATCAACTGCCGGTGATCCCGCCACCGCCCACCCCGCCTCGGAGTCCGGTCCGGCAGCAACGGCTCGATCCTTGCCCACTGGGCGTCACTCAACGACACGCATCGGTCAACGATCAGATGATCCAATTGAAACGGTCCGGCGCACTGTCACAGGTCAGACCAGTTCGAAGGCACGCCGGAAGACACCGTATTCCCCAGGCGTCTCCCAGCACGTGTAGTGGCAGCCAAGAAGATTGGGCAGGGCAATCCCCAATTGCTCCGCCAGCACGTCGGCCCCGGTCTTGAACATTCGAGACGGCTCATCGACGGCTTGACAATGAGCAGTTGCTCCACGCAGTTCGATAACGACGTACTCCATGCTCCTGCCAGTGCTGACCACCGGTTCCTCGTGGTTCTGCTCGTGCTGGGCATCCATAACCTGCCCACAGAGCCCGCACCGCAAGTTGTCGTGTGAGGCATCCACGGCAGGCATCGTACGCCTCGCTCGAACACGTACGGCCCCCATCCCCACCGGGTATCGGCTCGCCAACCGCCTATACTCCCGTCACTGATCCGGAGGAAACGTCCTAGCGCCGCGTCAGGCAGTATGTCTTTGGCGACCACGGCCGCTAGGTTCTAGTTGTCAGCGGTTCCACCGGATGACGTAGCGGTGAGGCGTCCGAGTCGCGCAGCGGCGCAGTCAGGCGGCGTGACCGTAGCCGTCGGCTCCAGCGCTGCCATCACCGCCATCAGCCCGCTCGACGCCGACCAGGCGCACAGCGTCGTGACCACCACCTCCTTGCCGAATCGCCTGCTGCTCGGTCTCGCCGAGAACCTGGTGCTCGCCGACCCGGCGCCCGCGCGGCTGGGCCACGAGTGCCTCACGTCCGCCCGCCAGCCACTTCGCCCACCAGTTGTCCACGCCCCTGAGTGAGACCAGCGACGGAGTGACTCTCATAACGACCGGTCCGAAGAAGCGGGTCAGCCCGCCCCACCGTCGAGCAGCCAGTTGTAGCGCAGCCGCAGCGCCCGCTCCGTGCTGGCTGCCACAGTAACGAGCCCGACCACGACGTTGCCCCATGCCGATAGGTCAATGGGCGAGGTGAAGGTCCCGACGTACTGGGCGACGCCCTCCGGCGCCCGGGTGACCTGTTCGGCGAGCTGAAGGATCAGAAGAATCAGGCCGATGACGAGCACGATCGACGAGAGGATACCGATCCAGCGGCTCAGTGCGTGGTGCGCGCGGTCGAGGCGCGCGCGGCGCCCTTCGGCGGAGGCGGGGTCCGGGACGAGTTGGTGCTCGACCCCCTCGGCGGTGACGTAGTGGCAGCGCTTGAGCCCGAAGGCGCTCGTCCTTACTTCGACGGTGCCGCCCTGGACGGGGAAGACGGCAGGGACTTTGGACTCGGCGTGATGCCTGCCGTCGAGGTACAGGTGGGCCTTGACGTAGCCCTCCGACTGATTCTGGTGCCTGACGTCGACGGCGTAGACCATCTGTCGGCCGGCATCGTCCGTCAGCCGAAGATGGAACAGTGCGCGGGTGAGCATCTGCCACCAGCGGAAACGCTTCAACGGTCGCCCGTCCCCGGGCTTGACCCGCTGCACGGCCCGACGGTGCCGCCATTCCTTGAGCATGCCCGCACTCCTGTTACTTGCTGGGTTCGGCTGCGCAGGCGAGGTCCTGCGGCGGGCGTTGCCCGGTGGTCAGGAACGCGGTCACCGCGTCGTTCGCGCAGGCGTTGGGGCCGGGATAGACGCCGTGCCCGCCCTGGTCGGCCCGTCACCATCGTGGCCCGCTTCCCGAACGCCCGCCGCAGCTTCTGGGCGCCGGCCAGCGGTGTCCCCGGGTCGCGTTCGTTCTGCGCCATGAGCACGTTCGACGGGCCCCGGTCACCGATGCGCACCGGCGGTTCGACCCGCCTGTCCGGCCAGAAGGCGCACGGTCACATGGTGGCCGTGGACCCGCCCAGCATGGGGTATTTCAGCCGGTCGACCGCGACGTTGCGCTGATACTCCCGGACCGTCTCCGGCCAGCGATCGTCGCCGCATATCACTGAAAAGCGGGCGGACATGAGGTTCTCCATGTTCGGAAACGGCGCGCTAGGCGGCGGTGGCTGGTTCGTGTCGAGTGCCTGCCAGGTCTTGGCCACCAGGGGCATGCCCGCATCGCTGTAGAGGCCCTCGAACGTCATCCATCGGAACGACGTCCCATCGAAGCCGTGGACCGGTTTCGCTTCCAGCCGCTTGGCGAGATCGAAGAACTCCGCCCTCACCTGCTCCGGTGTGGTGCCCAGACCGTACTCGGGGTGCGCTGCCGCGAACGCCGCGAAGTCCGGGAACCGGTCCTCCATTCCACGGGCGAGCAACCGCATGGTCGTGACGTCGTAGCCGCCGGGGCCCGGATTGCTGTCGAGCACGACCCGGTCGCTGCGCTTCGGGAACATCGTCGTGTACACCGCACCGAGGTAGCTGCCGTAGGAGGCACCGAGGTACGAGAGCGTCGGCTCGCCCAGCGCCGCCCGGATCCGGTCCATGTCGCGCGCGATGTTCGCGGTGGTGGTGTACGGCAGCATCCACGCCGTCCGCGAGGTGGCGCACTGCTCGGCGACGATCCACGCGTTCGGCGCCTCCCGCGCGATATCGGCCGCGGTGTGCGCGTACGGCGCGACGTTGCCGCGTGCCTGCTGCTCCGGCGTCAGATCGCAGGTCACCGGCGTGCTGCGGCCGACGCCACGCGGGTCGAAGCCGATCACGTCGTAGGAGTCCAGCACCTCCTGCGGCAGCTCTGAGCCGGCGAGAACGGCCGGGTAGCCGAGTCCCTCGATGCCAGGGCCGCCCGGATTGGTCAGCAGCACGCCGCGGCGCTGTGAGGGTTCCTTGCTCGCCAGCCGGGAGATCGCGATCTCTATCTGCCGGCCGTCCGGATCCCGGTAGTCCAGGGGGACTTCGAGCGTCGAGCACTCCAGACGGGGCAAGGCGGCCTTCTCCGAGGCCGCCTTCTCCGAGCACGGGCCCCACCGCACGGTCTCCGGCGTCGCCGCCACCGACCTTCCCGGCATCGCGGTCGCCGCCGCCACCGCGGTGGCGGCGAGGGCCAGGGACAAGGTCCGGTGCATCTGATGTCCTCCTGAGGGACGCATGGGGGCGCACGGGGGCGCCGGAACGGGCGTGCTCGGGACGGCCCCGCGGGGGATCGCCGAGGGCGATCACCGCTGGGGCGGACCGGGCTGTGATCACCATCCCGACCGCCTCGACGAGTCTGTCCGTGCGGCGCCGCCGGCACATCGGCCCGGCGGCTCGGATCGCCTTCGACCGGAGTCGAGACGGTGGTTCGACTCTGGTCCAAGGACACATCAGCCCCCGGTCTGACCCAACGGCCGTACGGATTCGCGACAATGGCCAGGTGTATACAGACGTCGCGCCACGGCTGGGGGGATGGCAGCAGACCTGGCGGCTGGTGGCGGCTGCGGCAGTGGGCATACCGACCTGGCTCTCCGTCGGTGTGCTGCTGCCGCGTGGGTGCGCGACCGATACGTGTTCCTGGTTCGTCACCGGTGACCCGCTGGTGGCTCTCGGCTGCCTGACGGCGCTCGTGTGGCGACGGCGGTTCCCGCTCGCCGTCGCCATGACGGTCGCGATCGCCTCGCCCGCGTCGGCACTCGCTACCGGCGCCGCGCTGCTGGCGCTGGCCTCGCTCGCCACCCGTCGCCGTCCGATGGAGATCGGGTTCGTCGGGCTGGCCTACGTGACCGCGTCACAGTTCGCCGTCGGGCTCCACCCGGTCCGGAGCCCGCCCGGCTCGTTGTGGTTTCAGCTCGCGTTCCCGGCACTGACCGCGGGCATCGCGGTGGCCGTGGGCATGGCCGTCGGCGCGCGGCGTGTCGAAGTGCGGTCCTTGCGAGAGCGGGCGGAGAGCGCGGAACGGGAACAGACCGCACGAGCGGCGCAGGCACGGGCTCTGGAACGCAACAGAATCGCCCGCGAGATGCACGACGTGCTCGCGCACCGGATCTCCCTGGTCGCCATGCAGGCCGGAGTGCTGGACCACCGCAGCGACCTCACAGCGGAGGAAAACCGCGTGCTGGTCCGCGGCATCGCCGACGGCTCCCACCAAGCCCTGGAAGAACTGCGGGATGTCCTCGGTGTGCTCCGGGCCGACTCGGGCCGTCCGGAACCACCCCAGCCCTCCCTCGACCTCATCCCCGACCTGGTGGCCGACGCCCGCACCTCCGGACTGGACGTCACGCTAACCACCACCGTGACGGGGACACCGTCCGACGGCGTCGGGCGCACCTGCTACCGGGTCGTCCAGGAAGGACTGACCAACGCCGCCAAACACGCCCCGGGCGCACGCGTGCACATCACCCTCGAAGGGACAGCCGGCGACAAACTCAACGTCAGCGTCCGCAACTCCCCGGCGACCACAAAAAACGCACAACCACCGGCATCGGGATTCGGCCTGCTCGGCCTCACCGAACGAGTCAACCTCGCCGGCGGAGAACTCAACCACCACCCCACACCCGACAACGGATACCTCCTCACCGCACATCTACCCTGGCCGGACCCCACCCACGAAAAGAGAACCTGAGTGGACAGCGAGCGGGAGCCGGTGCGCGTCGTCATCGTCGACGACGAACAGCTGGTGCGAATGGCGCTGCGGCTCGTCATCGACGGCGAACCGGACCTGACCGTCGTCGCGGAGGCGGCCGACGGGGACGCCGCGATCACCGTGGTGGACGAGCAGCGGCCGGACGTCGTACTGATGGACGTGCGCATGCCCAGCCGTGACGGTCTCAGCGCGACCCGGGAACTCCTCACCCGGCCGGCGCCGCCGCGGGTGCTCATGCTGACCACGTTCGACTCCGACGATCTGGTGCTCGGCGCACTGCGCGCCGGAGCCCTCGGGTTCGTGCTCAAAGACACCCCACCGCCGCAGATTCTCGACGCGGTGCGGACCGTCGCGGACGGCAACCCCGTGCTGTCTCCAGCAGCCACGGCACGGGTGATCGCCGCAGCCACCGGTCCGCAGTCCGCTCACGCTCGCAGCTCATCCCGCGAAGCCGCACGGAAACAGCTGTCCGCACTGACCGAACGGGAACTCGAAACCGCTCGGGCCATCGCGGACGGACTGGGCAACCCAGAGATCGCCCAGCGGCTGCGCATCAGCGTCGCGACCGTCAAGGCGCACACAGGCAGCCTGTTCGCCAAGCTGACGGTCGAGAACCGGGTGCAGATCGCACTCCTGGTCCGCGACGCAGAGGAATGACCAGCCTGTGGCCGGCCGTCTGCGAACCACGGAAGCGTGCACGTTCATGCGCTCCGGCAGCGTGAGGCGCTGGCCCCGTCCGCCCCGCGCGGTTACGCGGGGCGGTCGGGGCCGTGGGCACCATCTGGTGCGACGTGCCGTTCTCAGCCGTCGGCGGGCGGCGCCATGAGCTGCTCGGCGATGCCGGCCTCCGGTGCAGCGATGCGCCGGTCGGCGATGCGAGCGTTGTCTCGGGCGGCCGTGAGGCGCTTGCTGAGGCGTTCGTTGTCGTTCGTCAACGCGCTGATCTCACGGCGCAGGGCCACGTCGGCGGTGGTGATGCGTACGACGTCGGCATCTGTCCAGCCCTGCTGCAACTCGACGATCTGGCCCAGGAGTTCGGCGATGCGCTCGCGCTGGTCGGCGATCTCGGCGTGGGCGGCTTAGAGGGCATCTTCGGTGTTCAGCGCGCGCTCACGCCAGGAAGCCTCGATCATCTGGTGCTGGGCTTCCTCGGCATCGGCCCTGAGGGGCCATTTCAGTTGGTGAGCCTGCGGTGGCAATGAGGGTGGCGGCGATGGCGGTGAAGGCGAGGAAGTGTGGCTCGCTCGTAACGACGGTGGAGCCGCCGACAGCCGTTGAGCCATGACAGGGTTCGTTCCACGACCCAGCGATGCCGACCCAGTCGGCGGTAGGACTCGATGCCCTTGCGGGCGATGCGGCGCCGGATACCGCGGGAGGACAGCCAGCGCCGTAGGCGCTGGCAGTCGTAGCCCTCGTCGAAGGCGAGCACCAAGGCCACGGCCAGCGAGGGAGCCGGGCGGCCGGAGGCAGGCGCCTGGTCCGGAAGTCCCCTCAGTCCGCAGCGCAGCGTTCGTCGTCCAGGTGAGTCGTGGCGTAGCCGCGTTCGTCAGGATGACGGGCCAGGCGTGCCATCACCCACGCGGTCCGGGCGTCTATCCCCTCGCCTAGTCGGCGGTCAGGCGCCGGGCTTGCCGTGCGGCCGGAGAGGGGCGCGGAGCAGCGGGTCCGTCGACATGGGTCGGACGGCCGTGGCCTCGGGCCCGGTAGGGCCGCCGTGCATCGCCCCCGTAACGAAATGCTCCGCTTCCTTGTGCGGGCCGCGTCCACGCCTGTGAAGTGTGCTGATGCACCTTCCGACAGCCGGCGGTCCGTTATTCCGCCACCTGCGCATGTGGCACGCCGTGGCGGCCTTTCTCGTGGTGGTGGCCGTGGTGGCGTTCCTCGTCCTTCTTCCGTCCGACGGCGCGCACTCGGTGCCCAACAGCCCCTGTCGACCAACCGATTCGGCGCGCGAGGACACGCCTGCGGCCTCCGACCTCGACGGGGACGGCTTCGTCGAACTGGTGCACGAGATCTCCGACACGGCGGAGAACTTCGACGTGACCGTCGTGCCCGGCTCCGAGCACGGTCCGGACCACGACCGCACGAGCGTTCTCACCCACGACGACCTCGGTCTGCCGGACGACGTCCAGACGGGCGACGACCCGTGGCAGCCCACGGTCACGGACCTGGATGAGGACGGCCACGCCGACCTCATCGTCAGCGGCGCCGCCCAGGTCCTGTGGGGAGGCCCCAAGGGCCCGCGGGCCGGCGGACCGCACGGGCGCGTCGCACTGCCGGGCAGCGGATACGACACCGCGCCGATCGCCGGCGACTTCGACGGGGACGGCCACACCGACCTCGCGGCCTTCAGGTTCTCCAACGAGGATCAGGAACTGTTCGTCCTCAAGGGCCCGTTCAAGCGCTCCGGCGCACCCACCCGGACCGTGGAGATCCCCAGCCCCGTCCACGAGGGCGCCTCACCCGTGCTGGTCGCCGGGAACGCGAACGACGACCGCGCCACCGATCTCGCGCTCTACGACTCCCCGTGGGATCCGCCCCTGCTGTTCACCGGCGGCGCCCGAACCGCCGGAGGCCTGAGCCAGGAGCCCGAGCGGCTGCCGGAGGGCGAGAACGTCGTCTTCGGCGACTTCGACGGCGACGGGCGGCAGGACGTCGTCATCGGCCGGAGCTTCGTCGACAGCTACGACGAGATCGACACGCCCCACCGGCGCGGCCAGGTCAGCGTCCGCTACGGGAAGGAGCCGGGGAAGTGGGTCACCATGGAGGGCGGCGACTTCAAGGAGGGCTTCGGCACCAGGCTCGCCGCCGGAGACTTCAACGGCGATGGCTGCGACGACCTGGCCGTACAGCTCACCAAGAAGAAGGAGACGGGGGACGCGCGGATCGAGGTGTTGCGGGGCGGCTCCGAGCACGGCCTCGGGTCGAAGCCCTGGCGCTCCACCAAGCGCTCCGTGCCGGGTGTCGACGGCCCCGTCGACGGCACGCTCTTCGCCGTCCACGACTTCGACGGCGACGGCCGCGCGGAACTGGCCCTTCTCGGCGGGGACAGATGGTGGATCACCGACGGCACGGACCGCGACGAGGCATCCTTCCCGGTCACCCCCAGCAAGGACCAAGGTTCGTAGGCACATGCTCGTTGTCCCCGGCCCCGGAGCTCCGCGCCCGCAACGGGTGGCCGGGGGGGCCTCTGGGGCCGGCAATTGACGGAGGTCAGGGGGCCTGGACCTCCCCCCCCGTCGCCTTGTCGGGGACCAGGGCGAGACCGCCCCTGGGAATAAGCACCGCAGCCGGGCAGGACCGTCCTGCCCGGCACCGAGGCCGTCAGGCGGCGCTGAAATCATGTGCGTGGCCGCCGCGCCATTCCACCCACTGCGGGTCGTCCAAGATGGCCTCGGGTCCGGCGACACCGGCGCCCTCGAGGAATACGACCAGGTCGTGGTCGCTGTAGGCGGTGCCGAGGATCTCGTCCCGGCCGCCGCGGTGCACAGTGACTCTCCGGCCGCCCGAGAGCGAAGGCCGGTGCACAACGATCGGCACGCTGGTCACGCCTCCCAGCGTGCCCCGGTCCAGTGCGAGGGGCGACCCGCCACGTAGACGCGCCGCTGCGTCGTCCTTCTGCGCGGGCTTCCGTCGGCGGCTGAGGTACGCCGCGAGACGCAAGAGGGGCGGCGGCAAGTAGCCAAGACACCCAGAAATCGAAATGAATGCATCGTCGCACTGATCAGACATAGGCTCGTGTGCCGTTTCGCGCGCCAATGCGTCAGGCGCGTATTCCCTTTTCAATCGAGGTTGGAGCCGTGGAAGCAGGGCACCGTCGCACTGGTCGGCGGTGGTACGGAAAGTATGGGAACCGAACGGCGACCGTTCCATCAGCCGCGAGACGAAACAGTTCAACCAGTTGACAGAAGCTTGCGATTGGAATGGATCGGGGGGTGAAGTGCCTGTTCAGAGGTTGATTCAGGGTGTCTCAGTCGAAATGCAGGTGTTTTTCGAGGTGGGACGGCGCTGATTTAGTTGTCACCCGTATGCGCGGCGTGACATTCAGGTGGCAAGAGGCTGTTCGGCTTCCCGGTAGCGCCGACTGCCGTGAGCTGTCGTGTGGTTGGGGCAAAGAGCATGCAGTCCGCTGACGCGAGTCCGCACGGTGTGATGCGAAGCAGGTCCGTTACGCAGTGGGGCCTTCATGGATAGAAATGGAGACGAGGCAGTGGGGCGACCAGAGAACGACGAGTTGCCGCACCCTGACCCGCCCATCATCCAGAACGGCCTGATCGGGGAGGGAGCCGTTCGGCGCGGAGGCAGCGATCGGGTTCAAACGGCTGATCACCAGCCGGGCTTGACTCTGACGCCGCTGGAGACTTGACGATCGCGCTGTAGGCGACACGCGGGTTCACAACGGAGGCGCAAGACATGCGAGGCAAAGGCATCCACTACGACACCGGCACCTTTCCCAACGGCGATACCTCCCGCCCTGTCTTCGACGCCGACGTCGTCGCGCGGGACATGCGGGTCATCGCCGAAGATCTGCACTGCACCGCGATCCGTATCACGGGCGGCGACCCGGACCGGATCGAGACCACCGCGCGGCATGCGGCCGCCGCCGGGCTGGAGGTCTGGTTCTCGCCTTTCCCCTGCGAGATGACCAACGAACAGATGCTGCCGTACTTCGCCGACTGCGCCGAGCGAGCCGAACGCCTGCGCCAGGATGGCGCCGACGTCGTCCTTGTCACCGGCTGCGAACTGAGCCTGTTCGCCCGCGGGTACCTGCCCGGCGACACCTTCAACGAGCGCATCCCGGTCCTGGCCGGCCCCGATCGCGAAGCCGCACTGCGGCCCATCCCCGACATGGTCAACGCCTTCCTCGGCGACGTCGTCCGCACCGTCCGCCCTCTCTTCGCCGGCCCGGTCAGCTACGCCTCGTGCCCCCTGGACGGCGTGGAATGGAGCCCGTTCGACATCGTCGGCCTGGATGCCTTCCGGGGTCTGCGCAACGCCGCCACATACCGCGATGACCTGCGCAAGGAGTTCACCCACGGCAAGCCGGTCGCCATCATGGAAGTCGGCTGCTGCACCTTCCAAGGGGCGGGCGACTACGGCGGCTCGGGCTGGTACGTGGCCATGGAGCCGGACGGTGTCACTCCCAAGCCTGATCTGGTGCGCGATGAGAGCGAGCAGGTCCGCTATCTCGACGACCTCATGCCCATCTTCGAAGGCGAAGGCGTCGACTCCGTCTTCTGGTTCAGCTTCGCCGGTTACGGCACCCCCCACCGTCTGTCCGGACCGGACCCCGACCTCGCCTCCTACGGCATCGTCAAGATCCTCGACGAGCACAGCGGCTACCCAGCAGATGCCCGTACGTACCCGGACATGCCCTGGGAACCCAAGGAGGCGTTCCACGCCCTGGCGAACCGCTACCAAGCCCTCAAGCAGCAGGGAACCTCCCACCAGCACCTCGATTAACCGATAGTGCCTGTAGGGCCACTGAAGATCGGAATGGGGCGCTCCTGCTTCATTGGATGACAAGAAGCCGGAGCACCTCTCCTCATTGTGTTAGGTGCTCTGAGCAGTCGTTCCCCATCGATACACGTCACGCGACTCCCGAGTCCGCCCCGGCCCGCCGAATCAGTCTCATCCAGCCAGGGCCCACGCAGTCCGCCGTCCCCTGAGTGCCGCATCGCCCTGGGCATCCCGGCAGGTCAACGGATGGGACGTCCCACGATCTCCTTAATTGACCAGATGCTGTGGCCCGCGCCCAAGCTGACCGGCAATCTCTGGAGTGCCGAACCCGCAGCGCCTCCCTCCGGGTTCGGACACCGGCCGACAACGAGAAAGGGAAACAATGGAACCGCGTTCGCGTGTGATGCGTTCTGTGATGGCCGCTGCTCTGGCTGCAGGAGGTGTGACGGCCGCGGCCTCGGTACCGGCCGCGGCCACGCCGGCCCGAGCCCAAGGGTGCTACGACCACTCGGTCGGCTACGAGACGGTCGTATACGGCGAACTGCACAGGTGGCCGCGTACCGGGTGGGCCACGACAAGTTCGTACTGCGCCGACGTCAATATCAAGGCCAACATCATGACCGACGTGAAGGTCTGCTTCCGTGCGACCGGCAAGTGCAACGACTTCAAGACCGCCTACTCGCGCTCCTGGATCCAGGCGGCCACCAACGTCCTGGACGGAACGAAGTACTACCTACTGTTCTCCAGCTACAGCGCGGGACTGGCGTCGGCCTGACCGTCTGGTCCCTTGAAACTCCGATGGCTCTGCTGTCTCCGTACGTACGGAGACAGCAGAGCCATCGGGCGTGAGCCCGATGGCCACCGGACCGTGCTGTGGCGGAACGGGGACAGTGTCTGGCTGCAATCCCGTGCCGGCCGCGACGTCACCGCGCCTGCATGGATCTGGCCGCAGCCGCCATGCGTCTGCCGCCCGGCGTGATCCTGGACGGCTAGGCGGTGGTGTCCGTTGCCGACGACGGCAACGCGCAGATCACCGGCTCCACGAGTCGCTTGCGAGCGGCGGACCGCCCAGAAGAGGACCAGCACAACCATGCGGTGGGCCCTTCGCCGGTGCAGGCTTCGTGGAGTATAGGTACATGCATGAGTCAGAGGTCTTCACCGGTCGCGCCATGGACCACCCGGCGTGGTGCTCTTCCGCGCACTGCACGGCACCCGCCCGCTACGCCGTTGATGAGTGGGCGTACGAGGAGTTCGTGCAATCAGATGCGTATCGCGGCAGCGGGTACGAGCATGCCTCCGAGCCGTGGGAGATCCCTCCGTATGCCGGCTTCCATCCGCTCATGGAGCAGTTTGTGCACGGGGCCACACTGACTGCACAGCTCACCCAATTCGCGGCGACGCCCTGGCTCAACGATGCCTACGTCAGCGTGTACGCAGGCGAAGAGCGGCTCTTGTTCATCAGCGAAGTATGGGTGCAGAGAATCTTGGGAGGGGTCATGTCACGACTGCAGGGACCCGAAGGGAACAACGCCATCAACAAGAGCGTCTAGCTCGGCGTGTTCTGGTCCGACGGGCCTGATGACACCATGCCTGCCTTAGTGACAGATATCGTGTCTCGGCTCATGAACTGAGCAGCCTGAGACGTCCCGCCTGGTACTCCAGCCGTAGATCGCTGGTGCGACGTCCGACCGACCGCGCCTACGGGTGCGTGTCCGTGATCGCGATGACCTCGTCGAGGCGGTCCAGGGCGGCCTGCAGGTCGTCGACCTTGGCCTGGATGCGGTCGCGCTCGGCGCGCAGCATGGCTCGTTGCTCGGCGTCGGTGTGCCCGGTGTCCCAGCACGGAAGGAGTTCCGCGATCCTTCGGCTGGTCAGACCGGCGGCGAACATCTGCTGGAAGAAGCGCACCAGGGTGACGGTGTCCTGCCGGTAGAGGCGCTGGCCGGACGGGCTGCGCTCCGCGATGAGCAGCCCCTGCTGCTCGTAGTAGCGCACGGCGCGTACCGAGACGCCGGCGGCCCGTGCCACTTCGCCGATGCGGACCAGCCGCTCGGCCGCAGCCTCCGTGACGGTCATGGTGATTCCTCTCGCCCCGGTCCTGACGGCCAGCACTTGCCTCTGACGTTAGCGTCAGGTTTTAGCGTACCGGGCATGGACATCAACAACTCCGTCGCCCTTGTCACCGGAGCCAACCGCGGCCTGGGCCGCGCCTTCGCCCAGCGCCTGCTCGAACGGGGCGCCCGCAAGGTCTACGCGACGGCCCGCCGACCGGAGACCGTGGACCTGCCCGGGGTCGAGGTGCTGCCGCTCGACATCGCCGATCCCGCGTCCGTGAGGGCCGCCGCCGAGGCCGCCCCGGACGTCTCGCTCCTCATCAACAACGCTGGAATCAGTACGGGGACCGACCTGGTGACCGGTTCGCTGGACGCGGTGCGGCACGAGCTGGAGACCAACATGTTCGGCCACCTGGGAATGGTCCGGGAGTTCGCGCCGGCGCTCGCCAGGAACGGCGGAGGCGCGATCGTCAACGTCCTCTCCGCCATGTCGTGGTTCGGGGGCAAGGGCGCCAATGCCTACCACCTGACCAAGGCCGCAGCCTGGGCCATGACCAACGGCGTCCGCCTGGAGCTCGCCGAGCAGGGCACGCTCGTGACGGCGGTGCACCTCGGCCTGGCCGACACCGACATGGCGGCGGGCTGGCCCGTGGACAAGATCGCTCCGTCGGACCTGGCCGACGCGGCGCTCGACGGTGTGGAGGCGGGCTCCGCCGAGGTCCTCGCCGACCAATGGAGTCGGGACGTCAAGTCCCGGCTGCCGCTGACGCCGGAAGAGTTCAACGCCGCGATGGACCGCGCCCTGGCAGCGCTGATGACGGCCTGAGGGGCCCTCGGGCCGCGCTGACTTCGGTGTGTTGCCAGCGCAAGTGCCCGCGGCCCACTCTGGCCGTCGCCGCCTGCATGATCTCGGGCGGGTCGTGACCTGTTCGTGGCTCTTCGTCAACGAGCGGCCCGTGCGCCCTGCTCTCACCGTCCTGGCCGTCGTTCTCGCCGTACTGCCCACCGCGGTCGCTCTGGCCGCGCAGGCCGCACCGGCTGCCGAGGCCCTGCTGTTGAGCGAAGCGGTGGCCTGGACGATCAAGTCCTGTGTCTGGCTGGCCCGTCTGGCGAGATCCTGCCTGTGAGCGGTGCACTCATCCCGGACGACTCCGGTGGGTGACGTACGTCGTCACCCATCGGACACGTCTAGGACAGGAATTGGCCTAGGGCCTGTCCGGCGGATCTTGGCTGAGGGTCGCCAACAGGTGTGTGACCGGAGGGCTTTGGTCGTTCTTGCGCCAGGCGACGGCGACTCTCGTGCGAGCGGTGCTGGGCTCGATCCTGCGGAAGGCGACGCCTTTGAGGCGCATGCGTCGGATGCTCGCCGGGGCCAGGGAGACGCCCAGACCGGTTTCCACGAGCGCGCACACGGTTTGCCACTCCACTGCATGCTGGGCTATCTGCGGTGTGAAGCCTGCTGCGGTGCACAGCCCGGTGATCTGGTCGTGCAGCTGTGGGCCGACCGCGCGGGGCAGCAGCACGAAGGGCGAGTCCGCGAGCTGTGCAAGCTGCACGGTCCGTTGGGCTGCCAAAGGGTGGGCGGCCGGCAGCACGGCCACGAAGGGCTCGCTGAGTACCGTCCTGAACCCGAGCTCTGCCTCGCTGGTGGGGGGCTCACGCAGCAGGCCGATGTCGATGGTCTTGTCGTGCAGGGCGGCGATCTGCGGCGCGGTGGTCATCTCACGGATGTCCAGGTGCACGCCGGGGTACCGCTGCCGGAAGGCGCGCAGCAGGCCAGGCAGGATTGTCAGGGCGAGGGAGGCAGCAAAACCGATCCGTAGACGGCCGGCCCGGCCGCTGCCCACGGCCCTGGCTGTGGCCAGGCCGTCCGCTAGGTCGGTGAGAGCCCGCCGCGCGGCGGGCAGCAGTTCGCGGCCGGCCGGGGTGAGCGTGACGCGTCCCGGTTCGCGGGTGAACAGCGCGTGACCGACCTTGTCTTCCAGTCGGCGGATCTGCTGGCTCAGCGGCGGCTGGGCGATGCCCAGGCGGGCGGCCGCGTGGCCGAAGTGCAGTTCCTCGGCGAGTACGACGAAGGCGTGCAGCTGTGGGAGGGGAAGTTCGGGGCGCTCCATACGCCTAGAGATATCAGGCCATGCCTTCAGCTGTATTAGACGTACCTGTGCTGGTCACTTAGCGTTCTGCGCATGACAGAGCGACACGCGATCCTCAGCGGCTCGACCTTTGAGGAGCACATCGGCTATGCCCGTGCCGTGGTCGACGGTGACTGGGTGCATGTGTCCGGGACGACCGGCTTCGACTACACCACCATGACGATCTCCGACGACGTGGTGGTGCAGGCCGAGCAGTGCCTGCGCAACATCGAGGCCGCGCTGGCCGAGGCGAAGTGCACCTTCGCCGACGTGGTGCGGGTGCGCTACTTGCTGCCCGACCGCGAAGACTTCGAGCCCTGCTGGCCGGTCCTACGCCGCTACTTCGGCGACGTCCGACCGGCCGCCACGATGCTCATGTGCGGCCTCTCAGACCCCCGCATGAAGATCGAGATAGAGGTGTACGCGCGGAGGGTCACCGCGTAGCAGCCCGAACTGCGCACTATCAACCGGCTCAAGAACTACCGGGCCGTGGCGACGCGGTACGACAAACGGGCCTACGTCTTTCACGGCACCGTCACTGTCGCCGCGATCCGTGCGCGAGACCGAGCTGCTGCGGCCCTCGTTCAAGCGCGAGAAGAAACGCCGGGGAGAGGGGCTGCTGAAGTCGGTGCGGCAGCTGATCGAATTGCCGTGGGTTGTGACAGCCCCACGGATGTGTCTCGAGATGGGGTGGCGGGGGGGCCTCGAACCGGACCCACAAGGGCTCGATCGCTCATGCTTCGACGGCGGGCACCGGTGCTACTTCGGTGCCCAGGAGCACGTTCCGCTGCGCGTGGCCCTGCTGCTGGCCGTGGTGGGGGGCATCCTGCTCACCGCCCTGGCGGGCAGCGCGCGGATCATGCAGTTGCGCGCGACCGCCCGCAAGCACCGCCGGGCCGACCACAGGGCTGTGAAGGCCGGGGCCAAGGACTCGTCGAAGGCCCGGTGGTAGCCCGGACTACCGAGAGCCCGCCACAGGCTGCCGCTTGTAGAAGGACTCCTCCAGGTAGGCGGCCTCGTGCGGCTGGTAGGGCTCCTCCAAGTAGGCAGCCTCGTCTTCGTCGAGTTCGACGTCCACCGCGGCGACCGCGTCGGCCAGCTGGGCCGGCTTGGTGACCCCGACGATGGGCGAGGTCACCGCCGGGTTGCGCATGACCCAGGCCAGGGCGACCTGGGCCGGAGACAGACCCCGCTTGCCCGCGATCTCGTGGACGCGCTCGGCCACCGCCTGGTCCTCGTCGCGGTAGAGGATTTTGCCGCCCGCGTCGGTCTCGGCACGCGCCGTGGCGGTGTCCCGGGCCCGCGTCAGCCTGCCCCGCGCCAGCGGGCTCCACGGGATCACGCCGATGCCCTGGTCGGCGCAGAGCGGGATCATCTCCCGCTCTGCTTCCCGGTGGATGAGGTTGTAGTGGTCCTGCATCGACACGAACCGGGTCCAGCCGTTCAGGTCAGCCAGGTACAGGGCCTTGGCGAACTGCCAGGCGTACATGGAAGAGGCTCCGATATAGCGGACCTTCCCGGACTTGACCGCGTCGTGCAGCGCCTCGAGGGTTTCCTCGATCGGGGTGTCGTAGTCCCAGCGGTGGATCTGGTACAGGTCGATGTAGTCGGTCCCCAGTCGCTTCAGGGAGGCGTCGAGCTCGGCGAAGATCGCCTTGCGGGACAGCCCGGCGCCGTTCGGGCCGGGGCGCATCCGCATCCAGACCTTGGTGGAGAGAACGACCTCCTCGCGCCGGGTGAAGTCCTTGACCGCCCGGCCGACGATCTCCTCGCTGCTTCCGGCGCTGTACCCATTGGCCGTGTCGAGGAAGTTGACGCCGCCCTCGAGGGCCTGCTTGATGATGTCCCGGCTGGCGTCCGCGCCCAGCGACCAGGGCTCGCCGCCCCGGTCCGGCTCGCCGAAGCTCATACAGCCGAGGGTGATGGCGGAGACTTCCAGTCCGGTCGTTCCGAGTTTGATGTATCGCATGCCTGCGAACCTAGGAGTTGGAGTGCGCCCTAACGCAAATACGTCTCGGTCCGGAATTCGGAGGAGGGTTACATATGCGCCCGTCAGGTTTCGACCGTTTCGGGCCAGGCGTACCAGAGAACCCAGTGGTAGCGAGTAACAGACTGTCAATTCTCAGCCGAGTGCGTAGGGCACTACTCAGCCCCCACGGTAAACGCCCCTCGCGGGACCGTCGCCACGACCGATCATCGCTCGATCACTAAGAGATTCCGCTGGTCCGGGCGACGGTATCGCGGCGCTAGACCCCGGCTCTGCGCGGCCATCGTCGGCTGGCTCACCTTCGGCGGCAACGACCGGCGCCGAACCCTACCGGCTGGCCCTTACACAGGCCCGGACAGCAGCGCAGGACGCTGTCGGCTGACCTCGCCCGGTACGGGAGGTGATGCCGTTTTTACCCCGCACGCGAGGGCCGACGGCCTCCCGCTATTGCGCTGCGATGGCTTTGATCCAGTCCTCGACGGCGACCACTTCGGCCCACTGGGGGAACAGCTTTTCGGTGAGCATCCGGTGCACCTCGGGGTCGGTGTCGAGGCAGGCATCGGCCAGGACGGTGAGGCCGAAGTCCAGGTCGATGGCGTGCCACAGGGTGGACAGGACGACAGCGCTGGTGGCGATGCCGGTGAGAACAAGGCTGTCGACATCTCGAGCCCTGAGCACCAAGTCGAGGTCGCTGCCCGAGAACGCACTCCCCCGCCTCTTGGTGACCACGACGTCGCCCTGCTGAGGCGCGACGTCGTCATGGATCTCGGTGCCAGGGGTCCCCTCGGTGAACAGGCCGGCCCGCACGGCGTTTGTCATCACCCTGTTGCGGGGGCTGACTTCTGGATCGCCCGGCCGTAACCCGAGCACCACGTAGATCACGGTGATACCTGCGGCCCGGGCACCGTCGATCGCCCTTCGCAAGCGCGGCAGATATCCGGAACCGTCATCGGCGATGGCCACGACGTCCCGTTGAACGTCCATCACCAGAAGTGCGCTGTTTGCCATGCTAGCTGTCCCTTTCTCCGTTGAGACAAGTCTGGCGGATCAACCGAGCCGCGGTGGAGGCCTCGGAGATTTTCGCAGCGCCGCGCCGCAGTGCTCCCACGACCGGTTTCAGTTCTCGTCGACATCAACGAGTCGCGCGTGGGGGGCCGCTGGACACGAGCAATGAGCCAGGGGTGTATCCGGGGGGACGGCGTAGCCGTACCGGTGTCACTCCGGCTGGTGCTCGGAGCCTCCGAAATCCGGACTGGTGTAGTCCGGGCTGGTAAAGCTCGGGCGCGGGCCCGAGGCACCGCTGTGCGGACGAGGAAAGCCGGGTCGGTCGTAGCCGAGGTGCGGCATACGACTGGTGGGCTCTGGCGGTGCCACAACATCAGATGCGACACCACCGGGGTCGGCCGATGCCTCCCTCAGGAAGGGCATGATGCCGCGCTCCAGCAGAGCCTCCCGCCACGCTTCTTTGGCCAGCGCCACCTTTTCGCTCATCTCGCCTTGGGACCAGTCCCCGACTGGGGGCCGGTGGCGCCGGGCGAGGACCAGCAGAACGGCGAGAGTGCCCGCACATACAGCCCCGGCCACCCACCCGGCGGCAATCATGGAACGGGAGGCATCCGACTCTGCACTGAACGACATGAGGACGATGCCGGCAAGGAAGAAGATCGCAGTGACCGTTCCGGACAGGACAGCGGCAGGAACAGCGAAGTACGACCAAGCCCCGGATCTGCCGGCCTCGGCCGACTCCGGGGCCAGTTTCCGGGCCTCCATGGCGCTGCCTGCTGGCACCTCTGGACGTACGTGCAGGCCGAGCACAGCTGCCAACAGGCGACGGCCGTAAGACATCCTGGCCCAGCGCTGCGCAGCGACACCGCCACCGATTCGGCGGCGGCCCGACTGTCCGGCGCCGGGAACGGCTCCACCGAACCGACGGTCCTGACCTGCCGGAGCCGGCCGACCCGCGGATGCCGGACGGCTGCCAGAGTGAGAGGAGGCAAACGAGGAGGCCGTCAACGCGTCTCCGGTGGACCAGTACGCCGGGTCGCGCATTTCCTCGCGGACCCTCACATAGTGCTGGTACTCGGTCGCCGCGGCCGCCGTGATGAGCGAGGTGGCGCTCAGCGCCATGGTGCGCAACTGTTCGAGACTGAGCTTCCGTCCGAGAGCAGCCAGTTCCGGGCGGTGTGGTACAGATCGCAGGGCTTCGTCGAGGAGCCGCTCGTACTCCTGGCGGTCCTCGCTGAAAAGGTACTGCGGAACACTGTTCACGGCCCCGCCTCCCCCATCGCCGGCCCGTGCCGCCATCGTGGCGCGCTGGGACCGTCAACGCCAGATCCCGCCCCATCGGGCGGGTCGGCAGCCAAGGGAGTATTCGCGGAGCGCGTGGGTTCTGCCGACCGGGCTTGATCCGCAGGAAGTTCGCCAGGGCCGGGCTCTTGCGTACGAGCGACGGCCGCGGGCGGCCTGGCCGAGGACCGTGCAGTAGGTAGTGGGATTTCGCGCGCGGCGGGCTGGGCCGGGTCCGCAGCAGCCGCGAGTTGGGGCTCCATTGGGGATGGTGGCCCTATGGCACCTGCGGCGCCAGGGGACTCGGCACCGGGCACGGTGCCCGCGGTCGCGGTGTTCCCGTTCTCTACGGCCGCCTGCGCCGTCTCAGCCGTCGGCCGATCGCCGGTCACCACCTCGTTCACCGTCTGGACGCGGGTGAGTTGAGTGAGCAGCATGGGCGCCGACATTCCGACAACGAGCGCAGCGTACGCGCCGCTGATCTGTCCTGTGGTGCCGAACAGTACGGCAGCACCGGCTCCCATCACGGTGTGCACGGCGGGCGCGACGATGTCGGTGGAGGGGTCGAAGTACTCCCGGAACTGCGGTGCTTGCCTGCCCGCCTGCAGACAGGCTAGGCGAACGGCCTGCCAGGACACGAATCGGGTGTATAGATCCACGGCCCCACGCAGCAGACCGCCCGCCGCGCCCAGCACGATCAACGTCGGGATGTCCACGGTCTCCCCCGAGTTGTGGCGCCGGCACCTGGCTGGAGACTTCCATACACCGGGCCAGCGTAGAGGCAGGCTTCAGCAACAAGGAAGGGCCTCTTCTCCCAACTGCTCGTTCATCAGATCGACTTGCTGTCCAAGCCGGCGCGGGACCGCCAGTGTTGCCAGCAAGGCTTCATCAGTGACCCTCCTCCGAGAGCCCTAGCCGGTCGTGTGAAGAAGCCGCGACTGAAAGAACTTCTTGCGCTGCTACTTGGACGTCCGGCAGGAGCGAGCTGCGGCCCTTGGTTACGGTGGAGACGTAAGGCCGCCCTCAAGCAGGACATTCTCGACCGCACGTCTCATCGACCTCGTCGCCAACAACCACCAACAGGCGCTTACAGCAACGAGGACGGCCTGCGGAGCGATGGTGCCGACTGCCGGCGCCGGGCTTCTTCAGGCCGTCAGCAGCGGGCCGAGTTCGGCGGCCCACTCCGGGTAGAGCGCGACCTTCTCCTCATGCAGGGCGAGGATGTCCCGGGCCAGGGTGGGCGTCATGTCGTCGGACAAGTCCGGGCCGATGGCGATCCTGTCCAGGTAGGGCGTGATCTGCGGGTCGCCGGCCAGGTGAACCGGGTCGTGCATGTAGCGCCGCAGGGTCGGCAGGTCGGTGATGCCCACGCAGTAGGCGTGGGTGAAGCCGTCGGGATCACCGAGGCATTGGCCCACCGTCGAGAACGACACCGAGTCGACAGAGGCCATACGCCCCAGCACCGCGAGTACGTGCTCGCGCTCCTCCTCGGTCGCGGTCTCCTTGAACGTGAAGCGCAACATGTGGACGATCACGCCTATCCCACCCCTCCCATGCAGACTGAACCTGCTGGTTCAGAAATCTGTTCGCGTTGGTTCAGTCACTACACTGAACCCATGAGTTCAGAAGTGTCAACCGGGGGTGGGCGTCCCGCCCGTGGGCGGATCGAGCGGCGGCAGGCGATCCTGGACGGCGCGTTCGCGGTATTCACGCGACACGGCTACGCCCAGGCATGCGTGAAGGAGATCGCTCAGGAGGCGGGGGTCGCAAAGCCGACCGTTTACAGTCACCTGAACGACAAGGAGAGCCTCTACCGCGAGGCCGTAGAGGCCGCCGCCGACCGGGTCGGCGCGCAGAGCCTCGCCGTCGTCGAGCAGCTGCGCGAGGCCGCCGCGGACAGCGACCCGCGCGCGTCACTCACAGCCGTGGCCCACGGCCTGCTCCAGGCGTTCAGCAACGAAGACGCTCGCGCCGTGCGGCAGTTGGCCTCTGCCCAGGCGGCTCAATTCCCCGACCTGGCGGCGAGCGTACGCGAGCGCACAGCCCTGCGGGTACGTTCCGCCCTCGCTGACCGTCTGGCCCGCCTGGCTCTCGCTGGCCGCCTGCGCCCGTGCGACCCGGAGCTCGCCGCCGAGCACTTCCTCTCTCTGCTCACCGGCCCGATGGAGTACCGCCCCGACGCCGCCCCGGACACCGTCGCTGACACTGCGATGGACGTCTTCCTGCGCGCTTACGGCAAGTGACCCCCCAATCTGTGCCGATCAAAGAGGCGTGTCATCCACCGTCCGCAGCCTCGGCAGGGCGCCATCAGTCCGGTCGCGGCTCCGGGGTGAGTGCCGCTGCTGTTGCCGTGGCGTGCTGAGGGCCGGTCAGCGGGCGGCCAGCGGCTGTCGACAGGTCTTCCAGGGCCTGCCTCCACAGTCCGGGGAGGCTGCCGGCATCGGGGAGAGCTTTGTCGATGCGGAAGCACACGCTCGCCTCGCCCGCGTACACGAGCATGATCACCGACAGGGGCGCGCCGGGCGGGCAGCACATGATGGGGTCGATCCGGGTCACCACCGCGTCGCCGTAACGGAGACGTTGGCGCATCACCAGGCAGGACGCGACGAGCGTGAGCCGACCCGGAGCGGTGCTCGCGGCTACGAGGCGCTGAAGAAGGCCGGCAGGTAGGCGGGTGAGAGCAGCGCGGAGCACTGCTCTGTGTCCGGGCAGCCTGAGAGGCGATGTCACCGCACGGGTCTCGGTGAGCCGCTGGAGGAGGTGAAGTGGGCCGGCCGGGAGGTCGACGCGGGTCAGGAAGAGGCGGTTGCCGGGGGCCCCGGCTTCGTCCTTCGCGCGCAGGTTGACGGGGATCATGACGGGAATGGGAGCCTTGGCGGCGTGTGGCCAGGATGTGCTCGCCCATTGCGCGATCGCGTGGCCCAGCGCGGTGAGGTAGACATCGTTGGCGCTGGCGTCGCCTGCGCGCGCCGCCGTCTTGAGCAGGGCCGCAGGGGTGTGGACCCAGGCCGTGTGACGGCGGCTGGACAGGGGCTGTGACGGTGAGGTCCACACATGGTGCTTGCGGGCATGCCGCAGCAGGACTGCGGCGCTGCGCAGCACCTGCGGCAGCCGGGGCCGCGGCTCGGCGCGCCGGGTCCGCAGCACCGCCGTGGAACGCCCGGCACCCGTGTGCGGTCCGAAGAGGGCCTGCAGGACCTCGATCGCGGTGGCGCCGTCCTGCACGCTGTGATGGGCCGTGTAGAGCAGTGCGAATCCGTCGGAGACGTGGCCGTGGAGTAGGACCAGGCGCCAGGCCGGGGCGTCCACGGGCCAGGGCTCGCGTAGGTGTTCGTGCACCGCCGCCTCGAGAGCCTGGCGGCCCCTGGCCAGGCGTTGGGCGCTGACATGACGCGCGGGGTCGGGAACGGCGGGTAGCCACTGCGCCCGCCGGCCGTCGCCGTGAAGGAGACGCGCCGTGCACGCAAGGCCGGAAAGGCGGGCGGCCACGTGCTCCTGGAGGTCAGGCAGCCCGGGCACTGCGCCCGACAGGTGCAGGACCGCACCGATGGTTAATCCGGCGTCCGGATGCTCCGCGCGTTGTTCCAGATCGCGCAGGAAGAGGTCGGCCGCACTGGGAGGGAGGAAGGTTCGCATGTCGGTCATTTCTGTCACTGCGAAAGATCGGTCGTCACGGCATTGATGCGCTGGTGGGCTGCGATCGCGGTCATCGACTCGCTGCCCGGTGCGAAACGACCCTGGTCACCCTGGCGTAACGGTCTCCTTGGCACCCGGAACCGGTGCCCGCGCCGGGCCCTGGGTGCGGGTGCGCAGGGCGAAGGCGGTCATGCCGAGTCCCGCCATGCCCAGTGCCCACCCGAACCCGAGCAGCAGACAGCTCCACGGCAGCACGTGCAGGTCGGCAGCGGTCACCGCGGTCTGCACCGCGCCGTGCGCCGGCAGGTAGCGCACCAGGGCACTGTCCGATTCCGGATTGACCAGCGGGTTCTGCAGCAGCAGATCCACCGAGCTGATCATGATGGCCAGGAACATGCCGGCCAATTCACTGCGCACCACGGCGGCGAGCACGATGCCGACCGTCCCGTAGACCAGCGCTCCGGTGAACATCCCGGCGGTGAACAGCACCGGCTGTACCGGCCTCCAGAACAGATGCATCCACGCAGTGCCGTAGGCGGCGACCGCGGCCGCCACCAGGACGAGCGACGCGTATTTCGCCAGGGCCAGGCAAGAACGCGGGAAGCCGGCCCGTACCAGACGTCGGTCGAACACGGCGGAGCGGGCCGTGGCAACGAACGTCATGAACGCGACGACCAGCGTGAGAGCCTGCAGCGCCCCGACGACCTGGGTGAGGACGTTGCCGTCCATGACCACATGGCGTCCGACCGGCCGGACGTAGAACCGCAAAGGTGTCCGCGCCACCACCTCGTAGGCCAGCGTGGTCCACAGCGGCACGAACAGGAGCACGATGAGCAGCGCCAGCCGGTTGCGGGCCTGCTCGATCAGCGCGAATCGCAGCGCCGTGCCGAAGCAGGCACGCCAGCGCTTCACGAGGCCGCCCCGACTGTCGTCGTCCACTCGGTCTTGTGCAGCAGCCCGCCGTCCAGGCGATACAGGGTGGACAGGCGCGAGGCGTCATAAGCAAGGTGGGAAACCACGAGCACCGCACAGCCCCGGTCTCGCAGAGCCGCTGCCAGCTCCCAGAAACGCAGATAGGTCTCCCAGTCGAAACCCTGGTACGGCTCGTCCAGGAGCAGCACCTGTGGGTCGTGCATCAGGGCGAGAGTCAGGTTGAGTTTCTGGCGCGTGCCGCCGCTGAGTGCCTCCACCCGCTCATACCGGTAATCGCTGAAGTTCAGTTCCTCCAGCAGCTCGCAGGCTCGGGTCAGACGGCTGATGCCGTAGGCGGCCTGGAAGAACCGCAGGTGCTGGTCGACGGTGAAAGCCGGGTGGAGCACGGTCTCCTGCGGGCAGCAGCCCAGCCGTCCCGTTCTCCGCACCATGCCGCTGTCCGCCGCGAGGTCCCCGGCCAGGATGCGTAGCAGCGTGCTCTTGCCGGCCCCGTTCTCACCGACGATTCCCACCAATTCTCCCGGACGGAGTTCCAGTGACACCCCACGCAGGACAGGCCGCTGCCGGTACCTCTTGCACACCTTTCGCACCTCCAGCACCGGACCGATCGCATTCACCGCGCCGCCCTCCACTCCCGCCGCTTTCCGCCCGGCCTGCCACGCGACCGCATCCGATGGCCGACAGCCGCTCTACGCAGCCGCGCCGACGTCCGCAACGGGCGGAGACCGGTGACATCCCGAAGTCCCCGGCCAGCCGTGCAACGAACACGACAGGTCGCAGGACACGACCACTGAACGGAGCCGGCCACGCGCCCGTCCCCTTGACCGGCACGCACGCACTCGCCATACGGCCCGTGAACGGGTACGGGGTCACGGGTGGCACACACAGAGGCGGTTTGGGCCCGGGGCATCGTGCGGCCCTCTCGCAGAGTCGGCCGGCGTCGCGCGACTAATCGTCGGATCGGCGGTCGGCTGCTGCTTCGGTCAGCCGGTATGGGCTCTGCTCCGGCTGCGCGAACGACGCGGGTCCTGTGCACGGCCGCTGGGGCTGTCGACGGTGCCATGGGCCGCCGACAGCCGTGGACTTCTCCGTCCGGGTGCGTGCCCTGCCTGAGACAGAAGGAGCCCTCCCAGCGCCAGGCGTGACGACAGCGCCCCGCCGTCGTTGCACAGCGCGAGTCGTGGTGTGCGGCTTTCTCCAGGTCAGGGCAGGCAGATCGGCTTTCCAGTCACTGGGAGACGGACGTTTCACCATGCATCCCGCGCCGACGGCGGACCGCTGACGGCGCCCAAGGGTTGTGCGGCCCGAGACGCGGGCGAGCGGCAGAATGGGGAGTTTTCTTGAGCGCGTCACCCATCTCGGCGCGGCCTGTGTGCGTGGCTGACGCCAGAGCCGATCTGACCACGGCCCGCACTGCGGTCGACCGGGCTCTGGACGCTTTTTTGGCCAGCAAGCAGCGATCCGACCGGCCGGGACATTCCGGCCCCGGTGCGGAGCACATGATCGATGTTCTGCGCGCGTTTCTGAGTGGCCGCGGCAAGCGGGTCAGGCCGCTGTTCTGCCACATCGGGTGGCGGGCTGTCACCGACGCGCCGCTGGACGTACGGCTGATCGACGTCGGTGTCGGGCTCGAACTCCTCCACGGGCACGCTTTGGTCCACGACGACCTGGTGGACCGCTCCCTGATGCGGCGCGGTCGCCCGGCGGTGCATGTGGCATGCGCGGACTTGCACGGCGCGAACGCCTGGTCCGGAGTGAGCGCCGCCGTGTTCCTCGGAGACCTGGCCGCTCTGTGGGCCGAGGAGCAATTCCAGTGCCTCTATGAGCCGGGCGTCCCACCGGCGGCCCGTGCCCATCTGGGTGCTATGCGTGCCGAGCTGCTCAACGGCCAGCTCCTGGATCTGGTCAAACCCTCCCAGCTGTTCGGAACGGTGCCCGAGGCGTTCGCCGTCATCCACGCCAAGACCGTCGCCTACACCGTCCTCGGTCCGCTCCTGATCGGTGCCGCGATGGCCGGCGCCGACCCGGACGTGAGCGACGCCCTGGCCGGCTACGCCCGGCCGCTGGGTGAGGCGTTCCAGTTGCAGGACGACCTGGAGGACGTCGCTGCCGACCCGGACTGTTCGGGTTGCGGGGAGGATTTGAAGGAGGGCAAGCACACCGTGGTGGTGGCCCTGGCCGGCGAGGCCGCCACGGCCAGGCAGCGCGCGGTCATGGCCCGGCTCCTGGGCCGGCCCGGCATGTGCGGGGGTGAGCTGGCGGAACTGCGCTCCACGATCGCTGCCACCGGGGCCGTCGAGCGGGTACGGGCCATGATCGCCGCTCGGCGCCGGGCAGCCCTCGAGCGGGCGGCCGGCGGGCCCTTCACCGAGAGGGGACGAGCACTGCTGATCGCGATGACGGACCTGGCATTGCCCGGTGTCGCCGACTGGCCGGAGGTGGCCGCATGACAACGACAGGCAGCACGGATCACACCGCACCCACCCTGGCAGCCCGGCTGGTCCAAGCCCGGCGCGACATCGACCCGCTGCTCCGGGAGGCGGTCGGCACCCTCCCTGCGGGCCGGGTGGGCGACGCGGCACGGTACTACTTCGGCTGGATCGACCCCGAGGGCCGCCCGACCGGAAAGATGGGCGGCGGAAAAAGCATCCGCGCCGCGCTGGTACTCGATGCCGCGACCGCACTCGGCGCCGAGCCGGCGGCCGCGCTGCCCGCCGCAGCGGCCGTGGAACTGATCCAAGCGTTCACGCTGTTGACCGACGATGTCCTGGATCGCGACCGCACCCGGCACGGCCAGCCCGCCACCTGGACCATTCACACCGCTCCCACCGCGCTCCTGGCCGGCAACGCGCTGCTCAGCCTCGCCCTGACGCTGCCCGGCCTGCCCCCCGGCGCGGCCCGGCTGCTCGGACACGCGACAGCTGTGACATGTGAAGGCGCGGACGCGGACACTGCCTTCGAATCCCGCACAGACACCACCTGGGACCAGTGCCTGACCATGACCCGACAGAAGGCAGGAGTCTTCCTCGGCGCGACGGCCGGCGTCGGTGCCCAATGTGCTGCCGCCGACCCCAGCGTGGTGGATCTGCTCGTCGAGGCGTTCACCACCGCCGGGGTGGCGTTCCAGTGCGCCAACGACATGCTGGGCGTCTGGGGAGACGCGGCCAGAACCGGCAAGCCCACCGGCAGCGATCTGGCAGGGCTCAAGCGCACTCTGGTCACCGTGGACGCCCTCGCCCACGACAGCGCGGCCGGCCGGGCCCTGGCCACCCTCTACGCCACCCGCACTCCCCTGACACCCTCGCAGACCGCCCGCGCGACCGAGCTGGTGAACGCGACCGACGCCGGGCCCCGCGCCCTTCACTTCATCAACCAGCAGATCCAGATCACCCTGGCTCTCCTCGACCAGGCGGTGCCCGACCCTGCCGCCCGCCGGAACCTGGAGGCACTGGCCACCCTGCCGATCAGCTACTACACCGCCTACGCCGACGAACGAGGCCCCCGGCCGTGAACAACCCCAACACGCCAGCCCCGGCCGCCGACAGCCTCCGCCCCACCGTCCCTCCGCCCGCCGGCCCCCTGCCCCCTCTGGGCGCGGTCGTCTGCGACATCGACGGCACCCTCACCACCACCTCCAGCGCGCTGACGGTCACCAAAGCCCTCGGTACCTCCGCGGCCGAGCACGCCCGTCTCTACCGGGCCTTCAAAGCCGGAACCCTCACCGGCGACGAACTGCCCCGCGCACTGTGTGCGCTGTGGGCCGGGGTCCGGCGCGAAGACCTGGAAGCCGCGTTCGCCACCGTCCCGCTGCGCGACATCGACCACCTCACCGCCGCCGTCCGTGAGCACAACGTTCCCCTGGCCCTCATCAGCTCCTCGGTCACCGAATACGCCAAAGCCACCGCCGCCCGGATCGGCGCCCGGTTCGCCTACGGCGCCGGCCGCGTCGTCTACGACAACCACGGCTACATGACCGGCCTCGACCTCGACGCCACCGACCCCGCGGCCCTCACAGAACTCAAAGTCACCCAGTTCCATCACCTGGCCCGCGCCCTCCACCTGGAACCCGACCAGATCCTCGTGCTGGGCAACGGCCCCAACGACACCGGCCTGTTCGCCGCCACGCGCCGCTCCGTCCTCATCGACCCCCTCGGCAACAGCCCTCACCGCCACCAGGCCGCACACACCGCACCCGATCTCCAACACGCCGCCTCCTACCTGACCAAGGCCCCACCAACTTGATCTGGACGCATGCAAGCCCGACGGCGCGATCAGCTTCGAGTTGGTCACTTCTCCGAACTAGCGGGTCGTCTAGTTCCGTTTGCTCTGCCGACGGGTCTCCCACAAGGGGCGACATCGACGAGGACGCTGGACGTCCAGGTGAGATTGAGCGGTGCGACCCTGCGCCGCGTGGACGTCGCCGTGCTGGCGTGAACGCGGCCCGGGTGGGCGCTGCACGAACTGGTCCTGGGACGCCCCTGAGCAAACGGCGAGGCCCTCTCGCGGCAAAACGAGGGGGCCGATCAGTGCCGTGGTCTTCCGGCCGCGGCAGACACTGCGGCGCGAACCCTGGCCCTGGCCGCGGGCAGGTTTCGTGAAACGTGGTCCAAGGAGAGCGGGACGATCCGATCACAAGTAGCCCGTCCGTCCCACCACACCGTGCCGGCCAGTGAGCCGGTCAGTACCAACAGGGTGGCGAAGCCGCAGCCGTGCTCCTGAATGACGACCGCGCCGGCCGTCTTCAGGTCCTCGAATCTGTCGGCCTCGTCAGCCCAGGCACGCCAGGCTGTTCGATACGCGGCGTCGTCCTCGAACGCCTCAGCCTGTGGCTCACGCGCCATCAGTTCGTCGTCGCTCTCGGCATAGGAGTCGGGATGCGGAAAGGGAATGGCCAGCAGCTCGCGCCGCCCCTCGTCATTGCCGGCCCACCACCAGCCACGCCCGGTCCGCTCAAGCCGGAAGAGTGCCCCGCCAGCGCTCACCTCGCGCAGATACGTCCGGTATTCCTCAGGCAGGAGCACACCGAGTTCTCGACGCGACCTAGAACCCGCCCGAGCCGATCTTGTCAGAAGCCCTCAGCGGCTGAGCGAGCCGATGAAGCGGTCCAGCCGAGAGACGACTTGTCGCAGGACATCAACCGATCCTGCGGCATCGTCAGCAAACTCCAGGCCATGGTCCGCCAAAGGCACTTCCAGGACATCGTGTCTCAGGGACGCAGCAATTCGAGAATCCCAAAGTTTGTCGGCGCTTCCGCCGATGAGGAGGGTCGGCTCCACGGCTCGTTGGAGAGCCGCAGCAACGTGGTCGATGGTCAGGAGCGGGGTGAGCCAGGCTGCCGGGATCTTCCTGTCAGCTGCGATGCCGCAGGCGAGAGAGCCCAGGGATTTGCCTATGACGAGCTGACAAGCCCCTGCCTCGGCTTCGATGGCCTCGGTGACCTGCCGCTCCACCCATGCGATCCGATCGTCCACTGTGAACTGCGAGAACCCACCAGGGACCCGCCACCACAGTTCCTGGACCGTCCAGCCGTGCTGGAGCAGGACGCTCCGGGCGAAGTGCAGCAGCGGCCGGGCAGGCGAGTAACCGACACCTGGAACGACAACTGCAACACGATCTCGGCCTCCGCCGAAACGGGTGGGCATAGCAAAGGGGACGGGATCAGACATGACCGCAGACTACTAGTCAGTGATCACAGACTCCCTGGTACTCGAACGCTGCCACCATGAACCCTGAGGAATCACTCGACCGTCGACACCGCCGAATCGGCTCGCCGCCGCGGTACTGGCCGTGGCCTCCCTGCTCAGCCCCGCACAAGCCCACGCCGCCGCTACCACAGCTCCCTCCTACACCCTGCCGCTGACCAATGCGGTCAACACGCTGCCCGTCGCCGCGGAGGACCCCACCGGGCGAGCGTTGACGTACATGCGCTCTGCGACTTCGGCCGACACGGCGTGGAGATCGTCACGGCGGTGTGCCAGAGCTTCGAGGTGCACCGCGAACTCGTGGGCAAACGCACCGCCGCCGTCATGCTGGCTGACGACGACGCCGGTGACATCAGCGGGCATCAGCCCTGACGGCGGCCCGCACCTGGTGTTGCCCGCCAGGCACGGTCCTCGGCGGCGCGTTCGCCATCCCGCCCCCAGCGGCTGAGACGAGAGCAACAGCACCGCCCGGCAACTCGGCATCCGGTGCGTGGCGGGTGTGCGGCACGGCACCGGATGCGGGTCAGGTGGGTTGCGGGCGGCCGAAGAGCAAGTCGTAGCCTGTCGGGAGCTGGAGCAGGACCTGGTCCATCAGGTCGTGGCCGGCGGCGTCGGCGACGGTGCTGAGGACGGCGCTGACGTCCCAGGCCGCGGTCTGTTCGGTGGCTCCCTCGATCCAGGCCGCCGTCGCCCGCACGAACCTCTCCGGCGTCAGCGGCTCGGCGCTCTGCAGCGGGTTGAGCAGGATCAGGGCGAATTCCTCTGGCAGGCGCGCCGCCAGCTGGGCGCGCACATCGCCCACCAGGTGGGCACCCAGCAGGGCGAGGACCACGCGCGCCGCCCGCTCGGCTTCGTGTTCCGTTTCGTACTCGCCGCGTTCCTTCACCTGGTCGAGGAAGGCTTCGCGTCGCAGGGTCATGGGGCAACCACCCTTCGTCGGCTCTTAACTCCGAGGGGGTGAAGGGCGGGTGAGGAATGCCCGTCCTCCATTTCTCGGCCGGCCACGGCCGCCGTCGGAGATCTCCCCCGCAAAACCCACTGATGGCGGGTCTTGCGAGGCTTGGCGCGCTCGGCGATCGGGAAACACGGGCTTCCTGGCCGACTGGGCCGGTGCTGGTCCGAACGCCGACGGCGTGGCCGTATCCGGGGCGCCCCCGGGGGTTCTGGTGTCAGCTGGCCAGATCGGCTTTGCCGAACAGGACGGCGTAGCCGGAGGGGAGCTGGCTGATGATCTGGTTCAGCTCACCGCCGGAGACGGCGCCGGCCAGGGTAGTCAGGACCGCGCTGGCGTCCCACTGTGCGGTACGCGGCCGCGCGCCGACGCGCTCGGCGACCCGGCGGTAGAACTCCTCGATCCCGAAGCTCTCGGCCTGCGCCTGCTTGGCCTGGGCCAGTGTCTGTCCGAGCGGTGCGGGCAGTTGGGAGGCAAGGTCGTCGACCTCGCCGGGGCTGATGCGCTGGGCGAGCACGCTCAGCACCGCCTCGGTGACCTTCGCGGCTTCGTCCTGGCTGGCGTATTCGCCGAGCTCGCGTACGCGAGCGAGGAATTCGTGGTGCTGCATGATCCGTCACCTCCGCTTGCCAGTAACTCTCAGGGGCATCGAAAGCGATGCCTTCTTCCCCGGTACCCAGACGGAAGCAAGCCTGTCAGCTCCGCACGACGGGCAACCGCGGCTTGTCTGCGCGGGCGGATGACCACCGTGCGCTGTATTCGGGTTCCGGTGCGCCGCTCGTGGGCGGGGCCGGCCCGGTGACCTCCACAGTCGCCGGGCGCAGCAGGTGCTCTCCCAGCCGGTAGCCGGGACGCAGGACCGCCGAGCACACGAGGCCGGCCGCGGCGGCGCAGACGTGGTGGGTGAGGGCGTCGTGGCAGGCAGGATCGAACGGATCGCCTACCTCACCGAACGACGTGACACCCAGCGAGCCGAGCTGCTCCTCGAGGCTGCCGGCGATGTCCTCAAGACCGGGCGTGAGCGGTTCGTTGGCGCACGCCCGGTCGACGGCGTCCAGCACGGGCAGCAGCGCCTTGAGCACGTTGGCCGCGGCGATCTCGCGCACGGCCAGGCGGTCCCGCCGGACCCGCTTGCGGTAGTTGTCGTACTCGGCCTTGACCCGCTGCAGGTCGGCGGTCCGCTCCTGAACCAGGCGCCGCAGCTGCTGAAGTTCGGTGCTCTGCGGACCGCTCCTAGTCATCGTCAGCCAGCCTCCGGCTTGTCGTCATCAATGATCTCGGCGTCCACCACGTCGTCCTCGGCCGGACCACCGCTCGTACCACCGTCCGCGGAGGCACCGGCCGGCCGCTCGGCCTGGGACTGCTGATACAGGGCGGTGCCGATCTTCTGCGCGGCCTGGGCGGTGCGGTCGATCGCCTGCCGAATCGCGGCGGTGTCCTCTCCCTTCAGCTTCTCCTTCAGCTCGACCAGCGCCGACTCGGTCTCGCTCTTCGCGTCCGCCGGGATCTTGTCGGGGTTGTCCTGCAGGAGCTTCTCGGTGGAGTAGACGAGCTGTTCACCCTGGTTACGGGTCTCGGCCGCCTCACGCCGCTTTCGGTCTTCCTCGGCGTGCTGCTCCGCTTCGCGGACCATGCGGTCGATGTCGTCCTTGGGCAGCGCCGAGCCTCCGGTGACGGTCATCTTCTGTTCCTTGCCGGTACCCAGGTCCTTGGCGGAGACGTGCATGATGCCGTTGGCGTCGATGTCGAAGGTGACCTCGATCTGCGGCACACCCCGGGGGGCCGGGGGCAGGCCGGTCAGCTCGAACATGCCGAGCTTCTTGTTGTAGGCGGCGATCTCCCGTTCGCCCTGGTAAACCTGCACGGTCACCGACGGCTGGTTGTCCTCGGCGGTGGTGAAGATCTCCGAGCGGCGGGTGGGGATGGTGGTGTTGCGCTCGATCAGCTTGGTCATGATGCCGCCCTTGGTCTCGATACCCAGGGACAGCGGGGTGACGTCGAGCAGCAGGACGTCCTTGACCTCGCCCTTGAGGACACCGGCCTGCAGGCTCGCGCCGACGGCGACGACCTCGTCGGGGTTGACGCCCTTGTGCGGGTCCTTGCCGGTCAGCTCCTTCACCAGCTCGGTGACCGCCGGCATGCGCGTGGAGCCGCCCACCAGGACCACGTGGTCGATGTCGGACACCTTGATCCCGGCGTCCTTGATCGCGTTGTGGAACGGCGCCTTGCAGCGCTCCAGCAGTTCGGCGGTCAGCTGCTGGAACTGGGAGCGGGTGAGCTTCTCGTCCAGGTGCAGGGGTCCCTCGGCCGAGGCGGTGATGTAGGGCAGGTTGATGGTCGTCTCGGTGGACGACGACAGCTCGACCTTCGCCTTCTCCGCCGCCTCCCTGAGGCGCTGCACGGCCATCTTGTCGTTGGACAGGTCCACGCCGTAGTGGTTCTTGAACTGTGTGACCAGGTGGTCGACGATCCGCTGGTCCCAGTCGTCACCGCCCAGGTGGGTGTCGCCGTTGGTGGCCTTCACCTCGATGACGCCCTCGCCCATCTCCAGCAGCGAGACGTCGAAGGTGCCGCCGCCGAGGTCGAAGACGAGGACCGTCTGGTCGTTCTCCTTGTCCAGGCCGTACGCCAGCGCGGCCGCCGTCGGCTCGTTGATGATCCGCAGCACGTTGAGGCCCGCGATCTCCCCGGCCTCCTTGGTCGCCTGCCGCTGGGTGTCGTCGAAGTACGCGGGCACCGTGATCACCGCGTCGGTGACGTCCTCACCCAGGTAGGACTCCGCGTCCCGCTTGAGCTTCTGCAACACGCGCGCGGAGATCTCCTGCGCGGTGTACCGCTTGCCGTCGACGTCTCCGTGCTCGGGGAAACGCCAGCCGTGGTCGCCCATGTGCCGCTTGACCGAGCGTGCGGTGCGCTCCACGTTCGTCACGGCCTGCCGCTTGGCCACCTCGCCGACCAGCACCTCACCGTTCTTGGAGAACGCCACCACCGACGGGGTCGTCCGCGCGCCTTCGGTGTTGGCGATGACGGTGGGCTCGCCGCCCTCCAGGACCGAGACCACCGAGTTCGTCGTTCCGAGGTCGATACCAACCGCCCGTGCCATCTGTGCTCTCCCTTCTCGTCCTCACCTCGTTCTTCGTCTCACCGGCCGGGGATCCACCGGACCGGCCCCGCCCGCAGCGGCGGCTCGGGACGCACGTCCCCGAGCACCACGGCGTACCGCCACGCGGGCCGCACGGGCTCGGTCGGAGCAGCACCTCGATCAGACGCCGGCAGCGTGCGCTCGAGGCGCTGGTCGTAGGCCGCTCGCAGGACGGGATCGCGCAGCGTCTCGTACGCCGCCCGCACTTCACCGAACCGTGCGGTGATGTCCGCGTCCACGCGGGTGTCGGGGCGCAGTTCCCGCACCTGGGCACGGAAGGCCGAGGTGATCTTCTCGGCCGTCGCCGAGGGCTGCACGCCCAGCACCGCGTACAGGTCCGATTCCGGCTCCGGCGCCTGCACGTCCGACCACCTCCTCGCCCATGCTGAGCTGCGACTTCCTACCTCCTTGCCTACCTTTCTGAGATAAAACTTGAGCCCTTCCTTGTCAAGTCTGGCGAGGTGTAGGGAGGTGATGCCTGCTGTAGTCCATGCAGTGCAGTGATCACCGAACTCGCTGTCGAACGTGTGGAGTTCACCGCACTGCGGCCGCCGCCGGGTCGGACGCCTGGTGGCGCGCCGGCCCGTGTCGCTGCCCGGTGGCGCCGAGGCGCCCCGCAACCGCGTCACGGCCGAGGGCGGCCATCGTCCCGAGCGGCACACCGCACCGATGCTGCACGCCGCCGGCCACCCGCAGCCGCAACCCGGCGCACGAGCAGCCCGGCCGTCCACGAAGCCGTCCGGATGATCCGAACAGTGCGCGCCTGCCCGTGACGGCGGGCGCGCACTGTTGTGGCAGGGAGTCCGCACGCCGATCTCCTGGGCCCTGCGGCGGCCCCTGAAGGGCGGCACGATCGGCACTCACGTGTGACCTGCGGCATTGCCGGTGAACGCGGTCGGCCTCCACGATGACCGGACCAAACGAGGTCAAGGAGGGCAGCTCCTCATGGGTATTCATGTGCACGTGCGGCTCAGCCAGGGGCTGAGCGTGTCGGCCGAGGGAGAACTGATCGAGCACTCCCGCTGCCGGTGCGGCGCCACCTTCACCAAAGAGTTCGACGCGGAGGCCGGGAAGCCGGAGGGCCCGGCCCCGTCCTGATGCGCTCCCAGAGCCGCACACGAGAAGCCGGCAAGGGTTCTCCCAGCCCGACGCTCCGCGGCTGACCGTCACGTCTGTTGTCGCGCCGTCTACGCGGGCACGCGGGTAACCGTGCGCGAGACCGTGCTTTGCCCGGGATGACGGTGGCACCTCGGCGGCCCGGCGGCGCGCGAGCCCGGCGGCCCGAAAGGATCCGCAGCGCCGCGGTGGCGGCGCTGGCTGCCGGAGGGGCAGAGCGAGCATACGGCCCGGCATCCTGGCCCGCACTGATCGCGCTGACCCTGTTCGGCGCGCTGCCGGACTATCGGCGGGTGGCACGGGAGAGTCGGGACGGCGAGGGGTCGATCGCCATGCTGGAGCGGGCCCTCGGCGCCGGGCCGTGCGGTGCGCGGTCGGGCTACGGCACGGCCACGGGGTCGGTCACCTGTCGGCGCCCCGCGGTCGCAGAGGGAGAAGGGGCAAAGACGGCGTCAGGGCCCCGGGCTGGTGCCCGAGGCCCTTGGAGAGAGGAGTTGCTGTGGCGTCAGCTGCCCAGTTCCTTGCGGTCGCTGCCGCCGCTGATGGCGATCTTGCGGGGCTTGGCTTGCTCGGCGACCGGGATCCGCAGCCTCAGCACACCGGCCTCGTAGGAGGCTTCGATCTTGTCGGTGTCGAGGGTCTCGCCGAGGAACAGCTGCCGGCTGAACGTCCCCGCGGGCCGCTCGGTGACCACCGTGTCGGTGTTCTCGCCGTACGTCGGCTTGCGTTCGGCCTTCACCGTCAGGACGTTGCGCTCGACATCGAGATCGATCGACTCCGCGTCCACGCCTGGCAGGTCCAGCTCCACGAAAAACGTGTCGCCCTCACGCCAGGCGTCCAGCGGCATGCCCGCCGGGTGCGCGGCCGTGCCCCAGACCCGCTCGACGAGCCGGTCAAGCTCGCGGAAGGGATCCGTACGCATCAGCATCCTGTCATCCCTCCTTCACGTCGTTCCTGCGTTCAATCCGCTCTACTTCTGATGTACCACTACGCCGGAAGTTGACAACTACAGGCTCAATTTTTTTTCGGGACGGTGACCTGCCGCAGCCAGGCCGCGTCGCCCTCCGGATCAGAGGTGGGGGCCGTCGTGGCCGAAGGTCGTCACCACGAGCACCGGACCCCGGTTGCACAGGGCGACGACGGCTCGGCCTCGGGCGTGCTCCACTTTGCCCACGCACCAGCGTCCCGGGCGGAAGCGGTAGCGGGACCCGGGGTGCGGGTGCACCGCGCGCCACTAGTGAAGCTCCACGCGGACCTCGTCCACGAACTCATCTAGGGCGCACCGCACGGCCCAGCGGACCCGCGATGCGCCGTGCTTGTGGTACTGGGCCGAACGTCAGTGGGCCACGCGGGCGCCGGAGGCCGGCCCGGGCCACGAACCGCGTCCGGTGCGGGTGGGGTACGCCCGCCAGGCGGCAGCCAGCCACAGGCCGCCCGCGATCAGTGCGTACACGCCCAGGGCCAGCGCGATGGCCACGGCGCCGGCCTCCGGGCGCAGCCACAGCAGGGCACCCGCCGCCACCGACACGACGGCCGAGGCCCGCCACCACCAGGCGTGCCGCAGCTCATGCCGCATCCGCGTGGCGACCCACAGCTCCAGGCATCCCGTCACGATGGCCCAGGCGCCCGCCACGACCAACAGCGCCAGGGCCGTAAGACCCGGCCACAGAGCCGTGACCAATCCGGCCGCCACTCCCAGGGCGCCGGCCGCCGCACAGGTCGCGGCGGGCCGGCGCTCATGCCGGTGCCGCCACGCCGTGCCCAGCAGCATCACACCGTCCACCAGGGCGTACGAGCCGAACACCCAGGCCAGGGCCGGCACCGTCAGCTGCGGCCAAAGCAGCGTCAGCACGCCGAAAACCACCGCTGCTACGCCGCGGGCGGCCAGCAGCCAGACCGTCTTCATCCTTTCCGTCACCAGCGGCCTCCCTTCCAGCACTCCATGCGCCGACGCACGGATCACCCCGGCGGGCCGACGGCATCGACGCAACCGAACACTTCAGCGTTTACGAGATTGAGTCGCCTACCGTCAACTTCATGCAGTGGGCACTTGTCAGAGAATCTCCTGCCGGGTTATACGAATAGGCGGGTACTCGATCACCCGGCCGCATTCCCTGTGGCCCGCCATAAGGAAGAGAGAGGTTGGACATGCTTGCGCGTACGGGTCTGCTGGGCGATCTCGACCGGCTCACGCATCAGCTCGAGAACGGCGCCGCCTCGGCCGGCACCCTCATCCCGGCGGATGCCTGGCGCGACGGCGAAGCGCTCTACCTGCAGTTCGATCTGCCGGGCATGGACCGCTCCACCATCGAGCTGACCACAGAACGCCAGACGCTGACCCTGACCGCCGAGCGGCCCTCCCCCATCCCGGCCGACGCCCGTCCCGTGCTCACCGAGCGGCCCACCGGCCGCTTCACCCGCCGCTTGGCCCTGTCCGACGCCCTGGACACCGCGGCCGCCGAGGCCGCCTACGACAACGGCGTCCTCACCCTGCGCATCCCGCTGGCCGCGCACGCCAAGCCACGCAAGATCGCCATCTCCGGCGGCGTTCCCAAGCAGCTGACCGCCTGAGCTGCACCAGCCCGTCCGTCCCAACGCATCGAAGGAGCTTTACACCATGGGCGCCCTGCTGTGGCTGCTCATCCCCCTCTTCGCCGGGCTCGCCGCCGGCGTCTGGGCCTGGGGCACCGAACGCCGCAGCCCCAACCCGCCCGACCACGACACCTGGGAAGACCTCGACCGGTACCAGCGACTGCGGAGCGTCCTGAGCGCCGACGAACACGCCACCACCGCGTGAGTTGGGTGAGCGCGAGGCCGCGATACACAACCTCAGCGCGGCCCGGGCCGCGGCTGTGATCTCCACCGCCCGGAACCGCAGAGTGCTGGGCGTACAGAGTCGGTACCCGGCGTACCCCGCGCACGGACCTTGCAGGACTTGGCCGCCCGCAGGGGCCGGGTATGCGACAAACGACCGAGCCCGCCCCGCGCGGCGGGCTCGGGTATCGCCGTCAGCCCGCGATCTCGATGCGCCGGGGCTTGGCCTTCTCCGCCTTGCGGACCTTGACGGTGAGCACACCGTCGGCGAGTTCAGCGCCGGCGTGCTCTTCGCCGGTGTCCATGGCGCACCGACCAGTTGCTGTCAAGAATCCTGACCGACAGACCCCTCGCCCCGGCTGCCCACTTCCCGGGCAGCCGGGGCAACGGCGTCCCCGCGCGCGCCGCCTCACCCCCGCTCGCCCCTGCGCAGCCGGCGGAGGAATGGACCGCCTGCACCAAGACGTGACGTGACCGGCGCCGGGCAGTTGTTTGCCGCCCGGCGCCTTGGCGGCTTCTACCTGGGCCCTGCGGCGGTCCGGAACTGCGTGAAGAACTTCCAGACCTCCTGCGGCACCCAGGTCCTGGAGCCGCTGTCCCCGGGAGCCCCGTCCTGCGGAGCCGCGATGTGCCCCTCGTCGAACGCGGCCCAGACGACCGGATGCCCGGACGAGCATCCCGAGTAGGTGGTGACCCGGTGCGTCAGGCTGCCCTGCGCCGGCTCGGGCGGGTTCTGGGGAGTGCAGCCGTTGTTCCTGACGAACCTGTCCCGCAGTGCCCGTCCGCCGGAGATGCCGAGGACACTGTCCCTGAGGCCGTGCACGCCGAGGTAGGCGATCGGCTGGGTGCCGCCGCTGCAACCGCTGAGCTGCCCGGCGGCCAGGACCGCGACCGCGCGGAAGACCGTCGCACGGGAACACGCGAGGGAGTACGACATCGCGGCGCCGTAGCTGAAGCCGAGAGCGAAGCGTTGTGTCGTGTCGACGCAGAGGTCCGCCTCGATGCGCCTGAGCATGTCGTCGACGAAGGTGACGTCCTCCCCGCCGTTGTTGGCCCAGCCGTTGTTGAGGCCCTGGGGTGCGACGAAGATGGCGCTGTTGTTCGCCAGTCGCTGGAGTCCGTAGTAGGCCCAGGTGCCCGTTTCCACGGTGCGGCCGGTGGCGACGTCGGTGGAGGTGCCGCCCAGCCAGTGGAACCCGAAGACCAGGCGGTGGGCGCGGTTACGGTCGTAGCCGTCGGGGATGCGCAGGATGAAGTTGCGGTTCTTGCCGCCGCTCTGGATCGTGTGCGTTCCGCTCGTCAGGGTGGGTGTCCTGCCGCATCCGGAGCTCGGGGCGGCGGTGCCGGCGGATGCGGCAGCCGTGCCGGAGGCCGTGAGCGGGGCGTTCCCGCCCCGGCCGTGGCCCAGTGCCGTGCCTCCCGTGCTCAAGGCGACCAGCACCGCGACCACGGCGGTGCATAAGAGGGACCTTGTCCTCGTCATCCTGGAACTCCTCTGCTGAAGCCGCGGTTGTTCACGCGCGGGTCCACTTCTGGTTGGCCTGGCCGTTGCAGGTCCTCAGGACCAGCGGGGTCCCGCCGGCGGTGCCGGCCCCGTTGACGTCGAGGCACAGCCCGGCGTGGACGTTGCGGATCGACCCGTCGGTCCCGACGGTCCACTTCTGGTTGTTCTGACCGTTGCAGGGCCAGGTGATGACCCGGGTGCCGTCGGTGGTGCCCTGGTTGTAGGCGTCCAGGCACTTGTCGCCGAAGACGCGGATCTCGCCGCCGGCCCATGTGGTCCACAGCTGGTTGGCGGCCGTGTGGCAGTCCCAGAGCAGTGCCGTGGCCCCGGCCGCGGTGGAGGCCTTGTCCACGTCCACGCAGCGGCCGGATGCGGTGCCGCGCAGCCGGGAGGTGGTGGCGGCGAGCGGGCTGCCGCCGCTCACCCGGAAGACGGCGACGCCATGCGCGGGGACGCTCGCCGAGATCTGTCCGGACGTGCTGGACGTGCCGCCGGTCCACAGATCGGTGAGGGTGAACGGCCCGCCGGACAGGCCGACTTGGGCGGCCGTGGCGCTGACCGTGGCCGTGTCGCCTCCCCGGTTGAACAGGCCGACCGCGACCGAGCCGTCGGACAGCGGCTTGGCGAACACCTCGGTGCCGCCGTCGTCGCGCACTCTGCGTCCGCCGGCGCCCAGCGGATCCTGGTTCACCGCCAGCAGGCGCGGGTTGCGAAGAATCGCGCTCACGTCGGCGGACATCGTGCGGATGTCGTTGCCGGCCATGAGCGGGGCTGCCAGCAGCGCCCAGAGGGCGAAGTGGGAGCGGGACTCGGTCAGTGACAGGCCGGGACGGCCGACGACCAGCATGTCGGGGTCGTTCCAGTGTCCCGGGCCGGACTGTGCCGCCAGCGGCGCGGTGACGTCCAGGACGTTGCCCACGCCCATCGGATAGCTGTTGGTGTTGCCGTTCTGCCAGATGTCGAGCAGGTCCTCGGTGGTCCGCCACAGGTCGGCGACCTCGCCCCAGTTGTACGTGTCGCCGGTGATGGCGTGGAAGCTGTTGGGGTTGATGCTGTAGACGATCGGCCGCCCGGTGGCGCGCAGGGCGTCGCGCATCAGCGTGAACCGCGCGACCTGCTCGTCGCGGGTGCCGCTGGAGGAGCACCAGTCGTACTTGAGGTAGTCGACGCCCCACGAGGCGAACGTGGCCGCGTCCTGGGCCTCGTGCCCCCTGCTGCCCGTCGACCCCGGATAGGCGCCGCTGGTCTGGGCGCAGGTGCGTTCGCCCGGCACCTGGTAGATGCCGAACTTCAGGCCCTTGCCGTGGATGTAATCCCCGAGCGCTTTCATCCCGCTCGGAAACTTGGCCGGATTGGCTCGCAGGTTGCCCGCCGCGTCGCGCTGCGGGTCGAACCAGCAGTCGTCGACCACCACATACCGGTAGCCGGCGTCGCGCATGCCCGAAGACACCATGGCGTCGGCGGCCTGGCGCACCTGGGCCTCGGTGATCCCGCACCCGAAGCTGTTCCAGCTGTTCCAGCCGAGCGGCGGGGTGAGCGCCGGGCTTCCCGGCGCGGCCGCGACAGGGGCGTGCGCGGAGCCCGCCAGGGTCGCGGTGACCGTCAGCAAGGTGGTCGCGAGGAGGCGGAGCAGTCGTCCGCCTGATCGTCTGGGCACCAAGGCCTCCTTTGCCGTATGAGCGCCGATGGGCGGGGGACGCGAGTCGATGTCACGTCCATGACACTGCTCGGGAGGAAGAGCAGACACGAAATTTCGTATGCCATTCCGAAACTCACGGTGCCACGGATGGTAGACGGACGCCCGAACATGTCAACACCAGGCGCATTCAAGTCATACGTGCAAGTGACCTGCGATGACTCCTCCCTTCGTAGCGAATGTTTCGACATGCAGATCGAATAATGCGAGGAGTGTTGACGGGGCTTCCGGGCCTTCTATCATCCAGGGTGCCCGACAAATCGATGCACGTTCGAAATCCCGAACCCGTTGTCGTCGCTCCACACGCACGAAGCAAGGCACCTCCGGGTAACGCCACCACGCAACGGCCACGCCGTACGGGGAGAACGCCACGCACAGATATGTCATGTCCGCTTCAACTCCGGTTTCTTCGCCGCGCCGGCACCTTCTCCTTCCATCACGCCACGAGGCACTCGGCGGTGCGGTCCGCGGCACGCGGTTCGACCCCCCACCCACCCCACGAGGAGAACCATGAACCCGCTGAAACGGCTCGGCTGTCGTCGGGCCTCGGTCCTCGGCCTGCTGGCCGCGACCGCCCTGGTGACACCCGGGACCGCTATGGGCGCGTCCGACGCCGTGAAGGCCTCCACCCTGGGCGCCCAAGCGGCCCAGTCCGGACGGTACTTCGGAACGGCCGTGGCCGCCGGAAGGCTCGGTGACGGCACCTACACCACGATTCTGAGCCGCGAGTTCAACTCGGTCACACCCGAGAACGAGATGAAGTGGGACACGACCGAACCGTCCCGCGGCTCGTTCAACTTCGGCCCCGCCGACCAGATCGTCAACGGTGCGACGGCCCGCGGCCAGCGCCTGCGCGGCCACACCCTGGTCTGGCACTCTCAACTGCCCGGCTGGGTCAGCTCCATCGGGGACGCGAACACACTGCGCGGCGTGATGAACAACCACATCACCACCCTGATGAACCGCTACAAGGGCCGGATCCACTCCTGGGACGTGGTCAACGAGGCCTTCGCGGACGGCGGCAGCGGCCAGATGCGCAGCTCGGTCTTCCGGGACGTGCTGGGCACCGGCTTCATCGAGGAGGCGTTCCGTACAGCGCGGTCGGCCGACCCGGCGACCAAGCTCTGCTACAACGACTACAACATCGAGAACTGGAGCGACGCCAAGACCCAGGGTGTCTACCGCATGGTGCGCGACTTCAAGTCGCGCGGTGTCCCCATCGACTGCGTCGGCCTCCAGTCCCACTTCGGCGCCGGCGGACCACCCGCCAGCTTCCAGACGACGCTGTCGAACTTCGCCGCCCTCGGCGTAGACGTCCAGATCACCGAACTGGACATCGCGCAGGCGTCGCCGACCGCTTACGCCAACACGGTCAGGGCCTGCATGAACGTCGCGCGCTGCACCGGCATCACCGTCTGGGGCATCCGCGACAGCGACTCCTGGCGCAGCGGCGAGAACCCGCTGCTGTTCGACCGCAACGGCAACAAGAAGCCGGCGTACAACTCGGTGCTGACCACGCTGGGCGGTACGCCCACGACCCGCAGCACGCCCGCCGTCACCAGCGGCACGCCCACCGGCCCACGCAGCGCCACCAACGCCGCCGCTCTGCCCAGCCGTTACTCGTGGAGCTCCAGCGGCCCGCTGATCTCGCCGAAGCCGGACTCGACCCACAACATCGCCGGGATCAAGGACCCGACGGTCGTCCAGTACAACGGCAAGTACCACGTGTTCGCGAGCACCGCCAGCTCCTCCGGCTACAACCTGGTCTACCTGAACTTCAGCGACTGGTCCCAGGCCGGCTCGGCCACGCACCACTACTTGGACCGGACCGCCATCGGGTCCGGCTACCGGGCCGCGCCGCAGGTCTTCTACTACGCGCCGCAGCGCCTGTGGTACCTCGTCTACCAGACCGGCAACGCCTCGTACTCCACCAACCCGGACATCAGCAACCCCAACGGCTGGAGCGCACCGCGCAACTTCTACTCGTCGATGCCGGACATCATCAAGCAGAACATCGGCAACGGCTACTGGGTCGACATGTGGGTGATCTGCGACAGCGCCAACTGCTACCTGTTCTCGTCCGACGACAACGGTCACCTCTACCGCTCGCAGACGACCGTCGGGCAGTTCCCGAACGGCTTCACCAACACCGTCATCGCGGCACAGGACTCCAAGTACGCCATGTTCGAAGCGAGCAACGTCTACAAGGTGCAGGGCAGTAACCAGTACCTGTTACTCGTCGAGGCCATCGGATCGGACGGGCGGCGCTACTTCCGGTCCTGGACCTCGGGCAGCCTGGCCGGTTCCTGGTCACCCCTGGCCTCATCGGAGAGCAACCCGTTCGCACGGGCGAGCAACGTCTCCTTCCCCTCGGGCGCCTGGACCCGGGACATCAGTCACGGCGAGATGATCCGCGCCGGCTACGACCAGACACTGACCATTCCCGCCTGCCGGCTCCAGTACCTCTACCAGGGCATGAACCCCAACGCGAGTGGCGACTACAACCTCCTCCCCTGGCGGCTGGGCCTCCTCACCCAGACCAACTCGACCTGCTGACCGACCCTGCCGTGGGGAGCGCTTCCGACGGGAGCGCTCCCCTGCTCGCCGCCGACCTTCGGACGCACCCCTGTCAGAAAGCCGAGGTACCCGTCATGCGCCGCAGAATCCACGCCCTGGTGGCAGCGCTCTGCTCACTGCCACTGGCGCTCGCCGCCGCCCCGACCGCCCACGCGGCCGACCCGACGAGCATGACCAACGGGTTCTACGTGGACCCCGACTCCAGTGCGAAGCGGTGGGTCGCCGCCAACCCCGGTGACGGCCGGGCGTCCTCGATCAACGCCTCCATCGCCAACACCCCGACGGCCCGCTGGTTCGGCTCCTGGAGCGGCACCATCGGCACCGCCACCGGCGCGTACGCGGGCGCTGCGGACGCCCGGGACAAGTTGCCCATCCTCGTCGCCTACAACATCTACAACCGCGACTACTGCGGCGGGCACTCCGCGGGCGGAGCCTCCTCGCCGTCCGCCTACGCGAACTGGATCGCCCAGTTCGCGGGCGGAATCGCCGGCCGCCCGGCCGTCGTCATCCTCGAACCGGACTCCCTCGGGGACTACGGCTGCATGAACCAGGCCCAGATAGACGAACGCGAGAGCATGCTGACCGGAGCGCTCGCCGAGTTCAACCGTCAGGCTCCCAACACCTGGGTCTACCTCGACGCCGGCAACCCGGCCTGGGCGAGCGCGGCGACCATGGCCCGGCGCCTCCACGAAGCGGGTGTCCGACAGGCCCACGGTTTCTCGCTCAACGTCTCCAACTACCTGACCACGAGCGAGAACACCGCGTACGGCGACGCCGTCAACAGGGAACTCAGCGCCCGGTACGGCTATACGAAGCCGTTCGTCGTGGACACCAGCCGCAACGGCAACGGCTCCAACGGCCAGTGGTGCAACCCTTCAGGCCGCCGAATCGGCACCCCCACCCGGCTGGGCGGAGGCGCCGAGATGCTCTTGTGGATCAAGGTTCCGGGCGAGTCCGACGGCAACTGCGGCGTGGGAACCGGCTCCTCGGCAGGACAGTTCCTCCCGGAGGTCGCCTACAAGATGATCTACGGCTACTGATCCGAGGCCGTTCTGCGGGCCGAGGCCGACCGCGCCTGAGAAAGACGCGTACCGACCTCGGCCCTGCGGTCGGATCAGGCTCCACTGATGGTCAGGTCGTTGGTGTTGAAGTTCAGTCCGCTGGCCGACGAGGTGATCTCGTAGCCGAACTGCACGTCGCCAATGGTCTCGCTGCCGGCTATCCAGCGCTTGCTGTAGGCGGCGGTGAATCTTGCAGGTCGAGCTGGCGGCGGTCGAGCTTCTGTCCCCTGCTCGGCGCCCGGGCGTACCCGATCTTGATCTCCGTGCGGACGAGCGGCTCGGCCACGAGGAGTTCGGGACAGCCGGGCGGCTCCGGGAGGTCAATCGTTCGTTTCGGCCACGAGGCCTTCCGCCCTGCCGGGCCGCTTCAGCTCGCCAGCCTTGATGGCTTGGTGTTGGCTACAGGTGCGCGGCCAGGAACGGCAGGACGACGTCGGCCATCTCGTCGGGCACTTCCTCCGCCAGGTCGTGGCCGGCATCGAAGGTGTGTCCGGCGACGTCGTGGGCCATGAGCCGCATCTGGGACTCGTTGCGGTCGCCGATGAACGCGGATCCGCCGAGCGCCAGGACCGGGATGTCCAGCTTCTTCTGTGCGGCCTGCCGATTCTGTTCGGCGTCGACGAGCATGGCCCGGTAGATCGAGAGCATCGCGCGGATGCCGCCGGGCATGGAGTAGCAGCGCACGTATTCTTCGACCGCGTCCGAGGTGGCGCTGTCGGGGTGGCTGCGCTCGAACTTGATCATGTAGGTGATCAGCTCGCGCTCGTGTCCGGCGATCAGCATCTCGGGGATGTCCGGCTGGAAGTAGAAGCCCAGATGCCACAGGTGCATGCCGCTGGAGACGTTCTCGGGGGTGAGGGCCGTATGGTCCTCGAAGCCGAATCCGGGGAACAGGGCCTCGGCGAACACGAGAGCGGTGACGTGGTCGCGGTGGCGGGCGGCGAGCTGGTAGCCGATCACCGCCCCCCAGTCCTCGCCCGCCACGGCGTATGTCTCGTGTCCGAGGTGGGTCATCAGCTCGGCGATGTCGTCGCTCATCGTCGCGGAGTCATAGCCGTCCGGGGGGCGGGCGGAGTCGCCGAGACCGCGAAGGTCCGGGACGACGACGGTGTGGTGCGGGGTCAGCTTCGGGACGAGGTGGCGCCAGTGGTAGCTGGTCTTGGGTACGCCGTGCAGGAGCACCACCGCGGGACCGGACCCTGCTGTGCGGTAGTGCAGACTCGTTCCGTTGACGGCGGCTCGGCCCGTGCGGACGGACGTTCCGTCATGGTCGAACATCATGTTTTGCAACCTTCCTGGTGTACTTCGCGATGCGGGTGTCAGTGGGCTTGCGGAGGGTCGACGAGGGTCACCAGGCGGCTCGGCCCGGTGCCGTCCGAGGTTGTCCGGGCAGCGGAACGGCCGGCCGGGCGCAGGGTGACGTTCTCCGGGTAGAGCCGGCCGAGCAGGGCCAGTACGACGAGGTCGTCCTGGCCGGTGGCGTCCAGGGTGACGTCGCCTGCTTGCGTCCACACCAGTGCCGGTGCACGCAGTGCGGACCACACAGCTGCGGTGCGGGGCGCGGCATCGGAGGGGGCGTCACCTGCGGCGGGGCCCGGCCGGTGGGCGAAGCGGTGGCCGCGCAGGGCCTGGCCGAGGTCGACGTGGGCGGTGGTGCCGTCGTGGGTGACCTCGATACGGGCGGTGCGGGTCCCGTCGGCGACCGGCCCGGTGACGGTACGGGCGGCGAACGGCCCCGATGCGGTGTTGGCGGTCGGCAGGTCCTCGACGAGGGTGCGGGGGGCGGCGTAGTAGTCCTGCACCTCGGCGACATACATGACGGTGTCTTCGGCGGCCGGGTGGGTGCGCCAGGTCAGCAGGTGCCGGGGGGCGGTCAGGGGTGGCTGGTCGAGGACGGCGGGCAGGGCGGTGCCGCCGCCGGCCTCGAAGCCGTAGCCGACCGGGCCGGAGGTGCCGGTGACGACGTGGCGGGCGAAGTCCACGATGCTGGTGTGCCGGATCTGGCGGACCAGGAGTTCGGTGAGGAACGCGTCGCGGGCCGGTTCGGTGTGCCGCAGTCCGGTCGGAGTGATCAGGAGCGGAACGTCCTGCCAGTTGGTGAAGGGCAGCAGGGCGTCGCGCAGCAGGACGATCTGGTGCAGCCACTCGTTGTAGAGCTGCATGGTGACGGGTCCGCCACGTCGGCCGCGGAGCAGATCGGCCGCGCGAGGGGTGAGCAGGTGGCCGTAGCAGTGGCTGCGCACGAGGAGCGGCCCCGCGGGCAGCGCTATCCGGTCGGTGAGCAGCCTCTCCAGGGTTGAGGCGGCCCAGGAGGCGAGCTCCCGGCCGATGGTCTCGGCCTGTGCGCCCAGTTCACGCGCTGCCGGGGCGCTGTCCGGGCCGATGGCCAGCGGCAGGGAGGTCTCCCGGGTTCCGAGAGCGAGTGTCGCGCGAATCTGATCCTCCAGCACCTCGCCGTCGGCGCTGGTGAGGGCGTTGTCATCGATGATGCCCTGCAGCAGCGGCTCGCTGGCGGTGAAGAAATCGCGGGCTGTCAGGGTGGTGCCGGCCGCGGGGAAGGTGTTCCAACGGCTGGCACCAAGAGCGGGTGTGCTCGGGGCGGGCGCGGGGGGCATGGGTCCTCCGAAGTCGTAGATGAAGCAGGGGTGGATGTCGCCGGATCCCGCGGCTGAGCGGCCTCCGACCTCTTTTCTGGATCGTCCGATACAGTTTGCGGGCATGAAAAAGTCAGCCGAGGGCGGCCAGCGCGACCTCCACGAGGGGTTCGAGGGCGTGGGCATCCGGGGTGATCTTCGAGGAGACCAGCAGTCCGTTGAGGAACGTGACGAGGTAAGCGGCCAGCGTGTGCGGGTCGTACTGCGCCGCGATCTCGCCCCGCTCCACCGCGACCCGCAGCACCTCGGCGAGCGCGTCCCGACTGGCGTCCTGCATGTCCCGCACGGTGCGCCGGATCGCCGCACTCTTGGGCAGGCGCTCGCAGGCGGCATTGACTGCCAGGCAGCCCCGGCCGTCGTCTTCCACGGCGATCCGGACCCGCTCGACCAGCATCGTACGGATCGCGGAGCGGGCGTCCACCCCCTCCTCCAGGCTGCGCAGGGCGGCCGCCGCGAGGGTGGTGCGGTAGTGCTCCAGCGCCGCTCGGTACAGGCCCTCCTTGTCGCCGAACGCGGCATACAAGGATCCCTGCCCGATCCCCAGGCGCTGGGTCAGGTCGCGTACCGAAGTGGCCTCGTAGCCACGCATCCAGAACAGTTCCATGGCGCGGCTCACCGCCGCCTCAGTGTCGAACTCCCGGGTCCTCGCCATGGCTCCACCGTAAACTATCTGGATCAATTGCTCAAGAAAGGGGGGCTGGGGTCTGACCATGCGCTGACTTGCAGGCCGGCCTCACGGGTACTCGTCATCGGCGCCCTCGGCGGCGTCCGGGTCGCGCAACGGGCGCAGGCCCCGGGGCCCTCCACGCGGAGCTGCGCGACGGCGACGTCGAGGTAACGGGTGTTGCGCAGGACGACGGCGTTGAGGACCAGACCCAGACCGGTCAACCGATCCGCGAGTAGGTGCATAGTCTTGTCGATCCGGCCGTACGCGGCGAACGCCTGCCCCGGCGGGGCAGGATGTCCCTCGCGTCCGAGCATCCGCAGCAGGTCGGCGGCGCGGACCTGGTTGGTGATCAGCGATCCGGCGACCCGGTGTCCGGCCAGTGTGTCTCGATGCGCTTCGGGTTGACCTTGTTGCGGGCGATGGCCTCCGGTGGCCCGTATGCCGGCCGGCACCTCGCCGCCGGGCAGGTCGGTCCGCCAGAACCGCTGGTCGGCAAGGTCGCGGAAGCGCGGGGCGAAGGGGAAGCCGAGCATCTTGTAGAGACCGAACGCCATGTCGGAGTGCGAGGCGTTGTCGGTCGCCATCAGTTCCGGCTTCACCCCGCCGTCGAGGTTCAGGGTGTCCAGCGTGTACAGGCCGTCGTGCGGGGTGCCGCGCACGACCGTCGCGCCGATCCCCGCGACCTGGTCATTGAGCTGCGTTTAGCCAGGTCAGAGCCTAGTTCGTAGCCGTAATACCTGGGCGAGGGAGCGGCCGAGGGTGCCGCAGGATCGTCGTCATACGTTCACCGCAGCCGGGCCGGACAAGAGCGGTGAAGATCCGCAGGAAAACGCCCTATTAGTGCGGCCGATTGCAGAGGAAGCAGCCGTCCCAGAGCGGGAGCGCGCTGAGGACGCGGTGGCGCACGCACGAGGCCATCGCGGCCTCGTCCGGGCCGGGGAAGCCGCGTGCGGCGCTGCTGTCGGCGGGCGGGGTGCAGGACTCCACCATGGTTGTGAAGCGGTGCAGGTAGTCATGCACGCGGGGCGGGTGGTAGCCAAGCTCGCTCCAGCGATGTCCGCTCGCCGCGAGTGCTGTGGCACGCAGCACGAAGTCCTTCGCGCGGGCGCCTTCCCGTTCCGTCGCACCCCAGTCGAACTCCGCCAGGTCGAACCCGACGGCACCGCGCCCCATGACGTTCTGGTCCTGGAGGGTCAGCAGCGCCGCGAAGCGGAAGTCCCAGTCCTCGGAGGCGAGATCGGACACGGCCAGCATCAGCACGTCGATGAACACCGCGGTGGCGCCATTGGACAGGTCCAGGTCGTGGCCACCGCCGGAGAAGATGTTGCTCACCGACCTATGATGCGATCCCGGCCCTCCACCTGCTTGGAGAAGACCCATGACGGATGCGAGCACCGGCAAAGTGGTCGTGAACAGGGTGATGTCCCTGGATGGGTACATCGCCGGTCCCGGCCACACGATGGACTGGATCTTCGAGCACATGACGGCGGCGACGTTCCCGGAGGTCATGGCGGCCACGGGCGCCATGCTCATCGGCCGGGGCACGTACGAGGTCGGCAAGCGCATGTCCGACGAAAACACCGACTACGACGGCGGAGCGCAGTTCGTCCTCACCCACCGCCCGCCCGACGAGCCGGACCCCAACGTCACCTTCCTCAGCGGCGACATCGAGGAAGCCGTGGCCACGGCACGCCGCGCCGCCGGCGACAAGAACCTGGAGATCCTCGGCGCCGACGTGGCCGCCCAGTGCCTGCAGCGCGGCCTTGTCGACGAGATCCTGGTGTATGTGCTGCCGGTACTGCTCGGCGACGGCGTCCGCTTCGCGCCGCCGGGCCTCGACCGGATCGACCTGGAACCGTTCAGCAACGTCCAGTCGGGCGGGGTCACCATGCTGCGCTTCCACGTGCGCAAGTAGGCACGGTCGCTGGCCCCCACTGTCTTGCGCTTGTCTCGGACATGGAAGCCCGTCGCAATGGGACGTCCGCAGTTCAGCGACCTGGCGGCAGCGGGCCAGCCTGGCTCGGAGTCAGAGCCGCAGCCGGTTCGAGCTAGCGGGGACTCCCCGGGCCGCTGAACACCCTCCCGAATATGCCGGGGTCTGAGCACTGGCGGGCCGCCATCAAGCCGTCAGCAGGCGTCCCTCGTCCTCACGGTCTCCTTGTGCGGCGGGCTAGGTGTGGCTGTTGAGGAAGCCGATGAGGCTGGCGCCCCACCAGCCGAGCTGGCTGACAGTGGCGGCGGCGCCCGATGGGACGAGGAGGCTGCGGGGCACCGGCTCGTCCCGGTACCGGTCGAGGCGCTGGCCGAGGCGGTGGGCGTACAGGCCGTTGATGGTGATGACCAGGACGAGTCCGAGTTTGATCCGGGTCAGCGGGGAAGCCAGATCGGGGTGGAGGAACACGCCGCTGGCCACCAGCCCCGCCAGCCCGAGCCAGATCGGGACCTGCAGTGTGCAGGCGGTGTTCAGGATGTCGGCCAGGCGACGCCGTCCCAGCAGCCACAGGACGGCGAACCAGTCCACGGCGAGAACGGCGCCCAGCCCGACGACGAGGGCCGCGACATGCATGAAGCGGGCCACGGTCTGCAGCGTCGAATCGGCATGGAGATGACCGGACATCCAGCACACCGCGGCCAGGGCGCCACAGCTCAGGAGGCCCGCCGCGACGAGAGCCCCCAGCGGCGTGTGCCCAGCCTCGGAGTGCTGGGAGGGCCGGCGGGTGGCGGCCGACGACTGTTCAGGTCCCCGGGCACGTGGGGAAATCGCAGCGGTCACGGGTCTGTCGGACATCACGGTCGCCGTCAGCTCTCTGGCTTCAGTTCGACGCCCGCGAACGCGGCGGTGACCGTCTCGCTCAGCGCCGGCTTCTCGCCGCTGGCGCCGTGCCGCAGGAAGGTCGGCGGCTGCAGCGTGGCCCGCAGGGTGTACTTGCCGGCCGTGTGGACGGAGAAGTTGTTGGCGTAGTGGAAGAACTCGGCGCGGTAGAAGTTCAGGCTCTGCGCCTGGACGACCTTGCCCTTGGCGTCCACGACCTCAAGCTCGATCGGAGCGTTCGGCACGATGCGGCCGGTCTCGGCCTCCATCGGAATGATCTCGATGTGGTGCGTCTCATTCTTGGCCGGCACACGGTTGACCAGCTTCCCGTGAGCGCCGTGCTCGGACTGGAACCACGGCTCGGCGGCTTCGACGATGTAGCCGACGCGGTACTCGCCCACCTTCCTCTCCCCGCCCCGGGCCGCGATTTCCGCTTCGAGCACAGTGTGCTGGTGCGCCACACCGGCCGGAGCGGCCTCCTTCGTCTGAGCCTTGACGGGCGCCGTGTCGGATTGGTCGGTGCCACCGCAGCCCGTCAGGGAGAGAGCAAGCGGAACGGCCAGAGGGAGTGAGGGCAGCATGGACTTGGGCATGGCCGAAATCTTTCGGTCAGAGGTAAGGTAAGCCGAACCTAAGAACTCGCCGTGAGCCCGTCAAGTTATCTCGCAATGCAGACACACTTGGTTATATCGGTCACGTCAAGCCGCAATCCCATACAGCGCAAGGGAGTTGAAGGCGCGTTTGGGCCGGACGCCGGTGGTGTGATGTTCAGCATCTGGACAGCGGAGACGCCTTACCTGAACTGCGCGCCTCCCCCTCCCCGCATCGACGCAGGAGCCTGTCGTGACCTCTACCCCCGCCCCGCCCCTACCCCGCGAGCCTGACCCTGCTCGCCGCGACCCCCCTCGCCCTTCTGACCGCCTGCACCCAGCAGGCCGACGGCAACGGCGACGGTAAGTCGGGAGTGATCGCGGTTCGGGCGGCCGACGACACCGGCGAGCTCTCCCGGAGCTCCGCGCCGGGCGGTGCCATCGCCTTCGAGGTCACACCGAAGGCAGCAAGATCACCTCGGTGCCTTGCCGATCTGCGGCACGGACAACAAGCTCATGGGCGTGCTGACCGACCGGGATGTCGTCGTGAAGGTTCTCGGCGCGGGCAAGGATCCCGCGCCCTGCCCGGTCGGCGAGCTGGCCCAGGGTAAGGCCGTGCCCATCCGCGCCGACGACGACGTGGAGGAGAACCTGCGCACCATGACGGAACACAAGGTGCGCCGTCTGCCGGTGATCGACGGGCATGATCTGGTCGGCATGGTCACCCAGGCCGATGTCGCCCGCTCCCTGCCCGATCCCGAGCTCGGCGACCTGCTCCAGGCTCTGTCCACCGACTGAACCGAACGCCGGCCCCCGGACCTCTTGGCCGCCGGTATGGGAACGCACCGGATTGGCGTCCGCGCCCCTGGGCACACGGGGGGCGTATGACCCATGTGAGCAATGGTGACGAGGGAGGCCTCCCATGCTTTTGGCACACCCCGTCGTGCTGACGAACCTCATCGAGCAGTACGAGACGCTGCGCGTCCTGCACGCCGAAAACGGCACCCCGGAAGCGCGCCGGCGTATGGAAGACGTCGCTTACACGCTGTGCGTGTCGACCGGGACCCGTGATGTCGACGCCGCCCTCGTCGCCGCCCGCCACCGGCTGCCCGGGGCCCGTACCGAAGACGACTCCCTCCTGACCACCTGACCGCCCCCGGAATCGGTACACAAGCACCATGACCACGACCGTCGACCTGCCGACGTTCAGCAGCCTCGATGAGCTGACCCAGCTCATCACCCACCGCCGCGGCCTCTACGTGCGCTGGTCCCGCGGGCCGGAGAGCGACCTGCCGAAGACGAGCAGTACGGATGATCTGACCGGGATCAAGCTGCCGGGCCTGTCGGCCAGCCCGCTGGATCTCGAGGACTGGTGGGGCGAGCGGCCCGTGCGAGTCTGGGTCGCCCGCCGACTGTACGACTACTGCCACCTCCCGCACACCAAGGACGCCCGCACCCGACCTTGGGTCCTGCACGGCTGCGAGACGGCCCGCGGACCGGACAACGAACCCCTGGTGACGGAGATCGAACCCCTCGGCTGGATCGCCGACCAGGTCATCACCGACGCCTGCCGCATCATCACCGAACAGCCCGGGCCCTGGGGCACACTCGACCGGGACGAACCTACCGCGGAAGCCCCTCAGCCCTAGGGCCTGTTTGAGATGTGTTCGGTCGCTCACAGGTACTGGCGTATCAAGGTGGCCGGGATGGTGGCCTCGTATCGGCAGGCGAGCTTGTCGTAGCGCGTCGCTACACCTCGGGCTTGCTGCAACAGTCCGATCCGGCACTCGACCTTGTGTCGGGCCTTGTAGCGTTCCGTGTCGAAGTGGGGATGTCCCGCCACGGTGAGCCGGTCCTGGCCCGCCACCAGATCGCGTTGAACAACTGGCGGCGGTCCCTGGGCGGGCGTCCCATCGACGGTACCGGCGGCAGCAGCGGGTTCAGGCGCCCCCACTGCTGGTCTGTCAGGTCTCCACGGCTCACCGGGAGATGCTGCACCGGCGGTGATCAACACTCCGAACTGACCCTCGCATCTCCCGTTGCCGTCAGGCGGGTTGCGTGGGTGCGGCTCCTAGGGCTCGGATCGCGAGATCGATCGCGGCGGTCAGGCGCTCCAGATCGTGGCCAGCGCGCTCTCGTACCCGTAGGCCGAGCACCGTCGTGAACAGCAATTCCACGGCTCCGTCGATGTCGAGGTCGGCGGACAGCTCGCCTCGCTCCCGCCCCTCGGCCAGCACCGCATGCAGGGCCTGCCGGGTGACCGTGAACGCAGCCTCGGTCCGCTCATGGACCTGGTCGTCAGTGGTGCCGAGTTCGGTGGCGGTGTTGACCACGAAGCAACCGCGGCCGGTCGTGCCGTCGGCCGGGCAGGTCACCAGCCACAGCATCCATTCCCGCAGCACCTCACGAACCGGGCGGTCACTCGCATCCAGACGCTGGCGGGCCTGCGTTGACTCGGTGGCCCGGTAGTGGTCGAGCGCGCGCAGAAAGAGCGTGTGCTTGTCCGTGAACGTCCGGTACAGGCTGCTGGGCGTGAGCTTCAGCTCGTCTCCGAGATCACGCACCGAAGTGGCGTGATAACCGCGCCGCCAGAACAGCTCGGTCGCCGAGGTGACCGCGTTCTGCTCGTCGAACTGTCGAGGGCGTGCCATGAGTTCACCTTACCCAACTTGTGGAGCGTTCGCTCCCATACTAGGGTCCCGATACGGGAGCGATCGCTCCCGAATGTGTGGAGGAGGATCCGTTGACGACCGCAGAACAGACCCCCACCCAGACACAGGAACCAGGGACCCTGGATAAGAGTCGCTGGCTGGCGGTGTCCGTAGTGACTCTGAGTACCTTCCTGCTGGTGACCGCCGAGCAACTTCCGATCGGTCTGCTGACCTCCGTGGGGTCCGCGCTGTCGGTCTCCGAGGGGACGGCAGGACTGATGGTGACGGTGCCCAGCATCGTCGCCGGGTTCGCGGCACCGCTGGTCCCGATGATCGTCGGGTCGCTTGACCGCCGCATTCTGCTGCTCGGACTGATGGCCCTGATGACCGTCGCGAACCTGGGCTCCGCCCTGGCGCCGAACTTCGCGGTATTGGTGGGCTCCCGGGTGCTGGTCGGCATAGCGATCGGCGGTTTCTGGGCGGTCGCCGCCGGCCTGGCGGTTCGGCTCGTCGCCCCCGCGGACGTGCCTCGCGCCACCGCGGTCATCTTCGGCGGCGTCGGAGCCGCGAACGTGTTCGGTGTCCCGCTCGGCACCCTGGTCGGTGACCTGACCGGCTGGCGCATTGCCTTCTCCTCGCTCAGCGCCCTGGCGCTCGTGACCCTGATCGCCCTGCTGGCGGTACTTCCGAGGCTGGTCGCCTCCCAGGCCATCCGGCCCAAGCTACTTATGGAGCAGCTCCGCAACCCAGGCGTGCGCGTCGGCATCATCGCGACGCTGCTCCTCGTGTTCGGACACTTCGCCGCTTACACGTTCGTGAGCCCTGCGCTGCAGAAGCTGTCGGGGATCGACGAGCGCTATGTCGGTCCGCTGCTGTTCGGGTTCGGTGCGGCTGGCATGATCGGCAACTTCGTCGCCGGTTCGGCGCTTTCCCGCCGCGTGCACCGCAGCATGCTGACCATCGCAGTAGCCATGACGGCCGCGATGCCCCTCTTCCTGCTGCTGAGTCAGACCGCGATCGGCGGCGCCATCCTGCTAATCGTCTGGGGCCTGGCCTTCGGTGGTGTGTCCGTGGGCCTCCAGACTTGGATGATCAAGGCCGCTCCGCAGGCTGTGGAAGCGGCCTCTTCGCTGTGGGTGGCGGTGTTCAACCTGTCCATCGGTTTTGGCGCGCTGGCCGGCGGCATCATCGTCGACGCACTCACGCTCCAGGGCGTTCTCTGGCTCGGTGGCGTCTGCGCCTTGCTGGCCTCCCTGGCGATCTGGACCGCCCGTAGCAACAACGCCCTGCAATAACCGAGATCCACTCGGGCTGCCCGGGCACCAGAGAAGGACCTCCGGTGCCCGGGCAGTCCGTGCTTCCAAAATCAACATTCTAAACGGCCCTAGCGGCGGGCCGAGTGGCGCAGGCCCCGCTCGACACGCCGTTCGTCGACGTCGTGCACGCTATGACCCGGCTTGCCTCCGACCTCGCCGCAACTGTGGTCGGCCCGCGCATTGTGCCTGCTCTCGAGTACTGGCGCGGGGTGTACCGAGCCGGCGCATCATCCGGCCCCGATCGCCCGAGGGCCGGGGGGCGAAGCAGGAGGCGGAGCCGGTGTGAGGCTTCGAGGAGGCAACCCCGTGGGGTGGCGAGGTGGGGTTGCAGCAGTGAGCAGGCGTAGAGGGTCGCGGCGTTGAGGCCCGGCGGGGCTTGGACCTAGCCCTCCGGATGGCTAGGGCCACATTCTTCACCAGCTCACAGGACGTTGTCGCACACACTAACGACTCACCTCAGCCCAGGATCACAACCTGGCCACACAAGGAACCTGCGGCCTTCACGCAACGCATGATGATCCTCTCAGGACGAACGCACAGGGGGGGGATCATGCGTACCAGTACAGCCGTCGCCGCAGCCGTTGTGCTCGGCGGGGCAGTCACGGCATGCAGTAGCAGTGACAGCGCCAAGCCCGCACCGACCGTGACCGTCACGAAGACCGTCAGCGCCTCGTCCCGCGCGAAGGCCGCCACGAACCCGGACGACGACGTCCTGAAGATGGGAGCCAAGAAGGACGTCGACGACGCCGAAAGCGGCGTGCACATCACCGTCCAAGCGCTGGAGTACCAGCAGCCGTACAAGGGACCACAGCCGCAGAAACCGCAGGACTTCCAGGGCGGCGACACGTGGGCCACCGTCAACGTCAAGGTCTGCACCGTCAAGGGGGACGTCGAGGTCAGTCAGTTCCCGTGGTCGCTGGCCTACGAGGACGGCACGAGCGTGGAGGTGACGGGGTCCTCGGGCGGCGACATGCCTAAGCCTGAGTTTCCGATGGGCAAGAGGGTTTTGTCGGGACGCTGCGCGGCTGGGCTGATCGCCTTCCCGGTGGACAGCAAGAAGAGGCCGGAACGGCTGGTGCACCAGCCGGAAGGCGGTGATCCGACAGAATGGGCGATCCCGAAGACCTGACAGCTGCCCCTGCGGAGACCGCGGGAGCGCCGAAGGTTACCCGGGCCGCGCGGGCGGCGGGCGACTCGCCGGCCGTCTGCGCAGCGCGTCAGCGTGGCTCCTCCGCCGGCCAGGCTCGGGAGTAGGGCGTGCGCAGGGATCGTGGTGCGACCAGGTTGTGTTCGGCGGCTGCGTGCAGGCGTTGGTCGCGCAGGACGATGGCGCCGTTGCGGAGCATGGTGGCGATCAGGTCGGCGGCGAGGGCCTCGCGCGTACGGCTCAGGAGCCGCTGCCCCGTCCCTCAGCCAGGCCCGGGCACGCAGATCCGGCTCGGTCTCGTCGGCCCGGATGCCGCTGCGGATCATGAGAGTGAGGGCGAAGATGCGCCGTGCGCCGTACCGGACCGCTCTGTGCGGTCGTCGACGAGGCGCTGGGCCCGGCGCACGGCGAGGGCGAATGCCGCACCGGAATCGGTGAGGAGCGGGCGGTATGAGGGAAGGATCACGCGCGTATCGAAGTCGGCAATCCGTTTCAGGGAGCGAGAGCGCCGACCGTAGCGCGCTCAGCGTGTCCGCTCCCGGTACGTTCCACGTTCTGTGGGTCTGACGCTGGATCTCCCCGATGGTGGCGTAGGCACTCGGCATCGCCCGGCCAGAGTGGACGGATGCGCGGGTGGCGGTTAGCCGCGGCCCGGCGGCACCGGATCGCGAAAGCCCCGGCGGCGGGCAGCACCGGGCCGGCAGCGCAACAGACGTGCCAGGATCAGCCAGCCGCCGCGCAGCGCGCCGTAGCGGTGGAGCGCCTGCACCGCATAAGTGGAGCAGGTCGGGGTGTACGGGCAGCAGGCCGACCGGGTCGGGCTTACCGTGACGCGGTAGTGGCGTACGGCCCGGTACATCGAGCGGGACACCCGCCCACCCGGAGGGGGCGCGGCGGGGTCAGCGCCGTGGCGGTCAGCGCCGTGGCTGCCGGCCGTGAGCGAGGGGCGGAGAACGACGAGCAGCATGGCCGCCTGCGACACGCTGCCGCAGCAGCACGGGTGGGCCAGCGTGTCGAGCATCCCCGCGCAGCATCCTTCGTCCTTCTCGCCGTCCGCTCCCCTTCTCCGACCGGGCTTCTCGCTCCGCGACATGGTGTCCGTCTCCCCCTTCACAGTCGAAAGATCATATGACGGGACAGACGGTGGAGGCGTCGGCTGCGGCCGACTCAGGGCCGGCGGCGACTACGAAGTGCTTCGTGCTGGAGACAGGGATCTGCGCTTCCCTCAGCAGGGTCTCGCTGGGGGTGGTCACGGTCTTTCCCCCTTCTGTTTGTGCTTGGCTTCTTGCGGCTGGCGGGCAGTCCGGTCGTCCCCGCACCCGGGGTAGCTCCTCGCCGGCTCGGGGGGTGCTCCTACCGTGCTCGTCGGCGGGGGGCCGCGGTCCTCCCCCGCCGACGCGGGAGCGTTTCGGTCTACGACGCCGACGGGCGCGTGGTGTCCGACCGAGGCGGAGCGGACGTCCTCGCCCTCAGGGTCGCGTGAGTTGAAGGGCAGGAAGGACTCCGGTTCTCCTTGATCTTCCTGCCGTCGGTGAGCCGGCGCGACGCACTGGCCGAGCTCGGCCTCGACCGGGCAAGGGAGGAGCGCTGGAAAAGCTCAAATCAATCATGTTGTCCTGTACGTCTGTGGCTCGGGTGCCCCGTATGCTGTCTTCGCTCAACCTGCTCTTCCTCGAACTCGCCGACCTGTTCGCGAGGTTCGGCGGGCGGGCTCCGGCGTCGCCGGAGCTGGCCAAACGTCAGTCCGCCCTGCAGGACTGGCAGGAGGAGAAGGAGGAACAGCGATGACCGACATGCGCAAGCAGCGCAAGCCGTGGTCCCCGTTCGAGAGGTGGACCATCGGGCTCGCCGCGGCAAGCCTGCTTGTAGGGATCATCGCCGCAGTCGGGCAGCTCTCCCAATAGGGAGTGCATGGAGAACGGTCGGACGGACCGAGGATCGCTGGCAAAGCAGCGAGCCCGGCCGGATGCTAGACGACCGGGCTCCTGCCTCACTGCACGAGGGCTCGTCTCTTCGCGGGAGACGGGCCCTCTGTGGTGCTAGCCATCGGTGGCTGACGATCCGACCGTCCAACACCGGAATCTGTACACCACGTCCGATGGTTTCCCTCAGCTTACTATTCCGGGACCTCCCTCAAGCTAGTCCAAGAGGGTAAATGTCCCCGAGCTGACCAGGTAGATCACTGCCGAGCGGACTGGGGGCGGCCCGGCGGCCCTCGCGCCGTGGGTGGAACGGGAGGCGCCCACCGGCCTGTACCGCGCAGGCGGAGTCAGTGGGTCATCAGGCTGGTGGTTCTCGAACACCGAATCGAGGCGGGAGAGGCTTTGCCCAGGGGCAGTTGGAGGGCCCAGCGCCCCGCAGTGGGTCTGGATTCGGCCGCAGAGTACGACCCGCGCATGCGGAGTCGCCCCCCCGAGAGGCTGCCTGACTTCGGAGTTTTGTGGGCGCGAGGCGCCGGCTGTGATGTCGGCACCGTTGCCCTCAGCGGATCCGTTACGCCGATGGTCGGCAGACCCGCGTGTCACCGTGCCCGCCGTGCTCGTACGTTCGTGATTCGCCCGTCGCCTGCCGTGCTGAGCGCCCGCGCCGGGCGCGCTGGGCGCGTATGGCTCAGTCGCCGTACAGCCAGCTGTCGTACCCGGCGCCGTCCACCAGGTGGTACAGACCGAAGGCGCCGGGGAACAGCACCAGGGCCAGTACCCCGATCCGCAGCAGGACGGGGGCCGCGACGGTCACGGGCCCCGCCTGGCCCCTGACGGTGCGCCAGTCGCGACAGCGCCGGATGTCTCCCCCGCAGGCCCACCAGAAGAAGAGCCCGACAAGGATCCCGACCACGGCCACGGCGGCGGCGAACCCTCCGACGACAGCGAGGAACGTCGTCCGGTCCTGATGGTCGCCGACGAACAGGGAGGCCACCCCGAGCAGGGGCACGGCGACCAGCCCGTACAGCGCCCCGCGCCCCGCTACGTCCCGGATCCGGAGCAGGGGTCGGATGATCGCGTTTTCGGTACGCATACGCGGCACCGTAGCCCAGCCCCGCCGCCGGGATCACAGATGGGTGTGGAGGCGCTACTCGGCCCGCCACCAGCCCTGTCCGACACACCCCTCCCTGACTCAGTACAGGAAATCGCCTCCCGGCTGATCGGACGGGCAGTCGGCCGGCGGAGTTCCTCCCGGCGCCCGACGACCGCAGGGCCGCAGCCTGGTGGCAGACCACCGACGACCAGAGCAACGGCTTCCTCGGCGGTGTTCGCCTCCCCGACGGTCTGGGAACGGGACGGCCCAGCGACGAGGTAGCGCCCACCAGGAAGATGCATGACGAACGGAATATCCCAAGACCAGTCACCGGTGCACCTGCTGAAGTGCAGGTCCTGGTGGCTGCTGGAGGGATGGAGCTGCCGGAGAAGCGGCTCAGCATACGCGGCTCGCACCAGCCTGGTGTCCATGTCCTCGCGATGGAGCAGCCGCTGCCACGCAGCCTCCACGACATCACCCTGACCAGGCTCGGCGTCATCGGAAGCACTCGGCGCATCTGTCGATCCCATGCGCTCATTCTGCCGCCCCGTGCGCCAACAGAGCTTTATCCGGACCAGTTCACCTGGAACAGGGACCAGGCCAGCCGAGACGGGACACGAACTCACTCCGGGGGAATGCCCCGGCTGCCGTACAGGCCATTGCTGCCGTGTTCATCCTTGCCCACGGACGCCCATCCACCACTATGAAAGGAAACCACCGTTTTCCCTGGAGGCCTTGCATGCACCGTGATGGTTTTCCCGCCCCGGATTCCGGGTTCCTCCTCACTCACTTTCTGACGGTGTCCGACGTAGCTCGATCTCGCGCCTTCTACAGCGACGTTCTCGGTGGTGAGGTGGTGCTAGAGGAGAACCCCTGCACCATCAAGCTCGCCAATGGATGGATCATCATGAACCCTGGCGGCGGCCCCACCCCGGACAAGCCAGACGTCACCCTGCGCCCACCTACCGACCCCAGCACGGTCAGCAGCTTCCTCAACCTCCGCGTCGCCGATATCGAGGCGTGTCACCGAGAGTGGAGTGCGAAGGGCGCCGAATTCCTCACGCCGCCCATCGATCGCAAGGCCGAACTGCGGTGCTACTTGCGTGACCCGGACGGCTATCTCATCGAAGTCGGGCAGGCCACCGGCATACTGCATGGTGCCTACGCCGACCCGCCCGCAAATAACCCACTGTGAAGCTGGGATGTTAAGAATTCCCCGAAGGACACGCAATCAGCCACTTCCGCGGCCGCGACCTTTGCCCCGGGCAGTCCGACACCTCTTCATGGACGAGCCGCACTAGCCTCCCACGTGGCAGAGCGGCAGCCGATTTTTTCGCTGTCGGCGACCTGCTGTCCGGGGCATCTGATGAGCACCTTTCGTCTCACGAAACCCCAGCCCACGGAGCGGCGCATCTCCGTACGCTGAGCGAGGTGGAAGGCTTGGGGCATGGCCTTTCGACCATGGCTGGACTTCCGGCGCCCCTGGCGGCCGGGTTACTCACCCGCGCTGGTCGTGCTCCCGCTGGGGCTGATCGTCACGGTCTGTGTGGTGGATGTGCTGGCTCCGCCGCACATCCACCTCGGGCCCCTGCTGGTGGCGGCGCCCGCGATCACCGTGGCGTTCGCCGGCGCCGGTGTGACCGCGCTGATGGGAGCTCTCGCGGTAGCGGCCCAGGTCCTGATCGGCGTATTCAGAGGGGTCCTGCCCACCGCCAACATCCAGGCCCAGATCATCGCCTTGGTCGTGGTCTCCACCGTCTGTGTCACCGTCTGCGTGGTGCGGGACCGGCGTGAGCAGCAGTTGCACCGGGTGCGGTCGGTGGCCATGGCAGCGCAAAGTGTCCTGCTGCAGCCGCTGCCCGCCCGCGCCGGCCCGCTGCGGATCGCCGGCCTGTACCTGCCCGCCGAGGAAGAGGCCGACCTGGGCGGAGACCTGTACGCGGCCGCCCGGACGGCGCACCACAGCACCCGGCTCCTCATCGGCGACGTACGCGGCAGCGGCCTGGCCGCGATCAACAACGTCGCCCTGCTGCTCGGCGCCTTCCGCGCAGCCGCCCATCGCCAGGCCACCCTCCCTCGCCTCGCCGTCCACCTGGACGCCGCGTTCCGCTGGGACCGCAGCCAGTGGCAACCACAGGAGGAGCAAGACACCAACGAAGACTTCGCCACCGCCGTACTGCTCGACATCCCCGACCGTGATCCGGTCGTACACCTCATCAGCTGCGGCCACCCACCGCCGCTCCTCCTGCGCGGAACACACCTCACCCCACTCGCCCCCGAGGCCAGCCACCTCCCGATCGGGCTCGGCGGCCCCTTCGGCATCACCGCCTACGACGTCCAGACGTTCTCTTTCGAGGCCGGCGACTTGCTGCTCCTCTACACCGACGGCGTCACCGAAGCCCGCAACAGCGACGGCCTCTTCTACCCCCTCGCCGAACGAGCACCCAAGTGGGCCAAGGACGACCCCGACGAACTACTGCACCATCTCCAGGACGACCTGCTGGCCCACGTCCACGGACACCTCACCGACGACGCCGCCGTAGTCGCGATCCGCCGACTGGCAGTCTGAGGCCCACCTGACGTGGCAACACCAGCCGCTGAAGCGCCCGCCCGCGGCGCATGGGCATCGGCCGTGGCCGGCAGGCGGCTCACCGTCTCTGAGTGACGGCACCGGTGCCGAGTCGGGTGAGCAGCCAGAAGGTGATTGCGGTGCCGGTGCCGTAGGCGACGTGCGCGCCGAGATCCCAGACCACGACCTTGTTGTCGTACTGCCAGATCGGCTTGTAGAGCCCTGCGATCGGCAAGGTGACATAGTCACCGGCGAACACCGCAGCGCCGAAAGGCACGCCGTATGCAGGGGAGGGCCTGGGCAGTGATCCGGCCACGATGCCGTAAGCCGCGCCCGCCACTGATCCGTAGGCCCAATGAGCGATGGTGCTCGTGAGCCAGGCGGCATCGTCAGGAAGCCGGCGCTGGGTGAAGCCCTCGATCACCCGCTTCGCCACCTGCCCCGGATCTGGAGCCTTCTCCCAGCTTTCGACCGGCGCGAATTCCCAGGCGAGCGGGCTGTCCGTCCCGCCTGCCCGACGGTACTTCACGTAATGGACGGCATCCAGACACACCGTTCCCACCGCCCCGGCCAGCAGGCCGGCCGCGACCGCCGCGAGTGGAGTCAGCGGGTTCCTTCGGGAGCGCATGACGCAATCTCCTCATCGCTCAGGGCCGGAAGGGTCGATGTTCTTCCGCACCTGGGCCGCGATGCGGAGGCATACGACCCGCATCGAGTATCAGGCGACCGGAGAACGTCCGCGAGCGCAGGCAGGGAGGGACCTGCGGCGGGCCGCCTGAGCGACACGGCGGAAGCACCTAACCGCAGGGGGCGCCCATACCCCGAAACGCATATCCACCGCGACCACCTGTACGGGCGAGCCAATGCACTCATTCGCTTCGCCGTGAATGCCTGTCCGGCGCACGCCGGACAGGCTGACGTACGTCCCGCCCGTCCTTCGAAGAGAAACACCTACGACGCTGTCTCCTGTGTCGCCGCTGTCCCCCGTGCAACTTCAACGACTCTGTAGCAGGTAAGGGCAGCGGCCATGGCCAGGCTCGGCTCTGCCAGTCGTTGCGGACCACGGACGGGATCTTGAGACCACGAGCAGCTCATGGCAGGCTCATGCCGCGTGATCGCTGAATTCGCGAAGGACAACCTGCTCGGGAGACTGCGGCGGGACCGAAAAGCGCTGCTCTGGAAACTCGACGGCTTGTCCGCATACGACGCCCGCCGACCTTTGACAGCGACAGGGACCAACCTCCTCGGCTTGGTCAAACACGTGGCCACGGTCGAGGCCAGGTACTTCGGCGAGGTCTTCGACCGCCCTTCCCCGGAACCGCTGCCCCGGTGGCAGGACTACAACGGCAACGATCTGTGGGCGACCGAGGACGAGACCCGCGATCAGATCATCGGGTTCTACCGGCGTACGTGGGAACACTCGGACGCGACGATCAACGAGCTTCCCCTCGATGCCCCCGGCCACGTGCCGTGGTGGCCGGAGCCTTCTCCCAACACAAACCTGTTCGCCATCATGGTCCATGTCCTCGGCGAATCCATCCGGCATGCCGGGCACGCCGATATCCTGCGCGAGGGCCTCGACGGCCGGACCGGGGTGCGCGCCGAACACGAGCAGCCGATCGACGAGGAAGCCCGTGCAGCCTACTGCGCGAAGAACGAGCAGGCCGCCAGGTCGGCCGCACCAATCAAGGCATAGAGGTTGTCTCACGTGACTTGATATTCGTGCGGCGTGATGCCGGTCGTGGGTGCTGGATCTCGCGAAGTGTCCGGTTCCTGATGGCCTCTAGGAGCTGGCCGCCCCGTTGCTGCCGCCGTTCGCTGCCCGTCTTCAAGGTGGTGGGACAACTCCGTGTGACGCGCGGGGCGTGTTCACGGCGGTGGTGTTCGCGCTGACCAGCGGCTGTGCCTGGCGGCATCTCGACAGCCTCGCCCTCAAGCCGCTCTTCCGCGGCATACCCGCCGTCCGGTCCCGCCGGGGACCACGGCGCCACCGACTCGTCAAACTCCGCGTAAGCAAGGCGTACTTCTCCACCGAACGCCTTGCCTGTCCGCGCGAGCGCGGGCTCGTCGCGCACATCGCGCGGCCCGGCATCGAGCCGGCAAAACGCCTCGGCCGGTTATGGTCTCCCGGCCGTCATTTGTTTGCTGATCGGTCACGGATCCCCATTCGACTCAACCCGGCCTGACCGCACGAAGAAACTCACTCGCATCCGGGTGGGACAGCGAGCATCCGAATGATGTGACGTGTTCCTCGGATGCGCCGCACGACAGCCAAGCGCCTTGCCCAAGCCGTGGCTGGGGCGGAGATCTCGACGGCGCGCACGAGGCCGTACCTGGACGCCCGCCAGAAGCGGGCCACCGCCGGCGCTGGCCGGGATGCGCGGCGCCGGCGCTCCTGCGCACCGTCTCGCGCGTGTGACACCTGCGGCACTCGGTGCGCTGTAACTGGTGGACTGCCCAACAGGGTCCTGGCCTGTTCGCTCGTTTCCCCGGTTGGGCGAACACGCACCTGGGGCGGGCAGTGCACCCCGTCGGCTGTCCACCGGCAAAAGCCACCGGCCGCCTGACGCATCGCCCGGAGCCGATTGCTAGGCTCACTCCACGAAGCTACTCAAGTACCCCCATAACGGGGTTAATTGGCCATCATCGTGGGTGCTTCTGTCCGGGTAAGAAGGGTGAGGGTGCGAGTGCTTCTGGCGGATCGGTACTACTTGGACCAGCCGCTGGCTCGCGGCGCCATGGGTGAGGTATGGCGTGCCACGGACCAAGCCCTCGATCGCGTGGTGGCGGTGAAACTCCTGCGCGCGCACGACGAGACCGGTGCCGAGCGCTTCCGCCTCGAGGCACAGACGGCGGGCCGCCTCAACCATCCGCACGTGGTGAGCGTGTACGACTTCAACGCCGACCAGGGACGGCTCTACCTGGTCATGGAGCTCATCGACGGCTGGACCCTTCGCGAGGAGCGCACCCTACGGGCCCCGCTGCCCCCGCTCGAGGCGGCGGGTATAGCCGCGCAGATGGCAGCGGGCCTGTCCGCCGCGCACGGTCAGGGGGTCATCCACCGGGACATCAAGCCCGCCAACGTGATGCTCACCGCCGATGGCACTGCGAAGATCACCGACTTCGGCATCGCCCGTTTCGCGGACGGCGACGCCGGCACCCTCACAGCCGCCGGCACGATCGTCGGCACCGCCGACTACCTCGCCCCGGAACGCGCCCTCGGACGGCCCGCACAGCCCGCCTCCGATGTCTACTCGCTGGGCTGCGTGCTCTACGAACTTCTCACCGGCAGGCCGCCGTTCCAGGGTGAGACGACGCACGCCGTGGTGCGGCACCATATCGACTCCACCCCTCTCCCACCCACCCAGCTGCGGCCCGACATACCCCCTCCACTGGCCGACTTCCTCCTGCGCCTGCTGGACAAGGACCCCGCGCACCGCCCCACCGCCGAGCAGGCGGCCGCCAGGCTCGCGGAGCCCTGGAACACAGAACAACCCCGCAACACCACCCCCCTGCCCGAACCACCCGCCACCCCAGCTCCGCGCCACACCACACGCACCAGAGCAGCGCACTCCCGTCCTCGCGGTCACCGCACAGGCCTGTCGAAAGCTCTGCTGGGCGGCGCAGGAGTGCTGCTGTGCGCCGCCGCGACGGCTCTCGGCGCTTCCATGAACTCCGATGGTGACGCCCCGGCCTCCCCTCATCCGGAAAACAGCGCTCCGCCCAGTGCCACACCCCTGTCCGACGCACCATCGACGACGCCGTCGCCCTCCGACGACGTCACTGTCAACCCCATCCCTTGATGCCGGCTGGCTGGAGTCCCGCACCGGAGGACCGCCGGACCCCAGCCCCTGTCTTGCGTCAGCTCGGTGTGCGCACTGTGCGCACTGTGCGGCGGCGGCGGTGGGCGAGGGCGAGGAACGCGCCTGCGGCCAGGAGCACGGCGAGGGTCGCGTAGCCGGAGGTGAGGGTGGATACGGTGGCCACGCCGGCGACGAGGAGGGGGCCGCCCGCGTCGCCGAGTTCGCGGCCGAGTTCGGCGGAGCCCATGGTCTGGCCCATGCGCTCTTCTGGGGTGGCGGCGGCGAGGGCGGCGAAGCCGAGCGGGGTGATCAGGCCGGTGCCGATGCCGATGAGGGCGGCGGCTGCCAGCACGCCGGCCAGACCGGGCAGCATCGCGGCGGCGAGGCCGGCCGCGGTGATGAGCAGCCCGGCGAGCAGGCCGGCGCCGGTGGTGAGGCGGCCGCTGTCGAGGGCGCGGCCGGCCTGGGGCTGGACCACAGCGGCGGTGGCGGCCAGGACGGAGACGGCTGCGCCGGTCGCGATGGTGCCGAGCCCGGCCGCGGCTCCGGAGACGGGCAGGAAGCCGACGCCGACGGAGAGCGCGGCGGTGGCGGCGGCGAGCGAGGCGGTGGGGGCGAGGAAGGAGCGGTCGGCCATGCGGCGGGCGAGGTCGGCGACGGTCTGCCGCCTGCGGGGCAGTGGTGGCACGACGGGCACCGCGAGCAGGGCCCACAGCGCGACGGCCGCCGCGCACAGGGCCATCACCGTGAAGAGCAGGCGCAGGCCGCCGACCCACACCAGGACGCCGCCCAGCAGTGGGCCCAAGGTGTACCCGATGGACTTGTAGAAGCCGTAACTGCCGAAAGCGCGGCCGCGTTTGGCGGCCGGGTTGAGGCGGGCGACCATGGCGGAGGCGGCAGGTGAGAACGCGGAGGCGGCTGCGCCCTGGCCGAGGCGGGCCGCCCACAGCCAGCCGGGGCTGTCGGCGATCGCGTAGAGCGCGGAAGCCGCGGCGAAGACGATCAGGCCACCCAGGAGGACCGGCTTGCCGCCGATCCGGTCGGCCAGCGAGCCGAAGACCGGCTTGAGGAGGACCTCGGCGCCGTCGTACAGGGCGAGCAGTCCGCCCAGGACGATCAGGGAGGTGACGGCGTCCTCGGAGAAGCCGCCGAGGTTGGCGGCGATGCCGTGCGCTCCGAAGGCGGTGGTGAATCCGGCCGCGTACAACGGCCACATGGCCCGCCGGGAGGCGACATCGGGTATGGGGTGCTGGGTCACGACGAGGCCTCGTCCGTGGCGTGCAGCGCGGCGAAGACACGCTCGGAGTAGCCCTCGCAGACGGCCGCACAGTTCTTGAGCCGCATGGCGGCCGCGGCCGATTCGGGGGCGCCGAAGACGTCGCGGGCGGTCAGGTCACGGTGCCAGCGCCGCAGCCGCTCCAGGCTCTGCTCCTCTTCCTCCAGCTCGGCCAGTGTGAACTTGCCGTTGCGGATCTCCTTGGCGATCTCTTCCTCGAACTTGCCGCAGTCCGCGAGGAACTCCACCCAGTCCGCCGACCGGGCCGCGGTGAACATCTCCCGGAACCGGGCGCCGTCGTCGGCCGTGCGGCCGGTCGCCTGCAGCGTCACAGCCTGTCCGCCGGCGGAGTCGGTGAGGGCCAGAGCGCGCTGCACGCCGTCGGCGAAGACCGGCACCTCCGGTACGGCCCAGACGCCCTGCCCCAACGACAGGGCCCCCACCTTGCGCAACTCCCGCCACACCGCCACCCGGTGCCGGGACGGTTCCGCAGGCAGCTTGATCACCAGGATCAGCCACCGTATCGGCTGCTCAGCGTTCACCATGACAAAAAATGTATCAGGCGTTACTTTCCGCTCCGTGACGACCATGTCCGGAACCCGGACCGGGTCGCACTCCCCGAGATGCACCAGGACCTCGGCTTCTCGCCGGGTGAGCTGCAGTGGGTCTTCAACGCCTATGTCATCGCCTTCGGTGGCCTTCTCCTCCTCGGCGGGCGCCTGTCCGACCTGCTCGGCGCACGCCTGGTGTTCACCGCCGGCTGGAGCGTGCTGATCGGCGGATCGATCGTCGCGGCGGCCGTCACCGCCGGTCTCGCGTTCGCAGTCTTCGCCGTGGTCCGCGCGCCTGAGATCGGCTGGGGTTGCCACGCAGACCGTGCTCGAACTCATCGGCGCCACCGCCCTGCTGGTGCTGTTCCTCGTCCTGCAGAAGACGGTGCGCCAGCCGCTGATGCCGCTCGGCATCTGGCGCGTTCCGCGGCCGGGCTCGGTGAACCTGGCCATGACCCTGCTGGGGGCCGCGTGGATCGGTGGCCTCACCACACTCCTGGTGATGCGCACCGACCGGACCGTGACCACCGCCGGTGCGGAGCAGGTCGGCGCGCACAGCGCACCGGGCGAGAAGGCCGGGGTGTGAGCCATGAGCTGTGAAACCACGCGGGAACTATGTCGCGGCCGACGGTCCGCCAGAGCCCGGATGCCCGGGACTCGGCGGACCGTCGGCGCCTGTCACACCGTGTGGGGCACCGGACGCACGAAGCGCTCCCGCCCCGCCTCGTCCCGCACCGGCGTGCATCCGGCGGCCAGCAGTCGCTCGGCCAGTTTCGCTCGCCGGGTCGTGTTGACCCTGAGTGCGCCCAGCACGAACACCGGGGTCAGGACGGCAAGCGGGAGGAGGACGGCGTACTTGCCCGTCAGCACGGCCAGCAGCAGGAACAGCACCGGTGTCGCCCACGCCATGGTCAGCAGCTGCTTGCGGTTGGCGGCGGCTCCGGCCGCGTCGTACCGAATGCACGTGGTGATCAGGTCGACGTCCGCCTGCGCCTGGGCGACGGGCGTGAGCGAGCCCAGGTACATGCCCGGCACAGGGCGTCCGGGGCCCGGGTCGGGGAAGGCCGCTGTGTTGGCCGCCGCGCGCTGCTGTGCCTGGGGGCTCGTGTCCCGGACGAGACGGATGTGCGCGATCTTGTGCTTGCCGACCAGGCGTACGTCGACGTACCTGAAGCCGTAGCACTCCGCGATGTACGTGAGCGCGCCGAACGTCTGCCACTCGGAGAACGGGTGGACGAGCTCGATCACGTCTTGGGTCGCGATCTGGCGCATGAGGGCGTTGATTTGGCGGTCGGCGAGACTCAAGGTCGCTCCTGGCTGAAAAGCACTGCTGAAGTTCTGATTCCGCACACCAGACTGATCAGACCCCTCAAGGGTTGCCCGTCCTTCTGATCTTTCTGGTGAACGACCACCAGGGTCCGTCTCCTGACCGGTCGTCGGCATCGCGTCGGCATCGCGTCGGCATCGCGTCGCAGGACTTGTCGCTCAGGCTATTGCCCTCCCCGGCCCGCCGCGCTTAAAGTCACCCCGTTTGTCGAATCGATTCGATTGGTTTGGTTTGGTTTGGGGAAGCGGACGGGCCCACGACCGGCCGGGGGGAGGCGGAGATGACGACGATCAAGGACGTCGCCGCGCGCGCGGGCGTCGCGCCGAGCACCGTGTCGTACGTCCTGAGCGGGTCGCGCAAGATCTCCGAGGACACCCGGCACGCGGTGCAGGCCGCGATCGAGGAGCTCGGATACCACCCGCGCGCGAGTGCCCGTACGCTACGCAGCGCACGGACACGGGTGCTGGCGCTGGCCGCGCCGCGAGTGCCCGGGGCGTACCGGGCGATCGACGGGCGGTTCGCGATCGACGTCACCGATGCCGCTCGTGGGCACGGGTACGACGTGCTGCTGATGACGGACAGCGACGGCGTCGGCGGGCTGCGCCGGGTGGCCCGGAGCAGGCTCGCGGACGCCGCGGTGCTGATGGCGGTCGAGGACCGGGACCCCCGTGTCGAGGTCCTGCACGAACTGGGCTTCCCCGCGGCGCTGCTCGGTCACGACGATCACGCGGCGCTGCCCTGGACCGACCTCGACTGGGAGGCCGCCGTAGCCCTCGCGGTGCGCGAGACCGTGGCAGCCGGGCATCGGCGGATGCTGTTCCTCTCGTCGGCCGAGCACGAGGTCGCCGCACGCCGCGGCTATGCCCTGCACGGTCTCGACGGTGCCCGGCGAGCGGCCGCCGAGACCGGGGCCGATGTCCGCGTGGTCCCGTCCCATCGCGACCCGGACGTCCTCGCGCGGCGGCTGAACGAGGCGTTGACCGCGCGGCCCGTCGCGACCGCGCTGATCGTCCAGCACCTCATCCTCCTGCCTCGCTTGCTGGACGCGGTGGCGGCAGCGGGGCTGCGGGTCCCCCACGATCTGACCGTGGTGCTCGTCGGCAGCCTCCCGGACGAGCTGGGCACACGGCATCTGCCGCGGATCGATCTGCCCGTCGCGGAGATGTCCACGGCCGTGGCCCGGCTCGCCATCGACGCGATCGGCTCCGGCCGCGACGACGGGCCGCCGTCTTCGCAGGAGCCCGCCGGGGCACGCGCCTCGAGCAGGCCCTCCGACGCGCCGCACCACCTGATCCAGCCGCAACTGGCCGGACCCGTCATCGCGCCACCGCCCGACTGACCGCTGAAACCGTCCGTACGGCACGACCGGCCGCGTCCTGTTGCCGGGCCACCGCATGTCCAGAGCCGCACATGTAACGGAGGACCAATCATGCCGCCCTTAGCAGGACGCATCAGAACAAGACGTGGACGCGTTCCCGCGCTGGCCGCCGCCCTCGCCGTTGCCATCGTCGCGCCAGGCATGACCGGCTGTGCCGCGGAGCCGGACCCGGGCACCGTCACCGTGCTCAACTCGGCGACGGACACCGCCGAGCACACCGCCAACCAGCGGTTCTTCGACCGGTGCAGCAAGCCGCTCGGCCTGAAGGTCGAACAGAACAGCGTGCCTGCCGACCAGATCGCCTCCAAGGCGCTGCGGATGGCGTCGTCCGACTCGCTCACGGACATACTGGAACTCGACGGCTCGGAGCTGCCCCAGTTCGCGCAGACCGAGGGCCTGCGGCCGCTCGACGAGGTCGGGGTCGCCACCTCCGGCCTCTCCGCGAGCGCGAAGTCCCTCGGCTCGTACGACGGCGCCCAGTACGGCATCGCCCGTTCCGTCAATTCCCTGGCGCTGATCTACAACACCAAGCTCCTCAAGGACGCGGGCATCTCCCCGCCCACCACCTGGAAGGAGTTGCGAGCCGCCGCGAAGAAGCTGACCGCGGGCGACACCTACGGGATGGCCTTCAGCGCCAGCCCGAACGCGGACGGCGTCTACCAGTTCCTTCCGTTCTTCTGGTCCGCCGGCGGTGACGAGGCCAAGATCGACAATGGTAAGGGCGAGGCCGCGCTCCAGCTCTGGAAGGACCTGGTCGCAGACGGTTCCGCCTCCAGGTCCGTCGTCAGCTGGAACCAGCAGGACGTGAACGACCAGTTCATCGCGGGCCGCGCCGCCATGATGATCAACGGGCCGTGGCAGGTGCCGGTCCTCAGCGCCCAGAAGAAGGTGGACTGGGCGGTCGCGAGCATTCCGGTGCCTGAGGCGGGTGAGCCGGCGGTGCCGCCCATCGGCGGCACCGTCATGGCCGTACCGAAGAACGACGAGGATCCGGCGCGCGAGAAGAACGCCGGCAAGGTCCTTAACTGCCTCAACTCCGAGAAGAACCAGCTTCAGTGGGGCGAATCGGTCAACAATGTGCCCACTCGCGCCACGGCCGCACAGGCGTACGCGCAGCACAATCCAAAACTCGCCGCCTTCGCCGAGCTCGTCACGACCGCCCGTTCCCGTACGGCGAAGGTCGGCACCGGCTGGCCGGTCGTCGGCGACGCGCTCGCGGGCGCCTTCCAGTCCGTGCTGACGGGCCGGACCAGTCCGGAACAGGCCCTGCACCGGGCGCAGCAGCAGGCCTCGGCAGGGAAGTGAGGAACCGGCCATGACCACCGTCACCTCCCCCGCGCCCGCCACGGGCGCCGCCGAAACGAAGTCCGCGACCGGGCGTGCTCCGCTGCGCCGTGGACTGCTGCGCTGGCTCTTCGTCGCTCCCGCGCTCGCCTACATGGCGCTGTTCTTCGGCTACCCGCTCGTCCGCAACGTCGTGATGAGCTTCCAGCACTACACGCCGAAGACGTACTTCACCGGCGAGGCCCCGTTCAACGGCCTCGACAACTGGCGGGCCGTCTTCGCCAACGAGCTGTTCACCGACGCCCTGTGGCATACGGCCCTGTTCACCGTCGGCTCGCTGCTCGGCCAGTTCACCATCGGCCTGGCCCTGGCCGTTTTCTTCTCCCGCCGCTTTCGGCTCTCCGGCTTCGTGCGGGCCGTGCTGCTGCTGCCGTGGCTTGTGCCCATGGTCGTCTCCGCCGTCGTCTGGCGGCGCATCCTCGACCAGGACCACGGCATGCTGAACACCGCCCTCCACGCGGTCGGCCTGGTCCCGCAGGACGGCGTGCCGTGGCTGAGCAGCCCGGGTGTGGCCCTGTTGTCGGCGATCCTGGTCAACATCTGGATCGGCATCCCGTTCAACATGGTCATCCTCTACGGCGGTCTCCAGGAGATCCCACGCGACTTGTACGAGGCCGCATCACTCGACGGGTCCGGCCCGTGGCGGACGTTCCGCAGCATCACGCTGCCGATGCTGCGCCCGGTGATCACCGTCGTACTCGTGCTGGGCTTCATGTCGACGGTGAAGATCCTCGACCTGATCCTGGCGCTGACCTCGGGCGGCCCGGCGGACTCCACCCAGACGCTGGGCACGGTCACCTACCAGCTCTCCTTCCTTCAACTCGACTTCGGCCAGGGCGCCGTGGTGGGCAATGTCCTGATCCTCATCAGCGCGGTCTTCGCCGTGCTGTACCTGCGGGCCGACCGCGCCGACTTCGGCAAGGGGAAGTGAGCGACGATGAGCCGACCGACGAAACGACCGGCGAGCCTTCTGCGCGTGCGTTCGGTGTGGAACACCGCCGCCGCCCTGCTGATCCTCGCCGTGCTGCTCTTCCCGGTGTACTGGATGCTCAACACCGCCCTCCAGCCCGAATCGAGCATCGCCGCCACCGAGTGGTTCCCGGTATCACCGTCACTGAAGAACTTTGATACGGCGATCAGCACCCAGGGCGATTCACTGCTCACCAGCTTCGTCGTCGCGCTCGGTGCCGTCGTCGTCTGTCTCGCGCTCGCCGCGCCCGCCGCGTACGGGCTCGCCCAGTTCGGACTCCGCGGCGGGCAGGGCATCGTCTTCGCGACACTCATCACGCAGATGGTGCCGGGCATCGTCATCGCCAACGCCCTCTACAGCGCCTATGCGCAGCTCGATCTCGTCAATTCCTATCTGGGGCTGATCCTGGCGGATGCCTCACTCGGTCTGCCCTTCGCGGTCGTACTGCTGCGGGCTTTCATGGTGTCGATCCCGGGCGAGGTCGTCGAAGCCGCGATGGTGGACGGCGCGAACCGCTTCACCGCGTTCGTGCGGATCGTGCTGCCCATGAGCCGTAACGCCCTGATCACGGCGGGTCTGTTCACCTTCCTCTTCGCCTGGTCGGACTTCATGTTCGCGCTGACCCTCAACACGACGGACGACGTGAAACCCGTCACGCTCGGCATCTACCAGTTCGTCGGCGCGCATGTCAGCGACTGGGGCGCGGTCATGGCGACCGCGGTGCTCTCCGCCGTTCCGGCCGCGATCCTGCTCGTCGTCGCCCAGAAGTACATTGCCGCCGGGATCACCGGCGGGTCGGTCAAGTAGGCAGGTTCCTCCCTGTGAATTTCCCCGATTCCCCCGAGCTCCCCGATTCCCCCGAGTTCCCTGAGTTCCCGCCCGGCTTATTCTTCGGTGCCGCCACGGCCAGTTACCAGATCGAGGGCGCGTACGACGAGGACGGCAGAGGCCCGTCCATCTGGGACACCTTCTGCCGCGAGCCCGGGCGCGTCGCGGACGGCGCCACCGGGGACGTCGCCTGCGACCACTACCACCGCTATCGCGAGGACATCACGCTGCTGCGCGAGCTCGGTGTGGACAGCTACCGCTTCTCCGTCGCCTGGCCGCGTATCCAGCCGACCGGCTCCGGCCCCGTCAACGCGGCCGGGCTCGGCTTCTACGACCGGCTCGTCGACGAGCTGCTGGCCGCCGGCATCTCGCCCGCCGCCACCCTCTACCACTGGGACCTCCCTCAGGCGCTGGAGGACCGGGGCGGCTGGCGGGCGCGTGAGACGGCGGAGCGGTTCGCCGACTACGCCGGGGTGGTCGCCGCCCGGCTCGGCGACCGGGTGGACCGCTGGATCACGCTCAACGAGCCCTTCTGCAGCTCCTTCGTCGGCTACGCGGCGGGCGCACACGCCCCAGGCGCCCGGGAGGGCCGCGGCGCGCTCGCCGCCGCACACCATCTGCTCGTCGGCCACGGGCTGGCCGTGCAGGCCCTGCGCGCCACGGGGGCACGGGAGGTCGGGATCACGCTCAACCCCGACCGGCTGCTGCCGGCCACGGACTCCCCCGCCGATCTGGCCGCCGTACGCCGGGTCGAGACGCTCCACAACGACGTGTGGTTCGAGCCGCTGTTCGCCGGGTGCTACCCGGAGCACGAAGCCGAGACCTGGGGCGAGCTGCTGCCCCGCGGCGACGGCTCGTACCGCCTCGACGGCGACCTCGAGCTCATCGGCGCACCGCTCGACTTCGTCGGCATCAACTACTACCGCCCGATCACCGTCGCCGACGCCCCGCACCGCGACCCGGACCCGGCCACCCGTACCGCGGTCGACGTCCGGGCCGAGGAGACCTGGCGCGAGGATGTCCGCCACACCACCATGGGCTGGCCCGTCGTCCCGCACACCTTCACGGACCTGCTGGTCGACCTGGCCGCGCGCTACCCCACGCTGCCACCCCTGCTGATCACCGAGAACGGCTCGGCGGAGGCGGACACCGTCGACGCCGACGGCCGGGTCCGCGACGTGGAACGGGTCGACTACCTCCGCAGCCATCTGGACGCGCTCGCCGCCGCCGTGCGCGCGGGCGTCGACGTGCGCGGCTACTACGTGTGGTCGCTGCTGGACAACTTCGAGTGGGCCCGTGGCTACGGTCAGCGCTTCGGCATCGTCCGGGTCGACTACGACACGCAGACCCGCACACCCAAGGACAGCTACCGCTGGTACCGGCGGCTGATCGCCTACCACCGCGCCCGCACCCTTCCGGGGAAGGACTCCCGATGAAGTTCACCGACGGCTACTGGCTGATGCGCGAAGACGTCCAGGCGTCGTACGCCGCCGAGGTCGCCGACGCGCGCGTCGATGAGGACCGGTTCACGCTGTATGCGCCCGTTCAGCACGTCACGCGCCGCGGCCAGACCCTCAACAGCCCGCTGCTGACCGTCGAGTGCTGGTCCCCCGCCGAGGGGGTGATCGGCATTCGGTCCACCCACCACGCGGGCGCTGCCGAGCGCGGCCCGGAGTTCGCACTGCGCACCGAGCCGGGCCACGCGGCGCAGGTCACTCGGGAGCGCTCGCTGCTGAAGCTGACGGCCGGGGAGCTGTCCCTGTGCGTGGACAGCGCGGCCCCGTGGCGGCTGGACTTCACCGCGGAGGGCCGCGTCCTCACTTCGGCCAAGGCCCGCGGCACCGGCTTCGCGGTCCTGGGCGACGGCAGCCACCACTCGCTGGCACAACTCACGCTCGCTGTCGGCGAGCTGGTGTACGGGCTCGGCGAACGGTTCACGCCGTTCGTGAAGAACGGCCAGAGCGTGGACATCTGGCAGGCCGACGGCGGCACCGCGAGCGAGCAGGCGTACAAGAACGTCCCCTTTCACCTCACGAACCGCGGCTACGGCATCTTCGTGAACCACCCCGGCAAGGTGAGCTACGAGATCGACTCGGAAGCCGTCGGGCAGGTGCAGTTCAGCGTCGAGGATCAGTCGCTGGAGTACTTCGTCGTGTACGGTCCGACGCCCAAGGACGTCCTGAACCGCTACACGGCGCTGACGGGGCGCCCGGCGCTGCCGCCGGCCTGGTCGTTCGGGCTGTGGCTGTCGACGTCGTTCACGACCTCGTACGACGAGGAGACGGTGAACCGGTTCGTGCGCGGAATGGCCGAGCGGGACATTCCGCTGGGCGTCTTCCACTTCGACTGCTTCTGGATGCGCGAGTACCAGTGGTGCGACTTCACCTGGGACCCGGACGTGTTCCCGGACCCCGAGGGCATGCTGCGGCGGCTGAGGGAGGAGCACGGCCTGCGCGTGTCGGTGTGGATCAACCCGTACATCGCGCAGAAGTCCCCGCTGTTCGCGGAGGCCAAGCGGCACGGCTATCTGGTCCGCAAGGCCGACGGTGACGTATGGCAGTGGGACCTGTGGCAGGCCGGCATGGCCCTGGTCGACTTCACCGATCAGCGGGCGCGCCAGTGGTACGCGAGCAAGTTGCGCGCGCTCACCGCGCAGGGCGTCGACTGCTTCAAGACCGACTTCGGCGAGCGGATCCCGACCGATGTGGTCTGGCACGACGGCTCCGACCCGGAGCGCATGCACAACTACTACACACAGCTCTACAACGAGACGGTCTTCGAGGTGCTGAGCGAGGCCCGGGGCGCCCGCGAGGCCGTGCTGTTCGCCCGTTCGGCGACGGTGGGCGGACAGCAGTTCCCGGTGCACTGGGGCGGCGACTGCGAGTCGCACTTCGGCGCCATGGCCGAGTCGCTGCGCGGCGGACTGTCGCTCGGTCTGTCCGGCTTCGGCTTCTGGAGCCATGACATCGGCGGCTTCGAGGGCACACCCACGCCCGAGGTGTTCAAGCGGTGGGTGCAGTTCGGGCTGCTCTCGTCGCACAGCCGGTTGCACGGCAGCAAGTCGTACCGGGTGCCGTGGGACTACGACGAGGAGGCGGTCGCGGTCACCCGCGACTTCACTCGCCTCAAGCACCGGCTCATGCCCTACCTCTTCCATGCGGCCCAGCAGGCCGCCGAGCGTGGCACGCCGATGATGCGGGCGATGGTGCTGGAGTTCCCCGACGACCCGGCCTGCCACACTCTGGACCGGCAGTACATGCTCGGCGACGACCTGCTCGTCGCTCCCGTGTTCTCGTCCGACGGCGTCGTCGACTACTACGTACCGGACGGCACCTGGACGCATCTGCTCTCGGGCGAACAGGTCAGGGGGCCCGGCTGGCGGCGCGGGCGATACGGCTACGACAGCCTGCCCCTGCTCGCCCGGCCCGGCTCGGTCGTCCCGTACGGCGAGAGCGACGACGCGGCGGAGTACGACTGGGCGCACGGGGTGACGCTGCGGGTCCACGAGCCGACCGACGGCGCGACGATCGTGACACGGGTCCCGGCCCAGGGCGCCCGGCACGGCACGGCGGCCGTCTACCGGACGACTCGCGACGGCGACACGATCACGGTCGACGCGGAGGGAGTACCGGGGCCGTGGCAGGTGCTGCTGGTCGGAGCGCAGGCGGTGCTTGCCGGAGCGCAGGCGGAACCCGGCGATGCCATCGGATCGTCGGCGTCGGTCGAACGGACCGTACTCGGCACTCTTCTCGCCGTACCCGCGGGAACAGCCCGCCTCACGGCACACCTCACCGGAAGCAAGCGGCCGTCGCGCGCGGCCGGGCCTTGCCGACCCGGCTGAAGCGGTTTACCACCTCGGAACTCACCTCGGCCGCCGCGCACGCCCTCCCCGTGGTGTGCACCGGCCGACTCAGCGTGAGGCGGTGTTGCGTCGGGTCTCGGCGAGGTGACTGTCGACGTACCGCATGAGGATCAGCGCGTCCTGCGGCTCATCCGCCTGGAAGGTGACGCGCCGCAGCAGGCTGACCCCGTCGAGCGCGACGCCCTCGCGGGCGAGGACGAAGACGAGGGCGAGGAAGGCGGACCGGGCGTTGCCGTCGCTCTGATGTCCTCCGCCGCGCCGTCGCGGGACGGGGTCACCGGTTCGTCCCGGCCGCAGTCTGAAGCCTCCTGCCACGGCACGGTCTCGCGCACCGCGAGCCAGCGCTCGAGGTGGTCCGGCGCGGGTCCGGCGGATCGTGCACCGTCGTCCGCGCGCAGCGACAGCGCGAGGCGCTCCGCGACGTCCTCGACCAGCACCGGGTCGGGACCCGTCCAGCTCGCGAACCGTCCGCCGATCGCCTCGTCGACCAGTTCTTGCGCGAGGTCGGCAGGGACCCCCCAGTGGCTGAGGAACCAGGTGAGCACCTGATGGCAGTGTCCGTACCAGCCGCTGCCGCAGCCGGTGCGGTCGGTCACCTGCAGAATGCGTACTACATCGGCGTCACGCTCGACGGACGCATCGCCGGCCCTGACGGCGAGTTCGACTTCTTTCCGCAGGGCGACGAGCAGCAGGCCGCCGCCTACTCGGCCTGGATGAACGCGCTGTACCCGGAGACCATCCCGACCGCCTACCGCGCGGCCGTCGGCGTCGCCGACGCGCCCAACCGGCGTTTCGACACCGTCGTCATGGGCCTCGGTACCTACCGCCCCGCCCTCGACAACGGGATCACCAGCCCGTACGCGCACCTGCGCCAGTACGTGGTGTCCAGCACTCTCAAGCCGGACACAGACCCAGCCGTAACCGTCGTGCCGAGCGACCCGCTCGCCCTCGTCCGTGAGCTCAAGAGCGAGGCAGGCGCCGGCCTGGACATCTGGCTCTGCGGGGGCGGCCGGCTCGCGGGCACCCTGCTGCCCGAGATGGACGAGCTGCTGATCAAGACGTATCCGGTCGTTGCCGGAACCGGAATCTCGGTGGTCGACGGTGCCTTCGACCCCACGGTCTTCGACGTGGCCGAGCGCACCGCCTTCCCCAACGGCGTCACCTTCACCCGCCTCACCCGCCGCTAGGGACTGTCCCGTAACTGCTGATCACCGGTGAGATGATCTTGTGCGGGTCCGCCGACTCCCAAGCCGTCGTCGCCGTCGGCCGGCCGCTGCCCGGCAACCGCAACGATTGCAAGGCATGGGAACTTTCCGGTGCGAAGGCTGCGGTCGGCCGGGCCACGGTCATCGCGGACGGCGGCTATCGGGGCACCGGCCTGCTCATTCCGCACCGCCGTGAAGGAAAGGGAGGTGGCTCCCCACCTCCCCGGCTCGAAGAATGTTCAGTCGATACAGAACTCGTTGCCCTCGACATCCAGCATCGGGATGCACGACTCGTTTTCCTCATCGGCATACAGCGTTTGCACGTGGGTCGCACCGAGCGCGACCAGTCTTGCGCACTCGGCTTCGAGCGCGGCGAGGCGCTCGTCGCCCACCAGCCCGGTCCCGACCCGGACGTCGAGATGCACCCGATTCTTGACGATCTTGCCTTCCGGGACGCGTTGGAAGAACAGACGCGGGCCCACGCCTGAGGGATCACTGCATGCGAACCATGATTCCTGCTTCTCAGGAGGCAGGGTGCGGTTGAAATCGTCCCAGGTGGTGAATCCCTCAGGTGGCGGCGGCGTGACGTATCCCAACACTTCACACCAGAAGCGAGCGAGGCGCTCAGGTTCTGCGCAGTCAAAGGTGACTTGGAACTTCTTGATCTCTGACATCGGCGCACCGTACCGCGTAGCAGGGTGACCCTGCCGTTCATTTCGTTTCGATTCAGCGGGCGGACCAGCGGAAAGTGCCCGCGACGTGAAGTCCGGCGAGGCAGATGGTGGCGCCCTTGGCTGCCGCGCCGCAGCCGGTGGGCCTGCCGGCCCGCCCGGCCTCCCGGCCGGGCGCGTCTCGTCTACCCGGGTCACAGTTCGCCGGTTGACGGGTTCTCCAAGCCGTTCGGTCAGGTGCAGTTGCCGTTCTCGGAGTTGTAGTAAATGTCGAACGAGCCGCTCCACGTGAGGCACTGCCCGTCGTCGGGGACGTCCTTGTAGACCGGGCCTGCGTAGCTGGCGTAGGAGCCGGAGTCCTTGACCTCGCCGCTGCTGTGAGGCCAGGTGTCCAGCGTGACCTCCATGAAGACGCGCGGACCCGGGTTGGTGCGCACAGTGACCGCGCAGACTTTGCCGGCGCTGCTGTTGTAGGTCACGAACGTGGTGGCGGGGATGGTGGACTGCGACGAGTGGACCGGCGTAGCCCTGATGACGTCGTATCCGGCGCCACAGGCGCCGTTGTAGCGGGTGGGCGTGGCAGCCGAGGCCGGTGTGGTCGCGGCGAGCGTGCCGCCCAGGGCAAGGACAGCCAAGACGGCGGCGGTGGCTGCCTTTCGGCGGGTCGACTTCATGATGTTCCCCCTGTTGTGGTCTGAGTCAATGCGTCGAAACGGCGGGTCGTCGCCGTCCACGCATGGTGAGACCCGGGGTGCCCACCCATAGTTGTGGGGTGTTTCGTCACTGCTCTGTCACAGGCGTGACGACGAACTGCTCGTCGTCACGGTCCATTTGTTCAGTGCGCAACGCGACTCTCGTGGGAGCGAATCTGAGGAGCACACCCCCTCGCGGACGCGTAGCCCCAACGTAGGCCGAGGACGAGGGGGACTCGAAGTGCGCGATGTGGGAACCGGAAAAGGAGCCCTGACGCACGAGGGCAGGCCGGATGGCCGGACGCCCGGCTCCCTCACCGGAAGAGAGACCACGATGGCGCACGAAGACGACGCCCAGAAGGCCGTGCCGAACACGCCGGGGATGCGCACGGACGGCGACGGCGTCACGCGCCGCCGTCCGCTGCGCGAGCATCACTTCGAGGAGACGGTCGAGGTCGCGGTGCCGGTGCGGACGGCGTACAACCAGTGGACGCAGTTCAAGACCTTCCCGCGCTTTTCGACCGTGGTGCACGGCGTCGAGCAGATCAGGCCCACCGTGGCCGCCTGGACCATCGGCTACGGGCCGCTGCGCCGCCGCTTCCCGGTCGAGATCGTGGAGCAGGACCCCGACGCCTACCTGGCCTGGCGCGGCCTGGAGCAGAACCCCTCCCACCAGGGCGAGGTCGAGTTCAGGCCGACGGAGTCAGGCGGCACTGCGATCACTGTCCGGATGCTCCTGGAACCGCAAGGAGCCGCGAGGATCCTCAACCGCTCGTCCTGGGCAACCCGGCTGACGGCCCGGCTGGTGCAGGGCGAACTCGTGAACTTCAAGCAGTTCATCGAGGGGCTGGGGCAGGAGGGCGGGGCCTGGCGCGGCACCATCCGCAACGGCCGCGTGCAGCACGACCATCCGGAACCGCCCAGGAGCCGCGTGGCCCAGTGGCCTGTCGGCTGACCGGCGTGCCGGACACGGCAAGAGAAAGGCGAACCGATGCAGAACCCGCCCGGCGAGGAGCCGGAGACCACCCTCGCCGTGACACCGCCGAAGAAGTGGGCGGCCGGAGTCCCCGCGGTCGTGCACGCGCTGGAGTACTCCCTGGAGCAGACCTCGCCGCGCAAGACCGGGGTGGACCTGCTGACCATGAACCAGGTGGGTGGTGTCGACTGCCCTGGCTGCGCATGGGCGGACCCGGCCCCGGGCCGCCGCCATCGCAACGAGTACTGCGAGAACGGCGCCAAGCACATCAACGACGAAGCCACCACGCGCCGGATCACCGCCGACTTCTTCCGTGAGCACAGCGTCGCCGACCTCGCCGGACGCTCCGACATGTGGCTCAACCAGCAGGGCCGGCTCACCGAGCCGATGATCAAGCGACCTGGCTCCGAACACTACGAGCCCATCGGCTGGAACGAGGCCCTGGGCGTCCTCGCGCAGGAGCTCAAGGGATTGGCCTCCCCCGACGAGGCCGTCTTCTACACGTCCGGCCGCGCCAGCAACGAGGCTGCTTTCGTCCTACAGCTCTTCGCCCGCGCCTTCGGCACCAACAACCTGCCCGACTGCAGCAACATGTGCCACGAGTCCAGCGGCTTCGCCCTGAGCGAGACCCTGGGTACCGGCAAGGGCACCGTCAGCCTCGACGACCTCCACCACGCCGACCTGATCTTCCTGGTCGGGCAGAACCCGGGCAGCAACCACCCGCGACAGCTCTCCGCCCTGGAGGAGGCCAAGCGGGGCGGCGCCCGGATCGTGGCGGTCAACCCGCTGCCGGAGGCCGGGCTGCGGCGCTTCAAGAACCCGCAGAAAGCGCGCGGGGTCGTCGGACGCGGCACCCAGATCGCCGACCGCTTCCTGCACATCAAACCCGGCGGCGACCTCGCCCTGTTCCAGGCCCTCAACCTCCTGCTGCTGGAGGCCGAGGACGCGGCGCCCGGCACCGTCCTGGACCACGACTTCATCGACGCCCACACCACCGGCTTCGAGGAGTTCGCCCCGCACGCCCGCACCGTCGACTGGGACGACGTGCACACGGCGACCGGGCTGACCCGCGAGGAGATCGAGAAGGTCCGCGACGAGGTCCTCGGCAGCGAACGCGTCATCGTCTGCTGGGCGATGGGCATCACTCAGCACAAGCACGGCGTGCCCACCATCCGGGAGATCGTCAACTTCCTGATGCTGCGCGGCAACCTGGGGCGCGCCGGCACCGGCGCGTGCCCGGTGCGCGGCCACAGCAACGTCCAGGGCGATCGCACCATGGGCATCTGGGAGCAGATGCCGGACACCTTCCTGGACGCCCTGCAGAAGGAGTTCGGCTTCGACCCGCCGCGCCCGCACGGCCTGGACTCGGTGAACGCGATCAGGGCGATGCGCGAGGGCCGCGTCAACGTCTTCCTCGCCCTGGCAGGCAACTTCGTCCGCGCCGCCCCTGACAGCGCGGTCACCGAGGAGGCGATGCGCTCGTGCCGGCTGACCGCCCACATCTCCACCAAGCTCAACCGCTCGCACACCGTCTGCGGCGACACCGCGCTGATCCTGCCGACCCTGGGGCGCACCGAGCGTGACGTCCAGGCCGACGGCGAGCAGTTCGTCACCGTCGAGAACTCCATGAGCGAGGTGCACACCTCCCAGGGCCGCCTCGAACCGGCCTCCCCGCTGCTGCTCAGCGAAGTCGCCATCCTGTGCCGGCTCGCCCGGCAGACCCTGGACGGCAAGGCGGACATCCCCTGGAGCGAGTTCGAGGGCGACTACAGCACGATCCGCGACCGCATCTCCCGCATCGTGCCGGGCTTCCACGACTTCAACGCACGGGTGACGCGCCCCGGAGGCTTCCAACTACCCAACCCCGTCAACGAGGGCGTCTTCAACACCAAGGTCGACAAGGCCCTGTTCACCTGCAACGAGCGGGTGGTCCCCCGGGCGCCCGAGGGGCACCTGCTGCTGCAGACGCTGCGTTCGCACGACCAGTGGAACACCGTTCCCTACAGCAACAACGACCGCTACCGTGGCATCCACGGCAGCCGCCACGTGGTCCTCGTCAACCCGGCCGACCTGATCGAACTGGGCCTCGCCCAGGGCGATCATGTCGACCTGGTGAGCGTCTGGGCGGACGGCACCGAGCGCCGGGCCGAGAACTTCGAGATCGTGCCCTACCAGGCCGCCAAGGGCTCGGCCGCGGCCTATTACCCGGAGACGAACGTCCTGGTGCCGCTGGACAGCGTCGCCGACATCAGCAACCAGCCCGCGTCGAAGGGCATCGTCGTACGCCTCGAACCCACCCCCGACCGGACCCAGCCCACACCCGCCTGACCGGCGGCGTCCGCGCCACGGGCGTGTGGACCTCAAGCCGGTGGTCGGGGCTGTCGGGCTGGGGCCGCACCTGGCGCTTCTGCCCGACCGGGCGTCGGTGCAATTTCTACCCGGCCCCAGCAGCCAGAAACCCTGATATCGGGCATTACATAATAAAACGGTGTATAGGCGTCGCATCGCCGGATACTCGCGGGCCATGGTGCGGACACTGAAAAGACACGGAAAGCACGCCGGGGACGCTCCGGCCGACCACAAAGCCGAGGCCGCGCAGGGCACGCGTGCCGGACCTGATGAGCGGGTGGAACAGCGGGCGCCCGACAAGCCGAAGGATCTACCCAAGGGCTCCTGGCGCGCGGTACTGAAGGGCTCCCTCAAGGAATTCAAGAAGGACGAGCTGACCGACCGGGCCGCAGCGCTGACGTACTACGGGATCCTGGCGCTGTTCCCGGCGCTGCTGGCGCTGATCTCCCTGCTCGGAGTGGTCGGCCAGTCGGCGACCCAGCAGGTACTGGACAACATCCAGAAGCTCGCCCCCGGCGCGGCGCAGGACGTCCTGCGTAACGCGGTGCAGCAGATGCAAGGCAACGCAGGGCTCGGTTCGGTCGTGGCGATCGTGGGTCTGGTGCTGGCGGTATGGTCGGCGTCCGGCTATGTCGCTGCGTTCATCCGCAGCGCGAATGCGGTGTACGACGTTCCCGAGGGCCGCCCGGTGTGGAAGGTGCTGCCTGTCCGGGTCGGTGTGACGGTTGTTTTGATGGTGATGGCCGTGGTCAGTGCGGTGATCGTGGTGTTCACCGGGGGCCTGGCCCGCCAGGTCGGCACCGCGCTGGGCCTTGGGGACACATTCTTGACCGTGTGGTCGATCGCGAAGTGGCCGGTGCTGATAGTCCTGGTCACAGCCATGATCGCGATCCTGTACTGGGCGGCACCGAACGCGAGGGCCCGCGGTTTCCGCTGGATCACGCCGGGCAGCTTCCTGGCGCTGGGAATCTGGGTGATCGCCTCGGCCGGGTTCGCGGTGTACGTCGCGAATTTCGCCTCTTACAACAAGACCTACGGCACTTTCGCCGGAGTGATCATCTTCCTTGTGTGGCTGTGGATCACGAACCTGGCGATCCTGCTCGGCCTGGAATTCGACGCCGAGATGCACCGGCAGCGTGCCGTCGCGGGCGGCCATCCTGCCGATGCCGAACCGTACGTCCAACCGCGAGACACCCGGAAGTGGGACGAGGAAGACCGCCGTCGCCTTGAATCCTGAGTGAGCGGCCGGCCGAGCGAATGATCGCGGCGGGCCGTGCGTGCTGCGGAGGGTCGCCCGGGCTCGGGGGTCGCCCGGGCTGCGGCGCCGGCGCCCGCCAGAGGAATGTGGCGGGCCCGCCGCGCCCTGGAACCCGGGCTACCGTGTGCCGCGATGCAACAGGCGGCCCCTTTGGTGCCCTCGTTTCAGGAGCCTGTGCGCCGGCCAACAGCTTCCGGCCCCTTCTCAGCGCAGTTGCTCGGCCAGCCCGACGATGATGCCCTCCGGGCCGCGGAGGTAGCAGAGCAGATAGCTGTCCTCGAACCGGGCGATCTCCCCGACGAGTTCGGCGCCGTGAGGGCGCAGGCGGGCAACGGTGTCTTCGATGTCGTCGACGGCGAACATGACGCGGTGCGTGCCCACGATGTTGTGGGGTCGGTTGCGCGGCCCGGCGCTGATCGCCGCGGGGCTGTGGTACTTCGCCAGTTCGAGCCGGCTGTGACCGTCCGGGGTCCGGACCATCGCGATGTCACAGCGGACGCCGTCGAGTCCGGTGCACTGGTCGGCGAAGGGGCCCTCGACCTCCCCCCTGCCCTCCAGCTCCATACCGAGTTCCACGAAGAACGCGATGGCGGCATCCATGTCCTCGACGACGATGCCGACGTTGTCCATCCGCTGAATCGCCATGCCGGTTTCTCCTTCTTCCTCGTACGGCTGGTGTCGTAAGCGGGAGTGCCAGCCGTCAGAACGGCACGGCGGGGCAGCTGGTGCCCCGTGGCGGGGCCGTCAGGTCGGTGAGGTAGCTGTCCACGGTGTCCTCCATGCATGGGCCGCTGGTGACGCTGCCGTGGCCGTGGCCCTCGTAGGTGAGGAGCACGCCGCTGCGACCGAGCTGCCGGGCCACCGAGACCGCCCACGGGTAGCCGGTCGCGGGGTCGTGCAAGGCGTTGGACAGCAGAATCGGCGGGGCGCCGCGTGCGTCCAGGTGGTGCTGCGGGTTGGCGGTCGGCGTGCCCAGACACCCCGCTGCCATGTGGAGCGGCAGCAGGTAAGGCAGGTCAGGCGCGGTCGTGTTCATCATGGCGACGAGCGAGGCGTACTCCTGGTAGCCGCGCACCGGCAGATGCCAGTCCGAGCAGAAGAGCGAGGCGGCCCCAGGCAGCGGCGCCGTCGAGGTGGGCGACGCGGGCAGCGGCTTGCTCGCGTCCATCCCCGCGATCGCCGTAGCCAGGCCCGCGTATTCGGCCTTGTAGAACTTCCGGAACGCGATCTTGTTGACCAGGTCCGACGAGGACAACGAGATGCCCTCCTTCGCCGGGTCCTCCAGCTCGCCGCGCCCGGCCCGGGCCAACAGGCCCTGCCAGACGGCACGGACGTCCCGGCCGTGCAGCGCGCAGTCGGCAGCTCCGTCGCACCACTCCACGAACTCCTGGAACGAATCCTCTGCCGTGGCCGCCTCGGCCCGCAGGAAGTCACGGGCGGTCGGGACGCTGTGGTCCATGACGCTCTCCAGCACCATCGCGCGCACGCGGCGCGGGTAGGTCTCGGCGTACTGCGCCCCGAGCAGCGTGCCGTACGAGCTGCCGTGGAAGGTCAGTTTCCGCTCGCCGAGGGCGGCCCGCAGGGCGTCCAAGTCCCGGACCGTCTGGGCCGTGTCAAGGTGGTCGAACACCGGTCCGGTACGGGCCCGGCAGTCGGCACGGAGCCGCTTGTTGTACGCCACGGTGGTGTCGAAGTCCGCTTGGCTCTTGAGCTCCGGTGACGGCCGCTCGGCAAGCAGGTCGCCGGAGCAGGTCACCGGGTTGCTGCCGCCCACTCCGCGCGGGTCGAAGCTGACGATGTCGAACCTGCGGCGGACCTCGGGGCTGAACCGGCCGACACGGCCCACCACCGTCTCCACGCCCGAGTCACCCGGCCCTCCGGGGCCGAACACCATCGAGCCGACGCGTGCGCCGGGGTCCGTGGCCTTGCGGCGGGCCACAGCCAGGTCGAGTCTCGGCCCGTCCGGATGGGCCCAGTCGACCGGCACCGAAAGGGTGGCGCACTCGGCTCCCGGCTTCTCCGGGTCGTCACACGGTGCCCACCGCAGGGCCCCGCTGGCGGGCGGCGACGCGTGGACCGCAGGAGCGGCGGCCACGCCGGTGATGACGGCCATAGCGGCTCCCACGGCCATGGCCGTGCCCCGCTCGGCGATGCGCCGTAATGCGGATCTGCCCCTCAACGGCATGGATCCTCCTGGTGCTCGTGAAGAGAACGGTTGTGTCAGGCGTGCGGACCCGGCCGGGGCACCGTCGTCACGTTAGGTGCACTGTCGCCCATGTGGTGCCCCTGTCAGGGGCTTTTCCGGGTCGGGTCGGGGTCCGATCAGGGGCATCTCGGAAAGCCGGCACCCAGATCCCGCGGCGAAGGCGGGGCGGGACGTTCAAGTTTCGCTTCGCCCCAGGGACGCTGCTTCCTAGGACGCAGCGACCCACCCATCGCGATCGCCACACCCCGGCCGGGGCAGGAGGATGGAGGCATGGCCGGCAACGTGGACCTCTCCCAGTTCCTGCGCCGCTGCCGGGACCGCGTCGACCCCGAGTCGGTCGGCCTCCCGGAGCGCGGCGCCTACCGCCGCGTGCCCGGGCTTCGGCGCGAGGAGGTCGCTCAGCTCGCCGGGGTGAGCACGGACTACTACACCCGCCTCGAACAGGGCCGCAACATCACCCCCTCGGACAGCGTCCTGGACGCCGTCGCCGAGGCGCTGCGCCTGGACGACGCGGAGCGGGCGCACCTGCACGACCTGGTCAAGGCCCGGCCCGGCCGCCGCGCCCGGCGCACCGCGCCCAGCGTGCAACGCGCCAGCCCCGGGCTGCTGCGGTTCCTGGAGTCCTTCCATGACCACGCCGCCTTCATCCTCGGCAGACGCGGCGACATCCTGGCCACCAACCATCTGTGCCGGGTCCTGATGGCCGACTTCGACGCCATGCCTTACCGGGAGCGCAACCTCACCCGCTGGATCGTCCTGTCGCCCGAGGCCCGCGAGCTGTACGAGGACTGGGAGCGGCTCGCGGCGGAGATGACCGCGATCCTGCGCCTGGACGCCGGCCGCTACCCGGACGACGCCCGCACCGCCGAACTGGTCGGCGAGTTGACGATGAAGAGCGAACACTTCAGCCGCTGGTGGGACGACCACAAGGTCCTCACCCGCACCCACGGCCAGAAACGCTTCAACCACCCCCTGGTCGGCAAGCTCACCATCGACTACCAGGCGCTCACTCCGCCCGGCGAGGACGACCAGACCCTCTTCCTCTACATGCCCGCCGCCGACCGGGCCTCCCAGGAGGCGTGGCGCCTGCTCGCCGACTGGAGCACCCCCGCCCCCGACCACCCCCAGGCGGACAGCACAGGCCACACCGCTTCCGCCTCCGACGACAGGAGCAGCCTGTGAGCAGCCCCTCCACCCGCCCCTTGGCTCTGGTCACCGGAGCCTCCAACGGCATCGGCTACGAGATCGCCCGCCTGTGCGCCGCCAACGGCTTCGACCTCGTCGCGACCGGCCGCAGCGAGAAGATCGACGAGGCCGCCGAGCAGTTCACCCGCGACGGCGCCCACGTCACTCCCGTTCGCGCCGACCTCGGCGAGGCGAACGGCGTCGAGACGGTGTGGAAGGCCGTGGCGGACACCGGCCGACCCCTGTCGGCAGCGGTACTCAACGCCGGACGCAGCATCGGCGGAGCGTTCATCGACACCCACCTGGACGACGAACTCTCCCTGCTCTCCCTCAACGTCACCTCGGTCGTCCACCTCGCCAAGCACGTCGCCCGGCACATGGCCGCCCATCACGCGGGCAAGATCCTCATCACCTCGTCGCTGTCCGCGACCCTGCCCACCCCCTACGAGACCGTGTACGGGCCCTCCCGCGCCTTCACCCGCATGTTCGCCCTCGGCCTGCGCGAGGAACTCAAAGAACACGGCGTCACCGTCACGTGCCTCATGCCCGGCGCCACCGACAGCAACTTCCACGCCCGCGCCGGCATGGACAACACCGCCTTCGGCCCCGGCATGAAGAAGAACAGCCGCAAGGACGTGGCCCGCCAGGGCTTCATCGCCATGATGGAGGGCCGCGCCGAGATCGTCGGCGGCGACACCGCCACCAGGCGCGCCGCCCTCGCACACCGCTTCCTGCCCGAGACCTACAAGGCCACCCGCCACGCCACCAAGGCGAAACCCCGCTCCCACTGAACACACGCCCGCGACTCCGCGGCCCCGGATCCGCCCCCTCAGACGGAGTTCGCCCGCGAGATGACGCGACACCAGCGGAGAGGGACGTCAGGCCGGGCGGACCACGCCCTTGATCGCCGACTGGCCGGCGAAGAGCACCGACTCCTCACGGATGAGCGCTCCCGGGCCCGGGGCGTGAATCATCATGCCGTCGCCGCTCCAGATGCCGACGTGGCTGAGGTCCTCGTGGAAGAAGACGAGGTCTCCGACCTGGACGTCAGCGAGCGAGACCTGCACTCCCGCTCCCCACTGGGCCTGCGGGGTCCGGGGAAGCGTCACGTCGGCCGTCTTCCACGCGGCCAGGGTGAGACCGGGGGCGTCGTACGATCCCGGCCCTGCCGCGCCCCATACGCAGGGCCGACCGATCTGCGCTCGGGCGAAGGCGACCACCCGCTCGGCCTGGGTGCTGTGGCCGGCATTCGGCAACTGCCAGGATCCGGCGTAGCCACCGGGTGTGAAGGTGGTGGGGGGAGTTTCGCGTGCCGTGAGGTCAACCGCTTCCGCCGGGGCGGCAGCCGCTGTCAGTGCAGCAGGGGCGGGTGCGGCGGCCGGTTCGGCGGGCACTGCCGGGCCAGGGGCCGCCAGGGAAGAAGCCGGGATGCTCGGCAGACCGGCGCCATAGGTCACGGTGGTCACGTCGGCCAGTGGACCAGAGGTGTAGTAAGTGGTCGGCTCGGCCGGCACGGCCGTGGCATGCGGTGCGGTCGCGTCGGTCGCCGGACCGGCACCGTAGGTCTCCACTCCCCCTGTCGGAAGATCCCCAGGGTGCGTACCCGCAGCGGGGTGCGGGAGGGTGGGCAGCGCCGCGAGGGCCTGTGTGCCGGGCAGTTGGCTGGGCTCGGGGGCGGGCACCGGCTCGGGCTCGTACGGCGGCCGCGCCGCCATGTCGCCGAGGACCGGCTGTGCACCTGTACCCCAGGCGCTCTCGTCCCGCCGGGACTCCCCTGTCGCAGTCAGTGCGTCACGCTGGTCGGAGAGCTCCGGGAGGAATCCCGTGGTCAGTGCCCGAGCTGATCCGCCGGTCAGCTCCCGCGCAACACCGGTGGGTGCCTTGGGCGCTTCGAGAGCGCGGGCTTGCTCGGGACGTTCCGCAGGGCGGGCGGGTCGTACCGCCTGGGGCGCGCGGTCGGGCCGGGCCGGCAACCTCCTGTCCGGCAGCGACGCCGGCACGGTCGGGCCCAGTTTGGCACGGGCGGCGTCGAACCACTGCCGGGCCAGGGATCCGACCGCGGGTTCGGTGTCCTCCTGGGGCCGGCCGCGGCCCGCCGCGTTCCGCTGGCGCGGGATCGCAGCGGCGCGGGTCGCGTTGAAGGTACCCGTGTCACTCTCGGCCCGGTCGTAGAGTCTGTCGATCCGCCGCCGAACCTCGTCAGGGTTCGGCCTCTCGCTCTCAATCGCCGACACGGGAACCATCAGTCCGCGAGAGCCGGGCCTTGACAGTGGAGGCCTCCGGGGCAAGGGAGTTGGTCTTGCCGGCGGAGTCGGTCACTTCGGGGTGCGAGGTTCGTTCCGACGCCATGGAAAAGGGCGCTCCTTCCGTCCGAGAGTGCACGGAACCACCTGCCTGTCGGCGGAAGTCGTGCACGTAGGGGTCAACGTAGCCAACTTGTGAGCCTTCCGTGAAGATCCAAGTCCGAAAACGGCCGATATGCTTCTGTGACCTTCGCCCCTCCGTCCACAGCCCCTACGCAGCCCGTCCCACAAATGCGAACCTTGGACCGCTTTGGACCTCGCCGGCGACTGAGTGAGCGTCAAGAGGGGCGGCAGGCGACGCCGGTCTTCCCGCACCAGCATCCGCGGTCGGCGCGTGCGGCCCGCTCGCCGGTCGGTCCGGTCAGGTTCCGCGCGGCTGATGTGGGCGAGGAGCGGCCAGGTGCTGGTCGGTGATTCCGCCAGGGCAGGCCAGTCCGGCCATGTCCCAGCCGGCGCACCCGGCTCCGGCCCGGTAGGCGCTGTCGTAGAAGGCGAGCACAGCGGCGCGGGGGTCTGCTTCGGCGCGGGCGTCGTCGTAGCTGAGCACGGCCAGATGGCTGTCGTTGCGTGCCACCCACCGGGCGGATCCCGGGTCGAGCGGTTCCTCCGCCAGTTCTGGGGGTTCCGGAGCGGTGTAGGAGTAGAAGGCGGGCTCGGGGAAGGTGTCGTCACCGAACCAGAACCCGAAGCTGATCACCTCACGGGAGTACGCCTCGCGGGTGACCGGGTCGGCCTCCGTCGGCTGTTCGGCATGCCGCCCGGAGAACCTGCTGTAGGCAAGGTCGAAGGTGTGCCAGAAGTGGTGCACGGGACTGGCTTTGCCCGAGAAGTCAGCCGCGAACTCCTCCAGCACGAGTGCCACCTGGCTCAGGACTCGCCAATAGCGGTTGACCTGCACGGGATCGTAGGCGGCGTGCTCGGTGTCCTCGGCGAAGGGCCGGGCCGCGTCCGGCAAGTCGAACGGCTTGGGGATCGGGACGTCCACCTGGACGCCCAGCGCGGCCAGTGCGTCCAGGGTCGCGCGGTGGAAGGACGCGACGGACCGCCCGTAGAGCGGAAAGGACACCACCGTGCCGTCCAGCGAAGCGGCCGTCAGCTGATGGCTGACGAAGTCGAGGTCGATGGTGAACGGATCTCCGTCGACCCGCCCCATCGGGCGCGTGGTGATGCCACGTCCGGTGAGATGGAAGGGAACATTCCACCAGTGGTTGCGCCGAACGCTGGCGGCGAGCCGGATCTTGCCGACGACCTGCGCGAACCGATGCAGCGTCTCCTTGGTGTCACGCCATTCAGCGAGCGGAATCGGCGGGAAGAGCTCCATGAGCCTTCCTTCCTGCTCGGAGTATCCGGCTGGGCACCGGCACCGGCGGCCTCCACCCCCGTGCCCGGGTACCGGGCCTGCAACGTTCGGCGTGCTGATGACGAGGCCGCCCGGGCAACCACGCCGAACGTGTGATCAGGGCAGGATCTTGATCGAGCTTTGCCAGTTCAGCTGGAGGGGCTGCTGCATGGCGATGTGCAGAAATCCCATCGCCTCCAGCTCCCGGGCTCTGCGCAGGGGACCTACGTCGAACGGGCGCATCCCGCCGGAGCGAACGAGCTCCGTGATCTTGCCCTTGGCGCCGGTGTCGTCCCCGGCGATCAGGACGTCGAGCGGGAAGTCATGCCCCTCGCCTGTCGTCAGCGGGCCGGCGAAGGTGGTGTTGAACGCTTCGACGACCCTCACGTCCGTGCCGACGATCTGCTGGATCTCCTCGGCAGCCGAGGTGTCCGGGGGTGTCACCCGCCCATCCATGGTCGAGACGTCGATCGGGTTGCAGATGTCCACCAGGACCTGCCCGGCCAGTGCAGGTCCGGCGGATCGCGCGAACTGCAATGCCGCGTCGTACCAAAGTGCGACCACGGTGACGTCGGCCGCCTCCGCCGAAGCGGCCCAGTCGCTCTCGCCGTCCGGGAATCGCTGCCTGAGCTCCTCGGCCAGTGCCCGAGCAGGGTCGGCGTCGGGGTGGACGATGCGCACTCCATGGCCGCCGGCGAGGGCACGGGTAGCGATGGCGCGGCCCATGTTGCCGGGACCCACAATGTTGATTTTCACGGGTGCTGCCTTCCGGTGTGTCGGAGCGTAGGACGCGCCTGGGCCGGGCCCGTCCACCAGATGTATCCCTTTCCCGGGCCCGACAGGCTGTGCGCGGAGGAACGCCACGGTCACCCGGATGCCGGACACGGGGCGGGGAGCTACACGCAGGGGCTGTGGAACATCGGCCGCGCGGCGCAGCTGTGGTTGTCCTCGATCCACGAGCACGGGTCCGATAACGGTGTGGTCGACCACTGCTTCGAACCCCTGCGGACCGGGGTCGGTCACCCGCAACGGGGCGAACAACGCCGAGGCGACCGCCTCCAACCACTCAGTTCCGCTTAAAGTTCCAAGCCTCAGCATTCCGTTCGGGGAACAGTCGCCGTGACTGTTCCCCGAACGACTTTACGAGGCGTCCTTTTCGCAGGCTCCCGGGGTGCTGCCCTTGAAGCGCTGGCCCATGGCGATTTCGTCGCCCACTGCCGACCAGACGGTCTCGTCGTCCTGGAAAGGGAGCGGGTCGGTGCTGCTCGTCTCCTCACGGATGCGATCGACCTCGCCGTCCAGGCGCTCGAAGTCGGCCTCCTCGTCGCCGCTGAAGGTGAACGCTTCGAGCAGGCGCTGGAACCGGCGGGTGACCTGGACGAGGGAGGAGACGTCCGTGTGCAGTTCCCGCACCGTCTCCTCGTCGGGGTCGAAGGCGTGCACCTTGCCCGATACGGGGTCGAGGGCGAGGTGCGCGTTGAGCAGCCAGCCGATGACGGGCCAGTCACCAGCGCCCTCCGCAGCCTCCTCGAAGTCCTCGATGTGCACGACGTGCTGGACGAGGGGCAGCAGGCCGTCGTCCTCGCCAGGCTGACGCAGCAGGAGCGTCCCGGTGGGGACGCCGACCGTCTGCAGGAGGCGGGCGCCCTCGGCGTCCGCGGCGGCGGGCGGGAAGGCGCCGGCAGGCAGGGTCGCGATCCGGCCCTCGCCGAAGATGCCGGCGAGTTCGCCGCGGGTGACGTCGAAAAGCACTGCCAGAACTCCGAACTCCGCGCCGTTGGACTGCACGCGCCGCGACAGATGTGCCGCAGGTATGGAGCCCACTTGGAAGTGCCGAGGGTAGCGGTCACTCCGCTGATCTGGGGCTCTTGCGCTGGTTGGCATGGAAGCGCGCCTTCTTCTGGCGATTCCCACACGTGTTCATGTCACACCATTTGCGGGTGCGGCTTCGGCTGGTGTCGAAGAAGGCGGCTCGGCAGGTCGGTGACGCGCACAAGGCCAGTTTTCCGTCTCGTTCGCCTGCGATGATGCCGATCGCGTCGGCGGCGATCACGCCGAGGGCGTCTTCCACGCCGGAAGCCGGGCTGAGCCGCCATCGCCGCTTGCCCTCGGGCGTCAGGATCGCCGCGGCCCGACCCTGAGCGCTGCGGTCATTGATGACTTGGACTGCGGACGCAGGGAGAGCGTCCTGGAGGGCGGCGGCTGTCGCTGCGGCGTGAATCGCCTCCCTCAGTTCCCGGGCGAGGCCGAGCTGGGCAGTGGTGCAGGAGTCCACGGCGAGGCCGTTCACCGCCAGCCAGTCGATGAGTCGCTGCGGCGTGGGAATGCGCTCCACGGCGTTGCCATGACGCTCCGACAGAGTCCCCGTGAAGCTGGTCGCCAGCACGCTACCGAGGCGGAAGTCAGGGAACGCAGCACACATGGAACCACCATAGCTGGTTGCCGCGTGGCTTGGAGAACTGCTAGAACCGTCATAGCCGGTTCACGATAGGTCGTAGCCGGTTCCACGATGGTCAGGAGGTCTCATGCCCCGCCCAACCAGCGACGTGCAAGCGTTTGAAGCCCACGCAACGGACGCTGACCTCGACGATCTGCGCGCACGACTAGCCGCGGCACGACTACCGGAGGCCGAGACGGTCTATCGCGCCGCGCCCGACCCTCGCCGCTGGGAGCAGGGCGTCCCGCTCGCCGACCTCGTCGATGTCGTGAACTACTGGCGCACCGGGTACAACTGGCGGTCGTTCGAGGAGCGCCTCAACCGGATCGGCCAGTTCCGTACGACCATTGATGATCTGGGAATCCACTTCCTGCACCGCCGATCCATGCGCGCAGATGCCACTCCTCTGCTTCTGACGCACGGCTGGCCGGACAGCATTGCCCGATTCATCGATGTGGTGGACGAGCTGGCAGATCCGAAAGACGCGGAGGCGCCGGCGTTCCACGTCGTGGTCCCGTCGCTGCCAGGCTTTGGTTACAGCGACAAACCGGCCACCACCGGGTGGGGAACCGAGAAGATCGCGGCCGCGTGGGTGGACCTGATGGAAAGGCTCGGCTACAGCAAGTTCGCAGCCCACGGAGGCGACTGGGGAGGCAATATCACCACGGTTCTCGGCGGCAGGTTCCCGGCGCACGTTCTCGGCATCCACACAACGTTCGCGGAGGGACCGCCCGGGCTGACAACGGACGGACTGACGGCGGTCGAGCGCAAGTGGGCCGAGGAGACCCGGGATTTCTGGAGCCACCGCGCGGCGTACGCGAAGCAGCAGGCGACCCGACCGCAGACCATCGGCTACTCGCTGGTCGACTCACCGGTCGGGCTTCTTGCCTGGATCCTTGACAAGTTCGCCGAGTGGACAGACACCGAAGACAGCCCGTTCGAGACGATTTCCAGAGACCGCGTGCTTGACAACGTCACCCTGTATTGGCTGACGCGGACCGGCGCATCGGCGGCCCGCATCTACTACGAAAGCCACGACTCGCTGGATCCGGAACTGCGGGTCGACATCCCGACCGCGATCACCATGTATCCCCGCGACGTCGAGAAGTGTCCGCGCCCCTGGGCGCAGGAGCGGTATCGGCAGATCGTCCGATGGGGGGCGCCCGAGAACGGGGGACATTTTCCGTCGCTGGAGGTTCCCGATTATTTCGTCAAAGATCTGCAAGAGGGCCTGGCGGCAGTGCTGACCGCACATCGGTGAACAGCGGTCAGGGCGTGTCGCCGGTCCAGTCCAAGCGCCCCGGGTCGCCGGGGCGCGGGTCGTAGATCGCCCGGCCGCCGGCGCCGAACTGCCCCAGCTCGGTGGGGAGCGCGACGCCGGTGCCGGCTTCGTCCTGCGTGAAGCCGGTGATGTCGAGCAGCAGGCCGTCCAGCGGCCCGCCGACCAGTTCGGCATAGCGCCGGTCCGGCCGCGGGCCCGGGTTGTCGTGGTCGGCGCCGTAGACACGGCGGTGCAGCAGTTGCTCGTCATCACGGTCCATCCGTTCAGCCTCGCAGCCGCCACTGACAACGGGTCCGGTCGCATCAGCTGCGGAAGCGAGAGCCATGGCCGGTCGAGTGTTGCGGCTGCGGCGGCCCTTCGGGGGTTAGCGGCCCTTCGAGGGCTGGCGGCAGGAGGCCATGACGTTGCTGATGCCTTCGCGTAGCCGTGATGCCGGCGGTTGCCCGTTCGCTGTGCTGTGCGGGCGGTGGTAGTTGTAGTGGATGTTCCGGACCGCGAGGGCTTCCTGGCGTTGGTTTTCGGATGTCCAGGTGCGGGCGTAGAGGAACTCCTCGGAGATGATCCGGTTGTAGCGCTCTACGTCCGCGAGGCGGGAGTAGCGTGGGTCATGGCGTGGCCTGAGTGTTGGGGAATGCGTGGTGTCGGGCCCCGGCGACGATGAGCAGGCTGACTGCCCCGAGGGCCGCGGCTGACACGGCGACCACGGTGACGCCTGAGCCTTGCAGCAGGAGACCGCCGATGATGCCGCCAAGGGTCATTGCGGTGTTCCAAAGGGTGACGAGGACGGCTTGCGCGATGTCGGCGGCAGTGGTGCTGTGCCGCATTCCGGCTTGTCCGGCTGCGGTTTGCAGCAAGGTCGGGGCACCGCCCCACCCGAGGCCCCAAAGGACAGCGGCGATCCAAACGATCGTGTGTGTTGTGGTGACGGCAAGAGCAACGGTGGCGAGAGTGAACAGCACGGCACCCGTGATCATCAAAGTCCGTGGCCGGCGGTCGACATGGCGTCCGACGTACCAGATGCTCACCAGGCATGCGACACCGAAAGCAAGGAGAACCGCGTCGGTCGCTGACCCGAGCCCGGCGTGCTGCAGGTAGGGAGCGATGTAGGCGTAGATGATCGTGTGCCCGAGAACGAACGTCGTGACCGTGACCATGATCGCCGCGACACCGGGTACCGCCAGGGTCTGCCACAGGGGCGACTTCTCTGCTTCTGGTGCGGGGTCCGAACGGTCGATGTCAGACTTCTCAATGGCGGGTTGCCCCACGCCGGGGACGGACAGGCCGATCCAGCCGATGACGGCGAGAGTGACCAGGGAGACAGCGCCAAACGCCGCCCGCCATCCCACCTGTTCACCGATCAGCGTGCCGGCCGGAACTCCCAAGGACAACGCCACAGGGATCCCGGTCATCGCCACTGCGATGGCGCGCCCTTCCAAGCCGGCAGGTGCGATTCGACGGGCGTAGCCAGCGAGGATCGCCCACGCCAGGCCCGCGGCCACGCCGGCGAGGAACCGGCCCGCAAGCAAGACGATGTATCCCGGTGCAGCCGCCGTCAGGGTGTTGGCCACCAGGAAGACGGCCATGGCGCCGAGCAGCAGTGGTTTCCGCGGAACAGATGCTGTCGCCGTGGCGAGCGGGATCGCGGTCAACGCCGTACCGGCCGCATAGACGGTGACGGCCTGGCCGGTAGCACCTGAACTGGTGCCCAGTGAGGCCGACATGCCGGGCAGCACACCGGCAGGCAGAGTCTCGGTCAAGCTCGTGATGAAGACGGCAGTCCCCAGTGCCAACAGCGCCGACCATGGCAGGCCGACCTGTCGCGTAGGAGACTGTGCGTCGGGAGACGTGGTGGTCATGGACCGAATCCTGAAACCCTCACATGGATGTGATGGTCAAGTCGGGGTGCGCCGAGTAGTTTCGGCGGGTGTGAGGATCGGTGAATTGTCGCGACTGACGGGTGCGTCCCGTCGGCTACTTCGCTACTACGAGGAGCAGGGTCTGATTGTCCCGGACCGGGGTGCGAACGGGTATCGGGAGTATGACGACCGCTACGTGGACCGGGTCCACCAAATCCGTGGCCTGCTGGATGCGGGACTCCCCACTCGCATCATCAAGCAGATCCTTCCGTGCCTGGACAAACCTCGATCGATCCACTTTCCCGATGCAACACCGGAGATGCTGGCCTTGCTGGCCGCCGAGCGGGACCGGCTCACCGAGCGGATCGACGTACTCATCCGCAACCGTGATGCGATGAGCGAGTACCTGACTGAAGTCGCACGATGCCGAGCGCCGGCGCCTGGCAGCTCTCACGGAACACCGAACTCTTCGTCGGTGGTGTCAGCAACGTCATGACCCGCAACAGCTAGCGGGCCCTGAAGCGGCGGAAGAGGTTCCGGGCCACGTACACGCCCGGGCCGCCGAAGCCGACGATGTCGACGTGTCCGTCACCGGTGGTGCCGACGAGGAAACGGGGATGCTTGTCGGCAAGCCACCCTCCCGCCTGCCGGCCGTGCCCGAAGGCATCGAGGACCAGTTTGCCTCCCGTGGGCGCGAACGTCCCGGCGTCGTCCTGAGAGGACGCCCGGACACCGTCAGCGGCGAGCACGACGACGCCGGGTCTGCCGTCGCCCGTCGTGTCCACGACGGTCCACAGGTCCGCAGGGCTCGGGGAGGGCGCGCCTTGGTGCCGATGATTCCGTCCCCCGTTTACTCGCGGAGAGCTGCGCTCCGGCCTTGCCGTTGGCCTGGTCCGCCGGGCCGCCCGATGACCTGAAGGAACTCGCTCACATGGGTTATCCCATGTGAGCCGGGTGATCCGGGTGCGGTTGAGGCCAGGCGAGCACGAAAGGAAGATCACCGCTCGGGGCCGACACGGACGACTGGGTGGGGCGCCACGCTCAGGAGGCGGCAGCCTCGTCGATCGTGCCTCGAATCTCCAGGAGATGGTCGACTCCGGTGATCTCACACAAGCGCCGAACCTGCGGCGAGGGCGCGACCACGCGCAGTGTGCCCGCCTGGTGGGTGAGGATCAGCAGATTCAGAAACGCCGAGTCCGCGAAGGTGACGCAGGAGGCGTCCAGGATCGTCTTCGGATGCTTGCCGACCGCGGTCCCCAGCGCCTCGGCGAGCGGCGTGATGGAGTCCATGTCGTAGGCGCCGCGGGCTATGACGACCCAGGCCCCGGCGAGCGGGTACTGGAGCACCGCAGCCCCTCCGGAGGCGCGCTCAGCGGCCTGATCCGGCAACGGCTTCTCGCCGGCGTTGCTCGTGAGCGTCGGCGCGACAGCCTCGTCCCAGGACACTTTCGGGCTCCTTCTGCGACTCTCCCCTACGGGAGCACGTCATCGATTACCTGAAAAGTATGTCATGTAACTGGATTCAGGCAACGGGGCCCTCTAAAATGCTCGGCATGGTCGGAGTGCCCGAAGCCCACACCGGATGGACGTTCATCACCAGCCACGCGCGCGTACTGGCAACCATCGCCGACAACCCGAACGTCCGTATCCGTGACATCGCCGCCCGCTGCCGGCTCACCGAGCGCGCCGTCGCGCGGATCATCTCCGACCTCGAGCAGGACGGATACCTCTCCCACACCAGGGACGGGCGCATCAACACCTACCGCATCGAACCGGACAAGGTGCTGCGCCACCCGGCCGAAGCAGGCCTCTCTGTGGCCGCCCTGCTGTCCCTGCTCGTGCAGGACGAAACGGAACGCACCAGAAAACCGGTCGCTCCGCAGTAACGCCTGGTGAGCGCCGAGGGCTCGGCTGGTGAATGCCGAGGCATCGGCTGATGAAGGCCGAAGCCTCGGCGAACGCTGCACCATCCCGGCGCCGGCCGATCTCCGCCCGAGGCCGCCGCCCTCACGCCTGATCACAGAGGTCGCTCACGGGCAGCACGGGGACCGCCGGCGCTCCGGCGGGCAGCGGGTGCGGCCTCCACATCCCCGTGCGGCGCCCGCTCCTCCGCGTCGGCCAGCCAGAGGAAGACCGGAGGCAGGCCGAGCTCGATCACCGTCAGCGCGATCTGGAACCACTGCGGCCAGCCGTGCACGGCGAGCGAGAGCAGCCGGCCCACACCGCCCAGCAAGAAGACGCCGGCCAGCCACCGCACCGCCCGAGCCGGGATGGGACGCTGCCGCGCGGCCCAGAGCCAGGCCAGCCCGTAGCCGACGAAGCTGGCCCCCATGAACCGGCCCCAGCTGTCGACCGTCGCGCCGGCGGAGGCAGCGCCAGGGAGCGCCGCGTTGCCGAGTGCCACATGGAACAGACCGATCATCACACAGGCCCAGCCCATCAGCTGTACGAGTGCGCGCAGAACCCTGGCCATCGTCCCTCCAAGCCGCCTTGGCAGCGCTTAGTTGACATGCGTCTACTACATTGAGGCGCACTAGTAGACCCATGTCAACTAGACTGCGTTCGTGCCTTCCCGCCAGCGACTCACCCCCGCCGCCCGCCGAGCCCAACTCCTCGCCGTCGGCGCACGGCTCTTCGCCGCTCATCCCTACGAGGACGTGCTGATGGAAGAGGTCGCCGAAAAGGCCGGCGTCTCCAGGGCCCTGCTCTACCGTCACTTCCCCAGCAAGCACGCCCTCTTCGCAGCCGTCTACCAGCAGGCGGCGGACCAGCTGCTCGCGGAGACGCGGCTCGACCCCGCCGACTCCCTGGTGGAACAGCTGGTCCAGGGGATGGACGTCCATCTCGACTACTTCGTGGCGAACCGCAACGCCGTCCTCGCGGCGAACCGGGTCCTCGCAGGCGACCCGGTGATCCAGACGATCATGACGAACGAGCTGGACGCCCTCCGTGCACGGCTGCTGGCCGTCCTCCCCCTCGCGGACGAGAGCGCACGCGAGGCGGTGTCCGGCGTCCTGAAGAGCTGGCTGGTCTTCGTTCAAGTCCTGTGCGTCGACTGGCTCGCCCACGAGACCTGTACCCGCGGCGAGCTGCGCGACGTCTGCGTCGGCGCGGTTCTCGGCGCCCTCCGACCGCTCCTCGCCCACGACCCCGCCCCCGACTGGCCGCCGCGAGGACACGGCACGGGTGTCTAGAGCCTGTCGTCACGTGATCGTGACTGCTGGGCTGCGAGGGTCGTCCGCCGCCGGTCCCTGGGCGAGATCGGCTGCGTGGCCGACTCGGGCTGCGCCCGACGGCAGCTCCCGGCATGGCTCAGTCGTGCTCACTTCCAACTGCGGGAGCCGTGGATGTGGCCCCGGCTTCGTCGACGCCGTGCTTGAGTACGTCGCAGGTGTGCTGGAACTCGTCCGTCAGACGGCTGGCCTCGGCCATGAGGATGCCGTACGGCTGGGCCGGGTCGCCGAGCGGGAGGGCGCCGGCGTGGGCTTCGTCCTCCAGCCGGGCGCGGCACTGTTGAGCTTCCGCGGCAGCCTCGCACAGCTCCTGGGTCTGGTCTCGCAACTGGTCTTCGTCGATCTGGCTGAGCAGCTCGGCGATGTGGGCGAGGGAGGCCAGGAAGTCGCCGTAGGCGCGGACGAAGTCGAGGTGGTCCCGGTTGGCGGCGGCATCGTGCCACTGGTCGAGGCTGCGGGTCAGGGAGCCCACTTGGTGGGTGACGCGTTCCAGGGCGTCGACGACGGCCTGGTAGCCGTCGAAGGACGTGCGGTGGCGGTGACGGCGCCGTAGGCGTCGGGGGTTGTAGAGGGTGCTCTCCCAGGCGGTGTGGACCGAGGACTGGGCCTGCTGCACGATCGGCGTCAGGTGGGCGGCGCGCCGCCGCCAGTGCTGGGTGCGTTCCCCTTCCAGCTTTCCCTCGCGCAGCGCCGGGTACATGTCACCGACCAGGTCGCACAGCGAGCGGGCGAGGGTGTGGATGCCGTATTCGGCGCTGCGGTACCGCAGGGGGGGCAGCACCAGTGTGTTCACCACGACACCGATGCCGCAGCCGATGAGCACGAGCACGATGATCTGGCCGAGCTGGGACCAGCGCTGTGCGTCGCTGGTGGCCGCGACGTACGTGGAGAAGGCGAAGAACGCCGCGGTGGCGACCTGCGAGCCCTGGGAGCCCAGGGGCCGCCATCGTCCGATGGCCAGGGCCGCCAGCGTCACCAGCACGAACGTGAGCAGGTGCGGGCCGGCCAGCAGACCCAGTACCCCCTGGAGCCCCACGCCCACGGCGACCGCACCCACGTAGCGCAGAGCCTGCACCAAGGACTGGTAGACGGTGACCTGCATGATCAGCACCGCGGAGAACGGCGCGAACGCCGGAGACTGCGCGGCCATGACATCGTGCGCGATCACCCATGAAACGGCTGCGGCGAGGGTGCTCTTGCCTATGAGGGCCAGAGTGTGCCGCTCGTGCCCGTCCGAACCCGCCCGGCCGAACCACTGCCTCACCCGGGCCGGCCGACTCTGGGCTGCCGCCGGTGCGCGCTGTGCTCCTGCAGCGGCTTCGGCCATCTTCTCTCCCGTTCTCGTTCCGCCACGGCTGCCGGGCCAAGAGGTACCCCGTGCCGGCCACCGCAGACTGTGCAAGAGGTCATACCTGTCCCGGGCCCCGCGGGCTCGACGACCCCGGTGCAGCGCGGGCCACAGCTCGGGCCAGGGCTGGGGCGTCACCCACCCGGGAGGGGAAGAGCGGCAGCCCGACGCTGCCGGGTGGGGGTCCGCTCCCCCGGCACACGAACGCGCAGGTCAGGCGCACCCTGAAGCCATCCCCGCAACGAGCGGAACAATCAGTAGGAAAACCGGCGAAAGGGGCACCGGAATGACCGGGAACGTCTCAGGAGCACCGACGAGCCTGCACGAGTCGTTCTGGGGACTGCCCGACTGAGGTCCGCATCCGCCTGCCGCCCCGCAGGTTCCCTGCCGGCGCCCTACCCCTGCCCGGCGGGACGGCGGGGTTCGACGAGGAGTGGCTGGGTTGCGGTGCCGATCGCCCCGGACACGTCGTGCAGGCCCGTCACCGTGGCCCCGATCCCGTCTCCGGACAGGGAAGTACGGGCGTCCAGCAAGATCCAATCCCCCGCGGGATGCCGGTGCAGACTCAACTGCAACGCCGTCGGCACGAACAGGAAGCGATCCAGCGCGAGCTCGCTGGAGATGCCGTTCGCCGAGTCGGCGACCACCGCCAGGCGCTGCAACGGGGTCGTGGCCTCACCCTCGACCACCGGAACCCGGACCCGGGTCCAGACCGCGGCAGGCCCCGGCTGGGCGCCATCGCCGTGGACGAACCGCCACTCGATCGCGTCGGGATAGTGCCAGCCATCCGGGAAACCGGGGAAGGGCCGACCGGGCGTGGCGGACGGGATGGGGGGCAGCGGCGACGAGCGGTGTTCGACGCGCCGGTCCGCTCCTGCGCTCGTGGTCATCGTCCAGCACCTGGCTTCCGCCACCACCCTGCCGCCGATCGTCAGCGTGGCCGCGTCGAGGCGGACCCGGCGACCGGGACGGAGCGTGCGCACCCCGACCTCGCCGGGCTCGCGCGGGATCGCGCCGAGGAAGTCGATCTGGGCCGCCGTGATCCGCCCATGGCCGGCCACCGCCTTCTCGATCTCTCCGAGCAGGAGCGCGGACGGCGGGCCGCCGTGCTGCAACGACTGGTCCCAGGGGCTCTCGGTGGCACGCGTCGGCTCGAACGCGGCGGGTCCCACCCGGCGGTAGAAGGGCTCGTTCGTCATCCCGGCGACGATACAGGTCTGTATCGTCCGGGGGCGAGACAGATCTGTATCGTAAGGATCGTGGTTGGCACCAGGGACGCCCGTGAGCGGGTGCTGCGCTCGGCGGCTGCGCTGTTCTACGAGCACGGCATCGGGGCGACCGGCGTCGATGTGATCTCCGAGCACGCATCGGTGGGGAAGATGTCGTTGTACCGGCACTTTCCCAGCAAGGACGATCTGGTCGTCGCCGTGTTGAGGTTCAGGGACGAGACGCATCTGGACTGGCTGCTCCCGCAGAGCGACCTCGATCCGCGCCGCCAGGTGGCAGGGATGTTCGACAGGATCGGCCGGGCCGCCACACGTCCCGGCTTCCACGGCTGCCCGTTCGTGCGGGCCGGCCTGGAGTTGCCGGCGGGACATCCGGGGCGGCAGGTCGTACGAGACCACAAGGCACGCCTACGGGCACGCCTGCGCACACTGGCTCAGGCGCTGCATGCGGCGGACCCGGCGGCGCTGGCCTGGCAAGTGGTCACGCTGGTCGATGGGGCCGCGGCGGAGTGCGTACTGCAGGGCAGTGGCACTCCGGCACGCGCCGCCCGCGCGGTGGCGATGCTCGCCCTTGACGCGGCGGCGCAGGTCAAGCCGTAGCCGAGCGGTGGCCTGGCCAGGCCTTCCCGGCCATCACCACACTCACGCCCGCTGCAATCCCGTCACGAGGCCGCTGAACAGGACAAACGGAAGTCCGGTGGGGGCGTTAGCCGCTGTGCGGCGCATTTTCAATGCACGACACGCCAGCGCCAGTGTGAAAGAGCGTCAGCCGGGTCCCCCGGGCGGCTTAAAAGTAGTAACAACTGGCCTCCAGTGAAGTGTTTCTGATGACCCATCATAAGTGCGATCCAGGGCTTTCGAACACCCGATCGGCCCCTTCTGTCGGCCCTTCAGAATTTCCCGAGGTGGCGACAGAAATGGACATGAGTATGTTCGATCATGGTCGGCGGCTCAGCTGACATCCCTGAGAGATGGAGGAGTGGAATGCCTGAGAAAAGGAAAAACGGAGTGCGCGGCCGTACCGTTGTCGCGATCGCACTGTCCGTGGGCATCGCGGTCCTGGCCGCAACCGGCGTGAACTACGCCTCGGCTTCCAGCTCCGTCCCGCAGTCCGCCCCGGCGATGCAGGATGCCGATGCCTCCGCTCCCCTCGGAGGCGACGGCCAGACGGACTTCAACAACAACAACAACAACCGCCACAGGAACGATGACGAGGGACGGGTTTTCGTCAACGAGCGGATCTATTCGGCGGACCCGGGTGTGTGCACCGCTGTGATCAGTAGTCCCGCCACCAGCTTCAACGTCCGAAACGAGAGCAACAGGACCATCGAATTCTTCACCGGGATCACCTGCGACAACGGCGCCGCCATTGCGACGATCGGGCCCCGGAACTCCAGCAGTGTCATCCCCGGCACGACCGTGTTCGATGGCGCTGTGGTGCCGTTCGCGCTGGTCGGCAGCTTCCGAGCGGTCGACAACAAGCACCACTGACCCTCGCGCGGACCAAGGGCAGTGACGAGACTGCCCGTGTGGCACTTGGACCCCGGCCCGCCACAAACGGGCCGGGCCCGTACCCATCGAGTATGCGCCTTCGTCCGGGACGGTCAGTTGACGAACCGGTGATGGCCCGGTGGCGCGAGGAACACCGCACAGCCTTCCTCGGTTCGCTGCAACTGAGCTTCCCCATGGGTGACATGGTCAGTGTCGCGGCGAAGGGGGATCCACACCTCGGCGGTCGTGTTCGCGGGAACGCCGAGGGAGAGACTGAATGTCTCGCCGTCCAGCGTCCAGCGCGTCGAGATCGGCCCGCGTACCGAGTGCAGGCGTCCCCGGGCCCTCTTGAGGCTGCCTCCTGGTCGTGGGCGGACGAGGACCCTGCGGTAGCCGGGTTCGCCCGGTGCGATGCCCGCGATGTTGGCGTACATCCACTCCCCCACGGATCCGTAGGCGTAGTGGTTGAACGAGTTCATGCCGGCGTCCTGGAAGGAGCCGTCGGGGCGGATGGAGTCCCAGCGTTCCCACATCGTCGTGGAGCCCCGGTCGATCGGGTAGCCCCAGCTGGGGAACGAGCGTTGTTCGAGCAGCCGGTACGCGACGTCGACATGGCCGGTGTCGGTGAGGACGGGCAGCAGCCGCGGCGTGCCGAGGAATCCCGTCGACAGGTGCCAGTCCTTGCTGCGGATCAGGGAAACCAGCCGGTCAGCGGCGGGCTCCCGGTCGGTTCCGGCCAGCAGGTCCATGGACAGGGCCAGTACGTATGCGGTCTGCGTATCGCCCTTCACCCTCGCGTTCCTGTCGACGTAGGCGGCGCGGAAGGCGTCGCGCACGGCCCGGAACAGGTCGGTGTACGGCGCACTGTCCTTGCCCAGTGCCTGGGCCGTGCGTGCCACGAGGTCGGCCGCGTGGGCGAAGCATGCGGTGGCGATGACGTCCTTGGGAGTCTCGTCCTGCACGTTCAGCCAGTCGCCGTAGCCGGTGGCGGGACGCAGGTAGCCGGAGCTGTGGGCTCGCAGATGGTCGAGCCACTTCAGCATCGACGACCACGACTCCTCCAGCACACGCGTGTCTCCGTAGGCCTGGTAGAGGGCCCACGGCACGGTGACCCCGGCGTCTCCCCAGCCGGCCGTTCCCGAACCCGTGATCCGCGGGTCGGGTGCCACGTCCGGGAACGCCCCGTCGTCGGTCTGGGCCTCGCGCAGGTCGTGCAGCCACTTCGACAGGAAGCGCGCCGATTCCATGACGTAGGTGGCGGTCGGTGCGAAGACGTTGATGTCACCGGTCCAGCCGAGCCGTTCGTCCCGTGCGGGCGTGTCCGTCGGCACCGACAGGAAGTTGCCGCGCTGCCCCCAGGTGATGTTGCTGTGCAGCTGGTTGAGCATGGGCACATCGGTGTCGAACTCCATGGTGAACGGGGCCGCCGTGTGGACGACGAGCCCCTTCACCGCGCTGAGGGGAGGTGCGCTGTCGCACCCCGTCACCTCGACGTAGCGAAACCCGTGGAAGGTGAAGCGGGGTTCGCAGGTTTCCGGGCCGGTGCCCTTGCAGACATAGGTGTCGGTGGCCCGGGCCGTGCGCAGATTGGCCGTGTAGATCGTCCCGTCGGGGTTCAGCACCTCGGCGTGGCGCAGGCGGACGGTGGTGCCCGTCTTGCCGGACACGGTGAGCCGGACCGTGCCGACCATGTTCTGGCCGAAGTCGTAGACGTACACGCCAGGCTTCGGCTCCGTCACCTCGCGGGCGGGCAGGACTCGTTCGACCCGGCAGGGCGCGTCGAGCTGGGCGACCGGCTCGGCCGTGACGTTGTCGAAGGTCTCGGCCGGTGCCCAGTGGCCGTCGTCGAAGCCGGGGCGGGTCCAGCCCTCGGTCTCCAGGCGGGCGTCGTAGTCCTCACCTGCCAGCAGGTCCGCTCTGGTGACGGGTCCGGTCGCGGCGCGCCAGCCGGTGCCGGTGGTCACGCGCTGTGTCGAGCCGTCCTGGTAGGTCACCTCCAGCTGGGCCAGGAGGGCGGGCCGTTCGCCGTAGTGGTGCGGTCCCGCCCAGGCGATGTTGCCCGAGTACCAGCCCGCGGCCAGGGTGACACCGAGCGCGTTGGGGCCGGACGAGAGCAGTCCGGTCACGTCGTACGTCTGGTACTGCACCCGCTTGCCGTAGTCCGTCCAGCCGGGAGCGAGCCGGTCCTCACCGACGCGGCGCCCGTTGAGCCGGGCCTCGTACAGGCCGAGGGCCGTCGCGTAGAGGCGGGCGCGGGTGATCTTTCCGCGCTTGAGCTGGAAGGTGTGGCGCAGTTGCGCCGCGGGGGCGTGGTCGGGGGCCACTTCGCCCCAGGGGCCGGCGCCCCATGACGCCGCCTTCCTGGCGGCCGGCCAGGACGAGTGGTCGTAGGCGCGGGAAGTCCAGTCCCCGGTCGGTTGCGTGTCCGTGGCCCTCCAGTCGTCCCCCGTGGACACCAGGTGCCGCGATCCGTCGGCCAGGGTCAGTTCGAGCACGGCCAGCAGTCCGGCCGGTCCTTCCGTGGCGTTCGTCGCTGCGACGGCGAGAACCCCCGGGCCTGTGCCGATGGACTTCGTGACGTCGATCAGGGCGGGGCGGCGCCACGCGTCGGAGTCGGAATCCGCCGCGACGGAGGCGACCTGCGTGCCGTTCACGTGGGCCGTGCAGCCGTCGTCGGCGGTGAGGACCAGACGGGCACGTGTCACTCCGGCCGGGATGTCGATGAGGCCACGGAACCATCGTGTCGCCGCGGGCACGCTCTGGGTGGGGTCGCCCTCGGGGAACCAGATCCAGGACGCCCCCTTCAGGGCGGGTGCGTCGACGAGCTCGCCGGGAGCGGTGATCCAGCGGGCCGACCAGTCCGCGATGCCGGTCTCCCACCAGGACGGCTCGCTCCACGGGGAGGCCGTGCCCGAGGTGTCCCATACGCGGACCTGCCAGTGATAGCGGGTGCGCGGCTCCAGAGCGGGCCCTGCGTACGGCACGAGGGCCGACTCGGCGGAGGCGACCCGGCCGCTGTCCCAGACATCGGGGTCCGCCAGTCGCTGTGGGGTCGTGGCCACTCTCACCTGATAGGCGCTCTGGGTTCTCGCACCGGACATCGGCCAGCTCAGCCGTGGCCGCGGCGCGTCGATGCCGAGCGGATGGCCGGCGTACTCGACGGTGGGCGCGGTGACCCGCAGCCGCGCCGTCCCGGCTTGCGCCTTCGCCGTGCCGTCCGCCGCTGCGGCGTGGGCGCCCGTGCCGGTCAGGGTCGTGGCGACGGCGGCGGCGCCGGCCGTTCCCAGTAGTTCTCTCCTGCTGATCACGGTCGTCTCCGTTTCCTGCGGGAGGTGAAACGTTTTAGGTGGAGGGGAACCTAGGGAGGCTGCATGGAGGCGTCAAGTGCTGGGACGGCGGAGACGTTCACTGTCCCGGAAGAGGCTTGAATCCTTTCACCCATGCGAAGCGGGCTGTCATCTGGTGAGATATCCGCTCACGATCTGAGAAGAACGGCCGGACGCTGCATCCCTCGGCTGCCTGGCTACGTACACCCCTTAGCGAGCCAGAACACGCGACAGCACAGCAGGGTGCCGAGGGGGTTTCCATGACGGGACAGCAGCTCCAGGAGGCGGGAAGGGGCCTCTCGGAGGAGAGCCGAACCCGTGAAGCGCCGCCGGAGCCCGCCGCGGTGTCCGTGGTCGCCGAGCAGCTGGCCGGGCTGCTGGCTGAGGTCGCGCACCTGGACGAGGTGCCTCTCGACAGCCACTTCTTCGACGATCTCGGCGCCGACTCGCTGGTGATGGCGCACTTCTGCGCGCGGGTGAGGAAACGGCCGGACCTGCCTCCGGTGTCGATGCGTGACGTCTACCGGCATCCGACCGCCGGCCGACTGGCAGCCGGACTGCTCGACACCGCCCCGCGCCCTTCCCGACCGGAGACGCCCGCACCGTCGGCACCACCTACGGCACCGGCACCGGCGCCGCCGACGGGCCGCCCCCACCGCGTGCTGTGCGGCTCACTCCAGCTCCTGGCCTTCCTCGGTTATGCCTTTCTCCTGGGCGCCGTCACCGCCCAGGGCTACGAATGGATCTCCGCGCAGGCGGATCTGCTCGACGCCTACCTGCGCAGCGTCGTCTTCGGCGCCGTGCTGTTCGCCCTGCTGTGCGCCCTGCCCGTGGTCGCCAAGTGGCTGCTCATCGGCCGGTTCAGGCCCCGGCGGTTCCGCGTCTGGAGCTTCAGCTACTTCCGGTTCTGGCTGGTCAAGACACTGATCCGGTCGAGCCCGGTGGTCCTGTTCGTCGGATCGCCGCTGTACCCCCTCTTTCTCCGGGTCCTGGGCGCGCGGATCGGCAGAGGCGTGACGATCCTGTCGCGCGGTGTCCCGGTCTGCACGGACCTGCTGACGGTCGGGGACGGCGCGCTCGTCCGCAAGGACGCCCTGATCAGCTGCTACCACGCGGTCGACGGTGTGATCGAGACAGGGCCGGTCACGCTGGGCCGGGACGCGGTCGTCGACGAGGTGACCGTGCTGGACATCGGGACCCGGCTCGGCGACGGATCCCGGCTCGGGCACGCGTCCTCCCTGCACACCGGCCAGGCGGTCCCCGACGGCGCGCACTGGCACGGCTCTCCGGCCCAGCCGGCGGACGCCGACCTCCCTACGGTCGAGCCCGCGCGGTGCGGCACCGCGCGGCGAGCGGTCCACGGCGCCCTGCTCATGCTCACGGTTCTCCTGGTGTACGTGCCGCTGGCCGTGGGCTGCCTGGACGTGCTGCTCTCCCGGATGCTGGAGGGATCCGCCGCGCTGAAGGGCGGCGGGATGTCGGTGCTCTACGTCGACCTGCTGGTGGTCACGGTCGTCGTGTTCTTCGGCGGCGTGATCGCCGCTCTCGTGGTCCTGGCCACCGTCCCACGGCTGCTGGGCAGGCTCGTCCGGCCCGAACGGACGTATCCGCTCTTCGGCTTCCATCACACCGTGCACCGGACGATCGTCCTGATGACGAACAGGAAGGCCCTGACCCGCCTGTTCGGCGACAGCTCGTGCATCGTGCACTACCTGCGCTGGATCGGGTACCGGCTCTCCCCCGTGGCGCAGACCGGCTCGAACTTCGGCACCCAGGTCAAGCACGAGAGCCCCTATCTGAGCAGGGTCGGCACCGGGACCATGGTCGCGGACGGACTGTCCTTGATGAACGCCGAGTACTCCAGCACCTCCTTCCGGCTGTCGCCGACCACGATCGGGGCGCACAACTTCCTCGGGAACCGGATCGCCTACCCGGCCGGCGGCAGGACCGGCGACAACTGCCTCCTCGCCACCAAGGTGGCGGTGCCCCTCAACGGGCCGCTCCGGCACGACGTGGGGCTTCTCGGCTCTCCGTGCTTCGAGATCCCGCGGTCGGTGGCGCGGGACAGCACGTTCGACGACCTCAAGGACGGCAGCGTTCCGCGCCGCGGCCTCGCGGCCAAGAACCGGCACAACGCCGTCACCATGACCTGTCACCTGCTGACGGGGTGGCTGTACTTCTTCTGCGTCGTGCTGCTCTTCTCGCTCGCAGCGAGCAAGTACCCGTCCCACGGCACCGTGGTCCTCGCGCTCGCCAACGTCGTCGTACTGCCGTTCACCTTCCTGTACTACGTCCTCGTCGAACGGGCGGTCACGGCGGTGCGCCCCCCGGGGCCGTTGTTCTGCTCGATCTACGACCGCCGGTTCTGGCGGCGCGAGCGCTACTGGAAGGTCCCGTCCGAGACATATCTGCACGTCGTCGACGGCACCCCGTTCAAGAGCCTCGTGTGGCGCCTGCTGGGCGTCCGGATCGGGGCGCGGGTCTTCGACGACGGCTGCGCGCTGACGGAGCGCCGCATGGCCGCCATCGGGGACGACTGCACCCTCAACTCGGGCAGTGTCCTGCAGTGCCACTCCCAGGAGGACGGCACGTTCAAGTCGGACCGCATCCGGCTCGGTGCCGGCTGCACGCTGGGCGTCGGGGCGTTCGTGCACTACGGCGTGACGGTCGGTGACGGGGCCGAGCTGGCGGCGGACTCCTTCCTCATGAAGGGCGAGACGGTCCCCGAGCACACCCGTTGGGCGGGGAATCCGGCCCGCCCGGCACTCGACGAGAGCGGAGGTGCGCAGTGATGGCACCGACAGCGACCGACGCCCGCGCCCCCGGACACGACAGCCGGGCCGAGGGCCGGTTCGGCCGGGCCGAGGGCGGCTTCACGGCCCTGCCCCGATGGGCGAAGGAGCCGCTGCCCGGCACCGGAGAACAGGTCACAGAGGTCCCCGACGACGTGACGGCGGCCCTGCGTGTGCGGGCCGGTGAACTCGGCGTGCCGCTCAGCGCGATCCTTCTCGCGGCCCATGCGAAGGTGCTCGCCCTGCTGTCCGGCGATCCCGAGGTGCGCAGCGGCTATCTGGCCCCGGGCCGGACCGAGCCGCTGCCCTTCGCACTGACGGTCGGCCCCGGCACCTGGCGGCGACTGGTGCTCGACGCCCTGCGGGCCGAGGCCGCGGTGGGGTCGACCGGGACCGGCTCGCCGCCCCTCACCGGCCCGGAAGCGGTGTTCGCCCCCTCCGGGCACGAGGTCGACGTCACGCCGGGCGGCAGTGCGCTGCTCGGCGTCTCGGCGGGCGAGGAGGGCGGCCGGCTCGTGCTGCGCCTGCGCCACCGGGCGGACCTGCTGGACGCGGACTGCGCCGCCCGGATCGGGGGGTACCACCTGGCCGCGCTGGAGGCGGTCGCCACCGGCCCCGACGCCCCTCATGACCGACGCAGCCTGCTGTCCGAGGACGAACTCCGGTTCCAGCTCGACGGGCTGGCGGGGCGGCGCCGCGCGCTCCCGGACCGTCGTTTCCACGAGCTGTTCGAGGAGCGGGTGCGACGGCATCCGGACGCCGTCGCCGTGGTCCACCGGAACCGGTGCTGGACGTACGGGGACCTCAACACGCGGGCCAACCGGCTGGCGCGCGCCCTGCTGGCCCAGGGGCTCGGCCGCGAGGAGACGGTCGCCGTGGTGACCGAACGCGACCTCCACTGGGCGGCCTGCGTGCTCGGCGTCCTCAAGGCGGGCGGGGTCTACCTGCCCGTCGACCCGGGGCACCCGCCCGGCCGCATCGCCACCATGCTCAGCCGTGCCGACTGCTCGTACGTCCTCACCGAACCGGACAGCACCACGCGGCTGGACCGGGCGCTCGCGACGCTCCCCGGAACCCGGCGACTGCTCGTCCCGGACGTCACCGACCGGGACACCGACGGGACGGACCTCGGCCTGGACATCCCGGCGGATCGGCTCGCGTACGTCTTCTTCACCTCCGGCTCCACCGGCGAGCCGAAGGGCGCGCTGTGCGAGCACGCCGGCCTGCTCAACCACCTGTACGCCAAGATCGACGATCTGGTCATCGGCGAGGGCACCGTGGTGGCGCAGACCGCCTCGCAGTGCTTCGACATCTCGCTGTGGCAGTTGCTGGCGGGGCTGCTGACGGGCGGACGGACCCTGCTGGTCGAGCAGGAGGCCGTCCTCGACGCGGACCGGTTCCTGGACAGGATCGCCGAGGGCCGCGTCAACGTCCTCCAGGTGGTGCCGTCCTATCTGGACGTCATCCTGTCCGCACTGGAGCGCGCCCCACGCGACCTGCCGGACCTGCGGTGCGTGTCCGTCACCGGCGAGGCGCTGCGCGGGGAGCTGGTCCGGCGGTGGTTCGCCACCGGTCCGGCCGTGCGGCTGGTCAACGCCTACGGGCTGACCGAGACGTCCGACGACACCAACCACGAGGTGATGGACCGGGCGCCCGCCACCGACCGGATCCCCCTCGGCCGGCCCATCGCCAACGTGCACCAGTACGTCGTCGACGAGAACCTGCGCCCGGTTCCGCTCGGCGCCCCGGGTGCCATCGTCTTCTCCGGGGTGTGCGTCGGGCGTGGCTACGTCAACGACGCCGAACGCACCCGGCTCGCCTACTCTGCCGATCCCCACCGCCCCGGCGGGCGGCTCTACCGCGGCGGCGACTTCGGCCGCTGGCGGCCCGACGGAAAACTGGAGTTCCTCGGCCGCGGGGACACGCAGGTGAAGATCCGCGGGTTCCGGGTCGAGATCGGCGAGGTCGAGAACACGCTGCTGCGTGTCCCCGGCGTCACCGACTGCGCGGTCGTGGTGACCGGCGCGGAGGCGTACGGCCGTCAGCTGGCCGCCTTCTGCACGGGAGAGGGCGCGGCGGCCGCCGATCAGCTGCGGGAGCGGCTCGCGGACCTGCTTCCCTCGTACATGGTCCCGGCGTTCTTTCACCGGCTGGACCGCCTGCCGCTCAACGCGAACGGCAAGACCGACCGCAAGGCACTCACGGCGCTCGCCGAGGAGCTCGGACCGGCCCGGGACTCCCGAGGCGCCCCGCGGACCCCGGCCGAACGGCGGCTCGCCGCGGAGTGGTCGACGGAACTCGGCCTACCGCCCGGACGGATCCGCCGGGACGACAACTTCTTCGACCTGGGCGGCACCTCCCTGACGGCGGTACGGCTCGCGGTCGCGCTGGACCGGGTGATCTCCCCGCGCGACCTCGCCGGCCACCCCGTCCTGGCCGACCTGGCCCGCCTGATCGACGCCCGGGCCGGCGGAGATCCGTGACAGACACGAGGAGCACGAGAGGAGATCGACATGCTGTCGGCACTCTTCAGCAAGAACAGGGCCACCACGAAAGCGGCTCCGGACGGCCTGCCGGTGCTCGACGCCGAGGGCGTCCCGGAGACGCTGGACGCGGCGGGCTGGGCGGCCGGCCGGCGGGACGTGCTGCGTGAACTCGTCGCCGAGCACGGGGTGCTCACCGTCCGCGGCCTCGGCCTGCGCACTCCGGCCGACATCGAGTCGATCCTCCACCGCGTGGCCGAGCACCCCATGGCCGAGCGTGAGGCGTTCGCCGCCCGCGACCGCCATGCGGACGGCGTCTACTCGTCGTCGGCCTGGCCACCCAACCAGCCCATGTGCATGCACCACGAACTCAGCTACGCCGTCCGGTGCCCCGGCCTGCTGATGTTCGCCTGCCTGGAGCCGCCCGTCGAAGGCGGCGCCACCGCGGTGGCCGACGCGACCGCCGTGCTGCACGCGCTGCCGGCCGACCTCGTCGACCGCTTCGTCCGGGAGGGCTGGCTGCTCACCCGGGCCTACAACGACGGGATCGGCGCAACGCTCGGTCAGTCGTTCGGCACCGACGACCGCGCCGGGGTCGAGGCCTACTGCCGTGCGCACGCGATCGACTGGTCCTGGCAGCCGGACGGTTCGCTGCGGACGCGCCAGCACCGGCACGCCGTCGTGCGGCACCCGGTCTCCGGCCGGTTCTGCTGGTTCAACCAGATCGCGTTCCTGAACGAGTGGACGATGGCGCCCGAGGTCAGGGAGTTCCTGGTCGAGGAGTACGGACCGGACGGACTGCCCTTCAACACCCGTTACGGCAACGGCGATCCGGTGTCCCCGGACGTCGTCGAGCAGATCAACAAGACGTACGAGGCCCACACCGTACGCCGGCCCTGGGAGCGAGGGGACCTGATGATCGTGGACAACCTCCGCACCGCGCACAGCCGGGAGGCGTACCAGGGGCCGCGGAACATCGTGGTGGCGATGGCCGACCCCGTGCGTCCCGGCCTTCCCGGACCGCAGGTGGGGAGGGAAGCGGCATGACCACCGTGCACACGGTCCCGCGGACCGCCCGGACAGACACCCCGGCGGTGCCGCCCTTCGCGGTCATCCCCGGAAGCCAGGTCAAGGAGGTGCTGCAGGGCCGCGAGAAGACCGTCGTGGAGGTCGTCGAGGCGACGTACCGTCTGCACGGCTCCGGCCGTACGGTCAATCCGCCGTCCTCGTTCCTGCGCTTCCCCGACCGGCCGATGTCGCGGATCATCGCCCTGCCCGCCTCGCTCGGCGGCGAGGGCGGGGTCGACGGCCTGAAGTGGATCTCCAGCGTCCCCGGCAACGTCGCCTCGGGCATCCCCCGGGCTTCCGCCGTACTCATCCTCAACGACCCCGTCACGGGCTACCCCTTCGCCTGCATGGAGAGCTCGATCATCAGCGCCGCCAGGACCGCGGCGTCCGCCGCTTCGGCGGCCGACCGGCTCAGCAGGGGACGGCCGCGCCCGGCCCGGCTGGGATTCGTCGGGGCGGGTCTGATCGCCCGCTACATCCACTCGTATCTGGAGGGCACCGGGTGGTCCTTCGACGCCATCGGCGTGCATGACCTGTCCGCCGACAGCGCGGCCGGCTTCCGCACCTACCTGGAGCAGTCCGGAGCCGTCGGACGCGTCACGGTGCACCGCAGCGCCGAGGACCTGATCCGTCTCAGCGACCTGATCGTCTTCGCCACGGTCGCCGACCGGCCGCACATCAGCGAGCCGTCGTGGTTCCGGCACAACCCGGTGGTCCTGCACGTGTCGCTGCGCGACCTCTCGCCGCAGGTGCTGCTCGACGCCACCAACGTCGTCGACGACATCGACCACTGCCTCAGGGCCTCGACCTCGCCGCACCTCACCGAACGCCTCACCGGCAACCGCGACTTCCTGCTCGGCACGCTGGACGACGTGCTGGACGGCCGCGTCACGGTCCCGGCGGACCGACCGGTGGTCTTCTCGCCGTTCGGCCTGGGCGTACTGGACCTCGCCGTCGGCAGCTACGTCTACGACGAGGTGGCCCGATCGGGTGAACTGCACGTCATCGACCACTTCTTTCACGAATTGAGCCGGCACGGCTGAGGACGGAACCCGTCCCGCGTCCGGCGCCGTACGAGGAGAACATCGTGCCTGTCATATCCGTCCCCCACGCCTTCAACGAGGAGGACCTGTACGTCGACCTCGAGCCGATGACGGGACACCGGCTCTTCCTCAAGTGCGAGGGCTTCAACTTCGCCGGTTCGATCAAGCTGAAGGCCGCTACCGAGATGGTGGAGGCCGCCGAACGGAGCGGAACCCTCAGGCGGGACTCGATCCTGGTCGAGTCCTCCTCCGGCAATCTCGGTGTGGCGCTGAGCATGATCGCGGCGAGCAAGGGCTACCGCTTCGTCTGCGTGACGGACTCCCGGTGCAACCTGGCCACCCGGCTGATGATGGAGGCCCTGGGCAGTCAGGTCCACGTCGTCTCCGACGAGCACGCCACCGGCGGGCTTCTGGGCGCTCGGCTGGCCCACCTGCGGGGTCTGTGCGCGTCGGACGACCGCTATGTGTGGCTGAGTCAGTACACCAACCCCGACAACTGGAAGGCGCACTACTTCAGGACGGCCCCGGCCATCGCCCGCTGGTTCCCGCTCCTGGACGTGCTGTTCATCGGCGTCGGCACGACCGGCACGTTGATGGGCTGCGCCCGCTGGTTCCGCTCCTGGCACCGGCCGGTGCGGATCGTCGCGGTGGACAGCGTCGGCTCCGCCATCTTCGGCGACCCGCCGGGACGGCGGATGATCCCCGGGCTGGGCATGAGCGTGCGGCCTCCCCTGCTCGACGAGAGCTACGTCGACGAGGCGGTCCGTGTCGAGGAGGCCGATGCCATCCGTACCTGCCGGAGCCTGGCGAGGCAGGGCTTCCTGTTCGGCGGCTCGACCGGCACGGTCGTCAGCGGGGCGACGAGTTGGCTCGCCCGGCACGGGACGCCGGGCCTCACGCCCGTCGCGATCGCCCCGGACCTCGGTGAGCGCTATCTCGACACGATCTATCAGAGCAACTGGGTGCAGGCCCTCTACGGCGGCGACGCGCTCGCCCCGTCGCAGGGTGAGGGAACGGCGGACCCGCGTGCCGTGCGGGCCTCCTCCGACTGAGGGCGGCCGGGCCATGTGCCTCCCTCCGGTGAGACCGGCCCTGCGTCCCGAGCGGCTCACCCCCGGCGCCTGGGCCCGGCTGCCTGAGCCACCTCGCCCCGGCAGGCCCCGGCTGTGGCTGGCGCGTGTGGAGGACCTCAGCGGCGCCGTGGCCCCGCTCGCCGACGCGCTGCTGGACAGCGGGGAACGGGCCCGGGCCGCGACGCTTCACCGGGCGGCCGACCGGGACGGCTACCGGGTCGCCCATGTGTGCCTGCGTCTGCTCCTCGGCGCCTACCTCGGAGTCGCGCCGTCGGACGTGCCGCTGGTGCGGCGGCCCTGCCCCGTGTGCCGGGCACCACACGGCCGTCCCGACGTGCCCGGGGTGCCCCTGTGTTTCTCCGTCTCCCGCACCGCCGGTCTCTGCCTCCTCGCCTTCGCGGACACGGCGGTCGGCGCGGACATCGAACGGCTGCCCGGCCCCGACGTCGTCGCCGCCCTCACGACGGTGCTGCATCCCCGGGAGGCCGACGAACTCACCGCGTGTCCGCCGGAACGGCGCCCCGCCGCCTTCGCCCGCGTGTGGACACGCAAGGAGGCCTACCTCAAAGGGCTCGGCACCGGACTCGGCCGCGACCTCCGCTCCGACCACCTCGGCGCCTCCCCGCACGGGCCTCGCCGGGTGCCGGGCTGGGCGGTCGACGACGTGGCGGTGGGGGCGGGCTGTGCGGCTGCCGTCGCGGTGGCTGTCTAGGTGGATGTCGCGGTGTATGTCGCGGTGGCCGAGAGGTGATGCGGCGGGCCGGCACGCAGCCCGGCGCGGGCTGGTGCGGTGTGGGAGGGCCGGAGCGGTGAGCGGACCGGCGCGGTGAGCGGGCCGGTCTCGTCACGGGCACACGTGTCGTCACGGGCACACGTGTCGTCACGCGGGGACGGAGATGACGCCGATGGGTTCGGTCGTGGGGTGCCGGGAGCCGCCGGCCGGTTCCACCGTGAGACAGACGGCGGTGGCCTGCTCCATGCGCCCGTCCAGGACGTGTGCCTGATGTCCGCCCGCAGCGTTCACCAGCCCTGCCGGCCGGTACTGTCCCGCATCGTCGTACCAGAGTTCGTAGACCTGGTCGTCGGTGAGCCGTGGCAGCCCGGAGGCGATGAACGCGGCCCGGCCCTCCGCCCGGGAGGCGACCACACTGGCGGTCCCGCCCCCCGCGAGTTTCCCGGTGCTGATCGTGGCATCGTGGGCGGCCAGGACACCGGCGACGTCCCGGTACGCGGCACGGGCCTCGGCGGACTGCTCACGCGCCGTACCGGCCTCCGAGCTCTGCCACCAGGCGACACCTCCGAGGGCCACGGCCCCCGCCACGGACGCGGCCAGCGCCAGCCCGAGACCGCGTCGGAGGCGGCGCTGACGCCGGGACTCGAGCGCGACGAACCGGTCCTGACGCACCGTGCTGATCTGGTCGAACACCCGGCGGCGCAGGTCCGCGGAGGGCGCGTTCGTCTCGGCCGCTCCCATTCCCACGGCCGCCTCGGACAGCCGCTCGACCTCCAGACGGCACTGGGAACAACCCGCCAGGTGGTTCTCGAAGGCGGCTGCCTCACCGGCCGGGAGGGCGTTCAGCACGTACGCGCCGGCATCGAGGTGGGGGGCGTCGGCAAGGTTCATGAGCCGGCCTCCAGACAGTCGTGCAGGCGCTGAAGCCCCTGACGCATCCGCGACTTGATGGTGCCCGCAGGTGTCGAGAGGGCCTCCGCGACCTCCGCGTACGTCAACCCCTCGTAGTAGGCCAGCACCAGGGGCAGTCTCAGCTCGCGGGAAAGCTGGGCCAGGCAGCGGAAGACCACACGCTGCTCCTCCCGCACCTCGACCTCTTCGGCCACGGTGTCGAAGGAGCGTTCCTGTTCCCGGAGCGCGGCACGCAGTTCGCGGGCGCGGCCCGCGGAGACGGACCGTACCCGGTCCACCGCGCGGCGGTGCGCGAGGGTGAGCACCCAGTTCCGGGCGGCTCCGCGCGCCGGATGGAACCGGTCGGCGGTCCGCCACACCTCCACCATCACGTCCTGGGTCACCTCCTCCGCCTGGGCCTTGTCCCGCACCACACGGCAGACCAGCCCCATCACCGGGTCCGCCAAGGCGTCGTACACACCGGCAAAGGCCTGTTCGTCGCCGTCTGCGGCGCGGACGAGCAGCTGGTTCAGCCCGGGGTCGTCCGTGGGCCCGCTTCGCCGACCTCGCGTGTCACCTTCCCTCCGAGCTCCGGTTCCCCTGTCCATCGCGCCTCCTCGGCTCAGCTCGACACTGGCCCTCTTCCGTGGGAAGCGCATCCGGTCCGACCCCGTGCGTCTGACAGATTCACCTGCCTGCCGCAGTTCTCTGAGGCTCCATGCCCACCGAGAGTTTTCGGGCCCGGAGGATTTGAGGACACCCGGGGGCCTTCGAGAGCACCGCTCGGAGGCTGCCGGAATGCTCTGTTTCTTGCCCCTCCCATTCCCGCTGACGGCTACTCGAACCTTCGTGCCCGTCCGGATCGTCGCCCGGCGGCCGGCGCCCGGAACGAACCTGCGGAGCGTCCCGGACGGGCTCTCTCACCAGGCCCGGGGGTCGGAACACGTTCGGAACGTTTCGGAGCACCGTTCCAGCGTTGAACCCGTGCTGACCCCGTCCCAGACTCATCACCGTTCATCCCGCCCGTTCATCGGGTCGGGTCCGGACCCCTCGCCTCCCCACCGGGCATCTCCCGCCGGGACACGAGGGGCTCCACGGGGACCAGCTGCTGGTGCGCCGTACGCGCACGGTGCGCCGGGGGCAGGTGGTGGTACTGCTGCGACCCCGGTCACCGGCGATCTGGCGGGAGGACCAGCACAGTCCGCTGATCGTGAAGAGGGTGGTGGCGGTGCCGGGGGACCCGGTGCCACCCGGTTCGGTCCCCCCGCTCAAGGAGGGGCAAGGGGGCCATGGGGGACGGGTGCCGCCGGGCCGCGTGGTGCTCCTCGGTGACAACGCCGCCGCCAGCGTGGACTCACGCCAGTTGGGCTTCTTCCCCCTGGGGGACGTGCTCGGGGTGGTGGCGCGGCCCCTGCGCCGGGCCGAAGGCGCGCACCGGCGGTGACTCCCGCTCGTCCGGTGCTCGGGTTCCGCGTCCTCGGCACAGGGGCCCCTCACGGCTGCGCGGGGCCCGGACACACAGCGATCGACGAACGGTTCCCAGGGGCCCTTTCAGTGCGTGCCCCGGCCGTGGTGTCGCCGGGGGCCTTGTTGCCGAGCCGTTTTGCCGCACCACCAGGAGGTAAGGCAACCGGCGGCGAACACCGCCGCGACGGCGGCGTCGGCAATCTGGTGACGCCCGCAGAAGCCCTCCCCGTCGTCCTGAGCCGGCCCGGGCGCCCCACCCGTCCCGGCCGGCGTCCAGGCGGCCCTTGCGATCCCGCTGCGGGCCCGTAACCAGGCGTCCGTCTCGTCCTCGCCGCCACAGACCCGCACGAACGCCCTCACCACGTCCTCCCGGGGCAACGTGGCGCGGCCCAGCACGGCCGCGAGCGTGCTGGGCGGCAGCGTGCCGCCGTTCTGGTGGGCGCGAGCCGCGATCTCCCGGTACGTCAGCCCGGACCACCCTTTGAGGGCACGCATGCGGTCCACGAAGGACCGGGGGTCGAGCGCGTCGTCGGGACGGGGCGGACAGTGATGCCTCATCTCATGACCTCTCTTGAGGATGCGGCGGTGACGCCGCTGCGACGGTGCAGCCGGAGGGTGAACACCTGCCTGGCCGGCCGCAAGACGCGTAGGGCTCCAGGGGTGTCCGGGAGACCGAGCACCCCTCGCACCTGCGCGTTCCGGCCTGTCCCGGACGGCCAGGCGGCTGTCCGGACGCCCGGTGGCACGAGCGCTCTCCGTCGCCCCTCGGACCAAGCTCAGGCGGCGGCGCCCTTGCCGGGGTCGATTGTCCGGTCGTGGAAGGGCACGGCATGCTGCCGGAATGCCCCTGAAGACGATTCCTCCGCTCTCCCGCCGCGCCCTGCTGCGTGCGCTCGGCTCCGGCACGGTGCTCGGCGGACTCGCCGGGTGCGGTGTCCCGGGCGCGTATGTGCGGCCCGGCGATCGCGACGCCGCCGATCTCTCCGCCACCGATCGGCGGCTGGTATGGGCGAACTGGCCTCTGTACATCGACACCGACGACGAGAACCAGGCACGGCGACCGACGCTGTCGGGCTTCGAGAAACGCACCGGCATATCGGTGGACTACGTCGAGGAGATCAATGACAACGACGAGTTCTTCGGCAAGATCAGCCCCGCGCTGATGAACCATCAGTCCACCGGCCGCGATCTGATCGTCATCAGTGACTGGATGTGCGCGCGGTTCGTGCGGCTCGGCTGGGTGCAGGAGATGGACCGGGTACGGCAGCCGAACGTGACCGAGTACCTGGATCCGCAGTTGCGTTCGCCCGCCTTCGATCCGGGCCGTACGTTCGCGGTCCCGTGGCAGTCCGGGATCACCGGGATCGCGTACAACCGGCGCAGGACCGGCCGGGAGATACGGCAGGTCTCCGATCTGTGGGCGAGCGACCTCAAGGGGCGGGTCACCCTGCTGTCCGGTATGGACGAGGCGTTCGCGCTGCTCATGCAAGGCAACGGGGTCGACATCACCGACTGGAGGGCCGACGACTTCCACACGGTCTGCGACCAGGTCGAGGAACAGGTGAGCCGGGGACAGATCCGGCGCTTCACGGGCAACGACTACATCAAGGACCTGTCCAGCGGGGACGTCCTGGCCTGTCAGGCGTACTCGGGCGATGTGATCCAGCTCCAGGCGGACGACCCGGACATCGAGTTCGTCGTCCCCGAGGCGGGCGCCGAGCTGTGGGCCGAGTCGCTGATGATCCCCAACCTGGCCCGCCACAAGACGAATGCCGAGCGGCTGATCGACTACTACTACGACCCCGAGGTCGCCGCCGAACTGGCCGCATGGGTCAACTACGTCTGTCCGGTCCCGGCCGCACAGGACGTCCTCGCCTCCGCCAAGGACGAGGAGACGGCCGCCCTCGCCCAGAACCCGCTGATCTTCCCGGACGCGGAACTGCGCAGCCGACTCTCGGTCGCACGTGACATCACGTCGACGGAGCGAAGGGAGTTCGGCAAGCGCTGGAACCAGATAGCGGGGTTGTAGGCCCTGCCTGTGAGGCCCGGCGGTGAACGGAGGCGGTACGGGCGTCCGCTGCTGACCTCGGTGGCCCCGGGGAGCTCCGACAGGCCGGCGGGGGGGGTACCGGCCTGTCAGGGGCCCTTGCGGTCAGGCGAGGTTCTTGGTGAAGAACTCGTCGAGCTTGTCGAAGGGGATGAGGTCCTTGCGGTCGTACAGGTCGACGTGGTCCGCGCCCGGGACGACCACGAGGTCGACGGTGTCGGGGGCCATCTTCTGGACGTCCTCGGAGTAGTAGCGGGAGTGCGCGTTGGCGCCGGCCACCAGGAGGGCCTTGCGGGGCGCCAGCATGTCGATGTTCGTCATCTGCCGGAAGGCGAAGAACGACATCGGCGTGGTCGCGGTCCACGCGGTGGTGGAGTTGATCGAGCGCGGGTGGTAGCCGCGCTCGGTGCGGTAGTAGTCGAAGAAGATCTTCGTGATCGGGTCGGCGTCCGGCGGGAGGGTCTTGGGCAGGACGCGGTTGGAGGGGGCGACGTTGCCGTTGTCGTCGAAGGGGACCTCGTGGGAGCCCCGCGCGAAGGTGCCCTTCTCGGCGTCGGTCCAGCGCTGCCGGCTGAGGTAGTCCACGACCTTCTGGCGCTGCTCACGGGTGTAGGAGTCCTGGTAGCCGCGGGACATGCTGCGCGACATGTCGTACATCGAGGCCGTGGCGACCGCCTTGATGCGGCTGTCCGCGGCCGCCGCGGTGAGCGCCATACCGCTCAGGCCGCAGATGCCCTGGACGCCGATCTGCTCGCGGTCGACGAGCCTGTGCAGGCCGAGGAAGTCGACGGCGGCGCTGAAGTCCTCGGTGTAGACGTCGGGCGAGGCCACGTCGCGCACCGTGCCGCCGCTCTCCCCTGTGAAGGAGGGGTCGAAGGCGAGGGCGACGTAGCCGCGGCGGGCGAACTCGTTGGCGTACAGGCCCGACGACTGTTCCTTGACCGCGCCGAACGGGCCGCTGACCGCCAGGGCGGGAAGCTTGCCCCTGGCGTTCTTCGGCACGTAGAGGTCCGCGGCGACCTCGATGCCGTAGCGGTTCTTGAACCGCACCGAGGTCCGTTTGACGTTCTTGTCCAGCGCGAAGGTGTAGTGGTCGCCCTTGGCCGTGGCCTTGTCCTGTCCTGTGGCGCCGGCGGCGCGGCCGGTCTCGGCACCGAAGGAGGGCACAGCCGTGAAGGCGGCGGCGGTGGCGCCGGTGCCTGCGATCAGTCCGAGCGCTTTACGACGTTCCATGGGGTGGACCTCATGTTCGAATCGGTGGGAGAAAGACGCGACGGTCGGTGGTGTCGTGACCGAGGCGTGATTCCAGGGAACCGCTTCTGCGTGAGGCGTGGCAGGTCGGGTTTGTGGGGGGTACAAGCTCGACCCCCCTCCCCGCGGGTGCGCGGCGGCGCAACGCGTATCGGCCGGACCGCGCTGACGCGGACCTGGGCGCCTCCTATGTGGCACTCAGTGCCATAATGGTGGTATGGGTTCGCCGATCTCCGCAGGTACGGTCCAAGCCTGGGCGACACTGGGTGCCGATTCTTCGCTGCTCGACCGGGTGTCGTACGGCGGCCCGTCCGGAGGGCTTCCGGCGCGGCTGCCCGTCATGGAGCTGGCGCGGGCCACCGTCGCCGTGTGCTCGCTCGCGGCCTCCGAGCTCGTTTCCGTACGCACGGGGCGGCCCGCGCCCCGGGTGCGTGTCGACGACGAGGCGGTCGCGACGGCGTTCCTCAGCGACCGGCTGGTGCGGGTCGACGGGCAAGCGTGGTCGACCTTCGCCCCGCTGTCGCGGTTCTGGCGGGCGGCCGACGGATGGGTCCGTACGCACGCCAACTACCCGCACCACCGCGCCCGATTGCTCGCCGCTCTCGAGGTGCCGGAGGACTCCGGCGATGCGGCGGTGGACGCGGTGGCCGGGGCGATCGCGGAGCGATCCGCGCTGGAGGTGGAGGAAACCGTGTACACGGCGGGCGGTCTGGCCGTCGCGGCGCGCGGCCCCGAGGAGTGGGCCGGGAGTGAGCAGGGGGTCCTGGCCGCGAGGCAGCCGCTGCTGACGACAAAACGCGTCGATGACGCTCCGCGCCGGGTGCTCGATGACGCCGCGCTGCCGTGTGCCGGGCTGCGCGTCCTGGATCTCACCCGCGTGCTCGCCGGGCCGGTCGCCACCCGAACGCTGGCGTTGCTCGGCGCTGACGTGCTGCGGATCGATGCCCCTCACCTGCCGGAGAGTCAGGAAGCCCACAACGACACGGGGATGGGGAAACGGTCGACCACCCTGGACCTGGCAGACGCCACCGGCCGCCGGATCTTCGAGGAGCTGCTCGACGAGGCGGACGTGGTGGTCACCGGTTACCGGCCGGGCGCACTGGAGCGGTTCGGGCTGAGGCCCGAGGCACTGGCCGGGCGACGTCCAGGTCTCGTGATCGCCCAGCTGTCCGCGTGGGGCCGCTACGGTCCGTGGCACGAGCGGCGCGGTTTCGACAGCCTGGTCCAAGTGGCCACCGGTATCGCCGAGCTGGAGGGCTCGCCGGACTCTCCCGGCGCACTGCCCGCCCAGGCACTGGACCACGGCACCGGTTATCTGCTGGCGGCCGGGGTGCTGCGTGCGCTCACCGAGCAGCACCGCACGGGCGGCACCCGGCTGGTCCGTCTGGCCCTGGCACAGACCGCGCACTGGCTGGTCCACGGCCTGGCCCCTGCTCCGGGCGATGAAGACGGCTTCCACGCCGAGCGCAGGATGACCGAGACCGACAGCCCCATGGGCCTGCTCCGGTACGCGCTGCCGCCGGTGTCGTACGAGGGCGGCCCGGCGGACTGGGCACGCCCGCCGGGCCTGTGGGGCACGGACGCCCCGGTGTGGAGCGGCAACTGAGGGTTGTGCGCCCAATGAGCGCAGCCCCCGGCGGAAGCCGTGAGTTCCGGTCCCGCCGGCCGTCGGTGCAACCTCCGCCCTGCCCCGGACGTCGTACGGTCATGCCCTCGTCGTCGAAGAACGTCACACCTGACGCGCCCGCCCGTGTGCCGGTCCCCTCCCCCGGCGTTGCCTTGGCCTGGCTCCTGTTCATCGCGTACCTCGCCACCGTCATCACGGTCGCCGTGCTGGGCGAGCCCATGCAGTGGATGGTGCCCGCTCTCGGTGTCCTGCCGCTCGCAGCGGGCGTCCTGTTGGTTGTGGGCATGATCCGCGAACTGCGGAAGTGGGTGAGTCTGCGCCGTCACGGCGTCACCGTCACCGCTGTCTGGTCCGGCTACAAGTCGAAGAAGCGGCGGTTCGTGTTCGCCGACGCGGAAGGAACCCAGCACGAGTTCCTCAGCCGTCACCACTTGGCGGCGGAGATCCAGGTCACGTATGACCCGCGTGATCCCCGGCGCACGTACTCACCGATGCCTCTGTTGCCCCGGGTGATCGAGACCGTGGGCGGCGTGATCTTCACCGGCGTCTTCCTCGCCCTGGGGATCGCCCTGGTGCCCGTCCAGTTGTTCCTCGTCCTGTTCGGCTAGGGGCCGTACTTCACTGGGAGATCCGTTTGAAGACGGGCCCTGGTGCAAGCCCCTCGCCGTCAACGCAGTCTGGGCAGGAGTTGGTCGCCGATGCGGATGGTCTCCTGTTTGTAGGGGGTGTCCGAGAGTACGAAATGGGTGATGCCGAGCTTGCGGTAGCTTTCCAGAGCCGTGGCGACGTCGGCGGGCGAGCCGACCAGCCAAGTGGTCCCCGCTCCCCCACCGCCGAACCTGCCGGGTGTCGTGTAGAGGCAGGTGTCGAGCACCTCCCCGCGCGCGGTGAGGTCGAGGAGCCGCTGTTGTCCGACGGCGGTCCTGCGGTTGCCCGTCCACGTCAGCTCGCGCGCCCCGGCCTCCGCCATCGTCGCGGTCTTCTCCTCGGCCGCCCGCCAGGCCTCCTCGGTGGTGTCGCGTACGAGCGTGGTGATCCGCAGCCCGAACTCCAGGGGCTTGTGCCTGCGGTCCACCTGCTCGCTCAACGCCTTGAGCCGGTCGATGCGCTCGGCGATCCCGTCGAGGGGCTCGCCCCAGAAGAGCTGTACGTCCGCCTCCGCCGCCGACACCCGTTCGGCGGCTTCCGAGGCACCGCCGAAGTAGAGCGTCGGGTGTTCCCTCCCTTCGGTCGCGTACGGCCGTGGTGTCACCGTGGACCGCTCGACCTGGAAGTGCTCGCCGGTGAACGTCACGTCCTCCTCGGCCCACAGTCGTCGTACGAGATGCAGGAACTCCCGGGTGCGCGCGTACCGTTGTGCGGGATCGCTGCGGGTGTCGCCGTAGGCGGCCGGGTTGTCGAGGCCGCTGACGATGTTGATCAGGACCCGGCCACGGCTGAGCTGGTCGAGTGTCGCGGCGGCGGTGGCGAAGTGCGCGGGCTGCCAGTAGCCGGGCCGGATGGCTATCAGGGGTTTGAACGTGGTGGTCCGGGCGGCCAGCGCGGTGGCGACGGTGAAGGTGTCCGGCCGGCCCCAGCCCGTTCCGATCAGCGCGCCGCCCCAGCCGTGTCGCTCCGCCGTGCGGGCGAGGTCGGTGGAGAAGTCGAGGGAGCCCCAGCCGGTCGTCGTGTCGTCGCCGCGGTGGCCAGGCTCGACGGTGTTGGGGATGTACCAGAGGAATTCGGGGCTCATTTGTGTCCGATCACATCGTGGGCCGCGCTCACGCCGGCCTTCGTCGGGTGGGTCCGTCCCGTCGGCACGTGCAGATCCCCGTCCCGCAGCCGGGTGGTCGCCCACACACTGACCAGTCCGGTCAGCGCCAGGTAGCCACAGGCCCACCAGGGGCTGCCCGAACCGAGAGCCAGCAGAGCGGTCATGATCAGCGGGGTGATGCCGGACGCGAAGATGCCGGACACCTGGTAGACGAAGGACATCCCCGTGTACCGGACCGGGGTGGCGAAGAGCGCGGCGAACAGGGTGCCCTGGGCGCCGTAGAACCAGGCGTGCACGACCCCCAGCGTCAGGACCAGCGCCGCCGCGAAGGCCCAGGTACCGCCGGTGCCGAAGAGCCAGAACGCGGGAAAGACCGACACGGAGAACGCGGCCATGCCGATGATGTACACCCGGCGGGCCCCGCGGTGGTCGACCACCGCCCCGGACACCGGTATCAGCACGCCCATCACCAGTGCCGCCGCGGTGACCGCGAGCAGCACCGGCGTACGGTCCAGCTCCAGCGTTCCGGTCGCGTAGGTGATGGCGAAGACGGCCCAGGTGTTGAAGGCTGCTCCCTCACCCCACCGGGCGAGCATCCCGAGCAGGACGTGCCGGCGTGCCTGCGGCGCACGTACCAGCTCGACCAGCGGCGCGGAGCGCGGCAGTTCCTGGAGGCGGCGGACGGCGCGGAACGCCGGTGTCTCGTCGATCTTCAGCCGTACGGTCAGTCCGACCACCACGAGCACCAGGCTGACCAGGAAGGCGATCCGCCACCCGTAGGCGAGGAACGCCTCGTCGCTGAGCGTGTCACTCAGCAGCGCGAACACGCCTGTTCCGAGGGCCAGTCCGAGGGCCAGCCCGACCTGCGGGTAGCTGCCGAAGCGGCCCTTGCGGCCGGCGGGCCCGTACTCCACGGCCAGCAGCACGGCCCCGGCCCACTCCCCGCCCAGCGCCACGCCCTGCGCGACACGCAGGACCAACAGGAGCGCGGGGGCGAGGATGCCGACCTGCTGATAGGTGGGCAACAGCCCGATCAGGGCGGTGGAGACGCCCATCAGCCCCATGGTGAAGGCCAGGGTGTGCTTGCGGCCGATCCGGTCTCCGATGTGCCCGAAGAGCAGACCGCCCACAGGACGGGCGACGAAGCCCACGGCGAACGTCGCGAAGGACAGCATCGTGCCGATCGTGCCGTTGGACGTGGGGAAGAAGAGCTTGTCGAAGACGAGCCCGGCGGCCGTGCTGTAGAGGAAGAAGTCGTACCACTCCACGGTGGTGCCGAGCAGGCTGGCGAGCACGACGGTCCTCAGCCGGTTCGGAGCAGGGCGATCCTGTTCCGGCTGGTGGGCTGGGGACGTCTGCGACGGTACGGGTGCGGTGCTCATCGCGAACCACCGCTGAGGGCATGGGAGGACATGTGGCTCCGAGTGGGGTGCGGAGGACGGCGTGCGGGCATGCCGACGCGGTGAGGTACGTCGATGGACGCGTCGGGGCACGCGAAGGCGCGTGAAAGGGGGTCGGCGCAGCCTTGACCGGTGCGCGTGCCGCCGTGGGGGGATGCGGACGCGCGAAGGCTGACGACCCTGCGGCCTTACGCCGTCAGGGGGCTGATGGGCTGCCGGTCGTCAGCGGCGACAGGTGGCGCTGGACTGGCGGCACAGATCGACGTGCAGTCGTCCCACGAGGATGTCGGCGGCAGCGGTCATGCCAGGCATTGTGCGTGAGCGACCCCGTCGAGCTCAAGTGCGACTCGGCTCACGACGTGTGCGGAGAGACGTGGTCCGGAGAGCCGGAGAGACGTGTTCCAGAAAGTGGACGCCGGTTGGTGCCGAGCCGCGGCTGCTGTAGAAATATGCCTCATGAATTCCGAGTCCCTTGTGCGACGCCTGGTCATCGACCTGTGCCGGCGCCCGGGCTCGTGTTGTTGCTGACCCGTCTTCTCTGACGCGCCCTGCCTGCGGTGACACCACCCGCATCGGGGCGGTTCCCGCGCGCTGTCACAGGTCGCAGAGAGCGCGTTCTCTCCCCTCGTTCGGCATGACTCTCGCTCGGGGCCGGCCGCCCGTCCCCCGGGCGGCGGCCGCTCATGTCCCGGCGCGCCCCCTGGAGGACGCCCGTGTCCACAACTCCCACTCTTCACAAGCCTGTTGATCCGGCCGACGTGCCGCCGGAGCCTCGTGCGCCGACGCGGGGCGTGTGGGCGCGCCTGCGCCCTGCCGTGCTGCCGTTCGGCTCGCTCCTGCTCTTCCTCGTCCTGTGGCAGCTGCTGGCGGCGAGCGGGACGTGGAGCGAGACACTGGTTCCGCCGCCGGCCAAGGTGTGGGCGGCGTTCGTCGACGTCTCCACCACGCACGGCGGGGTACGGGGCTACAACGGCACCATGCTCGTCGAGCACCTTGGCATCAGCCTGCGGCGCATCGCGATCGGGGCCGGTCTCGGCATCGCCGCCGGGGTGGTCTTCGGACTGCTCATGGGCACCGTCGGCTGGGTGCGCTCGCTGTTCGAGCCCTGGATCACGTTCCTGCGGACCCTGCCGCCGCTGGCGTACTTCTCGCTGCTCATCATCTGGCTGGGCATCAACGAGGAGCCGAAGGTCACACTGCTGGCCGTGGCCGCCTTCCCGCCCGTGGCGGTGTCCACCACCACGGCCGTCGCGGCCGTACCGAAGAGCCTGATCGAGGCCGCCCGTGCGCTCGGCGCGTCCCGCTGGGACGTCGTCAGGGACGTCGTCGTCCCGTCCGCGCTGCCGGAGACGCTCACCGGAGTCCGGCTCGCCGTGGGGGTGGCCTACTCGTCCCTGGTCGCCGCCGAGTTGGTCAACGGACTGCCCGGGATCGGCGGCATGGTCAAGGACGCCGCCAACTACAACAACACCCCTGTGGTGCTCGTCGGCATCATCGCCATCGGTGTCTCCGGCCTGATCATCGACGGCCTGCTGCTGCGGCTCGAACGCGCGGTGGTGCCGTGGCGCGGTCGCGTCTAATCCCCTTCCTGTCCTTCCCTCCCTTCCCTCCGCACAGAAACGGCTCCGCCATGTCCCCTGCCTCCCGAGGCCCGTCCCGCCGACTCCTCCTCGGCGGCGCCCTGGCTGCCGTGTCCGCGGCCGTCACCGGCTGCTCCTCCGGGAGTGGGGCGTCGACGTCCGGCGGCTCCAAGCGGCTGCGCATCGGCTACTTCGCCTTCCCCAGCGGCGACCTGCTCGTGAAGAACAGAAAGCTGCTGGAGAAGGCGCTGCCGGACTACGAGATCAACTGGATCAAGTTCGACTCCGGGGCCAGCGTCAACCAGGCCTTCATCGGCAAGTCCCTCGACATCGCCGCGCTGGGTTCCAGCCCGTTCGCCCGCGGGGTGTCCGGCAGTTCACCCATCCCGTACAAGGTGGCGTGGATCCTCGACGTCGCGGGCGACAACGAGGCCCTGGTGGCGCGCAAATCCACCGGCATCTCCGATGTCGCCGGGCTCAAGGGCAAGAAGATAGCCACTCCCTTCGCCTCCACCTCGCACTACAGCCTGCTCTCGGCGCTCGAGGAGGCCGGTCTGAAGCAGTCGGACGTCGAGCTCATCGACCTTCAGCCGCAGCCTCTCCTCGCCGCCTGGCAGCGGGGCGACATCGACGCCGCCTATGTCTGGCTGCCGACCCTGGACGAGCTGCGCAAGACCGGAACCCAGCTCACCAGCAGCAAGGAGATCGGCGCGGCGGGCAAGCCGACCCTCGACCTGGCCGTCGTGTCGGACGACCTGATCGCCAGGGACCCCAAGGCGATCGACGCCTGGCGCAAGGCGGAGGCCGAGGCGCTGCGCCTGATCAAGTCCGACCCGGACGGCACGGTCAAGGCGGTCGCGGCCGAGCTCGGCATCAGCGCGGCAGACGCCAAGGCGCAACTCTCGCAGGGGGTGTTCCTCACCCCGGAGCAGGTGGTCTCCGCCGACTGGCTGGGCACCGACGGCAGCCCGGGCAAGCTGCTCACGTACGTCACCGACACGGGTCGGTTCCTGGCCGACCAGAAGCAGATCGGCGCCGCGCCGTCCAAGGACGTCGTCCGCGAAGCGTTCTATCTCAAGGGGCTGCCCGATGTCGTCAACTGAAAGCACCGAGACCACGGAGGGGGCGGACACCGCACGTGCCGGATCCGTCCGCCTCGACCACGTCACCCACCGGTACGGCCGGGGAAGCGAGACCTTCACCGCTGTGGGGCCGGTCGACCTGACCGTCCCGGCCGGGGAGTTTCTGGTCCTGGTGGGCGCCTCCGGCTGCGGCAAGAGCACACTGCTGCGACTGATCGCCGGCTTCGAGCGGCCCACCCAGGGATCGGTGCGGGTATCGGGCGCCGAGCCGCGGCCCGGTGAGGCGGCCGGTGTGGTGTTCCAGACACCTCGGCTGTTCCCGTGGCGGACCGTGCGGGGCAACGTCGACCTGGCGCTGCGGTACGCCGGTGTCGATCGCGCCCAATGGCCGCAGCGGCGCGCGGAGTTGCTGGCCCGGGTCGGTCTCGAGGGCACCGGGAAGCGTCGCACCTGGGAGATCTCCGGCGGTCAGCAGCAACGCGTCGCCATCGCCCGGGCGCTCGCCGCCGAGAACCCGCTCCTCCTGCTCGACGAGCCGTTCGCGGCGCTGGACGCGCTGACCCGGGAACGGCTCCAGGAGGACGTCCGCCGTGTGACCGACCGGACCGGGCGGACCGCGGTGTTCGTGACGCACTCGGCGGACGAGGCGGTGTTCCTCGGCTCCCGCATCGTGGTGCTGACCAAGAGCCCCGGGACCGTGGCTCTGGACCTGCCGATCACCCTGCCGCGCGGCGACGTCGACTCCGAGGAGCTGCGCGAGTCGACCGAGTTCGCCGAACTGCGCGCGCAGGTCGCCCACGCCGTCAAAGCCGCCGCGGCGGCCTGACCCCGTACCCAGGAAAGGACACACAGGTGAGCATTCTCAGCGAGCGGCCCGCCGTGACCCGGCTGCCCCTCACCGAACTCGGCCCCCGCTTCGGCGCCGAGATCAACGGCATCGACCTCGGACGCCTCGACGACGACCAGGTGCTGGCGGTGCGCGAAGCGCTCGTGGCATACAAGGTGCTCTTCGTGCGTGGCCAGCACAGCCTCGACGACGACGCGCAGATCGAGTTCGGCAGACGCCTGGGCGAGGTCACCGTCGGGCACCCGGTCCACGACTCGGGAGACATCGCCCCCGAGGTGTACTCGCTGGACAGCCAGGACAACGGGTTCGCCGACGTGTGGCACACGGACGTCACGTTCGTACGGCGGCCGCCGGCGATCTCCGTCCTGCGGGCCGTGGTGCTGCCGCCCAGTGGCGGCGACACCAACTGGGCGGACAGCCAGCTCGCCTACGAGTCGCTGTCGCCGGGCCTGCGGGCCTATATCGACACGCTGACCGCCGTCCACGACGGCAGCCGCGAGTTCGGTTACTACCTCGCCCAGCACCGTCAGGGTCAGGGCAACCTGTGGGACGGCGAGGTGTTCACCGAACTGAAGCCGGTGGAGCACCCCGTGGTGCGGGTGCACCCGGAGAGCGGCCGCAAGGGCCTGTTCGTGAACCCCGGTTTCACCTCGCACATCGTGGGGGTCTCGGAGCACGAGAGCCGGGGCATCCTCGACATCCTGTACGCCCATCTCACGAAGCCCGAGCACGTCGTACGGCATCGCTGGCAGCCGGGTGACGTCGCGCTGTGGGACAACCGCGGCACGTCCCACTACGCCAACCGCGACTACGGCGACCAGCATCGCGTCATGCATCGCATCACGCTGCGCGGAGACACTCCGGTCGGTCCCCCAGCCCCTTCCTGACCGAACCGGGGCGCCTCGCGGTCCCGTCACCCGGCACGACTGCCCCTGGTTCTGCCCCTGCGGACCTCCCCGCCGGCGGCACCCGTCGGGTAAGAGGGAAGGGCCCGAGTCGAACGAAGGGGAACCGCGTATGCGTACCCACGCAGAAGACCGCTCGAACGCTGACCGCGTCGGCGGACGCCCCACGTCCCGGGCGACCTCCGCCCCGCCACCGCTCATCGCCCTGCAACAGGCCGCGGGAAACGCAGCGGTGACACGCGCCGTCCAGCGGGCCCAGGACGAGCACCACCCAGAAGGGGAGCAGAGCGGGCCCGTGGGACGCGACTCGGACGGGGCCGTGCCGGTCCAGCGGGCGCCATCGGTTCGCGACGCTATCGGCTCCTCCCCCGGCAGTCCGCTGGAGCCGCGCATCCTCCAGCGGGCCGAGCGGGCCTACGGCATGAACTTCGGCCATGTGCGCGTGCACCGCGACCCCGTCGCCCAGCGCTCGGCCGAGGGACTCGAGGCCCTGGCCTACACCACCGGCCCCCACATCGTGCTCGGCGAGGACCGTGTCAGCGACGAGGTGATGTACGAAGAGGTCGACCACGTACGCCAGCAGGCGCTGGGAACGGTGTCCGGCACCGCCAACAGCAGGGGCGAGAGGGTCTCACACCCCAAGGATCCTTTCGAGAGGAGCGCCGGTTCCAACGGCCGGAAGATGGCCCGGGGCGCGGCCCCCGACCTGTCGCTGCCCGGGGCCGGCGCACCCGGCGGGGCGGTGCAGCGCAGCGTGGACGGGGACATGCCCGTCCAGCGGGCGGACCGGCCCGGGCCCGCGGGCACGACCGGGCCCGCGGGCACGACCGAGACCCCGGCCACGGCCTCTCCGCCGGCCGTGGTCCGTCTGGCGCGGCTGCTCGTCGGCGGCGACCGCGAGATCAGGAACAAGGACGTACGGGCCGTCATCCACAAACGGGTGCGGAGCGGCCCGATGTTCACCGGCGAGGAGCTTGAGGCGATCAGGGCGGTGGAGTCCGAGGACCCCAAGTGGCTGAAGACCGTGGGCATCTGCACCCACGCCGAGGCCGAGGCCTACCTCAAGGCCGGTCATTTCCGCAGCTGGCTCCAGCAGCCCGAGGGCAAGCGCCTGTTCGTGACCACCCTGCGGTGGCAGCAGAACGTCGAGGATCGCGGCCAGGGGAAGCCACCGGCCAAGCCCACCCGGTCGGACTACCAGCTCGGCCACCACATGGCCATGCACGCCGAGGAGACTCCGGAGTCCGAGAAGGAGCAGCTCAAGGAGGAGCGGAACGAGCAGATCTTCCAGACCTTCATCAAGACGTTCCTGCCTCCCGGTATCAGCGACGACGTACCGGACGCCGACAAGCACCGGCAGCGCGTCGAGCGCGGCACCGAGTTGCTGACCAAGATCTTCCTGATCCTGAAGGAGGGGCTGAAGGTCTTCAACCCGGAGGCGGGCATGCACGAGGACTTCAGGGACGACGTCGCCCATGCCCTGGCCTACGGCGGTCGCGTCAACATCCGCATCCCGCAGTTGTCCGACGGCCAGCACGGCTACGAGCTGCCCCAGTGGCTCCACATCACCAAGGAGGACCGGAAGCCCTGGGAGCCCAGGTCCACGCCCGAGGCGCCGGTGTACCGTCGAAAGTTCGGCACGCACCACATGGAGATCGGCGACAACAAGCCGGACGGAACGCGGGGCGACTTCGTGGAGAAGGGCGAGATCGGGGCCACGGTCCAGAACTGGCTCGATCCCCACAGCCACCTCTACGGACTGCCCGCGGCCGTCGGCGGCATGGGGAACAACGACTACCACGGCGACACCATCCTGCCGGACGAGTCGTACGGGCACGTGTTCATGGGGTACAAGCCGCCGACCCGCAAGCGTGACGGGGCGTTGCAGGTCGGCATCGAGACCGCCGGGCCGGGCGGCAGGACCGCCGACGGTTACCAACACGGCGTGACCAGCAGCGAGAAGAACAACAACCCCGTGAGCCACTTCGGCGGCCACAAGGACGACAAGCCCGCCGCCAAGGCCCCCCTCAGTGCGAACCAGCGCCTCGTCGACCTGCAGGAGTTCGGAGACTGGGTGCAGAAGCTGAAAGACCTGGAGGCGGCCTGGAAAGCGGAGTTCGCCCAGGCGAAGACCCATGAGGAACGCGCGGCCCTGTACCGGGACCTCATCGGCAAACGCAACAGCGCCGACTCCTGACCCGGTCAGGTCGCTTCGACGTCGGTGTGCAGCAGGTGGTGGTCCGAGTAGGGGCTCGGCTGCACGCGGTGCCGGAGCGGGACGATGCCCCGCAGGAAGACGTAGTCGAACTTGCTCTGCCAGTCGGTGGTCGGCTGGCAGGTGCCGGTGGGCGAGGGGTGGCACTGGGGGTCCGTGTCGGTGGCCAGTGCCCATATCGGCCTGAGCTCCGGGGCGTCCGGCACGGCGTTGAAGTCGCCGAGAACGATCGCGCGGTCGTGCCGGGCGACCTCCTCGGCGAGGACGCCCGCCTGGTCCGCCCGGACCGCCTCTTGACGCCGTTGGGCGAGATGCGTGTTGAAGACCCGGACGGGCCGTCCGCCCACGGTGGTGGTGACGGCCATGTACCCACGGTCCTCGGATCCGCCGTCGGGGTACTCCACGTTGACCGGGTCGGTCATCGGCGCCGCCGAGAGGACCGCCTGGCCGAAGCCTCCCGGGTTCCACGGAAGCCCGCCGCAGCGGCCCCAGTTCCTGAGCACCGTCCCGTACTCGACGTGGTAGACCAGCCCGTGCAGGTTCCGCAGATAGTCCCGGATCCTCTCGACGTCACGGACGCACGCTTCCTGGAAGCCGACGACCTGGGGAGCGTACGTCGCGATCTCCGCTGCCCGGTCGACGTCGCTCACCGCGCAGGGGTTGCAGAGGTTCCACGTCATGACCCGGTTCGGTACGACTTCCCTGGCGGCTCGGACCGGCGGTGACCCGGCGAAGAGGGAACCGGCCGGTGCGCTGGGGCCGACGAGCACCATGCAGACCACGGCCATGGCGCCCGCGAGCAACCGCGTCCCCCTACCGAGCACCATGGCCTCCCCCTCACGGACACACGTGGCACCTGACGTCTCCATGGACGAGGTTATTCCACCGTGCCGGCACCGTCGGAGGCTGTTCCTTGCGCCCGATGGATGAATTGGGTGCGTGGCTCGGGCTTCAGGGCGTGTCCGGCCTCTGGTGGTCGTGGGGCGGCGATAGGACGGGGCCGTGCGGCCGCCCTCAAGTCCGCGCCCCCAGCACCCGCCCCCGCAGTCGAAGGGAACCCTGTGACCGCTCCTGTCGCTCTCGACCACCGCGCCTCCGGCTACAGCCTGCGGCACGCCTACTGCCTTGCCCAGGCGTGCGCCCTGGCCTACAAGGACCGGAGCACCATCGAGCAGCAGGCCGCCAAGTGGGGCTTCGGCCGGGTGCGCCACCACGAGACGCGGTTCACCCCGCCGTTCCCGCTCCAGGACACACAGGCCTACACACTGGCCAGCGACCACATGATCATCACCGCGTTCCGTGGCACGGAACCGAACCAGATCAAGGACTGGCTGACCGACGGCACGACGCCGCCACGGCGTGGCCCGGACGGCACGGGACACGTCCACCACGGTTTCGCCGAGGCCCTGGACTCGATCTATCCGGAGGTCATGGCCACCCTCGAGGAATGGCGGACCAACAGCCAGAGCGTGTGGTTCACCGGGCACAGCCTCGGCGGCGCGCTGGCCATGCTCGCCGGGGCGTGGATGTACCTCGAGGAGCCGCGACTGGCGGCGGACGGTGTCTACACCTTCGGCCAGCCCCGCACCTGCGACCCGACGCTGGCGGCCGCGTACAACAAGGGGTACAAGGACCGCATGTACCGCTTCGTCAACAACAACGACGTCGTGCCGCAGCTTCCGCCCGAGCCCGTCTACACGCATGTGAACGCCCTGCGGTACATCGACTCCCACGGGCGGGTCCGCGAGTCGATGCCGCTGGTCGGCGGACTGGCCGACCGGGCGAGCGGGCTGACAGCGGACCTGTTCGCGCCGGCCGGCGACGGCGTACGGGACCACTTCATCGACAGCTACCTGAAGGTCCTGGAGAAGAACCTGAACTGACAGGTCGCCCGCTTCGAGGTGCCCGAAATATGCCACGTGGGTGGAATTTTGGGTGCGTGACTCGATAGGGGGCCATATTCTGGTTTCCCCGAATGGCGGGTGTAACACGGCAACGATTCCCAGGCGCTGTAGTGGACAGAAATGGCCAACCTCGGCCGAATCCAATACGTCGAGGGCAGGCCGGCGAATGAACACAGCAGATGGGATTCCTCGTGAGTAACACCGGCCCTGCTTCCGGCTACCAGTCGTACGACCCGCCCCCGCCGCCACCCCCGGGACCCGACCACTCGGCGCGCAACCAAGCCGCTGGGCGGCGCGCAGCCCTGACCATCTGCACGATCGCCGACGTCGCGGCCGGTCTGCTGGGTCTGTGGATCGTGCTGTATCTGCTCGACGCCAACCAGTCGAACCCTTTCGTCGAGTTCGTGCACGGAATGGCGGACTGGCTGTCCGGGTGGGCTCAGGATATTTTCACGATGGACACAGAAAGCCTACGCGTCGTCCTCAATTATGGTCTTCCGGCGGTCATCTATTTGCTGATCGGTCACGGTATCGCCGCACGGATCAACCGGGCCTGAATTCACGACGACACTCCCTCGCATCCGGCGTCGCCGGCGGGTGCGTATCGCCCTGTCGGACAGCGGTCCGGCAGGGCGATGCGGTGTGTGCTACTCCTCGCCCGGGGAGTCGGCCACCCGGTAGGTGCGGGTGCTGGTGAACTCGCGGATGCCGGCGGCGCCGGTTCGCGGCCGTAGCCGGCGTTGACGAACGCCGTCGTCGCTGGTGATGCGGCGGGCGAGACCGACTCCGCGCGCCGTGTGGGCGGTCCACACGCTCAGGCCCAGCCCGTGGGCGGTGGCGTCGGTGAGCCGGACGGCGTCCTCTTCGTCGCGGGCGACGGTCAGGGCGGCCAGGGGGCCGAAGGTCTCCTCGTCGAAGGCGGCGGGCCCCTGCCGCCACCGACTCCTCGACCTGCCGCCGGATCGCCGCGCGCAGGCCGTCCCAGGCGAGCGGCCCCACCTGCGTGTCCGGCCAGGCGAGGCGGGAGCTCTTCGACCACGCCGACGAGTGAGCAGATCGGCGCCCGGTTCAGGCACACGGCTATTGGTTGTTAGCTGCGTAACTCTTGACATTCAGGCTTGCCGCCCTTGTGATGGCTAATGCCCAGTAGCCGATGTCAGGGGTCAACGTGTCGATCGGGTTCGAGACCGACGAGAGGGTCGCCGACATCGCGTGGCGCACCACTGAGTTCGTCCGGGACGTCGTGCTGCCGGAGGAGCAGGCGTGCGACGGGAACGTCCATGACGGGCCGGAGCCGCTGCGGCGTCGGTTGCAGGAGGCGGCCCGGGCCGCAGGGGTGTTCGCTCCTCACGTGGGTGTGGAGTGGGGCGGGCTCGGACTCGATCTCTGCGGCCAGGCAGTGGTGTTCGAGGCGGCCGGATACTCGTTGCTCGGCCCTCTCGCGCTCAACTGCGCGGCGCCCGACGAGGGCAACACGCACCTGCTCGAAGTGGTCGCCACAGAGGAACAGAAGGAGCGGTATCTGCGCCCGCTGGCGGTCGGTGAGGTGCGCTCCTGTTTCGCGATGACCGAACCGGCACCGGGCGCGGGGTCCGACCCTCGTGCGCTGGCCACCACGGCGACGAGGACCGGCGGCGGATGGCGGATCGACGGCCGCAAGTGGTTCATCAGCGGCGCCGACGGCGCCGACTTCGCCATCTGCATGGCTCGCACCAGCGGCGTCCCGGGTGACGCGGGCGGCGCGACGATGTTCCTCGTCGACGCCGGCAACCCCGGCATGAAGGTCGTCCGGAACATCGACACGCTGGACCAGGGCCTGTTCGGCGGGCACAGCGAGGTCGTTTTCGACAGCTGCGAGGTCGGCGAAGGCGCCGTGCTGGGCGAGGTGGACCAGGGCTTCGCGTATGCCCAGGTGCGTCTCGGGCCCGCGCGTATGACGCACTGCATGCGCTGGCTCGGGGTGGCGCGCCGGGCACAGGACATCGCCCTGGAGCGCGCGGCGGATCGCACGGCCTTCGGTAGACCGCTGGCCGAACTGGGCATGGTGCAGCAGCTGCTGGCCGACTCCGAGATCGACATCGAGACCAGTCGCGCGGTGCTGCTGCGGGCCTGCTGGGAACTGGACCAGGGTCGCCCGGCCGCCCAGCACACCTCGATCGCGAAGACGTACGTCTCGGAGGCGGTGAACCGCGTGGTCGACCGGGCCGTGCAGGTGTGCGGCGCGCTCGGCATCTCCGGGGACGCCCCGCTGTCCCGGCTGTACCGGGAGGTGCGTCCGTTCCGGATCTACGACGGCCCGTCCGAGACCCACCGCTGGGCCATCGCCAAGCGCGCGGTGCGGGCGGCGCGGGAGCGGAGGGCGGCGCGATGACCCCATCGGACGGCTCACCGAAGGCCACCGTGACGGCACCCCGGCGAGGGACAGCGGCCGCGGCGGACACGGCCGTGGTCGGCATCGACGGTCCCGCCCTGCAGCGCTACTTCGCACGGCATGTGCCGGAGTGCTCGGGCCCGTTGCGGGTGGAGCTGCTGCACGGTGGGCGCTCCAACCTCACCTACGAGGTGACCGATGGGGCGCACCGGTGGGTGCTGCGCCGGCCACCGCTGGGTGTGCTCACGCCGACCGCGCACGACATGGACCGTGAGTACCGCGTCGTCGCCGCGCTCGGCGGCACCGGAGTACCGGTGGCCCGGGCTGTGCTGTCGTGCACGGACCCCACGGTGATCGGAGCGCCGTTCTGCGTCGTCGACTTCGTGGAGGGCGCCGTACTGCGCGACGGTGACGAGGTCGCCGCGCTGCCCCGGGCCGACGTACGGCGCAGCGCCGATGCGCTGGTCGACGCCCTGGTGGCACTGCACTCGGTCGACGTGTCCGCTGTCGGGCTCGGCGGCTTCGGCCGTCCGGGCGGCTATCTGGAGCGTCAGGTGCGGCGGTGGCGCAGCCAGTGGGACAAGGTCGCCACCCGCGCTCTGCCCGACGTCGAAGCGCTGCACGGGCGGCTCGCCGCTGCCCTGCCCGAGAGCGGCGCGGCGGCGATCGTGCATGGCGACTACCGGCTGGACAACACGATCCTGGAACCCGGTGACATCGGGCGGATCGCCGCGATCGTCGACTGGGAGATGGCCACGCTCGGTGATCCTCTCGCCGACCTCGGGATGCTGCTCATGTACTGGGACCCGGTCTGCGAACCGGTGCTCGGGGCGCGCCACGTTCCCACGGCCAACCCGGGGTTCCCCGCGGGCCAGGAGCTGGCCGAACGGTACGCCAGGCGCTCCGGCCGGGACATCGGCGCCCTGCCCTTCTACCAGGCGCTCGGCTGCTTCAAGCTCGCGGTCATCGCCGAGGGCATCCACGCCCGCTACCGCGCGGGGCAGACCGTCGGCACCGGCTTCGAGCGGGTCGGCTCCGCGGTCCCGGCGCTGCTGCGCTCCGGGTTGGAACTGCTGTCCTGACCAGGCCGCTCACCCCACTCGGCCACCGACACTGACGCACTCGACGCTATCCGAGGAGGAGCCGTGCGAGACCGGCTGTCCGCGATGATCGCCCTGGTGACCGGCGCGACCGGTGGCATAGGAGACGCCGTCGTACGCCGGCTGGCCGCGGAGGGTGCCGCGGTGGCGGTGACCGACGTGGACGCCGGCAGGTGTGAGGCGCTCGCGAAGGAACTGACCGACAACGGGGCGCGAGCGATCGGCCTGGCCCTCGACGTCAGTGACGAGGAGGCGTGGCGCCACACGGTCGAGCGGGTGGCCGCCGAGCTGGGTGGGCTGTCCGTGCTCGTCAACAACGCGGGCATCGCCGAGACGCGGACGGTGGAGACGGAGACCCGGGAATCCTGGGACAAGGTCATCGGCGTCACGCAGACCGGTGTCTGGCTCGGCATGAAGCACGGCGGGCCCGCGATCGAGCGCTCCGGTGGGGGCTCGATCGTCAACATCGCCTCGATCTTCGGTACGGTCGGCGGCTTCGGGAGCCAGTTCTCGTACCACGCGGCCAAGGGCGCGGTCCGGCTGATGACGAAGAACGCCGCGCTGCACTGGGCCACGCGCGGGGTACGCGTCAACTCGATCCACCCCGGTTTCATCGAAACGCCCCGCTCCCGCGAACTGTGGCGGGGCACGGCCCGGCACACCGCGATGGTCGAGGGCACCCCGTTGGGGCGGCTGGGCCGGCCCGACGAGGTCGCGGGAGCGGTGGCGTTCCTCGCCTCCCCCGACGCGAGCTTCGTCACCGGCTCCGAGCTGTACGTGGACGGTGGTTGGACGGCACGCTGACCGGGGAGCCCGAGGAGGGGCGGCCGGCCCGGGGCCCCTCCTTCGCCGGCGGGGTCACCGCACCCGTGTGTACTGATGCACGCCGCCCACGAACGCCACGCTCGCCCGTCCCTGGAGCACGAGGACATCCAGGTGCGCCGCCGTCTCGTTGACCGCGAGCATCTGGTTGAAGGCGCTCAGCTCGCCGAACGCCACCGCCCGGCGCGTCCATCCGAGCTTGCGCGCCACCGCGTGGGCGTCGAGCGTGTCCTCGCCCAACGCCGTCAGGCTCCTGGCCAGCCGGTCGTCGTGGTGGGCGAGCAACTCGGCGACCCGGGTGTGCGTGCTGTCGGAGACCGGGCCGTGCGCGGGCAGCAGGCGGGCGTCGGCGTACCGGTTCATCAGCCGCAAGGAGTCCAGGTAGTCGGCGAGCGGCCGGCCGCCCGGCTCGGACAGTTCGAAGCCGATGGACGGAGTGATGTGCGGCAGGACGTGGTCCCCGGAGAACAGCAGGCCCCGCTGCTCGTCCAGGAAGACCACATGCCCCTTGGTGTGTCCCGGAGTCGGTACGACACGCAGCTCGCGGTCGCCGAAGCGGAGGGTCTCGGCGGCGAGCCACCGGTCAGGGGCCTCCCACACGGTCGGGTCGAAGCCGCCGTGGTCCATCGCCCGGATACGGCCCGCCAGTTCGCCGGCCCCTGCCCTGGTCAGGGTCTCCAACGAGCTCACGGGTTCGTCGCTGCGCAGCCGGTCGAGCATCTCCAGACCGGGACGTTCCCCGGCGCCGAGGTAGACGCGCGAGCCCAGCAGGCGGCGCAGTTCCACCGCCTGCGTGTAGTGGTCGCGGTGGATGTGGGTGACCAGGATGTGGCTGAGGTCGCCGAGGTCGCGGTCGATGGCGGACAGGGCTTCCTCGAGCGCCTTGCGCGCCTCGGGGATCGCCCAGCCGCCGTCGATCATGACGATCCCTCCGTCGTCGGCGAGGTCCTCCAGCAGGTAGACGTTGACCGCGTGCAGGCCGTCGTTGGGAAGGGGCAGAGGAACGCGGTGCACCCCGGGCTGTACGGTCTGCACTCCGGCTGCGGCCCACGGGCCCTGGTCGAACCGCGTTGTCATGATCCTCCTTGGTGGGTGCCGCCCCGGGAGCTTGCCCGTGAGCAGGTGACGGCACGGTCGTGCGGATGGTCGCCTCGTCAGGCGTGGTCGTCGGTCGTCCGGGCATGCAGTCTGACGGCCATGTCCCGGGCCCCGCTCCGGTCGAGCTTGCCGACCTTGGTCTGAGGCAACTCCTGGATGCCGTAGACGAATTCGGGCCATTTGGTCTTGGAGAGGCCGACGCTCTCCAGGTGCCCGGTCACCTCGGCCAGGCCGATGCCGCCGCCGTCCTCGGTGACGACGAGCAGTGCCACGCGCTCACCGAGCACGTCGTCGGGAACCGCCGCGACACAGACCCTGGCGACGCGGGGGTAGCTGGCGACCGCGCGTTCTATCTCGGTGATGTCGATGTTGCGGCCGCCGCGGATGATGATGTCCTTCTCGCGGCCCATGATGCTGATGGTGCCGTCCTCGTGGGTCATCAGCAGGTCGCCGGTGGGCAGGTAGCCGTCCTGAGTCAGTGCGGTCGGCTCCACCTCGCCGTCGCGGGCGTAGCCGAGGAAGAGGGAAGGTCCGCGCACCTGGGCCCGGCCGGTCACGCCTGGTCCGGCCCTCTCGCCGTCGGGGGTGAGCGCGCGTACGTCCGTGCCCGGGAAGGGGCGGCCGTCTCTGCCGAGGCGGATCTCCTCGGGGTCGTCGGGGCTGGGCGAGGTGTGGCCGAGGCACTCGGACATGCCGAAGACGCGGAGGATCTTCGTGCCCAGGGACTCCTCCGCCCGGGCCAGCGCTCCACGGTCCATCGGCCCACCGCCGACGGTGATCGACCGGACGCCCCGCAGGACACCGGATCCGGCCGCCTCGGCGCCCATCTGCAGCGCCATGGTCGGGACGCACATGGTCCAGCGGACCTCGGCGTCCGCCATCCGCCGCAGGGCGACGGCCCTGTCCCACCTGCCCGTCATGACGAGCGGCCCGCGCAGCAGGAGGGAGAGGTAGACACCGAAGCAGTAGGCCGCCGTCGACGACAGCGGCACGATCGCGGCGACGGCGTCGCCGGGCGACAGGCCGTTGACGGTGATGGTGCTCGTTGCGGCATAGCGCAGGGCCGACTCGGACTGTACGACGCCTTTGGGCCGCCCGGTCGATCCGGAGGTGAGGCCGATCAGGGCGCCGCCCGACCACCGTGAGGTGTCACGCCGGTCGGGCGCGGTCAGGCACGTCCAGCCCTTGAGCACCTTGCGCGGCCCGCCCGGCAGCCGGTCGGCCACCGCCCATTCGTCCGTCGCGGAGGGCTCGGCGACCACGGCGTCCGGGCGGATGTCCTCCCAGGCCGCGGTGAACTCGGCATGTGTGGTGTGCCGGTTGACGACCGCGATGACACCGCCGCTCAGTCCGACGGCGAGGGTGGCGGCGACGGTACGCCATGAGTTGTCGGCCTGGACCATGACGGTGCCGCCCGCTCCGTCGGCCTTTCCGGTGGACAGCGCTGCCGCCAGCACCGTGGCCTCGTCGAGCAACTGCCGTGCCGTGTGGCTGCCCGCGTCGTCGATGACGGCGACGAAGTCCCTCTCGTGCGCCTTCTGCTGGAACTCCCGCACTACCTGTCGCATCTTGTCCCTCGCTGCGATGTCCCGAACGTCAGGCGGCGAACATCTCCGCCTCGTGCCCCATGACCGCGATGCGGCGCCCCTTCATGTCGCCGACCTGTGCGACGGCCTCGGCCCACTCGGGGCTCGCGAGGGCCTTGTGCAGGTCCTCCGGGGAGCCGAAGCTGAGCACGGAGATCCCGTCCCAGCCTTCGGAGCGCGGCTCCAGAGCGGCGTCGATCTCGGTGTGCCGCCAGGCACGCAGTCCTGGCAGGCGGCAGGTCAGCTCCGCGTGGTCTCCGCGCCACCACGCGATGAACCGCTCGTGCGTCCACTCCGGGGGCCGGGCTGCCAGCAGGACGAGGTTGTACATGACGATCCTCTTTGCGTGGTCGGTCGTGGGTTCAGGTGAAGCGGATCTCCGACGAGCGGCCGATCAGCAGGCGCTGGAGCCGGCCCTGGTCGTTCACCCGCCCGGCGGCGACGAAGCTCGCCTCGGGGACACCCGCGCGTCGGACCTCGCCCAGGAAGAGCTCGTCCTGGCCGAGCGTGGTCGCCGACAGCCGGTGGTGGGTGCGGGTGCCCCTCTCGCGCTGTTCGAGATAGCCCACAAGGGCGGCGCGGCCGCCGGCGAAGTCGGTGGCGTTGCCGCCGCCGGTGGAGAACAGGATGGACAGCGAGAAGTCGTCGCTGATCAGGTCGAGGATCCGGGACGGCTCGTCCCCGTCGAGGATCTCGAACCACGCGGTGAGGAACGGGGCCGCGGTCGAGGTGTCTGTCATGTCCGGCTCCTCTCGGTCGAGGCCTGCCCGGCCCGGTCGACGAGCTCGAAGTCCGTGGTGAAGAAGGACTGGTAGCGCGCCAGCAGCCCACCGGGCGAGATGACCGCGGCCGAGAGGAAGGAGCCGGTGTACCGCCCGCCCTGCGTCACCACTCCGTAGACGGTCTCCAGGTCGCCGTCCTGGCTGTACCGCAGGATCTCGTGCGCCCGGTCCACGGCGTCGCGGCCGGCGATGTACGCCGCGAAGTCCTCCTTGGACGTGCCGGTGACCTCCTTGCCCGGCAGGGCGATGAGGAAGCGGAAGTCGGGTTCGAGCAGTTCCAGCGTCCGCTCCGGATGCCGGCTGTCCATGCTGGCCATGTATGCGCGCAACGCCATGAGTGAGCCCCTTCGGTCGGCGACCGCTTCCCAACTGATCAACCTGAGCCAAGTTCAATTCAGTTAGGATGGTAATCCGCTGGAAACACGGCTGGCAATAGCACAAAGCCCCCGACGGAAATCCGCCGGGGGCCTCACGACCAGGACGCTCAGTACGTCACGTGGCGACCATCCGCACGCAGGCGCCCTCGATCAGTTCGCTGATCTCCGACAGCGGAGTCGGTCCGGACGGCCGGTACCACCGCCAGACGCTGACGATCAGGCCCAGCACGCTCGCACCCAGCAGCTGCGCGTCGCGCAGCGGGAACGCCCCCTGGGACATGCCCCGGACCAGCAGGTTCGTCCAGTCCCGTTCGACGACCTGGACCAGCTGGCGGGCCGCGACGCGCTCGGCCTCCTCCCGCTTGGACTTGCGCGGGCCGGAGAGCAGGTCCATGTGGTTCTGCAAGATACGCATCTGCAGAACCTCCTGGTCGGAGACGTCGTACGCCGCGCGAACAGCCGCCCGCAGCGCTTCCACCGGCTCCGCGACGTCCGCCGTCGCCTCCGTGAACTTGTCGTGGGAGCGCTGCAGCTCCAGCCGCATGATGGTGAGCAGGCAGTGGGTCTTGGACTCGAAGTAGTGGTACAGCGCGGTCTGCCCGATGCCGACCCGCTCCGCCACGGTGGACCACTTGGTGGCCTCGAAGCCCGCCTCGCCGAAATGATCGACGGCGGCCGCGAGAATGGCGGCGCGCTTGGACCTCGGCCCCGCTTCCGGTTCAACGATCTTTGTCGCCATGCCTGACCTGTCTCCTGGCTGCCGCCCGCCTCGTGCGTACCCGAGAGTAGTCCCAAGCTGAACTCAGTTGCCAATCGACTTCCGGTCAAAGGCGCTCCAGCACGATCGCGTTGGCCATGCCACCGCCCTCGCACATCGTCTGCAGACCGAAGCGTCCGCCGGTCCGGCGCAGTTGGTGCACGAGCGTGGTCATGAGCCGCGCCCCGGTGGCGCCGAGCGGATGCCCGAGCGCGATGGCGCCGCCGAAGGCGTTGACCCGCTCCGGGGCGGCACCGATCTCCTTCTGCCAGGCGAGGACGACCGAGGCGAACGCCTCGTTGATCTCGACCAGGTCGATCTCCCCGATCGACAGCCCGGCCTTCTTCAGGACCTTCTCGGTCGCCGGGATCGGGCCGGTCAGCATCTGGATCGGGTCGGAGCCGACCACGGCCATGGTGTGCACACGGGCCAGCGGGGTCAGAGCGTGGCGGCGCACCGCCTCCGGGGAGGCGATCAACAGGGCGGCGGCGCCGTCGGAGATCTGGCTGGAGACGGCCGCGGTGAGCCGGCCGCCCTCGGTGAGGGTCTTCAGACCGGCCATCTTCTCGAGGCCGGTGTCGGCGCGCGGCCCCTCGTCTGCGGCGAGCCCGTAGGCCGGGGTGATCTCGTCGTCGAAGGCACCGGCGGCCTGGGCGGCGAGGGCCCGCTGGTGGCTGGAGAGCGCGAACCGTTCCATGTCGGTACGGGAGACGCCCCAGTTCTCGGCGATCAGCTCGGCCCCGCGGAACTGCGAGATCTCCTGGTCCCCGAAGCGCTCGCGCCACCCGTCCCCCGCGTACGGGCTGCCCATGCCGGCCTGCTCACCGACGAACATCGAGCTGGCGATGGGCACCAGGCTCATCACCTCCACCCCACCGGCGACCACCAGGTCGGCGGCGCCGGAGCCGACCGCCTGCGCGGCGAAGTGCACGGCCTGCTGGGAGGAACCGCACTGGCGGTCGATGGTGGTGCCGGGCACGTGCTGCGGCAGCCCCGCCGACAGCCAGGCGGTGCGTGCGATGTTCCCGGTCTGTGCGCCGAGCTGGCTGACGCACCCGAAGTACACGTCGTCGACGGCGCCCGGGTCGGCGCCGGTGCGTTCCAGCAGGCCGCTCAGCACATGGGCGCCCAGATCGGCGGGGTGGACGCCGCTGAGCGCGCCCTTGCGGCGGCCGACGGGGGTGCGGACGGCTCCGACGATGAATGCTTCCGGCACGGTGGCTCCAAGGTGGGATACGGAGGTCAGGGGCGGGGCGGGATGCGCTTGAAGTCGGGCGCCCGCTTGCCCAGGAACGCGGCGACGCCCTCACGGCCCGTGTCGGAGCCGGCCGCGGCCGCGAGCGCACGGGCCTCGCGGTCCAGGTGCGGCCCGAGGTCCGTGGTCAGTCCGGCGGCGACGAGCCGACGGGTGGCCCCGAAGGCGGTGGTGGGTCCCCCGCGCAGGGCCTCGGCCGTGCGTGCGGCCTCGGCGGCCAACCGGTCGGGGGCAACGGCACGGCTCACCAGTCCGATGGCGGCGGCTTCCGCCGCGGGGACGCGGCGGTTGGTCAGCAGCAGGTCCAGGGCCCTCTTGGGGCCGACGAGACGGGGCAGGAACCAGCTGACTCCGGCGTCCGGTGAGTACCCGATGCCGGTGTACGCGGCGGTGAACGAGGCGTCGTCGGCGGCGAGGGTCACATCGGCGGCCGCGGCCAGACCGATGCCGGCGCCCGCCACCGACCCCTGCACGGCGGCCACCACGGGCGCGTCGCTCGCGGCGAAGGTACGCAGGGCGTCGTGCAACGCGTCCGTCACCGCGGTCAGGTGCTTCTCCAGCGCCTCACCAGAGAGCCGTGAGAACTCCCTGAGGTCGCCGCCGACACAGAAGGACTTTCCCTCACCGGTGAGCAGCACGGCCCGTACGGCCTCGCGCGCGCAGGCCCGCGCCGCCTGAAGCAGTCCGCGCGCCAGGTCCAGGTCGATGGCGTTGCCCGCCTCGCCCCGGCGCAGCGTGACGCGGGCCAGGCCCGCGTCGTCGATCTCGAGGCCGACCGTCGTCGTCCCGGCCGTCATCGGGCGGTCCATCCGCCGTCGACGGTCAGCACCTGTCCGGTGCAGTACGAGGAGGCGTCCGAGGCGAGGTACAGCAGCGCGCCGTCGAGTTCATGGCCGTCGCCGCCGCGCCGCAGCAGGGTGTTGCGCTCGACCCAGCGGCTGGAGCGCTCGTCGCCGAAGAGGGCCTCGGTCATCTCGGTGCGGAACCAGCCCGGGGCGAGCGCGTTGACGCGGATTCGGCTCGTCCCCCACTGTCCGGCCAGTTCACGCGTCAGTCCGATCAGTCCGGCCTTGGACGCCGAGTAACTCGCGCCGCCCAGGGGCGCGGCGGTCACCAGGCCGAGGATGGAGGAGACGTTGATGATGCTCCTGCCTCCCGTGTCACCGGGTGCCTCGGCGGTGAGGCGGGCCAGGTGGTATGGGGCGGTGAGGTTGACGCCGAGGACGTCGGCGAAGGCGTCCGGTGATTCGTCCTCGGCGCGCGTCTCGCCGGAGCCGGCCGCGTTGTTGACCAGGATGTCGAGCCGGCCGGTGGCGGCCAGCGCGGTCTCGGTCAGCCGCGTACGGTCGTCGGCTCGTGAGACGTCGCAGGCCACGGGGTGGATGCGGGCGTCGGAGTCGGCGAGTTCCTTCAGCCGGTCCATGCGGCGGGCCGCGGCGAAGACGGTGGCGCCGGCCTGCGCGAGGACCCTGGCGAAGCGTGCGCCGAGCCCGGCGGAGGCGCCGGTGACGACGGCCGTCCTGCCCTGGAGCGAGAACAGTTCGGCGGCGGATCGTGGCGCGCTCACTCGTCCACCCCGATCGGCAGGGCGGTCGCTCCGCCGTCGAGCACCAGGGTCTGGCCGGTCATCCAGGAGGAGGCGTCGGAGGCCAGGAACAGTGCCGCGTTCGCCACGTCCTCCACCGTGCCGAGGCGTCGCAGCGGCAGCTTGGCGGTGAGGACCGGCTCCCGCACCTCCCACACGGCCCGCGCCAGCTCCGTCTTGATCAGTCCGGGGGCGATGGCGTTCACCCGTGCCCGGGGCCCGAGTTCGTAGGCGAGCTGCCGGGTCATGTGCAGCATGGCGGCCTTGGTGGCGTTGTAGTAGCCGATGTGCGGATCGACGATCAGCCCGCCGACGGAGGCGATGTTGACCACCGCTCCCCCGTGCTCGGCCATCCACGCCCGCCAGGCGTACCGGATCCAGGCGATCATGCCGTACTGGTTGACGCGTACGGTCTTCTCCGCGCGCGGCAGGTCCAGGTCGAGCAGATCGCCGTGGTACGGGTTGGTCGCCGCGTTGTTGACGAGGATGTCGATCCGGCCGAAGCGGGCCATGGTCTCCTCGACACAGGCTTCGGCCTGCTCGGGTTCACCGGCGTTGGCCACCACCGTGTGCAGGTCGCCGTCGCCCTTGACGCGCAGCAACTCCTCGCGCGCCTCGGCGAGTCCGGTCGCCTTGCGGGCCGCGATCACCACGTGTGCGCCGGCCGCCCGGTAGGCGGTGGCGATGCCGAGTCCGATGCCGCGGGATCCGCCGGTGATGACGGCGACCCGGCCGTCGAGAGTGCCGCCGCTCACGCTGCCCCTGCCTTCCTGTCGGTCTTGTCCTGCTCGGCCCTGCCGTGCTCGTCCTTCTTGCGGTACTTGGCGAGTTCCTGACGGGCCACCGTCCGCAGATGCACTTCGTCGGGGCCGTCGGCGATGCGCAGTGCTCGTGTGATGGCGTACAGCCGGGCCAGTACGGTGTCGTCGCTGACCCCTGCCGCGCCGTGCGCCTGCACCGCGCGGTCGACCACCTTGTGGGCGACCTCCAGCGCCGCGACCTTGATCGCCGCGACCTCCATACGGGCGGCGGCGTTGCCAACCGTGTCCATCAGCCAGGCGGACTTGAGGACGAGGAGACGCAGCTGCTCGATCTCGATGCGGCTGCGGGCGATCCACTCGCGCACCACGCCCTGGTCGGCGAGCGGTCCGCCGAAGGCGCTGCGTTCCGTGACGCGTTCGCACATCAGCCGCAGGGCGCGTTCGGCGAAGCCCACGGCGCGCATCGCGTAGTGCATCCGCCCCGGACCGAGCCGCCCCTGGGCGAGCGCGAACCCTTCCCCCTCGCCCCTCAGGATGTTCTCCACCGGCACGCGGACGTCCTCGAAGAGCACGTCACCGTGTCCGAGCCGGTCGGTGTAGCCGAACATCGGCAGGTCGCGCAGGACCGTGACGCCCGGAGTGTCCCGGGGGATGAGGAGCATGCTCTGCTGCCGGTACGTGGGCGCGTCCGGGTCGGTCTTGCCCATCAGGATGATCAGTTCGCAGTCGGGGTCGAGGATCCCGGAGGTGTACCACTTGCGGCCGTTGACGACGTAGGCGTCGCCGTCGCGGGTGATGCGGGTCCGGATGTTGCGGGCGTCGGAGCTCGCGACCTCCGGCTCGGTCATGGCGAAGCACGAGCGGATCTCCGCGTCCAGCAGGGGGCGCAGCCACCGCTCCTGCTGTTCGGGCGTGCCGTACAGCGCGAGCAGTTCCATGTTGCCGGTGTCGGGCGCCGAGCAGTTGAACACCTCGGGGCCGATGACGGAGCGGCCCGCCAGCTCGGCGAGCGGCGCGTACTCGAGGTTGCTGAGCCCCGCGCCCCAGTCGCCGTGCGCCATGAAGAGGTTCCACAGGCCCTCGGCGCGCGCCTTCTCCTTCAGTTCCGCCATCACGGGCGGCAGGGCGTGCGGGTCGTCCGCCTCGGCCAGCTGCCGGTCGTAGACCGCTTCGGCGGGGAGGACGTGCTGCTCCATGAACGACCGCATGCGGGCTTGGAGTTCACTCGCTCGGGGCGAGAATCCGAAATCCACGATGGCTCCTGTCCGGGATTCGTGTGGTGGGTCCGGATCAGCCGAGGATGTCGCGTGCCGTGCTGATCATCGCGGCGATGGTGGGCGGCAGTCGCTCCTGGTCCGGGTCGTGGTGCTTGCCCTCGCGGTGCCGGCGCAGGTTGTGGCCCATGATCGCGGCCATCTTCATGCGGCCGAGTGCCCGGAACCAGTCCATCGCGGGCAGTGCGGGCCCGCCGTCGAGGTAGGCGTCCAGCAGGTCGGCCTCGCCGGGCAGGCCGGGCACGGCACGCCCCAGCCGGGGGAAGTTGCGGTGGTCGGCGAAGAGCAGGAACCACCCGAGGTCGATGCGCGGGTCGCCGATGCTCCAGATCTCCCAGTCGACGACGGCCACCGCATGCTCGTCGACGCACAGCACGTTGCCGAGCCGGAAGTCCCCGTGCAGCAGCACCGGCGGGAGGCCGCCGGGCACATCACGGGCGAGGCGGGTGAGCAACTCCTGTCCGCCAGGGCGCAGTTCGGCGGGGACGGCGTGCAGGGTGCGGCTCCACCGTTCCAGCTCCCCCGCTGTGTCGAGCGGTTCGGGCGGGTCGAGCCCGGGCGTACGGGTGTCCGTGGCGTGCAGGCGCCGCAGCACGGCAGCGACCTCCAGCATCCGGGCGCGGGCCGTCGCGGCGGGCACCCCGGGCTCATCGAGTACCGGCTCGACGGCCTCTCCGGCGGCGAACTCCATGGCGAACCACGCCGGTTGGGTCTCGTCGACGGCGGCGATGCCGGGGACCGGCACCGCGGACCCGGACAGCGCGCCGAGCACCCGTGCCTGACGCAGCACGTCGTTGCGCCCGACGGGTTTCTGCCCGGGAGGCACCGCCTTGACGACGTACCGGGTGTCCCCTGCGGTGATCGAGTACGTCAGCCCCGAGTGGCCGCCCGGCAGCACCGCCAACTCGCCCACCGGGGCGCCCGGATGGCGGCGGGCGAGCCGGTCGCGGACCCGGGCGGACAGCTCCGGCACCTGCGTGGCCGTGCTCATCGGGTGGGCTCCTTCGGCAGGCCGAGCACGCGTTCGGCGAGGATGGTGTGCTGGATCTCGTCGGTACCGCCCGCGATGCTGTATCCGGGGGCGCCGAGCAGGTGCTCCGTCCAGGCGTAGGTGCCCCACTGGCCCGTGTCCGCGACGAGGCTCGGTCCCAGCAGCTCGGAGACCAGGTCGCTGGTGCGCCGCATGGTCTCGGTGGCGTAGAGCTTGCCGACGGAGGCTTCCGCGCCGGGTTCGCGTCCGGCGACGAGGGCGGCGGTCACGCGCAGTCCGATGAGCCGCTGGACGAGGGTGCGGATGTGGAGGTCGGCGGCCCGCTGCTGTTCGCTGCCGGTGAGCGGGCGGGGCAGGTTCCCGGCGAGTTCCAGCGCCCGGTCGGCGTTGTCCAGGCCGAGGTTGCCGGAGTCGAGGCGTTCGGCGGCCAGCACACTGAGCGTGACCCGCCAGCCCTCTCCGACCGGCCCGAGCCGGTCGGTGTCGGGCACCACCACGCCGTCGAGGTAGACCTCGTTGAAGCTGGTGCCGCCCGTCATCTGCTGGATGGGCCGTACGGTCACGCCCGGCGCGTCCATGCGCACCACGAAGACGGTGATGCCGGCGTGCTTGCGCACGTCCGGGTCGGTACGGCACACCGCGACGCCCCAGGTCGCGACGCGAGCCCCGGAGGTCCACACCTTGTGTCCCTGGAGCACCCAATTGTCGCCGTCGCGCACCGCCCTGGTGCGCACCGCGGCGAGGTCGGAGCCGGCCTCGGTCTCCGAGAACAGCTGGCAGGCGAGTTCGTCGGTGCGCAGCATGGGGGGCAGCCAGCGCTCCTTCTGCTCCTCTGTGCCCCAGATGCCGATCGCGGGGGCGACGAGCTGCTGCGTCACGGGGAAGACCTCGGTGCGGTGGGGAACGTCGAAGGCCGTCTCCTCGGTGCGGTAGAGCTGTTCGTAGTACGCGGGCAGGCCCCGCCCCCCGTACGTCTGCGGCCAGTTGAGCGCTCCCCATCCCTGGTCGTAGCGGGTGCGTTCCCACTCCTGCGTGCGGGCGGTGTGCTCGCGTTCCTGTTCCTCGGTCCAGTTCTCGAACACGGCGACGGAGTCGGAGCCGCTGCCCCACTCCCCGTCGGCGGCGCGCGGCCGGGCGACCGTGGCGAGCCACTGCCGGGCCTGGGCGCGGAACGTCTCGGGGTCGGGGACAGCGCCGGGTTCCGGGTTGCCTTTCATCGCTTCTTCCACCTCCGATCGGCGGGCCGTTTCAAGGGACGGGTCAGCGGGACAGCACCGTGCAGGCGCTCACGCCGGGGGCGCCGTACACATGGGTGAAGCCGGTCCTGGGTTCGCCGGGGACCTGGCGCTCGCCGGCCCGTCCGCGCAGTTGCTGGACGATCTCGTAGACCTGGCGCAGTCCCGAGGCACCGATGGGTTCGCCGTTGGCGATGCAGCCGCCGTCGGTGTTGACCGGCAGGGTGCCGCCGATGCCGGTGGCGCCGGAGGCGACCAGCCGCTCCTGCTCGCCGTCCTCGCAGAACCCGCACTCGGCCATGTGCATGACCTCGGCGCCGCTCTCGGTGTCCTGCAACTGGCAGACGCCGATGTCGCCGGGGCCCATGCCGGCCTCCTCGAAGGCGGCGGCGGAGGCGTCACGGCTGACGCTGGTGAGCGGGCCCGGGGGGATCGAGGGGCTGAACACCTCGAACGAGCCGAAGCGCCGGGTGCGTACCGCCGCCGCGCGCAGGGTGACCGGCGTGCCCTCCAGGGTGCGTGCGGCCTCGGGCGAGCACAGCACCAGGGCGGCCGCGCCCGCTCCCGGGGAGCAGAACATGTACCGGGTCAGCGGATCGCTGACCATGCCGGAGTCGAGGATCTCCTCGGCGGACACGGGCTTGCGGCGCCACGCCTCGGGCGTCAGGCCGCCGTTGTGGTACGCCTTCTCGGCGACCAGGGCCAGGGTGCGGGGGGTGATTCCGTGGTCGTGCATGTAGCGCTGGATCTTCATGCCGAAGAACTGGGTCGTCACCATCAGCCCGTCGCTGCCGTACTCCGCTCCCAGGCCCCAGTCCTCGGGCCTCGGGTCGAAGGCGCCGCGCGGGTGTTTGTCGAAGCCGACGGCGAGGACGACGTCGGCCATGCCGGAGCGGATCGCGTTCACGGCGGAGACCAGCGCGCTGCCGCCGGTGGCGCAGCCGTTCTTGACGTTCACGAACGGCAGTCCGGTGAGGCCGAGTTGGGTCACCAGCGTGTCGGCGAGACCGGCGTTGTCGCTGCCGCCGAACGCGGCCCCGACTCGCGACCACGCGATGCCGGCGTCCGCCAGCGCGGCGTTCACCGCGCCGAGGGCCAGGTGCCGGCCGCTGGCCTCCGACCGGCCGAACGGCGTGCGCCCGGCGCCGCAGATCAGGACGTCGGTACTCATGAGCCCTCCTCGCCGGGGGTCGTGGGCCTGGCCCGTGGGACGCCGTCGCCCGCGTTCACGGTGAGGGGCATGCCGATGCGGATGCCGTCGAGGTCGTCGACGTCGAGCACGGCGGCCACCCGCAGGCCCTCCGTCAGCTCGACGTAGCCGAGCGCGAACGGCTCGAAGCCGTCGGGCGGCATCCGATAGGGCGGCGACTTGGGGGCGAACCGCTGCACGGTCCAGGTCCACAGCGTGCCGGTACCCTGGAGGACCGCACTGTCGGCCGGTCCCCCACAGCGAGGGCATGCGTCGTCCGCGGGGTAGGCCGTCACCGCGCAGCCGGAGCAGCGTGAGCCCTGGAGCCCGACGGCGACGGCCGGACTCCGCGGATCCGTGGCCATCGGGATCAGCGCCCCTGCCACTTGGGTTCGCGCTTCTCCAGGAATGCCGACACGCCTTCGCTGGCGTCCTCGGAGTTGAGGGCCACGCCCACGGCGAGGTGTTCCATCACCATCAGCGACTGGGTGTCGGCGTCCAGGCTGCGGTCGATCGTCATCTTCGTGAGCCACATGGTGAAGGGGCTCTTGTCGACGAGGTCACCGATGAAGTCCTCGACCGTCGCGTCCAGCTTGTCCGCCGGCGCGGACTTGTTGATCAGTCCGAACTCGGCGGCCTCGACACCGGAGAGGAGCTTGCCGGTGAGCATCAGCTCCTTGGTCTTGCGGATGCCGATCATGCGCGGCACCCGGTAGATCGGCCCGGCTCCGCCGAAGAGTGCGCGGCGGATGTGGAAGTCGCCGATCTTGGCGTCGTCCGCGGAGATGGCGAAGTCGCAGGAGATCATGATCTCGAAGCCGCCGGCGGTGACATGGCCCTCCAGGACCGCGACCGAGGGGGTCTTCATCGAGTAGAGGCGGTCGCACACCTTCGCGGACTTCACCGCCACGTCGATCGCGTTCGACTTGCCGACGTACTCCGCCTTCAGGCTGTCGAGGTCGAAGCCGGAGCAGAAGGTGCCGCCGCGGCCGCGCACCACCAGAACCCGCAGCTCGGGGTCCTCGTCGACCTCCGTGATGATCTCGTCGAGCCGGTCCAGGATCGGCACGGTGACACAGTTCTTCTTCCACGGGCGGTTGAGCCACACACGGGCGACGTGGCCGTCACGCTCGAACTGGATCTCGTCTTCCACTGCCATCTTCCAACCCCTCCAAACTGAACTGAATTCACTACGAGTCTGGGAGGGTCACGGACAGCTGTCAACCCTTCCGATCAAACCAAACCGAATCCGATTCAGCTCTTGATGCGCGGACCCGCTTCGGTTCAAATGACTGAGGCTCACGACCGCTCTCAGGAAGGACCACCATGTCCGGCATCTCCCGTCTCGGCGTCGTCGGCTGCGGGCTCATGGGCTCCGGCATCGCCGAGGTGGCCGCACTGCGCGGTCTCGATGTGACCGTCGCCGAATCGAGCCCCGACCTGGCCGTCGCCGGCCGCGACCGCGTCACCGCGTCCCTCGACCGCGGCGTACGTCGCGGCAAACTCACCGCGACCGACCGGGACCGGGCCCTGGCCCGGCTCTCCTTCACGCACGCCCTCGGGAGGCTGGCCGACCGGCAGTTCGTCGTCGAGGCCGTCGCCGAGAACCGGCAGGTGAAGCTGGAGGTCTTCCGTCAGCTGGACAAGGTCGTCTCGGACCCGGAGGCCGTCCTCGCCACCAACACGTCCTCGATCCCGGTCGTCGATCTCGCCGTGGCCACCGGCCGGGCCTCCCATGTCGTGGGCCTGCACTTCTTCAATCCCGTGCCGGTGCAGAAGCTGGTCGAGGTGATCCCCGCTCTCACCACCGGCGCCGACACCCTGGCCCGCGCCCGCGCCTTCGCGGCCGAGCAGTTGGGCAGGACGGTCGTCCAGGCGCCCGACCGCTCCGGCTTCGTGGTCAACGCGCTGCTGGTGCCGTATCTGCTCGCCGCGATCCGCATGGTCGAGTCCGGGGCGGCGCGCGTGGAGGACATCGACAGCGGCATGGAGCTCGGCTGCGCCCATCCCATGGGTCCGCTGCGGCTGCTCGACCTGATCGGCCTGGACACGGCCCAGGCCGTCGCCGAGTCGATGTACGAGGAGTTCAAGGAACCGCTGTACGACGCTCCCCCGCTGCTGCGGCGCATGGTGGCCGCGGGCCGCCTCGGCCGCAAGAGTGGCCGTGGTTTCCATGTGTACGACGGCTGACCAGGCCGGTCACCGCCCACGCACGAGCGTCACAGCGGCCTCGCGGCCCGTACGGCCAAGGCCTTCGGCGGCCTTGGCGGCAGCGCGTCGGGGCGACGAGCTGCGCATTCACCGACGGTGACCAGGACGCATGCCGGCGCTGCCCTGGGCCGGCCACCGTCGGTGGGCAGCGGTCTCGTGGGAGCGGCGGCGGTGCGACGGGGTGGTTGCGGAGGGTGAGACCGGCGAGCGGCGTGCGCGGCGACGGCACCATGCAACTGCGGCCTTCGACATCCGTCCCTCGTCGGCTGCCCGGCCTCGTCAGGCGGCGGAGCCAGAGGTGAGGCCGATGAGTTCGGCGAGCCGGCCCCGGTGCCGGTCCGTCGTACCGAAGAGGACCTCGGCCCCGCGCGCACGGCGCACGTACAGGTGGGCCGGATGCTCCCAGGTGAAACCGATGCCGCCGTGCAATTGGACGTACTCGGCCGTCGCCAGACGGAAGGTCTCCGAGCAGACCACGGCGGCGGCACAGGCGGCCACCGGCAGGTGCGGCGAGCGGGCGGCGGCGCAGGCCGTCGCGTAGGAGGACGCGGAGCGTGCCGCTTCCAGAGCGACCAGCACGTCGGCCAAGCGGTGCTTGACGGCCTGGAAGGAACCGATGGGCCGCCCGAACTGGTGGCGCTGTCCGACGAATTCGACGATGGCGTCCAGTGCGTGTCCGCTCCCACCGACCTGCTCGGCCGCCAGCGCGGCCCGCCCGGTGTCGAGCGTCGCCGCGACGGTGGCCTCGGCTCCGCCCGTCGTGCCCACCGTGATGGCCGGTGCCCCTCGGAACTCCAGCAGCGCCTGGCGGCGCGTCTCGTCCAGCACGCGGCGCGGAGTCCGCCGTGTGGTGTCCGGCGAGGACTCACAGACGAACAGCTCCGGTCCGGTCGGAGTCTGCGCCCGTACCAGAACAAGATCGGCGCCGGCCCCGTCGAGCACGAAGTCCGCCCGGCCGCGCAGCACCCAGCCGGACCCAGCCCGCTCCGCCGTGACCTCGGGCTCGTCGGATCCCCCGGCGTCGAACCCGGCCACGGTCGCGGTGAGCGTGCCGTCGGCGATCCGCGGCAGATAGCGCTCGCACGCCATGCGGTCGCCGCTGTACAGCAGGGCATGAGCGGCGAGGACCACGGTGGGCAGCAGCGGCGCGCAGTACAGGGCGCGCCCGGCTTCCTGCAGAGCTACCGCCAGTTCGGCGAAGGTGAAGCCCGCCCCGCCGTACTCCTCGGGAACGGCCAGCCCGTGGACCCCGATCTCCCCCGCGAGCCGTGCCCAGAGCTGCTCGTCGTGTCCACGCTGGGTGGCCAGATGCTTGCGGACGTCCTCGGGACCACTTGTCTCGCTGTAGAAGTCCCGCAGCACGGCCCGCAGTTGCCGCTGTTCGTCTGTTTCGGACAGCGACTGGGGGTCGATCTCGGGGTGCCGACGGTGCATGGAGGTCTCCATCGTGCTCGTACGTCGCCCATACAAGAACTGAACTCAATTCATTCACCGTAGATGCAGGGCTCCGGACGGGCAAGACCTGCGCGCGAGCCGGTTCCGCTCAGACGGTGAACCGGCCGCCGTTGGCGAGCAGCACCGCGCCGACCAGATTCGCCGCGGCCTCGCTCGCCAGGAAGAGCGCGATGTCGGCGATCTCCTCGGCGGTGGCGTACGGGCGCACCCTCGGGTCGGCGAAACCGGCACGCAGCACCTCGGGCGTGCGTGCGGCCATCCCCGTCTCCGTCGGCCCCGGGGCCACCACGTTCACCCGGATCCCGGACGCGATGACCTCTTTGGCCACGGCCTGGCTCAGCGCGTGCACGGCGGCTTTGGAGGCGGCGTAGTGGGGATAGCCGACGGGCGTGTCGAAGGCCGAGGACGAGCCGATCACCACGATCGCCCCGGCCTCGAAGGGGCGCATGGCCCGCACCGCTGCACGCAGCACATGGAACGTGCCGTCCAGGTTCGCCCGCATGACGCGCCGCCAGGCGGTGTCGTCGAGAGAACCGGTCACCTCGACCGGCCGCCCCTCGACCAAGGCGTCCGCGATACGTGCCTTTGCCTCGGGGTCGTCGACCCCGGCCGCGTGCACCAGAATGTCGAGCCGCCCGTGCCGCCGCAGTACGTCCTGGACCGCGCCGTCGACCTGAGCCGCATCCGCCACGTCGAGCGCGACCGCGCGAGCGGCGGGCAGCTCCTTCGCGACAGCCTCGGCCCCGTCGCCGTTCAGGTCCACCAGGACGACGGCCCGTGCCCCCTCCGCCGCGAGCTTCCGGGCGGCTGCCGCACCCATCCCGGAGCCGGCGCCCGTCACCATCGCGACCTTGCCCGCGAACCTGTCCGTCCGCCCGTCCGTCCCGGTCAAGACGATCTCCCTTCACCGCACTGGCCATATTGAACTGACTTCATCTCTGTTACCGTGACGGCTGCGGGACTGACAAGACCTGGGACGGTGAAGATGAGGGCATTGCGGCTCACGGCGTGGGGCGAGCCCCCGGCACTGGCCGAGGTCGAGCGGCCCGTCCCCCGGGGCGCCGAGGTCCTCGTGCGGGTCGAAGCCACCGGCCTGTGCCACTCCGACCTGCACGTCATGGGAGCGGCCGCGGGGGCTCTCCCCTATCGGCTCCCGTTCACGCTCGGCCACGAGGTCGCCGGGCGGATCGCCGCCCTGGGGCCCGACACCGACGGGGTGCGGGCCGGTGACCGCGTGGTGCTCTACGGGCCGTGGGGCTGTGGCACCTGTGACCGGTGTGACGCGGGCCGGGACAACTACTGCGACCGGCGCGACACCCTCGCCTGGCACGGGGCGGGACTGGGCCGGGACGGCGGAATGGCCGAGTACGTGCTCGTCCCGTCCGCCCGCCATCTGGTGCCGATCGACGACCTGCCCGCCGATCAGGCGGCTCCGCTCTCGGACGCGGGTCTGACGTCCTACCACGCCGTGACCGGACTCCGGCACGCACTCGGGAAGGGCAGCACCACCGCCGTCATCGGCGTCGGAGGACTGGGCCACCTGGCCGTGCAGATCCTTCGCGCGACCACCGGGAGCCGCGTACTGGCGGTCGACGTCAGGGAGGACGCTCTGGCTCTCGCGGACCGCTCCGGCGCGGACTTCGGCACTCTGGTGCGGGCGGACACCGCCCCTGTCCTGAAGGCACGGACCGGTGGCGCGGGGGTGGACGCCGTGCTCGACTTCGTCGGCACCACGCAGACGCTGGAACTCGCAGTCGGTGTCCTGCGGCCGGGGGGCGAACTCGCCGTGGTGGGCAGTGGAGGGGGGCGTCTGGCCGTCTCCAAGCCGGGTGTTCTCCCGCCGGGCTTCAGGCTCTCCCTGCCCTTCTGGGGTACGCGCCCGGAACTCGCCGAGGTCGTCGCGCTGGCCCGCTCGGGGGCGATCCACGTCGAGACGGAGTACTTCCCGCTGTCCGCCGCGCCGGAGGCTATCGCCCGGCTTCGCCAGGGCCGGGTGCGCGGGCGGGCCGTACTCGTCCCCGACTGACCAGGCGCAGCCCCGACAGGCCAGGAGCAGCCCTGCCCGGCCAGGGGCGGATCCGGCCGACCAGGCTCGGGCATCACGCATACGCGGAAGGGAAGTTCAGGATGCGCTTCGACGGAAAAGTCGCCCTCGTCACCGGCGGGGCCCGGGGCATGGGCGCCTCACATGCACGCGGGCTGGCCGCGGAGGGCGCCCGGGTCGCCGTCTGCGATCTGCTGGACGACGAGGGGAAGGCCCTGGCCGAAAGTCTCGCCGGCGCGCGGTACCACCACCTCGACGTGACCGACGAAGAGGCGTGGCAGTCCGTCGTCCGCACCGTCGAGGACACCCTCGGTCCCGTGGACGTCCTGGTCAACAACGCGGGGATCGTTCACTTCGGCGGCGTGGAAGAGCAGTCGCCCGAGCACTTCCGCCGGATCCTCGACGTCAACGTGGTCGGCACCTTCCTGGGCATGCACACCGTTCTGCCCGGCATGCGCCGCCGCGGCCGCGGGGCGGTCGTCAACATCTCCTCGGCCGCCGGCCTCATGGGCTTCGCCGACGGCATCGGCTACGTGACGAGCAAGTGGGGGATCCGGGGAATGACGAAGGCAGCCGCACTGGACATGGCGGGCACCGGGGTGCGCGTCAACTCCGTACACCCGGGCGTCATCCGCACCACCATGGGGGACAGCGCCGCCCCCGCGCTCTTCGCCGACCAGCCGGTGCCGCGCATCGGGGAGCCCGAGGAGGTCACGCGCATGGTGCTCTTCCTCGCCGGCGACGACGCCTCGTACACCACGGGCGGGGAGTTCCTGGTGGACGGCGGCCAGACGATCGGCCACGTCGGTCACGCCCGCGGCTAGACAGCGGGGCAGCGCGTCGCGGTGACCGCCGGGCTCCTGGCGCCGGCGGTCACCGCGTCGGACGTCTCAGACCGTCTTCGCGCCCACGTCCTTGCGGACCGTGAGCAGGGCCCCGAGCCCGATCACGCAGACCGTCATGACGAAGAACGCCGGGGAGAGCTGGTTCCCGGTCCGCTGGACCAGGAAGGCCGCGATGTAGGGGGCGGTACCGCCCGCCAGGACGGTGCCGATGTTGTAACCGATCGCCATTCCGGTGAACCGGACCCGTCGATCGAACAGGTGCGGCCACAGACTGGCCGCCGGGACCTGCACGAACGCGCTGCTCAGCATGAACAGCAGATAAGCGGCGCCGGCCAGAGCCAGGTTGTGCCGGTCCATCAGCATCATCGCGGGGTAGGCGGTCAGCAGGAATCCCAGCAACCCCGCCAGCAGGATGCGGCGGGAGCCGAACCGGGCGGCGAGCCAGCCGGCCGGCACCATGAGCAGCACGGTGACGAGCACGACACCCGCGCTCAGCCAGAGCACCTGCGTGGGGTCGTAACCCAGGTCGGTGGTGAGGTGGATGCCGATGTACGTCAGGCCGAGGAAGATGGCGCCGCCCTGCGCCATGGACAGGCCGATGGACTGCAGCAGCGCCGCGCGGTGCGTGGCCAGGACCTCCCGGATCGGAGCGGTGGGGATGTCGGCGCGCCGTGCGGCCTCCTCGAATTCGGGGGTGTCCTCGATCCGCAGCCGGGCCCACAGGCAGAACAGGGTGAGCGGCACGGCCATGAGGAACGGCAGCCGCCAGCCCCAGTCGGCCATCTGGTCCTTCGTGGCGATCGCGGAGATCACCCCGGCCGTGGCGGCCGCGAACATGAACCCGAGGTTGGACCCGATGGGCGTGACGGCACCGAGGAAGGCCCTGCGCCGGGGCGGGGCCGACTCGTAGATGTAGGTGTAGGCGCCGACCGACTCGCCCCCCGTGGAGATGCCCTGCATCAATCGGCACAGAAGGAGCAGCACCGCGGCGGTCACGCCGATCTGGCTGTAGGTCGGCAGCAGCCCGGTGGCACTGCTGGCGACTCCCATGCACAGCACCGAGGAGACCAGTGCCTTGCGGCGCCCCCATCGGTCGCCGAGCCATCCGAAGAACACACCGCCGATCGGCCGCACCACCAGCCCGGTGGCGAACACCGCGAGCGTCGCCAGGAGCGCGGCCGCCGGCTCCTCGCTCGGGAAGAACTGCGGCGCGATCACCACGGCGAGATAGCCGTAGACGCTGAAGTCGTAGTACTCGATCAGGGTGCCGAGGCTGCCGGCGAGCATCGCGCGGCGCACCGTACGAGGTTCGTACGCCGCCGACTGGGCCCCTGATGTGGCGGAACTCTGAGTGGCACTCATGCTCCGGCTCTCCTTCCCGGCACGTCCCGTACCTGCCGACGCCGGGGACGCTACAGAACTGAACTCAGTACAGCTAGTCCGGTGCGTGGACTTTCTTGGCGCGGGACAGAGGGCCGGACCGGAGCCTGAGCGTGCCAGGCGTTTGACCTGCGGCGACTGCGAGAGGCCGCACCGCTCGGGTCGCCGACGCGCCGCAGGGCACGGTCACTACTGCGACACGGCATGACCGTCCACGACTTTGAACCGGATTCGGTTCACACCGAGTGTGCTTCGCTCGAACGGAACTCTCCGTCGAGTCAGCGCGCGCCGGCCAGACGCATGGCGAAGTCGCCGTACTGGTACACGACCTGATCTTCCGTCAGGTCACCGTCCTCGTGGTACCAGACCGGTACGCCCATCCCGAGATCCAGGATCGCGTAGGAGGTCAGCTTCACCGTGGTGACGCTGAAGCGCCCGGCCTGCACGCCTTCGCCGAGCAACGTCCGGAAGGCCTGCTCGTACGCGGCACGCCGCTGGAGGACCTCCGTACGGTGGGGCTCCTCCAGGCTGCGGATCTCCCGGGTCCCCACGAACGCTTCGAGGCGATGCCGGGCGTGGTAGCGGACATGAGCCTCGGCGGCCCGGCGCAACCGCTCCACCACGTCCTCACATCCCGTGACGGCAGCGCGGTGGTTGCGCAGCAGGTCGTCCATCGTGCCCGTCATGATCTGGGTGAGCAGTTCCTGCTTGGACCCCACGTGCTTGTACAGACTCGGCCCACGCATCCCCACCGCTTCGCCGATGTCGGCCATCGTGGTGGCGGCGTACCCTCGCTCGGCGAACAGCACGAGGGCGGCGTTCCGGATCTCCACCGCACGCGGCCCCGGAGCCCGGCCGGCCGCCGTACGGCCCCGGGCGGCCACCGCCGACTGATTGCCGCGCTGTGTCGTCACGCTTCCCCTGCCTTGTCCACCGGCCGGCGCCGTGTAGCCGCTTGCCGCCATCCTCTCCGCCCAGCTCACGGTAAGCCATCCGAGGTCGCACCCCTCCCGGGAGTGCCGCGTGCCGACGGCCGGGGAACGCCACCGGCCCGGTCTGTGTTCCTCAGCCGTGCTCGCTTCCTGCCGCGGGAGCCGTGCGTGTGGCCTGGCCTGCGTCGACGCCGTGCCGTGCTTCATGGCGCTGATCACCCTGTTGCGCCGGTGGAGGGCACAGCGTGGGCGTCGGGCCGCCGTCGTACTGGCCGCCCTGGGCGTCTTCGGCGCGTGGCTTTTCTTCGGCGACCGATACCAGGGCGCCCGTGAGGACGGAACCCGGAACGGCGTCGGGAGTTCCTCACGCGCCGCGCCCGACGTCGCGACCGAGGCGACCGCCTCCGGCTCCAGCAGCATCCGGAACTCGAACAGGGCCCGCACCCCGCCCAGCGAGATCGCCGCCCCACGCGCCACCTCGCCGGGCACGAAGCGGCCGTGGGGAGGGGACGCTGCGGGAGCGTGGCGACGATACGCGTCAGGCGCCGACGATACGGCGCACGTTGTCCACGGAGCCGCAGCCCGACTTCAGCTGACGCTCCCGCTCTGCGAGAAACGCCTCGCCGAGCTCTTCCCTGCGGTCCATGGCGACGTTCTCGCGCGCACCGTTGAGGATGGTGCGCTCCTCCTCGTCGGCGTGGTGGGTGACGGCCTCCACGAGCTCTTCCAGCTTCGTGTCCCACTCGTCGGAGCCGACCTCGTCGACCTCCAGGAGTTCAAGAAGAGCCTTGTTGCCCTCTTCGTGCTCCTCCTCGCCGTGCTCGACCTCGTCGTCGTCGATCTTCTTGTAGCGCTTGAGGGCGGGGTACACCTTCGCCTCCTCCGCCAGCGCGTGTGCGATCAGCAGATCGGCGAACTCCGAGAGAGCTGCTGCCCGGTCGGCTTCGACGCTGCGCATCAGACGGAAGAGATCCTCCATCTTTCTGTGATCCTGGAGAATGAGCTCGACTACGTCCCGTGTCTCGGCCATGGGCATCACTTCCGTGCGAAGGAACCTTGCCGGAACCGAATACCCCCGACCGCGATGTTCAGTGATCCCGGTTCGGCACGCTCGGGCGCCCTCTCAGTGATCGGCGAGCATGCCTTCCCGCAGCCGGGCGAGGGTGCGCGACAGCAGCCGGGAGACCTGCATCTGCGAGACGCCCAGACGTTCGCCGATCTGGGCCTGGGTGAGTTCCTCCACGAACCGCATGCGGATGATGTGTCGGTCCCGCTCGTCGAGTTCGGCGATCAGCGGCGCCAGGGCGTGGAAGTCCTCCACCAGCTCCAGAGCCTGGTCCTCGGCACCGATGAAGTCCTGCAGCGCCGCTTCGCCGTCGTCGCTGCCGCTGATGGTGGCGTCGAGCGAGGAGGAGTTGTAGCCGTTCGCGGCGATGCGGGCCTCGCGCACCTCCTGCTCGGGAAGGCTCATCAGCTCCGACAGCTCCTTCACCGTCGGTGTACGGCCCAGACGACTGCGCAGTTCCTCCGTGGCGCGGGCGAGCTGGACGCGGGCTTCCTGGAGCCGGCGGGGCACGTGCACGGCCCAGGTGGTGTCGCGGAAGAAGCGCTTGATCTCCCCCACGATGTAGGGCACGGCGAAGGAGGTGAACTCCGCCTCCCGGGAGAGATCGAACCGGTCTATCGCCTTGATCAGGCCGATCATGCCGACCTGGACGATGTCCTCCATCTCCTCGGGCCCTCGGCTGCGGAACCGGCCGGCCGCGAACCGGACCAGGGACATGTTCATCTCGATCAGCGTGTTCCGCGCGTACTGGTACTCCGGCGTGCCTTCCTCCAGCACCGCGAGCCGGTCGAAGAACTGCCTGGACAGTTCGCGGGCGTCCTTCGGCGCGATGTGCGCGGGATCGGCGACCGCCGGCAACTCGCACGTCTGTGTTTCCGCCGCCGTTCCGTTCATGAGTGCCATGACAAACCCCTCCCGCCGTCGAAGCCGACCGCCGCTGCCAGCAGGGTGCAGCAGGCGCCGCCCGCGCGGATACCCCCTGGTCCAGCTTCCATGCCCGCACTTCGGATCAGGTCCGGGACGAGTCTTCGCCGAGCTCACGACGATGAAGATCCTGATCTTGGGCACACGGTGGACGTGATCTTGCTGTCGGTCCCACGAGGAGGGGCATGTCGTGACCGCACCTACGCTCCGTACGCCACCTGCGAACCGCCGGCGCCGGTTCGACCTTCGTTCGACCACCCTGTTCTTCGTCTTTCTGGCCGTGGTCGTGAGCGTCGTCGGATTCGCCGTGCGCATGGTGGCGGGCTCCGTCGAGCGTCGTCCCGCCTGGGTGTTCGTCCTGGTCGTCGTGGGCGTGGCGAGCCTCCTGGGGCTGCGGCGCCGGTTGCACGTGATGAGGGCTGCACGCCGGGCCGCGGCAGCGCTCGACGAGGCGGCGAGGGAGGCGGCCGACGAGCTGGAGGCCCTCTCGATCCCGCGTCAGCGCGTGTCCGCTGACGTCGCGGGTGGTTACGACGCTCTGACGCCGGAGGAGTTCGAGGAGGCGATAGGTGCCCTCTGCGAACGCGACGGTTGCTCCGCGGTCGACATCGTGGGAGGGGCCGGGGACCTGGGCGCCGACGTCCTGGCCGTGACCCCGGACGGGCGCCGGGTCGTCCTCCAGTGCAAGCACTACGGCGACGCCCACCGGGTCGGCTCGCAGGACCTCCAGCGCTTCGGCGGCACGTGCTTCACCGTCCACGAGGCCGATGTCGCCGTGCTGGTCACCACGAGCCACTTCACCGAACCGGCGGTGGAGTACGCCGAGCAGTGCGGGATCGTGTGCGTGGACCGGGAAGGCCTCCAGGCATGGACGGACGGCACCGGTCCTGAGCCCTGGCGGTGACAGTGAGCGGCGGGTGACCAGGGGCCGGGTGGCCTAGGTACATGGTGCCGGTCCACCCGGTCCCCGGGTCCGATTCGCCGAGGCCCGACGGTGGTTAGCGTCCCCTCATGCGCTTAGGACTACTTGGCACCGGCAACGTCGCCCGGGCACTGGCTCACGGCTGGAGCGCCGCAGGGCACGACGTGCTCCTCGGTTCACCGTCATCGACCGAGCCGGCGGCGAAGGGCCACCGTCAGTCTGACCGGCGCGACGCGCAGCACCAAGGCGCCCTTCGAGCCGCGTGGGAGCGGTTTGGCGTAGTAGGGGCGGCCGAGTCGGGAGACGCGGAACCAGTGGGTGCCGGTCAGTCCCTTCGTGGGAGGGACGGGGATCCGGCGGCTCGGCTCGTCGGTGCGGAGGGTCAGTGTCCAGTGTGCTGGGGGCAATTCCCTGACCGGCAGGCGGGCGGTGAAGCCGGTGTGCCTGCCGTCCTGTGCGTAGAGCAGGGGCACCTCGCGCACCGCGCCGGAGTCGGTTTCGGCGCGCAGGGAGGTCGGCCTGGGGTGGCGTGACGGCCCGTCGGTCAGGCGTCCGGTGACGATGAGGGTGGCGGGGACGGAGGTGTCCCAGGCGATGCCGGTCACCTGACAAGGCGGCTCGTCCTCGGTCAGCCGGATCTCCAGGGAGACGTTCCCGTGCGGAGTGAAGAAGGGACGGGCGGTGGTGGGCTCGTGCCCGGGCCGAGGGACTGTGACCACCTCGCGCTTCGGCGGAGCCGTTCGCTTGCCGCTCGGGTCCGTCCGGGCCTGCCGGAGCCGGACGGTCCGGCTGACTCCCCTGGCGCGCACGTCCAGGTAGAGGTCCCATACGCCGGGGCCGAGGGGTGCGCCGGAGTCCACGGTGCTCAGGTCCATGTCGGCGGTGAAACCGCTTGTCTCGTCAGCGGCCACGGGGATGCGGATGTCAGGGTGCTCGAACCCGCGCGGGCGCAGGATCAGTCGGCTCTCGGGTTCGAGGGCGCCGACGGACTCGATCCGGGCGTGGCCTGCGAGCCGGAGCACACCGCCCTCGCCCGTCCACGCGGCTTCGTCCAGTTCATGGTGGACCGGGAGCCGGTCGGTGACGTCGAAGCAGACGTCCGGGACCGCCTTCACGGGGTCCCGGAAGAAGGGGTGACACCAGTAGACGCGGCCCTTGTCGACGATGTTGCCGCGCGCCGCGTCCTCCTTGGCGTTCCGGACCACGGTCATGAGGTCCTCGTAGCGGTCCGCGCGCAGGAGGTGGACGATCAGGCGGTCCGGCGGGGTGAGCTGCTGGAAGACCCCGTCGGTCGCGTAGCTCCGTGCCCAGTGCCGGAACTGCGGGTAGAAGAACTCGCGGGCTCGCTGTTCGCTCTCCTTGGGCAGCAGGGCGCGCAGGGGGCCGCACAGCTCCCACTCCACATGGCGGCGCATGATCCGGTCCCGTCGCGGGCCGGGTTCCAGGTAGCGGGCGACCGTCTCGAAGCACAGCCGGGTGCCGTCCATGCGGTGGACGAGGTCGGCGGCGGTGAGGGTGAGGTTGTTGCCGTTCTCGCGGTTGCGTGAGTAGTAGCAGTCGTAGTCGGCGACCACGGAGATGCCGTCGGCGTTGAGGAAGGCAGCGGCGGTGAACGGCTTGTCCTCGCAGTTGCGGTACGGCGGGAACCTCAGCTCCAGTCGCTCGATCAGCGAGCGTCGGAACAGCTTCCAGCAGCCCAGGGTGCGGTAGGCGTGGGAGGAGAAGATGTCCGTACGGGGCTGGTTGTGGGAGAAGACGGCCGTCGGTACGGCTCGTCCGCCCACGGACACCATCTTGCCGAGGACCACGTCCGTGAGGTTCTCGTCCGCCATCGCGACCATGCGGCGCAGGGCGTCCGGGCCCAGGTAGTCGTCGGAGTCGAGGAAGAAGACGTACTCGCCGTCGGCCATGTCCAGGCCGGTGTTGCGTGGGCCGCCGGCTCCTCCGCTGTTGGCCTGGTGGACGACACGCAGAGCGGCGCAGGTGTGGGCGAGCCGGTCCAGCTCGTCCCCGGTGCCGTCGGTCGACCCGTCGTCGACCGCGATGATCTCGATCTTGTCCAGACCGAGCGTCTGCTCCATGACGGAGGTGACGCACTTCGTCAGTTCCGGCATGGAGTTGTACGCGGGGATGATCACGCTGACGCGGGGCGGATTCGTACGGAGCATGAGGACTCCCGGGCCGTGGGACTGGACGCGGCTGAGGGAGACAGGCCGCTTCCCGACGGGAGCCGCCGGCGCGTGGTCGTCCGGGTCCCGGTGACGAAGGCGGTCGGCGGCTTGTCACGCTCATCTCCATGGAGCTTCGGCCTGGCCCCGACCGCCCCGCGTGAGGCGTCCTCATACGCCGTCGGAGTGTCCGAAGCACCCGTTCGGGGGTGTGTCGGCCGTCCTGCCGGGCACAGGGCGTTCGCGTAGCGGGGTCAGCGCGGAGCGAAGAGGTTCTTCTCGTTCCGCAGGACGTAGCGTGCCGTGTCCGTGCCGAGCGTGATCCCTGCTTCGTCGGCCGACCGCGTGTGGATGCCGGAATAGACCCGGGCGTCGACGTTCTCGTCCGAGAGCTGCTTCCAGGTCGTGTACGTCCGGGTGACCCCGGGCGCGGTGGGGCTGGTCAGGCGGAACGGCGCGGTGCGCGGCCCGGAGAGTGCCGACAGCACGGTCTCCGCGGCGCCCGAGTAGGTGTTGTGGCCGCTGGGGTAGTCCGGATGCGCGGGGGTGGCGTGCAGTGGCGTCCAGTCGGGGTCGGGGTCGATGCTGCCGGTGCGGATCGCGGTGACGGGACGCCAGCGTTCGTAGGCGTACTTGCTGTCGGAGGTGGCGATCTGCGTGTCCACGAGCGCCACGTGGAAGAGTGCGACGAGCCGTGCCTGCCCGGCGGTGCCCTGGTTCGTGCGTGTGAGGGCCACGCGCAGCGGCTCGGTGTAGAGGGTGAGGGAGGAGCCCAGCCAGAAGGTGGCCGTCTCGGTCTGGTGGGCGGTGCGCGCGGTGCTGTCCGCGGCGCCGTACGCCCGCACCTCCGCGAGGTCGGCGGCGTAGCGCCCGGAGTTCAGGGCGGGTGGCGGGCCGAGCCGGAACTGGCTCGGCGACTTCAGCAGGAAGGGCTTGGCGAGCCGGTTGCCGTACTGCGCCGCCGGGGCGTAGGCGGGGGGCGTCGGCTGCCAGACGCCCGGGGCGGCGGGCCGCACGGGATACGGCGCGTTGACCGAGGTGGGGTCGAGGCCGTCGCCCTCCCGCGACGCGAGGACGAGGTCCGCCTGCCGCTCCCCCGCCGTGACGCCGCTCTCCTCCGCCGTCCCGTCGGGGATCGCGTCGAGGGTCTGCTCGAAGGTCGCGTCGAGTTGCTCCGTACGGCTCGGGACCAGCGTCACCAGGGCACGGTGCACGGCCGCGGCGAGCGCCGCGTCCTGGTACGTGCCGCGATCGACGCCGGCAGGCACGCTCCGGGTGGCGCGGGCGGCGGCGAGCCAGCTGATGGCCCAGGTGCGGCTGTTGGTGACCTGGGCCGACGCACCGGCCGTCGCGATGTTCTCGGCCGTGGCGTCGTACCAGGTGAGGGTTGTGGACGTGCGGCCGGCCGCTGAGGCCTGAGGCACAGCGGCGGACGCGGTCAGCAACGCCGCCGCGCCCAGGACGACGAGGGTGGAGTGGGTTCTGGTCGAACTCACGCTTTCTCCTTCGGTTTCGGTGAAAGTCCGCGGGCCGATGCCCTGGCGCCGTTCGGTAGCGGGATCGCTTCGGCCCAACGACGCGTCAAAGAATGTTCAGGGCAATCCGTTTCGCCGGGCCGGGCCGGCAACAATGCTTTCGTGCGAATGCCATGCGGCCGTTACGTCCGGGCTTCGCGCACGCATATCGAGGCGATGAACCGATCTGGTGCGTTGCGCCCCGCGTGTGGTTACCTGGCCCCATGACCGTGCTCGTGATCCGCCGCCACGTCGACTACGGGCGTGTCACCACCACGTGTTGTTCCGCCGAGAGCTGACGCCTCGCTCCGGCTTCTGACCTGCGTTCTCTCCACCGCATCACACTGACCGCTGCCGGCGTCCGCGAAACCGCCGCCCGCTATGCCCCCCGATATCAGTGCCGAATTCCGCAGGAGCACACATGACTGTCCAGGACTCGCCCACCGGCATCGACACCTTTGCCACCGAATGGGAGGCATGGCATCAGCGCAGGGATTCCACCCTCGCCCATGCACACGGATTCCTTGCCGTCACGGGCCTGCACTGGCTCGCCACCGCCCCCCAGCGCTTCCCCGACGCGCCCGGCACCTGGTCGACGGGCGACGAGGGCGTCGTCGTGGTGCTCGGCGAGGGGGAGGAACTCGTCGTCGACGGCACCGCGGTGCACGGACGGCACGCCTTCGGTGTCATCCCGGAACGTGGTGGCGTCACCGCCGTCTGGGGCGCTGCCGTGATCGAGATCGCCAAGCGCGGTGGCCACGACGTGATCCGGCCACGGCACCCGGACCATCCGCTGCGTACCGAGTTCACCGGGACACCCGCGTACACGCCCGACCCGCGCTGGGTGGTCACCGGCACGTACACGCCCTTCCCGGAACCGCGGCCGACCACCGTGGGTGCCGTCGCCGAGGGACTTCAGCACGTCTACGACGCACCCGGCAGGATCCGGTTCCGGATCGACGGCCGGACGCTGGGCCTGACCGCGTTCGACGGAAACACCCCTGGCGGCCTCATGGTGCTGTTCACCGACGCGACCTCCGGCGTGACCACGTACGCGGCCAATCGCGCCCTGCAGATCGACGCGCCCGGACCCGACGGCACCGTGGTGCTGGACTTCAACCGTGCCACCAACCTTCCGTGCGCCTACACCGACTTCGCGACCTGCCCGCTGCCGCCCACCGAGAACCGGCTGCCGGTCGCGATCGAGGCCGGTGAGCAGATCCCGCACGAGCGGCAGCCGACCGCACAGTGAGCTCCTCGCGTGTGGACACCGCGTCGTCGCCCGATCGCGAACGGCGAGCCGGCCCCGTTCTCGTCGTGATCGGTGGTCTGCCCGCCACGGGAAAGACCACGCTCGCCCGTCTGCTGGCGGCGGAGGTCGGCGCGGTTCACCTGCGCGTGGACACCATCGAGCAGGCCCTCGTTCGGTCCGGCCTGGCCCGGCACCCGGTCGGCCCGGCGGGCTACGTCGTCGGATACGCCCTGGCCGAGGAGCATCTGCGGCAGGGCCTGACCGTGATCGCGGAGTCGGTGAACCCGCTGGCGGTGACGCGGGAGGCCTGGCGGGGTGCGGCCGCGCGGGCGGGCGTGGCTTGCGTCGAGGTGGAGGTCGTCTGCTCCGACCCGGTCGAGCACCGGCTGGGCGCGACGTCGCGGTCGGCCGACATCCCGGGCCTGCCGCTGCCCGGCTGGCAGCAGATCCTCGACCGGGAGTACGAGCCGTGGGACCGGGACCGTGTCGTCGTGGACACCGCGGGACAGGCTCCGGAGGCGTCGTCGGCCCTGCTGCTGGGGGCCGTGTCGTCGGCGGCTGCCGGTGAATGAAGAGGCGGACGAGCCGGGTCTTTCACGACGCCGCCCGCTGCTCACCCTGTAGGTCGTCGGGGTGGGCGAGGCCGAGCTGGTGGCGGAGGGTCGGGCCCTCGTATGCGGTGCGGAAGACGCCCCGTTCCTGGAGCAGCGGAACGACCCTGTCGGCGAACTCGTCGAGGCCGCCCGGCGTGATGTGCGGAACGAGGATGAAGCCGTCACTGGCGTCGGCCTGCACCAGCTCGTTGATGGTGCGGGCGATCGTCTCCGCCGAGCCGATGAAGTTCTGCCGGTTGCCGGTCTCGATGACCAGGTCGCGGATCGACCAGTTGTTGGCCGCGGCGAGCTCGCGCCACTCGCGGGCCGTGGTCAGCGGGTCGCGGTACATGCGGACCTGGGCGCGGCCCTTGGAGATGTGGTTGTCGCTGATGTCGGGGTCGATGTCGGGGAGCGGCCCGTCCGGGTCGTAGGAGGACAGGTCCCGGTTCCAGACGAATTCCAGGTGCTTGATGGCGGTGGCACCGCTGACCTGCTGGCGGCGCACCAGCTTGGCCAGCTCCTCCGCCTCGGCGTCGGTGTCGGCCAGCGTGAAGGTGGCGGCGGGCAGGATCAGCAGCTGGTCGTGGCGGCGGCCGTACTTGGCGAGGCGGCTCTTGACGTCCGTGTAGAAGGCCTGGCCGGCCTCCAGGGTGGCGTGCCGGCTGAAGATCGCGTCGGCCTCGGAGGCGGCGAACTCGCGGCCCTCCTCGGAGTCGCCCGCCTGGAAGACGACCGGGCGGCCCTGCGGGGAGCGGGGGACGTTGAACTGGCCCTGGATGTCGAAGTGCTGCCCGGTGTGGACGAAGGAGCCCGCCTTCGCGTCGCGCAGGAACGTGCCGGTCGCCTGGTCGGCGAGGATCTCGTCGCCGTGCCAGGAGTCGAAGAGCTCGTTCGCCGTGGCCAGGAACTCCCTGGCCCGGGAGTAGCGCTCCTCCTGCGGCAGGAAGCCGCCGCGGCGGAAGTTCTCGCCGGTGAAGGCGTCCCACGAGGTCACGACGTTCCAGGCGGAGCGGCCACCGGAGAGGTGGTCCAGGCTGGCGAACTGGCGGGCGACCTCGTAGGGCTCGTTGAAGGTGGAGTTGATGGTGCCGGTCAGGCCGAGGTGCTCGGTGACGGCGGCGAGCGCGGCGAGGACGGTGAAGGTGTCGGGGCGGCCGACGACGTCCAGGTCGTAGATCTTCCCGCCCTGCTCCCGGAGCCTGAGCCCTTCGGCGAGGAACAGGAAGTCGAACTTGGCGCGTTCGGCTGTCCGCGCGAAGTGCGCGAAGGAGCTGAACTCGACGTGGCTGCCGGCGCGTGGATCGCTCCACACGGTGGTGTTGTTGACGCCGGGGAAATGGGCGGCCAGGTGGATCTGCTTCAGCGGCTTGCTCATGGTGGTCGTCTCTCCGTCCGGCTCAGGCTGCGACGTGGCGGTTGGCGGGGCGGGCGAGGCCCAGCAGCCCGCGCAGGGTGTCGGCCTCGTAGGTACGGCGGAAGGCCTCGCGGCGCTGGAGTTCGGGCACCAGGCCCCGCGTGATCGCCGGGAGGTCGTGGTCGGCGACGGCCGGGCGCAGCCGAAAGCCGGTCAGGCCTGCCGACTGCAACTCCTGAAGGAGGTCGGCGAGTTGGGAGGGGGTACCGGTGAAGATAGGGGCATCGCTCGTGTACGTCTGTCCCGCGAGGGTGTCGAGGCGCTCGCGGCGGGCCGCGGCCTCGGAGGGGTCGTCGTCCAGGAAGACCACGAGGTCGCCGAAGATGTGCAGCGGTTCGTCGACGCGACCGGCCGCCTCCTGCTCGGCGCGGATCTCCGCGACGATGGCGCGGGCCTGGCCGGTGTCGTGCGGGGTGGTGTAGCCGACGTCGGCGGCGCGGGCCACGAGTCGGTAGGGCACGGTGTCGTGGGCGAGGGCGCTGACGATCGGCTGGCCCTGAGGCGGCCGGGGCGTGATGGACGGTCCCTTGACGCTGAAGTGGCGGCCCTCGAAGTCGATGTAGTGCAGCTTGTCCCGGTCGATGAAGCGTCCGGTGGCGGCGTCCCGGATCTCGGCGTCGTCCTCCCAGCTGTCCCAGAGGCGGCGCACCACCTCGACATGGTCGGCGGCCTCGTCGAAGAGGTCGGTCACCACGTCCTGGGCGGCGGGGCTGTCGTAGGCCTCGATGCGCGGGATGGTGCGGCGGCCGAAGTGCGCGGCCTCGTTCGGCCGGGCGGAGATCTGCACGCGCAGGCCGGCGCGGCCGGTACTGACATAGTCGAGCGTGGCGATCGCCTTGGAGATGTGGAACGGCTCCGTGTGGGTGGAGACCACGGTCGGCACCAGGCCTATGTGCCGGGTCAACGGTGCCACGCGGGAGGCGATGAGCACGGCGTCGAGACGGCCGCGCACCTGGTCGGTGCGCTCGTCGGGGTCCAGCCAGTGGGAGGACTGCGGGCCGAGGCCGTCCTCGATGGTCACGAAGTCGAGCAGACCGCGCTCGGCCTCGGCGACCTGGTCGGCCCAGTATCGGGCGGTGAACAGGTGCCGGGGTCGGGCCACCGGCTCGCGCCAGGAGGCGGGATGCCAGCCGGTGCCGTCCAGGGCGACGGCAAGATGCAGGGGCGAAGGGGGAGTTGAGGACACGAGTCAGCGCCTTCCTGGAATTCCGCAACGGGAACGCCGGCTCCTCCGGCGGGAGGGCGGCGAGGTGAAGGAACGGATCAGGGGCAACAGAGCGCGCCGGCCACGCGCTGGAGATCTATGTGGGGCCGGGAGTGGAGATGGACGGCGTGGAACATGCGCGTCACGTCCTCCACCTCCGTCCGTCGGGTCGCGCGCCGCGGCGCCTCGCACATCTCGTCGTCCTTCACAACGGCCGCGTCCCATGCGGTGTTCCCGGGCTGCGGACCAGCAGGATGGGCGAACGGCGGCGCAGGGTGAAGCCGATGGACTCGTAAAGGCGGATCGCCTGGGTGTTGCCCGCGGCGGCGTGCAGGAAGGGGAGGTCGCCGCGGGCGCGGATGCCGGCGGCGACGGCACGTACGAGACGTGTGCCCAGACCGCGGCCGCGATGCTCCGGGTCGGTGCAGACGGCGCTGATCTCCGTCCAGCCGGGCGGGCGGATCCGCTCGCCGGCCATGGCGATCAGCCGGCCCCGGTGCCGGATGCCGAGATAGCTGCCCAGTTGGACGGTGCGTTTCAGGAAGGGGCCCGGTCTGGTGCGGGCGACCAGGTCGAGGATCTGGGGGACGTCGTCGGGTCCGAGCCGGACCGCTTCAGGGGCGGGCTCGGCCCGCAGGGCGGTGTCGACGAGCTGGACTCCCAGGCCGCCGCCGATGACGTCCCATCCGGAAGGAACCTCTTCGACCGGTTTGATCCATACGACGGTTCCGGGCCCGACGAGCGTACCCAGGTCGGCCCAGGCGGCCGGGTCGGCCGGATCGGCCAGGGCGGCGAAGTCGTAGACGTCGGCGGGGTAGCGGGCGGCGCGGCCGAGCCGTTCGGCGAAGCGGGCGTGCGGGCCCGTCAGAGCGGCCCAGACCGCGTTGTCCAGAGGGTGCGTGCTCGGGCCGGCCAGGGTCTCGCCACCACGAACGTCGATCGATTGTGCCACGGAGGCATGTCTAGCAGGCGGTTGCGGGCTAGATCATTGCAGGTGCATGAAATCCGGGCCCGGCCACTGTGGCGTTCCCTACATTTCCCATCGATTTACTAGGGAAGCGTTGACGGCCCACCCGGCGGGTGCGCAGGATGATGTACATGTCCCACACGCAGCAACGACTCGTTCGTCGTCGGCATGTCGACTTTGGTCACGTCGTCAGCGCCGCCTGCTGTCTCGGGTAGGGCACGCGACTCACATCGTCGCGCGTGCCGCTCCGCTCCTTCTCCCTCCACCCAGGTGCTCAGGCGCATCCAACCGCCGCACCCGTGGACCCCGACGTACTTCTGAAGGACGACCGCCATGACCACGGCACTTCCGACCCAGCTGACTCCGCCGGATTCCCCGCTCCCCGACCCACGCCGCCTCCGACTCGTGGGCGACCCCGCGCCGGGAGGCGACGAGGGAAACGGTTCCGCACCCCTCGTCGGCTACCTCGTGCTCGTCCCCGAGGGCACCGACCCCGCCCAGCTCTTCGCCGAGGGAGTGACACGGCCGGAGATCCGGCCGGTCGCCACCATGGACTCCCCTCCCCCGCCCCGGGCGGAAGCGGGAGGCAGCGGCGTCCGTATCGATCAGGCGCGGCGTGTCGCCGAGCTGGACGGACGCGAACTCGACCTCACCTACCTGGAGTTCGCGCTCCTGGCGCATCTCGTGCAGCAGCCCCACCAAGTGCATTCGCGCGAGCGGTTGATGTCCGGCGTCTGGGGCTACGACCACATCGGCGACGGCCGCACCGTGGACGTCCACATCGCGCGCCTGCGCCGCAAGCTCGGCGCGGCACACCGGCACCAGGTCGTCACCGTACGGCGCGTGGGCTACAAGTACGTGCCCGACCGGCAAGAGGACCCCACCACCACAGCTTGCCGCCGACCCTGAGGAGACCACCACCATGGGCGTTGCCATCGCGCCGGCCGACCCCGCCTCGGCACCCGACCGGACCGGGCCCGGCCGCGCGCACTGGCTGCGCGTGGCCCGCGAGACGGCGGAAGACCTGGCCACGGACGCGGTGGCCAGGGAGCAGGCGGGCAAGGCCCCCTTCGACGAGGTGTCCCGGCTGCGCGAGTCGGGACTGCTGTCCCTCCTCGTCTCGCCCGAGCTCGGAGGCGGCGGCGCCGACTGGCCCACGGCCTACGCCGTCGTCCGGGACATCGCCGCCGCCGACAGTGCGATCGCTCAGCTCCTGGGCTCTCACTACTTCCTGTCGTGGAGCGCCGGGTTCCTCACCGAGCCCGCTCTCGCCGCTCGGATCGAGCGGCGGTCCGCGTCGGAGCAATGGTGCTGGGGCGGTGGTATCGCCCGCCAGGACCTGCCGCCCGCGCTGGCCGGGACAGCCGCCGGCCATGTCCTCGACGGTCGGCAGAGTTACCCCACCGGGGTCCTGGTCGCCGACCGCCTCGTGGTGCGGGCCGTACGGCCCGACACCGGCGAACCGGTCGCCGTCCTGGTCGACCCAGGCCTTCGCGGCGTGCGGATCGACGCCGACGCCGACCCGTTCGGACAGCGGCTCGCAGCCGGCGGGAGCGTGGAGTTCGACGGTGCACTGATCGCCGCCGACGAGGTACTCGGCTCCCTGTCCGCGGACGAGGACGTCCTGTCGCCCTTGACCGCACTGGCCTCGCCGGTCGGCCGGCTGCTGTCCGTCCAACTCCGCCTCGGCATGGCCGAGGGAGTGCTCGCCGAAGCCCGTGACTACAGCAGGGCGGGCCACTCCCCCTGGCACCCGGACTGGCCCGTCGGCTCACCTCAGGACCCGCAGGTGCTCACCGCCTACGGAGAACTCACCGTCCTCACCCGCTGCGCGTCGGCTCTCACCGACCAGGCACAGCAAGCCGTGCAGGGCGGGCTCGTACGCGGCGAAGGCATCACCTACGAGGAGTACGCCGAGATCTCCGTCCTCGTGGCCATGGCCGAAGCCGCCGCCTCCAAGGCCGCGCAGGAGTGCACCGCCCGTGCCCTCGACATCATCGGCGCCCGCTCGGCGTCCGCGCGGCTGGGCTTCGACCGCTTCTGGCGCAACGCCCGGACCCACACCCTGTACGAGCCCGTCACCCACCGGCTCCGCGACGTCGGAGACTACTTCCTCAACGGCGCGCACCCTCCTTTCAGCCTGCCCGTCTGACCCGGTGAGGTCCGGGCCTGGAGCCCCCTCCAGGCCGACGGGCATGTTCCGCGGCCCCTGCCGCTACGTCAGTCCGTGCTGTTGGGCGTACGCGTCGGCCACGTCGCTCGGGTCCTTCTTGTCCTTGTCCACCTGACGATTGAGTTCGGTGAGGTGGGCGGTCGTCAGGACGTTGCCGAGGCGGGCGAGGGCCTTGCGGACCCGGGAGTCGGCCTTGCGGTCGGCGACGAGAGGAACGACATGCTGCCCGGGGATGAGGTTCTTCGGGTCCGACAGCACCACCCAGTGGTTGTCCTGGATGTCGGTGTCGGTGGTGAAGAGATTCGCCACGTCCACGTCACCCTTCTTGAGGGCGCCTTTGACCAGCGGCCCCGAGGAGTCCAGGGACTTGAACTCCTTGAACTCGACCCCGTACACGTCCTTCAGGCCCACCACGCCGACCTGACGCTTCCGTACCTCGGGCGACGCGCCGATGACCAGTTCGCCGTTCCGCTTCTTCAGGTCGGCGAGGGAGGTCAGGCCGTACTTCCTGGCCGTCTCCCGGGTGACCGCGAAGGCGTCCGAGTCCTCGGCCGTCCCGTACGGCAGGATCTGGAGGCCGGACGGGAGGGCGGCGGCGAGGGCGTTCTGCATCTCGCCCTCCTCCGTGGCCGTCGCTTTGGGGTCCAGGTAGTGGAGGAGGGCGCCCTGGTACTCGGGCAGAAGGTCGATGTCGCCGCCCTTGAGGGCGGGGATCAGGATCTCGCGGGTGCCGAGGTTGGGACGGACCGTCGTCTTCACGCCGGCTGCCTCCAGGACAGCCGCGTACAAGTAGCCGAGCACCTGGTTCTCGGTGAAGTTGGCGGTGCCGATGGTGACTCCGCCTCTGCTCGAGCCACCGCCGGTCGTCGTGCCGCCCTGGCCGTCGAGGGAAGTGACGCCGCTTGCGCACGCGGAGAGAGCGGGGACGGATGCGGCGGCGAACAGGCCACCGATGAGAGTGCGACGATTCATTGCGGATTCCCTAGGCAGTGCGGTGACGGAAGAGGAAGCGCTGAAGGCCGGCGAGGCCGACGTCGAGGACGACGGCGACCACGGCGACCAGCACCGCGCCGCCGAGCACCTGCACGAGGTCGCGCTGGGCCAGGCCGTCGAAGACGTAGCGGCCCAGCCCGCCGAAGGAGACGTACGCGGCGATCGTGGCCGTGGCCACCACCTGTATCAGCGCCAGCCGCAGCCCCGTCATGATCAGCGGAAGGGCGAGGGGCAGTTCCACGTGAGCGAGGGCCTGATGGCCGCGCATCCCCTGTCCGCGCGCGGCGTCCTTCACATCCGGGTCGACGGCCGTCATGCCCGCGTACGTGTTGGTGACGATCGCCGGTACCGCCAGGGCGACCAGCGCGACGTACACCGGCAGCATCGACAGGCCGCCGGCCAGGAAGACCAGCACGACCAGCCCCACGGTCGGGAGGGCGCGGCCGAAGGACGCGAGGTTGATCGCGACGAACGCGCCTTTGCCGGTGTGCCCGATCAGCAGGCCGAGCGGGAGGCCGATGGCGGCCGCGATGAGCGTGGCCAGGAGCGAGTACTGGAGGTGTTCGGCGAGACGGTGGCCGATGCCGTCCGGGCCGGACCACTGGTCGTCGCTGACCAGCCACGTGCCGAGGTTCTCGAAGAGTTCGTACATGTCAGGCTCGCCGCCTCTTCCAGGGGGTGAGGACGTACTGGAGCGCGACCAGCAGGGCGTCCGCGGCGACGGCGAGGAGGATCGTGAGGGCGACGCCCGCGATCACCGGGGTGGGGAAGTTGCGCTGGAAGCCGTCGGTGAAGAGCTGGCCGAGTCCGCCGTCGCCGATGTACGTCGCGACGGAGACCAGCGAGATCGACATGACCGTCGCGATCCGGACCCCCGCCATGATCACGGGGAGGGCGAGGGGGAGCTCGACGGTGAGGAGTGTCCGCAAGGGGCGCGTGCCCATGGCCTTGGCCGCCTCCTTCGTCTTCAGGGGGACGGAGTCGAGGCCCTCGACCGTGTTCCGGAGCAGGACGACCAGGGTGTAGATCGTCAGGCCGATGACGGTGGTGGTGCGGGTCAGACCGCTCACCGGGAGAAGGAGCACGAAGATCGCGATGGACGGGATCGTGAACAGGACGTTCGAGACGCCGAGGAGGAAGCCGCGCAGGGGGCGGACGCGGTGTGCGACGACCGCGAGGGGAAGGGAGATCAGCAGGCCGAGCAGGACTGCGGTCAGGGCGGCCTGGAGGTGGGAGAGGGCGAGGGTGGTCAAGTCGTCGGTGTGGCCGGATATCCACGACCAGTCGAGGGTCATGCGGCCACCCGGGCCTCGGTGTGGGCCTGACCGGCGTGGCTGTGGATGTCGTCGCGGGACGAGACGCCGGTGAGGATCCCGGCGGCGTCGACGCGAGCGATCAGGCCGGTCGGTGAGGCCACGGACTCGTTGAGTGCTGCCAGCAGGGAGTCGGTGTCCTTGAGTGGCCGTACGGGTATCTCGCCGCCCCTCGAAGCCCAGTGCAGCGGCTTGCGCGCCTCGTCGAGTACGAGCGTCCAGGTGCCGCCCTCGGGAGCCGGGCCCTGCGGGACGGCCGCGAGGGTCTTCAGGGAGAGCAGCTTGAGGCCGCGCTCGGCACCGAGGAAGTCGGCCACGAAGTCGTCCGCCGGGCGGGCCAGGAGTTCGGTGGGCGAGGAGCACTGGACGAGGTGTCCGCCGGTGCGGAAGATCGCGATCTGGTCGCCCAGTCGTACGGCCTCGTCGATGTCGTGTGTGACGAAGACGATCGTCTTGCTCAACTCCTCCTGCAACCGGAGCAGTTCGTCCTGGAGCTGGGTGCGTACGACGGGGTCGACCGCGCCGAAGGGCTCGTCCATGAGCAGGACGGGCGGGTCGGCGGCCAGGGCGCGGGCGACACCGACGCGCTGCTGCTGGCCGCCGGAGAGCTGATGGGGGTAGCGCTTGCCGACGTCGGCGGCGAGGCCGACGGTTTCGAGGAGCCCGGCCGCGCGGGCCCGCGCCTGCTTGCGGCCATGCCCCAGCAGCAGCGGCACGGTGGCGATGTTGTCGAGCACCGTGCGGTGCGGGAAGAGCCCGGCCTGCTGGATGACGTACCCGATGGAGCGCCGCAGTTCGGCCGCGTCCTGCCGCTGGACGTCCTTGCCGCCGACACGGATGGTGCCGGAGGTCGGTTCGACCATCCGGTTGATCATCCGCAGGGTGGTCGTCTTACCGCAACCGGAGGATCCGACGAGCACGGTCACGCCCCCTTCCGGCAGGTCGAGGGAGAGGTCGTGGACTGCCTCGGCGCCATTGGGGAAGCGCTTGTGCACTGCGTCGAACTGAATCATGAGATGCCCCTTGCCCGGCTGTATAACCTCATGCAGAGTTCTTGGTGCGTGAATAACTTGTCAACGGGTCGGCGTTAATCCGAGGTAACGGATTCCCGCAAGGCGAGATGGAGTGTCTGGATTGAGGGGTGTTTGGGCTTGATGTCGTCTCGAATTGTGGACGCTCCCAGGGGTGTGCACCACAAAGGCTCGGGTCGTGTCGTCCTCGACGGCGCCGGCCTCGGCGTCGCGGACGTCGTACGGCTCGCTCGCGGAACGGCTCGGCCGGTCCCCGGGAGCGAGGCGATGCGGCGCGTCGAGGAGTCCTGGAACGCCGCCCGCCAGATCGCCGCGACCGGCCGCGTGTACGGCCGCTCCACCGGCGTGGGCGCCAAACGGAACGAGGACGTGCCCACCGGCGCGGACGCCGCGCACGGCCTGCGACTGTTGCGCAGCCACGCCGGCGCCATCGGGGAGGAGCTTCCCGCCCGTCAGGTGCGCGCGATGCTCGCCGTTCGGGCCAACCAGTTGCTGGCCGGGGGCGCGGGGTTGCGGCCCACCGTCGTGACGGCGCTGTGCGAGTCGCTGGAGAGCGGGGCGTACCCGGTCGTCAACGAGTTCGGTTCCGTCGGTACCGGCGACATCGCGGCCCTGGCGCAGGCGGGGCTGGCCCTGGCGGGAGAGCACCCATGGCACGGTGCCACCGCGCCGGAGCCCCTGCCGCTCGACAACAACGACGCACTGGCTTTCATCAGCAGCAACGCCCTCACCCTCGGCCAGGCCGCCCTCGCCCTGCACGAACTGCGCGGGCTGCTTGAGGCCACCCAGGTCGTCGCCGCGCTGTCGCTGCTGGCGGTCGACGGTTCGCACGAGGCGTACGCCGCCCCCGTGCACGCGGCCCGCCCGCACCGCGGGTGCGCGGAAGTCGCCCGCCGCATGCGGGGGCTGATCGGCGCGGCCGATCGGCCGACCCCGCCGCTCGACCGTCTCCAGGACCCGTACGGCTTCCGGTGCCTGCCCCAGATCCACGGCCCGGCGCACGACGCCGCGGACGCCCTGGAAGAGGTCGTCGCCATCGAGATCAACGCGGCCGCCGAGAACCCGCTCATCTTCCCCGAGGACATGGCGGCCTATCACCACGGCGGCTTCTACCAGGCCCAACTCGTCCTGGCCCTGGACCACTTCAGACTGTCACTGACGCAGGTGGCGCGCCTGTCGACCTCCCGCCTCGCGACCCTGAACGAGCCCACCTACACCCGGCTGCGCCCCTTCCTCTCCGACCAGGAGCCCGCCTCGTCCGGCGTGATGATCCTGGAGTACGCCGCCGGGGCCGCCCTCGGCGATCTGCGGGCGTTCTCGGCGCCCGCGTCGCTCGGCCACGCCGTACTCTCCCGAGGTGTCGAGGAACAGGCCAGCTTCGCCTCGCTGGCCGCACGTCAGACGCTGCGTCTGTGCGGCGCGTTCCGCCTCGTGGTCGGCTGTGAACTCGTCGCCGCCGTACGGGCGTTGCGCCAGCGGGGCCTCAGGCTTGAGCCGGAGCTTCCGGTCAGCCGCGCCCTGGAGCTCGCCGGTTCGGTGCTCGACGAGGATCCGGCCGACCGGCCGCTCACGGACGACGTGACGGCGGCGGCCGCGCTGCTCGACCGGTTCACTGACATCTGGAGGAGCAGCGAGTGAGGGTGTGACCTCCGTGGCCGTTTCAGGGGTGACCCGGCAGGGTGGGACGGCGGTAATCCTGGCGCGGCGGGGTAAAGGGAGGTCGACCACCCCCGTGGAGAAGGAGCCGACGATGACCGACGACGCCTATCTGTTCCTGCTTGACGACGCATCCGTGCCGCTCGGCGTGGTGCCCGCCGCCGTGGGTGATCTGGCGTGCATGGAGACCCCCGCGGTGCGTGCCTGGCTGGACGCCCAGGGCAGTACGCCGGGCTCTCCGAATCTGCGGTTGCTGCCGCCGGAGGAGAGGGCGGCCGTCCCGGAGGGAGCGGAGCGGCTGCCCGTCCCGTTGAGCGATGAGGAGTTGAACCGGGTCCGCCACCTGATGGCGCCGGAGTCCCTGGCCCGCATCGAGGAGGAGCTGCTCACCTACCGGGACATCTCGGACGGCCGGGACGGCCTGATCGGACGCGCGCTGGCCGCCGGTGTGCCGCCGCACCGCATCGTCGAACTGACCGGGGAGGACCCCGCGACGGTGACCGCCGCGGCGCGAGGCTGAGCACGCGGCAGCGCGCCGCGACCGTCCGAGCGGCCTCACCGGCCGGGACCCGGGTCCGGTTGGGCGGCCTGCGCGATGCCGGCGCGAGCGGCCTCCAGCTGGGCCGCGAAGGCGATGCCGAGGAAGAGCGCGACAGCGGTGAGGTTGGCCCACAGCAGCAGGGCGACGAACGCGGTGAGCGGCCCGTACACGGCGCCGAAGGCACCGCTCCGCTCGACGTACAGCGCGAGCATCCACGTGGCCGACACCCACAGCAGCAGGTGCACGGCCGAGCCGAAGGCCAGCCAGGTGTAGCCGGGCTGGACACGGCGGGGCGACCAGCGGAAGATCACGGCCGACGCCACCCAGGCCAGCAGCAGCCCCACCGGGACGTCGAGTACGCCCCACCACTGCGGCCCGCCGCCCTCCCGGCCGACCGTCTGCGCAACCGCCTCGCCCACGGCCTCGCCGGCGACGAGGACGACGAACCCGGACACCAGGGGCAGACCGGCGGCGAGCGCGAGAACGAGCGCCCGCGCGTACTTGCGCGGGAAGGGGCGGTCGCGCTCGATGCCGTAGATGCGGTTGGCGCCACGCTCGATCTGGCCCATGGCCGAAGCCAGGTTCAGCAAGGCGAAGCCCAGGCCGAGCCACAGGGCGAGGGTGCTCCACACATCTCCGTGAGCGGTGCGCCGTGTCCCCTCGAAGGCGTCCTCGACGATGTCGGCGCTGGCGCCCGGCACGATCCGGCCGAGCGTGAGCTCGATGACCCGGCCCACCCCCTCCGTGTGCACCGACGTGGCCAGCCCGACGAGCGCCACGGTGCACGGAACCAGCCCGAGCACCACCTGGAAGGCGAGTGCGCGGGCGTTGGTGAAGCCGTCCGCGTAGCGGAACCGTACGAAGGAGTCGGCCAGCAGCCGCAGCCCTCCGTAGCGGCGCAAGGCGGTGAACGCCTCATCGCCGGAGAGCTCCTCCCCGATCATGTCCCGGGTCTGCGGGACGTGGACGGCGGTACCCATGGCGTGGACTCTCCTTGTCGCGGGGACTGCGCTCTGAACCGTGCTGTCTGATCCGGTTACCCCCATTGGCCTCCTGCCCCGCCATGACATCTCTCCCGAGTCGTACCGGCCTTCGAGGGAATCCCGGGGCGACTCGGGGCTCCGAGGGCAGGTGGGTGGTACGGGCATGAGACGGCCACGCCTCCCGAACCGCCCGCGTCGCGCCACTCGGACAGCCGAGCGGCGAGGCGTTCGCGTGTACCGGGGTGGCTGCGGACCTCGGCTGCCTACGCGTGGCGGATCATCGCCGTCGGTGTCGTCGTCCGCGTGGCCTTCTCCGTGCTCGGGCAGTTCCACCGGATCGCGGTCGCCGTCTTCCTCGGTCTCTTCATCGCCGCCGTGCTCCGCGAGTGGGTGTCGGTGTGCGCCGGGGGTGAAACGGCTGGTGCTCGCCCCCATCGAGGTCGCAGGCGGCTACAGGCTGCGGGCGGTGATGTCGCCGTAGTCGGTGGTGGCGTGGATGGCCAGGGCGGCGTCGGCGCCGTCGGCGTTCTTGAGCGAGTTGTGGATGCGGCCGTGGCTGGTTCCGGCGTCCAGGGAGGCGGAGACTCCGCGGGCGGCGCCGACCGAGATGTCGCCGTGCTCGGTTCGCAGCGCGAGCGTGCCGCGCACGGCCTCGGTGATGTGGAGGTCGCCCTTGCGGGTGCTGAGTTCGCCGGGGCCGTTCAGGCGGCCGACCGTGATGTCGCCGGCCTGGAGGGTGAGGCGGGCACTCTCGGTCTCGTCGATCTTGACCGTGGCCTGCGCGCCCTCGAAGGTGACGTCGCCGAGCCGTCCGACGCCGCGGAGCTCGGCGTCGGCCGCCTTCGCCTCGATGCGGGAGCCGGTGGGCAGCTGGACCGTCACCTCGACGGATCCGGGGTGTCCGAGGATCCGGTTCTTCGCGGCCGGGGATTCGACCCGCAGGACCCCGTCGCCGCAGGCGACCTCGATCTGCTCCGCCGCCTTCACGTCGCGGCTCTTGGAGGCGTCCGCGGGCAGGATCTCGACCGTGGTGTCGGCGCGGTCGGCGGCGATGAGCCGGATGCGTCCCGCCGGGATGTCGAGGACGGCGAAGACCTGGGTGGGGGTGTCGAACTTCTGCATCGTGCGCTCCTTCGATCTGCTGTTTCTGACGAGAGAAACGCTACGTTGCGTTCAACTACCCGGCAACTACTTCGTTGCATCGAATGGACATATACGCAGTTCAGAGCGGCTAAATCATTGCAATGGCTTCGAATCTAACGCAACATTGCCGGACTGGGCCGTTGCAATGACCTGGGAGTGAACGCTATGGTCGAGGCACCACGGACCACGAAGGAGACCGCGATGCCGGGAGGCCGACTCACCCAGCAGGAACGCCAGCAGATCTCGCTGGGACTGGCCGACGGCCTCGCCTACGCGGAGATCGCCAGGCGCCTGGACCGCCCGACCTCGACGATCACGCGCGAGGTGATGCGCAACGGCGGTCCCGCCACCTACCGCGCCGACCTCGCCCACCGCGCCACCGAACGCCGCACCCACCGGCGCAGGCAGACCGCGCCCCGGGGACCGGAGGCGCCCCCACAGGCCCACGGACGCGACGCCGAGGCGGTCCGCGAGTACGAGGAGGCGTTCACCACCCTTCTCATGCAACAGGGCCTGCCCAAGATGATGTCCCGGGTGCTGACCTGCCTCTACACCAACGACGCCGGCAGTCTCACCGCGTCCGAACTCGCCCGGCACCTCCAGGTCAGCCCGGCGTCCATCTCCAAAGCGGTCACGCTCCTCGAAAGCCAGGGCCTCATCCGCCGGGAACGCGACGAAGGCCGCCGTGAGCGCTACGTCGTCGACAGTGACGTCTTCTACCAGGGCATGATCGCCAGCGCCCGAGTCCACGCCCAGCTCGCCGAGACCGCACGGCGGGGCGTCGGCCTCCTCGGCCCGGACACCCCGGCCGCCGTCCGGCTCGAGAACATCGCCCGCTTCGTCGAGTTCGTCGGCGAGAGCATCACCCGCGCCGCCGAACAGGCCCGTGACGTCCTGTACACGAAGCCCGAGACGTCCCCGAACGGCACCACCACGCCGCGGTCGGGCGACGCATAGTCAGTCTGCCGTCCTGAAAGAGGTATCCGCACCATGGAACAGCGCGTCGACCCACTCGATGATCCGGTGGGCACGTCACTGAGCGGTCACCACGCCCACCTCGCCCGTCGAGTCGGCCGGGCCGTCACCTACCTGCCCGATGTGGCGACTTTCTGCGCGGTGACCAACGACCCCGAGCCGGAGGCCTGGGCAGACCTGGCACGCCTCCTGGGCCCAGGCGAGTTCGCCGACATGTTCAGCAGTTCCGCGACGCCTCCCCCCGGCTGGGAGCAGGTCTTCACCCTCGAAGGCCGCCAGATGATCTGGCCGGGCGACAGCCGCCCCGAACATCCCCACGCCCGGACCACCACCGGTGTCGTCGAACTGGGCGCCGCCGACGTGCCCGAGATGCTCGACCTGGTCGCGCGGACCCAGCCAGGGCCCTTCTGGCCACGCACCCACGAACTCGGCACGTACCTCGGCATACGCCACAACGGCACACTCGTGGCCATGGCCGGCGAACGACTTCGCCCCCCGGGGTGGACCGAGGTCAGCGCTGTCTGCACCGCCCCCGAAGCACGCGGACAAGGCCATGCCGCGCACCTCATCACGGCAGTCGCGACGCGCATCCTGGCCCGGAACGAACGCCCCTTCCTGCATGTGGCCGAAGCGAACACCGGCGGGATCGCCCTCTACGAACGACTCGGCTTCAGGACCCGCACACACGTCACCTTCCGCGGCTACCGCGTCCCCTGACATCCGCCAGCGTCCGCACCCGCACGCGCAGCGGTGAACCGGCGGCTGTACAGCGTGATTCAGGACGGCCCGTGCTGGGGTGAGCCGTCGGCCGAGGTGACCGTGACGGCGGCGGTGCGGCCGTCAGGGGTGATGCGCAGGACGGGGATCGCCTTGTCCCTGGGGGCGCCGTCGTTCCCCAGGGCGATCCAGCCGCTCACGCCCGGCAGGGCGCCCTTCTTCCGCAACCGGGACAGCGTGCGGAAGACGTCGGAGACGGTCGGTGCCCCTGCCGGTGGTGTGTCGCGGACCGCCCGGGCCGCGGTGAGCAGGGCGTCGTGCATCATGATGGCCCGGCCGTCCTCGAGGTCGCTGTACGGGAACGTGCGGGCGAAGGTGCCGTCGCGGAAGGGCGCGACGAAGTCTTGGTCGAACGCGTCGGGTTGTACGTCCCATGCCTGCGGATGGGCGAGGCCGGTGTAGAGCAGGTCGATGCGTCCCTTGCTGAGTACGCCGGCCAGTTCGCGCGCGTCGAAGCCCTTCGTGTGCCTGACCATCATGGTGTCGTCGCCGGACATCACGGTCACCCGGTGGTCCAGGCACCGGCGTCCGGCCAGGCCGGTCAGGAGCTGCGGAAGCGTGGTGCCGCGGCCCGCGAAATAGACCACGTCCGGCTTCACCTCGCAGACGTCGGCGAGCTGGGCCCGGAAGAGGGACGGGCCGCGTCGTGAGGAGTCGAACAGGGTGGGCTCGGGCCGGACCATCCGGCCGGGCGGCATGCGCTCCCGGAACTGCTGGGCGAGGGTGCTGGTGTACTGGTCGCCGGGGGCGATGTCCTGCACGAAGAGGACCCGGGCGCGGGCGAGTGCGCCGGTCGACAGATGGCGTACGGCGGCCGCTGCCTGGTCGGCGTTGGAGGGCGCGACCCGTGCCAGGCCCGGCACGGCGGCCCAGGAGTCGGCGGTGAGCACCGAGCCGAAGGCGGGCAGGCCGCCGGCCGTCAGTTCCTCCACCATGTCCTGGCTGGCGGCGGTGCTGCCGCCGAGCCCGAGCGCCGCCACGATGCGCTCGGCGCGGCGGGCCCCCAGCACCTGTCCGACGGCGTGGTTCCGCTGCTGGGCGGAGCCTCCGGTCTGTCCGAACAACAGCCGGACCGCAGGGCCTTCGCCCGGTCCGGACAGCCCTCCGTTGCTTCTGAGCTGGGCGAAATGAGCCCCCTCCAGATCGCGTCCGACGGCCTGCATCGCGGCGTCGCCGTCGAACTCCTCGGTGAGGGGCGTCAGATACACCATCGACACGTACGGCCGACCACCCGGCTTCGCGGCGGCCGCCACGACCCGCCGGTTCTCCGCCGCGATCAGTTCCAGCACCGGGGCGACGGTCCGGGCCGACGAGCGGCGCAGTCGCGTGGGCGAGGCGTCCGTGTCGAGCAGGCCGACGCATCTGCGCATGCGGCCCTCGCCGATGGCGCTCAGACCGTCGGCGCACGGCAGGTGCGTCGACGGCGCGGGCGGTGGGACGTCGCCCGGGACGACCAGGGTGGCGAGCAGTGCCAGCGCGGCGAGCGATCTCCGGCCGGGCCGGCGACGCCGCACGGGTCGCACGCTGTCGGTCCGGTCGATGCCCTGACCGGCTCGGGTCGCCAGGCGCAGTACCTCCTCCAGGCCGGGCCGGCGGGCGGGGTTCTTGTCGAGACAGCGGGCCACCAGAGCATGCAACGCTCCGGACAGACAGGTCAGGTCCGGCTCCTGGTGCACCACCGCGAAGGCGACGGCGATCGGCTCCAGGCCCGCCGCGTCGGGGTCCTCGAAGGGGCTGCGGCCCGACGCGGCGAAAGCCAGGACGCATCCGAGCGCGAACACGTCCGTCGCCGGGGAGACGGACCGGGCGGCGGTCAACTGCTCGGGTGCCATGAAGGCGGGAGTGCCCACGATCGCGTCGCCGCGGGTCAGGGCCCGGCTCTGGGTGACGGACCGCGCGATGCCGAAGTCGATGACCCGTGTGCCGTCTTCGGCGAGCAGGACGTTGGCGGGCTTCAGGTCCCGGTGCACGATGCCCTGCTGGTGGATGTCGCGCAGCGCCTCCGCCAACTGCCCGGCCAGTCTGACGATGTCGGCGACGGGCAGCGGGCCGCCGGAGCGCACCCGGGCGTCCAGCGAGTCACCGACGACGTACTGCGTGGCCAGCCAGGGCGGGTCCCCGTCCGGGTCGGCCGCCACCACGGGCGCGGTGAAGGCCCCGCTCACCTTGCGGGCCGCCGCGACCTCGCGCCGGAACCGGGCCCGGAACTGTGGCTCGTCGGCGTACTCGGGGCGGATCACCTTCAGCGCCACCTGCCGCCCGGCGGCACTGCGCGCCAGGTACACCACCCCCATGCCGCCGGCTCCGAGGCGCCGTTCCACGGTGAACTCCCCGATCCGCCGCACCACGCCAACGTACCGCCGCCGAGAGCCCTTGTTTCCCGCTCTTTCGGAGTACGTCCGTCTGCATCACACCTTCAGGTGAAATGGCGCGGATCGGGGGCTCTACAGGCCGAACTCGGGGGCTCTACAGGTCGAACTCGAGGTGTTCGACGTCGGTGAACTCCACCAGCAGCCCCTGCGCACGCCGCCCGTGGTCCTTGAAGTAGATCTCCTGGAGGCCCTCCGCCGCGATGTCGCGCAGCTGCTCCTCGGTGCGGCCGGCGTCCCGGGCTTCGAACAGGCGTGCCGCGTACTCGGGTGGCAGCGCCACCGTGAGGTGACGCAGTCGGGCGTCGTCGGTGCTGCCCGGCGCGGCGGTGTAGCCGAAGCGGGCGCGGGTGTCGATGACGATGCCGCCCGTGGTGGCCGCGGCCTGCCTGGCTCTGGCCCTGACGTGGGGCTGCCATCGCTTGAGGACCTCGCGTTCCAGACGCTGCGCCAGGTCCGGCCGGGGCCTCTTGAGCTGGTCCCTGACATAGCGCTCGACGGTGCGCTGGGTGATGCCGAGCAGTTCGGCCACCGCTCTGGTGCCCTTCAGCTGCCTGACGAGGAACCGCATCCGCGCGCCCCCGCTGCGCGGGATCGGCCGGGTGAACGCCTTGCGCAGTGCGTCGTCGAGCCCGTCCGTGACCGTGTCCACGAATTTCTCCCCCGTCCGCTACTCGCCGTCGTCCGAGGCGGTGACCTCGCCCGACTTGATGTACCGCGCGAGGTTCAGGGACTGGCCGTGCCTCTCGCGGAGCTCCTCCGCCCACAACGTCGTCTGCGTGCCTTCGTGTTTGACCATGCCGGGTGACACACCGATCCGGAAGGAGCCGGGCACCGTCCTGCCGTCGGCGTCGTAGGGCAGGACGTCCAGCGGTGACGGGCCCTCAGCGGCGTACACGGCGCAGTCGGACAGCACGGCCACCGGGTAACGGCCCGTGGCGGCGGCCAGGTTGAGCATCTTGCGGTGCATGTTGACGCGGGCGCGGGAGATGACGACGGCGCGGATGTCGGGGCGCCAGGTCGGGCGGGAGAGGGCCGGCCAGGGTTGTCCGGGCTTCCAGCCGCCGCCGCGGGCCCGTTCCCTGAGCTTGCCGATACCGCCCTTCACGGTGGACTTGATCGCGTCCAGGACCATCGCCGCCTGCGGGTCGCGCCGCCGGCAGTCTTCCATGGCCTTCAGATAGTCGTGCGGCGGCAGCTTCTCGGCGACGCCCAGGTCGTCCATCGTGCTGACGTAGGCGTCGCGCAGGCGCTTGTACCAGCCGTCCAGGTAACGGCCCTTCTCCTCGCGCACCCAGGCCTCCAGGGGTGCCACGTCGTAGCCGAGCTCCACCGCGTAGGCCACCGTCGGGGTCGCGTACCACGCCGGGCCGGTGGGACGCTCGCCCGTCGGGGTGAACGGGCTGGGCAGCAGGTCGCCCCGCAGCTGCCGCCGCTGCTTGCCCACCAGGACGCGGGAGAGGTCGACGTGGGAGAGGTCGACCAGCCAGGCGCCGGGCAGTCCCGGGTCGAAGGCCGGGTCGGTGACGTGCACCGGAGGGGTCGCCAGGCCGACGACCGCGCCGTTCGCGGCCGCCCCGAACGCGAGATTGACGTCGATGCCGACCAGGTGGCGGTGCATGCACTCGGCGTCGGTCAGCTCCCGCGTCCAGTCGTAGGCCTCCTCCAGCAGCATCTCCCCCGGTCCGCGCTGGTGGAAGCGGGGCAGGCCGGCCAGCAGCGGATGCCCGTCCGGGGCCTCGCAGGGCGCACAGTCCATCGGGTGTTCGCCCAGGGACCCGGGCCGGTGTTCCCGGTGCCGCCTGCCCGAGTCGTCCGGCTCACTCGCGCGGGTCGGCGGGTTCAGGGCGGTCATCAGCTCCAGGCCGGTGACCGCGGTCGAGCCGCACGGCGTCAGCACCCGCGCCGCGTAGGTGCCCAGCACGCGGGCCAGTTCCGCCGGCTCCAGCTCCGCGGCCTGTCCCCAGGAACGGGCGTCGAGGGCACCCCAGGAGGGGACACACAGCTGCACACAGTGCCGCTGACCGCCCTGCGCGGGGCGGTAGATCCGCGCCCAGGGTCCGAACCCGCGCCGGGTCAGCCGCCAGTTCGCCTTCTCCAGTTGCTTGCAGACCTTGTGGTCGTCCGGGAGCCGCCCGGACAGGCGCTCCGAGTCCGTCAGCCGGGCGGGAAGGCCGTAGCGCTCCAGTGCCGCGGTGGTGAGCACCAGCAACGGGTCCGTGTCCCTGCCGGAGCCGTGCAGCTTCGCCGAACCGAGCTGTGCCTCCTTCAGCGTCCACTCCACCAGGGCGGGCAGCGACCTGGTCGGCACGTCCATCACCAGACCACCGATGCCGTAGCCGGTCACCCGGCGATCGGCGTCCGCGTCGAGGACCAGCAGGGGGCCGTTCGCGAATCGGGGGGCGTCGTCCGTCCGCACAGGGCCCGCCTGGGCGTTCGGCTTCCGCGTGACCGGGCGCGGCGGCGCCGGCGGCGGACCCGATTCGGCCGGACGGGCGACGGGAACCGTCTGCCTCGGAGGGGTCTTCGTCGTGCCGGCGCGGTCGGGAGGCGGCGGCGACGCCTCCGGCGTCCGAGCGGCCGGACCTGTGGACGCCTCCGGCACGGGCGCCTTCGGAGCGGGGGCGTTCGGGTCGGGGGTGTTCGGAGCGGGGGTGTTCGGGTCGGCTGGATAGAGCTGGGCCAACTGCTTCAGCAGGCGCGCGTACGCGTCACGCTCCGGTGGACGCGGTTCCGTCTTGCCGGCCTCCCAGCCGCCCACCGTCGCCCGCCGGACCCGCAGCGCGGCGGCCACTTCGTCCAGGGTCAGGCCGTGCGCCAGCCGCAGCCGCTTGCGCTCCGCCGGCGGTGGCAGTGGGGAACGGGACGCGACGAGTGCGTCGACCGCGTCGAACAGCTCGGACATGCAGGACCTCCCGTTCGGCAACCGTATCGTGAACCGCACTTTTCGCGTACGGAACACGCACCGTTCGCGTGGAGGTCAGGTGGGGAACTCCTCACGCGCGGACCGGCGCAGGCAGGAGATGACCACGACGAGGGGCCAGAGCGACTGAAGCGTCGTCACCGTGCGCTCGGCCACGCCCGCGACGCCCTGGAGGCGGAGCTCGATCAGGAACCAGGCCGCGCCCACCGCTATCACGGCGGTGGCGCCCAGACACGAGAGGGGACGCAGCGCCCATGGCACGGAGCCGCCCCTCCGGGCGGCCAGGACCGGCCAGACGGCCAGGAGGATGAACCCGGCGGTCGCGACCGAACCGTGGCTCAGGGAGCCGCCGCTGCTCGGTGCCGGGATCACCGCCACCGCGAGCGCCGCGACGCCGCCGGCCGCCAGGGCCACACGTCCGGGAAGCGCGGCCGGGCGCAGACCCCAGGCGGTGAGCAGGTAGCAGGCGCCCACGGCGACGAACGCTCCCGTCATCACCCAGGAGCCCGTGGTTCCGGGGGCCGCCAGGACGCTGATCGTCTGGGCGGCGGGGTCGTAGGCGGCACCTTGCAGGGAGGCCGCCACCAACCAGCCCAGGATCAGGACGGCAGGCGCACAGCTCGACGGCAGCAGGACCCATTTCGTAACAGAACGCACCAGGACACCGTAAAGCGCATCGCCCGTTCCTCTCGTCCCACCCCTGCGGCTCCGGGCGGGTCTCCCGTCGGGTTTCGCGGCACGATGGGTCCGTGCGGCGGCCGTGTACCTCCGGCGCACGGCCCGCGCGGGAAAGGTGATCAGGCATGGAGCTCACTCTGGTGGTGCTGATCATCGTCGTGGGACTGACGTTCGACTTCACCAACGGCTTCCACGACGCGGCGAACGCCATCGCCACCTCGATCTCCACCAGGGCCCTGACGCCGCGCGTGGCGCTGGTGATGGCCGCGGTGATGAACTTCTGCGGCGCCTTTCTGGGGACCGGGGTCGCCGAGACCGTCGGCAGTGGCATCATCGGCGCGCCCGAGGACGACTCGGGCCTGTTGCTGGTCCTCTGCGCGCTCCTCGGGGCCATCGGGTGGAACGTCTTCACCTGGTGGCGCGGGCTGCCCACCTCGTCCTCGCACGCGCTGATCGGCGGGCTGGTCGGTGCCGCGCTCGCCGCCTCCGCCACGGTGCACTGGTCCGGCATCGTGGACAAGGTCGTCCTGCCGATGCTGCTGTCCCCGTTGGTCGGTGTGCTGCTGGGATACGCGCTGCACACGGCCATCCTCTGGGCGTTCCGCCGTGCGAACCCCAAGCGCACCACGCACCGGTTCCGTATGGCGCAGACCGTGTCCGCCGCCGCCATGGGCCTGGGGCACGGGCTTCAGGACGCGCAGAAGACCATGGGGGTCATCGTGCTGGCCCTGGTCACGGCGGGGTGGCAGGACAGCTTCTCCGTCCCCGTGTGGGTGATCGTCGCCGTGGCGGCCGCCATGGCGGCGGGTACCTACACGGGCGGGCGTCGCATCATCACCACCCTCGGCCGGCGCATCGTGCACCTCGATCCGCCTCGCGGGTTCGCCGCCGAGACCGCGGCCGCGACCGTGCTGTACACCACCGCGTTCCTGGTGAAGGCGCCGATCTCCACCACGCAGACCATCACCGCGGCCATTCTGGGCGCCGGCGCCACCCGGCGTGCTTCGGCGGTGCGCTGGCAGGTGGCGCGCTCGATCGTCACCGCCTGGGTCCTGACGTTCTTCGGCGCCGGGATCCCCGCCGCCGCGATCTACCTCGCCCTGCACGCCCTGACCGGAGTGTGACGCCCTCGGGGCCGACCGGCGCAACCGCCCGCTGTGGTGGGCCGCCCTGCTGGGCAGGTGGCCGTCACCAGGCGGCGTGCGGACTCCAGGGCTCACCGCTCGGCGAATGACCGAGGTTCCGGGATGCGCGACTCGTCGCCGGAAGCCTTGCCTGCGTATCATCCTATGGACGTAAATCAGGTGATTTGCCTTCGAGGGTGTTCACCGACGGTGGCCATCCTCGCCGGAGTGATCAATGTCCCGCACGGGCACGACGGACGACGGCGACGAGCTGCTGACCAGGCTCGGGGCCCTGACGGCGCAGGCGCGCGCGCAGGCCGAGATGCAGCGGTCGCGGGTCGAGCTGGCCGTCGCGCTCCAGCGCGGCATGCTCCCGCGGGACCTGCCCGTCGCCGACCGGCTGCACCTGGCCGTCCGGTACACGCCCGCGTGTCAGGGGCTCAACGTCGGCGGCGACTGGTACGACGCCTTCACACTGGGCGACGGCCGTATCGGCCTGTCCATCGGTGACGTCCAGGGACACAACATCGAGGCGGCCGCTTTCATGGGGCAGGTACGGGCCGGGCTGCGGGCCCTGGCCTCCGTCACCGGCGAGCCGGGCGAGGTCCTGGCCCGGACCAACGAGCTGCTGCTCTCCCTGGGCTCCGACCTCTTCGCCACCTGCACGTTCATGCGGCTGGACCCGTGCGCCGGAGTGCTGGAGAGTGCGCGGGCTGGGCATCTGCCCTGTGTGTGGGCCACGGCGGACGGGAAGTCCGGTGTCACCGAGGACGAAGGCGGGCCTCCGCTGGGGATCCAGGCGGGGATGCCGTATCCGGTGACCCGGTACCAGCTCACCACCGGTGGGATGTTCGTGCTGCTCACGGACGGGCTCGTGGAAGGCCCGTCGATGCCGCTCGAGGAGGGCCTGGACCAGGCGGTACGGCTCGCCGGGATCGCGGCGGTGGCGGGAATGGACGTGGACGCGCTCGCGGCGGCCCTGATCAAGGGTGCCGAGCGGGTGGGACACGAGGACGACGCCGCCGTGCTGGTGGTCGGCCTCGACGGGCCGGACACTAGGCCATAGGGCCGCAAGGACCGCGCCGTCACCTCGCCGACGCCCTGGCCTCGGTGTCTGATGACAGCGTGGTGGCTAGCCAGGATCTGCGCACGCCGGTCGTCCTCGCTCTGCAGACGCTGGCCGTCGCCGCCTGCTACTACGTCTCGGGGCAGCTGGGCCTGTTGCGGGAACTGGTCGTGGAGGGCTCGGTCGTCACCCCCATCTGGCCTCCCACCGGCGTATCGGTCGCCTTCCTGCTCCTGCTGGGGCTGGGCTGCTGGCCGGGGATCGCCCTGGGTGCCTTCTTCGTCATCCTGTCCCTCACCTCCCCCACCCCTGCCGCGCTGGGCGTCCTGGCGGGAAACACGGCCGCGCCGGTCGTCGGGTACCTGCTGCTGCGCCGGGCCGGTTTCCGGACCGATCTCGCGCGGCTGCGGGACGGTCTGGCGCTGGTGTTCCTGGGCGCGTTCATCGCCATGCTGATCAGTTCGACCGTGGGGGCGGGCCTGCTGCTGGTCACGGACAAGGTGGAATGGGCGACCTTCTGGGCCGTGTGGCTGGCCTGGTGGGTGGGTGACGCGATGGGCGTGCTGATCGTCACCCCGGTGCTGCTTCTGCTGTCCCGCGTCCGCCTGCCGCTGCGGCTGTCGCGCTGGAAGGAGGCCACGGGCCTGGCACTGATCGCCTGCTGTGTCGTGCCGCTGTCCGCGCACAGCTCGATCAGCGTGCTGTTCCTCGTCTATCCCCTGCTGATCTGGGCGGCCCTGCGCTTCCAGCTGGCCGGCAGCATGCTGTGCGCGCTCTTCGCGTCGGTCCTGGCGACGGTGGCGGCGACGGACCGGGTGGGGCCGTTCGACCGGCTGACCCGGGTTGAGGTGATGATCAAGCTGCAAGCCTTCAACGGGGCGATGGCCCTGACGGCGCTGATCCTGTCGGCGGTGATCACCGAGCAGATCAACACGCGGCGGTCGGTGCAGCACGCGTGCCAGGAACTGGTCGAGGTCCTGGAGCATCTCACCGCGGGCGAGCCGGCGGACGGCCGGGCACCGGTGGAGGAGGGCGGGACGGGGCGGCGGCAGGACGAATAGGGTGGTCGTCATGACCGAGGTGGAGGTGCTGCAACTGCTGGTGTCGCCCGCGCACCGGCTGGCCGGGCGCCCCTCGGACGGGCCCGCGGACGGCCCGTCGGACGAGCGGGTGCCCCTGGTGGAGGTACGCCGCGGCCTGGGGATCGTGGGCGACCGCTACTACGCACGGCCCGCCCACCGGAACGCGGCGGTGACCCTCATGGCGGCGGAGAAGCTCCCCGTGGCCATCGACGGGGCCGCCGATCTCCGGCACACCCGCCGCAACGTCCTGCTCAGGGGCGTCGACATCGACGCGTGCGTCGGCGCGACGATCGCGCTCGACTGCGGCACCGGGCCGGTCGTGTTCGCCGTGAACCGTCCCGCCCGGCCCTGTGCCTGGATGGACGTGACCATCGGCCCCGGCGCACAGCGCGCCCTGCGTGGCGGGGGCGGTGTGCGGTGCACTCCGCTGAGCGACGGGGTGATCAGGCTCGGCCCGGCGACGTTCCGTGTCGTGGCCGGGCCCGGCGACACGGCATGAGCCGCAGCGCCGCGTCGGGAGCGTCAGCCGCCCGCCGGGGCCAGGCGGATCGCGGCGATGTCGAGTTGCAGGCGCACCTTCTCACTCACCATCGCGCCGCCCTCGGCCAGCCTGCTGTTGTAGGTCAGACCCCAGTCGGAACGGTTGATGGTGGTGGTGCCGTCGAAACCGACCCTTTCGTATCCGAAGGGGTCGGTGACATGTCCTATGTAGGTCATATCAAGTACGACAGGACGCGATACGCCTTTGATGGTGAGCTCGCCCGACATGCGAAAGAGGTCGGCGCCCGTGTGTTCCACCGCGGTACTGGTGAAGCGCATACGCGGATAAGTCGCGGCGTCGAGGAAGTCACGGCCGACCAGATGCGCGTCGCGTTGTTCCACCCCGGTGTCGACGCTGGAGGTGAACAGCGTGATGTCGGCCCGTGACCGAGCGGGGTCGTACGCGTCGAAGTAGAGCCTGCTCTCGTACTCCAGGAAACAACCGCGCACGGTGGTCACCATGGCGTGCCGGACGGAGAAGCCGATCCGGCTGTGCGCGGGGTCGACCACCCATTCACCGGTGAGATTCGCCAGGCCGGGGTCGGGCAGCACGGCGGTGGGGGATGCCGCCGCGCCGGCGGGGCGCTGTGGGGGGACGGTCGATGCCTGCCGACGGGACGGCACGACGCGGTTGAACAGGTTCATGATTCACCTAGGTACTTGAGTTTGCTTATCGCCGCAAGTCCCTTCAGCGTTCACGGGTGTTGAAGAGGAGCACATCGGCCCGTCCCGCCGCCGCTTTACACAGAATCCACACACCGCTGTCGCGACGCACCGACGAAATGCCCATCCAAAACGCCATGGTTTTTCATCTCGGGCATTTTGACTATTCGGCCGTCTTCACCTCGATCGCGAGGTCGTTGTCGACCGTGTAGTAAGGGCGCACCACCGATGCGGCCGCCGTCATTGCCGGATAGACGAACACGTGCTTGCGGTCCGCCACGTCGTCGAGCAGCCGGGCGATCCTGATCGGTGACGCGTCGGCGGCGGGCCGGACGAAGGCGTCCCAGATCCCGCCGGGCCCGCCACCGATGATCGTCAGGTCGTCGTGGCCGGCGACGAAGGAGAAGCCCCTGCCGTCGTCGTCGATCCGGGGGCGGAGATTGCGCATGGTGTCGCCGCCGCGCAGGCGCAGCCGTACGGTGGCGTCCTCCTGGAGGACGGCACCGTGCAGGCGGGCCGTGACCGTGATGGCCCGGTCCGTGACGTCGATGGTGCGGGCCTCCGCGTGGGTGGTGCGCCGCCAGGCCCGGAGCGCGAGGAAGCCGTCCTTCGTGACGTACGGGATTCTGACGGTGACCGGAGAGGGCCGGTCGCGCAGGTGCCCGTCGACGAGCGCGCGCAGGTCTCTGAGGCCGGGGCGCAGTCGCTGCCGCTCGGCTCCCGCCTCCGGCAGCAGGTACAGGTCCCAGCGGCCTTCGTCGAGGGCCGGGTGCGCTTCCAGTACGGCGCACAGGGGGCCGTCGGGGTGGCCGGGCTCCAGGTCGAGGAGGTGCTTGGTGGTCTCGGGGCGGCCCTTCTTGGGGCGCAGCCGCAGCAGCAGCTGGGGTCGGCTCCCGGTGGCCGCGGGGAGGCGGAAGGTGATGCGGCCGTCGGCGTCGGTCGCGCAGTCGGTGCGCAGGCGGGTGTCGTGCTGGGTGGTCATCGTCGTCCCTTCCGGATCGCGCGCAGGGCGCCGGCGGCCGCGGCGTGGGCGGCGTCGCGGGCGGCGTGGCCGCGGCCGGTCAGTGCGCTGTGGGTGCGGTGGTCCTGCTCGGCGCTGGTGCGGCCCGTGCTTCTGGCCGTGACGGCCCGCTCCAGGATGCGTTCGGCCTGTGCGACGACGGGGCCGGGGGCGAAGCGGCGCGCGTTCTCCAGGGCGGTGCGTCCCATGCGGCGACGGCGTTCGTCGTCGCCGACGAGTTCCAGCAGGGCCGCGGCGAGGGCGTCACGGTCTCCGACCGGTACCAGCCGGCCGTCGGCTCCGTCCTGGATGATCTCGCCGGGGCCGTAGGGGCAGTCGGTGCTGACGACGGGCAGTCCGCAGCGCATCGCCTCGACGATGGTCATGCCGAACGGCTCGAAGTTCGACGTGGCCGCACCGATCGAGGCCTTGGCCCACTCGGCCTCCATCGGGGTGGCGGCCCCCATCAGGAACACGTTGTTCCACAGACCGAGTCGTTCGATGAGCTGCCGCAGCGCGGGCTGCTCCTCGCCCTTGCCGTAGATGCGCAGCTGCCAGTCCGGGAAGGCGGCGGCGACCTGGGCGAACGCCTCGATGAGCAGGTCGTAGCGCTTCACCGGGACCAGCCGGCCGGCGGCGATCACGATCTTGGCGGAGCCGTCCGCGGGCGGCAGCGCGGGGTCGGGGACGCTGTTCGGGAGGGCTTCCACATGGACGCCGGGCAGCCACATCTTGCGCCGGTAGGCGGCTGCGTCCGCTTCCGTGACGGTGGTGATCACGTCGAGGTGGCGGTAGGCGCGGCGCAGCACGGTGCGCAGCCGGGGCGAGTGGTTGTCGAGGGTGAGGTGCTCCTGACCGACGCGTATGACGTGCCGCGGGGCCTGGCGCGCTATGTGCACGTTGAGGCCCGGGCGGGTGCCGATGACGACCTCCGTGTCGAGGGCCTCCAGGCACTCGCCGATCCGCTGGTCGGTCAGCTCGCTGTACTGGTGGTGGCGGTACTCGGCGGCGGGGAAGACCTTCGCCGGTCTCTGGTGCAGCGGATGGTCCGCTTCCTTGCGCAGGTCCACCAGCGCGCGCAGCCGCACCCGCGGGTCCAGGGCGAGGTTCGGGTGTTCCCGGTGGCGTAACGCGGAGACGATCTCCACGTCGTGCCGCTCGGCCAGCGCCCCGGCCAGGTTGAACGTGGTGGTGATCGTGCCTCCGATTCCGTAGGCGTTGTGGATGAGGAAAGAGATCTTCATGGTGGCCTAGACCGTGTCAACGACCTGAACGTTGTTCGTCGTTACCACTCTGTGGCCGTGGTTCGGCCGTGGTCTGCCGGGTGGGCTGGTTCGGCCGATTTCACGATGATCTAGGACATACGTGTTCTGGGCCATACCGGTTCGCCGCCCTTGTGTGGATAGCTTGAGGTGTTTGCCCGCAGCAGTGCCGCGTCATCGGGTGCCCGCTCGTTTTGATCTTCAGGAGACCCATGCGCCCCCGAACCGCCTTCGCCCCCTCGCGCATCACCTCCCTCCCGCCCCTGGCCCTGGCCGGCGGCGCGCTGGCCGTGGGCGTCGGCGGTCTGTACCTCACCGGTCTGATGCTCACGGGTGGGGAGATCGACTCCGGCACGACGGTGCGCGGGGTGGAGATCGGCGGCCTGAGCCGAGCGGAGGCGGTGCGGAAACTGGAGCACGACCTGGGCCCCGTCGGCACGCGGGACCTGCCCGTGACGGTCGGTGACCGCACGGGCACGGTCGATCCGCGGCGCGCCGGGCTCTCCTACGACCTCCGGGAGACCGTCGACCGGGCGGCGCGCACCGGCGCCGATCCGATCGGCGTGTTCGGTGGCCTCTTCCGCTCGGGCGGCGAGATCGAACCGGTCGTACGCGTCGACGAGGGCGAGACCCGGGCCGCCCTCGGGCAGCTGGCGAAGAAGCTCGACCAGAAGGTCCGCGACGGTGCGGTCTCCTTCGAGGACGGGCGCGTCGACCAAGTGGCACCACGCACGGGGTACGCCCTGGACGTGGAGCGCGCGGTCGGCCCCCTGCGTGCCTCGTTCCTGCGCGGTGACGCCGACGCGGTGACGGCCCTGCCCGCCCGGGAGACCCGGCCGAAGGTCACGGCCGACGAGGTACGGCGGGCGGTGCGCACTTTCGCGGAGCCGGCCATGTCGGCGCCCGTCACGCTCAGCGCCGACGGCGAGCGGTTCACGGTCGGGCAGCAGGTACTGGGGGAGCACCTGGCCATGCGGCCCGACGGCAGCGGCACCCTGAGACCGGAGCTCGACGCGAAGGGTCTGCGCGACGACCCCGCCGTGGCCGGGCCCCTGAACGACGTCACCACCGCCGCCGAGAACGCCAGGCTGCGGCCGGACGGCGACAAGGTCGTGGTCGCCGAGGACGCCACGCCCGGCCGGGAGGTCACCGACAAGGCGCTGGGCAAGGCCGTGCTGCCGCTGCTCACCAGGTCGGGCGACGCCCGCGACGGCGAGGTGGAGGTGCGCCGGATCCAGCCCGAGGTGACCCGGGAGAACGCCGCGGCACTGGGGCTGACCGAGACGATGTCCTCCTTCACCGTCCACTTCGAACCGGCCGAGTACCGCACCAAGAACATCGGCCGGGCCGTGGAACTCATCAACGGCTCGGTCGTCAGGCCGGACGAGACCTGGAGCTTCAACCGGACCGTCGGGGAGCGCACCGAGGCCAACGGTTTCGTCGAGGGTGTCATCATCCTCGACGACAAGTTCACGAAGGCGTCCGGCGGCGGCGTCTCGTCCGTGGCGACGACCGTGTACAACGCGCTGTTCTTCGCCGGGGTCGAGCCCGTGGAACACGGCGCGCACTCCTTCTACATCGAGCGCTACCCGGAGGGCCGCGAGGCGACGGTCGCCTGGGGCAGCCTGGATTTGCGGTTCACCAACGACTCCGGCAAGGCGATCTACATCCAGGCCGAGTCCACGGACACCTCCGTGACCGTCTCCTTCCTCGGCACCAGGAGGTACGACGAGATCAAGTCGGTCAAGGGGCCGCGCACCGAGGTGAAGGAGCCCGAGAGGAAGGTGAGCCACGACAAGGGGTGCGTGCCGCAGACGCCGCTCGAAGGGTTCGACGTCACCGTGGAGCGGGTCTTCTACGACGACGGCCGGGAAGTGAGGCGGGAGCCGTACCGCACCCACTACACGCCGCGTGACGAGATCGTCTGCGAGTGACCCCCACCCGCTGTTCGCCCACCCACGCAACTCTCCTGTTCCGAACCGGGCGTTGACCCTCCCGCTGGGCACCAGCACAATGAGCGCGCATCGTTGAGAGCGCTCTCAAGGGGAGATCCATGGCTGGCAGACAAGGCCCGGCACTCAGCCGGCGTTCGCTCATCGGGGCCGGGCTCGGTGCGGCCGGGATCGCCGCGGCCGGCTCCGGACAGGCCCTCGCGGCCGGTCCGGCCGGTGCCCGTCCGGCAGCGGCCCCGGCCCGGGCGCGAGCCTTCCTCGCCGCCGCCATGGACGCCTACCCCGGCCACGGCCGTATCCGCCTGACCCAGAGCTACACCGACCAGGCCGGACTGTTCAGCACGGCGTTCACCTACGACAACGCCCTGGCGATCCTGGCCCACCTCGCGGCCCGCACCGCGGACGGCCTCACCCGGGCCGAGGTGCTGGGCGACGCCCTGCTCCACGCCCAGAGCCACGACCCGGTGTACGACGACGGCAGACTCCGGCAGGCCTACAACGTCGGCCCGTACACGTTCTACGACGGTTCGCGGCAGCCCGACGGCTTCGTACGGCCGGACGGCACCGCCAACGTCGGTACGCAGTTCGGCTTCACGGGCACCGCGGTGGGCGACATGGCCTGGGCCGGCATCGCGTTGAGCGCGCTCGCCCGCCGCACCGGGGCGGGCCGGTTCCTCATGGGTGCCGTGCGGATCGGCGAGTGGATCGAGCGGACCGGCCGGACGGACGAACCCCTGGGCGGCTACAAGTTCGGAGTCGACGGGGCGGACCAGAAGCTGCCGTTCACCTCGACCGAGCACAACACCGACCTGGTCTGCCTCTTCGGGCGGCTCGCCCGGCTCACCGGGGACCGGGTGTGGCTGGAACGGCGTGGGCGGGCCGAGGCGTTCGTGCGGAGGATGTGGGAGCCGTCGGGGGGCTTCTTCTACACCGGCACCAACGACGGGGTGACCGTCAACAAGTCCCCGATTCCGGAGGACACCCAGACCTGGACCCATCTCGCGTTCGGCTCCCGCACCGGTCGCCACGCCCGTTCACTGGACTGGGCCGTGACCGAGCTGGCCGTCCTGGACCACTCCGGCCGCACGAACAGCACGGTGCCCGCGGGGCAGTCGTACGAGGGGGTCACGTTCAGTTCGGCGAGCCTCCTCGCGAACGAGGACGTTCCGATCGCCGAGGGGCAGCCCAAGCCGGACCGCTACGGCGTGTGGTTCGAGGGGACGGCTCATCTCGCGCTCGCCCTGCGGGACCGCGGAGCGCGTGGTGACGCGGCACGGGCCCGGCGTCTGCTCGCCTCGGTCGAACGGGCCCAGGACCTGCTGGGCGGGGGCCAGACCGTCGGCGGCAAGGCGCTTCCCGAGGGCTGCGGGGTGGTGTCGGCGAGCAGTCCGCTGGATACGGGGTTCGGCTTCGGCTACTACCCGTACCGGCACACGGGTGCGACCGCCTGGTACCTGATGGCGGCGGCGCGCTTCAACCCGCTGAGGGCCTGACAGGGCGGCCCGGCCCGCCGTCGCGCGCAGCGGACCGGGCGGGTTTCTCAGGCGACGCGGTGGACGGCTTGGGTCGTCAGCTCGTAACGGGCGCCGACGATCGCCAGGCGGCCGTCGGCGACCCGGGCGGCGAGCTCGGGTTCCGCGGCCAGCCGTGAGCGTACGAGGCGGACGTTGGCGCTCACCGTCGCGTCGATCCGCGCGTCCCCTTCGACACCGTGGTCTATGGCCGGGCCTATCTGGTCGACGAGGTACTGCATGTGGGCGGGCAGGCGTTCCCCGGACTGCTCGGCCTGCACGGCCGCACGGACCGCGCCGCACGACTGGTGGCCGAGTACGACGACCAGGGGTATGGCGAGTTCCAGAACGCCGTAGGCGACGCTGCCGAGGACGGCCTCGTCCAGGACCTCGCCGGCGGTGCGGACGGTCATCAGGTCCCCGAGCCCCTGGTCGAAGACCAGTTCCGGGGGCACGCGCGAGTCGATGCAGCCGAGCACGACGGCGAAGGGATGCTGGGCGGTGGCCAGCGTCCGCCGTAGGGCGGGATTTTCGTGCGGGTGGCGTTCGCGGTGGGCGCGCCAGCGGCGGTTGCCCGCCGCCAGTTCCCCGAGGGCCTCGTCCGGAGTGCCGGGCCTCGGGGGTGTGCCCGGTGTGGAGGTCGTGGCGGTGGCCTGCGGGGCGGCTGCGAGGCCGGCGCCGAGGGCGGCGGCCCCGGTCAGCGCGGTGCGCAGGAGGGTGCGGCGGACTGCGCCGCCCGGGGTCGGCCGTGAACCGGCGAAGGGGTGCGGTTCAGGGCCGCCGCCTCTGTGGGAGGTGGTGTGTGAGTTCACGACCAGAACGTATGCCCGAGTCCGGGAACGGCCGGGTTCCTTGCCGTTTCATGGTGAGAGTTGGGTGAGTGATGTTCTTGCCTTGAACGGCCTTTGACGGTGCCTCAGCGCGCACGCGGGACGCCCCGGGCGGTGGCCCGGGGCGTCCTGTCAGGCGGAGTCGATCAGACCAGGTCGAACCGGTCCAGGTTCATGACCTTGACCCACGCGGCGACGAAGTCGTTCACGAACTTCTCCTTCGCGTCGTCGCTCGCGTAGACCTCGGCGAGCGCCCGCAGCTCGGAGTTCGAGCCGAAGACCAGGTCGGCGCGGGAGCCGGCCCACTTGACCTCGCCGGTGGCGGCGTCGCGGCCCTCGAACGTGGTCTGGTCCTCGGAGGTGGCCTTCCACGTCGTGCCCAGGTCGAGCAGGTTGACGAAGAAGTCGTTCGTCAGCGAACCGGGCGTCTTGGTGAAGGCACCGAGCTGGGACTGCTGGTAGTTGGCGCCCAGGACACGCAGGCCACCGACCAGGACGGTCATCTCGGGGGCGCTCAGGGTGAGCAGGTTCGCCTTGTCGAGCAGCAGGTACTCGGCCGGCAGGCGGTTGCCCTTGCCGAGGTAGTTGCGGAACCCGTCGGCGGTCGGCTGGAGTGCCTCGAAGGACTCGGCGTCGGTGTGCTCCTCCGTCGCGTCCACACGGCCCGCGGCGAAGGGGACCTGCACCTGGAAGCCGGCTTCCTTGGCGGCCTTCTCGACCGCGGCGGTGCCGCCGAGGACGATCAGGTCGGCCAGGGAGACCTTCTTGGCGCCGGTGTTGAACTCCTGCTGGATGCCTTCCAGGACGCGCAGGACCTGGGCCAGCTCGTCGGGCTCGTTGACCTCCCAGCCGCGCTGCGGCTCCAGGCGGATGCGGGCGCCGTTGGCGCCGCCGCGCTTGTCGCTGCCGCGGAAGGTGGACGCCGAGGCCCAGGCGGTGGACACCAGCTGCGAGACGGACAGGCCGGACTCGAGGAGCTTGGTCTTGAGGGTCGCGATGTCCCCGTCGTCGATGGGCTCGCCCTCGGCCTCGGGCAGCGGGTCCTGCCAGATCAGGGTCTCCTCCGGGACCTCCGGGCCGAGGTAGAGGGACTTCGGGCCCATGTCACGGTGGGTCAGCTTGTACCAGGCGCGGGCGAAGGCGTCCGCGAATTCCTCGGGGTTCTCGTAGAACCGGCGGGAGATGGGCTCGTAGATCGGGTCGAAGCGCAGCGACAGGTCCGTGGTGAGCATCTTCGGGCGGTGCTTCTTCGACGGGTCGTGCGCGTCGGGGACGATCTCCGGGGCGTCCTTGGCGACCCACTGGTGGGCGCCGGCCGGGCTCTGCTCGAGCTCGTACTCGAACTCGAAGAGGTTCTTGAAGAACCCGTTGCTCCACTGGGTCGGGGTGGTCGTCCAGGTGACCTCCAGGCCGGAGGTGATGGCGTTCCCGCCCTTGCCGGTGCCGTAGGTGCTCCGCCAGCCCAGGCCCTGCTCCTCCATGGAGGCGGCCTCGGGGTCGGCGCCGACGTTGTCGGCCGGGCCGGCGCCGTGGGTCTTGCCGAAGGTGTGGCCGCCGGCGATCAGCGCGACGGTCTCCTCGTCGTTCATCGCCATGCGGGCGAACGTCTCACGGATGTCGCGGGCCGCGGCGATCGGGTCCGGGTTGCCGTTCGGGCCCTCGGGGTTGACGTAGATGAGGCCCATCTGGACCGCGCCGAGCGGGTTCTCCAGCTCACGGTCGCCGGTGTAGCGCTTGTCGTCGAGCCAGGTGGTCTCGGGGCCCCAGTAGACGTCCTCCTCGGCCTCCCAGACGTCCGCGCGGCCACCGGCGAAGCCGAAGGTCTCGAAGCCCATCTGCTCCAGGGCGACGTTGCCGGTGAGGATCAGCAGGTCGGCCCAGGAGATGGACTGGCCGTACTTCTTCTTCACGGGCCACAGCAGGCGGCGGGCCTTGTCGAGGTTGCCGTTGTCCGGCCAGCTGTTGAGGGGGGCGAAGCGCTGCTGGCCGGCGCCGGCGCCGCCGCGGCCGTCGCTGATGCGGTAGGTGCCCGCGCTGTGCCAGGCCATACGGATCATCAGGGGGCCGTAGTTGCCGAAGTCGGCCGGCCACCAGTCCTGCGAGGTGGTGAGCACCTCGGCGATGTCCTGTTTCACGGCCGCGAGGTCGAGGTTCTTGAACGCCTCGGCGTAGTCGAAGTCCTTGCCGAGCGGGTTGGCCACCTCGGGGTTCTTGGCGAGGATCTTCAGGTTGAGGCGCTCCGGCCACCACTGACGGTTGCCGCCACCCTGGGTCGGGTGCAGGGCGCGGCCGTGCGCTACCGGGCAGCCGCCGCCCGTCTCCTCCGGCTTCGCGTCAGTGACGATCGCGTCGTGGTTCTCGGTCATGGGAATCCTTCCGGACGGGGTGGTTCACGGTGCTCGGGTGGATCACATTGCTCAGGAACTGCGGGCGGTGGAGCAGGCGGGGCACAGGCCCCAGTAGATGACCTCGGCCTCGTCGACGGCGAAGCCGCGGTCGTCGGACGCGGTCAGGCACGGGGCGTGGCCGACCGCGCAGTCCACGTCGGCGACGGTCCCGCACGACCGGCACACGAGGTGGTGATGGTTGTCGCCGACCCGTCCCTCGTAGAGGGCCGGGCTGCCGGGTGGGTCGAGGCGGCGTATGAGTCCCGCCGCGGTGAGTGCGTGGAGCCCCTCGTAGACGGCTTGGACGGAGATGTGGCCGACGCGGCCGCGCACCTCGGAGGCGATGGTCTCGGCGCCGAGGTGGTCACCGTCCCGCACGGCCTCGAGCAGCGCGACGCGGGCGGCCGTCACTCGCAGGCCGGCACCGCGCAGCTCCTCGGCGGTGGTCGGGGGCGGGGATGCGGTCATGCCGGACAACCTATCCACACAAACACGAGCCGTTCAAGAAAACGAACGGTTCAATTTTGGTGTCGCGGACGTGACCCCTTGTGCGGCCTCCCGCCCGGCAGTTGTGAGGTACGCCACAGTGAGCTACGCCACATTCAACATGATCGTGTTCCGGTGCGGTGCCGGGATGGTGTCAGCCGCGTCCGTGTCGCGCCAGCACCGCACGTGCCGTTTCGGCCATGGCCTCGTCGACCATCCGGCCCTCGAACGTGAGGGCGCCGACGCCGTCGCGCTGGGCCGACTCCACGGCGGCGACGAGGCGTGCGCAGCGGTCGAGTTCTTCGGGGCCGGGGGCGAAGACCTCGTTGATGACGGGGATGTGGGTCGGATGGACGGCCATCATGCCGTCGTAGCCGAGGGCGCGGTTCTGCTCGGCGAAGGCGCGCAGGCCCGTCAGGTCGGCGATGTCCGTCCACAGTCCGGTCACCGGGTACGGCGCTCCGGCGGCGCGGACGTCCAGCAGGACGCGGGAGCGCAGGGCCTGTGTCTCGGTGCCCTCGGGGCTCCAGCGGTAGCCGACGGCGCGCTCCACGTCGCCGCCGGGTGCGGTCAGCGCGCCGACGTGTGCCACCCGGGGGGCGGCCGCGGCGATGTCGTAGGCGTCGTGCAGGGCGCGGGCCGACTCCAGCAGGGGGACGAGTGCCGTCGTCGCGGTGGGCAGGCCGTGCTCGTGTTCGCACCAGCCGATCAGGCGGTCCGCGAGCCGTACGTCGGCGGCGGTGTGCACCTTGGGCAGGACGACTCCGGCCAGTCCCGGGCGTACGACGGCCCGCAGTTCCCCGGCGGCGGTCCAGTCGTCGAGCGGGTTGATCCGGACGAACAGGGCCGTGCCACCGGCCGGTTGCGCGGCGGCCTCCGCCAGGGCCTCGGTGACCCGGGCGCGGGCGAGCGGTTTGCCGGCGGCCGGGACCGCGTCCTCCAGGTCGAGGACCACGGCGTCGGCGCCGGCGGCGCGGGCCTTGGGGAGCCAGTCCGTGCGGTGGCCCGGGACGAAGAGCAGGGAGCGGAGCGGAGCACGGAGTGCGATGGGCGCAGAGGGCTCAGACGACATCGTTCTTCTCCAGGTCGGCCAGTTCCCGCTCGCTCAGTCCCAGCCAGTCGCGGTACACGAGGTCGTTGTCCTGGCCGAGTGCGGGCCCGGTGCGCCAGACCCGCCCGGGGCGGCGGCGGAAGTGCGGGATGACCGCCTGCATCCGCACCTCGCCCAGGTCGGGGTCGTCGACGGTGACGATGTCGCCGCGTTCGGCGTAGACCGGGTCGGCGGCGATGTCGGCCGCGTCGAAGACGCGGGAGGCGACGACCTCGGCGCGGGCGAAGGCCTCCAGACACTCGGCGGCCGAGCGGTCCGCCACCCAGGACCGCAGCCCCTCGTCCAACTCCCCCCGTCGTGCGTGCTGTTGCTCCGACGTGGCGAACTCCTCCCCGGGCAGGCCCAGCAGCCGGGCCACGTTGCGTACGGAGCGCAGGGTCGCGGAGGTCACCGTGATCCACTGCTCGTCGCGGGAGCGGTAGGTGTTGATCACGGCGGCGGGGGCGACGGCCAGCTGGTTCCCGGTGCGTTGGGGCACCACACCCAGCTGGTCGTGGACGATGACCTGCCACTCGACGAGCCGGAAGAGGGGCTCGAACAGGGCGAGGTCGATCCACTCGCCGTCGAAGCCGGGGTCGTGGTCGCGCCGGTGCAGCGCGGCCAGGACGGCGTAGGCGCCCATCAGGCCGGTCACGGCGTCGCCGTGCGAGAAGCCGGTGTGGACGGGCGGCCCGTCCGGGTGACCGGTCAGGTGCACGACGCCGCTGCGGGCCTCGCCCATCTTGCCGAAGCCGGGGGCGTCGGCCTGGCTGGAGGTGGCGCCGAAGCCGGAGATCTGCAGCAGGACCGCCTTCGGGTTGATCCGGTGCACGGCCTCCCAGTCGAGGCCCCAGCTGCGCAGCCGCCCGGCGCGCAGGGTGACGATGACGACGTCGGCCCAGGCGACGAGGCGGTGGGCGACCTCCCGGCCGGCCGCGTGGTGCAGGTCGAGGGTGACGGAGCGTTTGTTGCGGGCGGCGACCTTGAACCACAGGGGCACTCCGGCTCGGCGAGGCCCCATCGCCCGGGCGGCGTCCCCGGCCCCGGGGGGTTCGACGTGGACGACGTCCGCCCCCTGGTCGGCGAGCATGGATCCAGCGAGCGGACCGGCCACCACATGGGCGAACTCGACGACCTTCAGTCCTCGCAACTGCCCTTGTCCCGTGCTGTTCCGCTGGTCGTCCGACACCGACGCGTCCCCTCTCGGCTGGCCCGATCGGCCTCCAGACTGCCGAGCCGCAGAAATGCCTGTCCAGCAAAAGAACACCATCAATCAATGCGGGATACGCATCAATCGGCTCAGGCCCAGGACACCCCGGGCGGCAGTTCCCGGCCCTGGCCGCGGAAGTCCTCGAGCGTCTCCAGGAAGTGCTCGGTGACACGTGGGAGGGTCCGCCGGGCGCGCAGGGCGATGTCCAGGCGCCGGTCGACCACAGGGTCGATCAGCGGCCGGAAGGCGAAGGGGCCGGTGCCCAACAGGGGCAGCACCAGGGCGGGCAGGGCGCTCACGCCGAGGCCGGCGGCCACCAGTCCGCCCACCGTGGCGACACTGCCTGCCTCCGCCGCGGGGACGGCGTGTGCGTCGACCTGGCCGAAGGCGGCGTCCGTCAGCCGCCGCACGCTGGAGTCGCGCCCGACGGCGAGGAAGGGCTCGCGGGCCAGGTCCGCCCAGCCGACCTCGTCGCGGGCGGCCAACGGGTGGTCCTCGTGCAGGACCGCGACGAACCGGTCCCGGACCAGGGGGCGGTGCTCAAGACGGTCCGGCGGTACGCCGACCGTGGTGATCGCGAAGTCCGCGTCGCCGGACAGGACGCGGTTCAGCACGGCCCGTTCGAGGCCGTCCAGCAGGCGTACCGCGACCCTCGGCCGTGCCGCGCGGAAACCGGAGATGACCTGTGGGAGCAGCACTGCGGCAACGGAGGGCAGGGTGGCGACGGCGACGGTGCCCGACTCACCGAGCAGGAAGCGGTCCAGTTCGTTCATCCCGGCCCGGTGGGCGCCGAGGATCTGCTCGGCGATGCGCAGTGCCTCGGCCCCGGCGGCGGTCAACTGCACGTTACGCGTGTCGCGTTCGAGCAGCTGGGCCCCGACCTGCCGTTCCAGGTCGGCGACGGCGCGGCTGAGGGACGACTGCGAGACGCCCAACCGGGCGGCGGCCGCGGTGAAACTCGTCGCCCGGGCGACGGCCGCGTACGCCGAGAGCTGACGCAAGGTGGCCTCCATGGCCGGGAAGCGTACGTCACCCCGGGCCGATTGATGCGCGGATCGCATGGACAGATCCTGGTTTGATGCTGGACAGGGATCTTCCGGCGCTCGGACACTCTCGGCTATCCCCGAGAAAGCGAGCCTCACCATGCCGGCAGTCCTGGGCTTCGCCACGATCGCCCTGTTCCTGTTGCTCACCATGACCAGACGCGTCTCGGTGCTGGTCGCGCTGGTGGTGCTGCCGGTGCTGGCCGCGCTGGTGGGCGGGTTCGCGGGCGACTTGGGCGGGATGGTGCTCGACGGGCTGTCGAAGGTGGCACCCACCGGCATCATGATCGCGTTCGCCGTTCTGTACTTCAGTCTCATGGTGGACGCGGGCCTGTTCGATCCGCTGATCCGCGGTCTGCTGCGGCTGGCCAAGGGCGATCCGATGCGCATCACCGTCGCCACGGCCGTCCTCACCCTGTGCGTGGCGCTGGACGGTGACGGGGCGTCCACGTTCCTCATCACGGTCTCCGCGCTGCTGCCCGTCTACCGGAAGGTGGGCATGAGTCCGCTCGTGCTGTCCGGGGTGGTCTGCCTGGGGGCGGGGGTGATGAACATGGTTCCCTGGGGCGGGCCGACCGTGCGTGCCATGGCGGCGCTGAAGCTGGACAGTTCGGACGTCTTCACGCCGGTGCTGCCCGCGATGGGCCTCGGCGTCGCGTGGGTTCTGGTGGCGTCCTGGCTGATCGGCCGTCGGGAACGGCGGCGTCTCGGTGTGCTCACCGAAGCACGTGAGGGGCAGAGTCCCGACCAGCCTGTTCCTGCCGCGGCCGCGACTCCCGGTGACGGGCCGGGTGCCGTCCGGGTCGACGCCCCGGCGCCGCTCTGGCTGACCGTCTTCAATCTGCTGCTGACCGCCGTGCTCGTCGTCGCGCTGGTCCTGGAGGCCATGCCGCTGCCCGTGCTGTTCGTCCTCGGGTTCGCGGTGGCCCTCCTGGTCAACCATCCCAGGTGGGAACAGCAGCAGGCGCTGCTCGACAGGCACGCGAAGAACGTCGTCCTGGTGACCACGATGATCTTCGCGGCGGGTGTGCTCACCGGCGTTCTGACCGGGACCGGGATGATCGACGCGATGGCCGAGGCGCTGGTGTCCGTGATACCGGACTCCCTCGGCGGCCACCTGCCCGTCCTGGTGGCCGTCACGGGCATGCCGCTGAGTCTGGTCTTCACCCCGGACGCCTACTACTTCGGCGTCCTGCCCGTCCTCGCCGAGACGGCGAACGGCTTCGGCACCGATCCCGCCGAGGTCGCCCGGGCCGCCATCCTCGGCCAGATGACGACGGGCTTCCCGCTCAGCCCCCTCACCGCCGCCACCTTCATCCTCCTCGGCATGAGCGGTGTGCAGCTCGGTGAGCACCAGCGCTTCATCTTCGGCTGGGCCTTCGCCACCACGCTCGTGATGACCGCCGGCGCCGTCCTCACCGGCGCCCTCTCCCTCTGACGGAGACTCAAGCCTGAGCAGGAGAGCCGTTCAGGTGCCCGGCGAGGTCAGGCGTTCGAGCTGGGCCACCGCCTTCGCCGCCCGGCGGTCGGCTTCGCGAACGCGACGGTCGGCCGCGCGCGCCCGTTCCCGGGCCGTCCGCTCGGCGAAGCGTGCCTGCTCGTGTTCGCCCCTGGCGCGTTCCAGCTCCTCGGCGAGCTCCCCCACGCGCCGCTGGAGGCGGTCCACCTCCTGTTTCGCCTCGTCCGCGTCCTGCCCGGCGGATGCCGCCTCGTCCTTCAGTGTCCGCAGCTCCCGCTCGGCGGCCTCGGCGTCCCGGCGGGCCTGAGCGAGTCGCCGCTGGCGCTGCTCCTCGGCCTTGCGATCCTGCCCGGAGGGGGCTTCTGCGGGGGCGCGGCGCCGCGTCCCGGCTCCCTCCGCGACGGTGCTCGGTGCCCCGGTGCTCCGCGCGGCTGCGCTCTGCGCGACGGCCGGGAAGCCGACGGTGGCGCTCAGCGGCTTGGCCAGCCGGCCGCTCGCCCATGCCCCGGCGGCCTCGGGGTCGGCGAGGACGGCGTGCAGGGTGTTCTCGACCTCGCGCTGCACGGCCTCACCGACCGGATGACCGGCGTCCGCGGCGAGCCGGCGGGCCTCGGCGGACAGGGCACGGATGAGCGCGTGCTGCTGCCGGCTCAGTTCGCGCAGCTGCGTGCCGTCGAGGTCCTCGTGGGCCTGCCGAAGGCCCTCCCCCAGCCTGAGCAGGGGCTGGACCTCGCCGGGGCGGCTGCGCACCAGAAGGTTGCTGACCCACGCGGCGAGGCTGGGCTTGCGCAGGGCGCCGATCCGCTGGGCGAGCTCCCGGTCGCCCGCGGTGCGGGCCGCTGCCACGGCCGAGGCGCGGGCGGCGGTGAAGTCCTCCGGGCGCAGGGCGTACAGCTCGTCCAGCACGGCGTCGTAGTCCATGAGCGTCCCTTCCGCGTGGAGGCTCCGTTCCGATCGTCTCAGGCCGGGCGGCCCGGGGCTCGCGGAGCCGGGCGGGCCCCGCGGTGGGACCCCGTTCATGATCCGGAAATCGACGGTTTAACATATGAGCGCCGCCTAGCTCGAAAGATGGATTCGTGACTCTCAACGACGACTCGTTCACCAACTGGAAGAACCGCGAGGAGATCGCGGAGTCGATGATCCCGATCATCGGGAAGCTGCACCGGGAGCGGGACGTGACCGTCCTGCTGCACAGCCGCTCCCTGGTGAACAAGTCGGTGGTCAGCATCCTGAAGACCCACCGGTTCGCCCGGCAGATCGCCGGTGCGGAGCTCTCCGTCACCGAGACGCTGCCGTTCCTGCAGACCCTCGCCGCCCTCGACCTCGGGCCGTCGCAGATCGACATCGGCATGCTCGCCGCGACGTACCGCGAGGACGACCGCGGTCTGTCGATCGCGGAGTTCACCGCCGAGGCCGTCGCCGGTGCCATCGGAGCCAACAAGATCGAGCGCCGCGAGGGGCGCGACGTCGTCCTGTACGGGTTCGGCCGCATCGGCCGGCTCGTGGCCCGGCTGCTGATTGAGAAGGCCGGCTCGGGCAACGGTCTGCGGCTGCGGGCCATCGTCGTCCGCGGCGGTGGTGAGCAGGACATCGTCAAGCGCGCCTCGCTGCTGCGCCGCGACTCCATCCACGGCCAGTTCCAGGGCACGATCACCGTCGACGAGGCGAACAGCACGATCGTCGCCAACGGCAACGAGATCAAGGTGATCTACGCGAACGACCCGTCCGAGGTCGACTACACGGCGTACGGCATCAAGGACGCCATCCTCATCGACAACACCGGCAAGTGGCGCGACCGCGAGGGCCTGTCGCAGCACCTGCGCCCGGGCATCGACAAGGTCGTGCTGACCGCACCGGGCAAGGGCGACGTCCCGAACATCGTCCACGGCGTCAACCACGACACCATCAAGCCGGACGAGCAGATCCTGTCCTGCGCCTCGTGCACCACGAACGCGCTGGTGCCGCCGCTGAAGGCGATGGACGACGAGTTCGGTGTCCAGCGTGGCCATGTGGAGACGGTCCACTCGTTCACCAACGACCAGAACCTGCTGGACAACTACCACAAGTCCGAGCGCCGGGGCCGCAGCGCGCCGCTCAACATGGTCATCACCGAGACCGGTGCCGCCTCCGCCGTCTCCAAGGCGCTGCCCGACCTGAAGGCGAAGATCACCGGCAGCTCCATCCGGGTCCCGGTGCCGGACGTCTCCATCGCGATTCTCAATCTCCAGCTCGCGCGCGAGACCACCCGCCAGGAGGTGCTCGACTACCTCCGTGACGTCTCCCTGACCTCGCCGCTGAAGCGCCAGATCGACTTCATCAGCGCGCCCGACGCGGTCTCCAGCGACTTCATCGGCTCGCGCCACGCCTCGATCGTCGACGCCGGCGCCACCAAGGTCGAGGGCGACAACGCGATCCTCTACCTGTGGTACGACAACGAGTTCGGCTACTCCTGCCAGGTCATCCGTGTCGTGCAGCACGTGTCGGGGGTGGAGTACCCGACGTACCCGGCTCCGGCGGTCTGAGCCCGGAGGTCGACGCGGGGCGTGTCCGGCTGGCACGCCCCGCGTTCTCCTGTGTCAGGAGCGGGCCGGCCGGATGCTGTACTGCCGGGTCCGCGTACCGTCCTCGCTGCGAACGGTGACGACCTGGGCCGCCTGCGAGGTGTCCTCGCGGACCGTCACGGTCGCGTAGGGATCGCGCGGCGTGGCGGTGATCCGCGCCTTGTCCGGCCGGTCGGCCATCACCCGGTAGTCGGTCCGGTCGGGGTCGAAGCCGTCGATCGGCACGCCGTCCACCTCGATCGACGCGGCCGCCGCGTCCCCGGACGTGCCGGGTGCCTTGGCACGCAGTCCGATCTCCCCGAGGGTGATGTAGCCGCCCGGTCGCGCCGTCATGACCACGCGTGCCCCGGTCACCGGGCCGGGGGTGCGCACCGGGACATCGACGACGGGTGTGCCCTCGGTGCCGACCGGCACCGAGTCGCTCGCGTCGGTCCAGGTGCCGTCGGCACCGCGCACCTGGATCTTGAGGGACTCGGCGAAGCTGACGTTGCCGCCGTCGCGGTGGAAGTGGGTCACGACCCGGGTCAGATCGCGTGGCTCCGGCAGGGTGAAGGTGATGGTGTCGGACGGATTCTTGGTGCCTGACTTCCAGTTGGACCAGGCCTTCTCGGCGGTGATCCCGTTGCGCAGGCCCTCGGCGGAGTAGCCGCTCTCGGTGAACGTCGCGCCGGCCGTCACCCCCTCGTCGGGCGCGGTGTTCGTCTCCCGGGGTGCCGTGACCTGGACGCGTACGGTCGCCGCCGCCGTGGTGCCGCCGGGGACGTGCGCGGTGCCGCGCAGGGTCACCACTCCGGCGTCGTCGAACGCCTTGTCAGGCGCGACGTCCCAGGTGACCGGGAGGTCGGCGGTTCCGCCGTGCCGTCCGACGGCCGTGACGGTGGCGGGCAGCTCGGGGTGTCCGCCGGTGTAGGTCTTGGCCCGGGCCGGGAGCGTCGAGGCGATGGTGTCCACGGTGACGACCGCCTCGGCGGGGACGGTCCGGCCGAGTGCGTCGGTCGCCCGTCCCCGCACCCGTACCGTGCCCGGCTCGCTCCAGCGCGACTCGGAGGGCTGCGTCCACCGCACGGGGATCGCGCCCCGGGCACCGTCGCGGAAGACCGGCGTCACGGTCTCCGGCAGTTCGGGCGCGCGACCGGGCACGGTGAACGCCTTGGCCTGCCGGGTGCGCAGCACGGTCTCGTCGGTCACGGCCCATCGCTGGTTCGCGGCGGAGGTCGGCAGGTACGCCGACACACGGGCGCCGTCCGCCGTCGACTGGCCGACGACGTCCAGCAATCGGCCCGTGGCGGCGTTGACGAAGGTCCAGGTGCCGTCCCCGGTGGTCGACATGATCCACCGTGCGGCCGGGGTGTCGCTCTCTTCGAGCACGGCGTCGTTGTCGCGTGCGGCGAGGCGTCCGCCGGTGGCGGCGTTGACGAGGGCGTAGCGCTCACGGTTGCCGTCGCCGCGGGTCAGCCGCTTCACGGACCACAGCTGGGACTTGGCGCTCGGGTCGTCCGTGCGGACGACGACGCCGTCGCCGTCGGCGGACGGGGCGAGGGACTTGCCGCTCTGGGCTCCCTGGAGGCGGTAGACATGGCCGGGCCGTACGAGGGCGGCGTCCTCGGCGGTGCCGGACACGCCGTTCACGAGGAGGGTCGTGACGGACTTCGCCGGGACGGTCACCGTGGCGGAGTCGTTCTTCACGCGCACGGGCGTGCCGCGGACGAGGGCGCCGTCGCCGCTGGTCACGACTGGTGTGACGGTGGCGCCTGGGGTGACGCGCCGGAACCGCGAGAGGTCCAGGGTCACGGCGCGCGGGGTCGTGCCGTTGTTGACGTGCACGACGGTCGCTCCCCGGCCGGACTTGCGTACGGCGGCGACGCTGGAGGGGTCGTCGGCCTTCACGAAGTGGTCGCCGGGCCGGATGTGGTGGGTGAAGTTCCGCAGCGTGTGGAACTTGGTGTTGGCCCGGATCGGGCAGGTCTCCAGGGTGTCCTTCGCCGTGCAGTCGAACGGGATGTGGATGCTGCCCCAGTTCTTGCCGGCCTGCGCCTGTGGGACGGCGTCCTCGACCGGCTGCCACAACACCCAGGCGGACGGCTCCAGTTCACGGATGTCGTCGACGATCCGGGTGGCGATGCCGAGCCCGGGTTCCATGCCGGTGAAGTCGGTGCCGGTCCCCCAGGTGCCCTCGACCTCGCTCATCCAGAAGGGCCGGTCCGCGGCCTTGGCGCTGTCCCGGGCACTGGTGCGCATGCCGGTGCCGTAGGTGTGCACGTTGAGCTGGTCGACGGCGGCGCGGGCGGAGCTGTCGTAGGCGTTCCAGTTGCGGACGAAGGTGCTGGGGTTGGTTTCGTCCATGGCGGAGACGGTGGCGCGGGTCCTCGCCTTGTCGAGGGCGCGGCGCAGGGCCAGGACGACCTTCTGCTGGAGTTCGGGGCCGGCGTGCGCGCCCTCCTGACGGCCGCCGGTGGGCTGTCCGTCGGGGCCGAGCTGGGTGCCCCAGTAGTTGGTGTTGGGCTCGTTGAGCGGGGCGAGGGTGTCGAACTTGATGCGGTGCTTCTTCTCCAGGTGCTCGGTCACCTTGACCAGGTAGGTGGCGAAGTCGTCGACGCGATCCGGTCTGATCTGGTCTGTGTTGGCGTCGAAGCCCCCCGAGACGTAGCCGCTGACGGTCTGGAACCAGGGCGGCGAGTTGCTGAAGGCCTCCCACTTCGTCACCTTGTTCTTGACGCGGTCCACCCACCAGCGCTGGCCGGCGTCGGCGGACCAGTCCCAGTGGTCCGGGTCGTCGGGGTTCCACCAGTCGGTGTCCTCCCGGGTGGTGCCCTCGGGGGCCTTCCAGAAGCCGTCCATCGTCGCGCCGACCTTCATGTAGTCCTTGCGGACGTCCGGGGCGTTGCCGCCGCCGATGTTGTAGCGCGCGATGTTGAGGCGGAGGCCGTCGTCGCCGAAGAGCATGTCGGCGAGCTTCTGGCGGATGGGCTCCGGGTAGCGGCCGGTGATGTTGGCGAACCAGACGAGGCTCGTCCCCCACCCTTCGAACTCCTGCTGCCGGTAGGACGGGTCGATCCGTACCGTGACCGCGGTGCCGGGCGGTTCGGCGGCAGCGGCAGCGGCAGCGGCGGTAGGAGGCACGGCCACGAGTCCCGCGCCGAGTACCAGGGGGACGGTGATCGCCGAGGCCCGGGCGAGGCGATGTCTGCTGGACATGGATTCCCTTCGGGAGCGAACAGAACCGCGCAGAATCAATCGAGCTTCCCGAATGTTTTAGGACGGCAATCAACACGTCAAGAGGTGGGGCGAGTTGGGAACCGGTGCAGACCTCTTGACGCGTTCCGCCTCGCCGCCCCACTAATGATCGTCCACATATCTAAACGACGTTCTCTGTTGTGTACGCGAGCGAGCGCGGAGGCGCAGTGACCGTTCTTGCTCGGTGGCCGGTGCCGACCCCATCGGCGGCGGCCCGGACACCCTGCGCATCGTCCTGCCCGAGGAACCGCCGACGCTCGAACCCTGTGACGCCTCGCTGACCGCGACGGGCCGGGTGACACGGGCCAACATCACCGAGGCCCCTCACCGAGCGCGAACCGTCCGCCGGACGCCTGGAACCCGCCCTTGCCACCATCGCCCGTGCCCTGGCGCTGGAGCCGGAGGTGATCGTCTGCGACGAGCCCGTCTCCGCGCTGGGCCTGTCGGTGCCACCCTTACACGGAGGCGCTCCTGTCGGCCGCCCGCTCCCCCGCGACCGGCCGAGGACGCAGGCGGCAGCGCATCCTGCTCACCGGCGAGATCCCGTCACCGACGGACCCGCCGTCCGGGTGCCGCTTCCGGACCCGGTGCAGGCGGGCGCAGGGCCTCTGTGCCGCAGCAGACCCCGCACCGCCGCCCGGCGATCTCCGCCACGGGGCGGCATGTCACTTCCCTCTGGCGGAGCCACCTACGGTCACGTCCTGACGGACGGAGTCAGCCGATGCCCTCCACCAGGGACTCCTAGGTCCCGGTCCCCCGTGCAGCGCTGCTGAGCCACAGGCCCTCCGGCCGTGGCCGGGCCGATCCGTTCGGGCGGCTCACGGCCGTGGCGGTGCCGCGTCCGCTACGGGGACGCGGCACCGCCACGGGTTCATGACCTGATGCTGGAAGACGACCTCAGTGCTTGAAGACGTCCTTCGTCTTCTCCTTGGCCTGGCGGGCGTCGCCCTTGGACTGCTCCGCCCGGCCCTCGGCCGTCAGCCGCTCGTTGCCGACCGCACGGCCGACCATCTCCTTGGCCTTTCCCTTGGCCTGCTCGGCCTTCGCCTTGCCCTTCTGCTCTCCAGCCACGATTCACTCACTCCAAGCCGTGTCCGACTTCGGGGTCACAGCCCGAGTGACCTTTGTTGGGCGGTCCAAACCTGCCCAGGAGTTCACGCGCCGGAGGCCGGCTCCGAGGCCGCCAACCAGCTACTGGGAAAGGCCCGTTCGGTCCATGAGAGCCTGGCTCTGTTCATGATCGACGTTGCGAGCCCGGAGGACAGGCATGACCATCAACCGGCCGGGGCTGCCCGGGGACCTGCCGTCGGCGCAGACGCTGTGGGCGCGCTGGGCGCTCATCGCCGTACTGGAGGCCACCGCCGAGGACGAAGAGGCGGGCCATCACCGTACGGGGACCTGGGTGGACGACAGGGGGCTCCACCTGGACGACTCGGGCCGCACCTGGTGGGGCTTCGCACGGCGGGGCGAGGGGCGGTACGTACTCTTCGGCGAGGACGAGTCGAGTGACTGCACATGGCATGAGCCGCCGGTCGACATGCTCGCCGGCGCCCCTGCCTGGCTGCCCCACAAGAAGCTTCAGGACCTGCTGAACGGCGGTGACCTGGGGTGCGTCTACTGGTTCGAGGACGGAGCCTGGGCCCGTGCTCCGTATCCCGGCACCCTGGACGACGACGGGCTCGACTGCGGGATGAGCCGCTTCGCCGACCGGGACGAGGTGCTGCGCACGGTCGGCGACGCGGATCACGCCGCCACGTCGGCCCACGACGCCGAGGCCCTGCTGACCCATGCCGAGAACCACCGGCTCACGCCGGAGCTCCTGCTGTCCCTCACCACCGACCCCGACGGGCGGAAACGGGACCAGGCCGCCATGACCAGGGCCTTGGAGCGAGCGGGCCTGAACCGGCCGTGACGCCCGGCGTCAGTGACAGCACCGGTCCTCGTCCCCGGGACCGGGCGCTGTCTCCAGACGGCAGAAGCAGGACGCCTCGATGGGTACGTCGGCCAGCGCGGTCGCCAGCTTGAGCTGGTGGGCCACCAGGGCCGCCTCGCCGGTCCGGCCCGTCCGGATCAGGCACTCGTGGAAGCCGTGCAGGGCCCAGACGTTGCCCGGGTGCTGCAGGGGGCGGGGCAGGGTGTCGTCGAGGCCGAGGTCCGCGCGGTAGACCACCTCGGCCTCCGCCACCCGTCCCTGTTCCAGCAGCAGTGCGCCGTAGGCGTGGCGGGTGGGCTGCATCCAGCCCCAGGGCTCGTCGTAGGGCAGACCGTCGTCCAGCGCGATGGACCGCTCCAGCGCGGCGAAGGCGAGGTCGTGACGGCCCCTGCGGTACTCCAGCTCTCCGTCCAGCATGGCCGCCGCGACGGCGAGGATGTCGCGGCAGGTGTTGTTGAACAGCATCCGCGTCTCGGGGACCCTGCCCACCGCCTCGCGGAACAGCTCGCGCTCGGTCTCCGCGCGGCCGACCTCGCCGGTGGCCGACAGGGCGACACCGCGGGCGTAGTGGCGCATGGCGGTGGTCACCGCGTACAGCTTCTGGTCGGTGGGGGCCGGCAGGGCGAGGATGTCGGTCCAGCGTCCGAAGCGGATCAGTACGTGGACGCGCATGGCGAGGAAGCCCTCCAGCCAGTCGGCCATCGGGGGGCTCTGCACCCGCAGCAGGTCCTCGGGGATGGCCGCTTCCAGCTGCGCGGCGGTGTCGAGGGCGACCTGCGCCTGCCCCAGGAACATGGCGCCGTAGATCTTGAAGTGGTAGTTGTGCGCCCGGTAGAGGGTGTAGAAGTTCATCGCTCCGGCCCGCCGGTGGAACTTCTCGTCGGCGGCGATGGCGTCGCTGTTGGCGGCGACGACCCGGCGATAGTCGCCGCACAGGACGTCGAGGTGCGAGGGCATGTGGTGCAGGTGCCCCGCGTCGGGCACGAGTCCGCGCAGGCGGTCGGCGACGGTGAGGGCCTGCTCCGGCGTCGGGGACATCTCCATCAGGTGGATGTACAGGTGCAGGACCCCCGGATGGCGGGCACCGGCGTCGGTCGCGAGAGCGCCGTCCAGGGCCGCCTTGGCCTCCATGGTGCGCGCGCCCCCGGCCGGCTGCCCCGTGCTCAGGTCCCACAGCTGCCAGGGGGTGAGGTTCATCAGGGCGTCTGCGTAGAGGGTGGCGATGTCCGGGTCGTGCGGGGCCAGGTCGTACACCGCGCGCATCGCGTCCGCGTAGGGCTCGTTCCACACCGAGCAGTCCTGCACGGCCTCCGACTGCGGATAGCGGGCCCGCAACGCGCCGATCAGGGCCTTTTCGACCGGGGTGGCGTGGACGGCCTTGTCGTGGGCCCGTTCGACGGCCGTGTGCGTGCGTTCGACGGTCCGCACCAGCTCTTCGCCGTCGAAGAACTCCCAGGGCTTGTTGTAGTTGGGCCCCAGCGCGTAGGCGATCCCCCAGTACGCCATCGCGCACTGCGGATCGGCGTCGGCCGCCCGTTCGAAGCAGGCCACGGCTTCCTCGTGGTGGAAGGCGTAGGTCCACATCAGGCCGCGATCGAACCAGAGCTGGGCCGTCGAAGAGGACGTGGTCACGGGGCGGCTGTAGGTACCGAGGTCGTAGTAGTCGTCCATGGTTGCTCCTGGGAAGCGGCCGGGTCCTCACCCACATCTTGGATCGCGTCGGCGCGGTCATGCATGAGCGCAGGACTGATTTCCCGAGATTTCCGCCCGGCTTCGGCCGAGGGGTCCACGACCCCACCTCCCACAGGAGTACGACTCTCCCCCGGCGAGTACCTCGCTCGACGCACCGGAGTCCGGTGACGCAGAGTGCCTGAAGGTGACACAGTGAGCACGCGACGTAGCGGCACACGATCATCTTTTCGTTCGATCGTGGGCACGTTCGCCACTGGGCTGGCACGGCCCAACTGCCCCTCCCTAGGATGTACTTCCTGTCCAGCCAGTCCGTTGGCGCGGCACCATGCAGGGGGATCGATGCAGTCCGAGAAGCAGTTGTCCACCGAGATCGACGCGACCGTGCCGACAGCAGCCCGTATGTACGACCACTACCTGGGCGGCAAGGACAACTACGCGGCCGACCGCGCCGCGTGCGAGGAACTGGACAAGGTCGTGCCCAGCACGCGCCGCCTCGCCCTGAACAACCGGCGCTTCCTCCAGCGTGTCGTGAAGACGCTCTCCGAGGAGTTCGGCATCCGGCAGTACCTGGACCACGGATCCGGTCTGCCGACGCAGGACAACGTGCACCAGGTCGCCCAGCGCATCGACCCCACGACCCACGTGGTGTACGTCGACAACGACCCGATGGTCCTGGTCCACGGCCGGGCACTGCTGGAGCAGGACGAGCGCACCACCGTCATCCACGCGGACATGCGCGAGACCGACCTGATCTTCGACCACCCCGACACCAAGCGGCTGATCGACTTCTCCGAGCCGGTGTGTGTGCTGTTCAACTCGGTGTTCCACTGCATCCCGGACAGCGACACCGACGGGCCGCTCGCGGTGGCCCGCCGCGTGCGGGAACGGCTGGCACCCGGCAGTTTCATGGTGATGTGCCAGTTGGTCAGCGAGGACGCCGAGGTCCGTGACTTCGTCACGAACTTCATGGACCAGGCGACGCAGGGGCATTGGGGCCGCGTGCGCGAGCCGAAGGACGTCGCCGCCTACTTCAAGGACCTGGAGATCCTGGAGCCGGGGCTGGTGGAGGTGTCCACCTGGCGTCCGGACACCGAGGTGGCGCCCCGTCAGCTCACGCACGAGTGGATCGAGTTCGGCGGCGTGGGACGGATCCCGGCGGAGAAGTGACCGCGGCGCCCTGCGCGGGACGCCGGTCGTCCCGCGCACGGAGCCCTCGCGTCAGGGGTAGCGCTGCTCCATCGTCCGGCGCAGCAGCTCCAGGGAGTCGCGGGGCTTGAGCGCCTCGTCCGCGAGCCGGTCCAGCGCGATCCGGTACTCCTCCGTCTCGTCGCGGTCCTCGAGGAAGTTCGCGCTCTTGATGTGCTCCAGATAGACCACGTCGGGAAGGTCGAGGCCGCCGAAGCGCAGATAGGTGACCGGGATGGCCGGCGCCGAGGCGTTCGTGACGCTCAGCGGCACGATCTGCAGGGTCACGTTGGGGCGTCCGGCCATCTCCACGAGGTGCGCGAGCTGCTCCCGCATCACGTCGGTGCTGCCGAGGACGCGCAGCAGCACGGACTCGTCGATGATCGCCCAGAGCTGCGGGGCTTCGGCCCGCGACAGCAACCGCGCCCGCCGTTCACGGAGTTCGACGCGACGCCGCACCTCACCGGCCGGGGCATTGGGCAGACCTCGCTCCACCACGGCCCTGGTGTAGGCAGGGGTCTGCAACAGGCCCGGCACGTACTGGATCTCGAAGGTACGGATGGTGGCGGCGGCCTCCTGAAGTCCGACCAGCCGGTCGAACCACTCGGGCATCAGCCGCTTGTCGTACCGCTGCCACCAGCCCGGCTCACCGGCACGCTGCAGCAGTTTGAGCAGCACCGAGACCTCGTAGTCGTCGGTGCCGTAGAGCTGAAGCAGCGCGCGGACGTCGTGCTCCGTCGGTGGGCGGCGGCCCTTGCCCGACTCGATGCGGGAGAGCTTCGCGGCACTGAAGCCGACAGCGCGTGCCGCCTGGTCCTGTGCGAGCCCGGCGTCCTCGCGGAAGCCTGCGAGCTGCACACCGACCAGCATCTTCAGCAGTGTCGGCGCAGGCTCGGGCCTGTCCAGGTAGGGTTCCAGACGGGAGATGCGATGCGACGCGGCGGACATCCTGACTCCCAGCAGACCGGCACAAGGGCGACTTACACTATCGCACCCTGCCCGGCCTTCCCGCACCCGTCCGAAGAAGCCGCTCGCAACTGGGTAGTTGAGCTCCGGTCACAACAGGTGGTCGAACTCGCCGTCCTTCGCCCCGGCCACGAACGCCGCCACCTCCGCCGCCGTGTAGACGAGCGCGGGACCGTCGGGGTCACGGGAGTTGCGCATCGCGATGCCCCCGTCGACGAGGGCGGCCACTTCGACGCAGTTGCCCTCGGCGTTGCTGTGCCGGCTCTTGATCCAGCAGGCGCCCAACGAGCTTGCCTGCACTCCGTTCTGCACTGGTGGCATCGCAGTCTCCTTGCTGTTCTCGTTCCGACTCGCGTACCCGCGACGGCTTGATGTGTGCGCAATTTCTCGTGCAATTGCACGCGAGGGCCTTCAGCGTGGATAATAGCCGCGGCGTCAACCCCCGGGCTGGCGCCGCGTCCTGACGTCGCATCGGGGAGATGCCGTGTCATCAGCTGCGCAGTACGTGCTCCGTCCGCCGGGTGAGGTGGCGGCACACACGGGCGCACCCGGCACGAGCGACACACTCCCGGCCGGGCCGCGCGCGGAGGCGTCGTACGGGATCCCGTCTTCGGCGCCGGAGAAGCTGCCGCAGTTCTCCGGTTCCCTGTCCGCCTCGGCCGACCTGCGAGTCGAGTGCAGCCGGGAGGGATTCTCGCGGGCCCGGTCCTTCACCCGTGACACGCTGCACGCCTGGTCCCTCGACCACCGCTGCGACGACACCACGCTGGTCATCACCGAGCTCGCCGCCAACGCCGCGACCCACGCGGCGCCGGGGACGGCGGATGCGCCGGGTGGGCCGGAGATCCGGCTCGGATTGCTCCTGGCCCCCACCCGCCTGCTGATCACCGTCTCCGACCCCGACGACCACCCGCCCGTGTACGGACCCGAAGGCTCCGGCCTCGTGGAGCACGGCCGGGGCCTGCACATCGTCGACGCGCTGTCCGAGGAGTGGGGCTGGACCCCCTGCCCTCCGGCGGGCAAGACGGTCTGGGCCAGGTTGTCGACCCGTCCACCCCACTGACACGACTGCCGCGGAAAGGCCCCTCGCCATGCGCAGCGCTTCGACGGAACACCCGAGCAGCGAGCGCCCACAGCGCCCCGACGTCCCCACCGGGGTGGCCAGGAACACGCCGCTCATGACCCTGGACCGCGTGCCCTGGGACGACATCCAGGACTCCACCGGTGCGGCGACAGCCATTCCCCTTCTGCTCAACGGCATCGCCTGGGGCGACGCCGACACCGCCCGGTCCGCCCTGGACGATCTGCGGAAACGGATCTGCCAGTTCGGCTTCGTCGTGGAGCAGGCGACGGCCGCCACGGTCCCCTTCCTCTGGGAGCTCGCGAAGCTGCCGCAGGTGACCTGCCGGCCCCAGATCATCCGGCTGCTCAAGAACATCGCCGACGCCCGGCAGTGGGAGAGCACGGCAGCCGCCTATCCGAAGCTGCTGAACCGCCGGGAGAATCCGGTGGTGTGGGAGCGTGCGGCGCGACAGGCGGTGCGTGCGCGGCGCGCGGAACTCGGGCGGCTGCTGGCGGACCAGGACGCGGAGATCGCACGGGCGACGACCGAGCTCGCCCGGTCCCTGGGCGCCTGACGTTCGTCGCGTCCCGTTCGCCGTGTCCCGCCCGGCCGGCCGCGTGCCCGCCAAAGCGGAAACGGACGCGCAGGCCCCGTCCGCCCACAGACGTGATGAAACGGTGAGAGCCCCCTGTCACCATGGGTGATGCCTCTCGCCTCCCGGGGCCTGGCAGTGTAGGAATGGCACATGGTCCGACTCTTGGGTCGATCCGGGACTCGATCGCCCCTGCGGCCCGGCGCTGCGCCGTCCTCTCGGCAGCGGCGGGAGGCGGGCCCGTCGCGGTGGAATCCGATGGCGGGGTTGCGGCCGGCGCTGGGGGGACGAAGCGTCGCCGGACAGGTGTTCCTGCTCGTCGTGGTGATCGTGCTGCTGCTGGTGGTGGCGGCCGTGGTGGCGCTGGTCCTCCAGGTGCGCCACGACACGACGAAGGAGGCCCGCAACCGCTCACTCGCCGTCGCGGAGACCTTCGCCAACGCTCCGGGCACCATCGCGGCACTGGAGAGCCCCGACCCCACGGCCGTGCTCCAGCCGCGCGCCGAGGCCGCCCGTGAGCAGTCGAAGGTCGACTTCATCGTCGTCATGAACACCGACGGGATCCGCTACACCCATCCCAAGCCGGACCGCATCGGGAAGAAGTTCGTCGGGACGCTGGCGCCCGCCCTCGCCGGGAGGACGGTGATCGAGCAGGTCGAAGGCACCATCGGCCCCCTCGTGCAGGCCGTGGTGCCGGTGAGGGCCCCGGACGGCCGGGTCGTCGGGCTGGTGTCGGCGGGGATCACGACGAAGAACGTCGGCGGCACCGCCGACCGTCAGTTGCCACTCGTGCTGTCCGCCGCCGCGGTGGCGCTCGCCCTGGCGACGGCGGGCGCCGCGCTGGTGAGCAGGCGGCTGCTGCGCCAGACCCACGGGCTCGGGCCGCACGAGATGACCCGCATGTACGAGCACCACGACGCGGTGCTGCACGCCGTACGCGAGGGCGTGCTCATCGTCGACGACGAGGGCACGCTGCTGCTCGCCAACGACGAGGCGCACCGCCTGCTCGGGCTGCCGGCCGACGCCGAGGGCCGGCACGTCCTCAGTCTGGGACTCGACCCGGGCACCGCCGACCTGCTGGCCTCCGGGCGCGTCGCCACCGACGAGGTGCATCTCGTCGGGGACCGGCTGCTGGCCGTCAACCAGCGCACCACGGACCGTGCGGGTGTTCCGCCCGGCAGCGTCGCCACCCTGCGTGACTCGACGGAGCTGCGTGCCCTGTCCGGCCGGGCCGAGACGGCGCGGGAACGGCTCAACATGCTGTACGACGCCGGGGTGGGTATCGGGACGAGCCTGGACGTGACCCGTACCGCCGAGGAGCTGACCGAGCTGGCCGTGCCGCGGTTCGCCGACTTCGCCACCGTGGACCTGTTCGACGCGGTGCTGAGCGGCGGGCAGCCCGACGCGGCGGCCGCGCTCAGCCGGACGGCGCTGAGCGGGATCCGCAAGGACGCGCCCCTCTATCCCGTCGGCGAGCGGATCAGGTTCGTCGACTCGTCCCCGCAGGGCCACAGCCTCAGCACCGGACGTCCGGTGCTGGAGCCCCGGCTGGGCGAGGCACCCGGCTGGCAGGCACAGGACCTCGAGCGCTCCGCGCAGATCGTGGAGTACGGCATCCACTCCCTGATCACCGTGCCGCTGCGGGCCGGCGCCCTGGTGCTGGGCGTGGTCAGCTTCTGGCGCTCCGAGAAGCCGGAGCCCTTCGACCCGGACGAGCTGGCCCTGGCGGAGGAACTGGTCGCGCGGGCCGCCGTCTCCATCGACAACGCGCGCCGCTACACCCGTGAACACAGCATGGCGGTGACGCTCCAGCGCAGTCTGCTGCCCCGGAACCTGCCGGAGCAGGACGCGCTGGAGATCGCCTACCGCTATCTGCCGGCCCAGGCCGGGGTGGGCGGCGACTGGTTCGACGTGCTCCCCCTGTCCGGGGCCCGGGTCGCGCTGGTGGTCGGGGACGTCGTCGGCCACGGGCTGTACGCCGCGGCCACCATGGGGCGGCTGCGCACCGCCGTGCACAACTTCTCCTCCCTCGACCTCCCGCCCGACGAGCTGATCAGCCTGCTGGACGAGCTGGTCAGCCGTATCGACCAGGACGAGACGGAGGAGGAGGGCAGCGCCCCGGTCACCGGCGCGACCTGCTTGTACGCCGTCTACGACCCGGTCTCCCGGCGCTGCACCGTCGCCCGGGCCGGGCATCCCCCGCCGGCCCTGGTCCGGCCCGACGGCAGCGTGGAGTTCCCGGACGTGCCGGCCGGCCCCCCGCTCGGACTCGGAGGTCTGCCGTTCGAGACGGCGGAGCTGGAGCTGGCCGAGGGCAGCCGGCTCGTCCTCTACACCGACGGGCTGGTCGAGGATCGTGAGCGGGACATCGACGTCGGTCTGGAGATGCTGGGCGAGGCGCTGGGCCGGGCCGGCGAGTCCCCCGAGGAGACCTGCCAGGTCGTGCTGGACTCGCAGCTCACGGCCCGCTCCAGCGACGACATCGCCCTGATCGTCGCGCGCACGCGGGCGCTCACCGCCGACCGGGTCGCCGAGTGGCCGGTGCCGGCCGACCCGGCGGCCGTGGGCGAGGTGCGGGCGGCGGTCACCCGGCAGCTGGCCGAGTGGGGGCTGGACGAGCTGACGTTCACCACCGAGCTGATCCTGAGCGAGCTGGTGACCAACGCGCTCCGGTACGGCGGCGGCCCCATCCACGTACGGGTGATGCGGGACCGCAACCTGATCTGCGAGGTGTTCGACAGCAGCAGCACCTCGCCGCACCTGCGGTACGCGACGATGACGGACGAGGGCGGGCGGGGTCTGTTCCTCGTCGCGCAGCTCGCCGAGCGCTGGGGCACGCGTTACCTGCCGGCGGGCAAGGTGATCTGGGCGGAGCAGCCGTTGCCGTGAGCGGCCGTCGGTCCGTGCGGCACCTCTGAGGCGGCGGCTCGCAGGACCGGCGTGCGGTGTGCGGCGTCGCCCGTAGCGCCGATAAGGCCGTCTGTGACCGGTCATAAAGTCGCCTTATGAGCTCATAGACCGGACCCGCGTACCAACTTAGGCATGCCTCAGTTTAGGCTTCACAGCGAGATCGCTTGTCGCCGCTCGAAGGGAACCTGACCATGCCCCGCCCCCTGCGGGTAGCCATCGTCGGATCCGGCCCCGCCGGGATCTACGCCGCCGACGCCCTGCTCAAGTCCGAGGTGGCCGCCGAACCCGGTGTGTCCATCGACATCTTCGAGCGCATGCCGGCGCCGTTCGGCCTGATCCGCTACGGCGTCGCCCCCGACCACCCGCGGATCAAGGGCATCATCACCGCCCTGCACCAGGTCCTCGACAAACCGCAGATCCGGCTCTTCGGCAACGTGGACTACGGCACCGACATCAGCCTGGACGATCTCCGTGCGTTCTACGACGGCGTGATCTTCGCCACCGGCGCGACGGCCGACCGGGCGATGTCCGTCCCGGGCATCGACCTCGACGGCTCGTACGGCGCCGCGGACTTCGTGTCCTGGTACGACGGCCACCCGGACGTGCCGCGCACCTGGCCGCTGGAGGCGGAGAAGGTCGCCGTGCTCGGCGTCGGGAACGTCGCGCTCGACATCGCGCGCGTCCTGGCCAAGACGGCGGACGAACTGCTGCCGACGGAGATCCCGCCGAACGTCTACGAGGGTCTGAAGGCCAACCGGGCCAAGGAGATCCACGTGTTCGGCCGACGGGGCCCGGCGCAGGCGAAGTTCAGCCCGATGGAGCTGCGGGAGCTGGACCACTCCCCCAACATCGAGGTCATCGTCGACCCCGAGGACATCGACTACGACGAGGGCTCGATCGCCACCCGGCGCGGTAACAAGCAGGCCGACATGGTCGCCAAGACTCTGGAGAACTGGGCGATCCGCGACGTCGGCGACCGGCCCCACAAGCTCTTCCTGCACTTCTTCGAGTCGCCGGTCGAGGTCCTCGGCGAGGACGGGAAGGTCGTCGGCCTGCGCACCGAGCGCACGGAGCTGGACGGCACCGGCAACGTCAAGGGCACCGGCACCTTCAAGACCTGGGACGTCAGCGCGGTCTACCGGGCGGTCGGCTACCTGTCGGACAAACTCCCCAAGCTGCCCTGGGACATCGACTCGGGCACCGTCCCCGACCAGGGCGGCCGGGTCATGCAGGAGACCGGCGAGCACCTGCGGTCCACGTACGTCACCGGCTGGATCCGGCGCGGCCCCGTGGGCCTGATCGGGCACACCAAGGGTGACGCGAACGAGACGGTGTCCAACCTGCTGGACGACTACGCGAACGGCCGGCTGCACACGCCCGCCTCCCCCGCCCTCGACGCCGTGGACTCGTTCCTCGCCGAGCGGAACATCCGCTTCACCACCTGGCAGGGCTGGTACGAGCTGGATGCCGCGGAGAAGGCGCTGGGCGAGCCGGAGGGTCGCGAGCGCGTGAAGATCGTCGAGCGTGAGGACATGCTGCGGGCGAGCGGCGCCTGACGCCTCACACCTCGGGGCGGGTTCGGTGGCATTGTCACCGAACCCGCCCTTCTGCGTACTTGAAACGTGTACGATCCGGATGCTTCACCGAACCATCACATCGCCTTCACCAGAAGGCCATGCAGGGGGGGACGAACGTCCATGCGTATACGCCTTGTCGCCACCACGGCCGCCGCTGCCGGAGCCCTGACCGCCTTGACGGCGGTTCCGGCCCAGGCCGCCGAGTACGACTCCGCACTGAAGATCCGGGGTGTCCAGTACGACGCTCCCGGCCGCGACTCCAACCGCTGCTCGACGGGGAACACCGACGACGAGTACCTGACGATCAAGAACTACTCGCGGTCGACGACGGTGAACCTCAAGGGGTACGTCGTCAGGGACGCGGCGGGGAACAGGTTCACCTTCACCGCGAGCCACACCCTCCAGCCGGGTGACTACGTGAAGCTGCGCGGTGGCAACGGGACCGACTCCGACGCCGGGAACGTCGTGTACCGCGACAACTGCAACTTCATGTGGAACAACGACAAGGACACGATCTACGTGTACAAGCCGTCCGGCAGCCGTGCCGACGTGCATTCGTACACGAGGAGCGGCTCCGACGGGGACGGCAACGGGTACATCACGTACCACGGCTGACCCTTTGCCGAAACGGCAAAGGGTTGGTGTGCGTCGCGGCGGGCGCTGGATGATCGGTGGACCGAGAGCCCCTTGCTGGACCGCGGGAGGATCCATGCCGCAGACGTCCGCCGTCGACCACACGCACCGCCTCGTGCCTTCACCGGCCGGTCGCATCCACCTCGTCGAGCAGGGTGACGGGCCGCTGGTGCTGCTGCTGCACGGATTCCCCGAGTCCTGGTACGCGTGGCGTCACCAGCTTCCGGCGCTGGCCGCCGCCGGTTACCGCGCGGTGGCCGTCGACGTACGCGGCTACGGCCGTTCGTCCCGGCCCGCGGCGGTGGACGCCTACCGGATGCTCGAACTGGTGGCGGACAACGTCGCCGTGGTGGAGGCGCTGGGCGAGCGGTCCGCGGTGGTCGTCGGGCACGACTGGGGTGCGACGATCGCCGCGACCTCCGCGCTGGTCCGGCCCGAGGTGTTCCGCGCGGTGGGGCTGCTGAGCGTGCCGTACACGCCGCCCGGCGGCCCCAGGCCCAGTGAGGTCTTCGCGCGGATGGGCGGCGAGGAGGAGTTCTACGTCTCCTACTTCCAGCGGCCGGGCCGGGCCGAGGCGGAGATCGAACCCGATGTGCGCGGCTGGCTGGCGGGCTTCTACGCCGCCCTGTCCGCCGGCACCAGCCCCGAAGCCGACCCGCACTTCGTGGCACGGGGAGGGCGGTTGCGCGACCGGTTCCCCGCCGGCCGTCTGCCGCACTGGCTGAGCGAGGCCGACCTGGACGTCTTCGCCGGAGAGTTCGAACGGACGGGGATGACAGGTGCCCTGAACCGGTACCGGAACATGGACCGGGACTGGCAGGACCTGGCGGCCTTCGCCGGAGCCCCCGTCACCCAGCCGTCACTGTTCCTGGGCGGCGGTCTGGACGCGTCCCTGACCTGGCTGGCCGACGCGATCGAGGCATATCCGACCACGCTGCCCGGACTGCTGGGCTCCCACATCCTCGACGGCTGCGGGCACTTCGCGCAGCAGGAGCGCCCCGACGAGACCAACCGGCTCCTGATCGACTGGCTCCGCGCCCTCGACCGCTGAGTCAGCGACCGGGCAGCCAGCGGTCCAGATAGGCCCACAGGCCGGTCAGGTCGGTGCCCCGTGCCGCGTAACCCACATAACCGTCGGGTCGTACGAGGGCGTGGGCGGTGCCCGGCCAAGGGCTGTCCGCTCCCAGGTGGTGGACGCTCACCAGGCCGTGGGTGAGCGGGGCCCGTGTCCAGTGGTGCGCGGGGCCGGTGAGCAGGAGGTGGTAGCCCGGTGCGGAGGTTCGCCGTTGCAGTCCGGCCGGCTGGTCGGGGAGGCGGTCCCCTGCTCGTGGTCCCGCCGCCGGCCGGTGCGGTCCGGTACGGGAGGCGGGACTTCGGCGGTAGTGGATGCCGAGTTCGGAGACCGTGCGGAAGAGCCGCGCGCGGAGGCCGGGGGCGCGCAGGAGCAGGGGCGCGAACCGGGGTGCCAGGTGGTTGCGGGCCAGGCGCAGGGCCGGGTGGTTGTTCGTGCCGACCGTGAACGCCCGGTCGGTGAGGCGCCGAACACCGTGACCGACGGGAGCCCGCTCCGCCTCGTACGTCTCCAGCAGTTCCTCCGGCGCCGCGCCACGGCAGACGTGGGCGAGTTTCCAGCCGAGGTTCAGCGCGTCCTGGATGCCGGTGTTCATGCCCTGGCCCCCGGCCGGGCTGTGGATGTGCGCCGCGTCGCCGGCCAGGAAGAACGGGCCCTTCCGGTAGTGGGTGGCGCCGCGGTTGTGGAGCCGGAAGGAGGTCATCCAGACCGGGTCGCGCAGGGTCAGCCCGTCGGTCGTCCAGTTGTCGGCGAGCCGCTGAAACAGTGTCAGTGTCACCTTCTCGGCCGGAGCGCCCGGCGGGTGCATCGCGATCATCCGCCAGGTGGCCGGGGTGCCGAGCGGGAAGAAGAACAGCAGTCCGTCCGCGGTCATGAAGGTGTGCGCGGCTCCCGGCTCCAGCCCGTCGACCTCGAGATCGGCCAGCAGGAAGGTCTGCGGGTAGGAGTACCCCTGGAAGCCGATGCCGGCCTGGGCGCGCACGGTGCTGTGGGCTCCGTCGCAGCCGACGACGTAGCGGGCCCGTACGGATTCCTCGCCACCGTCCCCGTGTCGCAGCCGGCAGGTGACGAGTGCGTCCCGCGGCTCGGCGCTCAGCAGCTCCGTGCCTCGCTCCACCCTCACGTCCCCCTCGGCCAGACGCTCCGTCAGGACCGCCTCCGTCTCCGACTGCGGGAGGAAGAGGAGAAAGGGGTACGGCGAGTCGTCGCAGCCGACGTCGAACACCGGTACGCGCAGCAGCCGTCCGCGCAGATGCAGCTGGAGCCGGACCGCCGTGCTGCCCCGGTCGACCAGGTCGGCGGTCACGCCCGGGCCGGCCAGCATCTCCAGGGTCCGGGGCTGGATGGCCGGGGCGCGTGACTCCCGCGCCCGGTCCAGCGATCGGTCGACGATGCGGAACCCAGTGCCGTAGGCGCGCAGTTGGGTCGCGAGGGCGAGTCCGGTGGGGCCCGCGCCGACGATCAGGACGTCCAGGGGTGCCGTCATGACATCCACCGTAGACGCGGCCGTACGGCGTGCCGGGGCCCTCCGCGACGTGTCCGCGGCGGAGGGCTCCCGTCCGGTGGTGCGGGTTCAGACCTCCAGGTCGGCCTCGATCCGGCGGAGCTGGTGGCGGGCCATCGCCAGGTTGGACCGGCTCCCGTCGAGCACGAGGTAGAGGAACAGCCCGCTGCCGCCGCGTCCCTTCAGCAGCCGGATGAGGTGGTACTGGGAGTTCAGGGTGATCAGGATGTCCTCGATCTCCTCCTTCAGGCCGAGGAGCTCCATGGTGCGCAGCTTGGCCCGCACGACGTCGGTGTTGCCCGCCGCGGCGACTTCGAGGTTGAAGTCCTTGGTGCCGCCGAGGGTGCCGAGGGCCATGCCGCTGGTGTAGTCGACGAGTGCCGCGGCCGTCGCTCCGTCGATGGAGCTCAGGCATTCCTTGAGTGCGGTCTCCGTGTTCGCCATGGGTCGGTTCCTTTCGTTCGGTGTTCTTCGGTCGGTCCGGAGGTTCGGGTGGTTCAGGTGCCGGTCTGCGGGCGCGGCTGATGGGTGGGCCGCTGCGGGGTGCGTACCGGGAGGGTGCCGATGGGGCGGGCCGTGGCCGGGGGCGCCGTGGCGCGGTGTTCGGCGGGTTCGGGCGCGGCCCGGTCGGCGTGGCGGCCGGTGCCGGGGCCGACGCGCGTGGCCACCAGGTCCGCGATGCGGCCGCCGCTGCGCCGGCCCTCCAGGTGCAGGCGGCCGACGTTGACGCGGTCTTCGGCGAGGAGGGTGAGGACGGCGGTCGTGCCGGCCGCGTACGTGGCGACGTAGCCCCGGGCGCCACGCACCAGCAGTTCGCGGAAGTCGCCGCGGCCGGCTGTGTCGGTGAGGCGGTAGGCGACGCCGAGGGCGGCGGCGGTGAGGGCCGCGAGTCCCTCGGGTTCCGTCTCCGGTACGTCGTGGGCGAGGACGAGTCCGTCGACGGTGGCCGCCAGGGAGCCCGTGAGCCGCGGTACGCGGGTGCGGAGCCGACGCAGTTCGTCCAGGACGTCGGTCTCGACGGCCATGAGCAGTCTCCTTTCGGCACGCTGTCGTCGCGCGCGGATCACAGTGCCTCCAAGGCGTGCAGGAGCCGTCGCAGCAGTGCGGTGTCGGGCTCGTCCGGTGCCGCCGGACGAGGGGCGGGGCCCGGCTCGGTGGACGCGGTGGCGGGGGCGGTGGCTGGGGCGGGGGCTACGGGGACGACCAGCCCGGCGGCGGCCAGGCGGCGGAGTTCGACCAGGGTGTGGAAGGTGCGGCAGGCGAGGGCACCGGCGATCTGGGCGGCGGTGCGGACGCCGTCGACCTGGGCGAGGGTGCGGCCGCGTCGGGCCGGCAGGTCCACGGTGTCCCGCCGCACCCGGGCGAGCGGGGCGAGGTCGATGGCGGGCTCGGGCCATATGCGGTGCAGCAGTTCGCGACGGCGTCTCGACTCGCGCAGGACGGTGTCCACCGGTACGGAACGGACCGCGCCGAGCCAGTGCGTGACTCCGGGGCGGAAGCGGAGCGCCGGTCCGTCGTGGGCGAGGACGAAGTACGCCGCGTCGAACAGGGCGCCCAGGTGGCACAGTTCCAGCGCGCCGGTGGTGAGTTGGCCGCTGTCCACCAGTTGCCGCCCGACGCGGCAGCCGCGTCCGGCCTGGTCGATCGCCTGCCACCAGCCGTCCGCGGCGAGCGCGCCGCTGTGGGTGAGCAGGTCGCCGAGGTCTGCTGTGACGGCGGACTCGACGTGGACGACGTGTCCCGCGGAGAGGTAGAAGATCCCCCACTCGGTGGACAGGGCGCCGCTCGCACCCTCCGCGGCGAGGGTTCCGAGCAGGGCCGAGGCCGGTTCGTCCGTGCGTGGGGTCAGGGCCGACGCGATCATCCGAGCACCAGTCTGTCCGCCATCTCGGCCAGCCGGATGCGGGCCAGGGCGAGGTTGCCCTCACCGCGGTCGAGCCATAAGTGCAGGAACACCGTGCTGTCGAACGTCGTGGCGACGAACCTGAGCAGGTGGTACGAGTCGGCGTTCGTGATGATCAGGTCCTGTACGGGTGGTTCCTTGCCGGACGGACCTCCGGGGTCGTCGCCGGCCGGGGCGAGCGCGCCGCTCTCCGTGGCGAGGCGGGCGAGCTCGGCGGTCTCGGCGGCCGTGGCCTCCGCGTCTCCACCCGGTGCGTCGCCCACCGCGCCCAGGGCCAGACCGCTGATCCAGTCGACCACCGACGCCCCTCGCGCACCAGGCAGCCGCATGGCTTCCAGCAGACTCTCGTCGATTCCGGGCACGCCGGATCCCCTCCCCCTGCACGGCCGTTCCCGCGAACGTGAGCACGACACTACGGAATGTGCTCGGCGCAGGTGAGCGCTTTGGCATTTTCCAAAGGAATGTGCAGTGGAGTGAACAGAGGGGCATGTGGGATCGATCCGAAGCGAGCAGGAGTCGTCGCGCCGCGCTCCGGGACTCTCAATCACCGTCGTGACCTGGGCTCCAGCGAGCCGAAGCCTGCATCCCGCGCTCCGCAGCGGGGCGCATGCTGGGGCGACTTCCGCAGGGTGCCTCAGGGCTCATGCTGACCACTCGCGGCTCAGCTCCAGCTCTGCGAGGTCCTGGGCCACTCGCTGTACGGCACCGGGCGGCCGGTGAACGCGTCCAGGACCAAGCGCTCGCCGACCGGCCGGTCCAGCTCGACCGACACCTTTTCGCCGCGCATTTCACTGCTGCAGTTACCGTCCTCGGAGCCGGCCGCGGATGCGGACAGCACCACGCTGCCGCTCGTCTCGAGCACCCCCACGGTGGGGCCGTCGTCGCAGGAACCGTGGGTGGCCACCACAGTGATGGACCGGCTGTCCTTCGACACCTCGGTGAGGCCACCGAGTGGCGCCAGCACGTCGGTGGGTACTTCTTCCTGCCCGAGCGGCTTGATCGGTGGCGCGGGGGGCTTGGACGGGCTGACCGCGGCCCGTTTGAGGGGACCGGCGTAGCCTTCCACGGTGAACAGCCAGGCCGGGACGGTCGCCGGTCCGCGAGTGGTGACCACGGTCATTTCGCCGAGCCGCGCTCCGGTCACTGTCAGGCGGGGTCCGGGGCTGCTGTCACGGTCCAGGGTCTTGTAGGCCTTCTCGGCCTCCATCAGTGGTGTCGTGAGCGAGCTTCCGCTTTTCCACCTCACGTGTCCGCTCTTGTGCGGGGCGGACGGGAGCTTCCCGCGCAGGTCGAAGTTCCCGGTCTCATAGGCGCGCCTGTCTGCTGCGCTCCGGAGGCCGTTCTCGGGCGGCTGAACGACTGCCTCCATGGGGTAGTAGCCCTCGTGCCACGCCTCGGCTGCCTTGGAACCGGCCCAGGCATCGGCTACCTGGCGGGCGCGAGCCCCCGGCTGAGGCGCCGGCTCGGTGCTGCGGGCCTCTGCGTCACCGTGGTGGGCCTCCGTGGTGCCGCACCCTGCGGCGGCTCCAGCTCCGACGGTGCACATGGCAAGCACGGTGAGAAGGCGGATGGTGCGCCTGATGTGGGTATGCATGGGTCTCCCCGGGGCTGGTCGGTGACCGACAGAGGTTGGGTGACGGACGAGTGGGGGCCGTTCCCTCCCTGTGACGCGCCGCCCCCGGCCCGGGTTCGGTCCCGTCCTCGTCCGCCCGAACCCGTTCAGATCAGCGGACCTTCAGGTCCTGCTTGTTGAGGGCAGGCTCCCGGCCCGTATCTCAGCAGGGCGGCGCCGCCTGCCCGGAACGAAGACCTTCGCCGTGTGGCCTGTGAGCGAGCGCCTCGCTGTGGGTGGGGGATTCAGCTGGTCAGGTGGGTGACCACCGAGCGCATCGCCTGGTGCATGGCCGGGAGCGTTTCCTCTGGTGCGTCGAGGGTTTCGAACCCGTGGTGGCCGTTGGGGACATCGACCAGTTCGAGGCGCGCGGCACAGTCGCTGCTCGCGGTGACGAACGCATCGACGGTTGCGGCGATCTCGGGTGTCTCTCGCCCGGCGCGAAGGAGGACGATGGGCAGGGCCCCCGCCTGCTCGACCGCCCTGGCGGGATGGAAGCGGCTGCCGGCCATCCCCCAGGCGGGAAGCGGAGCCAGAATGGGGTAGGAGGCGGCCAGGCAGCGCAGCCAGGTGGGGGGCTGTGTCAGCCAGTCCGTGGTGAGCAGGCCGCTGCCGGAGAAGAACCACAGGGCGATCCGCTCGGCGTCCACCCGGGCGTCGGCCCGCACCAGTTCCACTCCGGCGGCGATGTCCGCGGCGGCACGTTCGTAGTCCGCGATGTCGTGGAGGCGGTGGTCGAGGGTCGCGCCGACCATGCCGCTGGCGGCGGCGAAGCGGGCGTATCCCACCAGGGCCAGCCACTCACGCGGGCTCGGCCTCGCTCCGGCGGGCACCGGTCCGCCGTGCACGAAGACCACAGCCGGTGCTGGGACCTCGACGTCGGGGACGTACAGATCAACATGACTTCGGCGCTCGCGAGGCAGCTCGGGGACGTCCAAGGGGAACGGGCGCAGGTGGGCAGGCGTCTGCGCATCGTCGCCGGCCGGCCGCAGGCGGTGCCCCTCACCGTCCGCGGCCCGGAGCAGGACGTCCGCCAGTGCGGCGGGGCAGGACAGCATCGGCCAGTGCCCGGTGGGAAGCTCGAAGAAGGTGACCTGGGGTGCGGTCAGAACGGCCAGCGCCGGGTCGCCGAAGTCGACGAGCCTCTGCACCAAGTCGATAGTGGCGCCGTTTCGCGCGCACAGCACGCCGGTGACGGGAACCGCGGCCACCGCTCCGGTCAGCCGCAGCGGCTGCAGCAGGGTGCCCAGCGGCTGAGGCGCTGCCAGGGCGGTCAGCCGCTCCAGGGCCGCCTCGCCGAGGTCGGCGGTGCTGCCCCAGCGCTCCCACTCGTCGTGGGCCGGTGGTGCCAGCACGCCCTCGCGCTCGCCGGCCTCGGCGCGTTCGGCCAACTGCGCGCGCAGTGCCTGGTCCGGCACGGCGGCCAGGGCCGGGACACCGTTCTGCGGCATCCCGCAGTCCAGGTACACGACGCGTGCGATGCGCTCCGCCCGCCGATCAGCGGCGCCGAGCACGGGGTGGATCCCGTAGTCGTGACCGACGAGCACGATCTGTCGCCCGGACGTCACGTCCACCGCGTCGATCGCCGCGATCACGTCCTCGATGTGCGTCTCCAGACCGACGTGCGCCGACACGGCGGGCCGGGCCGGGTCGATGCCCGTCAGCGCGACCGCGTGCACCGCATGGCCCGCCGCGACCAGCCGCGCGGCCGTCTCCTGCCATACATGAGCCCCGGTGAACGTCCCCGCCACCATGATGAACACCTGCACAAAGCCCTCCCCGGACTCGTCACGTGGCGCCGCGCCGTTCGCGTACGCCAACGTCCGCGGACACGGCGTCTGCCTGGCCCGCGCACCGGTACCGTAGAAATTCCCCTTAAGGGAGGTTCAACTGTCCACGTCACACGAGCCGTTGTGGAGCATTGGGGAGCTCGCCGAGCGCGCCGGTGCCACCGTGAAGACCGTCCGCTTCTACTCCGACCACGGCCTGCTCCCCGAAGCCGCCCGCAGCAGTGGCGGACACCGCCGCTACGGCCCCCAGGCACTGACCCGGTTGCAGCTGATCCGCTCCCTGCGCACCCTTGACCTGCCCCTGCCCGAGATACGCCGCATCCTCGAGGACGAAGACGCGACCGGCCCCGCACTGGAGAACGCCCTCGATATCCGTCTGCGTGAGCTCGGCAGTGAGTTGAAGGCCCTGCGCTGGCGGGAAGCGGCACTTGAACTGGTGCGGGACTGCCCGCCGGCTCAGCGCGCCGGTCGGCTGAGGCTGCTCAGCGCGCTCGACACCCCACCGAGCACCGCACCACTGGCCAGGTTCTGGCGCACCTGGCTGCCACCGCGGATGCCACGCCCGGCAACCTCGGCATTCCTGGAGGCGGCCGTCCCCCAGCCGCCCGACGAACCGCACCCGTCCCAGGTACTCGCCTTCGCCCGGCTGCACGCCATGATGACGGCTCCCTGCACGGACGGCAGGCCGCCCCAACCGGATGTGCACCGAGTCGCAGGGGCCCGCGGTGCCGCCCTTCTGTACGCGGGCCTCCTCGAAGCATTCGAACTCGCGGCGCCGCACCTGCGCCGGGCACACGACCCGCATCCCGGCGAGGCTCTGGACGCCTACGTCGCGGCCTACGCGAGCGCTTACGGCAGCCGTGACACCCACGAGTTCCGCCGCTCGCTGGCCACCCGTCTGTCGGCCGAGCCGCGCCTGGACCCGTACTGGGAACTCGCCGCCGTCGTCCTGACCCCGCCGGGCAGCCGCCCGCAGCCGACCCCGGGCTCCACGGACAACTGGCTGCGCACGGCACTGCAGTTCGACAACGCCAGAGCGGCTTGAGCCCGGATATTGCATCCGAGAGTCACGGAAAAGCGAACAACGAGTAACAGAAACCACGTTTTCCCCGCAATTTCCCCATGGCATGGAGAGAGTGTGTGCGCGGCCAGTCGGCCGCAACGCACACCACACCCACTCCCCCGGACAGCCTGTCCCGTTGCACCGCCGTGGCCGACGGAATCCTCGTCGAACGCTGCCGTCTTCGGTGGTTCATGGCCACGGGACACTTGAAGGGACAAAGAGGTCCATGGGCAAGAAAATGGGACGTCCGCACGGCAACGGCCACACGGCAAGGCCGGGTCGGAGAAAGGCCGGCCGATCCAAGCGCGCGTCCGGCAAGCTCGTGCGCATGTACCGCCGCTACCACGCGTGGCGCGCCCCGTTCCCGCTGTGGGCGCGGATCGTGTGCGACATCCTGTTCTGGGCCGTCATCGCCGCCGCGGCCTATGTGGCGATCGGCAGCCTGTGCGGAGCAATCCTCCTCGCGGCTCCCCTTGTGCTCCGGTTCCTCGGACTCGCATCGAGCAAGGAGTACGACGACGGCATCGACTGGAGCGACCACCGCATGGGAGGGCAGATCAGGAACCCCGGGCCCAAACTCTAGAGTGGGGCGAACGCTGCGACGAGCCGGTCGTGGAGGGTCTGCGCACAGCGGTGGGGGTCGCGGCATGGTGTGATCGTGTAGATGCCGCGGGTCGGGGGGTCGACGAGCCTCACCGTGGTGACGTCGGTCCGCAGCGCGCACGTCAGCACGCCGGGTATCAGCGCGATGGCATGACCCGTCGCGACCAGGGCCAGCTTGCCGGGCAGATCTGCTGCGCTGAGGTCGATGCGCACGCTGACCCCGGCGCGGGCGGCGTGCTGACGCAGGAGCGCAGCCGAACCGTCGTTGTCCTCGACCCAGGTCTGGTCGGCCAGCGCCTGGATGTCCACCGGACCGCTCCCGGCCAGCGGGTGTCCGACGGGCAGTACGACGACCATGTCGTCCAGCCCGAGGAACCGTCGTTCCAGCCGCGGGTCCTGGGGCAGTCCCGGTGGGGCGTCGGTGACGACGGCGATGTCGATATCGCCGTCGATCACGCGCTGGTGCAGTTGCGCGCTGAGGCCGGGGACCAGGCTCCAACGGATGGCTCCGACCTGCTTCAACAGGCCCCGGACGGCCTCGGGGACGATCCCGGAGGCCAGAGAGGGGGCGGCACCGACGGCCAGCGGCCGGTTGAACGCCCCGTCGCGAGCGTCTCGTGCGGCGCGGACGGCGCGGTCGGCCTCGTTGAGTGTGGCCAGGGCGTGGCGCCGGAACACCTCGCCGGCAGGCGTCGGACGCACACCGCGTGCATGTCGCTCCAGCAGCGACACACCGAGCTGCCGCTCCAGTCCGGCGATCTGCCGGGAGACGGCCGATTGCGTGTGGTTGAGTTCGGCGGCCGCCGCCGACAGCGACCCGAGACGGCACACGGTCACGAAGGTCCGCCACACAGTCAGATCCATCGCGCCAGTATGCCCGGCAGGCATGCGTGTCTCGCAGGGCTGACCTGCGAAACCTGCGCTTGTCGCAGCTGCCGCGGTGCACCACTCTGGCGCACATGACCCCACCACGCACGCCACGAACCGTCGCTGTCCTCGGCTTGGGGCGCATGGGCGCCGCGCTCGCGGCCCGACTCGCCGCCAAGGGCTGGGACGTAGTCGGCTGGACACGCTCCGGGCGTACGTCAGGCACCGTCGAGGTGACCGGCGATCCGGGTGCCGCCGTGGCCAGGGCCGACCTGGTGCTTCTGTCACTGTTCGACGGGCCTGCCTGCCAACAGGTCCTCGACGAGGTCGGCGACTCGCTGCGCACGGACACCATCGTCCTGAACGCCAGCACCATCGCTCCCGCCGAGGCGTCGCAGCTTGCCCGGCGACTCGGCCCGGCCTATGTCCACGCGCCCGTCCTCGGCTCTGTGCCGGCCGTCGCTGCCGGCACCCTGGAGATCCTTGCCGCCGCCGACCAGGACATGCTGGACAGGGTCCGGCCGGTTCTGGAAACGCTGGGCACCGTCCGGCGCGTCGACGATGCCTCCACCGCCGCCGCGCTCAAGCTGATCGCCAACCACAGCCTCGCCGGAGCCGTCCTCGCGCTGCGTGACTCGCTGCGGCAAGGCGAGGCGCTCGGCCTGTCGCGTGCCCAGGTGCTGGATGTCCTCGCACTCGCCCCACTCGGGGGGCTCGTGGCCCGCAAACGGCCCTTCCTCACCGACCAGCCGACCGCGTGCACAGCCGAATTCACCATCGGTGCGCTGGCCAAGGACATGGCACTGCTGTCCGCCGCGTCAAACACCCCTTCGCGCAGCGCGGCCGACCTGGCCGGTACTCCCGCCGGTCCGGAGGCCGACATCGCCGTCGCCGCCACGGTCCCCGCCGTAGCGAGTACCGTGCTCGAACCGCTCCGTGCCTACATCCGCGGGCACGCCACCGGCGACCCCGCACACTTCCGCGACGCGTTCCTGCCCACCGCCCACATCGAGGGCATCCGGGACGGCGCTTTCGTCTCGTGGCGCCTGGACGAGTACTGCGCCCTCTTCCCCGGCCGGCCGGCCCTGGACGAACCGACCCGCTCCCGCCGTATCGACGTCACCGACGTCCACGGCACCGTCGCGACCGCCACCATGACGCTCTGGCACGGCCCGGACACGTTCACCGACATCTTCCTGCTGGTCCGCGTCGACGCCGGCTGGCGCATCGCCAACAAGGCCTACCACCGTCACTCCTGAGAGAGCTGGAACCGGTCCGGCGCGACCTGCCGGATGTCACGCCTGGACGGTGGGGCGGGCGAACGTTGGTCTCACCGAGCTCGACGCCGGGAAGGCGGCCGGTTCCCTCCGTACGGACGTGGACGCCCACGGGGTCTCGCTGCTCATCGTCTACCTGAGCCGACTGGATCGGGGATGGGAGGGTGGCCAAAACCCATCCCGTGGAGTGCCGTGCGAGCGTCTGCTCTAGTCTCTCGTGCATGGCACGCTGCTTTTCGGCCTACCAGGTGACGAAATCAGCCACGTACGCCGAGGTTGTCAGGAGGACCGTTGCACCACGATGAGCGGGCAGACCGGCCCGGAAGCCACGGCGAGCACCAGATCCAACGTGAACTGGGCACGGTCGGCCGCGCCGACCGCTTCTACGACGAGCAGGTGCTGGACCGGCTCAACCCACGGATGCGGGAATTCGTGGCCCGCCAGGAGATGTTCTTCCTCGCCACCGCGGACAGCCACGGCGAGTGCGACAGCACCTTCCGGGCCGGCCCACCCGGATTTCTCCAGGTACTCGATGACGCGACCCTGGCTTACCCGGAGTACCGCGGGAACGGCGTGATGGCCTCGCTCGGCAACATCCGGGAGAACCCGCACATCGGCATGCTGATGATCGACTTCTCCCAGGACCGCATCGGTCTGCATGTCAACGGCCGCGCACAACTGGTCACCGATGACACGATGCGCCGGATGTTTCCCGGCCTGCCGGTCGATCCGGTCCCCGGCAGGCGGCCCCACCTGTGGGTGTGGGTCGAGGTCGAGGAGGCATACATCCACTGTTCGAAGCACATACCGAGACTTGTCCGGGCACCGCTCCGGCAGAACGGCGACAGGACGGACCTGTCCACCGCCGACGGCGAGCGGGCCTGGGGTACGGACGACGCCAGACGCAAGGGCGGCGACTACTTCGGAGCGGCGTCCCAGAATCGCGGGCTGACTCCCCGCTGAAGTCGACTCCCCCGAGGCATCGCGCATGACCGAGCTGGACTCGCGGTGCCACAGTGAGCCGTCCGGGCTCCGGTTCAGCCCGGTCCGCGGCGGCCGACGGCGGCACGCACCCGGTTGAGCCCCTCGGCTCTCCAGTGGTCCCGGTCCGGCATCTGGTCGTCTCGGCGCCAGCGCCAGGCCGAGAACAGCGCCCAGTTCAGGGCGCGGCACCGGTGCGTCAGGTCGTGGTCGGCCCCCGCATAGTGTTGTGCCACGTCTTCGGGCGCATGGGCGAGGTCGAACTCGATCGGTCCGCGGCAGCACGTGGCGAGGTCCACGAAGAGCGGCCCTCTTTTTGTGTTCAGCAGGTTGCCCGGGTGCGGTTCGCCGTGCAGCAACTGCTCGCCGGCGCTGTCGGCGCTGATCGCGGTGCTCAGAACACTGAGGGTGTCACTGAGGAACCGCCGGTCGGTATCGCACAGCTCGGGGGACCGCTCCCGGTTGTTCACGTCTCTCAGTGCCACCGCGACCCGGTCGGTGAAATGCGGTGCCTCCAGATCGATGCGGCGCAGTGCGGCGTGGTGCCGCTCGAACACGTCCGCGTAGTCGGCCGGCGCGGTCTCCGAGCCCACAGGTTCGTAGTAGGTCCAGAGCGAGATGGCGAAGGTTCCGCGTACGTGGACGCGGGGGGCGACTCGCGGGTCGAGCTCAGCCACCGGGGCGTCGACGCCGGCGAGACGGTGAGCGACCTCGACTTCGAACTCGGAATCCGCCAGCTGCCCCGAAGGTGCGACCCGAGCCAGGACACCGCAAGGGACCAGGCGCAGCGCGACACGGTCCGAGTTGTGGATGACGATCACCTCGTCGACCTGAAGTCCCAGCTCCGAAGCGGTCGCCCGTGCCGCCTCAACCGCGCGCCGGAGTTCCGACGGCTCCACGGCACCCTCCCTCACTCACTCATGCGGTGGCCCTACGTCGTTCGGTATGCCCGGAGAAAGGTCCGCACCCCCTCGACGACGAGTGGCCGCACGCGGGCGTCCTCCGCGGCGTTCGCGGAACCGAGCCTGTCCAGTGCGACGCCGAAGGTCAGCGCGATGAACTGGTCGGCCGCGAGCCGGGGGTCGGGGACGTCGAGCAGCCCGGCCTCGGCGAAGGCGGCGAACCGTTCGGCCAGTGCCTCGTCGGGGGTGTCGGCCATGGAGTTGTAGCCCCGGTGCGGCAGGTGGCCTGATTCCGCCCGCACCAGTCGTTGCAGCGTTGCGTACTCCGCCGAGCCGAGCATGTCGGTGGCGATGCGCATCGAGAACGTGACCAGGGCGCCCTCGAGTTCGCCGGCCTCGGTGAGGTCGGTGAGGGTGTCGTCGAGGGTGCGCCGGATCGTGGTGATCAGTGATTGGCCGACAGCGTCGACGACTGCCTGGAGCAGCGTCTTCTTGTCGCCGAAGTAGTCGTAGACCGTCCGCTTGGACACCTCGGCCCGGGCGGCGACGGCGTCGACGCTGGACCGGTCGAAGCCGTCGGTGAGGAACAGTTCACGGGCCGCGGTGAGGATGGCGGCCCGCTTCCGCGTGGACCCCTCGCGCAGTGTCTTCGTGGTCGGCATGGGCTCATCCTAACCTTTCTACACTGCACGGTGTAGTGTAGTTTGACGTCCACGGCCGGCCCGTTCCTCGCCCGGCCATGACGGAAGGACGTCCATGACCACAACCCTGGCTCCCCCGGTTCACATCGGGAAAGCCGCTGTCGGGGCCCTCGGCGTGCTGGCGGTCGCCACCGGTGCCCTGGAGTCGGTGGTGACGCCGACGCTCCCGCTCCTGCAACGCGAACTGGACATGAGCCCCGCCGAAGGGGCGTTACTCAGCATCGTGCTCCTCATCACCGGCGCGCTCGTCACACCGGTCGCGGGCAAGTTGGGCGACCGCTACGGCGGAAAACGGATCCTCATCCGGCTGATGGCGGTGGTCAGTGCCGGTGGTCTGGTGTCCGCCCTCGCTCCGAACCTGCCGGTGCTCCTGCTCGGCCAGGTACTGCAAGGGGCGATGGTGGGCGCGCTCCCCCTGTCGTTCATCCTGGTGCGCCGGCACCTCCCCGCGGGAGAGTCGAAGGTGGCCATCGGGGTGGTCAGCGGGTTGTTCGTGGGGGGCGGGATGGCGGGGACCCTGTCGGCCGGGCCCGTGGCGGAAGAGCTGTCCCGGCACTGGATGTTCGCGCTGCCGACGATCGCGGTCGTCGGGGCCACCCTGCTGGTGAACAGGCTGATGCCGCATGACCCGCCGGGCCGGCCGGACGACGCCGGCATCGACTGGCCCGGCCTGGTTCTCCTGAGCGGGACGCTGGTCACGCTCATGCTCGCGCTCGCGCTGGCGCCCGACATCGGCTCGCAGCCCCTCGCGTTCGGCGCTCTCATCGTGGTTCTGGCCGCTTTCGTGACCGGATGGACGGCCGTCGAGCGTCGTGCGGCCTCGCCGATGGTCGACCTGCGCATGCTGGCACGGCCCGCGATGTGGAAGTCGTGCGTGCTGACGTTCGTGATCTGCGTCGGTACCTCGGTGGCGGTCTACCTCGTCCCGCAGCTCTTCGCGGTGTCCGGCGACGGGTACGGCTTCGGGGCCGGCGCCACCGAGATCGGCTTCTTCCTGCTGCCCGGTGCCGTGGCCGCGTCACTGGCCGGGCCGATCAGCGGGATCGGGGCGCGGCGTTTCGGCTCGCGTGCCGTGGTCACCGCCGGGATCTTCCTCATGGCCGCCGCCCTGACCACGCTGGCGGCCGTGCACACCGAGGTCTGGCACCTCGTCATCGGCAAGGCGATGATCTCGCTGGCCAACGGCCTGTGCGTGACGGCGATGGTGACCAGCACCGCCACGTCCGTCGGTCAAGGTGACACCGGCATCGCCACCAGCCTGGTCCTCGTGACCCGCGTGATCGGCTACGCCGTGGGTGCGCAGGTCGGCGGTGCGCTCCTCACGGCCGGAACCCCTTCCGGTTCGGACGTCCCGGCGGAATCGGCCTTTGTCGCCGGCTTCATCATCGCCGGCGCCGTCACGGCGCTGTCACTGCTTCTCGCCCGCACCATGAGCCAAGGAGTCAAGGAATGAGCCGCACCGGTCTGTCGAGGCGCAAGGTCCTGATATCCGGGGCCGGCGTCGCGGGGCCCGCCCTCGCGTTCTGGCTGAACCGTCACGGATGCGCCGTCACGGTGCTCGAGAAGGCGGGCACACCTCGTGGCGGTGGCTACCCCGTGGACGTGCGCGGCACCGCACTGGAAGTCGTCCGGAGGATGGGAATCCTCCCGCGGCTGCGGGACGCGCACATCGACCTGCGCCGGCTGACCTTCCTCGACGGGGACGGCAGCGAGGTGGCCTCGCTCGACCCGCACACCGTCACCGGCGGTGTCGCGGGACGGGACCTGGAGGTGCGGCGCGGGGATCTGACCGCCGCTCTTCACGCCGCGGTCCGTGACGACGTGGAGTTCTTGTTCAACGACTCCGTCGACACCCTCGACCAGTCCGGCCACGGGGTCGACGTCACCTTCCGCGGAGGCGGCAGGCGGACGTTCGACATGGTGTTCGGTGCGGACGGTCTGCACTCACGTACCCGCGAGTTGCTGTTCGGTCCGGAGCAGCAGTTCCACCGCTACCTCGGCTACTGCTTCGCCGGGTTCACCATGCGCAACACCTTCGGGCTCGCGCGCGAGACCGTGATGTGGAACGACCCGGGCCGGGCCGCGGCACTCTACGCGGTGGACGACGAGGACGACGTGCACGCCCTCCTGAACTTCGCCCACCCGGACCCGCCGTTCGAGGCGTTCCGGAACCCGGAGGCCCAACGGGACCTGGTCGCCGCGGTCTTCGCCGACGCGGGATGGGAGGTCCCGGGCATGCTCGCCGCCCTGCGCGACGCGGACGACCTGTTCTTCGACGCGGTCAGCCAGATCCGCATGCCTCGCTGGTCCGGCGGCAGGGTCGCGCTCGTGGGCGACGCCGCGTACGCGCCTTCGTTCCTCACCGGCCAGGGCTCCAGTCTCGCGCTCGTCGGCGCGTACATGCTCGCCGGCAACCTGGCCGGCCGGGACCACGCCGCGGGCTTCGCCGCCTACGAGCACGACACCCGCGGGTTCGTGACCCTGAACCAGGATCAGGTCGGCAAGGGCGACGCCACACTCTTCCCGACCACCGCCCTGGCCCTGAAGCAGCGCAACGACATGCTGCGCAATCTCAGCGCCATGCCCTCCACGGAGGAGCGGCCGGCCCATTCGGCACTCACCCTGCCCGCATTCACGCCCCTGACCTGAGCACTCGGGACACTGTGGGCCGGGCAAGTCCTAAGCCTGTGCGACCCGTTCGCGTCCCTCCGGCAGCAGCCAAGCCTCCGCGTCCCGAAGGATCCGCGCGGCGTCGAAGCCGTCGTACTCCAGGAGGACCGACCTCATCGTGCCTCTCCCCCGGTACTCGTCCATGATCGCGACGTGCTCCGGCAGGCGTACGAAGCCCGCCAGAGCCCGTCGCCCGGTCCACACCGAGACCGATCCGCAGCGCCGGGCGGTGGGCATGACCCACAACCACATCCCGACCGCTCCGTCGAGATGCGGCCAGTGGCGCCGTAGCGCGAAGCCCCGACGCGCGATTCCGGGCAGGGCCCGGTAGGTCTCGCTCGTGAAGTCGGTGACGCTGACGATCAGCGGACCGCTCCGGTGACCGCGCGTGCCGCTGCCGGCGTCGTTCGCCGCGCCGCCGTCCGGGGCATCACCGGCCGGGCCCGGGCTCCAACTGCTCCTCAGCACGGCCGCTGCGTCCAGGACGGGTCGCGGCCGAGCAGGGCGAGCAGGCGGTGGCCCGGCGGGGCGTCGTCGGGAACGGCGATCCGCCGGCGGAACGCGGTACCGGCGCCGCGGCCCTCGTCCGGGACCCGGGCGGCGACGCGCAGGGCGGCGGTGGTGAGTTCGGCGGAGGGCTCCCACGGGGCGCCGATCGTCACCGCGACGTCCCAGGCGTGTGCCACGTAGTCGAGCACGTGGAAGCCGATCGCGATCCGTCCGGGGACGGTGAAGCCCTCGCCCACCTCCGGCAGCGCGAACTTCCGCTCCAGCACGCCGTCCTGCGCGAACGCCGCGGTGACCTCGTCCGCCGATGCCTCGTACGCCGCGGCGGGGTCATCGCCGAGATCGCCGCCGTGCCACACGGCCCACGGCTCACCCGCGCCGCTGGCGGAGGCGGCGAACCCTTCGTTCTGGCTGACCAGATGGCGGAGCAGGCCGTACAGGGTCCAGTCCGCGCACGGCGTCGCCCGTCCCAAGTGATCGGTCTTCACCCGGGAGACCGCCTCCCCGGCCAGCGACAGCGCCTGGCGGTCCAGTCGTCGTATGTCCATGGCCGGAGCGTAGGATCACACAGCGGTTCAGCTCCAGAGCCAATATGTCGTCAGTTGATTGAGCCAATCGCGAGCGCCGGAGCCGACGACGGCCGAGTCGATATCGCACAGTCGAGACGGGAAGCCGACATGGACGTGCACGTCAGGCTCGACGGGAAGCGCGACCTGTCCGGCCAGATCTACCGCCAGTTGCGTGCCGCGATCCACGACGGGCTGCTGCGGCCCGGCGATCCGCTGCCCCCGACGCGGGAACTGAGCCGCCGTCTCGCGGTGGCCCGCAACACCGTCGGCGTGGCCTACGAACGGCTCGTCGCCGAGGGTTACGCGGACAGCAGGGTCGGCTCCGGGACCCATGTGCGCGCCACGGGCCTGCCCACGCGCGGGGCCGCGACCGCCACCGGCACCCCCGGCTCGGGGCTGCGCCCGCGCGCCCTGTGGGCGGGCCTGTCCCCATGGGCGTCCCCGGAGATCACGGGAGCGACCACGGCGGCCCACGACTTCCGGGCCGGCTTGCCGGACGCCCGGCTCTTCCCCTACGACGCCTGGCGTCCCCTGATCGCCCGGGAAATGCGCCTCTCGGCGACCGGGGGCGTCGGATACGGCGATCCGGCCGGCCACGCCGGGCTGCGGGCCGCACTCGCCCGGCACCTCGGACTCTCGCGCGGGGTGCGGACCCACCCGGACGACGTGCTGGTGACCACCGGCACGCAGCAGGCCCTCGACCTCATCGGGCGGGTGCTGCTCGAACCGGGTGACCGGGTGGCCGTCGAAGAGCCCGGCTACCCACCGGCCCGGCTGCCGTTCCTGGCGCAGGGTGCCGACGTCACGGGCGTACCGGTGGACGCCGAGGGCCTGCTGGTGGACGCCATCCCGCCGGACACCCGTGCGGTGTACGTCACCCCCGCCCACCAGTTCCCGCTCGGCATGCCGATGTCCCTGCGGCGCAGAACGGCGCTGTTGCGATGGGCACGACGGCACGGAGCGGCAGTGATCGAGGACGACTACGACAGCGAATTCCGGTTCGGCGGGCGGCCGGTCGAGACGCTGCAGAGCCTGGACCGGGACGGGCACGTCATCTATGTGGGGTCGTTCTCCAAGGTGATGCTGCCCTCCCTGCGCGTCGGGTACCTGGTGGCGCCCGCCACGCTGCGCACAGCACTGCGCACCGCGAAGTACACCGCAGACTGGCACACGGCGGTCCCCACGCAGGCGGCGCTCGCCCGCTTCGTCGACGACGGGTTGCTGGCCCGGCACATCCGCCGGATGCAGCACACCTACGCGGCCCGGCACCAGTCGGTCACCGGCTTGCTCACCGACCACTACGCGGACCTCACCGAACTGGTGCCGTCCGCCGCGGGCCTGCATGTGACCGCGTTCACCCGGGGCCGCCTCGCCGAACCGGGCGCCGTCGCGGACCTGGCCGGCCGGGCCCGGGCGTCCGGCGTGGCGGTCTACACCCTGGCGGAAGTCGCCGCGAACCGCTCCGCACGTCCGGGCCTCGTCCTCGGCTACGGCTCGATCAGCACCCCGGACATCGAGCCGGGCCTGTTCCGCGTACTCGGCCCGCCGGCTCGGTCAGCGGGGCCGCCAAGGTGACCGACGCCTACTCCTTCGCCTCCGGCGGCAAGGCGGTGACCGGTGTCGGCAACGGAAAGGGGGGTGGCCGGTGGTCCACCGGCCACCCCGGCCGCCCCGGCCACCCCGGTCGGCACGGTGACGAACGTTCCCTGGGCGTCCGGCGTCATAGCGGTAGCCGTCTTCGAAGGGACCGCCGCCATGACCGCCGTTTCTCTCACCGCCCGTGCCGTGGCCGGTGCCGTGCTGATCGGAGGGGTGTTCTGCGTGGCCGCCGCCTGCGGCAGCGGCGCCCCGCAGAGCGCGCAGCCGCAGGACCGCGCCCCCTGGCAGGAGCCCGCCTCGTACACCTACACGCTCCGGTCCAGCGAAGGAGAGCGGAGTCTGCTCGGCACGTTCCGGATCTCGGTCCGCGACGGCGCCGTCGTCAAGTCGGTGGGCCTCGACGGCATGGGCCGACGCGCGGTCGAGAGCGCCCCCGACGCGGTGCCCACCATCGGGGAACTCGTGGAGGAGTTGGAGCAGGCCCGCCGCGAGGACGCGGACACGGCCGAGGCGGAGTACGCCCCCGACGGGCACCCGGTACGGATCACACTGGACTGGGAAAGGAACGCGGTCGACGACGAGGCGCGTTACGTCATCAGTGCCTACGAGCGGACCGAGCAGTAGGGGACGCTGGACGCCCGTCACGGTGGCTGCACGCGGCGTGCCAGTCTGCGTGCCCAGGCCTGGCTCGGCCTTTCGACGTAACGATAGGTCATTAGGCAGATGGGCAGGAGCACCGTGAAGAACGCGATCTCGAGCGCGAGTTCGTCGTGCCGCTGCCGGCCGATCGTGCTGTCGATCACCGCCAGCAGCAGCGGGTGCACCAGGTAGACCGAGTAGCTGATCGTTCCCAAGCCGGTCAGCAACCTCGGTATGCGCCGGCGCCGCGACGCCATTCCGGCGCCGAAGGTGAGGACGGCCAGGAGGAACGCCAGGATCCAGCCCCGTCGTGTGAAGTGGTCGCCGTCGCCGTACAGGGAGGCACTCCCCACAGAACAGGCGACCACCACGACGGCGGTGCCGACCGCGCGACGCCAGGTGCTCTGACCGTGCTCGGCACGGTGGACGGCGGTGCCGAGGAACATCACGGCGAGTACCACCAGGCTCTCCCAGAGCGGAACGGTGCCGTTGCACAGGACCAGGGCGAGCGCCAGCACCCCGCCCAGCACGCCCCCGAACCTCCGGAGAACGGGTGACCTGGCGCTCGCACAGCAGATGGCGCCTCCCATGGCGATCGAGGCGAACGCGATCAGCGGGCCGGTGCCGACCAGGCCGGACAGGGCGGAGGCCGGCAGCACGACCCCTGCCGTCACGCTCAGGGCGGCGAGCACGGCCCCTGTGACGGCGATCGCCGCGGACTGTTGATGCAGGCGGACCGTGAACAACGCGACGACCAGCAGGTAGAAGGACATCTCGTAGGAGAGCGTCCACAGGACGAGCAGGAGACTGGGCGTGCCCAGCAGCTCCTGGAGCATCGTGACGTGGGCGACGGCCACGGCGAAGGCGCTGTGCCCACCGAAGTCACGTGTCTCCGCGACGCCTGAGAGGTGAGCGGCGAGGAGCACGGTGACGACGACGGTCCAGAGGGGGTACACACGGAGGACCCGTCCGATCCAGAACGTCCGGACGCAGCCCCGGCGTTCCAGTGACGCGGGGATGATGTAGCCGCTCACCAGGAAGAACAGCATGATGCCGTAGCGGCTGGTGTTGAACTGCGGCATCAACTCCCGCCGGAAGTCCGCCATGAAGGTGTACGAGGAGTGGTCGAAGACCACGACGATGGCGGCGATGCCGCGCAGCGCGTCCAGCCAGCCCAGTCGCGACGGGCCGGCCGTCGTGATCGCCGTAGGAAACTTGAAGGGGACGGACGGTGAACCCGCTGGAGAAGCGGGTTCCACGGGTGGGGATTCCATGATCCGAGTTCAGCGGCCGGGGCATTGTTCGGCAGTACCGTTCCGGCGGCCGAACATTGCCTCTGTCACGGGGGCAGCGGAGGGGTGAGGGTGTGGCGGGGCGTCGTGAGGTGCCGGTGGATCCGGCGGCGGGTCCGGTGCAGCGGTTCGCGTTCGAGTTACGCAAGCTGCGGGCAGAGACGGGAGGAATCACCTACCGGGCCCTGGCCCAGAGGGCGGGTTACTCGGTGACCACCCTGTCGCAGGCCGCGGCGGGCGAGCAGTTGCCGACGCTGCCGGTGGTCCTGGCCTACGTACGGGCCTGCGGAGGCGAGGAGGCACTGTGGGAGGCGCGGTGGAAGGAGGCAGTGGAGGAGTCCGCCGGTGACGCCACCCGCGACGCCGAGGGAGCACCTGCGCCGTACCGGGGGCTCGCACGGTTCGAAAGCGGCGACAGCGGCCTGTTCTTCGGCCGGGAACAGCTCACCGCCGACCTGGTCGACCTGCTGCGCCGCCGTCGGTTCGCCGCGGTGTTCGGCCCTTCCGGCAGCGGCAAGTCCTCCCTGCTGCGGGCCGGCCTGATACCCGTCCTCCGGCGGACTCAGGAGGCGGACCTGCGTCCGGCGGCGGTCCGGATCCTGACTCCGGGCGAACGCCCCGCCCGCACCCACGCCTCCCTTCTCACACCCGTAGGGCCGGGCGACGGCAGCGCCGGCGCGGACACGTTCGTGATCGTCGATCAGTTCGAGGAGGTCTTCACCCTCTGCCACGATGCCGCCGAACGTGCCCGCTTCATCGACCTGCTGCTGGCCGCCGGAGAGCCCGAGAACCGATTGCGGGTGCTGCTGGCGGTGCGCGGCGACTTCTACGGACGCTGCGCCGAGCACCGCGACCTGGCCGAGGCACTGCGCGATGCCAACCTGCTGGCCGGTGCGATGAGCCCGGCGGAACTGCGCGACGCCGTCGTCAAACCGGCCGCGGCCGCCGGACTGACCGTGGAACGCGCCCTCACCACCCGGCTGGTCGAGGAGGTCGCCGACGCGCCGGGCGGGCTGCCACTGCTGTCCCACGCCTTGCTGGAGACCTGGCGCCGCCGCCGGGGCAAGACCCTCACCATGGCGGGCTACGAGGCGGCCGGATGCCTGGACGGCGCGATAGCCAAGACCGCCGAGAAGGTCTTCGGCCGGTTCACCGACGACCAGGCGGCCACTGCCCGCCGGGTGTTGCTGCGTCTGATCGCCCCCGGTGACGGCACCCCCGACACCCGCCGTCCCGTCGAACGCGCGGAACTGCTGCCCGGCACCGGCCGGGAGGACACCGCCCAGGTGCTGGAGGCACTCGTCCGGGCTCGGCTGCTCACCCTGGACGGCGACACCGTCGAGATGGCCCACGAGGCCCTGATCACGGCCTGGCCCCGGCTGCGCGGCTGGATCGAGGAGGACCGCGAACGCCTGCGTGTGCACCGGAACCTGACCGATGCCGCCCACGCCTGGCAGGAACTGGGACGCGAGAAGGGCGCCTTGTACCGGGGAAGCCGGCTCGCCGCCGCGCGGGAACACTTCGGCGGCGCACCCCGCGAGGATCTGACCGATCTGGAGCACGCCTTCCTCGACACCAGCCGTGACCACGAGCGAAAGGGCCGTCGCCGGTACCGGCTGATGCTCGGCGGGGTCACCGCCGCCCTGTGCATGGCCCTGGTCGCCGCCGGCCTCGCCGTCGGACAGTGGAGGAGCGCGGTCACCGCCCAGGTCCTGGCCCAGTCCCGGCAACTGGCCGCCGAGTCCGGTGCACTGCTGGACACCGAACCCGACCTCGCCGCACTGCTCGCTGTCCAGGCCTACCGCACCAGCCCGACCCGCGAAGCCACCGCCGCCCTCTACGCGGCGGCGGCGCTGCCACTGCGCAAGCGCCTGATCAGCGGCGGCGAACCCGTGCGATCCATCGCCCTCAGCCCGGACGGCCACACCCTCGCCACCCAGAGCGGAGACGGGAAGGTGCGGATCTGGAGTCTGCCCGGAGGGCGGCTCCGGCGCACGTTCACCGGTCACGACATCAGCACGGTTGAGGCGTTCAGCCCCGACGGACGCGTCCTCGCCGTCGTCACCGAGGGCAAGGCCGGCCAGGCGACGCTCCTGGACTCGGACACCGGCAGGAAACTCAGCACCTTCGCCGTACCTGACGGTGCGGTGCGCGGCATGGCCTTCAGCCCCGACGGACGTACCGTCGCCGCCGGCTCCGTGACGGCTGTCCGGGTGTGGGACGTGGCCACCGGCCACACGCGGCACAGCTTCACCGGCCTCCCCGACCCGGAGGCGCTCGTCTTCGGCCCTGACGGACGTACCTTAGCCGCGGCAGGCTTCAACGGCTCGGAGCGGGTGTGGGACCTGGCCACCGGCCGCACCCGGACCGCCCACGACCAGACCGGGGGCCGTGCGGTGGTCTTCAGTCCTGACGGCCGGACCTACGCCGTTGTCCTCATGGACGGTTCGGTGCAACTGCGGGAGACGGCCACCGGCGTCCTCCGGCGCGTGATCAAAGACGGTCCTGTCCATACGAACGAGGTCGCCTTCTCCCCGGACGGGCGGACCCTCGCCGTCCCGCACCCGGGGGACACAGTGCGGCTGTGGGACACCGCCTCCGGCACGGCGCGTGCCACCGTGACCGCCGGTCACCGCGGAGGCGGAGCCATGAAGGTGGCCCTCAGCGCGGACGGGCGGACCTTGGTCACCAGCAGCAACACCGATCCCGCCGTCCGCGTCCATCGGCCGTCCGCTGAACAGCCGCGGACGACTCTGTCAGGTCACGCCGGCACGGCCGTCGCCCACCTGGCGTTCAGCCCGGACGGACGCACGGCGGCCACAGTTCACCAAGGTCCGCCCGGCCGTGGATCAGTAGAGCTGTGGGATGCCGGGAACGGCAACCGAGAAGCCTCACTGACGCTGGACAGCGACCAGGCACGCCAGGGAGAGGACCTGCGCGTCATCGTTTCCCGCCTCGGAGCCGTGGAGTTCAGCCCGACCGGGCGCGCCGTAGCTGCCAGGTCCGTCAAGAGAGGGGTGATCGAGGTGCGGGATGTCGCCACCGGCCGCCTCCGCCGGAGCCGGGTCCTGGACACCTACACCGCAGCGGTCTTCGGCCCCGGCGGGACGCGGCTCGCCATGGTCGACGGAACGGGGGCGGTCCGCGTCTGGCACCTCTCGACCGGCGCACTCCGCACGGTCCGCGCCGGCCACGGCCGATCCGTCAGAGCGGTGGCGTTCGCCCCGGACGGCCGGACCCTCGCAGTCGTCGACCATGAGGCCGATGACGAGAGGGTCACGCTGCTGGACGTCTCGACGAACCGCACACACCGCACCATCAGGCCGGGCGCCCGGAGCGAGCTGTCCCTCGCCTTCAGCCGGGACGGGCATGTCCTGGCCACCGCGAGCGGCAGGAACGGATCCGTGAAGACGTGGGACACGCGCACCGGTCGGCTCCGTGAGAGCTTCACGGCCGACGGCGAGGTGAGGTCGATGGCCTTCAGCTCCGATGGACGCACACTGGCCGTAGGCAGCGTCAGAGGCGTCCAGTTGTGGGACCTCGCCACCAGCCAGCCCAGAATCACCCTGCCCACCGGCTCGTCCACGGCAGTGGCGTTCAGCCCGGACGGACACACCCTGGCCATCGCCGCGGGCGGCTCCGCGGGGCTGTGGAGCGTCGACCTGCCCGACCCGGCCCGCGCGATCCGCACCATCTGCGAGGCCGTCGACTGTGCCGCGAGTACGGTCGCGCGGCGATGACCGCTGCCCCGGCGCGGGTCGGGTGGTCGCCGGGCGGTGCCTCACCGGTCGGCCGGACGGTCCGCCGTGACCAGCCATGACGTGCTGCGCAGCCGAACGGTGCCGTCCGCTGTTTCGTGGTCGCGCAGATGGTCCGTCAGGACCTGGCGGGCGCGGGTCCGGGCGGTCGGGGCGGCCTGCTCCAGCAGGTGGCGACCAGGACCCGTCCCCAGCAGGAACTCCGCCGCGTCTTCGGCGCCGTGTCCCCATGTCCCGTACACCCGCGCCTGGTTGATGGCGATGGCGGTGAACCCGGCAGCGGTGAGGACGTCGCGGATGCGGTCCGGGACGGACAGGGAGAACATGCCGGGCAACCCCGGCCGGCCGAAGTCGCCGACCGGCAGGACGACGCGCAGTGATGCGACCGCCGCCACCCACTCGTTGAACGTGGCGTCCGCCGGGCAGACGAACGCCAGGCGCCCGCCGGGCCGCAGCGCCCGGCCGACGTTGGCGAAGGCAGCCACGGGGTCGGCGAAGAACATCACCCCGTAGCGGCTGATGGCCGCGTCGAAGACGTCCGCCTCGAAGGGGTGCGTCTGCGCGTCGCCCTGCGTGAACGCGACGTTGGTGATGTTCTCCCGCTCAGCGCGGGCCCGGGCCTCGGCGAGCATCGGGCCGGACAGGTCGAGGCCGAGCGCGTGTCCTCGGGGCGCCCGCAGTGCGGCGAGGCGCGTGGTCTGCCCGGCACCGCACCCGAGGTCGAGGGTCCGGTGGCCCCCGGTGATTCCGGCGGCGTCGAGGAGCGGCTCGTCGAACCCCTCGTTGACGGCGTTCCAGCGGTCCTGGTGGCGGGCCCAGTGGGCACCTTCGGGGCCGTTCCATGCCTGCGCCTGCTCGGTGTTGACGATGTCCGGCACGAGTGCCTCCTGGGATGGACGACGGGGAATGGGCATGCGCCCAAACAGTATGGGCGCATGCCCAAACTGGCAATCCCCGCTACGATCCGAGGGGTTGTGCCCGTTGAGGCGGCCGGGACGGAACGGAGGAGAGGCCCATGTCACCGCGTGGAGTGGCGACGCCGGACGTGCGCGAGCGGCTGTTCGCGGCCGCCGAGCGCGTCGTGACCAGGGACGGGCCCGGTGCACTCACCAGCCGTGCGGTGACCACCGAGGCAGGGTGCGCCAAGGGGCTGCTGCACGCGCACTTCGCGGGGCTCGACGAGTTCGTGGCCGAGCTGTGTCTCGACCGGTTCGCGCGAACCGCAGCCAAGGCGAGGGAACTGCGGGGGCTCGCCGGACAGGGAACGGTGGCCCGGAACCTCGACGCCGTAGCCCTCGCACTGTTCGACTCCGGCGGCCCCGCCATCTCGGGCCTCGCCATGACCCGTCCCGCCGCCACGCTGCGCATCCGGGAAGCCCTGGAAGGCGGGGCGCCCGGCTTCACGGCGATCCAGGAGGCCATCGCCGGCTACCTGGAGGCGGAGCGGGGGCTCGGCCGGGTGCCGGAGAGCGTCGATCCCCACACGGTGGCCCTCGCCGTCGTCGGAACCGCCCACCACCTCCTGATGACCAGCTGGCCGGGCACACCCGACCCCCGGCCCCCCATGAAACGCCTGGTCGCCGCGCTGGTGGAGGGCTGAAGCCTGCCTGACAGGTCATGGGGCGAGTGACGGGGTACCGGCCGGGCATGCGGTAGGTCGGGCTCGTCCAGGAGCCCTGGACGTATTGTCCCCATGGCCCCTGTGGAGGTTTGGCATGGTGGTCGACGGCATACCGGCACCCCTTGCTCGCGGCGCCGCGCCGGACACAGCAGCGCGCAAGCAGCGTCTGCGCCGCCGTCTGGAGCGGCTGCTCGGCGTGGCCGCCACGGAAGGCAATGACCTGGTGCCGCTGCGCAACGGTGACGAGATCTTCCCGGCCATGCTCGGGGCGATCCGTTCGGCCCGGCACACCATCGACATGATGACGTTCGTGTACTGGCGCGGCCAGATCGCCCACGACTTCGCCGCCGCCCTGGCCGACCGCGCCCGCGCGGGGGTGCGGGTGCGGCTGCTCTTGGACGGCTTCGGCGCCAAGGAGATCGAGCCGCGGCTGCTGGAGCTCATGAGCGACGCCGGTGTGCAGGTGGCCTGGTTCCGCAAGCCCATGTGGCTGTCACCGTTCAAGCAGAATCACCGCTGTCACCGCAAGGCCCTCGTCGTCGACGAGCACACCGCCTTCACCGGCGGCGTCGGCATCGCGGAGGAATGGTGCGGCGACGCCCGCAACCCGGACGAGTGGCGAGACACCCATGTACAGGTGCGGGGTCCGGCCGTGGACGGCATCGCGGCCGCGTTCGCGCAGAACTGGGCGGAGTGCCACGACGAACTCTTCGACGACCGTGACCGTTTCACCGAGCACCCGCAGGCCGGCTCGTCGGTGGTGCAGGTCGTCCGGGGGTCCGCGAGCATCGGCTGGCAGGACATGCAGACCCTCATCCGGGTGCTGCTCACCTCCGCCGAGGAGCGCTTCCGGCTGGCCACCGCCTACTTCGCCCCGGACGCGTACTTCGTCGACCTGCTGTGCGAGACCGCTCGTCGCGGGGTGCGTGTCGAGATCCTGCTGCCCGGCCCCCACACCGACCAGCGCGCCTGCCAGCTGGCCGGTCAGCACCACTACACGCGTCTGTTGCGGGCCGGCGTGCACATCCGGCAGTACCAGCCGAGCATGATGCACGCCAAGATCATCACCGTGGACTCGGTCGCCGCCCTCATCGGATCGACCAATTTCAACCGCCGGTCCATGGACCACGACGAGGAGATCATGCTCGTCGCCCTGGACGAGGAGTTCACCGCCTCGCTCGACCGCGACTACGACGCGGATCTGAAGCGCAGCGTGGAGATCGACCTCACCCGGTGGAGACGAAGAGCGGTACCGCAACGCGTGAAGGAAGCCGCGGTCACGCCGATCCGGCGCTTCCTGTAGCTCCACCGCACATCCGCGGCCCGGCACCGGATCGATCAGGAGATCGCGCAGACCGGCGCACCGACCTGGTCGTCGTCGAAGTGGACGGTCTCGTCACCGCACTGAACGCCGCGCGCAATCCGGAGAAGCGGTCCCGTCCGGAGCGGGAGACCGCCCTGGGCCGCTGAATCCGCGGCTCTTCCGTCCGGCCGTGTCGGGGTTTGTCCCGAAGTGCCGGCGGCAACTCGGGTCGTGAGATCCGGCCCGGGCAGCCGGGCGGAACAGAGGTGTCCGATGACGACTGTCGGAGTGGAAGAGGAGTACCTGCTGCTCGACCCGGTCACGGGTCTGCCGGTGCCGCAGGCCGACAAGGTCCGTACCGCGGCGGGCCTGGGGCGTCTCGTGGCCGATCAGGAGGTGCAGTACGAGTTGCTCCAGGCGCAGGTCGAGGTGGCCACGCCGGTGTGCGGGACCCTGGAGGAGGTCGGCGGGCATCTGCTGCGGCTGCGGCACGCGATCGGCATGGCCGCCGAGGAGCACGGCTGCCGGATCGCGGCCTGCGGGACCCCACCGCTGCGGCACGGCCACCCCATGGCCGTCACCGACCAGGCCCGGTACCGGGCCATGGTGACGCAGGCGCCGCAGCTGGTGGCGGAGCAGCTGGTCAACGGCACGCACGTGCATGTCGCCGTGCCGGACCGCGAGGCCGGGGTGCAGGTGCTGAACCGTATCCGGGCCTGGCTGCCGACCCTGACGGCCATGTCGGCGAACTCCCCGCTGTGGGACGGCGGCGACACCGGGTTCGCGAGCTGGCGCACGGTGGTCTTCGGCCGCTGGCCGGTCAGCGGCATGCCACCGTACTTCCACGACGCCGCCGACTACGACCTGCGGGTACAGCGGCTGCTCGACGCCGGTCTGATCTCGGACACCGGTCAGCTGTACTGGCAGGCCCGCCTCTCGCCCCGCTACCCCACCGTCGAGGTGCGGTGCCTCGACGTCCAGCTCAGCGCCGACGAGGCGGTCATGCTCGCCGCGGTCACCCGGGCTCTCGTGGAGACCGCCCTGGCGGAGACCGCCGCCGGGGCGCGGGCACCCGACCTCAGCCCGGAGATGCTGCAAGCCGCCATGTGGCACGCCGCCCGGTACGGCCTCGGCGACACCCTGGTCGGCCCGGGTGGTGCGACGCACCGGGCCGGTGACGTGCTCTACGAGTTCCTCCGGCACGTCTCGCCCGCGCTCGAGGCCTCCGGCGACAGCCGCCAGGTGACGTCCCTGGTCCACCGGCTCCTGCAGAACGGGACCGGGGCGGACCGGCAACGCGCCGCCCTCGCGCACGGCGGCCTCCGGGCGGTGACCGACCTGGTCAGCGGCCAAAGCACTGGGACGTGACGCACCGGACGGCCGGCAGGTGGCCGGATCGCCGAGGAATACCGCCGGGCAGGGTGGGAACGCGGGGCGCTGTCCGAACCCGAACAAGGCCGGTGGCGCGATGACCGAGTACGAACGTTCACGCACGATGCCCGCACAGCCCGAGCACGTCTTCGACCAGGCGGCGAACGTCGGGCAGCTGGACACCTGGCTGCCGGAGGCCCTGCACGTGGAGGCCCGTGAGCTGCCCGCCGTGACGGTGCACGAGGACCGCACCGACGAGGACACCTCCGCCCTGCTGCGCGCGCAACGCGACCAGATGCGGCTCGAATGGGGCACCCGTGACCAGGGCACGTACACGGGGTGGCTACAGGTCGCCGGTATCGGTGCCGGAGCCAGTGAGGTGACCGTGCACCTGTCGTTCTTCGACGACGGTCACGACCCGGGCGAGACGACGGTGCGCGACGCACTGGACACCAGCCTGCGGCGCCTGGAGGAGCAGGTGCGGCTGCGTGTCGAGCACACGGCCGGCTGACCCGGCCGCGCACGGCATGGCACGGGTCAGGCAGTACGTCGTCGCCGCGTCCGGGCAGTGGACCGACGAGGAGGAGGGCCGGCGTCGGCTGCCCTCCGGTGAGGTGCACGCCTGGGAGCCGGGGTTGAACCAGACCGTCTGCGGGCTGTCGCTCAGCCGCTCCGGCCTGGTCCGTTTCCCGCACGTCGGATGGCCGGACACCTTCCCGGAGTCCGGCGGGGCGGCGGACCGGGTACGGCGGCAGTGCCCGCGCTGCGCCTCGGTGGCCGGACGCCGGGGGCCCGACGCACGTCCACGGTGGCGTCGCGTGAACCCGCGCCCCTGAACGGCCCACCGGAACGACCGGACGCGTCGGCACACGGAGCGGCCCCCAGGGTGGGACAAGGAGCGTCCTGAACACGTACGACGTACGACGCCGGCGAGCAGGACCCGCCCCGATGCGGATGGTGGGCGGGCCCTGCTCGTGCGGACCATTGTCGGGACCGCGTCACGGCGTGGCCACGAGTGAGATCCACCGATGTGCGCGCGGCGCGCACACCCCGTGCGCGGCGCGCGCTTCCCGCACACCCCGCGCGGTCTGCCGGCGCCGCCCGGCACAGCAGGGCGCCACGCCGGGTACGACCCCGGGTCAACCCCGTCGGCCTGCGGCGACGATACTGGCAGGCGGACCTGCCCCCGCTCCCAGATGGACCCATGCCGACCTCCCCCACCGTTCGCCCCATGACTCCCGCCACGGTGTGGCTGGCTCGCGGCCGCCATACCCGAGGCGCCACGGCAGACGTGCTCCGGCGCTCGCTAGAGCAGCGCAAGCGCAGTCGGGCCATCGACGACTTCCTGGAGTTGCCCGAGGACGAGACCGCGCCGGCGGAGCGGGTGTTCGAGGCACGCTGGCGGGTGGACGAGACGGTGACCGTGCGGTCCCGGCTGACGCTGCGGCCCGCCTCGGACGAGGGACAGGAGTGGGTCCTGGTCGCCGAGGCCGAGCAGCCGTGGCGCGACGAGTGGCCCTCCCCCGCCGCCCTGTTCTGGCCGGAGGAGCCGGACGCCGGCTGGGACCGGGACGCCACCGCTGAGCTGTCGCTGCGGGAGATCAACCCGATCCCCCAGGACGACAAGGAGACCCGGCGTCTGCTCAGGAACGCGGTGCGCGGCGGGTGGCACATCCATGTCGTCGTCCACGAGGCCATGACCACGGACGAGCGCGGCCGGAGGCCGGTGGCGCGGTGGCTGCCGCCGGGCCTGCGGCACCGGGTGGTGGAGCACCGTGCCGCCCCGCAGCAGCTGCGGGGACTCAACTGGGCCCTGCGGGACTCCGGCATCCAGGTGCCCCGCGGCGGTGCCGTGGTGCTGCCCGGCAGCCCCGCCCCGGAGGGCTACGAGGCGGCGGACTTCTCCGTCCGCGCGGTCTTCCTCGACGGTTCGGAGCCGGCCGACCTCATCGACGCGGTGACACGGTTCGCCGCGCTGCCGAGGCCCCTGCCCGACGGCGCCGAGGACGCCCTCACCGCACTGCGGGAGGACTGGCACCTGCTGACCCTGCAGGAGGATCTGGACCGGCAGCGCGGTCTGGTCGCCATGTACGCCGAGGCGCTCGAGGCCATGACGAGGTCCCGTGACCTGTACCGCGAGGCGGCCGAGCGCGCCCACGAGGCCCTGACCGCCTACCAGGAGACCGCCGGGGCGGCTCCCGCGGCGCAGCAGCCCGCCGACGCTCCCGTCGCGTCGCCGCTGCAGCAGCTCACACGGACGTTCGAGCGTCTCAAGGGCAGGTCCCCGCGACCTGCGGGCCCCTCCGGCGAGCGGGAATAGCCGCCGGGACCAGGGACGGGCGCCGCCCTGCCGGGGCGGACGTGTCAGTCGCGGCCTTCTGGATACGCGGTCCGTACGGCAGTACGGTCCGCCCGGGAAGGTCCGCGACGACATGGCCAACGAAGAGCACCACTCGGAGACGACGCTCCGCGTCAACGGCAAGCCCCACACGCTCACCGTCGACCACCGGAGAGTCCTGCTGGACCTCCTGCGGGAGGATCTGGACCTGACGGGCGCCAAGAAGGGCTGCGATCACGGTCAGTGCGGTGCCTGCACGGTCCTGGTGGACGGCCGGCGCGTCAACAGTTGTCTGCTGTTCGCGGTCGCCCTGGACGGCTGTGAGGTCACCACCATCGAGGGTCTCTCCGGCGACGGAGAGCAACCGCATCCGCTGCAACAGGCCTTTGTGGAGCGCGACGCGTTCCAGTGCGGCTACTGCACGCCGGGCCAGATCTGTTCCGCGGCCGGCATGCTCGCCGAGGCGGCGGCCGGTCACCCCTCGCACGTCACCGACCCGGCGGCGCCCTCGGGTGAGCCGGTGCCGCTGGACCGGGAGGAGATCCGGGAGCGGCTCAGCGGCAACCTGTGCCGGTGCGGTGCGTATCCGCGGATCGCCGAGGCGGTCGAGGACGTGATCCGGTGAAGGGGTTCGCCTACGTCCGCGCCGGGAGCGTCCAGGAGGCGACCTCCGCGTACGCCTCTCACACCGGCGCGCGTTATCTCGGTGGCGGCACCAACCTCGTCGATCTGATGAAGCTCGGCGTGGAGCGGCCCGCCGCCCTCATCGACGTCATCCGTCTGCCGCTGGACGCGGTGGAGGAACTGCCGGACGGGGCGCTGCGGATCGGGGCGATGGTCCGCAACAGCGACCTCGCGGCCCACCCTGTGGTGCGCGACCGGTACCCGGCGCTGTCCCAGGCGCTGCTGGCGGGCGCGTCCGGGCAGTTGCGCAACGCCGCGACGACCGGCGGCAACCTGCTCCAGCGCACCCGGTGCCCGTACTTCCAGGACCTCTCGAAGCCGTGCAACAAGCGCGAGCCGGGCAGCGGCTGCGGTGCGCGGGACGGCGTCCACCGTGATCACGCGGTACTCGGGCACTCCGCGCACTGCATCGCCACCCACCCCTCCGACATGGCGGTGGCGCTGGCCGCTCTGGACGGGAGTGTCGAGCTGTACGGTCCCGAGGGCGCCCGGAGTGTCGCGGCGGCGGAGTTCCACCGGCTGCCCGGGGACCGCCCCGAGCAGGACACCGAGATCCGCCCCGGGGAGCTGATCACGGGCGTGGTGCTGCCGGCCGCCACGGCCGGTCTTCCGTCGGCGTATCGCAAGGCCCGCGACCGCGCCTCCTACGCCTTCGCGCTCGCGTCCGTGGCGGTGGTGCTGCGGGTCTCGAACGGTGTGGTCGACCATGTGGGGCTGGCGTTCGGAGCCCTGGCGCACCGGCCCTGGCGGGCCCGGCGCGCGGAGGAGGCGCTGGTGGGCGCGGCCCCCACGGTCGCCGCGTTCGAGCACGCCGCCGACGTCGAACTGTCCGCCGCACAGCCGCTGCGGGACAACGCCTACAAGGTGCCCCTGGCCCGCAATCTGGCCGTGGACGTGCTGTCCCGGCTGGCGGACGGGGCGCCTGCGAGGAGGACTCCATGACCGGCAGCGTGGGCGCTCCCGCCGAGCGCCGGGAGGGGCGGGAGAAGGTCAGCGGCGCCGCCCGCTATGCCGCCGAGTACCACTTCCCCGGCCGTGCCCAGGCCTGGCCCGTGCCGGCGGCCGTCGCCCGGGGCCGCGTGACCGGCGTCGACACGGCGGAGGCCCTGGCCGTGCCCGGTGTCCTCGCCGTCCTGACCCACGAGAACGCCCCTCGCCTCGCGGAGGCGGACGATCCCACGCTCGCCGTGCTGCAGAGTCCCCGGGTCCCCCACCGCGGCTGGTTCGTGGCCCTGGTGGTGGCCGAGACGCTGGAGGCGGCCCGGGCCGGCGCGGCCGCCGTCCGCGTCACGTACGCCGCCGAAGAGCACGACGTGGCCCTGTCCGCCTCGCACCCGGGTGTGTACGTCCCCGAGGAGGTCAACGGCGGGTACCCCGCCGTCCGTGGGCAGGGCGACCCCGAGGAGGCGTTCGGTTCCTCGGCCGCCCGGGTCGACGTGGCCTACCGGGTGCCGCCGCTGCACAACCACCCCATGGAGCCGCACACCAGCACCGCCCGCTGGGACGACGGCGGGCTCACCGTGCACACCTCCAGCCAGGGCACCGGTGTCGTACGGGCCGTGCTCGCCGAGTTGTTCGAGACGCCCAAGGAGCGGATCGTCGTCACCTCCGAGCACGTCGGCGGCGGATTCGGCTCCAAGGGCACGCCACGGCCCGACGTCGTGCTCGCCGCGATGGCGGCACGGCAGACCGGGCGGGCGGTCACGGTGGCCCTGCCCCGCCGCTTCCTGCCCACCGTGGTCGGGCACCGTGCCCCGACACTGCACCGGGTGCGGCTGGGAGCCGGCGCGGACGGGCGGCTGTCGTCGCTCATCCACGAGGTCACCACGCACACCTCCCGCATCAAGGAGTTCGTGGAGCAGGCGGCGGTGCCCGCGCGGGTGATGTACGCCGCGCCCCACAGCAGTACGGTGCACCGGGTCACGGCGCTCGACGTGCCCTCCCCGTCGTGGATGCGGGCGCCGGGCGAGGCCCCGGGCATGTACGCGCTGGAGTCCGCGATGGACGAACTCGCCGCCGAACTCGGCATGGACCCGATCGAGCTGCGCGTGCGCAACGAGCCGGACACCGAGCCCGACAGCGGCAAGCCGTTCAGCAGCAGGCATCTGGTCGAGTGCCTGCGCGAGGGTGCCCGGCGCTTCGGGTGGGAGGGGCGCGATCCCCGACCGGGCTCCCGCCGGGAAGGGCCCCTGCTGCTGGGGACGGGCGTGGCGGCGGCGATGTATCCCGTCATGGCGTGGCCCTCCGCGGCCACGGCCCGCGCGCTGCCCGACGGGACGTTCCTGGTGCGGGTGAACGCCACGGACATCGGTACGGGCGCCCGGACCGTGCTCGCGCAGGTCGGCGCCGACGCGCTCGGAGTGCCGCTGGAACGGGTGCGGATCGAGATCGGCAGCACCGAACTGCCGTCGGCGTCGCTGGCCGGCGGCTCGTCCGGCACCGCCTCCTGGGGCTGGCCGGTCCACGAGGCCTGTGACCGGCTGGCACGGCGGCTGGCCGAACACACGGGGCCGCTGCCGGAGCAGGGACTGGAGGAGCGCGCCGACACGAGGGGCAAGGCCGACGCCGAGAGCGCCTGGTCGCGGCACGCCTTCGGGGCACATTTCGCCGAGGTCGCGGTGGACACGGTCACCGGCGAGGTCCGGGTCGCCCGGCTGCTCGGGGTGTACGCCGCCGGGCACATCCTCAACGCCCGTACGGCGCGTTCCCAGTTCGTCGGCGGCATGACGATGGGCCTGGGAATGGCGCTGACCGAGGGCAGCACGATGGACGTCGCGTTCGGTGACTTCCCCGAGTCGGATCTGGCGTCGTACCACGTGCCCGTGCACGCCGACGTCGCCGAGATCGAGGCGCACTGGATCGACGAGGACGATCCGCACCTCAACCCCATGGGCAGCAAGGGGATCGGGGAGATCGGCATCGTCGGAACGGCCGCGGCGGTCGGCAACGCCGTCCACCACGCCACCGGTGTCCGCTTCCGTGAACTCCCGCTCACGCCGGACCGGGTGCTGGCCGGGCTGCTCGACCACCGGGCCACGAACGACGCCCGGACCGGACCCGCCGCGAGCGGATCCGGTCCGGTACCGCGCCGGTAGCGGTCACTCCGCCGTTCGGCGTACCCCGGGCGCCGGGGCGGGCGCCCACTGTCTGTCCATGAGGGGCAGGAGCATCCGGAAGGCCAGGGTGGCCACGGCGAGCAGCGCGGCGCACACGGCGGCCCCGGAGGCGAACCACGGCGGGGCGAGTGCCAGTTCCACGGCCCGGGGCAGGGACGCGGACGGGAAGGAACTCTGGTACGCCTGCGCTCCGGCCAGCACCGTGGGCACCACCACCGCTCCGGCCAGCACCACCAGGACGGGGCGCAGGACCAGCAGCAGCGCCAGCACCGTGCACAGCACCGACAGGGCGAGGGCGTACGCGTGCAGGCCCAGGGACGCTCCGCCGCGTTGCAGCGGGAAGTGGGCCACCGCGCACACGGCCAGGGCGAGGGCGGCGAGCCATCCGGTCCACGACACGGATCGGGCGAGCCGATCCGTGGCAGGGTCGTGGCCCGCGGGTGCGGAGCCGAACGTCCGGCGGTGCCGGCGCGCCGGGTCCGGCCGCGCCGCGCGGCGTCCGGCCGGCCGGCGGGGCGGCTCGGGACCCATCTCGCCCGGGCCGGGGCGCGAAGGCCCTGTGGGCCGGGGGCCGTTGCGGTCCAGCCGCTCCAGGCCGAGGCGGTCGATCAGCTCGACCAGTTCCTCGACGGACCGGCCGGTCGCGGCCGCCCGCAGGGCCTCCTCGCGGACGTGGGGTTCCTGCGGCTGCTTGTGCAGCAGGGTGACCAGCCTGGTCACTTCCTCCACGGGGCGGTGGGCGGCCGCGGCCCGGATCGCCTCGTCCGCGCATTCGGGGTCGCGCGGGGGCCTCGTCAGCAGGGCGATCATCCGGCAGACGTCCTCGACGGCCCGGCCCACTCCGGCGGTGCGGAGCGCGTCGACCCTGGCCTCCGTGTGGGCGGGGGACGCCTCCAGTGAGGTGATGAGGGCGACGACCTCCTCCAGGGGCCGGTCCGCCACCGCGGCGTGCACGAGGTCGCTGACGGCGTCGCCGTACGGTGGGGCGGCGTCGGGGCCGGTGCCGGGGCGGAGCTCGACCAGGTTCTCGTCGAGCGAGCGGACGACGAACGGTCCGGAACCCGGCTGGTCCGTTCCGCGCGCGGCGGGCCGGCTCGTCCGCTCCGGGGCGCGAGCGGCAGGCCGCGCGGCCACTGCGTCCACCCGCCGCGCGTCGGGAGCCCCGACCTGTTCGGCTGCCTCATCCGCCTGGTCGTCGAGGGCGGCTGACGGGGCGTGCGCCTGGTCCTCCTGAGGAGAGCCGAGGGCGACGGGCTCGGTGTCCGCCCGTTCGACACGGCGTGAGCCGGCCACCGCGGGCTCGGGTGCCGTCGGGTTCGTCTCGTACGGGCCCGCGGCGGGCTGCGTGCTCGTCTGCTCCACCTGGTGGCCACGGGTGACGACGGTTGTCCCGGCGGACGGCTCGACGGCCCCGTTCGGCTCAGGCGGTACGCCGGGTTCGTGCGAGCGGGGTGATGAAGAGCAGGTGGTCATACTCGCCTCCAGGGGAAGAGTGCGGCCGCTCCTGCGCCCCCCGTCGTGTGACGAGCGACGTTACGCTGACCATTACTAGGCGCCCCCGTCACACCGTGCCACTCGGGTACGCCACCGGGATGACCGCCCGCACGGGAAAATCCGCCGACGCGCCGACATGTCCGGCTCCGGCGGCAATACAGCCGCCGGAAACGGGAATCCACGTAAAGACACCCCGTGTCGCGGCACGCCTGGGAGGGGACCCCGTGGATACGACCACACAGGTGATCATCGTGGCCGCGGTGCTCGCGGCGATCGTGCTCGTCTTCGCCATCGGCATCTTGGTGCGGCTGGTCCGGGCCCGGCGCGAACTACGGCGCGTGGGATTGCCCACAGGCCCGCGCTGGGTCTTCTGGGGCGCGGTCCTCTATTTCGTGCTGCCCGTCGACCTGCTGCCCGACCCCGTGTACCTGGACGACATCGGCGTCCTGCTGCTCGCTCTGCGCACCGTCCGCGGCTCCCTCGGCGAGCGGGAGCGCAGTACGGCACGTCGGCCGGACCACCAAACGGCGCGATGACTACGGAAAGTAAGGAAACCAACCACCCGTTCGATTCGTATAAGTCTCTGGAAGCCGAAACGAGCCGGCGGACCGGGTGGCCGTGCCCCTGAACCACCGCTCGATCGGCGCAGCACCGACGAGGGAGAGACGATGCAACCGTTCGCGCTCAACTACGCGCGCCCGGCAGTGGAGTTGGAAGCTGTCATTCCGTACGTGTACGACGCCGGACTGCAGCTGAACGTGCTTCTGGACGGCCGGGTCGCCGCCTGCGACTTCGCCGTGCTGAGAGAGGTGGGGACCACGACGTCCACCGCCGGTTCCAAGACGCACTTCGACGACTGAACACGGGCCGCCGAAGATGACCGTACTGATCCTCACCTGTGAGGAGGACGTGACCGCGGACATGGTGGTCGTGCACCTCAACGCCTCCGGGGTTCCGGTGGTCCGGGTCGATCCCGCCGACCTGACCGGGGGTGTGGCGCTGTCCGGGGAGTACGTCCACGGCCGTTTCCGTGGCCATCTGTCCGCCGGGGGGCGGCTGGTGAGCATAGGCGGGCTGCGATCGGTCTGGGTGCGCCGGCCCGGCGCGCCCGCCGGACGGGCCGCCCAGCCGTCGGCGTGGCTGACCGAGGAGGCCGCCCAGGCGCTCTACGGCATGCTGCGGGGCTCGGACGCGCGATGGATGAACCATCCGGACGCGGCGCGCCGGGCCCGGCACAAGCCGTGGCAGTTGCGCCTCGCCCAGCGGTGCGGCCTGCCCGTGCCGGCGACGCTGATCACGACTTTTCCGCGCGCCGCCCGTGAGTTCGCCGAGCGTTACCCGGAGCTGGTGGTCAAGCCTGTGTCGGGCGCGCATCCGCAGGACCCGCCGCGGGCCGTGCCGACCAGCCGGGTCGCGCCGGACACGGATTTCTCGGCCGTGGCGTTCGGGCCGACGCTGTTACAGCGGCGGATCGGCAAGCGGGCCGACATCCGTCTCACCGTGGTGGGCGAGCGGATGCTGGCCGCCCGCAAGGCGACCGCCGCGGACGCCGACCCCGACGAGGTCGACGTGCGTTTCGCCGCTCCCGGTTCGCCGTGGGAGCCCACCGACGTGCCGTCGAGCATCGCGCCGGGCGTCCGGTCGTATCTGCGGGAGGCGGAACTGGCGTACGGCGCCTTCGATTTCGCCGAGGACGCCGACGGGACCTGGTGGTTCCTGGAGTGCAACCAGTCCGGACAGTTCGGGTTCGTGGAGGTGGAGACGGGGCAGCCGATCGCCCGCTCCATCTCCGAGTGGCTGGCCCGTCCCGTTCCGGATGAGCGGTCGCAGGTCAACGGCTGGAACGCGAGTATCCGTTGAGTGGGACGGGGCTCACGGCTGCCGCGGGGCGGGCAGCATGGCGGTGCGTTGCCAGCCCGTGCCCGGGGAGTGCGGCCGGTCGTAGCCGGGGGACTGCGCGGGCCGCATGACCAGCTCCAGTTCCCTGCTGACGCGTTCGGCCTCGCGGCGAACCTGTGTGGGCACATCGCCGCACTCCGCGATGAGTCGGTCGTAGATGGGGGAATCCTGGAACACCCGTCAACGTGCCTTTCTGATCGTCGCCCCCGTGCGAGGCGAGAGTGCGAGTGTAGGCGGCCCGGTGTCCCGGAGTGTGAATTCCCTGGGCGGACTTGACGCAGACCGGACACCTGTGACAGGCGCCTGGCGGGTGGGGCTCAGGCTCCTGTCGTGGAGCCCGGCCGGACGATCATCAGGACGGTGACCGTCGCCCACAGGAGGTTGAAGACGCCTGTGAACATGGCGAGTCGCACGGTGTCACGGTGGTCGACGCCCCGCTCGCCCTCGAGTCGGCCGAGAAGCTCCTCCTGCCGGGGCAGGACGAAGGCCACCAGGACACCGGCCGCCGCCGCGGTCAGTGCGATGGAGGTCACGAGCCATCCGCTGCCCAGGACGCCCATCGCGGCACCGGTGGCGAACCCGAGGAGGGGAACGGCCAGCCCGACAGCGCCGTAGACGCGGCAGATGCGGTGCAGCAGGGCCACGGTGCCGACGGCGGACGGATCGGGGGCGTCGCCGCCCGCGGGAGCGGCACGGCGCGCCGCCGGCGGGAACATGCTGCCGGCGACGGTCACGGGACCGATGGCGACGATGGCGGCCAGGACGTGGAGAGACAGCAGGAACTTGGTCACCGGGGCTCTTTCCGTGATGCGATCGACGGTGCCCGGCTCACGTTAGGGAGCCGGGACATGGATCCCCCAGGGGCTGAAACGACAGTCTCCGACGGATTCCCGCCAACTGGCCTGACCTGTGCCTTCGTCTCGACGGGCCGCCCCTCCCCCGTCCGATGCGGCTGGCGGGAATGCACCTAGGGTGGCGGTCATGCACACCGTGGCGATCCTGGTTCTCGATCGAGTCGTGCCGTTCGACATGGCGGCGCCCCAGCAGACGTTCGCGTGGACACAGCTGCCTGACGGGCGGCCCGCCTACCGGGTCCGGTTGTGCGCGGAGACACCGGAGGTGCGTGCGGACGGCGGTTTCACGCTGCGCGTCGACCGGGGTCTGGAGGCACTGGCGGAAGCCGACACCGTCATCGTGCCGGGCTGCTCCCCCGAGGCCGCGCCGCCTTCCGCCCGGGTGCTGGCGGCCCTGCGGCAGGCGGCCGAGGCCGGCACCCGGATCGCGTCCGTCTGCGTGGGCGCCTTCGTGCTGGCGGAAGCCGGACTGCTGGACGGGCTGCGCGCCACCACGCACTGGGTGGCCGCCGGTGAACTGGCCCGTCGTTACCCGCGGGTCGAGGTGGAGCCGGACGTGCTGTACGTCGACAACGGGCAGATCCTCACCTCGGCCGGTGCGGCTGCCGCGCTGGACCTGTGCCTGCACATGGTCCGGCGGGATCTGGGGTCGGCGGTCGCGGCGAACATCGCCCGGATGTCGGTCATGCCGCTGGAACGGGAGGGCGGGCAGGCCCAGTTCATCGTGCACGAACACCCGCCCGTGCCCCGGGGGTCGGCGCTGGAGCCGTTGCTGGAGTGGATCGAGGACAATCTCGCGCACGAGGTGACGCTGGGAGCGCTGGCTGCGCGGGCGGGGATGAGCGAGCGGACCTTCAGCCGCCGTTTCCGCGAGCAGACCGGCACCACGCCGTTGCAGTGGCTGCTGCGGGCGCGGGTGCGGCGGGCCCAGTACCTGCTGGAGAACACCGACCACTCCGTCGAACGGATCGCGCGTCAGGCGGGGTTCGGCTCGCCGACGGCGTTCCGGGAGCGGTTCCGCAAGGTGGCGGGGACCACGCCGTACGCGTACCGCACGGCGTTCCACGGGCGGACGAACGCCCCGGCGGCCCGTTCGTAGGCCGCCGGGGCGCGACACCCGGCCGTGCCGGGTTTCTCACGGTCTCAGCCGACCAGCGTCAAGCCGTTCTCCCCGTCCGCGGCCTCGGACCGCCCCTGGGTGAGCAACAGGGCGTCGGCCTTGGCGATGGCGTCGTGAATGCCGGAGGTTCCCATCATCACGCACAGCGTGTAACTGAGGTCCTCCAGCTCGCGTGCCGCCGTCGGCACGTCCCGCTCCGCCTGAGCGATCCTCAGCGACGCGTACCGCGTCAGCAACTCCCTGACGACCTTCCGGTCCGGTACGAGCACGTAGCGCCCCTCTCTCTGTTTTCGCTGCGTATGCCCGAACCACGCGGAAACATTCACATGTTTTTCTCACCTGGGGCGGAAATGACGAGAACTGATCGGCTCCTGCGGCACCTCGGGCAACTGAATCGGTCCCCCTCCCCCGGCCGGCCGCTTGTCACAGGGGGATGAAAGCCGGCGTCGAAGGACTCAACTCCCCCACACAGAACGGCGATCGACTCGGCACTCCGCTGTCCCACTGCCATATTCGAGGACCACTTCGGAGGTGGTCGTGAGCACAGAGGTGACGGCATCCGGTCCGGGAGAAGCGACGACGTACGTGCCCGGGAGCACCGCGGAGCGTGTCGCCGGCCTGGAGGACCGCCGGGGCGCGGCGGTGGCTCCGGGCGGGCCGCGCAGGCGCGGGGAGCTCTCGGCCCGGGAGCGGATCGAACGGCTCGTGGACAAGGACTCCTTCACCGAGACCGGCTTGTTCGTACGGGCCCGGCCGGCCGGGGTGGACGCGCGGCGCCCCTACGGCGACGGTGTGGTCACCGGGTACGGCACGGTCGACGGCCGCCCGGTGTGCGTGTTCGCCCAGGACTCCACGGTGTTCGGCGGCAGCATGGGCGAGGCGTTCGGCGAGAAGACCGCCGCCCTGATGGACCTGGCGCTGAAGACCGGGTGCCCGGTGATCGGCCTCAACGACGGGGGTGGGGCCCGGATCCAGGAGGGGGTCGCCGCTCTCGCCCTCTACGCCGAGCTGGTGCGGCGCAACGTCAAGGCGTCCGGGGTGATCCCGCAGATATCGGTCGTCCTCGGGCCGTGCGCGGGCGGTGCCGCGTACTCGCCGGCGATCACCGACTTCACGGTGATGGTGGACGGCGCCTCGCACATGTTCGTCACCGGCCCCGACGTCATCGAGACGGTCACCGGCGAGCGCACCACCGCCGAGGAGCTGGGCGGCGCCCGCACGAGCAACACGGTCAACGGCAACGCCCACTTCCTGGCCGCCGACGAGGCGGACGCCCTCGACACCGTGCGCGACCTGCTGTCGTACCTCCCGGCCAACAACCTGGAACGGCCGCCGGAGTACGCCCCCGGGCACGCGCCGCCCGGCGCCGGACTCGACGAGGTCGTCCCGGACCGGCTGGGCGAGGCCTACGACATGCGGGACGTGCTGCACGCGGTCGTCGACGACGGTGAACTGCTCCAGGTGCAGGAGCTGTTCGCGCCGAACATCATCTGCGCCCTGGCCCGTGTCGAGGGCCGCTCGGTGGGTGTCGTCGCCAACCAGCCGCTGCACGCGGCCGGGGTTCTCGACATCGACGCGTCCGAGAAGGCGGCGCGGTTCGTACGGTTCTGCGACGCCTTCGGCATCCCGCTGCTGACCTTCGCCGACGTGCCCGGGTATCTGTCCGGGGTACGGCAGGAGCAGGCCGGGATCATCCGGCGCGGAGCGAAACTGCTGTACGCCTACGCCGAGGCGACCGTGCCCAAGGTCACGGTGGTGGTGCGCAAGGCCTACGGCGGCGGGTACGCGGTGATGGGCTCCAAGCACCTGGGCGCCGACGTGAACCTCGCCTGGCCCACCGCCCGGATCGCCGTGATGGGCGCCGAGGGGGCCGTGGGCGTACTGCACCGGCGCGAACTCGCCGCCGCCACCGACCCCGAGGCGCTGCGCGCCCGCCTGCTCGCCGCGTACGAGCGCACCCACGGCACCCCGTATCTCGCCGCCGAGCGCGGCTATGTCGACGCCGTCATCGCGCCGCGCGAGACCCGGGAGCAGGTCTGCCGCGCGCTGCGCGCCCTGCGCGGCAAACGCGCTCCGATGCCGGAGCGCCGGCACGGCAACATCCCGCTCTGACCGCCCTCCCTCTTTTCGCGACCCCCCAAGCAGATCCGCGCCGTGAGGAGCCCCGCCTGATGGACAGCCGCCGCCCCCCGCTCGCGCCCGTGTGCCCCACGCTGCCGGAGTACGTGCGGCACTGGGCCGAAACCACCCCCGAACGCCGGGCGTTCAGCTTCGTCGAGCATCCGGCACCGCACTCGCGCGGCGTCCACCGCACCCTGACCTGGCGCCGCCTGGACGTACGCGTGCAGGCGCTCGCCGCGCGCCTCGCCGGGCAGGCAGGGCCCGGGGACCGGGTCGCGCTGCTGTGCCCGCAAGGCACGGAGTACGTGACCGCGTTCCTCGCCGCCCTGACCGCCGGGCTGGTGGCCGTGCCGCTCTATCCGCCGGGCCTGCCGGGGCACGCGGACCGGCTCGCGGGTGTGCTCGCCGACGCGTGTCCCGCCGTCGTCGTGACCACGCGCCGGGCCCGGGACGAGGTACGCGAGTTCGTCGGCGGCGACGGGCCGCGGATCGTCGTCGCGGACGAGGTGACCGACGACGAGGGCCGGAACTGGCGGCCGGTCGCACCGGACCCCGGGGCCACCGCCTATCTCCAGTACACCTCCGGTTCGACGCGAGCCCCGGCGGGCGTGGAGATCAGTCACGGCAACGTCGTCGCCAACGCCCGCCAGGCGCTCGCCGCCTACGGTGCCGACACCCGCCCGGTGACCTGCGTGGGCTGGCTGCCGCTCTACCACGACATGGGTCTGGTGCTCAGCGTGGCGGCCCCGGTGGTGCGCGGGGCGCTGTCGGCGCTGATGGACCCGGCGGCGTTCCTGCACGAGCCGGTGCGCTGGCTGCGGCTGCTCGCCGCGCATCCGAACGCCATCAGCGCGGCACCCAACTTCGCCTACGACTACTGCGTCGCGACCGTCACCGCCGAGCAGAAGGAGGGCCTGCGGCTGGACGGGGTCACCGCGCTGATCAACGGCAGCGAGCCGGTCCGGCCGGGCACGGCCGCCCGGTTCCACGCCACGTTCGCCGCCCAGGGCCTGGCTCCCGAGACGCACTGTCCGTCGTACGGGCTGGCCGAGGCCACCGTGTTCGTCTGCGCGGCCCGGCCGGACGAGCCGCTGCGCCGGTTCGCGCTGGACCGTGACGCCCTGGCGGCCGGGAAGGCCCTGCCCGCGCGGCCGGACGATCCGCGGGCCGTGCTGCTCGCGGGCTGCGGCAGCCCGGCGGACCAGCGGGTCCGGGTCGCCGACCCCGTGACCCGGGCGCTCCTGTCGGAGGGCGAGGTCGGCGAGATCTGGGTGCAGGGCCCGAACGTGGGCCGCGGCTACTGGAACCGGGACTCGGAGGACGTCTTCGGGGCCGAGTTCGCGGGCGCCGCCGCGGAACCCGGCCGCTGGCTGCGCACGGGTGACCTGGGGACGGTGCTGGAGGGGCAGCTGGTCGTCACGGGACGCCTGAAGGACCTGATCATCGTCGACGGCCGCAACCACTACCCGCAGGACGTCGAGGCGACGGCCCAGGAGGCGCACGCGGCGGTGCGCCGGGACCGGCTCGCGGCGTTCGCCGTGCCGGGCGCCGCCGGTGGTGAACGGGTGGTCGTCGTGGCGGAGCACGCGCGGACCGCGCGCCTCGCCGAGCTGGACGTGCCGGGCGTGCTGCGGGCCGTGCGCGGCGCCGTCTCCACGCGGCACGGGCTGCGGCTCGCCGACGTCGTGCTGGTGCCGCCGGGCACGGTGCCGCGCACCTCCAGCGGGAAGGTGTCGCGGGCGCTGACCCGGGCCCGGTACCTGGAGGGCGCCTACGGCGGACAGGACCGGGTGGCGGCGGGTGCCGCGGGATGAGGCCCGTCGAGGAGGACGCGCTGCGCCGGCTGATCGCGGAACGGGTGGCCGTCTGGTACGGCACCTCCCCCGAGGACGTCCCCATGGACCGGCCGCTCGCGGATCTCGGCATGTCCTCGCGGGACGCGGTCGCCCTGGCCGGTGAGCTGTCCCGGGCCACGGGCCGCGAACTGCCGGCCACGCTGCTGTGGGAGACGCCCACCGGGGAGGCCCTGGTGGCGCGGCTGTGCGGCACCGAGGTAGAGGCGTCCCCGGTGTCACCTCGCGAGGTGCCGGGCGGTACCGCCGAGCCGGTCGCCGTCGTCGGGGTCGGCTGCCGGCTGCCCGGCGCGGTGCACGGCCCGGACGACTACTGGCGGCTGCTGAGCGAGGGCGTCGACGCGATCCGGCGGGTGCCGGAGGACCGCTGGCGCGACTTCACCGCCTTCCCACCCGCCGACGCGCACCCCTACGGCGGGTATCTCGACGACATCGCCGGGTTCGACGCGGAGTTCTTCCGCGTCACCCCGCGCGAGGCCGCGGTGATGGACCCCCAGCAGCGGATCCTGCTGGAGGTCGTCCACGAGGCGCTCGACCACGCCGCCGTACCGGCCGGGTCGCTCGCCGGCACCGCCACCGGCGTGTTCGTCGGTGTGTCCGCACCGGAGTACGGGCAGCTCACGGGCGCCGATCCGGCCGCCGTCGATCCCTGGGCCCCGGCCGGGGGCGCGTTGAGCGTCACCGCCGGACGGCTCGCCTACGTCCTGGACACCCGGGGGCCGAGTCTGGCCGTCGACACGGCCTGTTCGTCCTCGCTGGTCGCGGTGCACCACGCCTGTGTCAGCCTGCGTACGGGTGAGAGCGACACGGCGATCGCCGCCGGGGTGAACCTGCTGCTGTCGCCGGCCGTGACGGTCGCCTTCCACAGAGCGGGCGCCCTCGCGCCGGACGGACGGTGCAAGCCGTTCTCGGCGGCAGCCGACGGTATCGGGCGCGGCGAGGGCTGCGCGGCCGTGGTCCTGAAGCGGCTGTCCGACGCTGAGCGGGACGGGGACCGGGTGCTGGCCGTCATCCGCGCCACGGCCGTCAACTCCGACGGCCGCTCGAACGGGCTGATGGCGCCCAACCCGGCGGCTCAGCGTGCGTTGCTGGAGAGCGCGTACACGCGGGCGGGGCTCGCCGCGGCGCGGGTCGACTACGTGGAGGCGCACGGCACGGGTACGCCGCTGGGCGACCCGATCGAGGCGGGCGCGCTCGGCGCGGTGCTCGGCGCGGGCCGCGACCCGGACCAGCCGCTGCTGCTGGGGTCCGTGAAAGGCAACCTCGGCCATCTGGAGTCGGCCGCGGGCGTCGCCGGCCTGGTGAAGACCGTGCTCGCCCTGCACCACGACGGCATTCCGCCCTCGCTGCACTGCGCGCGGGGCACGTCCCTCACCGACGACCGGCTGCGCGTGGTGACCGAGCCGGAGCCATGGCCCCGCTACGGCGGCACGGCCGTCGCCGGGGTCTCCGGGTTCGGCTTCGGCGGCACCAACGCCCATGTGGTGCTGGAGGAAGGGGCGTCCGGCCCGGTCCGCGCCCGACCGGCCGAGGAACCCGCCGCCCGCCTGCACCTGCTCTCCGATCTCGACACCGAGCGTGTCCGCGACACGGCGGGCAGGCTCGCCGACTGGCTGCGCGGGAGCACCGCGCACCCCGCCGACGTGGCCCGGACCCTGGCCGGGCGGACCGGCCGAGGCCCCGTCCGCGCCGCCGTCGTGGCCCGGGACCGGGCCGAACTGGCCGATTCCCTGGGTGCGTTGGCGGAAGGCCGGGCCGACGCGCGGGTGGTGACCGATGACCGTGACCGTGTCGGGCGCGGCCCGGTGTGGGTGTTCTCCGGCTACGGCAGCCAGTGGCCCGGCATGGGCCGCCGCCTGCTGGCCGAGGAACCCGCGTTCGCCGCCGCCGTGGAGAAGCTCGACCCGCACCTCGCCCCGGAGTGCGGACTGTCCCTCCGCGACCACCTGTCCTCCGGGTCCGGCCTCGACCGCCTGGAGGTCGCCCAACCCGTGCTGTTCGGGATCCAGTTGGCGCTCGCCGAGCTCTGGCGTTCGTACGGGGTCGAACCCGCGGCGGTGATCGGCCACTCCATGGGCGAGGTGGCGGCGGCCGTGTGCGCGGGGGCGCTGGACGTGGCGGACGGGGCGCGTGTCATCGCGGTACGGGCCCGGCTGCTGAGCGGGCTGCGCGGCGGCGCGATGGCCGTGGTGGATCTGGACGACACCGAGCTGGGGTTCCTGGAGCGGGACTTCCCCGGGGTGCACGTCGCCGTGCACTCCTCGCCCCGGCAGAAGGTCGTCACGGGAGAGGAGGCGGCGGTGGCCGGGCTGGTGCGCCGGCTGGAGGGGCAGGGCCGGGCGGCCCGGGCGATGCGGGTCGTCGGCGCCGGGCACTCTCCGCAGGTGGACGCGCTGTTGCCGGAGCTGACCGACGCGCTCTCCGGCATCCGCGGCGGGCGGCCGGACGTCCCGGTGCACTCCACCGTCCTCGACGATCCGCGCGGCGACTGCGTCTTCGACGCGGCCCACTGGGCGGCCAATCTGAGACGGCCCGTACGGCTGGACCGGGCGCTCGCGTCCGCGGCGGCCGACGGCCACACGGCCTTCGTCGAGATCTCGCCCCACCCGGTGCTGGCAGGAGCGATCGCCGACACCGTGCCCGGCGCCCTCGTCCTGGCCACACTGCGCCGGGACGCCGACGGGGCGGAGGCGTTCGCCGGCCGGCTGGGCGACTTCTACGCGGCGGGCGGGCGGCTCCCCGTGCCGCCCGGCCGGGTCGTCGACCTGCCCCTGCCCCGGTGGCGCCACGTACGGCACTGGTGGACGGACGGCCGGGTGCGCGCCGAGCCGGTGCCCGTGGAGGAGCCTTCCGCCGACGTGCCGGAGCCCTCCTCGGTCCTGGGCCGGCTGACCGGCCACATCGCCGCCGTCACCGGCCATCGGCCCGCCCGCATCACCCCGCAGGCCCGTTTGGCCGACCTCGGGCTGGACTCGCTGATGGCCGTCCGCATCCGCACCGCCGTCGAGCACGAGTTCGGCATCGAACTGTCCCTGCGCGACCTGTTCGCCGCCGTCACCGTCGAGGACGCCGCCGCCCGTGTCCAGCGGGCGCTCCCCCGTGCGGACACTCCGCTGTCCGCACTGCGCGCCACCGGCTCGCGGCCCCCGCTGTTCCTGGTCCACGCGGCGGGCGGCCCGGTGTCCGTGTACCGCGCGCTCACCGAACGGCTGGGCGACGACCAGCCGGTGTACGGGCTGGAGCGGATCGAGGAGGCCCGGACCGTGCCGGAGAAGGCACGGCGCTACGCGGAGGCGATCAGCGCCGTTCGCCCCGACGGGCCCTGTGTGCTGGGCGGCTGGTCCTTCGGCGGCTTCGTCGCCCAGGAGACGGCGCGGCAATTGACCGCCGCCGGGCGGGAGGTGCGGCTGGTGGTGCTCATCGACTCCGTGCGGCCCCTCCCCCGGCCGGGGCTGACGCGGGCCGACCGGATCCGGGCGCACTTCGAGGGCTTCGCCCGCCACGTCGCCGAAGCCTACGGCGTCGAACTGGAGTTGCCCTTCGACCGGCTCGTGGCCATGGACGACGACCGGGCCCGCATCGACACCGTGCTGGGGGCGCTGCGCGAGGCCGCCGACGTGCCGCCCGCCGCGCTGGAGCACCAGCGGGCCTCCTATCTGGACCTGGGCATCGGGGAGTCGCACCGCCCGGGCGGCTACACCGGGCAGGTCGTCCTCTACCGGGCCACCGAGCCCGCTCCCCACACCGTGCGCGACCCGGCGTACGAGCGGGACGACGAGGCGCTCGGCTGGGACGAGGTGTGCCCGCGTCTGGAGGTCGTGCGGGTGCCCGGTCACCACCTCTCACTGCTCGACCCGCCGCACGTCGACGAGATCGCCGCCCACCTCAGCCGGGTGCTCGCCGAGCGGGCCCCCTGAGCCGGAACCCGAGGAGCCGCCATGTCCGATCTGCCGCCGAAGCCCGCCTCCGCAGTGTCCCGGCGCACCGTCGCCCGGGCGACGGCCGCCGCCGGCCTCGCCGTCCTGTTCGGGGCCGCGAGCGGCACGGCCCGTGCCCGGGCGGCCACCCGGCTCGGGCCGCGCACGCTGGACGTGTCCGTGCCCTCCGCCGCGCTCGGCCGCAGCGCGCCGGTACGGCTGATCCTGCCGTCCGGTTTCGACACACAGCCGGGGCGGACGTATCCCGTGCTGTACCTGCTGCACGGCGCCCACGACGACTACACGTCCTGGACACGGGAGGCCGACATCGAGGCGTTCACCGAGGGCCGCGACCTGATCGTGGCGATGCCGGACGCGGGCCCCACCGGCATCCCCAGCGCCTGGCGGGGCGGACCCGACTACGAGACGTTCCAGGTGAAGGAGGTGCCGGCGCTGCTCGCCCGGGACTACCGGGCCTCCGGGGCACGGGCGGTCGCCGGGGTCTCCACCGGCGGCTACGGCGCGATGGCCCACGCCGCCCGTCACCCCGGGCTGTTCGGGGCCGCGGCCTCCTACAGCGGCATTCTGGACACCACCGCCCCCGGTGTTCCCGCCATCATGGACGCGATCGTGGCCCGCGAGAACCTGCCGGCCGCGTCCCTGTGGGGTCATCCCGTGCTCAACCTGCTGACCTGGCGGGACTTCAACCCGCGCGCCCGCGCCGGCGGTCTGCGCGGCACCGCCCTGTACGTCTCGCAGGGCAGCGGAGTGGGCGGCGGCAGCGGCGATCCGCTGCCCGGGATCCTGGAGAGCGCCCTGTGGCCCTCGGCCCAGGCCTTCGCCGGCACGCTGGCTCTCCTGGGCATACCGGTCAGCACGCACTTCTACTCCGGAGGAGGACACGACTGGCCCTATTGGAAGCGGGAGTTCACCGCCTCATGGCCGATGCTCGCCCATGCGCTGGGCGTGCCGGAGTGACGGAGGTGCCGTCGGGGCACGGAACGGAGCGGAAGGGACGTCCGTCCGAGAGAGGACTGCCCACTTCTCCCACTGGCAACCGCCCGCGGGTGAGCCGCTTCCGGTCGAAAGGAGTGTCCGTGATGGCTGTGCCCACCCCGCACGGTGTGCCGGACCGCCCCGACACACCGCCGGTCCCGCCCGAGCTGGCGGAGCTGTTGCGCTCCCAGCTGGCAGTCGTCGCCGACAAGGTGGAGGAGGAGGTCCGCCGTCAGGTCCCCGAGTACGCGCGCCCCGCCGACGGGGCGTATCGCCGCAACCTGCGGTCCGGGGTGGTGCAGGCGCTGACCCTGTTCGTCGACCACATCGCCGACCCGCGCGACGACGGGAGTGCGATCGCGGCGACGTACTACGAACTCGGGCGGGGCGAGGCCGTGGAGGGGCGCAGCCTGGACGCGTTGCAGTCCGCGCTGCGGGTCGGCGGACTGCACGCGTGGCGGCTGATGGGCCGCACGGCGGAGCGACTCGGCCTGGACTCCACGGCTGTGGCCGCGCTCGGGGAGCTGGCGTTCCGTACCGTGCACGAGGTCGCCCAGGCGGCCGCGGCCGGCTACGCGGAGGCCCAGCTGCGCAGCTCGGACGAGCTGGAGCGGCGCCGCAGACGGCTGCTGGACCTGCTCCTGGAGGACGGGCCGGTGGCGCTGGAGGCCGTGCAGGACCTGGCGCACAGCGCGCGCTGGCCGGTGCCCCGCACGGTCGCCGCGGTGGCGCTGGCCGCCGCCCCGGACCGGCGGGAGGAGGACCGGCCGCTGGCGGCGGCCGGCGCGCTGGTGGACATGGAGTCCCGGCCGCCGAGCATGCTGGTGCCCGATCCGGACGGCTCCGGCCGTTTCGGCGGCCGGGCGTTCACGCTCGCGCTGCGCGGCCGGCCCGCCGCGATCGGCCCGACGGTCGCGGTCACCGAGGCCGCGCAGTCACTGCGCTTCGCCACCCGGGCGCTCGGGCTGATGGGGCGGGGCATCCTGCCGCGCCAGGGCGTGGTGCGGTGCTCGGACCATCTGTCGACCCTGCTGCTGTACGGCGACGAACCGCTGCTCGAACGGCTCCAGGCGCGGGTCCTCGCGCCGCTCGACACGGTCTCGGTGGGACAGCGCGAGCGGCTCGCCGAGACGCTGCTCGCGTGGCTGCTCAGCGGCAGCAACGTGCCCGACGTCGCCGTTCGGCTGCACATCCACCCGCAGACGGTCCGCTACCGCCTGCGGCAGCTGGAGAAACTGTTCGGCGACGCCCTGCACGATCCGGAAACCCGCCTCGATCTGATTCTCGCGTTACGCGCGGAAGCGTTGCACACACGACGGAACTGACCCCACCTGTTCGGGTGCCGTGCTCAATCGGCGACAAAAAACCGCGGCGATTCCATAATTCCGTCCATAACCTCCGGCGAGGGAAAGCGAATACGTTCGGGCCGTCCTTTTTCGCAGGCGCTCGACGCGCCTCACACGCGGAGGATCCCCCATGCGTATCCGTTTGTGTCTCGCCGCGCTCTCGCTGGCCGGCGGGGCCGGACTTGCCACCCTCTCGGCTCCCCCGGCCACCGCTGCGGCCTGCTCGGACGTCGAACTCGTCTCGGCCCGCGGCACGTTGGAGCCGGGCACGCTCGGCTTCATCGTCGGCGACCCGGTGTATTCCGCCCTGCAGAAGAAAGCGCCGGGAAAAAGCGTGTCCAGCTACAAGGTGAACTATCCGGCCGACCTCTCCCCGACGTCCGCCGCGCAGGGCAACGCGGACCTGGTGAACCATGTGCGGAGCCAGGCGGCCGCCTGTCCGAACCAGAAGTTCGTGCTCGTCGGCTATTCGCAGGGCGCGAACGTCGTCGACAACTCGATCGGCATCAGCAGCGCGGGCGCGGTGGTCGGCAGCCCCATCGTGGCCACACTGCCCGCCGCGGTCGAGCCCAAGGTCGCCGCGGTGCTGCTGTTCGGCAACCCGATCCGGGCGCTCGGCAAGAGCGTCACCGGCACCTATCAGAGCCGCACCCTGGACATCTGCGCCAAGGGCGACCCCATCTGCGAGAGCGGCGGGGGCGACGTCGGGGCGCACCTCGGCTACCGGGACGACGCCGACGCGGCGGCCACGTTCGCCGCGGGCAGGCTCTGAACCGCGGCCGCACCCGTAGGGGCCCGGGAGGATCTCCTCCCGGGCCCCGTGCGTACGGGGAGGCCTCAGCGGGGTGACCGCGCGAAGCCGGCGAGGCTGGTGGAGACGGGCTCGGGCCGGCCGTTGTTCTGCTCGGCCGTGGCGGTCAGTACGTCGAGGTGCTGGTAGCCGTCCGCGACCACGGGATGCAGTTCGGCCGGGACCCGTCCGGCCAGCAGTCCCTCACCGGCGAGCACGGTGAGCACCGGGTTGGCCTTGAGCCCGTCGGGATGAACGACGAGCTTCTTCACCTGCGGCGAGCCGGACAGCTGGATGTCGGTGACCAGCTTGGTCGGGAAGTACTGCTCGGTGAAGTCCAGCGGCTGCTCGGCCAGGCTGCGGGCGAGCTGCCGCACGTCGGTGACCTCCGCGCCGGGGCCGGTGAACGGGGTGCCGTCGGCCGACCGGTAGCCGGGGTCGTCGGGGTCGCCGACCCGGTCGTAGTTGCGCCAGGTGTAGAGCGGCCCCTTCGGCCGGTCCGGGACGGCCTTGTACGCGGTGCCGTACAGCCCGGGCTGCCGGTCGCTGCCGTTGGCGGCGGGGAAGCTCTTGTCGGCGATCGGCCCGCCGTCGAAGAAGCCGACACTGGTCTGCAGGAACGCCAGCGGTACGGAGTTGTCGTCGAGCAGGGCTCCGAGCACCGCCCCGTTGGTGAGCCGGAAGTCCTTCACCGCGGGCGAGCCGCTGAGGAAGGCGGCGGTGTCCTTGGCGAACAGGAAGCGGTGGGTGGCCTCGATGTTGAGGTTGGAGGGCAGATAGCCCGGCAGGTCGGCCTCACCGTCCAGGTCGTCGAGGGCGCCGAGGCCGGCGATGCCGAGCAGGGTCATGGTCTCGGGGTTCAGCAGCACCGGCGCGGACAGCGTGCGGGACAGCACGCCGCTGTCGAGCCCGGCCTGGACCACGCCGTAACCGAGGCCGACGTCGGGCAGGTTGGTGTCGTCGGGCAGATTGCCGCTGAGGTCGGCCAGCGAGGTGGAGACGGTGGTGTCGAGGGCGAAGTAGCCGGCGCACTGGTTGTACCCGGCGTCCGTCGTGGTGGCCCTGTTGCCGTCGAAGTCGGCGGCGGCGAAGTATCCGGTGATCACCCCGCCGAGCGAGTGCCCGCCGCACAGTACCTTCCGCTTGCGCTGCGTCTGGTCGGGCAACTCCGCGGCGAGCAGGTCGTACTGGTCCCGTACGGTCTGCTCGATGCCGAGCTTCGCCATCCAGCCCAGCTGCCCGTTCTCGGCGTAGCCGCCGAAGGTCCGGCCGTCGACCTGCTTGCCGCGGTAGTAGTAGTCGACGGCCGTGTGCTGGTCACCGGAGGCGATGCCGGTGCGGTCCTCCAGGCAGTTGGAGCGCCGGTCCAGCGCCCAGAACTCGATGTGCGCGCCCTGCTCGGCGGCGCGCGCCACGGTGTTGCGGGCGACGCTGTCGAACGCCCCCGCTCCTTCCAGGATGCCGGGCTGGGCGATGAGGATCCGGTCCGCGTCGGCCGCCGCGCCGGGCCTGTCGGCGGAGCGGTAGCGCAGGTACGACAGCCAGTCGCACGCGGCCGGGCGGGGCCCGGCCGACTCCGGCAGCGGCACCTTCACCCGCACCACCGTCTCCGTCACCCCGGTCACCGGCGACGTCGACGCCACCGGCGTCTCGGTCCGTGCCCCGTCGGCCCGGGCGCCCGGGGCGGTGGCGGTGAGTGTCCCCGCGGTCAACAGCACCGCCAGCGCGGTACCGCGCCACTTCCCTCTGTTCCTACGGTTCATGTCCATGCCATGGACGCTAGGGCGGGGGCGCAGAGCCTCTCAGGGAGTGCTGATGAGAACTCAGCTTCCGGATCGCGCCTTGTCACCGGCGCACAGCGCACACGCTGCCGGGGCCCGGGAGCGCCGGAGCGCGCCCGGCGTGTCCCGCTTCCGGCCGCGGTCGAGCTGCGAACCCGGGGTTTCGGGCGCATGGTGGGGCTATGGACGGTCAACCCCCCGTGGTCGTGCAGCCGCCCGCGTCGGACGGCGGACGGCTGGTGACCATCCACGGCGAGCGCATGGGCGTCGCCTACAGCCTGTTCGACGTACTGGACCTCCTGCACCGCGAGGGTCTGCCCACCACCGACACGGCCGTCGACGACACCGAGCTGATCGAGTGGCAGGGCGGCGGGCCGTACGACTGGAACAACGGGGCGTCCGACGAGGCGTGAGCCGTCGCGCGACACCGTCAGCGGAGTCGGCGCCGCAGGGCCGGCCGCGGAGGCACCTGGATCCCACCCCCGCACGGAACGCCCGGCGAGCCGTTGTCAGTGCCCGGGGTTACGCTGCGCGCAAATGGCTTCTGCCCCCTTTCGGGAGGTTCTCATGGTCTCGCGCCTCAACCCGTACCTCACCTTCAACGGCGACGCCCGGCAGGCGATGGAGTTCTACAAGGAGGTCTTCGGCGGTTCCCTGAACCTCAACACCTACGGCCAGTTCGGCCAGGCCGACGCCCCGAACGCCGACAAGATCATGCACGGCATGCTGGAGACCACCAGCGGCTTCACCCTGATGGGCGCCGACAACCCGCCGGGCACGGAAGCGGGACAGGGCCAGCCCTTCTCCGTGAGCCTGAGCGGCGACGACGACGCCGAGCTGCGCGGCTACTGGGAGAAGCTGTCCGCGGACGGCTCGGTGTCCGTCCCGCTGGAGAAGCAGATGTGGGGCGACGTGTTCGGCATGTGCACGGACCGCTTCGGCGTCCCCTGGATGGTCAACATCGTCAGAACGGAGAGCTGAGCAGGCCCTCCCGGGCGGTCCCGGACCGTCCGCCCCCAGGCCGCCCGTACGCGCCGTTCACCTGCCGGCGCGCTGGAGCGGAGCGCCCGGGGGATACAGGGGCGGGACGGGAACGCGGGGCGGGCCGCCCCGGTCAGCCTGGAACCGGCCCGCTGGTCCCGCGTACCACCAGCTTCGGGTCCAGCACCGCCTCCCTCGGCTGAAGTTCCTTGTCCTGAAGTCGTTCGACGGCGAAGCGGACCGCGTGCTCGGCCATGAGGAGGGCGTCCTGGCGGACGGTGGTCAGGCCGATGGGCATGAGGTGGGAGAGGTGGCTGTCGTCGTAGCCGACCACGGACAGATCGCGCGGAACCTCGACGCCGGCCCGGGTGAGGGCCATCAGCAGACCCATCGCGCAGCGGTCGTTGCCGGCGAGGACCGCCGTCGGCATCGGCCGCCCCGCGTCCCGTTCGCCCAGCAGCAGACGGCCGGTCTCGACGCCCGACTCCTCGGTGTGGTGACCGGGGATCACCCGCGCCTCGCCCCCCAGCCCGTGGCGGCGCATCGCGGCGCGGTAGGCGCGTCGGCGCTCCGCCGAACCAGGGCCGCGTCCGCCGTCGATGTGCACGATCCGGCGGTGCCCCAGCTCCACCAGGTGGTCCATGGCCTGCCGGACGCCCTTGCCCTCGGCGGAGTGCACGAAGTCGACCCGGGCCTCGGGCACCCGGCGGCTGACCGAGACGGCGACGGTGCGCTGACCGAGTGCGTCGAGGTAGGCGGGGTCGGCGTCCGGGCCGAGCAGGATCACCGCCTCGCAGCGGTGGCTGAGCAGCGCCTCGATCGCCTTGGCCTCGCTGCGGCCGTGCGTGGCTCCGGAGAGCAGGACGTCGTAACCGAGCCGCTCGGCCTCGGGGTAGATGCCCGTGATGAGATCCGTGTGGAAGGTCTGGTGCACGGTGAACATCACGCCGAGCGTGCGGCTGCGCCCGCGGGCCAGCAGCCGGGCCGCGCTGTCGGGCCGGTAGCCGATCTCGTCGGCCACGCGCAGGACCCGTTCCCGCGTCTCCCGGGCGGCCCCGGCCTGATTGCGGAAGATGATCGAGACCAGCGCACGGGACACGCCCGCCTTCTCGGCGACGTCCGCCATCGTGGGCCGCTGCCTGCCCGATGCATCCACCTGTGATCCACCCTCCGCCGCCGACCACCTTAAAGGGTGCTCCGCACCGCGCCGCCGCGCACGGCTCCCGCAATCTCCCGGCAACAACCTATTGACATGACATTTGGAACGAGGCCATCGTACTCGAACTAGAGCGCACTAGTAGAGCGCGGCAGGACCTTCCCCACTTCCAGCTGAGCCCCCTGTTTCCCTCCCCGAAGGACACCCCCATGGCAACGGCGCCTCCCCCTCTCCGTCCCACCGTCGGCAATCTGTGCCTCGGCTCCGCCCCCGGCTCCCGGGGCGCCCGGTTCCCCGGGGTGCCGAACCCGGCCGACACCAGCGGCCTGTCGGGTACCCGGCGCCCGATTCTCGACAGGTAAGGAGCGGCCATGGACCTCAGGGACGACGCGACACCGGCCCCCACCCCAGCCCCTGCCACCGCCGTCGCGGACGACGCTCCCCCGGCGGTCAAGCGGCGGCTGCGGCTCATCACGATCATCGCCACGTTCGGTGGTCTGCTCTTCGGCTATGACACGGGCGTCATCAACGGCGCCCTGCCCTACATGACGGACGACCTCGGCCTGACCCCGGTCACCGAGGGCATGGTCACGAGCTCGCTGCTGCTGGGTGCCGCGCTGGGCGCGGTGACCGGCGGCCGGTTGTCGGACGCGCGCGGCAGGCGGCGCAACATCCTGCTGCTGGCGGTGCTGTTCTTCGTCGGCGCGCTCGGCTGCACGCTCGCCCCGACGACCGAGGTGATGATCGTGGCGCGGTTCGTGCTCGGTCTCGCGGTCGGCGGTGCGTCGGTGACCGTGCCGGTCTACCTCGCGGAGGTGTCGCCCGCCGAGCGGCGCGGCGCCCTCGTCACCCGCAACGAGCTGATGATCGTCAGCGGTCAGCTGCTGGCGTTCACGTCCAACGCGATCATCGCCCAGGTCGGCAGCGAGTCCGGTGGCGTGTGGCGCTGGATGCTGGTCGTCGCCACGCTGCCGGCCGTGGTGCTGTGGTTCGGCATGCTGGTGATGCCGGAGAGCCCGCGCTGGCTGGCGTCCCGGAGCCGCTTCGGCGAGGCCCTCGAAGTCCTCAGGCAGGTGCGCTCGCAGGCCCGCGCGGAGGCCGAGCTGAAGGAGGTCACCGCGCTCGCCGTCAAGGACGAGCAGGAGAAGCTGGGCGGCTGGCAGGACATCAGGAGCACGCCGTGGGTGCGGAAGCTGATGTTCGTCGGGTTCGGCATCGCGATCGTGCAGCAGATCACCGGCGTCAACACGATCATGTACTACGGCACGCAGATCCTCACGGACGCCGGTTTCGCCGCCGACAGCGCGCTGACGGCCAACATCGCCAACGGTGTGATCTCGGTGCTGGCCACCTTCGTCGGCATCTGGCTGCTCGGGCGGGTCGATCGCCGGCCGATGCTCATGACCGGCCAGATCGGTACGACCGCGGCTCTGTTGCTGATCGGGATCTTCTCCCTGGTGCTGCCCTCGGGCGACCCCCGGGCGTTCGCGGTGCTCGCCATGACGGTCACGTTCCTCGCCTTCCAGCAGGGCGCGATCTCGCCGGTGACCTGGCTGATGCTGTCGGAGATCTTCCCGATGCGGATGCGCGGCTTCGGTATGGGGATGGCGGCCGTGGTGCTGTGGCTGACCAACTTCGTGATCGGGTTGGTCTTCCCGTCCCTGGTCTCCGGGATCGGGATCTCCAACACCTTCTTCCTGTTCGTGGTGGCGGGCGTGCTGTCCCTCACCTTCGTGAAGCTGTACGTCCCCGAGACCAGGGGCCGCACGCTCGAGACCCTCGAGGCCGAGCTCCGGACGCGCTTCTCCTGACCTGCTCCTGACCCTCTCCTGATCTTCCGCAAGGAGTGCATCATGACCGTACGAGTCGGCGTCATCGGCGCCGGAATGATCGGGCAGGACCACGCCCGGCGGCTCACCGAGGTCGTCACGGGGGCGACCGTCACGGCCGTGGCCGACGTCGACGCCGAGCGCGCCGCCGAGGTGGCGGCCCGGTTCGGTGCCACGGCGCTGCCCACCGGCGCGGAGCTGGTCGCCTCCCCGGACGTGGACGCCGTCCTCGTCACCTCGTGGGGGCCGACGCATGCCGAGCACGTCCTGAGCGCGATCGCGGCCGGCAAGCCGGTGTTCTGCGAGAAACCGCTGGCGACCACCGCCGAGGACTGTCTGCGGATCGTGGAGGCCGAGCGGGCGCACGGCCGCCGCCTTGTGCAGGTGGGCTTCATGCGCCGCTTCGACGCCGGTTACCGCCAGATGAAGGAGGTCCTGTCGACCGGTTCGCTCGGCGCCCCGCTGATCGTGCACTGCGCCCACCGCAACCCGACGGTGCCGGAGTCGTACCACTCCGCCATGGCCGCGCAGGACACGGCCGTGCACGAGATCGACGTGCTGCGCTGGCTGCTGGACGACGAGATCGTCTCGGCCCAGGTGGTCACCCCGCGCGCCACGAGCAAGCGGTTCGGGCACCTGAAGGACCCGCAGATCATGGTCTTCGAGACGGCCGAGGGCGTCCGCGTCGACCTGGAGGTCTTCGTCAACTGCCAGTACGGCTACGACATCCAGTGCGAGATCGTCGGCGAGGACGGCCTGGTCCGTCTGCCCGACCCGGCGGCCGTCGGGGTCCGCACCGCGGCCCGGCACGGCACCGGCGTGCTCCAGGACTGGAAGGAGCGCTTCGCGGAGGCCTTCGACACCGAGTTCCGCGAGTGGGTCGCGTCGGTGGCGGCCGGCACCGAGCCCACCGGCCCGTCCTCCTGGGACGGTTACGCCGCCACCGTCATCACCGACGCCGCCGTCCGGTCCCTGGAGTCCGGCGGCGAGATCGCCGCCGTCGACATCAAGCCCCGTCCCGCGCTCTACGGAGGCACCGCGTGAAGATCGCCCTCGACCCGTACATGTTCCGCGCTCTGCCGATCGACCAGATGGTGCGCACGGTCGCCGAACTCGGCTACGAGTACATCGAGTTGTCTCCCCGCGAGGACTTCATGCCGTTCTTCCTGCACCCGCGTGCGGACGACGAGCGGGTGTCGGAGCTGAAGAACGCGCTGCGCAGGCACGAGGTGCGGCTCTCCTCGGTGCTGCCGCTGTACAAGTGGTCCTCGCCGGACGAGACCGAGCGGCAGGCAGCCGTCCGCTACTGGAAGCGGATGATCGAGATCACCGTCGAGCTCGAATGCCCCTTGATGAACTCGGAGTTCAACGGCCGTCCCGAGCGCGCCGCCGAGAGCGAGGCCGCGTTCTGGCGGTCGCTGGAGGAACTGCTGCCGGTCTTCGAGCGGGAGGGCCTGGCCCTGAATCTGGAAGCCCACCCGGACGACTTCTGCGAGGAGAACACCCCGGCCGTCGACCTCGTCCGCGCGATCAACAAACCGTGGGTGAACTACCTGTACTGCGCCCCGCACTCCTTCCACCTGTCGGGGGCCTCGGAGACGGGCGCCGACATCGCGGCGATGATGCGTTACGCCGGTGACAAGCTCCAGCACGTGCACATCGCGGACTCCTTCAACCACAAGGGGTCCAGCGGCCTGCGCTACATCCTGAACCCGCCGGGCACGGCGGCCCGGATCCACCAGCACCTGGACATCGGTCAGGGCGAGGTGGACTGGGACGTCTTCTTCGGCACGCTGCGCGAGCTGGGCTTCGACGGTGTCGCCACGTCCTGTGTCTTCGCCTGGGAGGAGCGGGCCCGGGAGTCGTCGGCGTTCATGCTGGACCGTATCCGGAAGGAGCTGGCCGCCTAGGACCGCTGCCCGGGCCGGGCGGCGGGTCGGGAGCTCGTGAGGATCACGAGTTCCTGCGTGGCCCGGGTCAGCGCCACGTAGTGGTCGACGGCGCCCTCGATGCCGTCGCCGAAGTTTTCCGGGTCGACCAGGACGACCAGGTCGAACTCCAGTCCCTTCGACAGCTCCGGGGTGAGCGACCGGACCCGGGGCGAGGCCGGCCGGAACGCGGGATCGCCGATGACACAGGCGATCCCGTCGGCGTGTCCGGCCAGCCAGGTGTCGAGGATCGACGTCAGCTCGGTCGCGGCCGCGTGCCGGACGGGTACGCCACCGCTGCGGATCGAGGTCGGCACGTTGGCGTCGGGCAGCACGGCACGGATGACCGGCTCGGCCTGCGCCATGATCTCCTTCGGGGTGCGGTAGTTGATGCTGAGCGAGGCCAGGTCGATCCGGTCCAGCCCCACCCGTTCGAGCCGTTCCCGCCACGACTCGGTGAACCCGTGCCGGGCCTGGGCGCGGTCCCCGACGATGGTGAAACTCCGCGACGGGCAGCGGAGCAGCAGCATCTGCCATTCCGCGTCGGTCAGTTCCTGGGCCTCGTCGACCACGATGTGCACGAACGGTCCGGCGAGCCGGTCCGGGTCGCCGGCGGGCACGGCGCTGTCGTCCACCAGGGAGTTCCGCATGTCCTGTCCGCGCAGCATGATCAGCACGCCTTCGCCGTCGTCGTAGGTGTGCGCATGAAGCAGGTCGTCGATGACGTCTTCCATGCCTTCCCGCTGGGCGGCGACGGCGGCCTCCTGCCGGCGCTTGCGGCGCGACGCCTCCGGGTCGCCGAGACGCTGCCGTGCCGCGTCCAGCAGCGGCAGGTCCGACACGGTCCAGGCCTGGGCCTCCTCGCGTTGCAGCGTGCGTACCTCGTCCCGGGTGAGCCAGGGGGCGCACATGCGCAGATAGGCCGGCACCGACCAGAGGTCCCCGACGAGGTCCGTCGCCTCCAGCAGCGGCCAGGCGAGGTTGAAGGCCGTGCGCAACTCCCTGTCCCGCGAGAGCGACTTGCGCAGCAGGTCCTCCGAGACCTCGCCCTCGTGCTTGTCGACGAGGATCGTGAGGAGCTCCTCCCAGACCTGGTCGCGTGCCTCGTTGTGCGGGGTGCCGGGCTCCGCCGCGTCGAACGCGACGGCCCAGTCGTCGGCGCTCAGGCGGATGTCGGACCAGTGGGTCGTGACCGTCATGCTCTCGGCGGGCGGTTCCTCGTAGAAGCGGACCGCCTTCTCGACGGCCCTGACCATGTCCGCGGACGACTTCAGCCGGGCCGCCTCCGGGTCGGTCTCCTCCTCCGCCGTGGCCCCTTCGTCGACGAGATCCCGCAGGACGCAGGTCTGTACGCCCTCCTCGCCGAGGCTGGGCAGGACGTCGGAGACGTAGGCCAGGTAGGGCCGGTGCGGGCCCACGAACAGGACGCCGCCCCTGCGGTGCTGCCCGAGACGGGGGTCGGAGTAGAGGAGATAGGCGGAGCGGTGCAGGGCGACGACGGTCTTGCCGGTGCCCGGGCCGCCGTCGACGACGAGGGCACCGCGGGACCCGGCGCGGATGATGGCGTCCTGGTCGGCCTGGATGGTGCCGAGCACGTCCCGCATCCGGGGCGAACGGGTGGTGCCCAGGCTGGCGATGAAGGCGGACTGGTCGTCCAGCGCGGCGTGCCCGGCGAAGCCGTCCGCGGTGAACACCTCGTCCCAGTAGTCGGTGATCCGGCCGTCGGTCCAGCGGTACCGGCGGCGGCTCCTGAGACCCATGGGGTCGGCGTGCGTGGCCCCGAAGAACGGCTCGGCCGCGGGGGAACGCCAGTCGACCAGCAGCCGGCGGCCCTCGCTGTCCGTGAGGCCGAGCCGCCCCACGTACACGGGCTCGGAGTCGTCCGCGCCGACCATGTGCCCGAGGCACAGGTCCAGTCCGAAGCGGCGCAGGGCGCGCAGCCGGGTGGTGAGCCGGTGGATCTCGGCGTCCCGGTCCATCGCCTGCCGGCCCTTGCCGCCGGGTGCCTTGCGCTCTGCCTCGAGTCGGTCGGACACTTCGGCGATCGTCTGCTCCAGGCACTCGGCGACGGCCGCGAAGTGCCGCTCGTCACCGGCGATCAGTGCCGGGTCGTCCTTGGCCGAGAGGCGGTCGGGGAGATCGAACGCGCTGGTGGTCAGGGGGGTCACGGCATGCTCCCGTTGTCGCAGGTCCTGGCTCAGGCCGGACAGTGTGCGGCACCACGGGGGCCTTGCCGCAAGACCCCCTGTGTGCTATAGGTTGAGAGTGGCAAGGAGAGGGCTCCTTGCCTTTCTTGTTTTCCGCCGCTCCTGTTTTCCGCCTTTGCTGGTTCTTGCAGGACCGCCCGCCCATCCGCCGTCTTTCGTATGGCACGCTCTTTCGTCCGGGCAGCGTGGAGAGGCGGCGGTATGCGCATAGGACTGCTGGGCACCGGACCCTGGGCGCAGATGGCCCACGCACCCGCCTTGAGCGGGCATGAGGAGCTGGACTTCGTGGGGGTGTGGGGCCGTCGCCCCGAGGCGGCCAAGGAGCTGGCCGAGCGGCACGGGGTCCGGGCGTACGACGATGTCGACGAGTTGTTCGCCGAGGTGGACGCGGTCGCCGTGGCGCTGCCGCCGGACGTGCAGGCCGGGCTCGCCGCGCGTGCGGCGCGGTCCGGGTGTCATCTGCTGCTCGACAAGCCTCTGGCGCCGACGGTGGAGCAGGGGCGGGCCGTCGTCGAGGCCGTCGAGGAGGCGGGTGTCGCCTCGGTCGTGTTCTTCACGACCCGCTTCCAGCCCGAGCCGGCGGCGTGGATCGCCGAGCAGGCGGGGGTGCCGGGCTGGTTCACGGCCCATGCGCGGTGGCTGGGGGCGGTGTTCACCAGCGAGAGCCCCTTCGCGACGCCGTGGCGACGGGAGAAGGGCGCCCTGTGGGACGTGGGGCCGCACGCCCTGTCCGTACTGCTGCCGGTGCTCGGCGACGTGCGGCATGTGACGGCGGCCGCCTACGGCCCGGGCGACACCGCCCATGTCGTCCTCGACCATGCGGGCGGTGCGTCGAGCACCCTCACCCTCAGCCTGACGGCACCGGCCGAGGCGACCGGTGCCGCCGTGGAGCTCCGGGGGGAGGCGGGCGTCACGAACCTCCCCGACAGCTCCGAGGGAGCGGTGCCCGCGCTGATGCGGGCCGCGGACGCCCTGCTCACCGCGGCCCGGTCCGGCCGCCCGCACACCTGCGACGCGGCGTTCGGCCTCCGGGTGACGGAGATCCTGGCGGCGGCCCAGGGCCTGCTGAACGGTGACGCCGTTTGAGCCGGCCGTGGCGCGAGGCGCTCCGACGGTTCACCACTGGTAGAGGTACTGGTTCCAGGTCCCGTAGTACCCGGTCCCGTAGTAGCGCCACGTGTCGGTGTCGAGCAGCAGCACGTGGCCGCCCCAGTAGGCCGCTTCGTTCAGCTGGAAAACGGCCCACCATCCTGTGTTGCTCATCGGGGTGTTGCTCGTGCGCACCGCTCGGGACTGGAACCAGGCCCACATGTCACGTGCTCGGATGGGCCGACGGGCGGGGGTGTAGCACCGGGCGTTGATGTACGGGTTGGCTGTGGTGAGTTCCGTGTATCCCGCGCGAATGAAGGCGTCCGAGAGGAAATGGGCGCAGTTGTTGGAGAACGTGTCGCCGCCCAGGCAGCTTTCCGTCCAATAACTGCCGACGGTGGAGAGGGGAGGAAGGACCCTGGGCACCGTCACCTGAGCCGTGTCCCCGCCGGCGTAGCTCGGGGCGCCCGCCAGTTCCTCGCTCGGTGGAGGGGCGATGTGTTCCATCTGCTCGTCGGTCACCGACGTGCTCGCCGCGGTCGGATCCCCCGCCAGGTGAGGGGAGGCCGGCGGTGCGATGTTCTCCATGGCGACCGTGAAGGAGTCCTCGGGTTCACCGGCGCGTATCCGGCTCATGCGGAAGGCTGTTGCTCCTGCCCTCACCCACACTCTGACCCGGTCCTCGCTGAGCTGCTCCCGCTCCATGATGTCGGACTTGGCGAACGAGTAGACGGATTCGTCGGAGACCACCACCACGATGTTCCCCGGGATGTTCCCGTCCTCGCGGCTGTAACCCTCGAAGGGGACGGTCGAATTGCGCCTCGCGGCCCGCTCCATAAGCGAAATGAGGTCGCTTTGTTGATCCTTCATGAAATGCTCGGCCATTTTTGATTCCCTCCTCAACAGTCCACCGTCTTGAGTGCTTTCGCAGATCACCACCCCGTTTCAGCGTGCACCTGCGCTCCGATGTGCGCCACCTGTGGGGTTGTGCCTACCGAGGCGGTATGCGGCCAGTCGACGTACGATGAAAAAGGCATTCGCCCAGAACCCCGCACAGCACGAGAGGGGTATTTCCGTGACTGCGCTCGTCGACTACCGGAGCAACAGGATCGTCCAATTGATGCAGGAGCCCGTGGAGCGACGCGACGCGGCGTGGTTGCGGGATTCTTTGCAGCAGGCCGTTCTCCTGGAACTCGCCACGCTCCCGCCCTACTTGTGCGGCCTGTGGTCGATCAAGGATCCCGTCCAGGACGAGGGCGTCTTCAACGCCATTCGAGAGATCGTCTTCGACGAGATGTCGCACCTGGGCCTCGCCGGCAATCTCCTCACCACCATCGGCGGCTTCCCCCACCTCGCGGACGAGAGGACGGCTCCGGCCTACCCGGGACCGCTGCCCGGGGGCGTCCGGCCGGACCTGACCGTCTCCCTGAGCGGCCTGTCCAAGAACTCCCTGGACATGTACGCGCGCATCGAGGAACCCGACCACCCGATCGCGAAAGCCGACACGTACACCTCGATCGGGGCCTTCTACAGTGCCGTCCTGGCGGCGTTCAGGGAGCATCCGGAACTGATCACCGGTGCTCACCAGCTGATCAGGAACATGTCGGGCCACGGCCAGGGCAACACCATCGTGGCCATCGGATCCCTCGCGGACGTCGAGGCGGCGATCGGCGTGATCAAGGAACAGGGCGAGGGCACCTCGGCGTCCCCGGAGAATCCCCACCACGGAGACACCGACGAGATGGCCCACTACTACGTCTTCCGCGAGATCTACCACGGCCGCAAACTCGTCAAGACCGCCGAGAACCCGGACCGGTGGGAGTTCGTAGGCGACCCGATCCCCCTGCCTCGCTGCCTGCCCATGGCCACCGTCCCTCCCGGGGGCTGGGGAACGACGGGCGCGGCGGCGCCCGACGCCGAGACGAGGCGACTCCTCGACGAGTTCAACCAGGTCTACAGCGAGATGCTGCGGCTCCTGGAATCGGCTTGGAAGGCAGATCTTCCGGCGACGAGGAAGGACCTGCTGAACAAGGCCGTGCGCCAGATGTCCGGCCTCCAGGAGCGTGGTCCGACGCTGATGGAGCGTCCGCTGCCCGGCGGCAGCGGCGAGACCTACGGCCCGGAGTTCCGGTACGTCCCCGTGTGAACGGGCGCAGGCGCACAGCCCGTTTCTCTATACGGGCCGGAAGTTGAGCCGCTCCTTGACCACCGGGAAACCGGCCTTCGCGAAATGCGCCGCCATGGGGACGTTGCCCCGGTCCGTCGCCGCGGCGATGAACTCCGCGCCGTGGTCGACCAGCCAGTGGGTGCATTCGGTCAGCAGGTCGTAGGCGTAGCCGTGGCCTCGCTGGTCCGGCAGGACACCGATGAAGCCGATGCACGGGCCCGACGGGTTGTGGGCCGGGATGTGGATACCGACCGGTTCGCCCCGCGGTGTGTGCGCGACCTGCCACCACTCGCGGGGCGAGGGGCACCAGTGGAAGAAGTCGAGTTCCTCCTGGGCCGCCTGGTCGAGCCCGCCCTCTTCGATGGCCTTCAGCGCGTGGACGTCCAGAGTGGCGGAGTGGATGCGGCGCAACGCGTCGAAGAACACCGCGTCGTCCGGTTCGGGGCGGAACTCCAGGCGTCCGGGCCGGTCGGGCAGGCCGTGGTCGGGCGTCCAGCGGTACAGCAGGCGTTCCACCAGCAGTTCGTAGCCGGCCGTCCGGGCGGCGGTGAAACGCGTCTCGGCCGCGGTGCGCGACGCCGGGTCGTCGCGCCAGCCGGCGGGCAGGTTCAGCTCCAGCTCCACCTGCCAGGGCGCGGAGCGCAGGAGTGCGGCGCCCGCTTCCTCCTCGCCTTCGGCCACGTCGAACCAGTTGAGGTTCACGGGCTCGGTGTCGTCGGGGCCGCCCCACCAGGCACCGCGGGCGACGACACGGCCGTCGCGCAGCGCCACCCGTTTCCAGTCGGGGCGGTGCCGGGTCAGCCGGTGGCTGTCGCGGGCGCCCAGCGGGTCGGGCAGGGTGTCGAAGAGATCGGCGTCGCTCGTGTCGAGCGCGCGGATGACCACGTCAGTCATGGACTTCCTTCGGGAGGCAGGCTGGCTGCGGGCAGCGCTCCCGGTGAGGTTTCAGACGTGGCACGCCGGGACGGGGGGCAGGGAGCGCCGGGACGGTGTGAACTGCACGACTCGGCCCTCCTTCCACGGGTCTCGGGGCGTGGCGGGCCACACGCTACGGGATCACTGACGGTCCGTCCATGGCTTTTCCCGCCCGGTGGGGCGCCCTGCCGACTCCCCGAGGCCCGGCGTGCGGCGCTCGGTGGGGCGTAGCAGCGTGGTGGTGTGAGCAGTGCACGCAGGCGGCTGCCGCGCCGGGACGGGTACCGGGACCTGGACCGGCGCGGCTGGCTGCGTGGCGCACCGCCACCGGTCTGGGCGCGGATGCTGCCGACGGCGATGCTGGCGGGTGTGTGCGCGGCGGAGCTGATCAGTCCGGATCCGCTGGACATCGGCTTCCTGCTGGGAGCGATCCCGCCGCTGGCGGTGCTGGCACACGGACCGGTCGCGACGGCGGTGCTCGGTGCCCTCGCGGTGGTCGTGCTGACGGTTCCGCTGTTCAGTCTGAACGATCCGGGCAGCACCGATGTCCTGACCGTGTGCTTCGTCGCGCTGCTGAGCGTGCTGCTGTCGTTCGTCCGCAGCACACGTGACGCCCAGCTGGTCACCGAGCGGGCCGTCGCCGAGGTCGCGCAGCGGGCCGTCGTACCGCCGCTGCCGGAGCGTGTCGGGCCGGTGCGGTGCGCGGGACTGTACCGGGCCGCGCAGAGCGGGACACTGGTCGGGGGCGACTTCTTCGACGTACGGGCGGGCCCCTACGGCGTACGCGCGGTCATGGGCGACGTGCAGGGACACGGGCTGTCGGCCGTCGCCACCGTCGCGTCGCTGCTGGGGGCGTTCCGAGAGGCGGTGCTGGACCAGCCGGACCCGGAGGCGGTGGCCGCCCGGCTCGACCGGAGACTGGCCGTGGACTCCTCGGGCGAGCCGCATGCCGAGCTGTTCGCGACGGCGGTGCTGATGGACTTCTCCGCCGACGCGGGTGTGGTGCGGATCGTGGCGTGCGGGCAGTCCGGGCCGCTGCTGCTGCGGGGCGGGCAGGTCGTCGAGCTGGACGTCGAGCCGGGCACACCGCTCGGGCTGGGCCTCGCCGAGGTGACTCCGCCGAGGGTCGTCTCGGTGCGGCTGCGGGCGGGTGACCGGCTCTTTCTGGCGTCCGACGGTGTCACCGAGGCCAGGGACGCCGACGGGGCGTTCTATCCCCTGGCCGAGCGGCTGCCCGGCCTTGCCGACGCGGATCCGGGCGCGCTGGCCGAGCGGGTGTGGAGCGACCTGATGCGGCACTGCCCGGACGTCCGGGACGACGTCACGATGCTCGTGCTGGCGCCCGGCCGGCAGGGCGGGACCTGACGGCGAGGGGCGGCGGCGGGCGGCGGCCCGCGGTACGTCGCGGGCCGCCGCCTGTCGGCCGGTCGGCCGGTCGGTCGGTCGGTCGGTCGGGGCGTCAGTGCCCGATCTTGCACCTGTCGCAACGCCATACCGGTTCCCGCACACCGCCGCCCGAAGATCTACCGGACGTCATCCCGGCACCCCGCAGGCAGCCGGTCAACCGGACACACCCCGCGAGCCCGCCGACGCCCTCCGTGAGCCTGACGGACTCCATACCCGGGGGCCCGTCGGCCGCCGGCCGAACATCCGCCCGACACCCTCCCCGGAACACCCGGAACACCCGGAGCCCGCCGACAGCCGATCAAGGATCTAGCGGCCGCAGGACCGCAGGGCGATGATTTGCCAGGCCTCGCCCCACGGCTCGGGGTGCCGTTCCGTGGGCTCCGGCCGTCGGGCGGGATCGTTCGCGTACCGTTCGAAGGGGCTGTCGGTGGGTTCCTGGTGGGGTCGCCGCTGTGGTCGTGCGGGCTCTCCGGATGCACGCCGGGCTCGCGCGTTGAATGGTGGTCTCGGACCCGTTTTTCAGCACCGGGGCCGCACCAGCGATCCGGACCCTAGGAGCAGAGAACATGTCGAATTCAGAGCCCCACGCGTCCCGGCCGCCCGAGGACCGCGCCACCCCGGACCGCCTGCTCCACGCCCACACCAGCACCGACGTCTCCCCGGAGGACCTCGTCCTCGCCTCGGGGAAGGACCTCACCCCGCACAACCTGGAATGGGCCAAGCGCAAGCTGGCCGCGGAGGGCCCGGCCGCGCTGGAGAAGCTGCTGCCGTAACCCTCAGGGACGCCCGGGGCCCCGAGACCACCGGCTGCCCGGCGCGGAAGCGCGCGGATGCGGTGAGGTCACGCCCTGCCGTCCTCCTCGGGCAGCGCGTCGTCCTCCACCACGTGGACCGCCGCCTCCTCCGCGCCCGCGGCGCCCCCGTCGATGCCCGCGTCCGTGGCGACGGTCTCCTTCGTCGTGTCGGGGTGGGCCCCCTCGTCCGGGGCGACCAGACGCCCGGCGCGGGTGGTGCCGGCTTCGGGGTCGACCGGTTCGCCGTCACTGTCGGGGGTGTCGCCCACGCCGTCCCCGAGGGGCTCGGCCGACACGTCGGGGACCTCCTGCGACAGACGTTCGTCGAGGGTCTCGCCCTCGTGCTGCTCGGCCGCGGTGGTGCCGGTCTTGGTGACGCCGAGCGGCTTCTCCGGCGGGGAGTAGCCCTCGTCGAGGGTGTCGTCGTAGGTCCGTTCGTCGACGGCGTCCTGGAGGTCCAGCGGCGCGGCGTCCTCCTGCTCCTCGTTGCTGCCGGTGGGCTGGTACGCGTCGTCCGCCATCGGTTCGGAGTGCATCGGTTCCGTGCCCATCACTTCTGCCTCCCTGTCGTGCTGCGTCGACTCGTGGGTCTCATGTGCCCGTTCCGCGTTTCCCGTTACGCGGGCTCTAACCTCGGCCGACCGGTGGTGGAGGTCACCCACCCGCATCCCCCGACGGCTTGCGGGTGGTGTCGTCGATGGCGGCGATGTGGTCGGCGTCGAAGGCGTGCCGCATGCCGAGCGTGTACGCGGTGACGCCGATGCCGACGCCGAAGGTCCGGGTGCCGATGGTGTGGTGCTCGGGGGCGACGATCGCGGCGAGGGTGAGCCAGCCGATCACGTGCAGGGCGACGATGACGGCGGCCATCCCCCCGACCCTGGTCCACTCCTGCCGCGTCATGGAGGCGTGGACGCGGCGCCGGGCCGTGCGCTGGGCAGGGGCCGGGGCGGGGAGGGGAGGCGTGGACTCAGGGGCGGCCGTCATCGGGGGGAGGGTCTTTCTGTCGGACGGACGGCTGCGCTTCACAGCCTCGCGCCATCCTCCGGTACCTGCAAGTCATGTGCAGTAAAGCCCGTGACAGGTCTTGTTCACGGAACCCAAAAGTCCGTGTCCGCCGCCGAGTGTTCGCCTCAGGTCGCCGGCGCGACGCGGACGTCCAGGTTCGAGATCCGGTGGACGGGCCAGGTGCGGGCGTAGCGGGGTGGAGTGCCGCCGGCCGGGCTGATGTGGGCGACCGGGAGGCGGTCCGCGGTGCGCAGGATCTCCGCCACGGTGGTGTTCTCGTTGTGGCCGGAGGTCGCGCCCGAGGAGCAGCCGGTGTAGTAGCCGATCGGGATGGCCTCGTGGCCGGTGAGCAGGCAGGGCGGGCGGACGCCGAGGCGGTGCAGTGCGCCGGCGGTGCGGTCCCAGTCGCGGCGGCTCTCGGTGTTGCGGGCCACGGCTCCTTGCAGGACGGCCAGCTGTACCGCCAGATGCCCGGCCAGGCCGAGTGCGACCAGGGCGGCGGCGAGCGGTCGCCACGTCCCGCGCGGGGTTCTGACCAGGTGCCACAGGGCGTCGGCGACGGGGATCGCGAGCAGCGCGTAGGCAGGCTGGAGGAAACGGGGCGCCGCGTAGCCGATCATGAACAGGTACGGCAGGGCGGCCGTGGTGGCGCAGGCGAGTGGCACGACGGTCCGTGACGGGCGCCGGGCCCGGACGGCGACGACCAGCCCCAGGGCGGCCAGCACGGGCAGGACGAACCACCAGGCGGTGACGAGCGGGTGGGGCATCGAGCCGGTGCACGGCCGGCACAGGGCCCGTCCGCCCAGGCTGCGCAGCTGGTCGTCGACGGCGATCTGCCAGCCCAGTCCGCCCTGGATGCGGGAGGCCTCCGACAGTCGCTGCCCGAGCCCGCCGTGGTCGGCATAGGCCTCGACCACCCAGTCGACGGCGCCCGCCGCGAGGCCCGCCGTGAGCGCGAGGAGCAGGCGCCCGTGGCGGCGTAACAGCGCGAGGACGAGCAGGGGTACGGCCACGTAGACCGCGTCGGTGGGCCGCATCCACGCCATGAGCGCGGCGCCTGCGGCGACGCCCCACAGGGCCGCCCGCGCGGAGTGGTCCGCCCGCGCCCGCAGGAAGCAGCCCACCGTGATCAGCGCGCCGATCGCGACCCAGTAGTTGGGCATGGCCTGCGGACCGTAGAAGAGGGTCACCCACAGGGAGGCGAAGAAGGCGCCGCCGACGACCAGGACGCGGGTCGGGAACAGGCCGCGCCAGGCGCGCAGGGCCAGGTAGAGGGCGAGGCCCGACAGCAGGGCGAGGTAGACGCGCAGCAGGGGAACGGACGAGGACCAGGACGCCACGGGCGCCACGAGCAGGGACACGCCCCGGGAGCGCGGCGCGCTGAAGAAGGCCGCCGGGGTGTGGGGGGTGACCTGGCTGACGTAGACGATCTCGTCCCAGCCGAGACCCAGCACGGGCCGGACCAGGACGAGCTGCGCGAGGGTGAAGACGGCTGCCACGACGGCGAGCGGCCGGTTGCCACGCGCCGTGCGGGCCGTGCCAGGCCGGCCCGTCTGTTCGCGTCTTCGTCTGCGAACGAGGATGGCGTTCGCGCCGTCAGCCATGTTCCGCCCCTTGTCCCGATGATCCGAAATCCCGATCAAGCTAACCCGTCGGGTGGGGACGTGCAGGGCGGAATACGGCCAAGTGTCCGAGCCGGGGAGTGAGGGTCAGCGGACGTTCGGGGCGCGGTGCGGGGGCTGGCTGGGGGCCGGGCGCCGGGGCAGCGGAGGGACGGGGCGGGAGACGGGGCTGCCCTCGTGCACCGTCACCTCGGTGCCGTGGTGACGGATCGTCAGGGGCGGGCCCGAACGCAGGGTGTACGTGGCCTGTCCGTCGGTCAGCTCGACCCGCAGGCGGCGGCCGAGGAACCCCACCGTGAACGCCAGACGGCTGAACCTCTCGGGCAGGCGCGGCGCGAACCGGAGACCGCCGTCGGTGCACCGCATGCCGCCGAAACCGGCGACCAGCGCCATCCAGGTGCCGGCCAGCGAGGCGATGTGCAGTCCGTCGCGGGTGTTGTGCTCCAGGTCTCCCAGGTCCATCAGCGCGGCCTCGGCCGTGTAGGCGCAGGCCAGGTCCAGATGGCCGGTCCGGGCCGCCATGACGGCCTGGACGCAGGCCGACAGGGAGGAGTCCCGTACGGTCAGCGGCTCGTAGTAGGCGAAGTTGCGGGCGATCTGCTCCTCGTCGAAATACTCCTCGAAGAAGCTGCCGCAGGTGTACATCGCCAGCACCAGGTCCGCCTGCTTGACGACCTGTTTGCGGTACAGGTCGAAGTAGGGGAAGTGGAGCATCAGCGGGTACTGGTCCGGCCTGGTGCGTTCGAAGTCCCAGCGCTGGTACCGGGTGAAGCCGGCGTGCTGTTCGTGGACGCCGAGTTCGTCGTTGTAGGGGACGTGCAGGGCCTCGGCGGCGTCCCGCCAGGCGGCGCTCTCCTCCTCGTCGGCGCCGAGCCGTGCCGCCTCGTCGGGGTGGCGTTTGCAGACGTCGGCGGCGGCCAGCAGGTTCGCCCGGGCCATGAGGTTGGTGTACGTGTTGTCGTCGGCGATGGCGCTGTACTCGTCCGGTCCGGTGACGCCGTCGATGTGGAAGACGCCCCGGTCGTCGTGGTGGCCGAGGGAGCGCCACAGCCGGGCGGTCTCCACCAGCAGCTCCACGCCGACCTCGCGTTCGAACTCCTCGTCGCCGGTGACCGCCACGTACCGCACCACGGCGTCGGCGATGTCGGCGCCCACGTGGAAGGCGGCGGTGCCGGCCGGCCAGTACGCGGAGCCCTCCGAGCCCTCGATGGTGCGCCAGGGGAAGGCGGCGCCGCGCAGGCCGAGCTGGGCCGCGCGCTCCTGCGCGGCGGGCAGCGTGTCCAGGCGCCAGCGCAGGGCCTCGGCGGCCGCCCCCGGCGCGGTGTAGGTCAGCAGCTGGAGCACGAACGCCTCGGTGTCCCAGAAGGCGTGCCCGTCGTAACCGGAGCCGGTGAGTCCCTTGGCCGGTATGGCGCGCTGTTCGGCCCGGGCGCCGGCCTGGAGGACGTGGAAGAGGGCGAAGCGGACGGCCTGCTGGATCTCCTCGTCGCCGTCGATCTCGACGTCGGCGCGCGCCCAGAAGTCGTCGAGGTACTCCCGCTGGTCCGCGAGCAGCCCCGACCAGCCGCTGTGCGCGGCTGCCGCCAGCGCCGCCTCGACCTGGTCGCTCATCGCGGGCCGGGACCGGGCGCCGGACCAGCCGTGCGCGACCAGCTTCTCCACCCGAAGCCGCTCCCCCGGCTCCAGCACGGAGGTGATGGTCAGCCGGGCCACGTCCACGTTGCTCTCGCTGCTCGTCGTGGTCCGCTCGGGGCCGTCGACGACGTGGTCGGCGGCCACGGCCACCCGCAGGCCGCTGCGGCGGGTGCGGTGCACCAGCCGCAGCCGGCTGCCCGAGGCGAAGTCCTCCTCCGGTTCCAGCGGCGACTTCAGCGCCATGGCGGCACGCGGGTCGCCGTCCGGCTCGGGCAGGCTCTCGTTGGCGACCAGTTCCGACTGGACGACCACCCGGGTACGGCTGTCGACGGGCTCCACCTCGTACGCCACGGCGGCGATCGCCCGCTGGGTCAGGGAGACCAGCCGAGTGGAGCGCACCCGGACGGTCGAGCCCGCCGGTGAGGTCCACTCACAGACCCGCTCCAGCACGCCCCGCCGCAGGTCCAGGGTCCGTTCATGGGTGACGAGCCGCCCGTAGCGCAGGTCGAACGGCTCGTCGTCGACCAGGAGGCGCAGCACCTTGCCGTTGGTGACGTTGATGGACGTCTGGCCCGACTCGGGGTAGCCGTAGCCGGCCTCGGCGTACGGCAGGGGGTGCAGTTCGTGGACCCCGTTGAGGTAGCTGCCGGGCAGGCCGTGCGGTTCGCCCTCGTCGAGGTTGCCGCGCCAGCCGATGTGGCCGTTGGACAGGGCGAACACGGACTCGCTCTGCGCCAGGACGTCGAGGTTGAGCTCCTTCTCCCGCACGGTCCAGGGTTCGACGGTGTACGCCCGCTGTGCGATCACTGCGCGTCCCCCAGTTCGGCGAGGTCCTTCACCACGATGTCGGCGCCGTGCGCGTACAGCGCGTCGGTCTGCCCGACGCGGTCGACGCCGACGACGTACCCGAAGCGGCCGGCGCGTCCCGCGTCCATGCCTGCCAGCGCGTCCTCGAAGACGGCGGCCTCGTCCGGCCGGACGCCGAGGTCCTCGGCCGCGGCCAGGAACGTGTCGGGGTGCGGTTTGCCCGGCAGCTTGCGCTCGGCGGCGACCACGCCGTCGATCCGTACGTCGAAGAAGTGCTCGGCGCCGATCGAGCGCAGCACGTCCAGGCAGTTGGCGCTGGAGGAGACGATCGCGGTGCTCAGGCCGTGGGCCCGGACCGCCTCCAGGTAGCGGAGGGTGCCCTCGTAGGCCTCGACGCCGTCCGTGCGGATCTTCTCCAGGACCAGATCGTTCTTGCGGTTGCCCAGCCCGTGGACGGTCTGCGCGCCCGGTGGGTCGTCGGGGTCACCCTCGGGCAGGTCGATGCCCCGGGACGCGAGGAAGGTGCGGACGCCGTCGGCGCGCGGGCGGCCGTCGACGTACTCGTCGTAGTCGCGCGCCGCGTCGAACGGCCGGAAGTCCTCGCCGTCCCGCTCCCGCAGGAAGGCGTCGAACATCTGCTTCCAGGCGGCCGCGTGCACGACGGCCGTCCGGGTGACCACGCCGTCGAGGTCGAAGAGGCAGGCATGGATGTCGTCGGGAAGACCGAGCTGCGTCATACAGAACCGGTTCCCGAACCGGAGACGTCCAGTGAGTGGCGCACGCCACATCCTCGGGGGCGCGCGGGGTCAGTCGTGCGGAAACGAGTGGTGTTCGTGCGCCACCAGCCAGCGGCCCTCCTCCTTGCGCAGCCCGAACGTCAGACGCAGGCGCAGGGTGGGGCGTTCGGCCAGTTCCTCCGGGGTGCCGCAGCGCAGCAGGGCGTACGCGTAGGCGGTGTCGGTGCCGGCGGTGACGTCGAGGGTGTCGATCTCGAAGCTCGCGCCCTGGGCCTGCCACTCGAAGAACGGGGGCCAGGCCGCGCTGTAGACGGCCAGCCCGTGGAGGCCCTCGTGGGGCGGCGGTACGTCGTACATGACGATGTCCTCGGCGTGGTCGGCGAGGACGCCGTCGAGATCACCCCGGTGGACGGCGTCGGCCCAGTGGGTGATCAGTGCGCGGATCCGGGCTTCGTCGTCGGACACGGTGCGGCTCCTTTCTCCCCCTCCCTCTGGCGGACGGCCCGCGCGCAGGGTGACACACTCGGCTGTGTGCCGCTCACCTTCGACGACCTCGTCCACCGCGCCCGTACCCTCCCGCGGGACGGCCGGCGCGCGATCCTCGGCATCGCCGGGTGCCCCGGCGCGGGCAAGTCGACGCTCGCCGAGCACCTGGTACGGGAGCTGAACGGAACGGGCGAGCCGTGGGTGGCGCATGTCCCCATGGACGGCTTCCACCTCGCCGACAGCGAACTGGAGCGGCTGGGCCGCCGGGACCGCAAGGGGGCGCCCGACACGTTCGACGCGGCCGGGTACGCGGCCCTGCTGGAGCGGCTGCGCGCGGAGCCGCACGACGAGCTCGTGTACGCGCCCGGCTTCGAACGCGTCCTGGAGCAGCCGATCGCGGGGGTGATCCCGGTCCCGCCGACGGCCCGGCTCGTCGTGACGGAGGGCAACTACCTGCTCCTGGACAACGGCCCCTGGGCCCGGATCCGGCCCCGGCTCGACGAGGTGTGGTTCTGCGAGCTCGCCGAGCCGGAGCGACTGCGGCGTCTGGTGGCCCGGCACGAGGAGTTCGGCAAGGGCCACGAGGAGGCGGTGGCCTGGGTGATGCGTTCGGACCAGCGCAACGCCGAACTGGTCGCGACCACCCTCGGCCGGGCCGACCTCGTCGTGCCCGAGTCGGCGCTGCCGCGCGTGGAGGCGTGAAGACCTCGGCCGGGCCGGGGGCTCAGACGGACAGCGCCAGCTCCGGTTCCGCGTGGGCGTCGCCCGCCGGGTCTCCGATGACCGCCGTGAACGCCTCGGTGCGGACCCTGAGGGCCGTACCGTCGCGTTCGAACGTCGGTGTGAAGGCACTGTCGTCCGGGCCGTAGCGGACCGCGAAGACGTGCAGGTCCTCGGGGGCGCCGGGGGCCGGTCCGGCCTCCAGGGCGGTCGAGGCGACCAGATGGCTCCAGCCCTGGTCGGGGTTGCCGTAGCCGCGGGGGTCGGCGGCCAGGGCGAAGGCGGCCTGCTCCTGGGTGGTGTCCGCGCGGGCGTCGAAGTGGTGCGGGTCGTTCGCGTCCGGGTGGGTCAGACGCAGGTCGCCTGCCGCTGCCGCACGGGGTTCGGCGGTCCTGCGCACCCGGTCGCCGTCGTCCGCGGCGTACGGCAGGCCGGCCAGCAGGTACGGCGTGCCCGGGAGGCGTTCGACCGCGACCGTCGTCCACAGCGCCGTGCCGTCGGTGACGTACAGGGACTGGACGTGCCGCAGCACGTGGTCGCGGCCGACCACCGGTTTGGTGACCAGCTTCGCCCGCAGTCCCCCCGCCGCCACGTCCCGTACGCGGACCTCGCCCATCGGGCGGCACAGCAGGAAGCCGTCGGTCACCGGGCCGAAGCCGTGCTGGCGGTTGACGGCGGCCGGCAGGTAGTACGTGCCCGCCGCCTCGACCAGGGACGGGGTCATGTGGGTGTCGAAGGCCACCGACACCGAACCCGCGCGCAGCTGGTGGCGGACGAGGGCCGTGGAGGGGGTGCGGTGCCAGCGGGTGGTGTCCTGGATCTGCCAGACGAGCATCCACGCGAAGTGCCCGTCGATGCCGCCGTCGTCCTTGACCGCGTACCGGGCCCAGCGGCTGTCGCCCCGGTACCGGCCCAGGTCGGAACCGATGCGGGCGCCGAAGTAGCGCAGGCCCAGCACCGACTCGAACGCGGAGTGCTGCTCGCTGTAGCGCGGGCCTCCGTTGTCGAAGCCGCCGACCGTCAGGCGGGCGTCGATGTAGCGGGCGAGCGCGTCGCCGTCCTCGGCGAAGACCTCCTCGCCGCTGACCCGGTGGGCCTGGGCGAGGAAGGACAGGGAGATCGGGCCGTAGTTGTTGTCGTAGGCGCCGCCGTGCTCGGGGGGCAGCAGCGCGCCCCGGTCGCGGACGCGGTGGGCGCGGATCTCGTCGGTGTACAGGCCCATGGCGCGGGAGCGGACCCGCTCCCCCTCCTCCGGCGGCAGGTGCCGGGCCAGCATCAGGCCGCCGACGACACAGCCGATGGCCTGGTTGCCGGCCTCCTGCGGGTTGAAGAAGGTCGCTTCGGTCAGCCAGCGCCAGTACCCGTGCGCGACCTCCGTGAGTCCGGCGCGCTGTGCGTCGTCGACCAGCCCGTCGGCGGTGTCCAGCACGTTGACGGCCTGGAGCAGCGCCCACACCGTGCTCGGCCAGTCGCCGATGGGGTGTGCGCCGGGGGCGAGGACGTACCGGGCGTACGGCAGACGCGAGTCGCGCACCCGGAGGTTCGGGTAGCCGGGGTTGTCCTCCCGGTACACCCGCTCGCGCAGGTGGAAGGCGAGGCTGCGGCGGACCGCCTCCGGCAGGCGCGGATCCTCGGTGCGCCGCCAGGCGAGGGCCAGCAGCGAGGTGATGCCGAGGGAGGTGTCGCCGATGTCGCCCACGCAGTCGGGGTGTTCGAGGCTGCCCTCCGGGGTGAGCCGGGCGAGGGCCTGCTCGGTGACGTCGGCGAGGACGGCGTCGTACGCCTCCGGGGTGTCCGGCAGGTCGTGCAGCGAGCCGAGCTGACGAGGGAGGTGCACGGGTGGATCAGTCCTTCAGTCCGGCATTGATGTCGGCGCCCATGACGTAGCGCTGGAAGACCAGGAAGACGGCGATCAACGGGATCATGGAGATGACCGATGCACCGAGCAGTACCGACCAGTTGATGTTCTGCGCGCCGACGATGCTCTGGATGCCGATCTGCACGGTGAACTTGTTGGGGTCGTTGAGCATCAGCAGCGGCCAGATGTAGTCGTTCCACCGCCACTGGAAGGACAGGATGGCGAGGGTCAGCATGATGGGCCGGGAGAGCGGCACCATGATCCGCGCGAAGATCGCCAGCTCGCGGGCGCCGTCGATGCGTGCGGCTTCCACGAGTTCGTCGGGGACCGTCAGGAAGAACTGGCGGAACATGAAGCATCCGGTGGCGGTGAGCACGGCCGGGAGGATGACGCCGCCGAAGGAGTTGTAGAGGCCGAGGTCGCGGACCACCAGGAACTCCGGGGCGAGCATGACCTCGGACGGCAGCATCGTGGTGGCGAGGATGCCGATGAAGAAGACCTTGAGCCACTTGTTGTCGTACTTGGCCAGCGCGTACCCGGTGCAGCAGCTGGCTCCCACCGTGAGGATCGTCGTGATCACGCACACGATGGCCGTGTTGATGAAGTACTGGGAGAAGTTGGCGCTGCGCCAGGCCGTGAGGTAGCCCGACAGGGTGGGGTCGTGCGGAAACAGCGTCAGCGGAGTGGAGAACAGCTCACCGGCCGGCTTGAGGGAGCTGAGGACGAACCACAGCACCGGCAGCCCGTAGAGGCACGCCAGGACCCACAGCAAGGTCGTCGCGGGTATCGCTCGCCGGAGCCCACCGCCGGCGCTGCGGGACCGTTTCTTGGAAACGGCCCGTCCGGGACCGGCGTCGACCGGGCGTGGCATGTCTGTGGTTGTCATCGGTTCTCCACCCGCCGGTTGACGATCAGCTGGATGATCGCGACGGCCATCAGGATGAGCATGAGCACGAATGACGCGGCGCTCGCGTAGCCGATCTGGCCCCGTTTGAAGCCGGTCTCATAGATGTACTGGACCATCAGGTTGTTCGACGATCCGGGTCCGCCGTTGTTGAGGGAGACGAACAGCGGGTATTCCTTCATCGCGTTGATCGTGTTGAGCAGGATGACGATGAACGAGGTGGGCGCGATGCTCGGCAGCGTGATGTTGAAGAACTGGCGCCACGGGCCGGCGCCGTCCAGCGAGGCCGCCTCGTAGTACGACACCGGCACGTTCTTGATCGCCGCGATGAACAGCAGCATGGAGAAGCCCGTCCAGGCCCAGGACGCCGCCATCACCACCACCAGCAGCGACAGGTCCGCGTTCGACTGCCACGGTACGGCGGCCCCGCCGAGCTTCTCGATGACGTAGTTGACCAGTCCGAAGTTCTCACCGAACAGCCACCGCCACAGGACACCCACGACGATGGGCGACAGCAGCCACGGGATGAAGAAGAAGACGCGGGCGACCGACGCGCCCTTGGCGTGCCTGCTCACCACCGTGTTGGCGATCAGCAGCGAGAGTGCGAAGTTCAGCGGGACGAAAAGCACGGTGTACAGCAACGCCCGGGTCAGCGCGGCGTAGAAGGTGGAGTCCCCGAACAGGTTGTGGTAATTGTCCAGCCCGACCCACTGGAACGCCCCCACGCCCGTGTAGTTCGTGAAGGAGTAGACGAGCCCGATCACCGCAGGCCAGACGAAGAACAGCGAGAAGAGCACGACATTGGCCGCGATGAGGACGAGCGGCGCAAGGGTGTACTTACTGCGTCTCCTGGGCGGGCTCGTGGACACGTCCGAGGCGCGTTTGGTCATCTTCCTGACTCCGTGCTGGTGGAATGGATTCCTGTGGGCTCACGCCATGAGCCCGGCATCACGTGGAACCTCGGGTCCGGGCGGCGGCGTCTCGACCCCGCCGCCCGGCCTTCCGGCTTACGATCAGCCGCCGACCTGCTGGTTGTAGATGTCCACGATGTTCTTCAGGGCCTTGTCGACCGACTGCTGGCCGTTGATCGCCTTGCCGAGCTCCGCCTTGGTCGGGTCCTCGGGGAGGCTCTTGCCCTTCAGCACCCACTTCGTCTGCGCGGAGTTGAAGTAGCCCGAGATCGGCGCGTAGAGCGGGATCTCCTCGTTGTAGAGCTTGAACGCCGCCTGTGCCGCCTCGGAGGTGAAGGGGTACTTCGGGTTCAGACCGGTCTCGACGGGCAGGAACCCGGACGCCTCACAGAGCGTGCGGTAGTTGTCCGGCTCGTACAGCCAGTTCATGAACTTCTTCGCGGCGGTGGCCGCGGCGTCGTTGTTGTTGAAGCCCACCATCATGCCGCCGCTGTTGACGTCGCTGGCCTGCACCGGCTCGGCGGGGGTCGGGACGCTGGCCCAGTCGAACTTCTTGATGCTCTCGGCGAAGGCGGGGACCTGCCACACGCCGGACCAGTAGGCGACCACGTCACCGCTCTGGAACATGGCCGACGGGTCGGCGCCGCTGGTCCACACCGACTTCGGCATGGTCTTGTCGTCGTTCATCCCGACGAAGCGCTTCACGGCCTTCTGGGTCGCGGCGTCCACCGAGAACTTGCCGGAGGAGTCCGCGTGGACGTACTTCCCGCCGAGCTCGTACACCATGGCGCGCAGCCGGGACGGCGACTGGTCGAACGTCAGGGAGTACTTGGCGCCGGTCTTCTCCCGGACCTTGTCCGCCGCCTTGATGAAGTCGGTCCAGGTCCAGGTCTTCTGGGGCGAGGTCGGGAAGGAGACGCCGGCCTTCTTGAACAGCGTCTTGTTGATGAACAGGCCGGACGCGGTGATGTCCGAGGGGATGGACAGCACCTTCCCGGACGAGTCCTTGGCGACGAAGTTGTTGTTGATCTTGTAGCTCTTGTTGCCGGCGATGGAGCTGAGGTCGATCAGCTTGTTCGACCAGATCGGGTCCAGCGCCGGCACCGCCGCGACGTCGGGCAGGGAGTTCGCCTGCGCGGCGTTGTGCAGCTTCGTCGGGTACCCGTCGTAGGGGATGTTGACGAGGTTGACGGTGACGCCGGTTTCCTTCTTGTACTGCGTCACCAGCTTCTTCCAGCCCGCGTCCTGCCCCGGAACCGTGGAGATCCAGAACGTCAGCGACTTGGAGGTGCCGCCCGACTCGGACCCCGACCCGCAGGCGGAGAGCAGAAGGGCACCTGCCGTGGCCACGGCAGCGAGGGGAACCACGCGGCGTATACCGCCGCGGCCGAGACGGCGGGAGCGCCGCACACCCACACTGATCATCTTCGATCCCTTTTCTTCGTAGCGGAAGAAGCACGGCGCCAGCCGAGGCGGCACGGGTGCATATTGCAGGAAATTTCGCTTTCCGGGGGCACGGCCTCGCCCGGCCGCGTCGCCTTGACGGGTGGGGTCCCCGGCCATGACGGCCGGCGTCGCACAAGCACGCCCTCGTGCGGCTGCCGTACTTCGCGTACGGGCGGGAGGCTCACCCGGAGTCGACGTCCCGGCCGACTCAGAAAGCGCTTGTCCGGACATTGGCAGATCGAGTCGGAGCCGTCAATCCTTCGCCCGCGCAACCTGGGTCACGGTTTGGACTCCTCGGGAGACCGCGAGCCGAGCGGCGCCCACGACGGTGCCGAGATCGCCGACCGTGCTGCTGACGACTTCGGTGGGCCAGCTCAGCCGGGCGAGCTCGGCCCGGACACCGGGCAGGAGCTGCGGATACGCGCCGGTGCTGCCTCCCAGCACGACCAGCCCCGGGTCCAGTACCGCGGTCACGGCGGCGGCCAGCCGGCCCACGTCCACCGCATGGCGTTCGACGACGGCGCGGGCGGCGGCGCGGCCCTGTCCGGCGAGGGCGAAGAGCTGCTCGGCGGTGCCGGGGCACGGGCCGTCGGTGTCCGGCCAGGCCTCGGCCGTGCGCCGCAGCAGGGAGCGTGCGCCGATGTACTCCTCCAGGGCCTCGTGGCGTGGTTCGCGGCCGTCGTCCCACGGGTAGGGCAGCCGGGCCAGCTCACCGGCGGCGCCGTTCGCTCCGCTCAGCACCTGGCCGCCGACGACGATGCCGAGACCGATACCGACGCCGATGCGCAGGTAGCCGAAGGTGCTCCGTCCCCGGGCGGCACCCTCGTGCAGTTCGGCGAGCGCGGCGCAGTTGACGTTGTTCTCGAGGTGGACGGGGACGCCCGGGGGCAGCGCGACGGCCACGGCGTCGAAGACCGGACCGGCCTTCGCGGTCGCCGGGCGCATACCGGCGCCCTCCTTGCGCGGCGCGGTGACGTCACCGACGGCGACGACGATGGTCCGCAGCGGGGCGTCGGCGGGCAGCGCGTCGAGCGCCTCGCGCACGACGTCGGCGGCGTCCGCCCGGGAGCCGGTGGCCTCGGCGAGCAGCGTGCCGTCCAGGGCGCAGCCGCGGACCCGGGTGAGGGCGGGGCCGAGATCGACGGCGAGCACGGCCCCCGCGGCCGGGCCGAGTCGATAGACGGCGGCGTTGCGTCCCGTACCGCTGGAGGCCGTGCCGGAATGGGCGGCGAGCCGGACGCCCTCCAGTTCCGCGACGGCGGCCGACACCGTCGGCTTGGACAGGCCCGCGAGGCTCGCGAGCTGCGGCCGGGTCGCCCGGCCGGCCTCGGCCAGTACGGCGAACACCGCGCCCGCGCTCTCGGTCAGGCGAGGGGGTCTTGCCACGTCAGGTTCCAACAGTTCCCCCACACGGGTAACGGGCCGCGCTCCCGGGTCGATCGTCTCGGATCGTCTCGGATCGCTTCCAGGGGACGCGGCGAAGGGATTCCTCTTGACGCACTGTACTTCGTTAGTTAACTTCCTAACGAAGTTCACGGTACTCGCCTGCCGTGCTCCGCCAGAAGCCCGTCCCGGGGCTTCCCTAGTCTTTCAACTGCCCGTCCTTCAGGCACGGTTCGCCCGCCGTCGCAGCTCAGCGCAACGACGAAAGAGGAACCGTGCCGGACTTCGCGCCCCTCGTGGTCGGTATCGACGTAGGCGGCACCAAGACGCATCTCCGCGCTTTCGTGGGCGACGTCCCCGTGGCCGACCACGTCCGTGCGAGCAGCGGCTGGCGGCCGCACGACCCGGTGACCGCCGCCGGATGGCTGGCCGCGCTGGTCGCCGACGCGCTTCCGGCGGGCGCCCGCCCGTCGGCCGTGGCCGTCGGCGGGCACGCCTGCGAGACCCCCCGCCAGTGCGCGCGGATACGCGACGCGCTCCAGCCGCACGTCGACGCGCCCGCGCTGGTGGTGGGCGACGCACAGCTCCTCGTCCCCGCGGCCGGACTGGACAAGGGTGTCGGTCTGGTCGCCGGCACCGGCTCGGTGGCGGTGGGGCGGCTGCCCGACGGCACCGCCGTCCAGGTGGGCGGCTGGGGCGCGGTCCTCGGCGACGAGGGCGGCGCCGCCGGTCTCGTCCGGGAGGCGGCACGGGCCGTGTGGGCGGCCCATGACCGCGGGGAACGGCCCGACGCGCTCGCGCTCGGGCTCGTCGCCGCGCTCGATGTGCCCGAGGTGCCCGCGCTCGGCGCGGCCTTGGAGAAGGCCACGGATGTCTCCGCCGAGTGGGGCCGGCACGCTCCCGTCGTCTTCGCGGCGGCCGCCGAAGGCTCCGCGCTCGCCCGGACCGTGATCGACGAGGCGGGCCGGTCGCTCGCCGCGCTGGTCACCCGGCTCGCCGCCCGTGGGGCCGCGGTCGACGACGTGGTGGTGGCGGGCGGCACGGTGCTGGCCCAGTCCGAGCTGTTCGACTCCTTCACCGTCGCGCTGGCCGACACGGTGCCCTCGGCCCGCGCCCGGCCCCTGCGGGTGCCACCGGTCGAGGGCGCGATGGCACTGGCGCGCTCGCTCCTGTGAGCCGGGGCCGCGCGTTCACCCGCGGGACACGTCCCGGCCGCCGAACCCTCGTCGACGGGACATCGCTCGGCCTTCGAATCAGGCAAGATCGCACGACCTCACCGGGCCGCACGGCCGCAGAACTGAAGAGAGGCACACCCATGCCGTCATCCGCCGGGCACCACTCCCCCACGCTGGACCGGAGGGGTTTCCTCAGAACCTCCCTGGGTGGCTCGGCCGCACTGGTCGCCGCGCCGACCCTGGTCGGATGGCTGGGCGCCGCGGACGCCAAGGCCGCCACCGCTCCCGCCGCGTTCGTCGACGACTACCGGACCAACGTCCTGACGAACCTCACACCCGAGACCAACGCGGTGGTACGGATCCTCGGCGGCATGGCCGAGGTGTGGAAGACCGGCGCCGCCTGGAACACCGGCACGCCGCTGAGCCCCGAGGTGCTGCGCGCCAACATGCGGTACTGCGCCCGGGTCACCGGCGCGCGCACCGAGGCACAGGCGCGGGAGGCGTTCGTCTACGACCGCCAGCACCAGAGCTACGCGATGATCGCCGGTCTGGGCCCGCTGTCCGACCTGTACAAGGCGGGTGCCAAGGCGGTCACCTCGATCACCGCCGCGCCGGACACGACTCCCCCGACCACGATCAGCGACTCCGTGCCGGCCGACGCGCCCGCCGGGTCCGCACTGGGCGCCGGTTCCCACACCTCGGATCTGGGCCTGGTGGCCGAGCTCGTCGACACCGTGCGCGGCCCGTTCGCCTCCGGGAACCCCGGCAAGTACGCCTTCCAGTACCCGCGTCCCTGGCGCATGAACGAGGACAGCGAGGTCGTCGACACCGGCCGCACGGACGAGTTCGGCTACCCGGTGTACGACTCGGACGTGATCGTCGTCAAGCAACTGCTGCGTCAGCGCAGCACCTCCCCCGTCGACGACGGCGGCTTCCCCAGCGGCCACACCAACGCCTTCCACCTGGCCGGTCTGGCCCTGGCGTACGCGGTGCCCGAGCGGTTCCAGGAGCTGGTGACGCGGGCGTTCGAGCTCAGCCACACCCGGATCATGTCGGGCATGCACTCCACCGTCGACGTCATCGGCGGCCGGATCATGGCCACCGCCCTGACGGCGGCGACCCTGGCCGACCCGGCGAACGCGGAGCTCAAGGCGGCGGCACGCGCCCAGGCGCTGGCGTACTTCACGCAGCGGACGGGTACGACGGCGAACACGCTGTACGACTTCGCGCACTCGGACGCCGGTGACGCGTACGCCGACCGGGAAGCCAACGCCCGTGCCGTCGCGCCCAAGCTGACGTACGTGCTGCCCCGCCGCGGCCGTAAGGACCCGCTCACGGTGCCGAAGGGCGCGGAGGTGCTGCTGGAGACGCGGCTGCCGTACCTGAGCGCGGCGCAGCGGCGAGAGGTGCTGCGCACGACCGCGTTGCCTTCCGGATACGTCCTGCTGGACGGCTTCGAGCAGTGGGGCCGGCTGAACCTGTTCGCCGCGGCGGACGGGTACGGCGCCTTCGACCAGGACGTCACCGTGACGCTGGACGCGGCGGCAAGGGGCTTCCACGCGGCCGACAGCTGGCGCCACGACATCGAGGGCGAGGGTGGCCTCACCAAGCGCGGCACCGGCGCGCTCACCCTGACCGGCCACAACCGCTACCACGGCGGGACGGTCGTCGCGGACGGCACGCTGGTCGCCGCCTCGGCCAACGCCCTGGGAGAGGGGGACGTCCGGGTCACGGGCGGCACCCTGCGCGCGGACAAGGTCCTGCGGGTGCGCGGCGCGTACGTGCAGGAGGGCGAGTCGACGCTGGAGCTGCTGCTGCGTGCGAGTCACGGCCCGGCGCTCACGGTGGGCGGACGGGTTCTGCTGGGCCGGGGCAGCGTGCTGGCGCTGCGGCTCGACGCCCAGCGGCCGCCGGCCGCGGGGACGATTCTCCCGGTGCTGTCCGCTCCGGCGCTGCGCGGCCGGTTCGACCGTGTCGAGCTGGACTCCGCGACGCTGCGGGCCGTGCCCCTGTACACCGCTGACGGTCTGTCGGTGCGACTCGTGCGACGGTGACGCCGTGAGCGGCGGGGGCTGATGCAGAGTGGGTCCATGAGGGACCTCTGGGCCGCTGCCGCCCTCCCGCGTCCGGCGTCGCTCCCGCCCCCGTCACCGGCGGGGGCGGGAAGGCGGTCCGGCAGACGGTGGCCGGTGCCGCTTCTCGTGGCCCTGCTGCTCGCGCAGATGGCCTTCGCGATGGTCACCACCGCCGTGCGGCAGACCCCGACGATCGACGAACCGGTGTACGTGGGCGCGGCCGTCGAGTACACGCACGAGCACCGGCTGCGCCACAACCCCGAACACCCGCCGCTCGGCAAGCTCGTCATCGGCGCCGGGGTGGCCCTCGCGGATCCGCACATCGGTCCCTCCGTCACCGGCGACCAGGGCGCGGTGGGACGGCGTCTGCTCTACGAGGAGGGCAACGATCCCTGGCGGCTGATGCTGTGGGCGCGCCTCCCCGTGATCACACTGACGCTGCTGTTCGGGCTGGTCGTGTTCGCCTTCGCCCGTGAACTGGCCGGGGTCACGGGGGCGTTGGCCGCGCTCGCCCTGTACTGCTTCTCCCCCGACGTCATCGCCCACGGCTCGCTCGCCACGCTGGACGTGCCGGCCGCCGGGTTCGTGCTGACGTCGGCCTGGCTGCTGTGGCGGGCGCGCCGCGGACCCCGGCTGTACGTGCCGCCGGCGGGGGCGGCCCTCGGGGCGGCCCTGGCCACGAAGATGAGCATGCTGCCGGCCGTACCGGTGCTGACGGCACTGGCCGCCGTGTCGGTCTGGCACGCCTGCGGGGACGACCGGCGCCGGGCTCTGATCCGGGCGGCGACCGGCGCGGCTGTCGTGGCCCTGGCCGCGGTCGCGGTCGTGTGGGTCACGTATCTGACGGTCGATCCGAAACTGCGCTGGACTCCGGAGCAGCACGTACCCACGGTGCACGGACTTCGCGGTGCGCTGGTCGACCTGATGCCGTTCCCCGAGGCCTACCGGGACGGTCTGCGCGTCCAGTTCGGGCTGGAGAACCGGCCGTGGCAGGGATTTCTCTTCGGCCGGTTGTACTCGGGCTCGCTCTGGTACTACCTGCCGGCCGCGCTGCTGGTGAAGACGCCGCTGGGCATGCTCGTCCTGTGGGCGGCGGGTGCGGTGGCGGTGGTCGTGGTCCGGCGGCTGCGGCCGGCGGCGCCGTATCTGCTGGCCGCTCCTCTGGTGCTGCTGGCCGCGGCCATGCAGGGCACACGGGATCTCGGCACCCGGTACGCCGTGTTCCTGCCGCTGTTCCTGACGGTGGCGGCGGGCTGCGTGCTCGTCGTGCGGCCGCGGTGGGTCCGCGCCGGGGTGGCGGCGCTGGTGGCGTTCGTCGCGGTCAGCTCGCTGCGGACGTTTCCCTTCTATCTGCCGTATTCCAACGAGGCGTTCGGGGGGCCCGCCAGGACCCGGGAGCTGTTGCACGACTCCAACGTGGACTGGGGGCAGGATCTCGGGCTGCTCGCCGCGCGGTTGCGTGAGCGGTATGCGGGTGAGCGGGTGTGGCTCGTGTACAAGGGCAGTGGTGTGCCGTCGTACTACGGCATCGAGTCGCGTGATCCCCGTCGGGTGCCGGCCGGTGAGGTGCGGGGGCTGTTGGTGGTGTCGGACTCGGCTGCCGCGAAAGCGACGGGGCGGCTGGCCGAGTTGATCGGCGGCAGCCGCCCCGTCGACGACATCGGGCATTCGATCACGATCTATCGCCGTTGAACGTGCGCCCGTTCGCCATCTGCCGGTGCGAGGTGGCTGGTCGCGCAGTTCCCCGCGCCCCTTGGGGGCGCGCTTCAGTGTGCCGCGTGGAAGAAGCCGTCCACGCTCACGTGCTCCATCACCCTGCTGGCCACACGGTAGCGGCCGTTGGGGACGTCGGGGCACCTCGCGACGTGTACCGCCAGCGGGCCCGCGAACTCGTAGCCCCTGCGTTCCGCGTGGCGGGACAGGCTGTCGGTGAGGGCCTGTCCCACGTCCGTGCCCTGGCGCGACAGTTGCTCGTGCACCTCGTCGGCGAGTTCCACGTCGTAGGCGTTGGGCACCATCACCCGGCCCGCCCGGCACACCACGGCGTTGTCGTCGCACTCGCGTCGCAGCGCGTCGAGCACCTCGACCGGCTCCTTGTCGAGGACCCGCGCCCAGAGGGCCTCCCATCGGTTTTCCAGAGTCTCTTCCAGCGCACTCAGCGCGCCCATTCTTGTCTCACCTGCCGGAAGCGTCGTCGGTTCGGTCGGGACGGCCAGGGGTGTGCTAGTGCTCGTCGTAGTCGTCGGGCCGCACCTCCGCTTCCTCCAGGGCCTCGCGCATCGTGCGGCCGGTGGCGCCCGGCGGCCGGGACCGGTTCTCGTCCTGCTGGTCCAGGACCACGTCCGTGGTCTGCGTCTTCGGACGGTTCTCCTCGGGGACGGTCATGAAGGTGGCTCCTCGTCGGTGGTGTCGGGATCTTCTGCCGCGGCGGGTTCCCGCCCGGCGCACGGGTATCCACCGGCCGGGCACTCATGTGCCGTGCACAGAAGCCCTGGTCACCACGGTGCGTGAGCTATGTTGAACGTCCGTGGGAGACGAAGGAGGCGCACCGGTGCCATCGCCGCAGCAGGCACGCGCACAGGCATCCGCGATCACCTCGGGGAAGGCCGCCCCGGAAGCGGAGGTCTCCCCGTCCGCGCAGCTCAGGACGCTCTTCGACCGGCCCCGGCTGTCTCCGGGGCAGCGTCGTATCGCCCAGTACCTGATCGAGAACATCACCGAGGCCGCGTTCCTGTCGATCACGGATCTCGCCGACCGGGTCGGCGTGAGTCAGCCCTCGGTGACGCGTTTCGCCTCGGCGGTCGGCTTCAGCGGCTATCCGGCCCTGCGGGAGAAACTCCAGTCGATCGCGCTGGGCACCCTCGCGGGCGGCCCGGCGGAGGAGATCGAGGGCAACGAGTTGCAGGCGGCGGTCGACGCCGAGATCGAGAACCTGGAGAACCTGCGGCGGGACTTCGCCGACCCGAACCGGGTGATCGACATCGGCCGCAAGCTGTCCTCGTCGACGCCCCTCACGGTCCTGGGCCTGCGGATCTCCGTCTCCCTCGCCGAGTACTTCGCCTACGCCTCCCGGCGGATCCACCCGGACGTGCGGCTGGTGACGCGGGGCGGCAGCGTCGCCTACGACGCGCTGCTCCAGTCGCGCGAGGCCGGCGGCACCTGGGTGCTGGCGTTCTCGATGCCCCGGCACGCCCAGGAGACCCTCACGGCCGTCCAGGTCGCGCGGGGCGCCGGCCTCAAGGTCGCCCTGATCACCGACCTGGCGCTCGGGCCCCTCGCGGACGAGGCCGACGTCGTCTTCGCCACCGGGACCGGGTCCCGTCTGGTCTTCGACTCCTACGCCGCCCCGGGCGTGGTGTGCGCGGCGCTGCTCCAGGCCATGACGGACGCGGATCCGGAGCGCACCCAGGCCCGGCTGGAGGAGTACGAACAGGTCGCCGACCAGCACCATTTCTTCCTCAGGGACTGAGCCGCCCCGACAACGGCCACACACCGGGGCCATCCACAACAAAGCACGCATGAATGTTTTCATGCGCCTTGAAAACTGGATGGCATATATAAATACTGCTCACGGATCGCGACCCGGTGTCCCGGATCCGTTCCGCACCCGTGGAGGCCGGGTCCTACCCGCTCCGGCGTCCCGGGTGTCCGTGGCGGCCCCGGTCATCCCCTAGGCCGGGGCCGCCCCGACCCGTCGTCCACCCTCACGACGCCGCACACCCGGAAGCGATGATCATGCCTCTGACGTCCACGCGCCTCAGCCCGGACTGGCCCTGCCAGGTCAAGACCCCCGGGAGCTACGACTGGGAGCGCTCCGCGGCCAAGTGGCTGCGCGAGCTGGTGCCCGCGCGCTACGCCGGCTACCCCGTGTTCGTCCGCCACCCGGTCCTGCTCGCCCGGCACGCACAGATCCAGGTCCAGCACGAGATCCGGGTGGCCCGCACCGCCCTGCAGACAGCCCGCGCCGACCTGCCCGGGCTCGGCCTCCACGAGGGGGTCATCGAGCACACGATCAAGCTGTACGCGGCCGAGGTCATGCAGTTGCAGCACATCGCGCGCAGCGTCCGGGCCGTCACCCGGGCCCTGGTCGAGGCCAACCGCCCCTGAACGGCCGGGGAAGGGCATGAGCCGCGCCACGCGTGGCACCCGTGAGTGAATGAGCACCACCGAAGTCCGTCGCGGCGAGCCGGTGACCACGGTCCTGACCTGGCAGGTGCGCCCCGGCCGGGAGCAGCAGTTCGAGGAGTGGACGCAAGGCATCAGCCGCTGCGCCCGGCAGTTCCCCGGCAACGAGGGCGTCTCCTGGCTGACGCCCGAGGACGGTCACCTGTACCACGCGGTGCTGCGCTGGTCCGACCAGCACCGGCTGGCCGCCTGGCTGGAGTCGGAGGAGCGCGCGCACTGGCACCGGCGGATCGAGGACATCGCCACCGAGGTCAGCAGCGAACGCCAGTCCACGACCGGCATGGAGACGTGGTTCAGCCTGCCCGGCACCGCGGTGCAGGCCCCGCCTCGCTGGAAGATGGTCCTCACGACCTTCCTCGGCGCCTACCCCTTCGTCCTGCTCATCCAGTGGCTGGTGACCCCGCAGACCGCCGGATGGCCGCTGCCGTTGCGGGCCGCCGTGTTCCCGCTGGTGCTGCTGCCGGTGCTGACGTATCTGGTGATGCCGCGGCTCAGCCGGCTGCTGCGGCTGTGGCTGTATCCGCGCGATGGCCGCTGACGAGTTCCGCGATACGGATGTGACCGGCGGGGCCAGGGAGGAGCGGGTGAGATCCGGGCTCACAAGGCGCTCTTCGAATCGGCGCAGGTGTGCAATGCTCGACGCGTGACGAGCGAGCCCGTGAGCCCGGCGGAGCCCGGTGCCGCGCCGGACCTGGTCGAACTGGCCAAGATCGTTGCCCGCCAGCGCGCCGAGCTGGACCGGCTGCGCGACCAGGCGGCGACATCGGCTGTCGTGGAGCGGGCCAAGGGCGCTGTGATGGCGCTGACCGGGTGTCCCGCGGACGTGGCGGGAGAGCACCTGCTCCAGCGGGCCAAGGCTGCGCGGCGCACCCTGCTGGAGGAGTGCTGGATCACGCTCGGCACACTGGCCCCCATGGCCCCCATGGCCGCCCGCCCGGGCAGGGTCGCCGAGGGCAACGGAAACGGCACACCCGGCTCCGCGGCCGACGCGCAGGCGGAGACGATCGCCCCGGACGACGTCGCCGCCGCCCTCGCCCGTCTCGGCCAGGCCCTCGTTCGGGTGATGACACCGCAGGACCTCGCCCGGTGTCTGCTGGAGCATCTCGCCGCGGACCTGGCGGCGGACGCGGTCATGATCTACGCCCGCAGGCCCGACGGCGGTCTCGAACTGACCGGGCACGCCGGCATCGACGACAAGCTGGCCGCGCAGTGGAGCCAGGTGCCACCGCTGAGCGGGATGGCGGCGCTGGACGCGCTGCGGTCGGGCGAGCCCCGCTGGCTGGAGGACTTCGCCGCGGACGCGGAGCGGTACCTGCTGATCGGGGATCCGCCCGAGCGGTGGCGGTCGCGGGCCTGGCTGCCCGTGGTCGTCGCGGACTCGGCCGAGGTCTGCATCGGCGTGCTGCGCCGCCGGGCCGAGCCGTTCACCTCACGCGACCGCGCTCACCTGCGGGGCGTCACCGGGCTGTGCGCCGGCCGGCTGCGCGCCTTCGACGCCCCGGCCGAGCGGTCCGCCGACGCCGCGACGGACGCGGTGCAGGCCTTGTTCGAGGCGCTGCCGGTGGCGGCGATGCTGCTCACGCCGCTGTGTGCCGCGTCGGGCGCCGCCGAGGACTTCCGGGTGGAGGCCGCGACCGCTCAGGTGGGCGACCTGCTGGGCCGGACCGGCGAGGAGCCGGCCGGGCGGCGTCTGCTGGAGTTCCGGCCGTCGCTGGTGGCCGAGCCGCTGTGGCGCGGCTGTCTGCACGTGCTGGCCACCGGGCAGCGGTACGAGGGCGAGCCGTTCGCGCACGAGGAGGTCGTGGCGGGGGTCGCCGAGCTGTTCACGTACACGGCGCGGGTGGCACCGCTGGGAGACGCCCTCGTCGTCTCCTGGATCCGGCACGGTTCCTCCGACCGGCAGGAGCAGCGGCTGGCGGACATCCAGCGGCTGGGCAACCTCGGCTGGGCGAACTGGAACCTGGCCACGCGGGAGGCCTCCTGGTCGACCCAGGTGTTCACCATCGTCGGCCGGGACTCCGCGCGGGGCCCGGTGCCGCTCGACGAGATGCCGGAGCTCGCGCTGCCGGAGGACACACCGGCGCTGACCCGCGCCGTCAACGAACTCGGCCAGGAGGGGCGGGCGTTCGACGTCCCGTTCCGGATCAGGACGAGCGGGGGGATCCGGCATCTGCGGCTCGTGGCCGAGGCGGTGTCCGACCGGAACGGCACGCCCGTCGAGGTGCACGGCTTTGTACAGGACATGACCGCCCGGCGGCGGGCGGAGCTGGCCCTGGTCGAGAGCGAGCGGGCGATCCTCACCCAGCACGACGTCCTCCAGGCCGAGCGGACCCTGGCCTCCCTGCTCCAGCACGCGCTGCTCCCGCTGGCCAACCGGCCGGTGCACCTGGCCGGGCTGCGCGTGGAAGTCGCCTATCTGCCGGCCCAGGCGGGTGTGCATGTCGGCGGCGACTGGTTCAGTGCCATCGAACTGCCCGACGGGGACGCGCTGCTGGTGGTCGGCGACGTCGCCGGGCACGGTGTCGACGCCGTCGCCACGATGGCGCAGCTCCGGTTCACCGCGAAGGGCATGGTCATCACGGGCTCGTCGCTGACCGGCGCGCTCGCCCGGCTGAACACGCTGCTGCTGCACTCGCGCGACTCGCACACGACCGCCACCATGGTGCTGGCCCGCTACAGCCCCCGGCAGCGCCGTCTGGTGTGGGCCCAGGCCGGGCACCCTCCGCTCCTGATGCTGCGGGACGGCGAGGCGCGGTATCTGAGCCGCCCGCGCGGGATGCTGCTCGGGGCGACCGGCACGCCGGTCTACGAGGAGGCGGAGTGCCGGCTCGAGCCGGGCGACCGGCTCATCCTGTTCACCGACGGCCTGGTGGAACATCCTCCGGAGAGCATCGACCGTGGCCTGGAGCGTCTCGCCGAGGCGGTGGCGGCCCCGCCCAACGACGGGCCCCGGTCGCTGGGGCCGCTGCTCACACGGATGCTGCCTGAGGTGCGGCGGGACGACGTGTGCGTGGTGGACGTCCGGGTTCCCGGGGTTCGGGAGCGGTAGGACGGGACGCCGCCGTTCACGAGTCACCGCGGTGCCGCCCGTACCACCACAGGCCCACGACCAGGGCCACCAGGAACAGGGTGGGCAGCACCAGGCCCGGGATGCGGGAGCCGTTCATGGGCGTGGCCTTCGGTCGCGGCGGAGCGGGCGGCGCGGATGTCGCCCCGACCCAGGGTGACGTCGGCCGGGCGCGACTCCGCCCTGCTTTTCCCAGCCGTTGCCCGGCGTTCGAAACGCGGGGCGCAAGGTCAGTCGACCGGGTGACCGGGGGAGATGTCGACGGCGTCGGAGAGTCGCAGCAGGGGTCCGTCGTGGGACTTCCGTCCGCCCCACTCGACCGGGTCGAGGACGAAGCCGACGTGGTCGCCGCCGCCCGCGCGCGTCACGATCCGGCCGACGAACCAGGCCGGCGCGTCCTCCAGGACGAGGGCCCCGCCGTAGGCCTCCCGCAGCCGCACGCCCTGGAACTTGTCCGTCTCGTCGCCCGTGTGCCCGCCGAACAGCTCGGCGAGGTCGTGCTGTTCGCGGTCGAGCAGATGCACGGCGAGGACCCCGGCGTTCCGGGCCACCCGGAAGGTGTGGTTGAGCTCGGACAACCACACGACGAACCGCACGGGCCTGAGCGAGCACTGCGAGGCGAACCCGACCAGACAGCCCGCCCGTTCACCTGCCGCGGCGGCCGTGACCAGGCACATGTCGGGGTTCAGCCGGTCGATGAACTCGTCCATGCCCGCCATGTTCGCATCCCTGCCGCGCCCGCGCGGCCGGCGCGCACCGCGGGGGCCGCCCCGGATGCGACGCCGTCAGCCGGGCACCGGTGCCGTGCGGGACTCCAGCGCGGCACGTGTGTCGTTGCCGTAGACACCGGTCTCGTCGCCGCGGATGCCGTACCAGAGCTGGAAGCGGGCGACCGCCGCGGTCAGCGTGGGGTCGTAGCTGCCGCTGGTGGCGCCGTCGCGGTAGACGTCCGGAATGCGCAGCAGGCGCTGCTGGAGCTCGGTCACCTCGGGGCCGGTGGCTCCCTCGCGGAGCGTGCCGGCGCCATCGGGGTCCACGGGCGCCGACGCCGGCGGTGTGGGCGTGGGAGTGGGTGTGGGCGTGGGCGTGGGTGTGGATTCCGGGGTGGGGGCGGACCGGGTCGGCCGGGGTGCGGGGGCCGCTTCGTCGTCCGTGTTCCCGCCGCGCAGCAGCAGCGCGCCGCCGAAGCCGATCACCGCGGCCGCGAGGACGGCCACCGTGACAGCGGTGCGGCGCAGTCCGGATCCGGCGCGTCCGACACGGCCGTCTCCGTAGCGGCGGGTCGAGGGGGCGACCGGCGGAAGCTCCTGCGTCAGCTCCTCGGAACCGGCCGGTGGTGCCGGCAGCTCGACGGGTTCGTAGCCGCCGGGCTCCCGGCCTGCCTCCTGCTGGAACTCCCGCATCAGTTCCGCGAGGGCGTCGGTGCGGCGGGGGCGCAGGACGCGGATGGGTTCGAGGGCCGGGCCGTCGTGCGGCTGCCGGGGCTCGGACGGTGTCGACACGCTGCTCTCCTTCCGTCCGGGCTCGGGGGCGCCCGTCGTCGGGGATCGTCCTGCCGCTAGATACGCGGCTGCCGCGCCAGGTATTCAGAGGGAACTCGGTTCCTCGTCGAAAGTGCACTCAGTGCCGTCGAGGGCTCTTCGGGTGCTACGTTCCAGACCATGAGCTCCGACAAGGCCGGCACGGGGAACGGAAAGCCACCCATGCGGGACGCCCTGGTGACGGCGGCCTTCCGGCTGTTCCTCGAGCGGGGGTACGAGCAGACCACCGTCGACGACATCGTGTCGCTCGCCGGCGTCGGACGCCGCTCGTTCTTCCGCTACTTCCCCTCCAAGGAGGACGTGGTCTTCCCGGACCACGAACGGTGCCTGGCCGACATGACGGCCTTCCTCGCGGCCGGCACCGGCGACGAGGAGCCCGTGCGGCGGGTCTGCGACGCGGCCCGGCTCGTGCTCCGGATGTACGCCGAGAACCCCACGTTCTCCGTGCAGCGCTACCGCCTCACCAAGGAGGTCCCCGGGCTGCGCGCCTACGAGTTGTCGGTCGTGTGGCGCTACGAACGGGCCCTCGCCGACTACCTGCGCCGGCGTTTCGCGACCCGCCGGGACGGGACGCTGCAGGCCGACGTGATCGCGGCCGCGGTGGTCGCGGCGCACAACAACGCGCTGCGCTCCTGGCTGCGTTCGGACGGGCAGGGCGAGGCGAGCGCCACCATGGACCACGCGCTGGCCTACGTGCAGTCCGCGTTCGGCGACGCTCCGGCGCCGGTGGCCCAGGAGCAGCCGGAGGACGTGGTGGTCGTCGTCTCACGGCGCGGAGCACCCCTGTGGCGGATCGTTCAGGAGATCGAGTCGACGCTGGGGCGGGACTGACCGGTCCGCACATTGAGGGTACGGAGTGCCTTTACGAGTGGCACTGAGTGCCATACTCTGTGCTGCGTGCACGGTGGCACGGCGAACCGGGCACGCGTGTGCGCGGGTCGCCGCGTATGCGGGATTCCGGCCGAGTGCAGGGAGTTGACCAGCGTGTACCACCACTCAGGAAGCGTCACTCAGCAGGCAACCGGCTCCGCGACGGGTCTGCTCGCCCCGAAGGGACCCGACTCGGACGCCATCCTCTTCCAGCGCTGCACATGGTGCGGCACCGCGATGTTCCACCGGCTGCTGTGTCCGGTCTGCCGGGGCAGCGAACTGCGCACGGAGCGCAGCGAGGGCACGGGCACGGTGCGCCACTCGACGGTGGTGCACCGCAACACGCCCGCGGCACGCAACGTGTCCCTGATCGAGATGTCCGAGGGATTCGTCGTGCGCGGCCGGGTGATGGGCCCGCCGATCGGCATCCACAGCGGGGACCGGGTACGGCTGTCCACGGCCAAGGACCCGGTACGAGGGGAGCCGGTGTTCCAGCTGCTGGACGAGCCGTACCGGGCCTGGAGCTGACTTCCTCTCAGGCGGTCTTCCGGGCCGCGATCAGTTCGTCGGTGCGCACCGGCCGTCCCGTCTCGAAGCTCCGGTTGGCCGCGAGGCCGACCGCCAGGGCCAGTGCTCCGTCGCGTTCGGTGGCCGTCGGGTGGGCCGCGGCGGCGGTGTCCGCCGGGCGGGTGGGGTCAGCCGGTCCGAACAGCGCGTCCAGCATGCGCGGGTCGCCGCCGCCGTGGGCCTCGTGGGCGACCGCGATCGGCACGTCCACCGGGGGCCGCCACAAGGGACGCAGGGTGAGGCGGGCGCCGCCCGCGTGCTCGGCGGCCGTGTCCCCGTGCAGGGCGCCTGCGGTCGACGTGACCCGGGTCAGGGGCGGCTGCCAGTGGCTCTCCTCGACCTCCAGCTCCAGGCGGCCCGCGCTGCCGTTGAACATCACCCGGTAGCCCTCCCAGGGGGAGTAGGCGGTCAGGTGGTACGTCATGGTGGCGCCGCGTGCGTAGCGCACGAGGACGGACATGTCGTCCTCGATGGTGATCGGTCCGTCGAAGACGTTCCGGTCGCGCAGATAGCCGTCGTCGTGTTCGGCGTCCAGGTAGAGGGCGCGCAGGGTGTCGTTGGCCGCGAGGTCCAGGGCGAAGGGGTCGTCCGCGGCCGGTTCGGCGCCGTGCGCCCGGTCGTAGTCCCGGCGCAGTCCGTGCCGCTCCCCCGCCGCCCGGCCGTAGAAGCCGAGCCGTCCGTAGCCGAAGGCCTCCCGGGGCTCGTCGCCGAGCCACCAGTTCACCAGGTCGAAGTGGTGCGAGGACTTGTGCACCATCAGGCCGCCGCTGTGGCGCTTCTCGCGGTGCCAGCGGCGGAAGTAGTCGGCGCCGTGCCGTACGTCGAGCAGCCACTCGAAGTGGACCGACAGCACCTCGCCGATCGCGCCGTCGGCGAGCAGGGCGCGGACCGTCTCGTGCACGGGATTGAAACGGTAGTTGAAGGCGACGGTCAGGGAGTTGCCGGTCTCGCGGACAGTGTCGAGGATGCGGGCGCAGCGCTCGGCGTCGACGGTCATCGGCTTCTCGGTGACGACCCGGCAGCCCGCCCTCAGGGCCGGGACGATGTAGCGGTCGTGCTCGGCGTCGACGGTGGTGACGACGACCTCGTCGATGTCCTCCTTCACGAGCAGGTCGGTGAAGCGGTCGGGCTCCCACGCGGTGGCGGCGGGCCGGCCGGCGTCGGCCAGCAGCCTGTTGTGGAAGGCCATCCGGGTCGGGCTGGGGTCGCACAGCGCGGCCACGAGGTGGCCGGGGCGCTCGGCGAGGCCTCGGGTGAACAGCTGGGCCCGGTGGCCGGTGCCGACGACGGCTGCGCGCAGGACGGGAGTACGGCTCATGGCAGGTGGCCTTTCCCGGAGACGGGCCGCGCACTCCCGTGGAGCGGAAAGCGCTTGCTGAATCTCAGGGAGCGAGAACGATCCGCAGACCCACGGTGCCGTCCAGGCCCCTGCGCAGTCGGCTGCCGAGCAGCGTGAGCCGGCCCGTGATGCCGTACTTGCGGGCGATCAGCCGCCGGTAGCGGGCGGTGGTGTCCGGGTCGCAGATCTCCGCCGTCGCGGGCAGCTGCTCGCCGGTGGGATTGCCGCGCAGGTCGCAGGGGCCGACCAGGACGTCGGCGCGGTTGCGGATCCGCTTCACCTTCCAGGAATCGGCGACCGTCCAGACGCCGAGTGCGTCCCCGTCGCGCACCACCCAGACGGGCGTGGCGACCGGCGTACCGTTCCTGCGGTAGCTGGTGATCAGCAGGTACTTTCCCGCGGCCAGTTGGTCCAGCGCCCTGTCGTCCATGGCGGGCAGTCTACGAGCGGCTCGCACCGGGCGGGGGCCCAGGGGCTGCGGTTCAGTCGAGCGCCGCCGTCATCCTCCGTACCGCCTCGGTGATCACCTCGGGCGAGGTCGCCAGGTTGAGGCGGGCGTGGCCCGCTCCGCCGGTACCGAAGGGGAGGCCGGAGTTGAGGGCCACCCGGCCGCGGCGCAGGAAGGCGTCCGCCGGGTCGTCGCCGAGACCGAGGGCGCGGCAGTCGAGCCAGGCGAGGTAGGTGGCGTCGCCGGGACGGTAGCGGACCCCGGGCAGATGCTCGGCCAGCAGGTCCGCGAGCAGCCGCCGGTTGGCGTCGAGGCCGGCCAGCAGGGCGTCCAGCCAGGCGACCCCGTCGCGCAGGGCGGCGGTGTGGGCGATGATCCCGACGTGGCTCGGGCCGTGCCCGACCTCCTCGGGCATCCGGGCCAGGTCGGTGGCGGCGCCGGGCCCGGCGATCGCGAGGGCGGCCTTGAGCCCCGCCAGGTTCCAGCCCTTCGAGGCCGACATCAGGGACAGGCCGCGCTCGGCGCCCGGCACGCTCAGGTACGGCACGAAGTCCGCGCCGCCGATCACCAGCGGCGCGTGGATCTCGTCGGCGACGACCCGCACGCCGTGCCGCTCGGCCAGCGCGGCGACGGCGGACAGCTCCGCGGCCGTGTGCACGGTGCCGGTCGGGTTGTGCGGACTGCACAGCAGGTAGGCGGCCGGGCGTCCGCCCGCGACGGTCTGCCGGAAGGTGTCCTCCAGGACGCCGAGGTCGATGCGCCCGTCGGCACCGAGCGGGGCCTCGGCCACGCGCCGGTCCATGTGCCCGACGAAGTCGTAGAACGGCGGGTACACCGGCGAGTTCACCACCACCGCGTCCCCGGGCCCGGTGACCAGTTTCAGCATCTCGACGACGCCCTGCATGACGTCGGGCACGATCGCGGTGCGTTCCAGGGCGAGCCCGTCCCAGTCCCACCGCTTCTCGGCGAAGGCGGCCAGGGCCTCCGCGTAGGCGGTGCCGGCGGGGTAGCCGGTGTCGCCGAGGTCGAGTGCGTCGGTGACGGCCCGCACGACGGGCTCCGCGAGCGGTACGTCCATCTCCGCCACCCACACCGGCAGCACGTCCGCCGGGTAGGTGCGCCACTTCATGCTGGTGCGGCGGCGGAGGCGGTCGAGCGTGACGGCTTGCAGAGGATTAGGTTCACCGGACGTCTCGTGCGGGATCCTGGTCATGAGCACACGATAGGGGGCTGTGCAGTGAGCGGGAATCGTGCGGACGGGGAGCGGGGAGAGGCGGCGGGCCCGTTCCTGGAGATCGCCTGCGACGAGTCGGGGTCGGACGGCGAGAACCTCACCGGCGGGAACACGGACGTGTTCGCGCACGCCGGTGTGTCCCTGCCGGAGGCGATGGCGGCGGCGATCGTACGGGAGATCCGGGACCGGATCCGCTCACCGGCCGAGGAGTACAAGGCGAACCATCTGCTGCGGGAGAAGCACCGGGTGGTGCTGGAGTGGCTGCTGGCGCCGGACGGGCCGGTCCACGGTCAGGCGCGGGTGCATCTCATGGAGAAGACGTACTTCGTGGTGGACCGGGCCGTGAGTCTGCTGCTGGACGACCCGGCCGGGGCCGTGACCCTGTTCCGCGTGGGCCGCCGGACGGTCGGGGAGGACGGCTGGCGGGCGTTCCTCGCGGCGGCCAACCACCTGCTGCGGGTCCGCCACGACGGGGACCCCGTGGAGGGCTTCTACCGCACGGTCGACACCCTGCGCCGCGCGCACCCGGGGACGGACGCGGCTGAGATCCTGGAGCGGCTGGCCGCGACCCGGCCCCGTGCGGAGGCCTACCGGGCGGGGTTCCTGGACGCACCGCCCCTCATCCCCGTCCTCAACCCGCTGCTCCCGGCGATCGTCCGCACGGCCGTGCTCTGGAGCGGCGACGGGCGGCCGGTCCGGCTGGTGCACGACCGGCAGAACATGCTGACGCCGGACCGCATCGCGTGGATCGAGGACACGGCCCGGCGGGCCGGAGCCCGCCTCGCCGGGGTGCGGCTCGTCGTCGCGCGGGACGACACCCGGGTGCAGGTGGCGGACTTCCTCGCCGGGATCGCCCGCAAGATCGCCTCGGACGAGCTGAACGGCCGCGGTGACCCGGCGCTCACCGCCCTGCTGCGGCCCTACGTGGATCCGGCCTCGGTGTGGGGTGACGTGCGCAGCCGTGCCCTGCTCGCCGCCCCGGTGGCCGGCCGGTGGTGAAGAGATCACGCGCCCGCTGAACGCGGCACGGCTGCTGCCCGTATGGGAAGAGGGCACTCAACTCAAGGAGTGCCCCGTGGTGTTCACACCACGATGTTCGGGTTCGGGAGCCATGCATGAGGCACGCACGACGACGGGTCGTCCGGCGAGTGACACGGCTGGCGGCCGTCGGCGGACTCCTCCTCGGAGGAACGATGGTCACACAAGCCGTGGCGAGCGAGCCCCCGGACCCGACGATCGGCCTGCCGTACTCCGCCCGGGCCGCCACCAGCAAGGGCGCCGACCTCGTGTCCAGCCTCGGCACCTCCCGCACGGCCGGCAACTGGGTCGACTCCGCCGGCCGGCCGGTCGTCGCCGTCACGGACGGCAAGGCAGCCGCCGAGGTCAAGCGCGCCGGCGCCCGGGCGAAGATGGTGCGGCACAGCATGAGCGACCTCAAGTCCGCCACGGCGACGCTGCGTTCGGCGCCCCGGGTGTCCGGAACGTCCTGGGCCCTCGACTACAAGAACAACCAGGTCGTCGTACGGGGTGACAGCACCGTGTCCGCCTCGGACTGGTCCCGTCTCACCGAAGTCGCGGAGGACATCGGCGGTTTTGTACGTATGGAGCGCACCGAGGGGACGTTCACCCCGCGGCTCAACGGCGCGCTGCCGATCCTGTCGACCGCCGGGCGCTGTTCGGCCGGCTTCAACGTGACCGACGGCAAGAGCGACTACATCCTGACGGCCGGGCACTGCGGGCCCGACGGTTCCGTCTGGTTCGCCGACGACCGGGGCCGGGACCAGGTCGGGACGTCGCTCAAGGGGAGCTTTCCCGGCGACGACTACTCGCTGGTGAAGTATGCCGGCGGCCGCGCGGGCAAGGGCGCGGAGGTGGTGTCGGTCGGTGACGGCGAGGGCGTGCGGATCACGGGCGTGGCCGATGCCGAGGTCGGGCAGAAGATCTTCCGCAGCGGCAGCACCAGCGGACTGCGTGAGGGCGAGGTGACCGCGCTCAACGCGACGGTCAACTACCCCGAGGGGACGGTCACCGGCCTGATCGAGACGAACGTGTGCGCCGAACCCGGGGACAGCGGCGGCCCGATGTTCGCCGACGGCATCGCGCTGGGCGTGACGTCGGGTGGCAGCGGGGACTGCACGGCGGGCGGCACCACGTTCTTCCAGCCGGTGACGAAGGCGCTGACCGAGCTGAACGTCAAGCTGATCGTGTCCAAGCAGGCGGGTGGCGCCGGACCCGCGCGGTCGGCCTCCCAGGGCACCGCGTCGCCCGGCTCGTCGGCACCGGTGACGGGCGAGGGCGTGTCGAGCCTGCTGACCCGTCTCACCGACCCGCGCAACGTCGGCCCCGGAATGCTGGTCATCGCGGGCAGCCTCGTGGCCCTGGTGGCGACCCGGTGGATCCGTGCGGAGCAGGACCGCAAGGCGTATCGGCAGTACTACTCGGCCACTTGGGGATGACGCCCGGTGGTGGACCTCGGCGGAGGTACCCCTCAGCCCAGTGTGAGCAGGACGGTCGCCACCCCCGCTGCCAGCAGCCCCGCCGTCTGGCGGCGGCTGATCCGCTCGTGCAGCAGGGCAAGGCCGAGGACGACGGGCAGCGCCGGGTAGAGGGAGGCGATGACGACGGCGACGGCCAGCAACTGCCGTTGCGTGGCGAGCAGGTACAGCACGAGGCCGAGGGCCGCCCCGGCCCCGATGAGGAGGGCTTGGACGCAGCGGAGCGGCGGCAGATGCAGCCGGCGCGCGTGGCGCGCGGCGTCCGGCAGGAGGACGAGGACGGCCGCGACCCGGCCCGCGGCGACGGGCCACAGCCCGCTTTCGGGGCCTGCCTGGCCGAGGGCGAGGTACTGCACGGCGACGCCCGCGCTGGCGAGCAGGCCGTCCGCCGTCCCCTTGCCCGCCCCGGTCCCGCCTCCGGAGACGAACCACAGCGCGGGCACCGTGACGGCGATGCCCAGCCAGGCCAGGGCGCCCGGCCGGTCGCCGAGGACGAGCACGCCGCACAGCACCGACAGGGCGACGCCGGTGACGGCGCTCACGGGCACCACGACGCTCATCGCGCCGCGGCTGAGCCCTCGATTGAGGAACCGCATGGCGACGCAGCTGCCGATCCCCGACAGCGCACCCCACAGCAGGTCGGTGACGTGGACGGCGTCGGCGGGCAGGAGGAGCGCGGCGGCGCAGGCGAGCAGCAGTCCGCCGAGCTGGCCGAAGAAGGTGACGGCGGTGTGGTGCACGCGCCGGGACAAGAGGCCGCCGGCGAAGTCGACGATGCCGTAGACGACGGCCGAGGAAAGTGCGAGAAGGGCACCCATTCGGTCAGGGGTGCCCTTGGACGAGGGTCCGATGCGTCAGCGGACCTGCACGAGGCTCAGGCGGCAGGCGCCGACTGCGGGACCGCGGCGGCCCACTCCAGTACGAGCCGCCGGTACTCCTCACGCTGCTCGACGCTCAGTGTCCCGCCCGACCGGCGCCACAGGGCACGGATCTCCTCGTTGACCTCGTCAGCCGATCGCTCGGATGAGGACTCAACAGTGGTGGACATGCTGTGAAGCATACGATCCCGGACGTGAAGGCGATGTGAGTAATCACGAGCCAAACGGACATTCCGGACAGTGTTACTGATCACGTCCATCTCCCGGTAAACGTGAGGCTGTTCACGCTTCGGCTGATCCCAGGACCAGCACCTTGATGGCCAGGACGGCCGCGCCGCGCGCCCAGTCGTGAAAATCGGACACCTTGGTCTCCAGGTCGACGGGAGCCGCCAGCGGGTGCCTCTGGTCGCGGACGGTCTCCTCGACCGTCTTGCCGGCCACGTCCATCAGCCCGACCCCCTCCCCCGCGAGCAGGATCCGCTGCGGCATCACGAAGTTGCAGATCTGCGCGACGAGTGTGCCCAGAGCCCGTCCCGCCTCTTCGATGACGCGGGCCGGCATGGGATCTTTGGCGGCGGCCAGCGCGAGGATCTCCTCGTAGGTGTGGTCGTGGCCGGTGGCGGCCCGGATCTGGTAGCGGATGCTGGGAATGGTCAGCATCGAGACGGCGCTGCCGCGCCGGCCGTCGGGGGTCAGCGGACCGTTCGGGTCGACGATCCAGTGGCTGCCGAAGCCACGGTCCTCCTCCGCGAAGGGCACGCGCTTGCCACCGAGCACCAGCCCGTAACCGAGGCCCGCACCGATGGTGAGCACGACGAAGCGGTCCAGGCCGCGTCCGGCACCGAACCAGGTCTCGGCCTCGACCAGGGCGGCGACGTCGTTCTCGACGACCACGGGCAGCCCGGTGCGCTCCTGGACGAGGTCGGCCAGCGGGACGTCCCGCCAGAGCAGGAAGGGGGACTCGCCGACGACGGCTCGGTCCTGGACGAATCCGCCGACCCCGATGCCGATCCCGGCGAGGCGGGGGTGGTCGCGGGCCATCTCGGCGGTCATCTCTCCCAGCACATCGGCGACTTCGGCGGGGTCGTGGGTGGTGAGCGGGCGGTCGTGGCGGGCGACGATGTGGCTTCTGAGCGTGGTGACGACGCCGTAGACCGTGTCCTCGGTGATCTTGAAGCCGAGGAAGGACCGGGAGTCCGCGACGACGTCCAGCGGCGTCGAGGGGCGGCCCTGGCGCGCCTCCGCCGGCACTCCGGCCTCGGCCACCTCCACCAGCAGACCCGACTCGATCAGCGGCTTGGTCAGCCGGGTGAGGCTGCCGGCCGACAGGCCCAGCCTGCGGGCGAGTTCGGTACGCGACAGCGGACCGTGGACCAGCACTTCGATGGCCACCGAGCGCTCCCCCGTGCTCAGCGGCAGCCAGCTTGCGGTGCCTGCGGTCATGTGCGTCCGACTCCCCTCGGCTTTTTTTCGCACTGAAACCAACACGACCACTCTAGGAGGATGAGGGTTCTTGCGAAAAGATGTTTGCACGCCCCTTGACGCAGCAATTGTTTCGCACCAAAAGTAAGTCCCGCCAGAGGACGAGCCGCCGCTTGCGAGGGAGTCTCCCGATGACCATCGCCTCCAGCAGTCCTCCGTCGCGTCTGCCCGCGGGCGGCGCCTCGGAGCCACGGAGCAAACCCAGGACCCGGCGGACGGAGGTGGGCGAGACTCGGGGCGACGGGCGACTGGCCGCGGTGTTCATCGCGCCGGCGCTGCTCGGTTTCCTGGTCTTCCTGCTCTGGCCGACGCTGCGGGGCATCTACCTGAGCTTCACCCGCTTCAACCTGCTGACGCCGGCGAAGTGGGTGGGCCTGGACAACTACGTCCGCATGGTCAACGACCCCATCTTCTGGGACTCGATGAAGGTCACCGTCGCGTACGTCGTCATCAACATCGGCGTCCAGACGGTCTCGGCCCTCGCCATCGCCGTACTCCTGCAACGACTGACCCAGTCGGCGATGCTGCGCGGGATCGTGCTCACGCCGTACCTGATGTCGAACGTCGTGGCCGGTCTCGTCTGGCTCTGGATCCTCGACACCCAGCTCGGCATCGGCAACGAGATCATCAGCGCCCTCGGCGCCGACCGCATCCCGTTCCTCGCCGACGAGACCTGGGCGATCCCGACGATCGCGCTCATCAACGTGTGGCGGCATGTCGGGTACACCGCGCTGCTGCTCTTCGCGGGTCTCCAGGCGATCCCGAACGACATGTACGAGGCGGCCCGGGTGGACGGCGCGAGCGAGTGGCGGATGTTCTGGCGGATCACCATGCCGCTGCTGCGGCCGGTGCTCGCGGTCGTGCTGATCATGACGGTGATCGGGTCGTTCCAGGTGTTCGACACCGTGGCCGTGACCACCGCGGGCGGTCCGGCGAACGCGACCAACGTGCTCCAGTACTACATCTACGGCTCCGCCTTCGGGCGCTTCCAGTTCGGCTACGCCTCGGCCATGTCCGTCGCCCTGCTGGTCGTGCTGAGCGCGATCACCGTCCTGCAGTACCGGCTCACCCGGGCCGGCCGGACCGACCTCGGCTGACGGAAGGGAGACACCGCCATGGCTGCCGTGACGACCACGACGACCGTACGACCGGTGCGGCGCAGGTTCCCCTTCGGGCGGGCCGCCGCCTGGACCGTGATGGGACTGATCGTCCTCATCACCCTGCTGCCGTTCTACTGGATCCTGCGCACCGCGCTCTCCACCAACGCGGGCCTGAGCGCCGACCCCACCAACCCGCTGCCGGTGGACCTCACCACCAGCGGCTTCGAACGGGCCCTGGGCCTGCAGTCGGCCGAGGAGGCCGTCAAACAGGGCGGAGCCGGTGGCGGGCTGGACTTCTGGCGCTATCTGCTCAACTCGGTACTGGTCTCGACCCTGATCACCGGGTGCCAGATCTTCTTCTCCGCGATGGCCGCGTACGCCTTCTCGCGGTTGCGCTGGCGAGGGCGGGACAAGGTGTTCGGGCTGTTCCTGGCCGGGATGATGGTGCCGGCCATCTTCACGCTGCTGCCGAACTTCGTGCTCATCAAGCAACTGCACCTGGTGGACACGCTCCTCGGCATCGCCCTGCCCACCATGTTCATGACGCCGTTCGCGGTCTTCTTCCTGCGGCAGTTCTTCATGAACATCCCCCGGGAGGTGGAGGAAGCAGCCCTGCTGGACGGCGCCGGGAAGATCAAGATCTTCTTCCGGGTGGTGCTGCCGATGGCGTCCACACCGCTGGTCACGCTGGGCGTGCTGACGTACATCACCTCCTGGAACGACTACTTCTGGCCGCTGATGGTCTCCTACAGCGACAGCTCGCGGGTGCTGACCGTCGCGCTGGCCATCTTCCGGGCGCAGACCCCGGCGACCGGCGTGGACTGGTCGGGGCTCATGGCGGCGACGCTGATCGCCGCACTGCCGATGCTGGTGCTGTTCGGCTGCTTCGCCCGCCGCATCGTCAGCTCCATCGGCTTCACCGGGATCAAGTAAGGGGACTGTGATGCGAATTCGTACGCTCGTCGCGGCGACGGGAGCGCTGGCGCTGTCCCTGGTCAGCGGGTGCGCGCAAGGAGGCGCCGCCGGATCCTCCGCCCACACGGTCACGTACTGGCTGTGGGACGCCAACCAGCTGCCCGCCTACCAGGCCTGTGCGAAGGGGTTCGAGAAGGAGAACCCGGGACTCAAGGTCAAGATCACGCAGCTGGGCTGGAGCGACTACTGGACCAAGCTCACCGCGGGGTTCATCGCGGGCACCCAGCCGGACGTGTTCACCGACCACATCCAGAACTTCGGCCAGTTCGCCGATCTGAAGGTCCTCGAACCGCTCGACGACCTCGGCATCGAGAACTCCGACTACCAGCCCGGACTCGCCGCCAACTGGATCGGCAAGGACGGGCACCGCTACGGCACTCCCAAGGACTGGGACACCGTCTCGCTGTTCTACAACTCGAAGATGACCGAGGAGGCCGGGCTCACCGCCGCACAGCTGAACAGCCTGTCCTGGAACCCGAAGGACGGCGGAACCTTCGAGAAGGCCATCGCCCGTCTCACGATCGACAGGAACGGCAAGCGCGGCGACGAGCCGGGCTTCGACAAGAACAACGTCAAGGTGTACGGCCTGGCCACGGGTGGCGGCGGCTTCGGCGACGGCCAGACGCAGTGGAGCCCCTTCACCGGCTCCGCCGGGTGGAACTATCTGAACAAGCCACGGTGGGGCACGAAGTACCAGTACGACAGCAAGACCTTCCAGTCGGTCGTCAAGTGGTACTTCGGCCTGGCGAAGAAGGGCTACATGCCGCCCCTGTCGGACTACAACATCCAGTCCAACCAGCAGAACACGCAGATCGCCGCGGGCAAGGCGGCCACCGCGTTCGACGGGGCCTGGATGATCTCCACCTACACGGGCTTCAAGGGCCGGGACATGAAGACCGCCCGGACGCCCCTCGGCCCGACCGGCAAGCGCGCCACCATGATGAACGGCCTCGCCGACTCCGTCACCAAGGCCTCCAAGAACAAGGCGGGCGCCAAGAAGTGGGTGGCCTATCTGGCCTCCGACAAGTGCCAGACCGTCGTCGGCAGGTACGGCGTCGTCTTCCCCGCCACCGCGGCCGGGACCGAGGCCGCCGTCGCCGCCTACCGGAAGAAGGGCATCGACGTCTCGTCGTTCACCGAGCCCGTCGCCGACAAGAAGCACTTCCGGACGTTCTCGTACCCGATCGCCAGCTACTCGGCGGACATGACGGCGCTGATGCAGCCCGCGATGGAGGACATCTACGGCAACGGCAAGCCGGTCAGCAGCCTCGACGAGACCAACGAACAGATCAACCTGATCCTCTCGCAGTGATCCAGCAACCAGTGAAGGGCATGCCTTACATGACGTTCTCCATCGGCATCGTCGGCGCCGGACAGTTCTCGGGCCAGTTCGCCACGCTGTTCCAGGCCCACCCCGGCGTCGGCGACGTCTACGTCACCGACCTGCTGCCCGAGCGGGCCGAGCAACTGGCCGCCGCTCAGGGGCTGGCGGGCACCTTTCCGTCGTACCAGGCCATGCTGGAGTCGGAGGACGTCGACGCGGTCGCGATCTTCACACAGCGCTGGACCCACGGCCCGCTGGTGCTCCAGGGCCTGAGCGCCGGCAAGCACGTGTACTCGGCGGTCCCCATGGCGATCAGCACGGAGGAGATCGCGGCGATCATCGACGCGGTCAAGGCCACCGGGCTGACCTACATGATGGGCGAGACCAGCGAGTACAACCCGGCCACCGTGCACGCCCGCAACCAGATCGCCGAGGGCGCGTTCGGGCGGCTGTTCTACGCCGAGGGCGACTATGTCCACGACATGGACCTGGGGTTCTACGAGGCGTACCAGTACAGCGGCGGCGAGAACTGGAAGGCGACCGCGAGCTATCCCCCGCTGCTGTACCCGACGCACGCGGTCGGCGGGGTGCTGGGCGCCTGGAAGACGCACGCGGTCAGCGTGTCGGCGATCGGTGTCGTCGACGACCGGGGCGACGGCGTCTTCGACAAGGAGATCAGCCAGTTCGGCAACGACGTCTCCAACGCCACCGCGTTGTTCGAGGTGGCGGGCGGCGGCTCGTTCCGTACGAACGAGTTCCGGCGGGTCGGCTACCCCTCGCACATACGCGAGTCGCGTTTCCGCTTCTTCGGCACCGAGGCGAGCATGGAACAGCTCGCCACGGTCGCCCTGTGGCAGGACAAGCAGGGCGTGACGGACATCAGTGAACTGCTGGAGCCCAAGCCCACCATGGCTCCCGACGACCCGTCGCTGCGGCACATCGCGCCGGAGCTGCGGGCGGCCTTCACCTCCGGGTCGGCGCCCGTGCACGACCGGGAGCGGCTGCCGAGGGAGTTCGACCATCTGCACAACGGCCACGAGGGCAGCCACCACTTCCTGGTGGACGACTTCGTGACCGCCGTCAACACCCGCACCCTGCCGTCGGTGAACGCGTGGGTGGCTGCCCGCTACACCCTGCCGGGCATCGTCGCGCACGAGTCGGCGCGGCAGGGCGGGGTACGGCTGGAGATCCCGGACTTCGGGGACGCGCCCCTGTAGGGGTGTCTGCGAGCCGGGTGCCCGCGATCAGGTGCCCGGCTTGCGGCCGTACACGAAGACGTCGTCGCCCGTCTTCAGCAGCGACCAGTACTTCTTGGCGTCGGTCGTGGTCATGTTGACGCAGCCGTGCGAGCCCGGCGGGTTCCACACGCTGATGCCGACCGAGTGGAAGGCCTGGCCGCCGTCGAAGAACTGGCTGTAGGGCATCGGCACGTCGTAGATCGACGAGACGTGGTCGATGTGGCGCCAGTAGATCTTCTTCAGGCCGGTACGGGTCTCGTGCCCGTCGCGGCCCGTGCGGACCGGCACGGGACCGTAGACGAGCTTCGTGCCGTCCTGGATCCAGCTCAGCTGGAGGGTCAGGTTCACACAGGCGATCCGGCCCTTGTTCACCGGGCACTTGCCGTCCTTGTTGGGGTTCGTGCCGACGGCCTTCTGCTTCTGCATCAGGTCCATCACGCCCCAGGTGACGGGTCCCGCGTAGCCGGCGTTCGGGGAGATGCCGTGCTTGGTCTGGAAGGCGCGGATCGCCGTGCAGTCGGCGGCGGACTGCTTGCCGTCGACCGGACGGCCGAGGAACTTCTCCACCTGCTTCTGGTACGGCCCGGCCTGGGTGCTGCAGCTCGCGGCCTGCGCCGGTGTGGCGCCGAGCGCGAGGGTGAGCGGTGCCACCAGTGCGGTGATCCCGAGTGCGACGGCGCCCCGTCTGCGTACGTCCCCCATGGTTGGTCCTGCCCTTTCCCGGAAGTGGTCACATGTCTGCGATCCCTGCCAGCTAGACGGGCGGAGGACGTATTCGGTTGTGCGGAGACCCCGCCTGGGACCAAACGGTGACATACCTCACCCGACGGGCGGTCGCGCTCTCTCAGCGGTAGCCGGTCGTGTCGGCCGGCTTGCCCGCGTCCTGGACCTCGACGAGGTAGCGCCAGGCGTCGGGGCGGCTGCCGTCGAGGTCGGTGAAGCCGTACGTCTGCGCGAGGCCGCCGCTGGAGAGGGACTGGCCGTTCCAGCGCGCCCTTTCCGGGTCGGCGGCGAGCGCGGCCACGGCCCGGCCGACGTAGCGCGGGGTCTCCGAGATGGCGAAGTGCGGGACCTTCTCCAGGGCGTCGCGCCAGTTCTCCTCGCGTACGCCGAAGGCGTCCAGCATGATCTCGGAGCGGAGCCAGCCGGGGGTGAGGGCGACGGCGGTGGCGCCGCGCGGGCCGAGTTCGTGGCCGAGGGAGAAGGCCATGCGCAGCACGGAGGCCTTGGCCAGGTCGTAGAAGAAGCTGTTGCGGTAGGTCTCGCGGTTGTAGTCGGCGGTGCCGTCGGTGACCTCGACGACCAGGCCGCCGGGGTGGCGCAGCAGCAGGGGCAGGGCGTGGTGGCTGGTGATCGCGTGGGTCTCGACGGCGAGCCGAAGCAGGTGCAGTCCGTTGTCGAGGTCGTGCTCCCAGAGCGGGGTGTCCCACTCGAAGAGCTTCTCGCCGCCCCAGATGTCGTTGACGAGGACGTCGAGGCGGCCCTGCTCGTCCGCGATCCGGTCGACGAGGGCGCGGACCTGCGCCGGGTCGAGGTGGTCGGTGGGTACGGCGATGCCCTGCCCGCCGGCCGCGGTGACCAGGTCGGCGGTGTCCTCGATGGTCTCGGGCCGGTCGTACTCCGAGCGGCGGGCGCGTGTGCTGCGTCCGGTGACGTAGACGGTGGTGCCCGCCGCGCCGAGTTCCACCGCCATGCCCCGTCCGGCGCCTCGGGTCGCCCCGGCGACCAGTGCGACCTTGCCCTTCAGCGGAGCTGACATGTCCGACCTCCCGTGCCTTGGCTGCTTGTCGCCTCCAGAGTGGCGGGGAAGCCGGACATCTTCTGTCGCCTTTTACCGGCGACACTCGGTCAGTGGCCCCGGGTGATCCATTCCTGGAGATGCGGGGCCTCGGCGCCGATGGTCGTGGCGTCTCCGTGGCCGGTGAGCACCTTCGTCCCGGGCGGCAGGGTGAGCAGCCGGTCGCGGATCGAGTCGATGATCGTCGGGAAGTGCGAGAAGGACCGGCCGGTGGCGCCGGGGCCGCCCTGGAAGAGGGTGTCCCCGGTGAAGACGGTCGCCAGGCCGGGGTCGTACAGACACACTGCGCCGGGCGCGTGTCCCGGGGTGTGCAGGACGCGCAGGTCGGCGCCGCCCGCCTCGATCGTCTGGCCGTCGACCAGCCAGGCGTCGGGCTCGCGGTCCGGGTGGGTCTGCTTCCACAGCGGCAGGTCGTCGTGGTGCAGCCAGATGGTGGCACCGGTGCGCTCGGCGAGGGCGGGCGCGGCGTCGATGTGGTCGTTGTGGGCGTGAGTGCAGACGATGGCCGTGAGCCGCCGGTCGCCGACGGCCTCGGCGATGGCGTCGGCGTCGTGGGCGGCGTCGATGACGATCGCCTCGTGGTCGTCGCCGACGATCCACACGTTGTTGTCGACGTCCCAGGTGCCGCCGTCGAGACTGAACCGGCCGGAGGTGACGAGGTGTTCGATCCGGGTGGTCATCAGAGCACCACCACCGAGCGCAGGACGTCGCCCTGGTGCATTCGTTTGAACGCCTTCTCCACCTCGTCGAGCTGGATGGTCTCGGTGACGAACGCCTCCAGGTCCAGGCGCCCTTGCAGGTGCAGGTCGATGAGCATGGGGAAGTCCCGGGAGGGCAGGCAGTCGCCGTACCAGCTCGACTTCAGGGATCCGCCGCGGCCGAAGACGTCCAGCAGCGGCAGTTCGAGCTTCATCTCGGGGGTGGGCACGCCGACGAGGACGACGGTGCCGGCCAGGTCGCGGGCGTAGAAGGCCTGCTGGTACGTCTCCGGGCGGCCGACCGCCTCGATGACCACGTCCGCGCCGAACCCGCCGGTGAGTTCGCGGATCGCCTCGACCGGGTCGGTCGTGCGCGAGTTGACGGTGTGGGTGGCGCCCATGGTCCGCGCCTTCTCGAGCTTGCGGTCGTCGATGTCGACGGCGATGATCTTCGCGGCCCCGGCCAGGTGCGCCCCCGTGACGGCCGCGTCGCCGACACCGCCGCAGCCGATGACGGCGACCGTGTCGCCGCGGCCGACGTTGCCGGTGTTGATCGCGGCGCCGATGCCGGCCATGACGCCGCAGCCGAGCAGCCCGGCCACCTGCGGGGCGACGGCCGGGTCCACCTTGGTGCACTGTCCGGCCGCGACCAGCGTCTTCTCGGCGAAGGCGCCGATGCCGAGGGCCGGGGACAGCTCGGTGCCGTCGGTGAGGGTCATCTTCTGCGTGGCGTTGTGGGTGTCGAAGCAGTACCAGGGCCGCCCGCGCAGACAGGCGCGGCACGTCCCGCACACCGCACGCCAGTTGAGGATCACGAAGTCACCGGGCTCGACGTCGGTGACGCCGTCGCCGACCGACTCGACCACGCCCGCGGCCTCGTGGCCCAGCAGGAAGGGGAAGTCGTCGTTGATGCCGCCCTGCTGGTAGTGCAGGTCGGTGTGGCACACCCCGCAGGCCTGGACGCGGACGACCGCCTCCCCCGGGCCGGGGTCGGGCACGACGATGGTCTCGATCCGCACCGCCTCGTCCTTGCCGGGTGCGATCACACCGCGTACTTCCTGCGCCATGGTGCTCCTTCGTCGGCCGGGTTCTCGTCCCTGCCGACCCTACGCGTGACTGATCGGTAAGGGGTGCGGATCGGCCACCTGTCGCTACGCGAAAACAGCAGGCCGAGCCGGTGGGCGCCGACGTAGCCTGTACCGTCCGCCCGACGCCGAAGGAGCGACGTGAGCATCGCGGAGACCGAGCCCGACACGCCCCCCTGGCGGCTGCTCCTCGGATACGTACGGCCGCATCGCCGGTCCCTGGCCGTCGGCGCCGTCCTCTCGCTGGTCACCGGGGCGACCGGGCTGCTGCTGCCGCTGGTGGCGCGGGGCCTGATCGACGATCTGTCGCACGACCGGGCGATCACCGGAGCGCTGCTGGCCATGTCGGCGCTGGTGGTGACCAACGCGGCGGTGGGCGCGCTGGGTTCGTACGTGTTGCAGCGCACCGCCGAGTCGGTGGTGCTCGGCGCGCGGCGGGCCCTGTCGTCGTATCTGCTGCGGCTGCGCGTCACGGCTGTGGACCGCAGCGAACCCGGGGACCTGATGGCCCGCATCACCTCCGACACGACCCTGCTGCGTGAAGTGACCACGGACTCGCTGGTCGGCCTGGGCACGGGCGGGCTCACGCTGGTGGCGACGGTGGTCATGATGGGTCTGGTGGATCCCGTGCTGCTGGGCGTCACGCTGACCGTGATCCTGGGCGCGGGCCTGGTCCTCGGGGTGATCGTGCCGCGGATCAACAAGGCGAGCCGGCAGGCGCAGGACGCGGTGGGCGTCATGGGTGCCTCACTGGAGCGGATCCTCGGCGCGCTGCGCACGGTGAAGGCGTCCGGTGCCGAGCACCGGGAGGAGATCACGCTGCACGAGGCGGCGCAGGAGTCGTGGCGGCAGAGCGTACGGGCCGCCAAGTGGTCGGCGGCCGCGGGCAACACGGCGGGGCTGGCCATGCAGATCGCCTTCATCACGGTGCTCGCGGTGGGCGGCGCCCGCGTCGCGACGGGCGCGGTGGACGTGGGCACGCTGGTGGCGTTCCTGCTGTACGTCTTCTATCTGATGTCCCCGATACAGCAGGTCGTCGGCGCCATCACGCAGTACCAGACGGGAGCCGCGGCCCTCAGCCGCATCCAGGAGGCGATGCGCCTGCCCGCCGAACCGGCGGCCGCGTCCGCCCCTCTCCCCTCCCCCGGCGCCCAGCCCGCCTCGCTCGCCTTCGACGACGTCCGCTTCCGCTACGCCGACGACCTGCCGTACGTCCACCACGGGGTGACGTTCGCCGTGCCCGCGCAGGGCATGACGGCGTTCGTGGGACCGTCCGGCGCGGGCAAGACCACCGTCTTCTCGCTGATCGAGCGGTTCTACGATCCCGACTCCGGTGTGATCACGCTCGACGGGCGCGACCTGGCCGACTGGGAGCTGCCGTTGCTGCGCGCCGCGATCGGCTATGTGGAGCAGGACGCGCCGGTCCTGTCGGGCTCCCTTCGGGACAACCTGCTGCTGGGCAATCCGGAGGCGGACGAGGACGCGTTGGAGCGCGTGCTGAAGACGACCCGTCTGGACGGCCTGGTCGCCCGGCTGCCCGGCGGTCTCGACACGCTCGTCGGGCACCGCGGCACCAAGCTGTCGGGAGGTGAGCGGCAGCGGGTCGCCATCGCCCGCGCCCTGCTGCGCCGCCCCCGGCTGCTGCTGCTGGACGAGGCGACCTCGCAACTGGACGCGGTCAACGAGGCGGCGCTGCGCGACACCGTCGCGGACGTGGCCCGGACGACGACGGTCCTCGTGGTGGCACACCGGCTGTCCACGGTGACGATGGCCGACCGGATCGTGGTGATGGACGCCGGCCGGGTCCGGGCGGTCGGCACCCACCGCGAACTCGTGACCGGTGACCCGCTCTACGCGGAGCTGGCGGCGACCCAGTTCCTGGCCGCGGCCGACTGAGTCGCGGTCCTGCTGCGCTTGCCGTGACCGCCGGGCGGGAGGACGCTCGGGAGTGAGGCTTCTCGCGGCCCGCTGCCGACCGGGTCGCGGCCCTTCGAAGGAGGTCCATCATGGGAACCGCGGCAGACCCCGCCTTCGACAGTGAGACACTCCGCCGGGGCGTGGAAGGACAGCCGGACATCCTGCTCTCGCTCTACGCGGACGACGCGGAGTTCCGCATCGTCGACCACACGACCCAGCCCAGCCACCCCAAGGTCCTGCACGGCCGGGACGAGATCGGCCGGATGCTGGAGGACGTCTACAGCCGGAACATGACGCACAAGGTGGAGCGGTGCGTCGTCCAGGGCGACGAGGCCGCCTACAGCGAGAGCTGCGAGTACCCGGACGGCGTGCGCGTGCTGTCCGAGTCCATGATCTCGCTGCGTGGCGGAAAGATCACCGAGCAGACCCTGATCCAGGCCTGGGACGAGTAGCGGCCGGGCGTACTCAGCGCATCCAGGCGCTGTACGACATGACGTCGCCCTTCTTGACGCCGTACTCGGGCTCGGCGGTGGTGAAGGTGCTCTCCAGGCCGAGGACGGCGCCGGTGACCGGGTCCATGATCAGCATGTGGCGGACCCCGGAGCCGTCGCACACGTACGCCTGACCGCGGCGGCCGAGCCGGTCGGTCACCTGGCCGACCGGCCGCAGCCCCTCGGTGCCGGCCAGGAGGCGGGCGAGTGTCGCGGTCTCCCGGGCGCCGAGGGTCCAGTGGTCGAGCAGCACATCGACGGCGTCGAGCAGTTCGGGCGTGGTCAGTGGGGCGTCGGTGTACTGAGCCTCCGTCAGGTAGGCGCGCAGCCGTGCGGGGTCGGCCGGCGGAGGGGACTGGGGCGGGGCGTCGCTCCAGCTCGGCGGGTAGGTCCGGTCGCTGAGGACGTGCCCGTCGTCGACGAGGTGCGGCTCGCCGTCCTCGCTGGAGAGGACCGGGCGGCCCGGGTGCCTGGGGTCGGTGGCCACGACGAGCTCCGTGTGGCTGTCGTCGGCCCGCCAGCGCACGAGGCGCTCCTCGGGCAGGGTGATCGGGGGCTTGTCGTCGGACATGCCCATGCTCCAGGACTGCACGTGCGTGCCCTTGCGCAGGCGGGGCGAGCCGTCGGCCGCGGCCTGCTGGGCACGTTCGGCAAGCCGGTCCAGGGGCAGAGGGGTGGAGCCGGTCTGCACCACCAGGGGACGCGGAGCGGCGACCGCCGGTGTGGTGCTGGGGCCGCTCAGGACGAGCGTCACGGCCAGGGCCGCGACGACCGCCGTGGCGGCGAGCCCCCAGGCGAGCCGGGGCAGGCCCGGGCGGGGCAGCAGCCGGCGCGCCGGACGGCCGGGGGGCCGCTCCCGCAGCAGTCGTTCGAGACGGCGCTCGGCGTCGTGGTCGAGGGGGCCGTCGCCGAAGTGGGGGCCTTGGGCCGGCACCGGGTTGGCGCCGCGCAGCAGTTCGAGTTCGTCAGCCATGGCCGACCCCTTTCACGCAGTGGGTGTCCGCCGTGGCTTCGGGACACATGCGGTCGATCTCGGCCCTGAGGCGGCGTCGGGCCCGGTGCAGTCGCATGGCGGCGGCCCGTCTGCCGCAGCCGAGGGCGACGGCGACCTCGTCGACGGCGAGTCCCTCCCAGGCCGTCAGGCGCAGTACCTCCTGGTCGGCCGTGGAGAGCCGGGCGAGTGCCTCGTGCACCCAGGCGCCGGGTGTGTCGGCCTCGGGGCCCGCCGCGATGTGCCGTCCGTGGGCGGTGTCGTCGTTGCCGAGCCGGTCGACGAGCCGGCGGCGGCGTCCGTGGCCGCGCACCGTGTTGGCCAGGCAGTTGCGTGCCACTCCGTACAGCCAGGGCAGCGGGGAGGGCGGCAGGTCGGCCCGGCGTCGCCAGGCGACCGTGAACACCTCCGCCACCACTTCCTCCACCTCGCCGGTCCGCCCGTCCAGTCGCCGCGCGACATAGCGGCTGACCGCCCAGTAGTGCTCGCGGTAGGCAGCGGCGAAGATCTCGTCGTTGCTCATGTCCCGTTCGTGTCCGGCACCTTCTCGATGGTCACACCCTTTTCCGTGATCCTCGTCGCGTCCATGAAGTGTGACGCCCGGGCGGGGCGCGGACACAGGCGGGACATGAGGCACCTCAAGTGGCTGACGACCACGGATCACAAGACGATCGGCACGCTGTACCTGGTCACGTCGTTCGCGTTCTTCGTCATCGGCGGCGTGATGGCGCTGTTCATGCGCGCGGAGCTCGCCCGGCCCGGTCTGCAGATCATGTCGAACGAGCAGTTCAACCAGGCGTTCACGATGCACGGCACGATCATGCTGCTGATGTTCGCGACGCCGCTGTTCGCCGGTTTCGCGAACTGGATCATGCCGCTGCAGATCG
>NZ_BAABET010000011.1:0-327184 GCF_039540295.1 Streptomyces venetus
GTCTGCGGGCGGCGGTGCGGAAGGTGCCGTGGGGCTGGGTGCGGGTGCCCTCGGAGCGGGGGAAGAACTCGTACCAGGAGCCGTACAGGGCCCGCTCCCGCTCGACCAGCAGCGGCAGCGGTTCGGAGGTGGTGACCAGATCCCGCAGCGGATGCCGGGCCAGGACCTCGTCCACCTCCGGCGTCAACGCCGCCGCCCACCGCGCCGACGCCGGGCGTTCCTCGTCCCGCAGGGCGTCCACGGCGGCCAGGAGCACGTCCCGCGGGCCGCCCTCGGGCGCACCGGCGGCCGCGCGCTCGTACAGGCGCGCGCCCTCCTCCAGGACGATGTCCGTGTCCATGCCGGCGGGGATCTTGATCTCGGCGTGGTGGCGCCAGGTGCTGATCGGATCGCCCCAGCCCTCCACGGTGAACGTCCACAGGCCGGGTTCGCCGGCGGTGACCTCCGCGCCCCACCGGTCCGTCCCGGGGGCCAGCTCCCGCATCGGCGTCCACGGCCCGGGCCTGCCCTCGGGATCCTTCAGGACGACGTTGGCGGCGACCGCGTCGTGCCCCTCCCGGAACACGGTCGCCGAGATCTCGAAGCTCTCGCCGGTCACGGCCTTGGCCGGCCGGCGCCCCCGCAGGACGACCGGGCGGACGTCGAGGACGGGTATGCGCCCGACGGCGGTGGCCGTACTCGCGGGGGGTGGTTGCGGGGCCGGTGGACCGGCGTCGGCCGGGCGTACGGGGTGTGCTTCGCCGCCGGGCGCGCGCGCCCCGGTGCGGCGGGTCGGGGGTGGTGACGAATGGTGCTTGGCGGGCATGACCGCTCCTGTCCGCGTCAACGTGGGTGGGCGGATGTCTATGGGGAGGTGGGTCCTGCGTGGTGCTCCTGAGAGGGTTACCCGGAGGAGCCTTCCCACCCTATTCGGGTGGGCAATCCGGCACTTTGTTAACTACTCACGCGTATGTCGACACACAAGACCGGCCTCGTCCGTGACGGACGAGGCCGGCCCCTGTGCACGGCGGCGGCTTCGCCCTACCCGCCCGGCACCCGCAGCAGTTTGTCCGGCGAGCCCGGGCCCCCGCCGGAGATCTTCTTGGTCGCCGCCGATGTGGTCAGAGCCCTCCCGACCTGGGACGGAGTCGCCTTCGGATGATCCGCCAGATACAGCGCGGCCGCGCCCGCGGCGTGCGGGGACGCCATCGAGGTGCCCGAGTACGTGGCCTGGGCGGTGTCGCTCGCGGCGGACGCGGAGGTGATGGCGACGCCCGGGGCGAACAGATCGAGGGCCGGGCCGTGGTTGGAGAAGGCCGGTTTTGTATCCCCGCGGTCGGTCGCGCCGACCGTGATCGCCTGCTTGACGCTCCCGGGTGAGTAGAGGCCGGCGGGCCGGCCGTCGTTGCCCGCGGCGACCGTGTACGTGACGCCGGAGGCGATGGAGGTGCGGACGGCGGCGTCCAGCTGGGCGTTGCGGAACCCGCCCAGGCTGAGGTTGGCGACCGCGGGCTTGTGCGCGTGCCGGGTCACCCAGTCGACCCCGGCGATCACCCGGGCCGTGGTGCCCCCGCCCGCGGCGTCGAGGACGCGCACGGAGACGATCCGGGCCCTCTTGGCGACGCCGTGGGTCCTCCCCGCGACCGTGCCGGCGACATGCGTGCCGTGGCCGTTGGCGTCCGCCGCGATCGCGTCGTTCCCGACGAAGTCCCAGCCGTGGCTCGCCCGGCCGCCGAAGTCCCGGTGGGTCGTCCGGACGCCGGTGTCGATGACGTACACCGTCACCCCGGCGCCCGCCGACTCGGGTGAGGTGTATCCGCGGTCCAGCGGCAGGCCCGGCTGGTCGAGGCGGTCCAGTCCCCAGGACGGCGGGTTGCGCTGGGTGCGCTCCAGGCGTACCCGGGTGTCCTGGACGACCGAGGCGACCCGGGGGTCGGCGGCGAGCCGCCGGGCCCGTCTCGCGTCCGCGCTGACCGCGTAGCCGTTCAGGACCGTGCCGTAGGTGTGGCTGATGCCCACCCCGTACCGCTCGGCCAGGCTCTTTCCGGCCGCCGACGGCGCCAGGGTGCCCTTCTTCAATGTGACCAGATAACTGCCGTCCACGGCGCCGGGTTCTCCGGCGCCGAGTATCCGCCCCTCCGGTACGGCGTGCGCGGGCAGGGTGATGGCCGAAAACACCGCGGCGCAGATCGCCGCCGTCAGGCCCCCCGTCCAGCGCAGACGCCGTTCGCGCGTCCGTGCCATGGTCCGAGTTCCCCTCCTCGACTCGGCGTACGGCTGCCGCGCCGCGCCGCGGGCGGCGGGCGCGGGCCGGGTACGCCACGGGAAGCCTCTCGTGACGGGTGAAACACCACAAGGACGCCTGTGGGGGCGGAATCGGCCATATCCGGAGATGGGCCGATTCCGGCCGATCGGGGGTCCGGCGGCGGAGCCTCGGCGGCGGCGGCGCCGACGCCGGTACTGTCGTAGGAGACGTCGATGAAGCCCTGAGTCAAAGCCCTGCGTCAACCAGCGAACGCGCCGAGGTGGAACCCGTGAAGGCGATCCGTCGATTCACCGTCCGACCCGTTCTCCCCGAACCCCTCCGGCCGCTCAGCGACCTGGCCCGCAACCTGCGCTGGTCGTGGCACGCGGAGACCCGTGAGCTGTTCCAGTCCGTCGACCCCGAGCGGTGGGCCGCCTCCGGTGGCGACCCGGTCCGGCTGCTGGGCAGCGTGCCGCCCACGCGCCTGGCCGAGCTGGCGGAGGACCGCCGCTTCCTGCGCCGCCTCGCCGCGGTCGAGGGCGATCTGCACGACTACATGACCGGCGACCGCTGGTACCAGGCCCAGCCCGACGAACTCCCCGCCGCCATCGCCTACTTCTCACCCGAGTTCGGCGTCACGGCCGCCCTGCCGCAGTACTCCGGCGGCCTCGGCATCCTGGCCGGCGACCACCTGAAGTCCGCCAGCGACCTCGGCGTGCCGCTGATCGGCGTCGGGCTGCTCTACCGGCACGGCTACTTCCGCCAGACCCTCTCCCGGGACGGCTGGCAGCAGGAGCACTACCCCGTCCTCGACCCCAACGAGCTGCCCCTGGTCCTCCTGGAGGAGCCCGACGGCACCCCCGCCCAGGTCGCCCTCGCCCTGCCCGGGGGGAAGCAGTTGCACGCCCGGATCTGGCAGGCGCAGGTCGGCCGGGTCCCGCTGCTGATGCTGGACTCCGACGTCGAGGAGAACGACTTCGGCGAGCGCGGCGTGACCGACCGGCTCTACGGCGGCGGCAGCGAGCACCGGCTGCTCCAGGAGATGCTGCTCGGCATAGGAGGGGTCCGGGCGGTGCGCACGTACTGCCGGCTGACCGGGCACCCCGGGCCGGAGGTGTTCCACACCAACGAGGGGCACGCCGGGTTCCTCGGCCTGGAGCGGATCGCCGAGCTCTGCGCCGACGGTCTGGACTTCGACTCGGCGCTGGAGGCGGTGCGCGCCGGGACCGTCTTCACCACCCACACCCCCGTCCCGGCCGGCATCGACCGCTTCGACCGCGAGCTGGTCGCCCGCCACTTCGGGCCCGACGCCGAGCTGCCGCGCATCGACGTCGAGCGCATCCTCCGGCTGGGTATCGAGACCTACCCCGGCGGGGAGCCCAACCTGTTCAACATGGCCGTGATGGGTCTGCGCCTCGCCCAGCGCGCCAACGGTGTGTCCCTGCTGCACGGCAACGTCAGCCGCGAGATGTTCTCCGGGCTGTGGCCCGGCTTCGACGCCGACGAGGTGCCGATCACCTCCGTGACGAACGGTGTGCACGCGCCGACCTGGGTCGCCCCGGAGGTGTTCCGGCTCGGCGCCCGGCAGATCGGCGTGCAGCGCGCCGAGGACGCGCTGACCGTCGGCGGCTCGGACCGCTGGGACGCGGTGGCCGACATCCCCGACCAGGAGATCTGGGAGCTGCGGCGGGGTCTGCGCGAGCAGCTCGTGACGGAGGTCCGGGAGCGGCTGCGGGCCTCCTGGCGGCAGCGCGGGGCCGCCACGGCCGAGCTGGGCTGGATCGACGGCGTCCTCGACCCGGACGTCCTCACCATCGGCTTCGCCCGGCGCGTCCCGTCGTACAAGCGCCTGACGCTGATGCTGCGCGACCGCGACCGGCTGATGGACCTGCTGCTGCACCCCGAGCGGCCGGTGCAGATCGTCGTGGCGGGCAAGGCGCACCCCGCGGACGACGGCGGGAAGCGGCTGGTGCAGGAGCTGGTGCGGTTCGCGGACGACCCACGGGTGCGGCACCGGATCGTGTTCCTGCCGGACTACGGCATGGCGATGGCGCAGAAGCTGTACCCGGGCTGCGACATCTGGCTGAACAATCCACTCAGGCCGCTGGAGGCCTGCGGCACGTCCGGAATGAAGGCCGCGCTCAACGGTTGTCTCAATCTGTCCGTCCTCGACGGCTGGTGGGACGAGTGGTTCCAGCCCGACTTCGGGTGGTCGATCCCGACGGCGGACGGGGTGGCGACCGATCCGGACCACCGCGACGACATAGAGGCCGCGGCGCTGTACGACCTGCTGGAGCAGCGGGTGACGCCCCGCTTCTACGAGCGCGGCCGGAGCGGGCTGCCCGACCGCTGGCTCGAGATGGTGCGCCAGACCCTGAGCCTGCTCGGGCCGAAGGTGCTGGCCGGGCGGATGGTGCGCGAGTACGTCGAGCGGCTCTACTCGCCGGCGGCGCTCGCCCACCGGTCGATGGATCCGGACACGGCCCGTGGTCTCGCCCAGTGGAAGGGCCGGGTGCGGGCGGAGTGGCCGGGCGTCACGGTCGACCACGTGGAGACGTCGGCGTCCGAGGCGCTGGCCGAGCTCGGTACGACGCTGGGGTTGCGGGTGCGGGTCGGGCTCGGGGGGCTCGGGCCGGACGACGTGGATGTGCAGGTCGTGTCGGGGCGGGTGGACGAGGAGGACCGCATCGGTGATGCCACGATCGTTCCGCTGAAGCCGGTCGGGTCGCCCGAGCGGGACGGGCGGTGGGTGTACGAAGGGGCCTTGTCCCTGGATCGCACCGGGCCTTTTGGGTACACGGTGCGGATCCTCCCCGCGCATCGGCTGTTGGCTTCGAGTGCGGAGTTGGGGCTTGTGGCCGGGCCGTCCGAGGAGCTTGTGGAGGCGGCTGGGTTGTTGATGCGTTGAGTGTTGTCTGCGGGTGCGCGGGGGGCTTGTCGCGCCCACGCGGCGGAGCCGCACATCGATACAGCCCCGCGCCCCTCAGGGTGATTGTTCACCCTGCGTTGCGATGTTCCGCAGGACGTTGCCGCACCTGCGGGCGTATGCGTGTTGCAAGCCTCGGGTCGCCGGGCCTCCGGCCCTTGCGTACCACTTGGTCGCGCGGCTGAAGGCGTTCACCGTGAGCCAGACCGTGCCGTCGCCCGTGCGGTCGACCACGAAGGACTCCTCGCCGGTCTCCGGGTGGCCGGGCAGGGTGCCGTAGGCCCAGCCCGCCCGGCGGGGTTCCTCGACCGTCCAGACCACCCGGCAGGGGGCCTTGATCATGCCGGCCAGGGTGACGGTGACGTCGACGCCGGGGGCGGCCCGGTCCGCGCTCGTGTCGACGCCGACGCCCATCGTCCGGTGCATCTCCCAGGTGAGCACCGCCTCCGAGGCCCGGCGGAAGACCTCCTCGCCCTCGCCGAGGCGGGTGCGCACGTTCATGGGGTGGAAGCCCGGCGGGCAGAAGCCCTGCTCACGGGTGGCGCCGACGTCGGCGTAGGTGAAGTCCTTCGGATCCGGATGAGACACAGTGACCAAGAGTAGGGCGGTACCCGGACCTGTCGTGGATCCGGGTACCGCCCTCGGTCGAGCTTCGGTCAGCCGACGTTGACGGCCGACCAGGCGGCAGCGACCGCCTTGTACTCGGCGCTGCTCGCGCCGTACAGGGCCGAGGCCGCGTTCAGGGTCGCCGTGCGGGCCTGGGCGTACTTGGTCGTCGACGTCATGTACGTCGTCAGCGCCTTGTACCAGATCTGGAGCGCCTTGGTGCGGCCGATGCCGGTGACCGTGGAGCCGTTGGACGTGGGCGAGTTGTAGGTCACGCCGTTGATGGTCTTCGAGCCGCTGCCCTCGGACAGCAGGTAGAAGAAGTGGTTGGCGGGGCCGGAGGAGTAGTGGACGTCCACGCTGCCGAGGCTGGAGGACCAGGAGTCCTTGGACGCGCCGTCCTTGCTGGGCTTGTCCATGTAGCGCAGCGGGGAGCCGTCGCCGTTGATGTCGATCTCCTCGCCGATGAGGTAGTCACCGACGTCCGAGGAGTTGTTGGCGAAGAACTCAGCGCCCGCGCCGAAGATGTCGCTCGTGGCCTCGTTCAGACCACCGGACTCGCCGCTGTAGTTCAGGCCCGCCGTGACCGACGTCAGCCCGTGGCTCATCTCGTGCGCGGCCACGTCGAGCGAGGTCAGCGGGTTGGTGTTGCCCGACCCGTCGCCGTAGGTCATGCAGAAGCAGCTGTCCGACCAGAAGGCGTTGACGTAGCTGTTGCCGTAGTGGACGCGCGAGTAGGCGCCCTTGCCGTCGTTGCGGATGCCGTTGCGGCCGAAGGCGCTCTTGTAGAAGTCCCAGGTGATCTGGGCGCCGTAGTGGGCGTCGGCGGCGGCGGTCTCCGTGTTGGAGGGGTTGCCGTTGCCCCAGACGTCGTCCGAGCCGGAGTACAGGGTGCCGGTGCCGGAGGTGCCGCGGTTGAGGTTGTACGTCTTGTGGCCGCCGCGCGTGCCGTCCGTCAGGTTGTACGTCGACCCGGACTTGGTGGTGCTGAGGGTGACGGTGCCGCTGTAGGTGGTGTTGCCGGTGCCGGTCTCGATGGCCTGGTGCTCGTAGAGCTTCTTGCCGGTGGCGGCGTCGGTGATGACGTGCAGTTCGTTCGGGGTGCCGTCCTCCTGGAGGCCGCCGACGACCGTCTCGTAGGCGAGGGTCGGCTTGCCGTCGGCCGCCCAGATCACCTTGCGGGGCGCGGAGTTCGCCTCGGTCTTCTCCGAGCCGTCCGCCTTGGCCAGGGTCACGGCCTGCTTCTCCGCCTTGGCGGCGGTGACCGTGGGCTTGAGCGAGGCGATCTTGAGAGCGGCCTTCGTCGCTCTGGTGACGCCCTTGGTCTCACCGGACTTCGACTCGTGCACGACGAGGTCGCCGCCGAGGACCGGAAGGCCGGCGTAGGTCCGCTCGTAGCGGGTGTGGACGGTGCCGTCGGCGTCCTTCACGACGTCCTTGACGACCAGCTTCTCCTGGGCGCCGAGGCCTATCTCGTCGGCGGTCTTCGTGGCGTTTGCCTGCTGCTCCTTGATGAGCGTGGTGCGGGCGGGCGCGGAGAGCAGGACGGGTGCGGCGGCGAGAGCCGGCTTGCCGGAGGCGGAGTCGGCGGCGGCGCTGGTGCCGGAGGTCAGCCCGGTGGTGAGGAGCGCGCCGGCGGCGACGGCGGTGGCGATGGCCAGCGTGGTGCGCTTGTGACGCGCGTAGAGAGGGGAGGTCACACGAGCTCCTAAGTGTGGGGGAACTGCTGGAGTGCTGTGCGGCGGGTGGAGGAAGAGTGGCACCCCGGACGCGTACATGTCAGGAGGGCCTGTGATGTTGGCCGGAAATCGACGGCGTGGTGTGTGCGCCTCGGGAAAGGCGCGGGCGCCGTCCCGGGGGAGTCGAACCCGCCGGGACGGCGCCCTGATCCGGTGCCGCCGACCGTGCGCCGCGGCCTACGGGAAGGTCAGCTTCCAGCTGTTGATGTAGCCGGTGTCGACGGCCGCGTTGTCCTGAACCCGCAGCTGCCAGACACCGTTGGCGGCCTCGGAGGACGCGTCCACCGTGTACGTGGTGTCGATGTTGTCCGCGCTGCCGCCGGTGCCGTACCCCTTCAGCGTGTACGCCGTGCCGTCGGGCGCGACCAACTGCACCTGGAGGTCGCCGATGTAGGTGTGGACGATGTTCACGGCCACCTGGAGGTTGGACGGCGCGTTGCCGGTCCGCCCGGAGACGGTGATCGGCGAGGTGACCGCCGCGCCCCGGTCCGGGATCGCCACGTCGGCGGTGTTCTCGAAGGACGTTCCGCCGCCGCCTCCGCCGCCGGAGCGGGTGCCGACGTTGATGCCCGCCCACGCGTCCTGCACCGCCTTGTACTCGGCGCTGTCGGTGCCGTAGAGCTCACCGGTGGCCGCCAGGGTGCCGGTGCGGGCGGCCGCGTAGTTGGTGGTCGAGGTGAACTTGGTGGTCAGTGCGCGGAACCAGATCTTCTCCGCCTTGTCCCGGCCGATGCCGGTGACCGGAAGGCCGTCCGAGGTGGCCGAGTTGTACGTGACACCGTTGATGGTCTTGGTGCCGCTGCCCTCGCTGAGCAGGTAGAAGAAGTGGTTCGCGGGGCCCGACGAGTAGTGCACGTCGATCGAGCCGATACCGGAGTACCAGCTGTCCTTGGAGGCGCCGTCCTTGCTGGGCTTGTCCATGTAGCGCAGCGGGGAGCCGTCGCCGTTGATGTCGATCTCCTCGCCGATGAGGTAGTCACCGACGTCGCCCGAGTTGTTGGCGTAGAACTCGACGGTCGAGCCGAAGATGTCGGAGGTCGCCTCGTTCAGGCCGCCGGACTCGCCGCTGTAGTTCAGGCCCGCGGTGTTGGAGGTGACGCCGTGGGTCATCTCGTGGCCGGCCACGTCGATGGCCGTGAGCGGGTGGGTGTTGCCCGAGCCGTCGCCGTAGGTCATGCAGAAGCAGCTGTCGGACCAGAAGGCGTTGACGTAGTTGTTGCCGTAGTGGACGCGGGAGTAGGCGCCGACGCCGTCACCCCGGATGCCCGAACGCCCGTGCACGTTCTTGTAGTAGTCCCACGTCAGCGCGGCACCGTAGTGCGCGTCCGCGCCGGCGGTCTCCGCGTTGGACGCGCTGCCGTTGCCCCACACGTCGTCGGAGCCGGAGAACAGCGTTCCCGTGCCGGAGGTGCCGCGGTTGAGGTTGTAGGTCTTGTGGCCGCCGCGCGCGGCGTCGGTGAGGTTGTACGTCGACCCCGACTGCGTGGTGCCCAGCGTGACCGTGCCGCTGTACATCGTGTTGCCGGTGCCGGTCTCGATGCCCTGGTACTCGAAGAGCTTCTCGCCGGTGGCGGCGTCGGTGACGACGTGCAGTTCGTTCGGGGTGCCGTCCGCCTGGAGGCCGCCGACGACCGTCTCGTAGGCGAGGGTCGGCTTGCCGCTCGCGGCCCAGATCACCTTGCGCGGCGCCTTGTCGACGTCGGGGCTCTTGGCCTTGCCGGCCTTCGCCGCGGACAGCGCCTGGCGCTCCGCCTTGGCGGTGGACACGGCCGCCGTCGTCGTGGCCGGCTTGATGGCGGCGCGGGTGGCCTTCACGACGGACGCGGTGGCGTCCGCCTTCGTGCTCTTCACGACGAGGTCGCCGCCGAGGACCGGCAGGCCGTTGTAGGTGCGCTCGTAGCGCGTGTGCAGGGTGCCGTCGCTGTCCTTCAGGACGTCGCGGACGACCAGCTTCTCCTTGGCGCCGAGGCCGAGGTCCTTCGCGGTCTCGGCCTTGCCGGCGTCGGCTTCCCGGATCAGCTGGGCCCGCTGGGCGGGGGTGAGCCGGACCGACTCCGAGCCGGGCTTCGCCTTGCTCGCGGCCGCCGGTGCCGTCGTGGGGGCCGCGGTGGCGGTGCCGGTCTGCACGGCGGCGGCGATCAGCGCGGCGACGCCGGCGAGGGCCACGGCCGCGGTGCGGCGAGGGGTGTGGGGAGTGCGTCTGTGGGAGGTGCCTCTTCGCGAGGAACTGCTTCTCAACACTGACTCCTTCTGCGGGACCGGGGGTCGCCCGGCCTGGGGAGGTGGAGGTGTTGCCGTGGGGTTGCCGTGGAGCAGTCGTGGGAAGCGTGGCAGGGGAGCGCGCTTTCTGTCAGGAGCGCGTCAACAGTATGGCCGGAAACGGTTCGTTGACCGGAAGTTCATGTTCGCTATGCGAACGCTTCTCTTGCCCGTTGCCCGTTGCCCGCTGCCCGCGCCGGGACGCCCTGATGGCGCCTCCGCGCTACGCCAGACTGTCCCGCCAGGCCCGGTGCAGATCCGCGAACCTGCCCGTACCCGCGATGAGTTCGGCCGGTTCCCCGTCCTCGACGATCCGGCCGTGTTCCATCACCAGGACGCGGTCCGCGATCTCGACGGTCGACAGCCGGTGCGCGATGACCACGGCGGTACGGCCCCTCAGGACCGTCGCCATCGCCCGCTGCACCGCCCGCTCGCCCGGGATGTCCAGCGAGCTGGTCGCCTCGTCGAGGATCAGCACCGCCGGGTCGGCCAGCAACGCCCGTGCGAACGCGACCAGTTGCCGCTGACCGGCCGAGATACGGCCACCCCGCTTGCGCACGTCGGTGTCGTAGCCGTCGGGCAGGGCGCTGATGAAGTCGTGCGCGCCGATCTCCTTCGCCGCCCGCTCGATCTCCTCCCGGCGGGCGTCCGGACGGCCGATCGCGATGTTCTCGGCGACCGTGCCGGAGAACAGGAACGCCTCCTGCGTCACCATGACCACCCCGCGCCGCAGCTCGGGCACGGCGAGGTCGCGCAGGTCGACCCCGTCCAGCAGCACCCGGCCGTCGGAGGGGTCGTAGAACCGGGCCAGCAGCTTGGCCAGTGTCGACTTGCCGGCGCCGGTGGAGCCGACGACCGCGACCGTCTGCCCGGCCGGGACCGTCAGATCGAAGCGGGGCAGCACCTCGCCGCCGGTGCGGTAGCCGAAGCGGACGCCGTCGAAGACGACCTCGCGCCCCGGGTGTTCGCTCGCGAGCGGCGGGAGCTGCCGCGGAGTCTCCGGTTGGGGCACCGACGGGGTCTGCGCGAGCAGTCCGGCGATCTTCTCCAGCGAGGCGGCCGCCGACTGGTACGAGTTGAGGAACATCCCCAGCCGGTCGATGGGGTCGTACAGCCGCCGCAGGTACAGCACGGCCGCCGCCAGCACACCGAGGGCCAGCGTGCCGTCCGCGACCCGGTAGGCGCCCCACAGCACGATCGCCGCGACCGCGGTGTTGGCGACCAGCCGCGAGCCGGTGACGTAGCGGGCCATCTCCAGCAGCGCGTCGCCGTTGGTCCGCTCGTGCCGGTGGTTGAGCGCGCCGAAGTCCGTGTCGTTGACGGCCTCGCGGCGGAAGGCGCGCACCGGCCGGATGCCGTTCATGGTCTCGACGAACTTGACGATGACGGCCGCGATGGCGGTGGACCGCGCCCGGTACACCCGCCCGGCCCGCCGCTGGTACAGCCGCACCAGGGCGTACAGCGGCACGAAGGACGCCACCGCCACGCCGCCGAGGCCCAGATCCAGCCAGAGCAGCATCGCCGAGATGTAGACGAACGACAGGATGACCGTCACGAGCTCCTGGAGCCCCTCGTCCAGCAGCTCGCGCAGCGACTCCACGTCCGTCGTGGAGCGGGAGATGAGCCGGCCCGAGGTGTAGCGCTCGTGGAAGTCGACGCTCAGCGCCTGCGCGTGACGGAAGATCCGGCCGCGCAGGTCGAGCAGCACGTCCTGGCTGACCCGGGCCGCGGCGGCGACGAACGCGAACTGGAGACCACCGGCGGCCAGCGCGCACGCGAGGTAGCCGGCCCCGACCGCGATCAGCGGCCCGTGGTCCTCGGCCCGGAACGCCGGCACGGCACGGTCGATCGCGTACGCCACGAGCAGCGGGCCCGCCTGTACGACCGCCTGCTGGAGCAGCAGCAGGAGCGCCGTGACCGTGACCCGGGCCTTCATGGGCGCGAGCAGGGAGCGCAGGAGGGCGGCGGTGGCGCCCGGGGGTGTCGGCAGGACGTCCTGGTCGAACGGGTCGCCGGCGGCGGGGGTCCGGGCGCCGGGCCGGTCGTCGCCGGGTTTCTCGTCGGCCGGTGTGGTGGTGGCCGCCGTCATCGTGCGCCCTCCTCTTCGCCTGACAGTTCGCCTGACTGCTCCCCGGACATCAGGTGCGCGTACTCGGCGTTCGAACGCAGCAGTTCCTGGTGGGTGCCGACCGCGGTGATCCGGCCGCCGGACAGCAGGGCGACCCGGTCGGCGAGCAGCACGGTGGACGGGCGGTGCGCCACGATCAGGGCCGTCGTGTCCGCGAGGACCTGGCGCAGGGCGGCCTCCACGGCGGCCTCCGTGTGCACGTCCAGGGCCGACAGGGGGTCGTCCAGGACGAGGAACTCCGGCTGTCCGACGACGGCTCTGGCGAGCGCGAGCCGCTGCCGCTGCCCGCCGGAGAGGCTGAGGCCCTGCTCGCCGACCTGGGTGTCCGTCCCCTGCGGCAGCGCGTACACGAAGTCGGCCTGTGCGACGGACAGGGCGCGCTCCAGCTCCCTCTCGCCGGCTGTGCCGTCCGTCCCCATGAGAACGTTGTCGCCGACCCCGGCCGAGAAGAGCGTGGGCTCCTCGAAGGCGACGGCGACCTTGGCGCGCAGCGCCTGTCTGGAGCAGGCGGTGATGTCGACGCCGTCCAGGGTGATGCGGCCCGAGGTCAGTTCGTAGAGGCGGGGGATGAGCGCGGTGAGCGTGGTCTTGCCGCTGCCCGTCGCTCCCACCAGGGCCATGGATTCGCCGGGGCGGACGTGGAGGCTGACGTCTTCCAGGACGGGCGCCGAGCCGGGCGGGGCGTCGGGGTAGCGGAACCGGACCTTGTCGAAGCGCAGGCCCTTGTCCTCGGAGTCCGGTGCGGCAGCGGCTGCCCCCGGTTCCTCGACGTCCTCGTCCATCACCTCGAAGTACCGCTCCGTCGCCGTCGCCGCCTCCTGGCTCATCGCCAGCAGGAAGCCGATCGACTCCACCGGCCACCGCAACGCCAGCGCCGTCGACAGGAACGCCACCAGCGTGCCCGCCGACAACGCCCCGTCGGCCACCTGGACGACCCCCACCACCAGCGCCGCCCCGATCGCCACCTCCGGCAGCGTCACGATGACGCCCCAGATCGTCGCCAGCAGCCGCGCCTTGCGCAGCTCCGTGCCGCGCAGTGTCCCCGCCCTCTCCCGGAAGGCCCGCGCCTGGCTGCGATGGCGGCCGAAGCCCTTGATCACGCGGATGCCGAGGACGCTCTCCTCGACGACCGTGGTGAGGTCGCCGACCTGGTCCTGGGCGAGCCGGGCCACCTTCGCGTACCGCTTCTCGAAGATCACGCAGGTCACCATGACGGGCACCGCGGGCCCGAGGACGACCAGACCCAGGGTCCAGTCCTGGAGCAGCATGATGACTACGCCGACGAGTATCGTCACCCCGTTGACCAGCAGGAACGTCAGCGGGAAGGCGAGAAACTGACGCAGCAGCATCAGGTCCGTGGTCGCCCGGGACAGCAACTGCCCGGACGCCCACCGGTCGTGGAACGCCACCGGCAGCCGCTGGAGGTGCCGGTACAGAGCCGCCCGCATCGACGCCTCGACGTGGGACAGCGGCCGTGCCACGAGCCACCGCCGCAGGCCGAACAGCAGGGCCTCCGTGAAGCCGAGGAGCAGCAGGTACAGCGCCCCGAGCCACACCCCGCCCGGGTCGCGGTCCGCGACCGGTCCGTCCACCAGCCACTTCAGCACGAGCGGGATCACCAGACCCACGCACGAGGCGATTATCGCCACGAGGGCGGCGCTGAACAGCCGCGCCCGCACGGGCCGCACGTACGGCCACAGACGCAGCAGCGTACGCACGGCGGAACGGTCCTGGGCGGGTACGGGTGTCGTGGCCATCAGCAGCGAGCCTACGGATCGCCACTGACACTGCCCACCGAGTTTCTGCCGGATCCCGCGGCGGGGATCCTCGGTCATTCCGGGTAGGGCAGCAGACCGGAGGCGATCCTCTCCCAGGAGGACCTGAGCTCCGCCAGCAGCTCCGGCCGGTCCGGTGCGAGGTCGGCCTGCTCCCGCTGGTCCTCGGCCAGGTCGTACAGGTGGTCGGTGCCCTTGGCGTCCCGGTAGTACTTCCAGTCGCCGCGCCTGAGCGCCCGGTTGCCCCGCACCCGCCAGAAGAGGTCACGCTCGGGCGGCTCCTCGCCCCGCAGCAGGTACCCGGCGAGGCTCGTGCCGTCCAGCGGGTACGCCGGGTCGGGCCGGGCGCCGGCCAGCTCCAGCAGGGTCGCGGTCCAGTCGGGGGAGAAGTGGGGCTCGTGACTGACCTGGCGGCCGTCGATCCGGTCGGGCCAGCGCAGGATCGCCGGCACCCGGATGCCGCCCTCCTGGAGGGAGAACTTCCCGCCGCTGAGCGGCCACAGGTACGACCAGCGCTCGCCGCCGTTGTCGCTGGCGAACAGCACCACGGTGTCGTCCTCCTGCCCGGAGCGGCGCAGCGCGGCGAGCACCTCGCCGACGGCCGCGTCCAGGCTCTCCACCATCTGCGTGTACTTGGCGACCGAGCCGCCGTCGTAGTGGTTCAGCGCCTTGCTGACCTCGGCCTGGCTCTTCGCCGCCCTGATCTTCGCCGCGATCCCGGCGGCGGTCTCCTCGTCGCCCTCGGCGAGCCAGGGCCAGTGCGGGGTGGTGAAGTTGAGGTTGAGCAGCCAGGGCCGGTCGTGGTCCCGGCGCACGTACTCCACCGCCCGTTCGGTGAGGACGGTCGTGTAGTACCTCAGGTCCTGGTACTCGGCGTCGCCCTCGTAGAGGTCGTACGCGCCGAGCTGGCCGAGCTTGGAGTAGTACTCCAGCACGCCCCCGAAGTTCCCGAAGAACTCCTCCCAGCCCGACTTGGTCGGACTGAAGTCGGGCAGCCAGCCGCAGTGCCACTTGCCGATGAGCGCGGTGCCGTAGCCGGCCTTCCTCAGCAGCGAGGCGAGGGTGGGGTGGTTCGGGTCGAGGCCCTGGGACCGGTCCGCGATCGGCTCGGCGAGGCCGCCCTTCGTACGGCCCGGGTAGCGGCCGGTGTAGAGGCTGAACCGGGTGGGGGAGCAGGTCGAGGAGCCGGAGTAGGCGTTGGTGAAGCGCACGCCCTGGCGGGCCAGCCGGTCCAGGTTCGGTGTCCTGATGTGCGGGGCGCCGTACGAGGACAGGTCGGCCCAGCCGAGGTCGTCGCCCAGGATGACGAGGAAGTTGGGGCGACGGCCGGATCCGGCACCGGGACGGGCCGTGAAGGGACGCTCGACGGGGGCGGCACCGGCGGCACCGGCGGCACCGGCGGCACCGGCGGCACCGGCGGTACCGGCCGCACCGGCGGCACCGGCGGTACCGGCCGCACCGGCGACGGCGCCCATGGCACCGCCTCCGACGAGAGCCCCTAGGGCACGACGGGATATTTCGGGCATGCGGAGGTCCTGGGGATTCAGAGAGGAAGAGGGGGAGGGGCCGCGGCTAGGTACGGACGCTGCCAGCGGTTCGACAGCGGGGTCAAGAAGATCCCCACCGAGTTCACGCACCCGCAACGGACCGCAACAATGCGTCCCGGGCGGGCTGCGACGCCGCCCGCTGGGCGGGCCGCGAGACCGTCCGTCGAACGGGCTGCAACACCGTCCGTCGAACGGATCGTGACAACGTCCGCCAAGCGCGCTGCGACACCGCCCGTCCAACGGACCGCGACAATGCCCGTCCAACGGACCGCGACATCGCCCACCGAACGGCCGCGACACCGCCCGTCGGCGAAACGATGCTTCAGCCGGTCACGCGCAGCAGCAGCACCGCCCGGGCCGGTACCGTGATCTCCGTCCCCGCCGGGTGCACCACGCCCGGCGCCTCCCCCTGCTCCTCCAGGCTCGTGTCCACGACCACCTCGTACCGCTCCGCCCACGGCGGCCCCGGCAGCGCGAAGCTCACCGCCGTCTCGCCCGCGTGCAGGACGGCCAGGAAGCTGTCGTCGAGGATCTGCCGCCCGCGCTCGTCCCGGCCCGGGATGTCCCGGCCGGACAGGTACATGGCGAGCGAGGCGGCGGGCGCGTACCAGTCCCGCTCCGTCATCTCGGTGCCCCGGGAGGTGAACCAGGCCAGGTCGCGCAGCCCGTCCGCGGTCTGCGCCCGGCCCGAGAAGAAGGCCCGGCGCCTGAGCACCGGGTGCCGGTGGCGGAGCCGGATCAGCCGGGAGGTCAGCTCGAACAGCGCCCTCCAGCCGGGGTCCTCCAGCAGGCTCCAGTCCACCCAGCCGATCTCGTTGTCCTGACAGTAGGCGTTGTTGTTCCCGCGCTGGGTGCGGCCCAGTTCGTCGCCCGCGACCAGCATGGGCACGCCCGTGGACAGCAGCAGGGTGGTGAGCAGGTTCCTGAGCTGCCGCCGCCTGAGCGCCCGTACGCCCTCGTCGTCCGTCTCGCCCTCGGCACCGCAGTTCCAGGCCCGATTGTCGTCCGAGCCGTCCCGGTTGCCCTCGCCGTTGGCCTCGTTGTGCTTGCGCTCGTAGCTCACCAGGTCGCGCAGGGTGAACCCGTCGTGCGCGGTGACGAAGTTGACGGACGCGTACGGCCTGCGCCCGCCCCAGGCGTACAGGTCGCTGGAGCCCGACAGGCGGTAGCCCATCTCCCGTACGTCCGGCAGGGCGTGCCGCCAGAAGTCCCGCACGGCGCCCCGGTACCGGTCGTTCCACTCCGTCCACAGGGGCGGGAACGCCCCCACCTGGTACCCGCCCGACCCCACGTCCCACGGCTCGGCGATGAGCTTCACCCGGCGCAGCACCGGGTCCTGGGCGATGACCGCCAGGAACGGGGAGAGCATGTCGACGTCGTGCATGGAACGGGCCAGCGCCGCCGCCAGGTCGAAGCGGAAGCCGTCCACGCCCATCTCGGTCACCCAGTACCGCAGGGAGTCGGTGATCAGCCGCAGGACGTGCGGCTGGACCACGTGCAGGGTGTTGCCGCAGCCGGTGTAGTCGGCGTAGCGGCGCGGGTCGTCCTGGAGGCGGTAGTAGCCGCGGTTGTCGATGCCCTTCAGGGAGAGCGTCGGGCCCAGTTCGCCCGCCTCCGCCGTGTGGTTGTAGACCACGTCGAGGATGACCTCGATCCCGGCCGCGTGCAGGGCGCGCACCATGCGCTTGAACTCGCCGACCTGCTGGCCGGTCGTGCCGGAGGCCGCGTAGCCGGCGTGCGGGGCGAAGTAGCCGACGGAGTTGTAGCCCCAGTAGTTGCGCAGGCCTCTGCGCAGCAGATGGTCCTCGTGGGCGAACTGGTGCACCGGCAGCAGCTCCACCGCCGTCACCCCCAGCCTGACCAGGTGCTCGATCGCGGCCGGGTGCGCGAGACCGGCATAGGTGCCGCGCAGTTCCTCGGGGATCTCCGGGTGCAGCTTCGTGAAGCCCTTGACGTGCAGCTCGTAGATCACGGAGTCCGCCCACGGCGTCTTCGGGCGGCGGTCGTCGGCCCAGTCGTCGTCATCGTGGACGACGACGCCTTTGGGGACGTACGGCGCCGAGTCCCGCTCGTCGCGGACGGTGTCGGCGACGTGCTGCTGCGGCCAGTCGCGGACGTGCCCGTACACCTCGGGAGGCAGCGAGAAGTCCCCGTCCACCGCGCGCGCGTAGGGATCGAGGAGCAGTTTCGCCGGGTTCCAGCGGGCGCCCGTCCACGGGTCCCACCGGCCGTGCACCCGGTAGCCGTACCGCCGGCCGGGCAGCACGCCCGGCACGAAACCGTGCCAGATCTCGTGGGTCAGCTCGCCGAGCCGGACCCGCGACTCCTTGCCCGCCTCGTCGAAGAGGCACAGCTCGACGCCCTCGGCCCCGCCCGCCCACAGGGCGAAGTTGGTCCCCGCCACCCCGTCCGGGCCGACCCGGAACCGGGCGCCCAGCGGCGTCGGCGCGCCCGGCCAGGCAGACACCGTGGGCGGCGGCGCGGCCCGCCGTACGCCGTTCGCGGCGGCCTGGCGCCCGTTCCCGGTGGCCCGACGAGCGGCCACCGCCTCCTGCTCGGCTGCGCTGGACACCTGTCAGCCTCCCGCGGCTCGTGGGACGACGGGGGACAGAGAGGTGCGGCCCTGTGCGCGGCCGGGTCGCGGCTCCCCTGCGCGTCGTCCTCCCCACTGTTCTGCCCAGAGCATGGGTCGCACTCACGTTTCCCCGGGGGCGGGCATGGTCGTTTCCCGGGGACGCGACCGGTCGTTGGGCACCTCGTGAGGCACGTACAAGGGCGCGCGCGGCGCGCGAGGGCCGCGCTGGCCGCCGTAGTGACATGGGCAGGGCTGATGGCCGGGGGCACGGGCTGTACCTCGGACGACATGGGCGCGATCACCGGCGCCTTCGGCGCGCCCCCGGCGCCCGAGGACGTCATCCGGATCTCGCCCGACGACGGCAGCAGGGGTGTGCGCCCCGGCAGGAAGCTGCGGGTGCGCGTGCCCGAGGGACGCCTGGAGTCGGTGAAGGTCGTCAGGTCGCAGGACGCGCAGGAGACCCCGGTGCGCGGGCGCCTGTCCGCCGACCGGCTCACCTGGGAACCGGAGGAGAAGCGGCTGGCGCTGGCGGCCAAGTACTCGGTCGACGTGGTGGCCGTGGGCGGTGACGGACGCCGCTCGGCCCGGCACACCACCTTCACGACGTACGTCCCCGAGGAACGCTTCATCGGCTACGTCACCCCGGAGAACCGCGCCACGGTCGGCACCGGAATGATCGTCTCACTGGAGTTCAACCGCGCGATCGCCCACCGCGCCGCCGTGGAACGCGCGGTACGGGTCACCGCCAGTCCCCCCGTCGAGATCCGCCCGCACTGGTTCGGCGGGACCCGCCTGGACTTCCGCCCCGAGGAGTACTGGAAACCCGGCACCCGGGTCACCGTGGACCTGCGCCTGCGGGACGTCGAAGGGGCCCGGGGGGTCTACGGCCTGCAGCACAAGACGTTCTCCTTCACCGTCGGCCGCAGCCAGGTCTCCGTGGTCGACGCCGCCCGGCACACCATGGAGGTGCGCCGGGACGGCGAGGCGCTCGCCACCGTGCCGATCACGGCCGGCGCACCCGAGACCACCACGTACAACGGCAAGATGGTGGTGACCGAGATGCTCGAGGTCACCCGGATGAACGGCGCCACGGTCGGCTTCAAGAAGCGTGACGGCAAGGGCGAGTACGACATCCCGGACGTCCCGCACGCCATGCGCCTGACCGAATCCGGCACCTTCCTGCACGGCAACTACTGGGCGCACCACTCCGTCTTCGGACACAGCAACGTCAGTCACGGCTGCGTCGGACTGCGCGACGTGAAGGGCGGCGGCGCCGCCACCCCGGCCGGCTGGTTCTTCGACCGCAGTCTCGTCGGGGACGTCGTCGAGGTCGTCAACAGCAATGACAAAGAGGTCGATCCGGACAATGGGCTCGGAGGCTGGAATATGGGCTGGAACGCATGGAAGGCGGGCAGTGCGGTGAAGTAACCCGACACGGGGGCGGGTTGACCCGGTGTTCCGTTGGGACCGAACAGTGACAATCGCGGGCCGCCGGTGCCGTACACCCTGTGGTTACTATTCGCCGGTGCGCGGGGGACGCGCAGGGGCGCGGGGCCTGACCAGGCCCGGGGAGGGGAGATTCGACTTGAACGGGCGACCGATATCGGGGGCGTCGGTTGGCGGGCGGAACGGAGTGCTCGCGCTGATAGCCGGCGGGCTGCTGCTCGCCGTCACGGCGTGCGGTGGCGGGGGGACGGGTTCCGGTGCCGGCGGGGGCGAGGGCAAGGGCTCGGACGCCGCGCGGAGCAAGCAGTCCGAGGCCGTCGTCAGCATCACGCCGAAGGACGGCGCCAAGTCCGTCGACACCAGCGGCGCGCTGAAGGTCACCGCCGCCGAGGGGAAGCTGACCGAGGTCGAGGTCAAGGACGGCAAGGGCAGGAAGATAGCCGGGAAGATATCCGGCGACGGCGCCACCTGGACGCCGTCCACCCATCTGGCCGCGGCCACCGAGTACAAGGTCCACGCGGTCGCCAAGGACTCCGAGGGCCGCACGGCCGCGGAGGACACCGGCTTCACCACGCTGACCCCGGAGAACACCTTCACCGGCACCTTCACCCCCGAGGACGGCTCGAAGGTCGGCGTCGGGATGCCGTTCTCCATCCGCTTCGACCGGGGCATCACCAACCCCGAGGACGTCGAGAAGGCCATCCGCATCAAGACGGAGCCGGCCGTCGACGTCCAGGGCCACTGGTTCGGCAACGACCGCCTCGACTTCCGCCCCGAGAAGTACTGGAAGCCCGGCACCAAGGTGACCGTCGACCTGAACCTCGACGGCGTCGAGGGACGCTCCGGCGTCTACGGCGAGCAGGACAAGACGGTGAAGTTCACCATCGGCCGCAACCAGGTCTCCGTCGTCGACGCCAAGAAGCTCACGATGAAGGTCATGCGCGACGGCAAGACCATCAAGACCATCCCGGTCACCACCGGCCAGCCCGGCATGGAGACCTGGAACGGCCAGATGGTCATCAGCGAGATGCTCACGGTCACCCGGATGAACGGCGAGACGGTCGGCTACGGCGGCGAGTACGACATCAAGGACGTCCCGCACGCCGTGCGCCTGACCACCTCCGGCACCTTCCTGCACGGCAACTACTGGGCGGGCGGCGCCTTCGGCAACTACAACGCCAGCCACGGCTGCATCGGCCTGCGCGACGTGCGCGGCGGCTGGGACAAGAAGGTGCCGGCCGCGTGGTTCTTCAACCACTCGATGGTCGGCGACGTGGTGGTCGTCAAGAACTCCGAGGACCGGATCGTCGACCCGGACAACGGGCTCAACGGCTGGAACATGGCGTGGGAGAAGTGGAAGAAGTGACCCCGGCCTGACGGCGAGGGCCCCGGTGTGACGGACCGCACCGGGGCCCTCGCCGTTAGCCCCCGTTAACCTGCTCCCTATGACCGTCTCTCTCGAAGTCGCTGAAGGTGTCGGCACGCTGCGCCTGGACCGTCCGCCCATGAACGCGCTGGACATCGCCACGCAGGACCGGCTGAAGGAACTCGCCGAGGAGGCCGCGCGCCGGGAGGACGTGCGGGCCGTGGTGGTCTACGGCGGGGAGAAGGTGTTCGCGGCCGGCGCGGACATCAAGGAGATGCAGGCGATGGACCACACCGCGATGGTCCTGCGCGCCCGCGCGCTGCAGGACTCGTTCACGGCGGTGGCCCGGATCCCCAAGCCGGTCGTCGCGGCCGTGACGGGCTACGCGCTCGGCGGCGGCTGCGAGCTCGCGCTCTGCGCGGACTACCGGATCGCCGGCGAGAACGCCAAGCTCGGTCAGCCGGAGATCCTGCTCGGCCTGATCCCCGGCGCGGGCGGCACCCAGCGCCTGGCCCGGCTCGTCGGCCCCTCCAAGGCCAAGGACCTCATCTTCACCGGCCGGATGGTGAAGGCGGACGAGGCGCGGGAGATCGGCCTGGTGGACCGGGTCGTGCCCGCGGAGGAGGTGTACACGCAGGCGCACGCCTGGGCCGCGAAGCTCGCGCAGGGCCCGGCACTCGCGCTGCGCGCCGCCAAGGAGGCGATCGACGCGGGCCTGGAGACGGACATCGAGACGGGCCTGACGATCGAACGGAACTGGTTCGCAGGTCTGTTCGCCACCGAGGACCGCGAGCGCGGGATGCGCAGCTTCGTGGAGGAAGGGCCGGGCAAGGCGAAATTCCTCTGAACCCGCCTCCGGGGTCTTGCAATTGACACCGTGTCTGGTCCGGGTCCCTCGATGGGACGGTTTATGACAGCCTTAAGGCAGCCTTAAGCGTGTCCGGCCGGGACGGCTCGGCCCATGCTCCGGTACGAGCCGTCGCCGCAGGTCGGGCCCCCTGTGGGCGGCTCCGAAGTGCCGTCGGCATATGTCATCGGATCGCCGGGTGACGACCCGTTTCCGGTGGTGTATTCCCCGGGAACGGCCCCCAAAGGCATCCCGGACGGCCATGATGGGGGGCATGGCGGGGCTGGAGGGTATGGGACAGCCGCGGGGACACGCACATGCGGCCGCGGCGCGCTGGTCGCCGACCGTCGAGGACGAACACGCGCTGAAGGCGCTGGAGTTGTACGGCAATCCGGCGGAGGCAGAGGTTCCACTGCCGTCCCGCCCCGAGTCCGCCGCCACCGCCAGACGGCTGACCCAGGTCGTGATCCTCCGTCACTGGGGCCTCACCCCCAAGACCACGGAGGACGCGGTCCTGCTCGTCTCCGAACTCGTCGGCAACGCCGTACGCCACACCGGTGCCCGTGTCTTCGGACTGCGCCTGCACCGGCGCCGCGGCTGGATCCGCGTCGAGGTCCGCGACCCCTCCCGGGGGCTGCCGTGCCTGATGCCGGTCCAGGAGATGGACATCAGCGGCCGCGGCCTGTTCCTCGTCGACAAGCTGGCGGACCGCTGGGGGGTCGATCTGCTGCCCCGCGGCAAGACCACCTGGTTCGAGATGCGGGTCGCCGACCGCTGAGGAACGCCTCCGGACCCGGCGCCCGAACGGCGGTACGGCCGGTGGCAGGTCACTCGGCCGCCGGACAGGGGAATCACCGGTTTCCAGGTGGAGCGCACCTTAAATGGTCGAATGCGCCGCCACCTCGTCACAAGCACCCTCGCCGCGGGTGCCGCCCTCGCCGTACTCGCCGCCTGTGGTGCCGAGGGCGGGCACCGGACCTCCCAGGCACACGGCACCAAGGCCGCCGTGCCCGCACCGCCCGAGAAGAAGCCCGTCCGGGGACTGCCGGGCATGCCGCCGGTCCTCGACCCCGAGGACGTGTACGCGGCCGACCGCCCGAACAAGCTGTCGCCCGTGGTCAAGGACTTCCCCTCCCGGGTCTACGTCCCCAACACCGAGTCCGACACCGTCTCGGTCATCGACCCGAAGACGTACGAGATCGTCGAGACGATCAGCGTGGGCCGGCAGCCCCAGCACGTCGTCCCGTCCTGGGACCTGAAGACGCTGTGGGTCAACAACAACCGCGGTCACACCCTCACCCCGATCGACCCGAAGACCGGAAAGGCGGGGAAGGAGGTGGAGGTCCACGACCCGTACAACCTCTACTTCACGCCCAACGGCAGGTACGCCGTCGTCATGGCCTCCCTCGACCGCGAACTGGTCTTCCGCGACCCGCACACCATGGAGATCAAGAAGACCGTCCCGGTCTCCTGCTACGGCGTCAACCACGCCGACTTCTCCCTCGACGGGCGCTACTTCATCGTCTCCTGCGAGTTCAGCGGCGAACTGCTCAAGGTCGACACCGAGAAGATGGAGGTCGTCGGGCAGCAGCGGCTGCCGTTCGACGGTGCCATGCCGCAGGACGTCAAGGTCTCGCCCGACGGCAAGAAGTTCTACGTCGCCGACATGATGGCCCACGGCATGTGGGTCCTGGACGGCGACCGGTTCACCGAGCCCACGCTGCTGCCCACCGGCAAGGGCTGCCACGGCCTGTACGTCAGCCGCGACTCCCGCGAGATGTACGTGTCCAACCGCGGCGAGGGCACGATCTCCGTCTTCGACTTCACGCGGGGCGAGCTGACCAAGAAGTGGCAGCTGCCCGACGGCGGCAGCCCCGACATGGGCGGCGTCTCCGCCGACGGCAAGGTGCTGTGGCTGTCCGGCCGCTACGACGCCGAGGTGTACGCCATCGACACCCGCACCGGCAGGCAGCTCGCCCGCATCCCGGTCGGCAGCGGACCGCACGGCCTCGCGGTCTACCCACAGCCCGGCCGCTACTCGCTCGGCCACACCGGCATCTTCCGGTGAGTGTCGTACAGCCGCACCTCCGAGGCCACGGGCCGGTGGCCGGCCGCCTTCGCAGTGGGTCCGTCGACCGACGCGTTCCTTGAGTCTCCACCCACTGGAAGGCCCAGACTTCCAGACATGATCGACGACGGCACCGGACTGCTCACCATCGGCGAGCTGGCCCGGATCACCGGACTGACCGTGCGCACCATCCGGTACTGGTCCGACGAGGGCGCGCTGCCGCCGGTGGCCCGGTCCTCGGGCGGATACCGGCTGTACGACGCCGCGTCCGTGGCGCGCCTGGAGCTGATCCGGACGCTGCGCGAGCTCGGACTCGGGCTGGCGGACGTCCGGCGGGTGCTGGCCGGTGAGACGACGGTCGCCCGGGTCGCGGCCGCGCACGTGGTCGCGCTGGACGCGCAGATCCGGTCGCTGAAGGTGACCCGCGCGGTGCTGTCGACGGTCGCCCGACGTGGCTCCGGAGCGGAGGAGATGACGCTCGTGAACAGACTGGCACGGCTGTCGGCGGCCGAGCGGCGGCGCATCGTGGAGGAGTTCGTGGACGAGGTGTTCCACGGACTGGACACGGCGGACCCCGTGATCCGCGAACGCATGCGGAACACCGCCGCCGAGCTGCCCGAAGAGCCCACCCCCGAGCAGGTCGACGCCTGGCTGGAGCTGGCCGAGATGCTCCAGGACCCGGACTTCAGGGCCCAGATGCGCAAGGTCGCCGAGTTCAACGCGGCCGACCGTGGTCATGACACACCCGCCGGGACGTCCCTGTGGTTCTCCCGGCGGCTCGTGCAACTCGGTGCCGAGGCCCGCGAGCGCGGCATCGCCCCCGGCTCGCCGGAGGCGGATCAGGTGCTGCGCGAGCTGCTGGGCGACGCCGACCCCGCCACCGTGCTGGACCGGCTGCGGTCGCACGCCACCGACAGGGTGGCCCGCTACCGCGAGTTGCTGGCGATCGTGAAGGGCGCCGGGCCCGAGGCGGCGTACCGGGAAGAGTTCGCGTGGGTGGTCGCCGCGCTGGAGACCCGCGCGGGCGGTTAATCTGACCTGCGTCAGCAAGACGCGTCGGTACGGCGCAGAACACGAGAGTAGGGGCGGATCGGTGGCGGACATCGAGGAAGCACGCAAGCAGTTCGAGCGGATCGATACGGACGGTGACGGTTACATCACCGCTGCCGAGTTCAAGACCGCCCTGGCCCGGTCGGGCGACTGGAACGTCACCGAGTCGGTCGCCGAGGTCGTCATCAAGGCCCGCGACCTCGACGGCGACAAGAAGCTGAGCTTCGACGAGTTCTGGTCCTACCTGAACAAGTAGTCGCCGCCGCTCCGGCTCCGACGGCTCCTTGAGCGAAGGGGCCCGGCTCGTCCTGGGACGGACCGGGCCCCTCGCCATGCCCGGCGAGACGACCCTGGCGAAGGAGCTGGGCGTGGGCCGCCCGAGCTCCGGACCCTGACCGGCCTGCGCGCCGACGCCCCGACCCCCCTTCCCGCCTGCCCCGAAGGCGGAACAGCCGCCCGCCCCGGAGTCGGAATAGCCCACCCGCCCCGCAGGTTGACCGTGGACACCAGCCCTCCACGAGGCGCTGTTCATCTCTCCAGGGGCGAGGCGACGACATGAAGATCGGCATCATCGGAGCGGGCAACATCGGCGGCAACCTGACCCGGCGGCTCACCGCCCTCGGGCACGACGTGTCCGTCGCCAACTCCCGCGGGCCGCAGACACTTTCGGCCCTGGCCGAGGAGACGGGCGCGACGCCCGTGACGGTCGGGGAGGCGCCGCGGGGCGCCGAGATCGTGGTGATCACCATCCCGCTGAAGGCGGTCCCGGACCTTCCCTCCGGTCTCCTCGACCAGGCGGCGGACGACGTCGCGGTCATCGACACCGGCAACTACTACCCCCGGCAGCGCGACGGCAGGATCGCCGCGATCGAGGACGACGGCCTCACCGAGAGCCGCTGGACCGAACGGCAGATCGGCCACCCGGTCGTCAAGGCGTTCAACGGCACGTACGCCCAGGACATCCTGGACCGCCCGCTCCCGCCCGGCGCCCCCGACCGCATGGCCCTCCCGGTGGCCGGCGACGACGAGGCGGCCAAGCGCAAGGTGCGGGACCTGATCGACGCCCTCGGCTTCGACACCGTCGACGCGGGCGGCTTGGACGACTCCTGGCGCCAGCAGCCCGGCACCCCGGTCTACGGCCTGCGCGGCGGCGTCGGGGCGGTCACCAAGGCCCTGGCGGAGGCGTCCCCGGAGCGCACTGCGGAGTTCAGGGGCTAGCTCAGGCGTCCTCGGCCCACTCCCGCAGCGCCGCCTTGCTCGCGAAGTCGGCCACGTTCTTGTCGAGCGGGTCGTCGGTGTACTGGTGGAAGCGCCATCTCGCCTTGATACGGGGCTTGCCCGCACTGACGTAGTCGGCGATCCACAGTCCGTCGCCCGCATAGGAGGTCTCGTCGACCGTGAGCCAGTAGTGCCGGTTGCAGTAGAGCACCACCTGGTTGTTCGGCCGGAGGTCCTTCAGCTTGCGGATGAACCTGTCCTTCTCCGCGTTGCTCGCGTGCGTCCCGCTGCCGGTCGTCTCCCAGTCGACGGCGAGGATGTCGCCCGCGCGGTCCGGGGCCTTGCCGACGAAGTACTCGGCCTGGGCGGTGAGGTTGCCGGGCCACAGGAAGTGGTAGAAGCCGACGACCAGCCCGGCGTCCCGAGCCCGTTTCGTCTGGGCGGCCAGTTTCGGGTTCACGTAGGACCGCCCCTCGGTCGCCTTGACGAAGACGAAGGAGAGGCCGTCGGTGTCGTAGGAGGAGGACTGGTAGGCGCTCACGTCGATACCGCGCAGCATGGGACTCCCTGTGGTGCGGGTGGGGCTGAAGTTCCCTCGGTCCCGGGGTTGTTGTTATGCCCCGCGACGGCAGCCGTACGCCGGGCGCGAGGGGGCTCGCGACCCGGCGGTGGTGAACGCCGGTCGGTTTGACGGTCGGTTTCAGGAGGGGGAGTCGGCCGGAGCGCGGGCCGCGTCGTCGGCGGTGGCCTCCCGGTCGTCCAGGGAGACGTGCCTGGTCTCCTTGCCGAGCAGGAGCGCGATCAGCGTCAGCACCGCCATCGCCGAGAGGTAGACGCCGACCAGCCACGGCGAGCCGTCCCCGGTCTCCCACAGTGCCACGGCGATGAACGGTGCGACCGCCGCCCCGAGGATCGAGCTGACGTTGTAGGAGATGCCGGAGCCGGTGTAGCGCACGCTGGTCGGGAAGAGCTCGGGCAGGAGGGCGCCCATCGGCCCGAACGTCATGCCCATCAGGGTGAAGCCGAGCACGAGCCACAGCAGCACGCCGAGGGTGCCGAGTTCGATCAGCGGCACCCAGACCAGCCCGAAGACCATGATCGCGACGGTGATCCAGATCAGGGTGACACGCCGCCCGTATCGGTCCGCGAGGGGGCCGGAGACCAGGGTGAACGCGGCGAAGAACAGCACGCCGAAGATCATCATGAGCACGAACGTCGTGTAGTCGTACCCGAGCCCGGGCACGGCGGCGTCCTTCGCGGTGCGCCCGTAACTCAGCGAGAACGTGGTCATCAGGTAGAAGAGCACATAGGTCGCCAGCATGATGAAGGTGCCCAGGACCAGCTGCTTCCCGTGGCTGCGCACCACGGTGGCGAGCGGCAGCCGCCGCACCCCGCCGGACTCGCGGGTCCGGGCGAAGACCGCCGACTCGACGAGCCGGGAGCGCACCCACAGCCCGATCGCGACCATCACGGCGGAGAACAGGAACGGCACCCGCCAGCCCCAGCTGACGAAGGCCTCCGAGGGCTGCGAGGGGTCGGCGCCGGCCGCGGACGGCAGCAGCGCGCCCATGACCAGGAACAGGCCGTTGCCGATGATGAAACCGAGCGGGGCGCCCAGTTGCGGGAAGGTGCCGTACAGGGCGCGCTTGCCGCTGGGGGCGTTCTCGGTCGCGACCAGGGCGGCGCCGCTCCACTCGCCGCCGAGCGCGAAGCCCTGCGCGAGCCGCATCAGCACGAGCAGCGCGGTGGCCACCCAGCCGGCCTGGGCGTAGGTGGGCAGGACGCCGATGAGGAACGTGGCGATGCCCATGGTCAGGAGCGAGACGACGAGCGTCTTCTTGCGGCCGAGCCGGTCACCGAGGTGCCCGAAGACGACGGCGCCGATCGGACGGGCGACCATCGCGGCGCCGAACACCGCGAAGGACGACAGCAGCGCGGTGGTCGGGTCGCTGCTCGGGAAGAACAGCTGGGGGAAGACGAGCACCGCGGCGGTCGCGTAGATGTAGAAGTCGTAGAACTCGATCGTCGTGCCCATGAGGCTGGCGACGAGGACGCGGGACCGTGGGTTGACGGGCGTCGGGGCTGAACCAGGGGCTGGGGCGGGCATCGTCGGTCCTTCACGCGTGAAACATGGTCACTGCAACGATGTCAGCCATCTTGTTTTTCGGTATTGCCATCTCGCATCGCAAGACGACGCCCGGTGACCCGGTGCCCCGGCGCTCAGCACTCGATGATGTTCACCGCCAGCCCGCCCCGGGCCGTCTCCTTGTACTTGACCGACATGTCCGCGCCGGTGTCCTTCATCGTCTTGATGACCTTGTCCAGGGACACCTTGTGGGAGCCGTCGCCGCGCATCGCCATGCGTGCGGCGGTGACGGCCTTCACCGCGGCCATGCCGTTGCGTTCGATGCACGGGATCTGGACCAGGCCGCCGACCGGGTCGCAGGTGAGGCCGAGGTTGTGCTCCATGCCGATCTCCGCGGCGTTCTCGACCTGTTCCGGGGAGCCGCCGAGGACCTCGGCAAGCGCGCCCGCCGCCATCGAGCAGGCGGAGCCCACCTCGCCCTGGCAGCCGACCTCGGCGCCGGAGATGGAGGCGTTCTCCTTGAACAGCATGCCGATCGCGCCCGCGGCGAGCAGGAAGCGGACCACGCCCTCCTCGTCGGCGCCGGGCACGAAGTTGACGTAGTAGTGGAGGACCGCCGGGATGATGCCGGCCGCGCCGTTCGTCGGGGCGGTGACGACCCGGCCGCCGGCCGCGTTCTCCTCGTTCACCGCCATCGCGTAGAGGGTGATCCACTCCATGGCGAGGGCCTTCGGGTCGCCCTCGGAGCGCAGCTTGCGCGCGGTGTTCGCGGCGCGGCGGCGGACCTTCAGGCCGCCGGGCAGGATGCCCTCCTGGGACAGGCCGCGCGCCACGCAGTCCCGCATCACCTGCCAGATCTCCAGCAGGCCCTCGCGGATCTCCTCCTCGGTGCGCCAGGCGCGCTCGTTCTCCAGCATCAGCGCCGAGATGGACAGGCCCGTCTCCTCGGCCATGCGCAGCAGCTCGTCGCCGGTGCGGAAGGGGTACTTCAGCACGGTGTCGTCGAGCTTGATGCGGTCCGCGCCGACCGCGTCCTCGTCGACGACGAAGCCACCGCCGACCGAGTAGTACGTCTTCGTCAGCAGCTCCGCGCCCGAGGCGTCGTACGCCCACAGGGTCATGCCGTTCGCGTGGTACGGCAGGGCCTTGCGGCGGTGCAGGACCATGTCGTCGTCGAAGGAGAACGCGATCTCGTGCTCGCCCAGCAGGTTCAGCCGGCCGTCCGCCTTGATCGTGCCCACCCGCTCGTCGGCCGTCTCCACGTCCACCGTGCGCGGCGAGTCGCCCTCCAGGCCGAGCAGCACCGCCTTCGGCGTGCCGTGGCCGTGGCCCGTGGCACCGAGCGAGCCGTACAGCTCGGCGCGCACCGAGGCCACCGAGTCCAGCAGCTTCTCGTTGCGCAGCCGCCGGGCGAACAGCCCGGCCGCCCGCATGGGGCCGACCGTGTGGGAGCTGGACGGGCCGACGCCGATCGAGAACAGGTCGAAGACCGAGATGGCCACGGGGGTACTCCTGACTACGGGGTGGTGCACAGGGGGTGGGCCGCCGCGCCCGCAGGTGGCGGCACGGCGACCCCGAGCGGTTCTCGTTACTTGTTCAGACCCGGGTACAGCGGGTGCTTGTCGGCCAGGGCCTTCACCCGGGCCTTGAGCGCCTCCGCGTCGTAGGACGGCTTCAGCGCCTCGGCGATGACGTCCGCGACCTCCGCGAAGTCCTCGGCCTCGAAGCCCCGGGTCGCCAGGGCCGGCGTGCCGATCCGCAGACCGGACGTCACCATCGGCGGACGCGGGTCGTTCGGGATCGCGTTGCGGTTGACGGTGATGCCCACCTCGTGGAGGCGGTCCTCGGCCTGCTGACCGTCCAGCTCCGAGTGGCGCAGGTCCACCAGGACCAGGTGGACGTCCGTGCCGCCGGACAGGACGTCCACACCGGCCGCCCGGGCGTCGTCCTTCACCAGACGCTCGGCCAGGATGCGGGCGCCCTCCAGCGTACGGCGCTGGCGCTCCTTGAAGTCCTCCGAGGCCGCGACCTTGAAGGCGACCGCCTTGGCCGCGATCACGTGCTCCAGCGGACCGCCCTGCTGACCGGGGAAGACAGCGGAGTTGATCTTCTTGGCCAGTTCGGCCGTGGAGAGGATCACACCGCCGCGCGGGCCGCCCAGCGTCTTGTGGGTCGTGGTGGTGACCACGTGCGCGTGCGGCACCGGGTTGGGGTGCAGCCCCGCCGCCACGAGACCGGCGAAGTGCGCCATGTCGACCATCAGGTACGCGCCGACCTCGTCCGCGATCCGGCGGAAGGCGGCGAAGTCCAGCTGCCGCGGGTACGCCGACCAGCCCGCGACGATCAGCTTCGGCCTGGACTCCTTGGCGAGCCGCTCCACCTCACCCATGTCGACCCGGCCGTCCTCGCCCACGTGGTAGGCGACGACGTCGTAGAGCTTGCCGGAGAAGTTGATCTTCATGCCGTGGGTCAGGTGCCCGCCGTGCGCGAGGTTCAGGCCCATGATGGTGTCGCCCGGCTTGAGCAGCGCGAACATCGCGGCGGCGTTGGCCTGGGCGCCCGAGTGCGGCTGGACGTTGGCGTGCTCGGCGCCGAACAGCTCCTTGACGCGGTCGATCGCGATCTGCTCGACCACGTCGACGTGCTCGCAGCCGCCGTAGTAGCGGCGGCCCGGGTAGCCCTCGGCGTACTTGTTGGTGAGGACCGAGCCCTGTGCCTCCATGACCGCGGCCGGAGCGAAGTTCTCCGAGGCGATCATCTCGAGCGTGGACTGCTGGCGGTGCAGCTCGGCGTCGACCGCGGCGGCCACGGCCGGGTCGAGCTCGTGCAGGGGTGTGTTCAGGACGGACATACGGCTACGACTCCTCAGCCGGCGGAGAACGCGGTGTACTCGTCGGCGGAGAGCAGGTCGCCCGGCTCGTCCGTGACGCGCACCTTGAACAGCCAGCCGCCCTCGAAGGGGGCCGAGTTCACCAGGGACGGGTCGTTGACGACGTCCTCGTTGACCTCGGTGACCTCGCCGGCGACCGGGGAGTACAGGTCGGAGACCGACTTGGTCGACTCCAGCTCGCCGCAGGTCTCGCCCGCGGACACCGTGTCACCGACCTCGGGGAGCTGGACGAAGACGACGTCGCCGAGGGCGTTCGCGGCGTGCTCCGTGATACCGACCGTCGAGACGCCGTCCTCGGCGGCCGACAGCCACTCGTGCTCCTTGCTGTAGCGCAGCTGCTGGGGGTTGCTCATGGCCTGAATTCTCCTGTACGCGCGGGAGTGCTGATGAAGGGAACCGCTGGTGAGCGGGAGGATGACGGGCCCGGGACCGCGGTGGCGGCCTACGGCCAGTGTCTACTTCTGCCGCTTGTAGAACGGCAGCGCCACGACCTCGTACGGCTCGTGACTGCCCCGGATGTCCACGGCCACACCGGGCGTGCCGGGAGCGGCGTGCCCGGCGTCGACGTAGGCCATCGCGATCGGCTTGCCGAGCGTGGGGGAGGGGGCGCCGGAGGTGACCTCGCCGATCACCTCGCCGCCGGCGACGACCGCGTACCCGGCGCGCGGGACCCGGCGGCCCTCGGCGACCAGGCCGACCAGGACGCGGGGCGGGTTCCGCTCGGCGCGGGAGGCGGCCTCTGCCAGCGCCTCGCGCCCGACGAAGTCGCCCTCCTTCTCGAACTTCACCACCCGGCCGAGCCCGGCGTCGAAGGGGGTGAGGGAGGTGCTGAGCTCGTGCCCGTAGAGCGGCATGCCCGCCTCCAGGCGCAGCGTGTCGCGGCAGGACAGCCCGCACGGGACCAGCCCGGCGCCCTCGCCTGCCTTGGTCAGGGCCTGCCACAGCTCGACCGCGTGCTCCGGCTTCACGAACAGTTCGAAGCCGTCCTCGCCGGTGTACCCGGTACGGGCGATCAGGGCCGGGACACCCGCGACCGTACCGGGCAGCCCGGCGTAGTACTTCAGGCCGTCGAGGTCGGCGTCGGTCAGGGACTTCAGGATCCCCGGCGACTCGGGGCCCTGTACGGCGATCAGGGCGTAGGCGTCCCGGTCGTCGCGCACCTCGGCGTCGAAGCCGGCGGAACGTTCCACCAGCGCGTCCAGGACCACCTGGGCGTTGGAGGCGTTGGCGACCACCATGTACTCGGTCTCGGCCAGCCGGTAGACGATCAGGTCGTCGAGGATGCCGCCGTCGGCCCGGCAGATCATGGTGTAGCGGGCGCGGCCGGGCTTGACGCCGCCGATGTTGCCGACCAGCGCGTGGTCGAGGAGGGCGGCGGCCTGCGGGCCGGTGACGGTGATCTCGCCCATGTGGGAGAGGTCGAAGAGCCCGGCCCTCGTGCGCACGGCGTTGTGCTCGTCACGCTCGGAGCCGTAGCGCAGGGGCATGTCCCAGCCGGCGAAGTCGGTCATCGTCGCGCCGAGCGAGCGATGCAGGGCATCGAGCGCGGTGTGACGGAGTTCTCCTGTACTGCTCACGGTCGGTGTCTCCCAGATGCATGACGGGCGAGGTCGTTCCTCCCCATCTGTCATCGGAACCTGAGAGGTTCGCCATGACCACACGGGGCACGGCTTGCACCTTGGGTGGAGCCGCCCGGTGGGCGACCCGCTTTTCAGATGTGCCTCGCCCGCGCGGTAACGGGGCCTGAGAGATTCAAGGGAGGGACTTGCTCCTTCGGCGCCCCAGCGTCAGCGGTGCTGGGAACTCTCCCGCGCGGATTCAAACGGCCGGTATGCAGTTGGCGGGCACATCATTGCACGCATCCTCGCGGGGTGGCAGGGGGAACACCCTGTAGCAGGGCTGTTGCAGGAAGAGGACTGAAACAAGAGGCATCGGGCATTACCTTCTCTTTACACTCGGCGGGGATGGGACTCCGTACCTGGCCCCAGGGGAGGACGATCACGGTGAACAGGACCACCGCGTACGCCACGACGTCGGGCATCGCGCTGCCCGAGCAGCCGGCCGCTCCGGCCCGGGCGGTCTGCGGCCCGCTGCCCGTGCCGGTCGTCCGCGATCTGCGCGACCGCTCCGGCCGCGGCCCGCAGGCGCTGCTGTTCGGCCCCCGCGACCTGGTCGTGGTCACGGGCCTGCCCGGCAGCGGCAAGTCCACGCTGATGCGGCGTACCGTGCCGGGCCGGCGCGTCGACTCCCAGGACACCCGCGACCGCTGGGAGGACCGCATGCCGCGCTTCCTGCCCTACGCGGTCTACCGGCCGCTCGTCCGCCTCGCCCACTACGCCGGGCTGCGCCGCGCCCTGCGCGCCGGTGAGGGCGTCGTGGTGCACGACTGCGGCACCCAGACCTGGGTCCGCCGCTGGCTGGCCCGCGAGGCCCGACGCCGGGGCGGCACCCTGCATCTCCTGCTCCTCGACGTCACACCGGAGCAGGCCCTGGCCGGTCAGCGCGACCGCGGTCGCGGCGTCTCGCGGTACGCCTTCCTGCGCCACCGCGCCGCGAGCACCCGCCTGCTGCGCTCGGTGGAACGCGGCGACCTCCCCGCGGGCTGCGGCTCGGCCATCCTCGCCGACCGCAACACGGCCAACACCCTGCACCACATCGGCTTCACCCACTGACCCCCACGGCCCGAGGCCCATACAACGCGCCTGCCGCCGTGGCACCGGGAGCCCGCGCAGCGTGGTTCGGCGCTGGTCGCGGCGTCGTGGGCCGCGGGGCGTCCGCGGGTTTGAGGCTTGGCGGCTTGGGTGTCGGGGTGTCGGTGTCCGTGGGTTGTGGTTCGGGGGCGGTCGTCCGGGGTCCGCCCGTGGCGTGGTCTCGGACCGGTCGCGTTCGCTCGTGCACTGTGGTTCGGCGCTGGTCGCGGCGTCGTGGGCCGCAGGGCGCCCGCAGGTTGAGGCTTGGCGGTTCGGGTGTCGGTGTCCGTGGGTTGTGGTTCGGGGGCGGGCGCCCGGGGCCCGTCTGTGGCGTGGCTTCGGACCGGTCGCGTTCGCTCGTGCACTGTGGTTCGGCGCTGGTCGCTGCGTCGTGAGTCGCAGGGCGCCCGCGGAAGCAGGGACGGCGGCTCGGGCGTCGGGCACCCGCGCCGTGCGGTTCGCGGCCGTCCGTGCACACCGGCGTGGCTTCGGACCGGTCGGGCTCGCCCGTGCAGCGGGGTTCGGGGTCGGTCACCCCGGAGTCCGGGCCTGCCCGGGCGGTGTGCTTCACCCGCTGGGCGTCTGCTGACCGCTCGCCGTGCGCGAGCCGCTAGCCTTCTTAGCCACAGCAGTGGTTTCAGGCAGGCGGTAGGCAGATGGACTTCCCGGCGGACTTCTCCGCGGACTTCCCGGCGCAGACGCAGACCCACCCGCACGGTGGATGGCCCGGCAACGAGCTGGAGGAGGTGCTCTCGGCCTCCCTCGGCGCCGGGCCGTCGGCCGCCGGGCGGGTCATCGAGGTGCTCGGCCGGAGTTTCGTCTGGATCCCGCTGCCCAGCGGCGGCGGCCCGAACAGCGGCCCCCTCGACCTGCCCGGCATCGAGATCGACGGCCAGGCGTTCGTGCCGGTGTTCAGCTCGGAGGAGCAGTTCCGCCAGGTCGTCGGCTCCCACATGTCGTACACCATCGCCCCCGCCGTGGAGTTCGCCCGCGGTCTGCCCCCGCACGCGGGGATAGCCGTCAACCCGGGTGGGGTGGTCGGCATCCCGCTCCCTCCGCCCGCCGTCGCCGACCTCTGCCGGGCCGGCCGGACCCCGCTGGACGGGCCCGCGAGCGGCGGCCGGGTCCGCCTCTTCGAACCCGACTGGCAGGACGACCCGGTGGACTTCCTCGCCGCCGCCTCCGCGGAGTTCGAGGCGACCGGCGTCGTCCTCACCGCCCGCCGCTGCCTCGCCGCGATCGAGACCGCCGACCCGGTGATGTTCGTGGGCGTCGAACTCTCCCAGTGGGAAGGCGACCTGCGGGCCCTCCCCCTGGAGGCCCTGACCCGTGCCGTCACCGTCGCCCCGGCCCCCTGGCCCGTCAACCTGGTGCTCCTGGACGTGGCGGAGGACCCCGTGGGTGACTGGATGCGCCACCGGGTCCGGCCCTTCTACCAGCGGTAGGGCGACGCCCCGGAGGGGCGCGGGAACCACACGCCGCTCGCACCCGCAGGGCGGCACCAAGCCCCGGGCTCCCGCGCGGGCTTAAGCTAGGTCACGGTCGAGGCGTTGGTACGAAGGGGCGGTAAAGGGTGAGCGCGAGCGGCACGGCCGCGGCCGGACAGGTCGAGCACATGCTGCGCCAGGTCACGCCCGGGCGCTACGACGCCTACGAGGCGCTCCTGCGCGCGCTGGCCACCCCGCACTCCGGCCAGATCTGGATGCTGCTGTGGCACGGCCAGGCCGGTTCGCCCGACGCCCAGTACGGCAACATGGAGGTCGACGGGCACGGTTACGCGCCCTGCGTCACCTCCGCCCAGGAGCTCTCGGCCAGCGGCTGGAACCGCTCGTACGAGGTGGTCGACGGAGTCGACGTCGCCCGCGCCCTCTACCCCGACCACTACGGCCTCTGGCTCAACCCGCACGCCCCGGGCGGCGGCGTCGGCATCCCCTGGCTCGACCTGCGCCGGATCGCCACGGGCCTGGACCGCCAGCCCGCCGGCCCCCTGCGGCTGTCCGAACCGGCCATCGAGATCCCGCAGTTCTACGCCCTGCTCGCACAGAACGCCCACCGCACCCCGGCCGTCCGCTCGCTGCGCCGCGCCTGGGTGCAGCCCGCGCTCGGGGCGCCGTACCTCGCCATCGGCCTGGATGTGTACGACACCTCGCCGCCGGCCGTGGACTCCGTGCGCGCGATGATGCAGCAGTCCCTCGGCGCCGTACCGGACGGCCTGCCCGTGTCGACCGTCGCGATGTCCGACGAGCACGACCCGGTCGCCATGTGGCTGCGCGCCAAGGCCCGCCCCTTCTACGACCGCGAGGCCCACGCCACCGCCCCGGTCCAGGCCCCGGTCTCGGGCTACGGCTACCCGCCGGCGCAGGGCCGGTACTGACCGGTCCCGGGCGGCTTGGAAGAGCTCTCCCGCACCATCCTCCCAAGGTGACGACCACTCAGCTCTCCGCGCGTAGATAAGGGCGAAATGTGCGGACGTGTCCTAAAATCCCCCAGACGCAGCGCGTCCGACCCCCGTTACCCGCTGTCCGGATAACGGAACCCCGCAGACAGCATCACGTTTACGCATCCTTTCACCGCCAAGTCTGGCAACAGATCGCCAAAGCGTTGAAGACTCCCCGCAAGACACGGGCCGGGTCGGTCTTGTGTACGAGACAAACAAAACCGCTACAGCGGCAGCCAGGGGCTCGGCGATCGCCGGCCCGAGAGGGGTCAATCGCACCGTGACCGCACCCATCGAGACCACCGGGGCGGAAGCCGGAGCACAGCCCGAGGCCGTGCTCTCCGGGGTCAAGAAGAGCCAGATCGAGGGTCGCTCGCTCACCCAGATCGCCTGGATGCGCTTCAAGCGGGACAAGGTGGCGATGGCGGGAGGCGTCGTCGTCATCCTGCTCACGCTGCTGGCGGTGTTCTCCAAGCCCATCCAGTGGATCTTCAACCTCGATCCCAACAAGTTCAACCAGGACCTCATCGACCCCGCGCTGCTCGCCCCCAAGGGCGGCTGGGGCGGTATGAGTTGGGACCACCCCCTCGGTGTGGACCCCCAGTACGGCCGGGACATGCTCGCCCGCATCATCGACGGCTCCTGGGTCTCCTTGCTGGTCGCGGGCGGTGCCACGCTGCTGTCGGTGTGCATCGGCACGGTGCTCGGTGTCGTCGCCGGCTACTACGGCGGCTGGGTCGACAGCATCATCAGCAAGCTGATGGACACCTTCCTCGCCTTCCCGCTGCTCCTGTTCGCCATCTCGATCTCGGCGTCCGTGCAGGACGGATTCTTCGGTCTCGACGGACTGTCCCTGCGCATCTGCGTGCTGATCTTCGTGATCGGCTTCTTCAGCTGGCCGTACATCGGCCGCATCGTCCGCGCGCAGACCATGACCCTGCGCAAGCGGGAGTTCATCGAGGCCGCAACCAGCCTCGGCGCACGCGGCCCGTACGTCCTGTTCCGGGAACTGCTCCCGAACCTCGTCGCGCCGATCCTCGTCTACTCGACGCTGATCATCCCGACGAACATCCTGTTCGAGGCCGCGCTGAGCTTCCTCGGCGTCGGTATCGCTCCGCCCCAGGCCTCCTGGGGCGGCATGCTCAGCAACGCTGTGGATCTCTACACGGCTGATCCGCAGTACATGTTCGTGCCCGGACTGGCGATCTTCATCACCGTCCTGGCCTTCAACCTGCTGGGTGACGGGCTGCGTGACGCCCTCGACCCTCGCAGCAAGTGATCCATCGAATGAGGGGGCTTCCTCAGGTGAAGACGAGAAGGGTGACCGCCGGCGTTGCGTCGGTCCTGGCACTGTCGCTGGGTGCTGCCGCGTGCGGCGGCGGAGGTGACGACAACGACGGGGGAGGCAGCGGCAAGAAGGACGCCGCGCTGAACTCGATCGTCAACGCGTCGAGCAAGAAGGGCGGGACGGTCTCGTACGAGCACTCGGACGTGCCCGACTCGCTCGACCCGGGCAACACGTACTACGGCTGGGTGCAGAACTTCTCCCGCCTCTACGGCAGGACGCTCACCACGTTCAAACCGGCGGCGGGCAAGGACGGCCTCACGGTCGTGCCCGACCTCGCCGAGTCCCTCGGCAAGTCCAGCCCGGACGCCAAGACCTGGACGTACAAGCTGCGTGCGGGTGTGAAGTTCCAGGACGGCAAGCCGGTGACGTCCAAGGACGTGAAGTACGCCATCGAGCGCTCCAACTTCGCGCCCGAGGCCCTGTCCAACGGGCCGACGTACTTCAAGTCGTATCTGGAGGGCGGCGACAAGTACAAGGGTCCCTACAAGGACAAGTCGGCCGACGGCATCAAGTCCATCGAGACGCCGGACGACCGGACCATCGTCTTCAAGCTGAAGCAGCCCTTCGCCGACTTCGACTACCTGGCGACGTTCTCCCAGACCGCGCCGGTGCCGCAGGCGAAGGACGACGGCGCGAAGTACGTGCAGCACATCGTGTCCTCCGGCCCGTACCAGTTCCAGTCCTACGAGGAGGGGCGCGGCGCCACCCTGGTGCGCAACCCGCAGTGGGACCCGAAGACGGACCCGATCCGCAAGGCTCTGCCGGACAAGGTCACGATCAAGTTCAAGGTCAACCAGGTCACCATCGACAACGACCTGCTCTCGGACAAGATCACGGGTGACGCGGCGGGCACCGGTGTGGCTCCGCAGACCCAGCCGAAGGTGCTGGCCGGCAAGAACGCCGGTCAGACGGACAGCTCGTACGCGGGTGCCACGCAGTACATCGCGCTGAACCTGCACGTGGCCCCGTTCGACAACATCCACTGCCGCAAGGCCGTGCAGTGGGGCCTCGACAAGCAGTCCGTGCTCGACGCCATGGGCGGCACGCCGAAGGGTGACGTGGCGACCACGCTGCTGCCGCCGTCGGTCAACGGCTACACCAAGTTCGACACCTACGCGACCGAGGGCAACAAGGGCAACGCGGCGAAGGCCAAGGCGGAGCTGAAGGAGTGCGGCAAGCCGAACGGCTTCAGCACGATCCTGACCGCTCGCTCCGACCGCCCCGCCGAGGTCGCCCAGGCCACCGCCGTCCAGGCGTCGCTGAAGAAGATCGGCATCAACGTCGAGATCAAGCAGTTCCCGGCCGGTAAGTACTTCTCCAACTTCGCCGGTGTCCCGAGCTACGTCCACGACAACAAGCTCGGCATGCTCTCGATGGCGTGGGGCGCCGACTGGCCGACCGGCTACGGCTTCCTCGACCAGATCGTCAACGGTGCCGCCATCAAGCCCTCGGGCGGCAACAACCTGATGGAACTGGACGACCCGAAGATCAACAAGGCCCTGACGGACGCGATCGGCAACACCGACGACGCGGCCCGCACCAAGGCCTGGGGCGAGATCGACAAGATGGTGCTCGACAACGCCTCGGTCGTCCCGGTCGTCTACCGCAAGAACCTGCTGCTCCGGCCGAAGTCCGCGACGAACGTCACGGTCACGCAGGCCTACCTCGGCATGTACGACTACCTGCTGATGGGCTCTTCGAAGTAACCAGCAGGCCGGAACCTCTGAAAGGCAGGTGAAGGCACCGGGTGGCCGCGGCGGAAGGATCCCGCCGCGGCCACCCGGAGCCGGACAGCTGTGGCTGCGTACATCCTCCGACGCGTCATGGGCGCGGTGCTGTTGCTGCTGGTGGTCAGCGCAGTCACCTTCGCCATCTTCTTCCTGGTGCCCCGCCTCGGGGGCCAGACGGCCGACCAGTTGGCCACCCAGTACGTGGGCAAGGACGCGAACCCCGAGTCCGTCGCCGCGATCAAGCAGAACCTGGGACTGGATCAGCCCGTCTACGAGCAGTACTGGCACTTCCTCAAGGGCCTCGTGGTGGGCGCCGACTACAAGTTCGGTCCCGACGCGACGCACTGCAGCGCACCCTGCTTCGGGTACTCCTTCAAGAGCCACATCGAGGTGTGGCCCCAGTTGGAGCAGCGGATCCCGGTCTCCTTCTCGCTGGCCATCGGTGCCGCGGTGATCTGGCTGGTCTCCGGTGTCACGACCGGTGTCATCTCGGCACTGCGCAAGGGCAAGCCGATCGACCGGATCTCCATGTTCATCGCGCTCGCCGGCGTCTCGCTCCCGATCTTCTTCACCGGGCAGATCCTCAACGCGCTCTTCGTCTACGAGATCCCGATCTGGGACAGCATCGACTACGTCCCGTTCACCGAGAACCCCGCCGAATGGGCCTGGCACCTGCTGCTGCCCTGGATCAGTCTCGCCTTCCTCTTCTCCGCGCTCTACGCCCGGCTCACCCGGGCGGGCATGCTGGAGACGATGAGTGAGGACTACATCCGAACGGCCAGGGCCAAGGGTCTGAAGGAGACCACGGTCGTGTCCAAGCACGGCCTGCGCTCCGCGCTCACCCCGATCGTCACGATCTTCGGCATGGACTTCGGCACCCTGGTCGGCACCGCGGTGCTCACCGAGACCGTCTTCTCCCTCCAGGGCATCGGCGCCTACTCGGTCCAGGCCATCAAGGACAACGACCTGCCCATCGTGATGGGCGTGACCCTGGTCGCCGCGTTCTTCATCGTCTTCTGCAATCTGATCGTCGACCTGGTGTACGCCGCCATCGACCCCCGGGTGAGGTACTCGTGAGCAAGCTCGACAAAGCCGCGCTCGGCGAACCGGACTCCGTCGCCCCGTCCACCGCGGACGACGCGTTCCTGTCCGTTCGGGATCTGCGCATCCACTTCGACACGGACGACGGTCTCGTCAAGTCGGTGGACGGCGTCAGCTTCGACGTGCGCAAGGGCAAGACCCTGGGCATCGTGGGCGAGTCCGGCTCCGGCAAGTCGGTCACCTCGCTCGGCGTGATGGGCCTGCACCGCTCGGCGCGCGCCAAGGTCTCCGGCGAGGTGTGGCTGGACGGCCAGGAGCTGATCGCGGCCGACCCCGACGACGTACGGCGGCTGCGCGGCCGGAAGATGGCCATGATCTTCCAGGACCCGCTCTCGGCGATGCACCCCTACTACACGGTCGGGCACCAGATCGTGGAGGCCTACCGGGTCCACCACGACGTCAGCAAGAAGGTCGCCAAGCAGCGGGCGATCGACATGCTGGACCGGGTCGGCATCCCCGAGCCCGCGAAGCGCGTGGACGGCTACCCGCACGAGTTCTCCGGCGGTATGCGCCAGCGCGCCATGATCGCCATGGCGCTGGTGAACAACCCCGAGCTGCTCATCGCCGACGAGCCGACCACCGCCCTGGACGTCACCGTGCAGGCGCAGATCCTCGACCTGATCCGGGACCTGCAGAAGGAGTTCGGCTCCGCGGTCATCATGATCACCCACGACCTGGGCGTGGTCGCCGAGATGGCCGACGACCTGCTGGTCATGTACGGCGGCCGGTGTGTGGAGCGCGGTCCCGCCGACGACGTGTTCTCCGCGCCCCGCCACCCCTACACCTGGGGTCTGCTCGGCTCGATGCCGCGTCTGGACCGGGAGGAGACCGACCGGCTCATCCCGATCAAGGGCGCGCCGCCCTCCCTGATCAACCTCCCGTCCGGCTGCGCCTTCCACCCGCGCTGCCCGTACGCGGACATCCCGAAGGACAACGTCACCCGCACGGTCCGCCCCGAGCTGACCGAGGTCGGCGGTGCGCACTGGGCCGCCTGCCACATGACCCAGGAGCAGCGGGAGCGTATCTGGACCGAAGAGATTGCGCCGAAGCTGTGAGCGACGACAAAGACGACAACAAGCTGGGCACAACAGACACCAGCGGGAGCACCCTCACCAAGGACACCACCGGCGACGGCGACGTCCTGCTGAAGGTGACCGGTCTTCAGAAGCACTTCCCGATCCGCAAGGGCCTGCTCCAGCGGCAGACCGGCGCGGTGCGCGCCGTCGACGGCATTGACTTCGAGGTCCGCAAGGGCGAGACGCTCGGCGTCGTGGGCGAGTCGGGCTGCGGCAAGTCCACCATGGGCCGGCTGATCACTCGGCTGCTCGAACCCACCGGCGGCACGGTGGAGTTCCAGGGCAAGGACATCACGCACCTCGGCACGGGCGACCTGCGTCCGATGCGCCGTGATGTGCAGATGATCTTCCAGGACCCGTACTCCTCGCTGAACCCCCGGCACACGATCGGCACCATCGTCGGCGCGCCCTTCAAGCTCCAGGGCGTCGACCCCGAGGGCGGGGTGAAGAAGGAGGTCCAGCGGCTGCTGTCGGTGGTCGGCCTCAACCCCGAGCACTACAACCGCTATCCGCACGAGTTCTCCGGCGGCCAGCGCCAGCGCATCGGCATCGCCCGTGCGCTCGCGCTCAACCCCAAGCTGGTGGTGGCGGACGAGCCGGTCTCCGCGCTGGACGTGTCGATCCAGGCGCAGGTGGTGAACCTGCTGGACGACCTCCAGGACGAGCTGGGCCTGACGTACGTGATCATCGCGCACGACCTGTCGGTGGTCCGGCACGTCTCGGACCGGATCGCGGTGATGTACCTCGGCAAGATCGTCGAGCTGGCCGAGCGCGACCAGCTGTACAAGTCGCCGATGCACCCGTACTCCAAGGCCCTGCTGTCGGCCGTGCCGATCCCGGACCCCAAGCGCCGGGGTGTGAAGAGCGAGCGCATCCTGCTCAAGGGCGACGTGCCCTCGCCGATCGCCCCGCCGAGCGGCTGCCGCTTCCACACCCGGTGCTGGAAGGCGACTCAGATCTGCAAGACGACCGAGCCGCCGCTGGTGGAGCTGCGGGCCGGGCAGCAGGTCGCCTGCCACCACCCGGAGAACTTCGAGGACCAGCAGCCGCAGGACACGAAGCTGCTCTCCTCGGCCCACGAGGCGGCCGAGGAGAACACCACGTCCGCAGTGGAGAAGTGATCCCGTCCGAGCCCCCGCCCCCGCACACCGGGGGGCGGGGGCTCGGCCATGGGTAAAAATGTTCGGGTGCTCCAGGAACTCTTCACCCCGTCCGTCCAGCACTCGCTCGAGCTGATCGGCATCTTCGTCTTCGCGATCTCCGGCGCGCTGCTGGCGGTCCGCAAGAACTTCGACGTGTTCGGCATGGCCGTGCTCGCCGAGGGCACCGCGCTGGGTGGCGGGCTCTTCCGCGACCTGGTCATCGGGGCCGTCCCGCCCGCCGCCTTCACGGACCTGGGGTACTTCCTCACCCCGCTGCTCGCCACTCTCCTCGTCTTTTTCCTCCACCCCCACGTGGAGCGCATCCAGGTCGCCGTGAACGTCTTCGACGCGGCCGGCCTCGGCCTGTTCTGCGTCGCCGGGACGACCAAGGCGTACGAGTACGGGCTCAACCTGACCGCCTCGGCCTGTCTGGGGATGGTCACCGCGGTGGGCGGGGGCGTGCTGCGGGACGTGCTCGCCAACGAGGTGCCCTCGCTGCTGCGCTGGGACCGCGACCTCTACGCGGTGCCGGCGATCGTCGGCGCCACGATGGTCGTGCTGTGCATCCGCTACGACGCCCTGTCCCCGCTCACCAGCACCCTCGCCGTGATCACCGCTTTCGTACTGCGGCTGCTCGCGATGCGGTACCACTGGCGAGCTCCGCGGGCGTGGCACCGGCGGTCGACGGTGAGCGAGGAGGAGCAGCCCCTCCTGCCGTGAGGGGGCCGCGGCCGGCGACCTCCGTCAGCCGGCGGAACGCCCAGGGCCACGGCCGCCTCCTGGGCGAACAGCGGCATCAGCGTCCGGGCCACGCCGGGACCTCCGGTGGATCTCTCCAGGACCTGCAAAGCTACCGCTTAGTAGTTAGTTCTTGTACTGTTCAGGCATGCCAGAAGCAGCCTCCGCCCCGGCCGTCCGGGCCACGATCGGCGACAGCGAGTTCGACCGCGACACCGCGGTCACCCGCCGTGCGCCCGGCGTCTACGACATCGACCTCTCCGCCGGCTGGACGATCATCAGCGCCGTCAACGGCGGCTACCTGCTGGCGGTCCTGGGCCGCGCGCTCGCGGACGCCCTGCCGCACGCCGACCCCTTCACCGTCTCGGCGCACTACCTGACGGCGTCCCAGCCCGGCCCGGCGGTCGTCCGCACCGACGTGGTCCGCACCGGCCGGACCCTCTCGACCGGCCAGGCCTCGCTCTTCCAGTACGACGACCAGGGCCGCGAGGTCGAGCGCATCCGTGTCCTCGCCTCCTACGGCGACCTGGACGCCCTGCCCGACGACGTCCGTACGACGGCCGTGCCGCCCGCCATTCCGCCGATCGAGCAGTGCTTCGGCCCCGAGGACGGGCCCGCCCCCGTCGACGGCAGCTCGGCCATCGCGGACCGGCTGATGCTCAAGCTCGACCCGTCGACCCTGGGCTGGGCCCTCGGACAGCCCTCCGGCAACGGCGAGATGCGGGCCTGGTTCGGCCTCGCGGACGGCCGGGACGCCGACCCGCTCTCCCTGCTGCTGACGGTGGACGCCCTGCCGCCCACCGCCTTCGAGCTCGGGCTGAAGGGCTGGGTGCCCACCGTCGAGCTGACCGTGCACGTCCGCTGCCGTCCGGCGCCGGGCCCGCTGCGCGTGTCGATCACCACGCGCAACCTCGCCGGCGGCTTCCTGGAGGAGGACGCCGAGGTGTGGGACAGCGCCGGCCGGCTGGTCGCGCAGTCCCGGCAGCTCGCCCGGGTCAGGCTCGGCTGAGCGGCTCGCGCCCCAGCCAGGCGGCCAGCCTGTCGTAGGCGCCGGCTCCCTCGGGGGCCGGCCGGGCCGAGCCGAACGGCGTGCGCTCGTCCCGCTGTTCGTCGGGCAGCATGCGGTGGCCGACGGTGAGCGCGAACTCGGCCAGCTCCGGATCGAGGGCGAGCGGCCGCCCCAGCGCCTCGGACAGGTCCCAGGTGTGGGTCACCGTCTCCATGACGTAGGCCGACAGGGCGGCCCGGCCCGGCATCTCGCCGAACGGCAGACGCACCACCGCGTCGAGTCGGTCGTCGCCCGCCCATGCCTTGACGGCCCGGATCCTGGCCTCGTCGTACGCGACGGCCCAGCCGTCGTCGGACACGTCCTCGGCGAACGGCGGGGCGGCGACCGCGTCGCCTCCCTCGGCCACTACCGCGATGCGGCGGGCCCCGCCGGTGAGATGGCTCAGCAGCGTGCGCACGTCGAACTCGGAGCAGGGCGTGGGGCGGCCGAGCTGCTCGGCGCGTACGGTCCCGATCAGCGCTGCGGCCTGCTCGGCGGCGCGGGCGAACAGCGGGCGGGGGTCGGTGGTCATCACATCTCCTCCTGTGTGGGTGGGCGAGAGGAGCATCGCCGGATAACCTGACAACGTCCGTCAACATTTGCCGCGGCCTCGCGCGCGGCACGATGCTGATGCCGTGAAGTCCGACCGACTGCTGTCGATCCTGCTGCTCCTGCAGACCCGCGGCCGGGTCCCGGCCCGCGAACTCGCCGAGCGGCTCGAGGTGTCCGTCCGCACCGTCTACCGCGACGTCGAATCCCTGTCGGCCGCGGGCGTCCCGGTCTACGCCGAACGCGGACGGCACGGCGGCATCGAACTGCTCGCCGGGTTCCGCACGGACGTCACCGGCCTGACCGCCGACGAGTCCCGCGCGCTGTTCGTCCTGGCCGCGCAGGGCGCGCACACCGCGCTCGGGCTGGACGCGGCGTTCGGCTCGGCCCTGCGCAAGGTGATGGCCGCACTGCCGGCCCCGCACCGCCCGGCAGCCGAGACGGCCTCCCGCCGCATCCTCGTCGACGCCACCCGCTGGCGGGGCGGTCCGCAGCCGGCCGTCGACCTGGAGGTGCTGCGCGACGCGGTCTTCGCCGACCGCAGGCTGCGGCTGCGCTACCGGCACAGCGGAGAGCGCCAGGTGCGGACCTACACCGTCGACCCCTACGGCCTCGTCGCCAAGGCGGGCGTCTGGTACCTGGTCGCCGACCGGCGGGCCGCACCACGGCTCTTCCGGGCGGACCGGGTGCACTCGGCCCGGCTCCTCGACGATCCGGTGCGGCGCCGCCGGGGCGTCGAACTCGCCGACGTCTGGGAGGTCCTGCGCCGGCAGGTCGAGGCGCGTCCCGAGCGGCTCGACGTCACGGTCAGGGTGCGGCGTGACCGGCTCGACATGTTCCTGCGGCTGACGGCCCCCCTGCTGGCGGGGCTTCCCGAGGACGACGGTGAGAGCGAGTGGGTGACCGCGCGGCTGACCTACGGGGCCCTCGGCGAGACCCGCCAGCTGCTCGCCTTCGCCGACCAGGTGGAGGTCCTCTCGCCCTCTCAGGTGCGCGAGGAGCTGGCCCGGACGGCCGCCTCTGTCACGGGGCTGTACCGGCGCCCGGGCCGAGCGCCGGGGTGAAACCGCAGGTCGGGCAGGTGCCTTGAGATGCGCTTTGCCTCGCTGACAGGGCGGTCACAGGGCGGGCCCAAGGAAGGCCTATGCGGCGTTGGTTGAGTGCCCGCCTCAGGACTTCCTCATCTGCCTTGGAGTTGTCTCTCATGAAGCGTGCGCGTCTCGTTCCGGCCGTGACCCTGCTGGTGCTGTCGCCCCTGGCGTTGGTGGCCTGCGGGTCGGGTGACTCCTCGTCGTCCTCGGGCAGTGGCGGCGGGTCCGGGCAACAGCAGCAGGCCTGCCAGGCGCCTTCGGGGATGCCGAGCGGGGCGCCGTCCGGGGCTCCTTCGGGGGCTCCTTCAGGGGCTCCGTCCAAAGCTGCTTCGGGCGGTGCTTCGGGTGGCGCCGCAGGTGGTGCCAAGCCGTCGGGTGCCCCGTCCGGGGCGCCTTCCGGGGCGCCTTCCGGGATGCCCAGCGGGGCGCCGGGCGGCGGGCAGGGCGGTCCCGGGGGCGGGCAAGGCGGCGGCTGCGGTGCGCCGGGCGGTGGCGGGCAGGGGCAGGCGCAGTAGGCGTAGCCGAAAGCCGCGGGGGCGGCGCGCCCGGGGACGGGCGCGCCGCCCCCCGCGTCGTGCGGGCCGGGTCAGTCCAGCCAGTGGTGGCGGCCCAGCCCGATCAGCCGCATCTGGCGGGTCGCCACCCGTGCGACGTTCCGGGCCCGCTCCTCCCGCTCCTCCTCCGGCCCCTCCAGTGCCTCCAGGAAGAGCGACGCGGTGATCAGCATCTGGTCGACGTAGAGGTGCGCGAGCATCAGCAGGTCGTCCTCGGACCAGCCTTCGGACACCGGGTCCTCGGCCAGTTCCTCCTTGACCTCCTGGGCGAACCGGGCCAGTTGGTCGCGTATCGCCTCCCGTACCGGCTGAACTCCGCCATGTCGCTCGCGGGCGATGAATCGGACATGGGCGGGGTACCCGTCGACGTGACGGGCGATCAGCTCGATGGCGCGCGTGATGCGTTCCTGGCTGTCGTCCGTCGTGGACACCGTCGTCCGGATCATGGGGTGCAGGCTGCCCAGCGCCTCCTCTACCAGGGCCACGCCCAGGTCCGCCGTGGAGCGGAAGTGGCGGTAGAAGGCGGTCGGGGCGACACCGACGGCGCGGGTGACCTCGCGCAGCCCGAGGCTGCTCAGGCTCTGCTCCTCCAGCAGCCCCAGGGCCGCGTCCAGGAGTGCCTGCCGGGTCTTCTGCTTCTGGGCCTGCCGGATGCCGAGAGTGTGACTCATACCATGCAGTTAACAACTGTTCTCTGTAATTGGAAAGTCTTGAGAGGCGCTAGACTGGGAAGTCAGTGAACACCTGTAACTACAATCGTTCACCGAGACCCTGGGGGTCGTTAACCGTGCTGTTCATCGTCGCCGCGCTCCTGCTGCTGGGCGTCGTCCTGGGCACCGTCGCCCACGCGCCGCTGACCTTCTCCGTCGCCGCGGGCGTCGTCATCGCCGTCTGGCTCGGCATCTTCGCGCTCCGCGAGCGCCACGGCCGCCGGCGCCACACGCAGGCCCACTGACGGCGGCGCGCAGGCCCACTGACCGTCGCAGCAGGCCCACTGACCGCGCGCCCACGCACGGACCACCGCTCCACCGACCCGATCACCGGGAGTCGATCACCATGCAGCTCACCGCTCCGGCCACACGCCGCACCGGCATCCGAGACACCGACGGCATGGCCGTCGCGTCCTTCATCCTGGGCCTGCTCGGCCTCCTCGTCCTCAACGTCTTCCTCGGCCCCATCGCCATCGTGCTGGCGGGCGTCGCCCTGTGGCGCGGCACCAAGCGCCGCGGCCGTGCCTTCCTGGGCCTCGGTCTGGGCGTCGCCGACCTGCTGGTCCTGGTGGCGTTCATGCAGGCGGACAACTCGGTCTCCTGGAGCTTCTGAGCCACGCCAGGTTCGGCCAGCCTTGATCTGAGGCCGATCGAAGGGGAGCCGTAGAATCGGGCTCACCATGGCTTACCTCGACCACGCCGCGACCACCCCGATGCTCCCGGAGGCGGCAGAGGCGCTCACCGCCCACCTGGGTGCCACCGGCAACGCGTCCTCCCTCCACGCATCCGGCCGGCAGGCCCGCCGCACCGTCGAGGAGGCCCGCGAGACCCTCGCCGAAGCCCTCGGCGCCCGCCCCAGCGAGGTCGTCTTCACCTCGGGCGGCACGGAGGCCGACAACCTCGCCGTCAAGGGCCTCTACTGGTCGCGCCGCGACGCCGACCCGGCCCGCACCCGCGTCCTCGCCAGCCCCGTCGAGCACCACGCCGTCCTCGACGCCGTGCACTGGCTCGGCGAACACGAGGGCGCCACCGTCGAGTACCTCCCGGTCGACGCCCACGGCCGCGTCCACCCGGACACCCTGCGCGAGGCGATCGCCCGCAACCCCGACGATGTGGCCCTCGCCACCGTCATGTGGGCGAACAACGAGATCGGGACGATCCTGCCGATCCGCGAACTCGCCGACACCGCTGCTGAGTTCGGTGTCCCCCTGCACTCCGACGCCGTCCAGGCCTTCGGCCAGATCCCCGTGGACTTCGCCTCCTCCGGCCTCGCCGCGATGACGGTGACCGGCCACAAGATCGGCGGCCCGTACGGCATCGGCGCCCTGGTCCTCGGCCGTGAGCACACCCCCGTCCCCGTCCTGCACGGCGGCGGCCAGGAGCGGCATGTGCGCTCCGGCACCCTCGACGTGCCCGCCATCGCCTCCTTCGCGGTCGCCGGGCGGCTGGCCGCCGAGCAGCGCGAGTGGTTCGCCCGCGAGATCGGCGCCCTGCGCGACGCCCTCGTCTCCGCGGTCCGCTCGGCCGTACCGGACGCGATCCTCGGCGGCGACCCGGACCCGGAGGGCCGCCTCCCGGCCAACGCGCACTTCACGTTCCCCGGCTGCGAGGGCGACTCCCTGCTGCTCCTGCTCGACGCCCAGGGCATCGAGTGCTCCACCGGCTCCGCCTGCACCGCCGGCGTCGCCCAGCCCAGCCATGTCCTCCTCGCCACCGGCACCGACCCCGACCTGGCCCGCGGCACCCTCCGCTTCTCCCTCGGCCACACCTCCACGGAGGCCGACATCGAGGCCCTGGCGAAGGCCATCGGACCGGCGGTGGAACGGGCCAGGGCGGCGGGACTGACCTGACGGGGCCGATTGACCGGTCCACCGACCGATGAACGGGGCCCGGCCGGCCCACCGACCGGATGAACGGGACCCGGCCGGTCCACCGGCCGGATCAGGCCGGAGCCGTACGCGCCTCACGCACCAGCCGCATGTACTTCTTCCAGTCCCAGTGCGGCCCAGGGTCCGTGTGGTCCGTGCCCGGGACCTCCACGTGGCCGATGATGTGCTCGCGGTCGACGGGTATGTCGTACCGCGCGCAGATCCGGGCCGTGAGGCGGGCCGAGGCCTCGTACATCTCGTCCGTGAAGTCCTGCGGACGGTCGACGAAGCCCTCGTGCTCGATGCCGACACTGCGCTCGTTGTAGTCGCGGTTTCCCGCGTGGTACGCCACGTCCAGCTCGCGGATCATCTGCGTGACGTGCCCGTCCTGGCGGACGATGTAGTGCGTGGCCGCCTTGTGCCCCGGATCCTGGAAGGCCTTCACCGCGCTGTCGAAGCTGCCCTGCGTGACATGGACGATCACCGTGTCTATGCCGAAGTCGTCGGGCCGGTCCGCCCGGCGCCAGTTCGCGTCCGACGCCGCCACCCAGCGCGCGCCCGCGTAGTCGACCTCGCCCTCCTTGCGCGGCTTCTCGACGCCCGGGGTCCGCCACCACAGGCGCGCGAGCTCGTCCCGGGCCAGCACGGCCGTGCCCGTCGCCGCCGCCAACCCGCCGATCAGCAACGCGCGGCGCCCGACCTTCCGGTCGCCGTCCGTCGAAGCCTTCCGCTGTCCCATGTGATCGTCAACGCATACTCGCGAGCCCTGGTTCCCGCGTCCCCGTACCCTGGAGGGGCTATGACTGACACCCCGCAGCGCTCCCGTCCCCTCCGTGTCCTGGCCGCCATGTCCGGCGGAGTCGACTCCGCCGTCGCCGCCGCCCGTGCGGCCGAGGCGGGCCACGACGTGACCGGCGTCCACCTCGCCCTCTCCGCCAACCCGCAATCCTTCCGCACGGGCGCGCGGGGCTGCTGCACCATCGAGGACTCGCGCGACGCCCGCCGCGCCGCCGACGTCATCGGCATCCCGTTCTACGTGTGGGACCTCGCCGACCGCTTCCGTGAGGACGTCGTCGAGGACTTCGTCGCCGAGTACGAGGCCGGACGCACGCCCAACCCCTGCCTGCGCTGCAACGAGAAGATCAAGTTCGCCGCGCTGCTGGACAAGGCGCTGGCGCTGGGCTTCGACGCGGTCTGCACGGGCCACTACGCCAAGGTGATCACGCACGAGGACGGCACGCGCGAGCTGCACCGCGCCTCCGACATGGCCAAGGACCAGTCGTACGTCCTCGGCGTGCTGGACGACCGGCAGCTCGCCCACGCGATGTTCCCCCTGGGCGACACCGTCACCACCAAGGACGAGATCCGCGCCGAGGCCGAGCGCCGGGGACTGGCGGTGGCCAAGAAGCCCGACTCGCACGACATCTGCTTCATCGCCGACGGCGACACCCAGGGCTTCCTCGCGGACCGGCTCGGCAAGGCGGAGGGCGACATCGTCGACGAGTCGGGAGCGAAGCTCGGCACCCACGAGGGCGCGTTCGGCTTCACCATCGGCCAGCGCAAGGGCCTGCGCATCGGCACCCCGGCCCCCGACGGCAAGCCGCGCTACGTCCTCGACATCTCCCCGGTGGACAACACGGTGACCGTCGGCCCGGCGTCCGCCCTGGACGTCAGCGCCCTCACCGCCGTCAAGCCCCGCTGGTGCGGCGTCGCCCCGACCGGCCCCGGCACCTACACGGCCCAGCTCCGCGCCCACGGCGGCGAGACCGAGGTCACGGCCGAGCTGATCGACGGCTCCCTGGAGGTCACCTTCAGCGAGCCGGTCCGCGGCGTCGCCCCCGGCCAGGCGATCGTGCTGTACGACGGCACCCGGGTGGTCGGCTCGGCGACGATCGCGTCGACGAAGCGGACCCCGGCGGGCGTAGCCTGACACCCGAAGCCCTCCCCGCGGCGGGGCGCGGCCCTCTCGGTCCCGCGTCTCAGCCCCGCGAGAAGAACTCCAGCAGCACCGGCGCCAGCACGTTCGGCTCCACCATGTGGGTCTGGCCCTGGAGGGCCCGGTACGCCCCCTCGGGGACGGATTCCGCGATCGCCCGGGCCGCCTCGCGGAGCCAGGCCGGGCTCGCGTCGCCCGCGACCGCGAGGACGGGGACGCCGACGGAGGCCAGCCGGGAGCGCGGGACCCGGCCGTCGCGCATCACGGCGTCGTCGTAGGCGAGGCTCGGGGCGATGGCCTCCATGCCGGCCCACATGGGGGACTGGCGGGCGCCCTGGATGACCCCCTCGGCCAGGCCGGTCAGCCGCAGGAACAGCTCCACCGCGTCCCCGCGCCGCCCCTCACCGAGCGCCTCCTTCAGCCGTCCGGTGTACTCCGCGCGCTCCTCGGCCCCTTCCTCGGTCATCGCGAACGGCGTCTCGTACACCGCCACGCGCCGCACCGGCAGTCCGCTCGCCGCCGCCTCCAGCGCCAGCGCCCCGCCCGACGAGATGCCGTACAGGCACGCCTCGCCGCCCACCGCCTCGATCACCGCCGCCAGGTCCTCGACCTCGCGCTCCACGGCGTACGGCGCGGTGTCGCCGCTGGCCCCACGGCCCCGGCGGTCGTACACGACGGCCTGGAAACGCTCCGAGAGCGACACGGCCAGCGGCGCCAGGGTGCCGCCCGTCGACATCGCGCCGCTCACCAGGACGACCGCGGGACCCTGGCCGGTGCTCTCGAAGGCGATGCGGGTGCCGTCGCGAGAAAGGATCTTCTTGTCCATGTCAGTGCAGACTGCCGCACGGCACGGGCTTCATGGGTGAGGCGAGCGGCGCGTCCGCCGATCAGATCACTTCCACCTCGTAGAAGCACAGGTGGTCCTTGATCTCCGCGACGTCCGGCTTGGGCTCCGGATACGCCCAGACGAGGTCCGCGGCGCCCGGCAGCGACCAGTAGGACGCGTCACCCTTGAACGGGCAGTGCGTCCGCGTGCCGGACGGCGTCAGCAGGTCCAGACGCACGTCCTCGGCCGGGAAGTAGTACCGCTCGGGACAGCCCGTCTCGCGCAGGACCAGCGACCGGTCACTCTCCGCCAGCACCTGCCCCTCGTGCACCACGCGCACGTGCCGCCCGCTCTGCTCGATGGTGATGCGATGCCCGGTGGTCACGATCGCCCTCCTTGGGTAGCCGACTCCTCCGGTACAGCGCACGCTGAAGCGGAGTTCTTCCCCTGCCGCAGGAGGCATCGTGCGAGCCACGGAACCGGCCAGGAACCGCAGCGCCCTGACCCACCAGGTCCGATACGCCCTGCGCCACCCGGAGCGCGTGCCCGCGCACGCCCGGCGCGCGGTGCGGGACGCCTGGCTGCGGCTGCGGTACCGCGACCACATCGCCTACTACCGTGCCGTGATGGCCTCCGACGCGGCGCGCAGCACGGAGGCGGCGGTGGGACACAACCCGTCGCGCGAGGCGTGGGCGCGGATCGGGCGCATGCAGTTCGACTACCTGGTGGGGCACGGCCTGAAGCCGCACCACCGGATGCTGGAGATCGGCTGCGGCAACCTGCGCGCCGGGCGGCTGTTCATCGACCACCTCGACACCGGGCACTACTACGGCATCGACATATCGCCGCACATCCTGCTCGCCGCCCAGGACACCCTCGTGGCCGAGAACCTCCAACCCAAACTGCCCTACCTCGCGTTCGCCGACGACCTCACCTTCGCCTTCCTGCCCGACGCGCACTTCGACGTCGTGCACGCCCACAGTGTCTTCTCCCACTCCCCGCCGCACGTCATCGAGGAGTGCTTCGCCCACGTCGGGCGGATCCTCGCACCCGGCGGGTTCTTCGACTTCACCTACGACCGCACCGAGGGCGAGGAGCACCAGGTGCTGCGCGAGGACTTCTACTACCGGACGGCGACGCTGATCGAACTCGCCGCGAAGCACGGCCTGACCGCCCGGTTCATGGACGACTGGGAACGGCTCCCGCACCGGCAGTCGAAAATACGGGTCGCCGCCACCGCCGACCGGACCCGTACGGTGGGCCCATGAACATCTGTGTCTTCCTCTCGGCCGCCGACCTCGACGAGCGCTACACCCGCCCCGCGCGGGAGTTCGCCAAGCTGCTGGGCAAGGGCGGTCACACGCTCGTGTGGGGCGGCTCCGACGTCGGCCTCATGAAGGTCGTCGCCGACGGAGTGCAGGAGGCGGGCGGCCGGCTGGCCGGCGTCTCCGTGCAGTTCCTCGCGGCCAAGGCCCGTCCGGGTGTCGACGAGATGGTGGTGGCCAAGGACCTCGCCGAGCGCAAGAGGCTGCTCCTGGAGAGGGCCGACGCCGTGGTGATCATGGTGGGCGGCACCGGCACGCTCGACGAGGCGACCGAGATCCTGGAGCTGAAGAAGCACGGCCACACGGACAAGCCGGTGGTGCTGCTCAACACCGCCGGGTTCTACGACGGCCTGAAGGAGCAGTTCCGCCGCATGGAGGACGAGGGCTTCCTGCCCCGCCCGCTCACCGACCTGGTGTTCTTCGCGGAGGAGCCGGTGGGGGCCCTGGCGTACCTGGAGGAGAGCCGGGGCATCGAGTGATCCGGCTCTGATGCGAGCATGGCGGGCATGGCTACTCATGTGATCACCGGGGCGGGTTCCGGCATCGGCGCGGCGGTGGCCCGCCATCTGCACGCGCGCGGGGACGAGCTCGTGCTGCACGCGCGCGACGCGGGCCGTGCGAAGGAACTGGCGGCGGAGTTCCCCGGGGCGAAGACCCTGGTCGGCGACCTGGCCGACCCGGACAGGCTCTCCTGGGCGTTCTCCCACCAGTCGCTGCCGGACCGGGTGGACTCGCTGCTGCACATCGCCGGGGTCGTCGACCTCGGCCCGGTCGGCGACCTCACCCCGAAGACCTGGCGCCACCAGCTCAACGTCAACCTCGTCGCCCCCGCCGAGCTGACCCGGCACTTTCTGCCCCAGTTGCGCGCCGCCCGGGGCCACGTGGTCTTCGTCAACTCCGGCGCCGGCCTCAACGCCCACGCCGGCTGGTCGGCGTACGCCGCCTCCAAGCACGGCCTGAAGGCCCTCGCCGACTCCCTGCGCCACGAGGAGCACGCGAACGGCGTCCGCGTCACCTCGGTCTACCCCGGCCGCACGGCGAGCCCCATGCAGGCCAAGGTCCACCAGCAGGAGGGCAAGGAGTACGACGCCTCGAAGTGGATCGACCCGGAGTCGGTGGCCACGACGATCCTGACGGCCCTGGATCTGCCGAGGGACGCGGAGGTCAACGACCTGACGGTACGACCGGGGAACTGACCCCGGCCCCGTCGCTGCGTAGGCTTCTCCGGTGAGTGAAAACAGCCAGTTCAGGTTCGGTGCCGCCACCGGCGTGGGGTCCATGCCGGGCGGCGACGCCCGAGAAGCCGCCAAGACCGTCACCGGCACCTTCGAGGACTTCCCCTTCCTGCCCGAACTGCCCGCCCGGGGCCCCGGAGCGGACATGATCGGGCGGACCGCCGGGATGCTCGTCGAGCTGTACGCGCATGTGGAGCCCAGCGGATGGCGGCTCGGCGACCGGCCGGGGCGGGACACCAAGCGGGCCCGCTCCTGGCTCGGCGAGGACCTCGACGCACTCGAGGAGTTCACGCAGGAGTACGAGGGTCCGCTGAAGGTCCAGGCCGTCGGGCCGTGGACCCTCGCCGCCAACCTGGAGCTGCGGAACGGTGAGGCGGCCCTCTCCGACGCCGGCGCCTGCCGGGACCTCGCCGCCTCCCTCGCCGAAGGGCTGCGTCTGCACCTCGCCGAGGTGCGGCGGCGGATCCCCGGGGCGCACCTCGTCCTCCAGCTCGACGAGCCGTCCCTCACCGCCGTCCTGCGCGGCCAGGTGAAGACCGCCAGCGGCTACCGCACCCACCGCGCCGTCGACCGGCAGATCGTCGAGGCCACGCTCCGCGACCTCGTCGGGGTGCACTCCGACGGTCCGGTCGTCGTCCACTCCTGCGCACCGGACGTGCCCTTCGCCCTGCTGCGCCGGGCGGGCGCGGCGGCCGTCTCCTTCGACTTCTCCCTGCTCACCGAGCGTGACGACGAGACGATCGGGGAGGCGGTGGAGGGCGGCACCCGGCTCTTCGCCGGTGTCGTCCCGGGCACCGAGGGCCCATTGTCAGACCCTGCCGGTAGCGTCATGGGTGTCAGGACGCTGTGGCGCAGGCTGGGACTGTCACCGGGGCTTCTCGCAAAGGCGGTCACGCTCACCCCGGCGTGCGGACTCGCGGGGGCCTCCCCGGGGTACGCGCGCTCGGCCCTCGCGCACTGCGTCCGGGCGGCGAGATCCCTCGCGGACAACCCAGAGTAACGGGAGGACGACACGGTGGCCGGCGACAAGCAAGCGGAGACGACGACGGTGCCCGCCGAGGCACGGGAGAAGCACGCGCGCCTCGCGGAGCAGATCGAGGAGCACCGCTTCCGCTACTACGTGAAGGACGCTCCCGTCGTCAGCGACGCGGAGTTCGACCAACTGCTGCGTTCCCTGGAGGCGCTGGAGGACGAGCACCCGGAGCTGCGCACCCCCGACTCGCCGACCCAGAAGGTCGCGGGCGCGTACGCCACGGAGTTCACGGCGGTCGAGCACCGCGAGCGCATGCTCTCCCTCGACAACACCTTCAACGAGGAGGAGCTCGCCGCCTGGTCGGAGCGGATCGCGAGGGAACTGGGCGAGCAGGACTACCACTTCCTGTGCGAGCTGAAGGTCGACGGCCTCGCCGTGAACCTCACCTACGAGCACGGCCGCCTCACCCGTGCGGCGACCCGCGGCGACGGCCGCACCGGCGAGGACATCACGCCCAACGTCCGCACGATCGCCGAGATCCCGGAGCGCCTCAAGGGCGACCGCGTCCCCGACCTGGTGGAGATCCGCGGCGAGGTCTACTTCCCGATGGAGAAGTTCCAGGAGCTCAACGCCCGGCTGGTCGAGGCCGGCGACAAACCCTTCGCCAACCCGCGCAACGCCGCCGCCGGTTCACTGCGCCAGAAGGACCCGCGCGTCACCGCCACCCGCCCCCTGCACATGGTGGTCCACGGCATCGGCGCCCTGGAGGGCTTCACCGGCCTGACCCGCCTCTCGCAGGCGTACGACCTGCTGAAGACCTGGGGCCTGCCCACCTCCCGGCACAACCGGGTGGTCGACGGCATCGAGGGCGCGGGGGAGTTCATCGCCCACTACGGCGAGAACCGCCACTCCGTGGAGCACGAGATCGACGGAGTCGTCGTCAAGCTCGACGAGATCCCGCTCCAAGGCCGCCTCGGCTCGACCTCGCGCGCCCCGCGCTGGGCGATCGCGTACAAGTACGCGCCGGAGGAGGTCAACACCAAGCTCGTCAACATCCGCGTGGGCGTGGGCCGCACGGGCCGGGTCACGCCGTACGCCCAGGTCGAGCCGGTCACGGTCGCGGGCTCCGAGGTGGAGTTCGCCACGCTGCACAACCAGGACGTGGTCAAGGCCAAGGGCGTCCTCATCGGTGACACGGTCGTCCTGCGCAAGGCCGGTGACGTCATCCCGGAGATCCTCGGCCCGGTCGCCGACCTGCGCGACGGCAGCGAGCGCGAGTTCGTGATGCCGAGCGAGTGTCCCGAGTGCGGCACACCGCTCAGGCCGATGAAGGAGGGCGACGTCGACCTGCGCTGCCCGAACGCCCGCTCCTGCCCGGCCCAGTTGCGCGAGCGCCTGTTCTACCTCGCGGGCCGCAAGGCGCTGGACATCGAGCACTTCGGCTACGTCGCCGCGGCCGCCCTCACCGCGCCGCTGGAGCCGAAGGACCCGCCGCTGGTCGACGAGGGCGACCTGTTCGACCTGACCATCGACCAGCTGCTGCCCATCAAGGCGTACGTCCTCGACGCGGACAGCGGTCTGCCCAAGCGCGACCCGAAGACCGGCGAGGAGAAGGTCGCCACGATCTTCGCGAACCAGGAGGGCAATCCCCGCAAGAACGCGCTCGCCATGCTGGAGAACATCGCGGCGGCGAAGGAGCGCCCGCTCGCCCGGATCATCACCAGCCTGTCGATCCGTCATGTCGGCCCGGTCGCGGCCGAGGCACTGGCCCGCGAGTTCCGCTCGATCGAGCGCATCGACCAGGCCACCGAGGAGGAGCTGGCGGTCACCGAAGGCGTCGGCCCGACCATCGCCGCCTCCCTCAAGCAGTGGTTCGCCGAGGAATGGCACCGCGAAATCATCCGTAAGTGGAAGGCCGCGGGCGTCCGCATGGAGGCGGAGAGCACCGGCGAGGACGAAGGCCCGCGCCCGCTCGAAGGTCTCACCGTGGTCGTCACCGGCACCCTCGAACACTTCACACGGGACGGCGCCAAGGAGGCGCTGCAGAGCCGCGGCGCGAAGGTGACCGGTTCGGTTTCGAAGAAGACCTCGTTCGTCGTCGTGGGTGACAACCCCGGATCGAAATACGACAAGGCGATGCAGCTGAAGGTACCCGTCCTGAACGAGGGCGGTTTCGGGGTCCTGCTGGAGCAGGGACCGGACGCGGCGGCCGAAGTCGCGCTTTCGGCCGAGGAGTAGCGGTTGAAGGCCACCCGTTCGGCGCATACCAGATGCATACGGGTGGCCGGGGCGCATTCGGGCAACCGTCCGCGACCGCTGCCCGTGGAAGCCTTCTGCGGCCTACTGTTGAGATGTGCGCCTGCCGTGCCCAGCTGCGGTCGGGGCATCTTCGTGCTCGCGCGGGGCACGGGGAAGGGTTTTCCAGCGCGGGCCGCCCAAGGGTTGTCGGGCACCGGGCCGCGTGGCGTGGGCACCGCCGGCTGTGAGAGGGACGGGAATGGAACCGACCGAGAGCGCCGTGCCGGGCTCACGGCTGCGCCTGCGCCGCATGGCGGTCGTATGGCGTGCAGTCCGTGGGGCCGGACGGCCGGCGGGGCGTCCGGGCGTGGAGGTGCGCGCCGTCGGACAGTACACCGCGGACCCGCGCGGTGCCGGGGGGCGCGCCGCGGCGGACGGCCGCGGCACCACACAGCCGGTCACCGAACACGCCACCGGGCTGACGGGCACGGGCCCGGACGCGGACTCCGAACGGCACCAGTCCTGGCCAGCGTTGCCCGCGGCAATCGTCGCGGCGGCCGGATTCGTCCTGGGCGCCGGCTTCTACCGCGCCTTCACCGGCGGCCACGCGCTCTTCCCGTCCGGCACGGCCGGCTGGGCGCTGGCCGTGCTGACCGGCATCATCGTCGGTCACCTGGTCATGCTGGGCCGCTCCCGCTGGTGGGGCGGCACCGGCTCGGGCGCCGCTCTCACCCTCGCCGTGCTGCTGATCTACGGCTGGCTGCCGGCCGGCATGGTCAGCCTCACGGTCGTCGTGCTGGTCGGCGTCGCCCGCCGCAACCGCTGGCGCCAGGGCATCCTCCACGGGGCGGTCGACCTCCTCGGCATCGGCGCGGGCGCCCTGGTGCTCGGCGCCTTCGGATCCGTACCGTCCGTCGAGGCCCCCTCCCACCCGGACGGCTGGACGCTCTACACCGCACCCGAAGTGGCCCTGGTCGCCCTCGCCTACCTGGCCGTCAGCCGCGTCCTGCTCTGGTACCTGCACGCCCCGCGCCCCGGCCTGCCCACCGTCGCCCGCACCGCCCTGGTCAGACAGGGCCTGGTCGCGGTCGCGCTGCTGGGCATCGCGCCGCTGGTGTGCGTGGTGGCCGTGGCCAAGCCGATCCTGCTGCCGCTGTTCTCCATTCCGCTCATCGCGCTGGACTCCACGCTCTGGATCGCCCGGGCCCGGGCCGAGGAGCAGTTGCGCGACCCGCTGACGGGACTGCCCAACCGCCAGTGGCTGCTGGAGCGCATCTGGACGGCGCTGGACGACGCCGAGCGCATCGACGCCCGCGCCGCCCTGATGCTGATCGACCTCGACCGTTTCCGGTCGGTCAACGACACCCTCGGTCATCTGGCCGGTGACCGGCTGCTGTTGCAGATCGCCGACCGGCTGCGGGTGGCGCTGCCGCGCGGGGCGGAGGCCGCCCGGCTCGGCGGGGACGAGTTCGCCGTCTTACTCCCCGTCGCCGACTCCACGACGTCCGCGACCCAGGTCGCCCGCACCCTGGTCACCGCGCTCAGCTCCCCGCTCGACCTCGACGGCCTCACCCTCGTCCTGGAGGCCAGCGCCGGGGTCGCCGTCTTCCCCGACCACGCCCTGGACGCCGAGGGGCTGCTGCGCCGGGCGGACGTCGCGATGTACCAGGCGAAGCGCGACCGTACGGGCGTAGAGGTCTACGAGTCCAAGCGCGACTCCAACACCCCGGACCGGCTCGGGCTGCTGGGAGACCTCCGCAGGGCGCTGGACGCCCACGAGGTGGAACTGCACTACCAGCCGAAGGTCCGCTTCGACGGACAGGTCGCCGGCCTGGAAGCCCTGGTCCGCTGGGTGCACCCCGAGCGGGGCAAGGTGCCGCCGGACGAGTTCATAGCGATCGCCGAGTCCTCGGGCCTGATGCCCCACCTCACCGAGTACGTCCTGGAGACCGCGCTCGGCCAGGTCGCACGCTGGCGGGCCCAGGGCCTGTTCGTCCCGGTCGCGGTCAACGTCTCCCCGCGCGACGTCCACACCCCCGGCTTCGCCGGCTCGGTCGCCGCCCGGCTGGCCCGGCACGGTGTGCCCGCGGGAGCGCTCCAACTGGAGATAACGGAACACGTCCTCCTGGAGGACCCGCAGCGCGCCGCCGACACCCTCAACGGCCTGACCGCACACGGCGTGAAGATGTCCCTGGACGACTTCGGCACGGGTTACTCGTCGCTGGTGCACCTGCGGCGGCTCCCGGTCAGCGAGCTGAAGATCGACCGCTCGTTCGTCGCCCGGCTCGCGGTCGACACCGAGGACGCCGAGATCGTGCGCTGCACGGTCGACCTCGCGCACTCCCTCGGCCTGCTCGTCGTCGCCGAGGGTGTCGAGGACGACGAGACCTGGGAACGCCTGCGCGACCTCGGCTGCGACGCCGTCCAGGGCTGGCTGGTCGCCGCCGCGATGCCCCCGGACGAGACCACGGCCTGGCTCCGCGCCCGAGGCTCCCGCGGGTGGCAGCGCCCCCGCGCCGCCCTGCCGGCGGCGGCCACCGAGGAGTAGCCCGCCGGGCCACCGAGGAACAGCCCGCCGGGCCACCGCCCCACCCGTTCACGCGGGCGGAGAAACGGGCGTTCCCCCTTCGGCCCCCCGCGTCGGCTGCCTGCCCGGCCCACGCCGTCGGCCCCCCCACGCTCCGGCTCGCGACCTCAGCTCGCTCCCGCCGCGAAGTGTCCGATCAACAGTTCCAGGCGCCTGTCGTGCGCGCCTTCCGGCAGGCGTCCGCTGCGCATCAACGTGACCAGGCCGTGGAGGCTCGCCCAGTACGTCTCCGTCAGCAGGCCCGGATCGTCACCCTCGGCCGCGGCCGGTTCCACCGCCGCGGACAGCTCGTTGAAGGCGTCCCACAGGGCCGCCGGTGCCTCCGGGGTGGCGAACGGCAGCGGCACGGCGTGCGTGAACATCGCGTCGTAGAGAGCCGGCCGCCGCCGCGCGAAGGCCGTGTACGCCTCGCCCACCGCCGCAAGACCGGCCCGTGTGCCGTCGGACGCCTCTCGCGCGGCGCGCAGCTCCGCCGCCAGCTCGGCGCAACCCTCCACCGCGACCGCCGCCATGATCGCGTCCTTGCCCTTGAAGTGGCTGTAGAGGACGGGCTGGCTGTACTCGATCTCCGCCGCCAGGCGGCGCGTCGTCACCGCGTCCCAGCCCTCCGCCTCGGCCAGCTCCCGGGCGGCCGTGACGATCAGCCGCTCGCGTTCCGCTCGTTCGCGCTCTCGGCGCGTCTGGATCGACATGCCAGAAATTCTAGCAGTGCTAGCCAAACTGTCGACGCTCTGCTAGCTTCGCTCTTGCCGCTAGCGTTGCTAGCAACACGACGAAGGAGTCCGACATGACCGTCACCGCCTACACCCTGGCCGTCCTGCTCAACCTGTTCTGCCTGTTCCTCGGCTACCGGTTCCTGTTCCGGCCGGGCCCCGCCGCCGCCGGTTACGGCGTCCCGGCCGACCCCGCGGGCGACGCCGGGGCCTACCTCTCGATCAAGGGGCTGCGGGACGGCACCCTCGGTGTGGTCGGCCTCGCGGTGCTGGCCTTCGCCGGCGCGCACGCCGAGGCATGGTTGATGCTGAGCGTGGCGATCATCCCGTTCGGCGACTGCCTGATAGTCCTGCGCAACGGCGGTAAGAAGGCCGTGGCGTTCGGGGTCCACTTCGCCACCGCGATCATTGTCCTGATCAGCGCCGGACTGCTCTTCACGGTCTGACGGCACCCGCAGACGAGCCAGGGGGAGTCACCAGATGTCGCTGTTCGTACCGAGGTTCGACGAGACCGTCCTGGTCCGTGACGCCGAGGCCGAGGTGGTCGGGGGCGACCCCGTCGCCGTACGGCTGCTGGCCGACAGCAGTGCCAGCGGTGGCGCGCTGTCCACCGTGCGCGTCACCCTCGCCGAGGGCGCCGACGGTGCCCACCCGCACGTGCACCACCACTCCGCCGAGATGTTCTACCTGCTCGACGGCACCGCCGAGGTGCTCTCCGGTGACGACGTGGTCACCGCCGAGCGGGGCGACCTGATCATCGTCCCGCCGGACCGCCCGCACGCCTTCGCCGCCGCCCCGGGCGCCCCGGCGGACCTGCTCATCGTCATCACACCGGGCGTCGAGCGCTTCGAGTACTTCCGCCACCTGCAGCGCATCCGCCTGGGCGAGCTCACCCCGGAGAGCCTCCTGGAGGTCCAGGACCTGTACGACAACCACTTCCTGCGCAGCAAGGCCTGGGACGAGCGCCGCTGACGGACGGGCCCCGGCGGCAAACCGTTTCACGGGCACGGCCCCCGGCCCCATAGGATTGGGCCAAACCACACTCACTCACCACCCCAGAGGATCGCTGCATGCCTGGCATCACGCGCGAGGAGGTCGCCCACCTCGCCCGGCTGGCGCGTCTGGAGCTGAAGCCCGAAGAGCTCGACCACTTCGCAGGCCAGCTGGACGACATCATCGGCGCGGTCGCCCGCGTCAGCGAGGTCGCCGACCAAGACGTACCGCCGACCTCGCACCCGCTCCCGCTGACGAACGTCATGCGCCCGGACGAGGTCCGTCCCTCGCTCACCCCCGAGCAGGCGCTCTCCGGCGCCCCGGCCCAGGAGCAGCAGCGTTTCAAGGTGCCGCAGATCCTGGGGGAGGACTAACAAGCCATGACCGACATCATCAAGCTCACGGCCGCCGAGACCGCCGCCAGGATCGCCTCCGGCGAGCTCACGGCCGTCCAGGTCACCGAGGCCCACCTCGCCCGCATCGAGGCCGTCGACGAGAAGGTGCACGCCTTCCTGCACGTCGACCGTGAGGGCGCCCTCGCCCAGGCCCGCGCCGTCGACGAGAAGCGGGCCAGGGGCGAGAAGCTCGGCCCGCTGGCCGGTGTTCCCCTCGCCCTCAAGGACATCTTCACCACCGAGGGCGTGCCCACGACCGTCGGCTCGAAGATCCTCGAAGGCTGGGTCCCGCCCTACGACGCGACGGTCACCAAGCGCCTCAAGGCCGCCGACGTCGTCATCCTCGGCAAGACCAACATGGACGAGTTCGCCATGGGGTCCTCCACCGAGAACAGCGCCTACGGCCCGACCGGCAACCCCTGGGACCTGACCAAGATCCCCGGCGGTTCCGGTGGCGGTTCGTCCGCCGCGCTCGCCTCCTTCCAGGCCCCGCTCGCCATCGGCACCGACACCGGCGGCTCCATCCGCCAGCCGGCCGCCGTCACCGGCACGGTCGGTGTGAAGCCCACGTACGGCGCGGTCTCCCGCTACGGCATGGTGGCGTTCTCCTCCTCCCTCGACCAGGGCGGCCCCTGCGCCCGCACGGTCCTGGACGCGGCCCTGCTGCACGAGGTCATCGCCGGGCACGACCCGCTCGACTCGACCTCCATCGACGAGCCCGTCCCGGCGGTCGTCGAGGCCGCCCTGGGCGGCAGCGTCGAGGGCATGCGCGTCGGCGTCGTCAAGCAGTTCCGCGGCGAGGGCTACCAGGCCGGTGTCATCCAGCGGTTCGACGAGTCCGTCGCGCTGCTGAAGGAGCTGGGCGCCGAGATCGTCGAGCTGGACTGTCCGTCGTTCGACCTCGCGCTGTCGGCGTACTACCTGATCGCGCCCTCCGAGTGCTCCTCCAACCTCGCCCGCTTCGACGGCCTGCGCTACGGCCTGCGGGTCGGCGACGACGGCACGCACTCCGCCGAGGAGGTCACCTCCCTCACCCGCGAGGCCGGTTTCGGCCCCGAGGTCAAGCGCCGCATCATGCTCGGCACGTACGCCCTGTCGAGCGGCTACTACGACGCCTACTACGGCAGCGCCCAGAAGGTCCGCACGCTCATCAAGCAGGACTTCGACAAGGCGTTCGAGCAGGTCGACGTCATCGTCTCCCCGACGACCCCGACCACCGCCTTCGCGATCGGCGAGCGCGCCGACGACCCGATGGCGATGTACCTCGCCGACCTGTGCACCATCCCGACCAACCTGGCGGGCAACGCGGCCATGTCGCTGCCGTGCGGTCTCGCCCCGGAGGACAACCTCCCGGTCGGACTGCAGATCATCGCCCCGGTCATGAAGGACGACCGTCTGTACAAGGTCGGTGCCGCCGTCGAGGCCGCCTTCGTGGAAAAGTGGGGTCATCCGCTGATCGAGGAGGCTCCGTCGCTGTGAGTGCACTGACCAAGGCCAAGGGCTTCAAGAAGTCCAAGTCCGGCACGTACCTGTCCATGGCCGGGACCGCGTTCGGCGCGCTCGGCGTCGCCAAGCGGCTGAAGAAGGCCCGCGCCGAGAAGGACACGCTGGTCCTGATCGACGCCACCGTGTCCGCCGTCGCGATCGTCACCGGCCTCGCGATTCTCTACCGCGAGCTGAAGCGGCTGGGCGACGATGACGTCCTGCTGGGCTGAGAGGGAAGTTTCACCGTGACCACCACGACCGACCTGGTGTCGTACGAGGAAGCACTCGCGTCGTACGACCCCGTCATGGGCCTCGAGGTCCATGTCGAACTCGGCACCAAGACCAAGATGTTCTGCGGCTGTTCGACCGCCCTCGGCCAGGACGCCAACACGCAGACCTGCCCGGTCTGCCTCGGCCTGCCCGGCGCGCTCCCGGTCGTCAACGCGACCGGCGTCGAGTCCGCGATCAAGATCGGCCTCGCGCTGAACTGCGAGATCGCCGAGTGGTGCCGCTTCGCCCGGAAGAACTACTTCTATCCGGACATGCCGAAGAACTTCCAGACCTCCCAGTACGACGAGCCGATCGCCTTCAACGGCTACCTCGACGTGCAGCTGGAGGACGGCGAGACCTTCCGCGTGGAGATCGAGCGCGCCCACATGGAGGAGGACACCGGCAAGTCGACGCACGTCGGCGGCGCCACCGGCCGTATCCACGGCGCGTCCCACTCCCTGCTGGACTACAACCGCGCCGGCATCCCGCTCATCGAGATCGTCACCAAGCCGATCGAGGGTGCGGGCGAGCGTGCTCCCGAGGTCGCGAAGGCGTACGTCCGTGAGCTCCGCGAGGTCATCAAGGCGCTCGGCGTCTCCGAGGCCCGGATGGAGATGGGCCAGATGCGCTGCGACGTGAATCTGTCGCTGCGCCCGAACGGCACCGAGAAGTTCGGCACCCGTTCCGAGACGAAGAACGTCAACTCGCTCAGGTCCGTGGAGCGCGCGGCCCGCTTCGAGATCCAGCGGCACGCGGCCGTGCTGTCCTCCGGCGGCACGATCATCCAGGAGACCCGGCACTTCCACGAGGACACGGGGTCGACGACCTCTGGCCGTGTGAAGGAGGAGGCCGAGGACTACCGGTACTTCCCGGAGCCCGACCTCGTCCCGGTGGCCCCGTCGCGCGAGTGGGTCGAACAGCTGCGGGCCGGGCTGCCCGAGCTGCCGCTGGTCCGTCGCAGCCGGCTCCGTGAGGAGTGGGGCGTCTCGGCCACCGACATGCAGGCGATCCTCAACGCCGGTGCGCTGGAGCCCATCGTCGCCACCATCGAGGCCGGGGCGGACGCCGCCTCCGCCCGCAAGTGGTGGATGGGCGAGCTGGCCCGCAGCGCCAACGAGTCGGGCAAGGCGCTCGACGAGCTGGCGATCACGCCGCAGCAGGTCGCCCGGGTCACCGAGCTGGTCGCCAAGGGCGACCTGAACGACAAGCTGGCCCGGCAGGTCATCGAGGGCGTCCTCGCGGGCGAGGGCACCCCGGACGAGGTCGTCGACAAGCGCGGTCTGAAGGTCGTCTCCGACGAGGGCGCGCTGACGGCGGCCGTCGACGAGGCGATCGCCGGCAACCCGGGCGTCGCGGACAAGATCCGCGGCGGCAAGGTGGCGGCGGCCGGCGCCCTGGTCGGCGCGGTCATGAAGGCGACCCGGGGCCAGGCCGACGCGGCACGCGTCAAGGAGCTGATCCTTCAGAAGCTGGGCGTCAGCGAGGGCTGACCTCACCTCTGAAAACCCCACAGGGGGGATGCACCGGACCCGGTGCATCCCCCCTGCGCGTGTGCTCTACGGGCGACGCCCGACGACCCGGACGAAGCCCAGCGTGCGGCCCTGGTCGAGATGCAGCATCTCGGCGCACTGGCCGGCCATCCGGATGTGCCACTCGTCCGTGTGCTCGTCGGCGACGATCTCGCACCAGCGCAGCCAGTCGCGCCAGCCGTCCTCGAGCCAGTCGGCCGTCTCGACCTCCACGGCCCCGCTGCGGGTCCAGTGGCGCCGCCACCAGGCGGCCGTGTGGAAGCACCAGAAACCGGGCTCCCAGTACGGCTTGAGGTGCTCCGGCGGCTCGACGCCGTCGATCTCCTCGCGCAGCGCCGGTACGACGACACCGATCCGCCCGCCGGGCTTGAGCAGCCGCGTCAGCTCGGGCAGGTACAGGTCATTGGTGCCGAAGTACTGGTACGCGTCGATGGAGACGATCGCGTCGAAGCTGTTCTCGCCGAACGGCAGGTCGTGCGCCTCGGCGTACACGGGCAGCACCCGGTCGGCCACGCCCGCCTCGGCGATGCGCCGGGCGTTGTCGTCGGGCTTGACCCACAGGTCGGCCGCGGTGACCTGAGCGTCGTACTCCCTGGCGAGGAAGATCGACGTCATGGCGCGTCCGCAGCCCAGGTCGAGCACGCGCGAGCCGGGGCTCAGGGTGTCGAGTCCCAGGGCCGGGGCCAGCCACTCCAGCAGCCACAGCGCGTGCGGGCCCATCTGGTTCTCGACGGTCCAGCGGGCGTCGTAGTCGTTGCTGCGCGGGTAGCCGGGGTGGCTCACACGGTCAGTGAGGGGGTCGTTCGAGGTCCGGGAAGTGATGTCCGACATCGGTGGACGGGCTCCTTGAGTCCTTGAGGAAGAAAAGGGATGCGTCGGAGCTCGGTCGGACCGTCAAACAATGCACCTGCTTCGGCCGGGCGGCGGGGCGCCGCGGGCGTTTCCTCGGACCGCGGGACGCTAACAGGCGGCCTTGCGGCCCCGCACCTGGTTTTCCGCCAGCTGGTTTTCCTTCACGACGCGCTACCGTCTCGGCCATGAGTGGACGCGTTGATTCCGACCCCGGCCCGGAGATACCGGAGGCAGAGGCCGAGGTCACGGAGGAGGCAGAGGTCACGGAAGAGACCGAGGCCGAGGTCATGGAGGAGGAAGGTGCCGAGGCCACGGATGAGACCGAGGCCGAGGTCGCGGAAACGGAAGAGGACGCGCGGCGAGCCCGCTGGACCGCGGCCGGGACCGGCGCCCTGCTGACCCTCGCGGGACTGGCCGCGGCGCTGCTCCGCCTCACCCGCTCAGTGACCGCGCTCGTCCCGGCCGCGTACGCCGGCGGGGCGGCGGTCTGTGCTCTCGCCGCCGTGCTGGGCTCCCGGGGACGCACCCGGCGGGCGCTGTGGCTGCTGATCGCGGGGGTGATGGTGATGGCGCTGGGGGACCAGTTCGACTGATCACGGCCGCTGTGAATAAGCCCACGAAACCGACAAACGATCTCTTACGCCTGTAAGAGTGGCTGCGCATTGCTCATGCGTTCTTTGCTGGCTGTTCAGTTCGTGGACGACTGCTCCCGGCCGAAGATCCGAAAAATTCACCCTGGGAGCACGTTCCGTGGCAGCCCTCGCACGCTGGTGTGTCCAACGCCGTATGGTCACCGTTCTGCTGTGGCTCCTCGCCCTGGCGGGGGTCGCCTCGGGCGCCGCCGTCGCGGGCTCCGCCTACTCGAACGACTACCAGGTCCCGGGCACCGAGTCGGGCCGCGCCACCCAGCTGCTGCACGAGGGCTTCCCGCGGCTCGGCGGCGACAGTGACACCGTCGTCTGGCACACCACGTCCGGCAGCGTCCGCGCCGCCGACGTCGAGCAGACCATGACCCGCACCCTGGACCGCGTCGGGAACCTGCCCGGCGTGGCCTCCGTGACCAGCCCCTACGACGGCCCGGGCACCGGCCGGATCAGCGCGGACGGCCGTACGGCGTACGCCACGGTCACCTTCGACGAGCAGGCCCAGGACATCGGCAAGTCCGAGGCGCAGGCCGTCGTGGACACCGCCAAGAGCGCCGAGACCGACGGGCTCCAGGTGGAACTGGGCGGCAGCGCCGTCGAGCTCACCGGGACCTCCGGCGGGCACGTCGCCGAGATCGTCGGCGTGGTCGTCGCCGCGGTGGTGCTGTTCCTCGCCTTCGGCTCGCTCGCCGCCTCGCTGCTGCCCATCGCCACCGCCCTGGTCGGCGTCGGTACCGCCTACGCCGGGATCGTGCTGCTCGGGCACGCCATGACCGTCGCCGACTTCGCGCCCATGCTCGGCATGCTGATCGGGCTCGGCGTCGGCATCGACTACGCGCTGTTCATCGTGACGAGACACCGGCGCGGCCTGAAACGCGGGCAGTCCGTCACGGAGGCGGCCACGAACGCCGTCGCGACCACGGGACGAGCGGTCGTGTTCGCGGGTGCCACCGTTTGCATAGCCCTGCTGGGCATGCTGATCCTCCGGCTGGGCTTCCTCAACGGCGTCGCCATAGCGGCCAGCCTGACCGTGATCCTCACCGTCGCGGCGTCCGTGACGCTGCTTCCCGCGCTGCTCTCCGTCATCGGCATGCGCGCGCTCAGCCGCCGCGAGCGGCGCCGTCTGGCCGAGCACGGGCCCGAGCCCGAGCTGCCCACCGGCTTCGCCGCCCGCTGGTCGGCGTTCGTGGAGCGTCACCCCAAGGTGCTCGGTGCGGTCGCCCTGGCGGTCATGGCCGTCCTCGCACTGCCCACGCTCTCCCTGCACCTGGGCACCTCCGACCAGGGCAACGACCCCAGGACGTCCACCACCCGCCAGGCCTACGACCTGGTCGCCGACGGCTTCGGACCCGGCGTGAACGGCCCGCTCACCCTCGTCACGAAGGTCGGCGGAGCCGACGACCGGCTCGCCCTGGACAACCTCGACGGCACACTCCGCGCCACCGAGGGCGTCGCCTCGGTGACCCCCGTGACGTTCGACTCGGGCGGAGACACCGCCTACCTCACCGTCGTACCGGAGTCCTCCCCGCAGTCGAAGCAGACCAGCGACCTCGTCGACCGGCTGCGCGACGAGGTGCTGCCGCGCGCCGAGTCGGGCACCTCGCTCGACGTGCAGGTGGGCGGTCTGACGGCCGGCTACGACGACTTCGCCGACGTCATCGTCTCCAAGCTGCCCCTCTTCGTCGGGGTCGTCATCGGCCTGGGCTGTCTGCTGCTCCTGCTGGCCTTCCGGTCGATCGGCATCCCGCTGAAGGCCGCCGCGATGAACGTCGCGGCCGTGGCCTCCGCCTTCGGGGTGGTCGTCGCGATGTTCCAGTGGGGCTGGGGCAGCGAACTGCTCGGCCTCGGCAGCGCGGGGCCCATCGAGCCCTTCCTGCCCGTGATCATGGTGTCGGTGCTCTTCGGCCTCTCCATGGACTACCAGGTCTTCCTGGTCAGCCGGATGTACGAGGAGTGGCTGGAGACCGGCGACAACCGGCGTGCCGTCCGGGTCGGCCTCGCGGAGACCAGCCGGGTGATCAACTCGGCGGCGGTCATCATGATCTCCGTCTTCCTGGCGTTCGTCCTCAGCGGCGACCGTGTGATCGCCATGTTCGGCATCGCCCTGGCCGCGGCCGTCGCCCTGGACGCCTTCGTGCTGCGCACGCTGCTCGTGCCCGCCCTGATGCACCTGCTCGGCGGCGCCAACTGGTGGCTGCCCCGCTGGCTCGACAAGCGCCTGCCGCGCATCAGCATCGAACCGCCCGAGTGCCGTGCCGCCCATGAGAGGCTGGCCGCCGCGACGGACGCCGAGGTGGCGGACGTCCTGGCGGAGGAGGAGCGGCAGCCGGATGTACGCGATATCCCTGGGTGACGGCGCCGAGCTGAGACCCCTTGAGCCCTGGCACGCCGAGGAGTTCTTCGCGCACCTGGAGCGGGGCAGGGACTTCATCGGGCAGTTCATCGACTTCGGGTCGCGGGAGACGGACGTGGTGTCCGCGCGGGCCATGCTCCAGGGTTACGCCGACATGCGCGCGGCCGACACACGCTCCCTGCACGGCCTGTGGCTGAACGGCAAGCTCGTGGGCGGCGTGCTGTTCCTGAACTTCGACGCCGCGGCCGGCAACTGCGAGGTCGGCTGCTGGCTGGAGCCCGCCGGGACCGGGCGTGGCCTCGTCACACGTGCGATGCACGTCCTCATCGACTGGGCGGTGGAACAGCGCGGCATCCACCGCGTCGAGTGGGTCGCCGCCTCGGGCAACCAGCCGAGTCTGAAGGTGGCCCAGCGCCTGGGCATGACCCGCGACGGTGTGCGGCGCGAGGCGCACCCCTATCGTGGCGTACGGCACGATCTCGAAGTCTGGTCCGTGCTGGCGCCCGAGTGGCGCGAGGCACGCGCGCGTGCCGCTCACAACGATCATTAAGAGACTTCTCAGACAGCGACCCTACGGTGCGAGACATGGCAACGAACGCAGTGGACGAGACCGAGGCCACCGAGGCCACGACCGACGAGAAGGCGGTGGACACCACCAAGTCCGACGAGGCGACCGAGACCGAGGTCCCGGCCGCGGCCGAGGCCGCCGAGACCAAGGACGCGAGCCCCTCCGGCGTCGGACAGGGCGCCGCGGCCGTGGTCTCCGCCGCGCTGGGCGTCGTCTCGCTCACCGGCAGCTGGCTCGGAACCATCGCCGCCGCCCGCCAGAACCTCGTCGGTCAGCTGCAGACCGCACAGGGTGCGAGCGTGGCCAAGCAGATCCAGGCGGTCTACGGCGACGCCTGGCAGGCCACCGCCCTGTGGGGCGGCCTGTTCGCGCTGCTCGCGCTGGTCGTCGGCGTCGTGACGCTCGCCCGGCCCGCGTTCGGCACGCCCGGCAGGATCCAGGCCCCCTGGATCAAGTCGGTCGCCTGGGCGGGTGTCGCGCTGGGCGTGATCGGCCTGTTCCTGGCCGTCCTCAAGTACACCGGCATCCTGCTCGGACTGCCGTCCGCTGGCTGAGCCGGCGCGCAAACCCGAGGGGCCTCAGAGGCGCCGTAAGCACCTTACGGAGCATCTGAGGCCCCTCATTCGTGTCTAAGGCCCCATGCGCCCGCCGAAGATGCGGAACTCTCCCGATGTGGCCGCCCCGCCTGGGAGACGAAGGTGGGGGCATCGCAGAAAGCGAAGCCCTTCCACTCGAATCTCACCGAGGACACGCCATGTACGAGTACGAGATGCAGCAGATGCGCACCGCCGACCTCATCCGCCGGGCCGACCACGAGCGCCAGGTCCGCGAGGCCGCCCGCGCCCGCCGCGCCGCCCGCCGCGAAGCCGCCCAAGGATCCGCCGAGCACGAGAGCCATAGCCGCCGCTTCCGCAGGCACCCCTTCGCCAGGGCGGCGTGAACACCACGACGGCACCACCCGGCGCCCCGGCCGTCCCCGAGGGAGCGGCCGCGGGCGCCGGTGTCGTTGCCGACCGGACGGAAACAGCCGCCGGTCGTGCGAAAACCGGTGCCGTGCTGTCGGACCCGCATGCGATGCTCGGGGCCGTGGAGACCAGGTCCGTAAGTCCCGTGTTCGTCGGCCGGGCCGCCGAGTTGGGCACGCTGGACGAGGTGCTCGCCGGTGCCGCCGGCGGCGACCCCCAGGCGTTGCTCATCGGCGGCGAGGCCGGAGTCGGCAAGACCCGCCTCCTGGAGGAGTTCGCCGGTGCCGCCCGCCGCCGGGGCGCGGTCGTCGCGCTCGGCGGCTGCGTCGAGATCGGCGCCGACGGACTGCCGTTCGCGCCGTTCTCCACGGCCCTGCGCGCCCTGCGCCGCGAACTGCCCGCGCAACTCGCCGCCGCGGCGGCCGGGCAGGAGGAGGAACTGGCCCGGCTGCTCCCGGAGATCGGCACCGCGGCCGCGCGTGAGGCGGCCCGGCACGACGAGGACAGCATGGCCCGCCTCTTCGAGCTCACCGCCCGCCTGCTGGAACGCGTCGCCGCCGAGCACACCGTCGTCCTCGCCCTGGAGGACCTGCACTGGGCCGACGCCTCCACCCGGCACCTGCTCTCCTACCTCTTCCGCACCCTGCGCACCGGCCGCCTCGTCGTCCTCGCCACCTACCGCTCCGACGACATCCACCGCCGTCACCCGCTGCGGCCCCTGCTCGCCGAACTCGACCGTCTGCGCACCGTCCGCCGCATCGAACTCGCCCGCTTCAACCGCGAGGAGGTGTGCCTCCAGGTCGCCGGCATCCTCGCCCAGGAACCCGACGCGGACCAGGTCGACGCGATCTTCGAACGCTCCGACGGCAACGCCTTCTTCGTCGAGGAACTCGCCGTCGCCGCCCACGAGGGCTGCCGCACGGGTCTGACCGACTCCCTGCGCGACCTGCTCCTGGTCCGCGTGGAACGGCTGCCGGAGACCGCCCAGCAGGTCGCCCGGATCGTCGCCGAGGGCGGCTCCACCGTCGAGTACCGGTTGCTGTCCGCCGTCGCCCGGCTCGCCGAGGACGACCTCATCGAGGCGCTGCGGACCGCCGTGAACGCCAGCATCCTGGCCCCCGCGCCCGGCGGCGACGGCTACCGCTTCCGGCACTCCCTGGTCAGAGAAGCCGTCAGCGACGACCTGCTCCCGGGCGAACGCTCCCGCCTCAACCGCCGCTACGCCGAAGCCCTGGAGAGCGACCCGACCCTCGTCCCCGCCGACCAGCGCGCGACGCGCCTGGCCAGTTACTGGTACCACGCCCACGACCCGGCGAAGGCCCTGCCCGCCGTCCTCGACGCCTCCGTCGAGGCCCGCCACCGCCACGCCTACTCCGAGCAACTGCGGCTGCTGGAACGGGCGATGGAACTGTGGGACGCCGCCCCCGACACCGTACGCCGCACCCTGCGCCCCGCCGACTTCGCCGAGGCCTACCCGCTGGAGCTGCCCGAACGGCGCGGCGGGACCCTCGACCTGCTGGCCGAGGCGGCCGTGGCCGGACGGCTCTGCGGGGAGCGCGAGCGCGCCCTGAAGATCACCAAGCGGGCGCTGCGCCTGCTGGACGAGGAGGACGGCCCTCCCTCAAGCTCTCAGCTGCGTTCGAGCAGGGGGGACCCGCACCGCGCCGCCTGGTTCTGGATCCAGCGCTCCCGGCTGGTGCAGAGCCTCGCCCGCGGCGACGGCTGGAAGGAGATCGCCACCGCCCAGGACCTGGTCCGCGGCCTGCCGCCGTCCGAGGTGCACGCCGAGGTGCTCGCCACGGTCGCCCACTGGTCGATGCTCCACCGGCCCGGTCCGGAGGCGCTGACGGCGGCCGAACGGGCCGTGGAGTACGCGCGCATGGTGGGCGCCGACGACATCGCGTCCAACGCCCGGCTCACGCTCGGCGGCCTCATGGTCGAGGCCGGGCAGATCGAGGCCGGGCTCACCCACCTCTTCGAGGTCAAGGACGAGGTGGTCGCCCGGGGTCTCGCGGCGATCGCCGGGCGCAGCCATGTGAACCTGCCGTCCACCCTGGAAGGCATCGGCCGCTCCGAGGAGGCCGTCGGCATCCTGCGCGAGGGCCTGGTGCTCACCGGCCGGATGGGACTGCGGGACGCCGAGGGCTGGGTCTGGGGCAATCTCGCCGAGTCGCTCATCTCCCTGGGCCGCTGGGACGAGGCGGCCGAGGCGGCGGTCAACGCTCAGCGGCGCGGGCAGTCGGCCGGTCCGCAGGGGGCCGCGGCGATCCACCGGGCCTTCCTCGCGCTCGCCCGCGGCCAGGTGCCCGAGGCCGCCCGGCACCTCGCCGAGGGCCGCGCCTCCTACGGCCCGCACGACCCCATGCCGCAGCACGACCTCCCGATCGCCTGCCTCACGATCAGGGTCGCCGTCGCCGAGGGCCGCCTCGCCGACGCCCGCGCCGAACTGGCCCGCGCCCTCACGTCCGGCTTCCCGCCCGGCACCCAGCGCTACGCCTGGCCGCTGCTGCTCGAAGCGGCCACGGCCGAGGCCGACGCCCGGACGCTGCCCGCGGCGCGGGACGGCCGCGAGGAAGTGCTCGCGGGCATCTTCGAGGCGGTCAAGCGCCTCACCACGAACGCCCCCGTCTGGCTCGCCCACGAGCAGTGGGTACGCGCCGAACTCCTGCGCGCCGAGGGCCGGAGCACCCCGGACACCTGGTCGCAGGTGGTCACCGCCTTCGAACCCCTGGAGCGGCCCTACGACCTCGCCCGCGTCCGGTACCGGCTGGCCGAGTCCCTGCTCACGGGCGGCGGCGAGTACGACGAGCGCGACCGGGCAACAGAACTGCTGCGCCTCGCCCACGCCGTCGCCCGCCACCTCGGGGCCCGACCGCTCGCCGACGCCGCCGCAGCCCTCGCCCAGCGGGCCCGCCTCCCGCTCACATCCGGCCCGGAACCGGCCGCCGCCCCCGCGGACCGGGCCGGGGCACTGGGGCTCACCAGCCGGGAGCGGGACGTGCTGCGCCTGGTCACCGCCGGCCACACCAACCGCCGGATAGCCGAGGAACTGTTCATCTCCCCGAAGACCGCGAGCGTCCACGTCTCCAACATCCTGGCGAAGCTCGGCGTCTCCGGCCGGGGCGAGGCGGCGGCGCTCGCGCACCGGCTGGGGCTTTTTCCGGCCGATTCCGTCATGCCCGGTTCGGCGGGCTGAGGTTTACGCTGTAAAGGACGTCGGGGGTGTCACGGTTCAGGGAGGATCCGTGTTCAACGTTTTCGAGGAACTCTTCTCACCCGGCCGCAAACACACCCGCGACGAGCAGAAACGCCTGGAACTGACCCGCGAGGACGTCGGCGACGGCGACCCCGGACGCGGCCCGATCGACCTGGCGTCCGGGAAGGTCGTCGTCCGCCCGCCGCAGGAGCCCGGCCGGACCGAGGACTGAGCGGGCCTACGTCACCCGCAGCTCCAGGATCCGGTCGTCCCCGTCCTTCGGAGCGCCCCGGCCGTCCGTGTTGCTGGTCACCAGCCACAGCCGGTCGCCGCCCGCCGCGACCACCGTGCGCAGCCGGCCGTACTCGCCCTCCAGGAAGGCCTGGGGTTCGGCCGAGGCCGCGGTGCCGTTCAGCGGGATGCGCCACAGCCGCTTGCCGCGCAGCCCCGCCATCCAGATCGACCCCTCGGCGTGGGCGATGCCGCTCGGGGAGGCTTCGGCCGTCCTCCACTGGTCGACCGGGTTGTGGAACCGCTTGTCGTCGGATGTGCCCTCGGCCTCCGGCCAGCCGTAGTTGTCCCCGGGCTTGATCGCGTTGAGCTCGTCCCAGGTGTCCTGGCCGAACTCCGAGGCGAACAGCCGCTGCTCGCCGTCCCAGGCGAGGCCCTGCACATTGCGGTGCCCGTACGAGTACACCGGCGACTCGGGGAACGGGTTGCCCGGCGCCGGCTCGCCCTCCGGGGTCAGCCGCAGGATCTTGCCGCCCACCGAGTCCTTGTCCTGGGACAGGCCCGTGTCACCGCTCTCGCCCGTGCCGACGTACAGCATCTTGTCCGGGCCGAACGCGATCCGCCCGCCGTTGTGGATGAAGCCCTTCGGGATGCCCTTGAACACCGTGTCCGGAGCGCCGAGCTGCTCACCGGCGGGCTTCTTCTCGTCGTACAGCATGCGGACGACGCGGTTGTCGGAGGCCGAGGTGAAGTACGCGTAGACCATGCGGTCCGAGGCGAAGTCGGGGGACAGGGCGATCCCGAGCAGACCGCCCTCTCCGGCGGCCGAGACTCCCGGTACCTCGCCCAGCTCGGTCTTCTTCCCGGTCTTCTCGTCGACCCGGAGGACCGTCCCGTCGTCCCGGGAGGAGACGAGCAGACCGCCGCCCGGCACGGGGGCGAGTCCCCAGGGCGAGTCCAGACCCTCGGCGACGGTGCGCACCACCTTCACCGAGCCCTTGGCGGCAGGCGTCTCCCCGGCGGCCTGCCCCGGAGCGGACGACCGGGGTGCCGAACGGCTGGGGGAGGCGGCGGCGTCGCCGCCGGACGTCCCTCCGCCCTCGGAGGAGCAGCCGGCCGTCAGCAGGAGCGCGGCGGCGGCCAACACGGCCGGCACGGCTCGACGTTGCACGATCATGGTCCCTTCGGCGCGGACGGGTTCTCCTTGTCATACCCCTGCCGCGCCTGCCAAGTTCCCGATCACGGAACCCCGGGCCCGCGAACGCGGCACCCTGCACGGGTTTGCCCCGAACACTCCCCGCCGGTCGCCCGTCCGCCGGATCGGATCAGTCCCACGACCCCTGGGCCGGCGGCAGGTACGCGACCTCTCTCAGATCCTCGGCCGTCAGGCGCAGCCGCGTCGCGGCCGTGTTCTCCGTGACCCAGCGCTCCTGCTTCGTGCCCGGGACCGGGACGACGTGGCGGCCCTGCGCGAGTATCCAGGCGAGGGCGACCTGAGCGGGCGTGACGTGGGGGCCGTGCCGGCGGGCCACCCGGCGCAGGCCGGCGACGATCGGCTGGTTCGCGGCCATCATCTCGCCCGTGAAGCGGGGGTGCCGGGCCCGGAGGTCGTCCACCTCGAACCCCGCGCCGGGCCGCAGCCTGCCGGTCAGGAAGGCGTTGCCGAGCGGCATCGCGGCCAGAAAGCCTATGCCCCGCGTCTCGCACCACGGCAGCAGTGTCTCCAGCGCCTCCCGTGACCACACCGACAGCTCCGCCTGCACCGCGCTCACGGGGAAGACCTGCTGCACCCGCTCCAGCTGCCGGATCGTCGCGTCGTGCACCCGGGCCCCGGAGCGCCGGCCGGCCCGCGCGCCCACCGCGCACAGGCCCAGCGCCCGTACCTTCCCGGCCCGGACGAGCTCCGCCATCGCGCCCCACGTCTCCTCCACGGGGACTTCCGGGTCGGCCCGGTGCAGCTGGTAGAGGTCTATGACGTCCGTCTGGAGCCGGCGCAGCGACGCGTCGCAGGCCCGCCTGACGTACCCGGGGCGGCCGTTGGCGACGATGTGCTGGTCACCCACGAGCAGACCGACCTTCGTCGACACGAACGCGTCGGACCGCCGTTCCTTCAACGCCCGCCCCACCAGCAGTTCGTTGGTGAACGGGCCGTACATGTCGGCCGTGTCCAACAGGGACGCACCGAGGTCCAGCGCCCGGTGCACCGCCCTGAGCGACTCGTCGCCACGCCGCAGCGACGCGCTGTACGCCCAGCTCATCGGCATGCACCCCAGTCCGACGGCCCCCACCGCGAGTGCCGCCGCGCCGATCGTCCTGCGCTCCACCTGGTCGTGACCCTCCCTGTTCCGGCCACCCCAACCTAACCTCTGGTGTGGCGCGCTCCTGACATAGCCTCCAGAGCATGACTGCTGACGTGTGGCTGCCCATCCCGCCGGACGAGATCGAGGGACTCCCCGAGGGCCCCGCCTACCGCTTCTGGAACGGCGAGGAGGAGTACCCCGCGGACCCGGCCGACTGCGCCTTCTACGTCGTCCCCTACATGAAGCCCAGCCCGCTGTGCGTACGGCCCATGCCAGCGATGAGTCATGTGCAGGTCGTGCAGACCCTGTCCGCCGGGATCGACCACGTCGAGCCGGGGATCAGGCACCTCCCTGCGGGCGTGCGGCTGTGCAACGCGCGCGGAGTGCACGAGGCCAGCACCGCGGAGCTCACCCTCACCCTGATCCTGGCCTCGCTGCGCGGCGTCCCCGACTTCGTCCGGGCGCAGGACCGGGGGGAGTGGCTGGCCGGATTCCGGCCCGCGCTCGCCGACAAGAACGTCCTCATCGTCGGGTACGGGTCGATCGGCGCGGCCATCGAGGACCGGCTCGTTCCGTTCGAGGTCGCGCGGGTGGCGCGCGTCGCGCGCTCTGAGCGCACCACGGCGCGCGGGCCGGTGCATCCGCTCACCGAACTCCCCGCGCTGCTCCCGGAGGCGGACGTCGTCATCCTGTCCACCCCGCTCAGCGTGACCACCCGTGGCCTGGCGGGGGCCGACTTCCTGGCCCGGATGAAGGACGGCGCGCTCCTGGTCAACGTCGCCCGCGGCCCCGTCGTCGACACAAAGGCCCTGCTCGCCGAGCTGGAGAGTGGCCGTATCACGGCCGCCCTGGACGTCACCGACCCCGAGCCCCTGCCGCGCGAACACCCGCTGTGGCGTGCGCCGGGGGTACTCGTCAGCCCTCATGTCGGCGGTCCCACCTCCGCGTTCCTGCCGCGCGCCGAGCGGCTCCTGGTGGACCAGTTGAACCGTTATGTGAACCGGGAGCCGCTCCGCAACGTGATCCTGACGACGGGTGCATCAACCGACTGATCCGACCTTGGGTACCGTCCGCAATCCTTCGGGCGCGGTGGGTACTCATATATCTGTTGATCGTCACGCAGAGTAGAGAACCTATGTCCCTGAGTGACGAGACTGGTGTATCGTCCCGACAGGGGCAGCGCCGCGGACCGTTCGGCGCCGGGGGACGGACACTTCGGACTGTGAGGGGGGCGACAGGCGATGCACGGCCTATGGACGAGCGATCCGACGGGACGGGGCTGCCGGCGGCGACCCTGGCGGACGGCCGCGGGCAGAAGCGGCCATCACGCCGATCACGCCGGCCACCACATCCGCCGCAGTGACCATGACACGGACCACGGCCATCACCACCGCGGGTCCGGCAGCCGCGGAAGGCGTGCCCAGGCGCACCCGCGCCTGCGGGGCCCGGGAGCGGCACGGACCGGGAGGGCCCGGTGAGCGCGCCCCCGACCACACCCACGCTCGACGGGACGCTGCGGGCCCAGCCTCCGTCACCGGCCGTGCTGCCGCCCCCTCCGCCGGTCCCCGGCCGCCGGCCGGGCCTGGCCCTGCGACTCGTCCTCGCCCTGGTCTGCGCGGGATACGCCATCGGTGCCGCGTTCGGCTGGGGTTCGTACGAAGTGGCCCTGATCATGGGTGACTTCGGGCTGAGCGCCGCCGCGGGCACGGCCGCCGTGTCGTGCTTCCTCTGCGCCCGGAACCGCCGCACCCGCTTTCGACCGGCCTGGCTGCTGTTCGGCCGCTCCTCGGCGATGGCGTCCCTGGGCAACCTGGTCTGGGGGTGGTACGAGGTCGTTCTGGGGCTGCCCGTGCCCAGTCCCAGCTACGCCGACCTGTTCTTCCTGTGCTTCGCGCCGCCCGCGATCGTCGGGCTGCTCGTGTTCGCCAAGCGGCCCGTGACCAAGGCCGGTTGGGTCTGCCTCGGGCTCGACGCCTGGCTGATCGGCGGCTCGCTGCTCACCCTGGCGTGGAGCCTCGCCCTCGCCCAGGCCGCGAAGTCGGAAGGCCCCGGCGTGGCGCACATCGCGCTGTCGCTGGCGTACCCGCTGCTCGACATCGCGCTGGTCAGCATGGTGCTCGCACTGCACTTCCGGCGGTCCGCCGTGAACCGCTCGGCGGTCAACACCGCCATCGGCGCCCTCGCGCTGACCGTGATGTGCGACGCGCTGTTCACCTCGCCGCTGCTGCACCACGACTACCGCTCCGGGCAGCTGCTCGACGCGGGCTGGTTCGCCGGCTCACTGCTCCTGGCGTACGCCCCGTGGGCCGCGTCCCGCATGCCGGACGCCGACCGGCAGCACGGCCCGGACCGGCAGACGGCGGGACACACCCGCGTGGTGCACGAGCACGTGCCCGGGCAGCGCAGCGGCCCGCACCACCCTCCGTCCCTGCCAGGGGGCGAGCACAGCCGGTACCCGGCAGCCCGGCCCATCGCCGGCTCCCTCGCCGCCCTCACGCCGTACCTCGCGGCAGCCGTGTGCACCCTGGGCATCCTCTACAACGTCCTCAACGGCCGCAGCGTCGACCGCGTGGTCCTGCTGACCGGGGGCACGGTGGTGCTCGCGCTCGTCGTGCGCCAGGGCATCATGCTGCTCGACAACATCACCCTCACCCAGGAGCTGGCCCAGAAGGAGAACCACTTCCGCTCCCTCGTGCAGGGCTCCAGCGACGTCATCATGATCGCCGCACCCAGCGGCGTCCTGCGCTACGTCTCCCCGGCCGCCGCCGGTGTGTACGGCCGCCCGGCGGAGGAGCTGGTGGGTACCGAACTGGCCAATCTCATCCATCCGCAGGACCTCGGCTGCGTCGTGCACGAGGTGCGGCGCTTCCTCGCCGCCGACCCCGTCGAGGAACCCACCACCCGCATCGAGTGCCGCTTCCGGTCGGGGGACGAGGGCTGGCTGAACGTCGAGTCGACCGTCAACCGCCATCACGGCGGCCTCATCTTCAACAGCAGAGACGTGACCGAGCGAGTGCGGCTGCAGGCCCAGTTGCAGCACAACGCCGAGCACGACCCGCTCACGGACCTGCCCAACCGCGCCCTGTTCACCAAACGCGTCCAGCACGCGCTCTCGGGCCGCCGCGCCTCCGACCGGGGCGCGGCCCTGCGGAACACGGCCGTGCTCTTCATCGACCTCGACGGCTTCAAGGCCGTCAACGACACCATCGGGCACCAGGCCGGGGACGAACTGCTCGTGCAGGCCGCCCGCCGACTCCACGAGTCGGTCCGGCAGGGCGACACCGCCTCCCGGCTGGGCGGCGACGAGTTCGCGGCCCTGATCGTCGGGGACAACACCCGTGACCGGGAAGCCCGGCAGCGGCACATCCTGGAGCTCGCCGACCGCCTCAGGACGACGCTGTCCCAGCCGTACCTCATCGACGGCAACGACGTCCGGGTCAACGCCTCCATCGGCGTCGCCTTCGCGGAACAGGGCCTCGGCGCCGGCGAACTGCTGCGCAACGCCGACCTGGCCATGTACCGCGCCAAGGCGGGCGGCAAGGGGCGCGTCGAGCTGTACAAGCCCCAGATGCAGCAGGACGTCGTACGCAAGGCGGAGCTGGCCACGCGCCTGCGGGCCGCGCTGCACGACGGCGAGTTCGCCCTGCTGCACCAGCCGGTGGTGCGTCTGTCGGACGGCCGGATCACGTCGGTCTGCGCGCAGGCGCGCTGGCGCTCCTCCCAGGGAGTGCTCTTCACGCCCGCGGAGTTCCTGCGCGTGGCGGAGGACAGCGACAAGACCGCCGAACTGGGCCGCTGGATGATCGAGGAGGCCGTCGAACAGGCCGCCGAGCGGCATGCGACCGGGCTGTCCGTGCCGGTCGTCGTCCGGATGAGCGCCCGCCGGCTGCTGGACCGGTCGATGCCGCTCGGCACCATCGAGGCGCTGCTCACGCGGCACGGGCTGCCGTCCGGGTCGCTGATCATCGAGCTGTCCGACGCCGACCCGAGGGTCTCCCTGGACGAGCTGGAGCGGCGTCTGGGTGCCCTGCGGCGGGTCGGGGTCCGGATCGCGCTCGACGGGTTCGGCAGCGGCTACGGTGCGCTCACGACCCTCAGGCGGCTCCCCGTCGACGTGCTGAAGCTCGACCGCGGCCTGGTCGAGGGCGTCGTCGAGTCCGCCCGGCTGTACAAGATCACCAGTGGGCTGCTGCGCATCGCCAACGACCTCGGGCTGAAGACCGTGGCCGACGGGGTGGACCTGCCCGACCAGGTCGTCGCCCTGCGCGCGATGGGCTGCACCCACGGGCAGGGCATGGCGTTCTCCGGGCCGCTCGACGAGTACCGGCTGCGCCGCGCGCTCACCTCCGGCCACTATCCGGTGCCGAACGGACCGGCCGAGCCGGCGTTCGCGGGCGGGTCCCCGCGGGTGTACAGCTCGGGCGTGTCGGCCGTCATCGGAGGCGGCACGGTCCTTCGCTCACATAATGAGACTCCCGTCCCACCCACTTGACAGTGAGTGTGTGCCGGGGGGAGGGTCTGTGCCATGCGCACCCGAATTCTCGTACTTGGAAAGCGCGTCGGCTGACGCTGAGCCTCGACCGCTCAGCGACTCCACCCGGCGCGCTCCCCTCGCTTGCCTTTTGGCACGAGGGGTTTTTTGTTGCACAGGCGCCTCTCGTGCAGCAGTAGAAAACCGTACAAATCTCGCAAAAACCCTCAGCATCTGAGAAGAGAATGCCGATGACCGAGCAGGCCACCGGGGCCCACCACCCGCAGCCCCGGCCCCGATCCGGAGGACACTCCGCCCCCGAGCAGGTGACGGGCGCGCAGTCCCTCATCCGCTCTCTCGAGGAGGTCGGCGCCGACACGGTATTCGGCATTCCCGGCGGTGCGATCCTCCCGGCCTACGACCCGCTGATGGACTCCACCAGGGTGCGCCACGTCCTGGTCCGGCACGAGCAGGGCGCCGGTCACGCCGCCACCGGCTACGCGCAGGCCACCGGCAAGGTCGGCGTCTGCATGGCCACCTCGGGCCCCGGCGCCACCAACCTGGTCACCCCGATCGCCGACGCGCACATGGACTCCGTGCCGCTGGTCGCGATCACCGGCCAGGTGGCCTCCAAGGCGATCGGCACCGACGCCTTCCAGGAGGCGGACATCGTCGGCATCACCATGCCGATCACCAAGCACAACTTCCTCGTCACCAAGGCCGAGGACATCCCGCGCATCATCGCCCAGGCGTTCCACATCGCCTCCACCGGCCGCCCCGGCCCGGTCCTGGTCGACATCGCCAAGGACGCCCTCCAGGCGAAGACCACCTTCTCCTGGCCGCCCGCGATGGACCTGCCCGGCTACCGCCCGGTGACCAAGCCGCACGCCAAGCAGATCCGCGAGGCCGCCAAGCTGATCACCCAGGCCCGCCGGCCCGTGCTCTACGTCGGCGGCGGCGTGCTCAAGGCCAAGGCCACCGCCGAGCTCAAGGTCCTCGCCGAGCTGACCGGCGCGCCCGTGACCACCACCCTGATGGCCCTCGGCGCGTTCCCCGACGACCACCCGCAGCACCTGGGCATGCCCGGTATGCACGGCTCCGTGGCCGCCGTCACCGGTCTGCAGAAGGCCGACCTGATCGTCGCCCTCGGCGCCCGCTTCGACGACCGCGTCACCGGCAAGCTGGACAGCTTCGCGCCCTTCGCCAAGATCGTCCACGCCGACATCGACCCGGCCGAGATCGGCAAGAACCGCGCCGCCGACGTGCCGATCGTCGGTGACGCCCGCGAGGTCATCGCCGACCTGATCCAGGCCGTGCAGAAGGAGCACAGCGAGGGTCACCAGGGCGACTACAGCGCCTGGTGGAAGGACCTCAGCCGCTGGCGCGAGACCTACCCGCTCGGCTACGACCAGCCCGACGACGGCTCGCTCTCCCCGCAGCAGGTCATCGAGCGCATCGGGCAGCTCGCGCCCGAGGGCACGATCTTCGCCGCGGGCGTCGGCCAGCACCAGATGTGGGCCGCCCACTTCATCGAGTACGACAAGCCGGGCACCTGGCTGAACTCCGGCGGCGCCGGAACCATGGGCTACGCCGTCCCGGCCGCCATGGGCGCCAAGGCCGGAGCACCCGACAAGGCCGTCTGGGCCATCGACGGCGACGGCTGCTTCCAGATGACCAACCAGGAGCTCACCACCTGCGCCCTGAACAACATCCCGATCAAGGTCGCCGTCATCAACAACGGCGCCCTCGGGATGGTCCGCCAGTGGCAGACCCTCTTCTACAACCAGCGGTACAGCAACACCGTGCTGCACTCCGGCCCGGAGGACATCAACCCGGAGGCCCGCGGCACCCGCGTCCCCGACTTCGTGAAGCTGTCGGAGGCCATGGGCTGCTACGCCATCCGCTGCGAGGACCCGGCCGACCTCGACAAGGTCATCGAAGAGGCGAACTCCATCAACGACCGCCCGGTCGTCGTCGACTTCATCGTCCACGAGGACGCGATGGTCTGGCCGATGGTCGCCGCAGGCACCTCCAACGACGAGATCATGGCCGCCCGGGACGTCCGCCCCGACTTCGGCGACAACGAAGACGACTGAGCGAGAGAGACGTAAAAGACCATGTCCAAGCACACGCTCTCCGTCCTGGTGGAGAACACCCCCGGCATCCTCGCCCGGATCGCCGCCCTGTTCTCCCGCCGCGGCTTCAACATCGACTCGCTCGCGGTCGGCGTCACCGAGCACCCCGACATCTCCCGTATCACCATCGTCGTCGGCGTGGAGGACCTGCCGCTGGAGCAGGTCACCAAGCAGCTCAACAAGCTCGTCAACGTGCTGAAGATCGTCGAGCTGGAGCCGTCGCAGGCGGTGCAGCGCGAACTCGTCCTGGTGAAGGTGCGCGCCGACAACGAGACGCGCTCCCAGATCGTCGAGATCGTCCAGCTGTTCCGCGCCAAGACCGTCGACGTCTCCCCGGAGGCCGTCACCATCGAGGCCACCGGATCCGGCGAGAAGCTGTCCGCGATGCTCAAGATGCTGGAGCCGTACGGCATCAAGGAGCTCGTCCAGTCCGGCACGATCGCGATCGGCCGCGGCGCCCGTTCCATCACGGACCGGTCGCTGCGCGCCCTGGACCGGTCGGCCTAAGACCTGAAACGGGCGGTCGGCGCGCCGTCGGCCGCCCGTATTCCGAGACCCACAGACTTCCCTTCCGCCCCCCGTCATACGGTGGGACGCAACACCTGCACTCCCGAGGAGAGAACCCAAAGTGGCCGAGCTGTTCTACGACGCCGACGCCGACCTGTCCATCATCCAGGGCCGCAAGGTCGCGGTCATCGGGTACGGCAGCCAGGGCCACGCCCACGCGCTGTCGCTCCGTGACTCGGGTGTCGACGTCCGCGTCGGTCTGCACGAGGGCTCCAAGTCCAAGGCCAAGGCCGAGGAGCAGGGTCTGCGCGTGGTGAGCCCGTCGGAGGCCGCCGCCGAGGCCGACGTCATCATGATCCTGGTCCCGGACCCGATCCAGGCCCAGGTCTACGAGGAGCACATCGCCCCGAACCTGAACGACGGCGACGCGCTGTTCTTCGGTCACGGCCTGAACATCCGCTACGGCTTCATCAAGCCCCCGGCCGGCGTGGACGTCTGCATGGTCGCCCCGAAGGGCCCGGGCCACCTGGTGCGCCGCCAGTACGAGGAGGGCCGCGGCGTTCCCTGCATCGCCGCCGTCGAGCAGGACGCCTCCGGCAACGCCTTCGCGCTGGCCCTGTCGTACGCCAAGGGCATCGGCGGCACCCGCGCCGGTGTCATCAAGACGACCTTCACCGAGGAGACCGAGACCGACCTGTTCGGTGAGCAGGCCGTCCTCTGCGGTGGCACGGCCGCCCTGGTGAAGGCCGGCTTCGAGACGCTGACCGAGGCCGGCTACCAGCCGGAGATCGCGTACTTCGAGTGCCTGCACGAGCTGAAGCTGATCGTCGACCTCATGTACGAGGGCGGCCTGGAGAAGATGCGCTGGTCGATCTCCGAGACCGCCGAGTGGGGCGACTACGTCACCGGCCCGCGCATCATCACGGACGCCACCAAGGCCGAGATGAAGAAGGTCCTCGCCGAGATCCAGGACGGCACCTTCGCTCAGCAGTGGATGGACGAGTACCACGGCGGCCTGAAGAAGTACAACGAGTACAAGAAGCAGGACTCCGAGCACCTGCTGGAGACCACCGGCAAGGAGCTGCGCAAGCTCATGAGCTGGGTCGACGAAGAGGCGTAAGCCGATGACCGAAGGGCCGGAGCACCCCGCTCCGGCCCTTTCGGTGAACCCGGGGTAACGTCGGGGACACGGCGTTGTCCATCCCGTCCGGCCACGGACGGGTGATCCTTCCGCAGCGGCACAGGACGACGCCCTCGGCGCCACTAGACTGCTGCACTACATACGCGTCAGGCCCACAGCGTCGTGCGTCTTCCACGCGACTAGCCCCCTCCACCGCCTGCGGCCGTCGGGACGGCCGTCCGCAGCATTGGACTTGTGAGGACTCACGTGAGCTCGAAACCCGTCGTACTCATCGCTGAAGAGCTGTCGCCCGCCACCGTCGACGCGCTTGGCCCGGACTTCGAGATCCGGCACTGCAACGGCGCGGACCGGGCCGAGCTGCTCCCGGCCATCGCCGACGTGGACGCGATCCTGGTCCGCTCGGCCACCAAGGTCGACGCCGAGGCGATCGCCGCCGCCAAGAAGCTCAAGGTCGTCGCGCGAGCCGGCGTCGGCCTGGACAACGTCGACGTCTCCGCCGCCACCAAGGCCGGCGTGATGGTCGTCAACGCCCCCACCTCGAACATCGTGACCGCCGCCGAGCTCGCCTGCGGTCTGCTGGTCGCCACCGCCCGCAACATCCCGCAGGCGAACGCCGCGCTGAAGAACGGCGAGTGGAAGCGCAGCAAGTACACGGGCGTCGAGCTGGCCGAGAAGACCCTCGGTGTCGTGGGCCTGGGCCGGATCGGTGCCCTCGTCGCCCAGCGGATGTCCGCCTTCGGCATGAAGGTCGTCGCCTACGACCCCTACGTGCAGCCCGCCCGGGCCGCGCAGATGGGCGTCAAGGTGGTGTCCCTGGACGAGCTGCTCGAGGTCTCCGACTTCATCACCGTCCACCTCCCCAAGACCCCCGAGACCCTCGGTCTGATCGGCGACGAGGCGCTGCGCAAGGTCAAGCCGAGCGTGCGCATCGTCAACGCCGCGCGCGGCGGGATCGTCGACGAGGAGGCGCTGTACTCCGCCCTCAAGGAGGGCCGGGTCGCCGGTGCCGGCCTCGACGTGTACGCGAAGGAGCCCTGCACGGACTCCCCGCTGTTCGAGTTCGACCAGGTCGTCTGCACCCCGCACCTCGGTGCCTCCACGGACGAGGCCCAGGAGAAGGCCGGTATCGCCGTCGCCCGCTCGGTGCGCCTCGCCCTCGCCGGTGAGCTCGTGCCGGACGCGGTGAACGTGCAGGGCGGTGTCATCGCCGAGGACGTCAAGCCGGGCCTGCCGCTCGCCGAGCGCCTCGGCCGGATCTTCACCGCGCTCGCCGGTGAGGTCGCGGTCCGCCTCGACGTCGAGGTGTACGGCGAGATCACCCAGCACGACGTGAAGGTGCTGGAGCTCTCCGCCCTCAAGGGTGTCTTCGAGGACGTCGTCGACGAGACGGTCTCCTACGTCAACGCCCCGCTGTTCGCGCAGGAGCGCGGCGTCGAGGTGCGGCTGACCACCAGCTCGGAGGCGACCGAGCACCGCAACGTCGTGACCGTGCGCGGCACCCTCGCCGACGGCGAGGAGGTGTCGGTCTCCGGCACGCTGGCCGGCCCGAAGCACCTCCAGAAGATCGTCGCCGTCGGTGAGTACGACGTGGACCTCGCGCTCGCCGACCACATGGTGGTCCTGCGGTACGAGGACCGGCCGGGCGTCGTCGGTACGGTGGGCCGCATCCTGGGCGAGGCGGGCATCAACATCGCCGGCATGCAGGTGTCGCGGGCCGTGGCCGGTGGCGAGGCGCTGGCCGTGCTGACCGTCGACGACACGGTGACTCCCGGTGTGCTGGCCGAGGTGGCGGCGGAGATCGGGGCGACCTCGTCCCGTTCCGTGAACCTGGCCTGAGCTGTCCCGGGGCCCCGCCCCGGACCTCGAACGCCGGGCGGGCTGAGTCGATCAGCCCGCCCGGCGTTTCGCTTGCTGTGGGTCTGCTTACACGGCCGCCTTCTCCGGCTCCGGCGTCGCGGACTCCCGTACCTGGATGCGCCGCAAGGTCACCACCGCCGCTGCCGCCGCCCCGGCCAGCAGGACCGCGCCCGTGACCGCCGCCGCGTGCATGCCGCTGGTGAAGGCCTCGCGCGCCGCCGTCGCCAGGGCGTCTCCCGCGCGCCCCGGAAGACGGTCGGCCACGGCGAGAGCGCCGCCCAGTGTCTCGCGGGCCGGAGCCGGCGCCGAGGCCGCGATCTCGTGGCGGTAGACGGCCGTGCCGATGGAGCCGAGGAACGCCATGCTCAGCGCGCCGCCGAACTCCGTGCCGGTCTCCAGCAGGGACGAGGCCGCGCCCGCCTTCTCCACCGGGGCGGCGCTCAGTGCCAGGTCGGCCACCTGGGACATGACGGCGACGATGCCGCAGGCCAGGACGGCGCACGCGGCCAGCAACAGCCAGAGGGAGTCCGTGCCGGCCAGGGCCAGCATCACGTAGCCGCACGCGCTGACCGCGAAGCCGCCGCCGACCACGTACGCGCGCGGCACGCCCCGCCGCACGAGCTGTGCGCCGACCGGGGCCGCGAGTCCGATGGGCACCGACGGCAGCAGGCTCCACAGCGCCGCCTCCAGCGGGCTCTTGTCGAGGACCGACTGGATGTACTGGGTCGTGAAGTACGCCGAGCCCATCATGCCGAAGGCAGCGACGAGGTTCAGGACGACGGACGGGCTGAAGCCGCGCACCCGGAACAGTCCGGGCGAGATCAGCGGGGAGACGGCCGTGCGCTGACGGTGGACGAACAGCGCGGCGAAGAGCAGGCCGACCGTCACCGACATCACGTACCCCACGTTCCAGCCCTGCGACGCGAGTTCCTTCAGGCCGTAGATCACCGGGAGCACCGCCGCCATCGACAGGGGGACGCTCGGCCAGTCGAAGCGGCCGGGGCGCGGGTTGTGCGACTCGGGCAGCAGGACGGGGCCCAGGACCAGGAGCAGCAGCATCGCGGGCAGGTTGACCAGGAAGACCGAGCCCCACCAGAAGTGCTCGACGAGCACCCCGCTCATCACCGAGCCGAGCGCGATGCCGGCCGTCATCACCCCCGACCACACACCGATCGCCTTGGTGCGCTGCGCCGGGTCGGTGAACATCGTGCGGACCAGTGCCATCGTCGACGGCATCAGGGTGGCGCCGCCGATGCCGAGGACGGCCCGGGCGGCGATCAGGGTCTCGGCGCTGCTCGCGTAGGCCGCGACCAGGGAGGCCGTGCCGAAGGCGGCGGCGCCGGCCAGCAGGAGCCTGCGGCGGCCGATGCGGTCGCCCAGCGAGCCCATGGTCATCAGCAGGCCGGCCAGCACGAAGCCGTAGATGTCGAAGATCCACAGCTGCTGCGTGGCGCTCGGCTCCAGGTCGGCACTGATCGCGGGGATCGCGAAGTAGAGGACGGACACGTCCATCGAGACCAGCAGCAGCGGAAGCATCAGCACGCCGAGGGCCGTCCATTCACGGCGGCCGGCGCGGGCGGGAGGGTGCGCTTCTGTCGTCATGGACAGGACTGTACGGGCGTCTTAAACGCTTGTCTAGTACGCTTGTATAAGACGATCGTCTGGATCTCGGGATAGGGTGAAATGCCATGGGACACCGTGAGGATCTGCTGGAGGGCGCCAAGCGCTGCCTGCTGGCGAAGGGGTTCGTGCGCACGACCGCGCGCGACATCGTCAAGGAGTCGGGGACCAACCTGGCGTCGATCGGCTACCACTACGGCTCGAAGGACGCGCTGCTGGCGGAGGCGTACCTCTCGCTGGTCGGTGACCTCTCCGAGGCCTTCGAGGGAGAGGAGCCCGGGGCGAGCACGGCTGAGCCCGGCTCGCTGGAGCGGTTCCAGGAGGTGTGGTCCAACATCATCGGGACCATGCGGGGGCCCGGCTCGATGTGGCGCCTCAGTATGGAGATCGTGGCCATGGGCGACCAGCTGCCCGTGGTGCGCGACCATCTGGCGCAGCAACAGCGGGACGCCGAGCGTGCCCTGGTCGCGCTCTTCACGGGTGTCCGTGAAGAGGACGTCCCGGAGGAGACCCTGGACACGCTCGGCAGGTTCTACACGACGCTGATGACGGGGCTCATCGCACAGTGGAACTTCGACCCCGAGCGGGCGCCCGACGCCGACGCGCTCACCGGAGGGCTGCGCCAGGTGATCGAGGCCGCTACCCGGACGTGACGCGTCCCTCGCGCATCTCGATCGCCCGGTCCGCGAAGTGCCGTACGACCGCCCGGTCGTGGCAGATGAACAGGTAGCCGAGGCCCAGATCGTCCTGGAGGTCGGCGAGCAGGTTCAGCACGCCCGCGCGCACCGACGGGTCGAGTGACGACACCGGTTCGTCCAGGACCAGCAGGCGCGGTTCGCAGGCCAGGGCGCGGGCGATGCCGGCGCGCTGGCACTGGCCGCCGGAGAGCTCGTGCGGGCGGCGGTCGCCGTACGCGGGGTCGAGACCGACCCGGTCGAGGAGTCCGGCGACCCGGGCCGGTCCGTCGCTGGGGTGCCAGCGGCCCTGGATCTTCATCGGTTCGGCGATGGCGTCACGGATGCGGTGGCGGGGGCTCAGTGAGCCGTACGGGTCCTGGAAGACGGGCTGGATGCGCGGCCGGAGCGGACGCAGCTCGCGTTCGGAGAGGGCGGTCAGCTCCCGCCCCTCGAAGCGGACCTCGCCCCGGCACGGCCGGCGCAGCTGGAGCACCGCCAGGGCCGTGGAGGACTTGCCGCAGCCGGACGGGCCGTTCAGGGCGAGGGTCTCACCGGCGGCCAGGGAGAAGGAGACGCCGTCAACGGCGGTGACCGGGCCGTAGCGGACGGACAGGTCGCGGACGTCGAGCAGGGCTTCACTCATGCGGGTCGGCGCTCCTGGAGGAACAAGTCGGCGGCCGGGTGGGGGAGTTCCTCCCAGCGGTGGCAGGCGACCAGGCGTCCGGCCGCCTGCCGGGGCTCCGGCTCGGCCGTGTGGCAGGGGTCTGCCGCGATGGGGCAGCGCGGGGCGAAGGCGCAGCGCGGCGGGAGCGTGCCCGGGGCGGGCGGGGTGCCGCGCAGGGCCGGGAGACGGCGGCCCGGGGTGGCGTTGTGCGGGAGGGACGCCAGCAGACCGGCCGTGTAGGGGGCCCGGGGGCGGTCCAGCACCTCGTCCGTCGGACCGAGTTCGGAGAGGCGTCCGGCGTACATGACCAGTACCCGGTCCGCGTATCCGCGTACGGCGTCCATGTCGTGCGTGACCAGGACGAGCGCGGCGCCGGTCGCCTCCCGCCGCTCGGCGAGCAGCCGCAGCACCAGGTCGCGGTGCTCCTCGTCGAGGGCGGTGGTGGGTTCGTCGGCGACCACGACGTCCGGTTCATTGACAGTGGCCATGGCGATCACCGCGCGCTGCCGCATGCCGCCGGAGTACTCGTGCGGATACGCCCGCGCCCTGCGTGCCGCGTCCGGGATGCCGACCCGGTCCAGGGCCGCGACCGCCCGGGACCGGGCCTCCGCGCGGGAGACCCGGGCCACCGACCGTACGGCGGCGGCGAGTTGGTCGCCCACCGGATGCACGGGGGACAGCGCCGACAGCGCGTCCTGCGGGACGAGTGAGATACGGCGGCCGCGCGCGGCCGAGAGGTCCGGGCTGATCGTCCCGCTCGTGGCCGCGTCACGCGGCAGCATGCCGAGGAGCGCGCGGGCCGTGAGGGACTTGCCCGCTCCCGACTCGCCGACGACCGCCAGCACTTCACACGGGCGGACGTCGAAGGACAGGCCGCGCACGGCCTCGACCCCGTCGAAGGCGATCCGCAGGTCGCGCACCGACAGCAGTGCCTCGGACGAGAGCAATGCCTCGGACGGCAGCCGTGCCTCAGACTCCAACGGGGGCCTCCTTCTCGATCTCGACCCGAGCCGGGGTGACCGGCCGTACTCTCCGGCCCTGGGTGAGTGCCGCGCCCGACACCGCGAGTCCGGCCAGCAGGGTCAGTGCCACCGCCGGGGCGAGGGCCGCCCAGGGGGCGCGTTCCACATACGCCCGGGACTCCTCCAGCAGCAGGCCCCACTCGGGGGCGGGCGGCTGGGCGCCCAGGCCCAGGAAGCCCAGCGAAGCGAGGGCCAGGGCGATGCCCGGCAGACGCAGCAGGGCGTGGCGGGCGACCGGGGCGGCGACGGACGGCAGGACATGCCGGGTGAGGATCCAGAAGGGGCTCGCCCCGATGGCCCGTTGGGCGGTCAGGAACGCCGACGCCCGTACCTCCTGGACCAGCGCCGCCGCGTGCGCGGACAGGGCCGGCCAGGAGAGCAGCGCGACCGCGAGGGCCGCCCCGCCGGTGCCGGGGCCGACGGCCGCCGCGACCAGGATGCCGACGATCACCGGTGGCAGCGCGTTGGCGATGTCGGCCGCGCCCGAGGCGATACCCGGCAGGAAGCCCAGCGCGAGCGCGATCAGCAGGCCCAGCAGGCTGACGGCCGCCGCCGTGCCGACCGTCGAGGCGGCGCCGTGCCCGAGCCGGGCCAGCACGTCACGGCCGAGACCGTCGGTGCCCAGCGGATGCGCCCAGGAGGGCGGGGCGAGCCGGACCGTCGTGTCCACGGCGTACGGGTCGCGCAGCAGTCCCCAGCCGATGGTCAGCAGCAGGACGGCGGCCAGTGCGGCCGGGAAGGCCGGGTGCGCGCGGACCGGGCGGGCCGGGGGCAGCGTCAGCCCGGCGTCGCGCAGGGCCGGCCCCAGCAGCCGCCGTCGTACGACCGCCGCCAGGGCACCCGCGACCAGGCCGAGCAACAGCAGGGCGAGGACGGAGCCCTGGAGCAGCGGCAGGTCCTGCGACCTGGCCGCGCCGAGGGCCGTACGGCCGATGCCGGGCACCGCGAACACCGTCTCCACGGCCACCGCCCCGCCGGTCAGACCGACCGCGACCATCCCGAACTGCGGGACCAGCGGCGGCAGGACGCGCCGCAGCGCCGCCCCGGCGATCCGGGCCCGGCTCACCCCGGCCCCCCGCCACAGCTCCACCCAGCGCTCCTCGAGCACGGCGGGCAGCGCGTCGGCGACCAGCCGCCCGAGCAGCCCGCCCGCCGGGACGCCGAGGGCCAGCGCGGGCAGCACCAGGTACGCGGCGCTCTGCCAGCCGGACGTCGGCAACCACCCCAGCCACACCCCGAACACCAGCAGCACGACGGTGGCCAGCAGGAACTCCGGTACGGCCGCGAGCATCGCGGCGAACGCCCCGGCCGAGCCGCGCCCACGCACCAGCACCGGCGCCACGAGCGCGGCGGCCAGCAGTACGGCGACGCCCAGTGCCGCGCCCATCAGGGCCAGCGACACCTGGAGCCCGGCGAGCACGGACGGCAGGACGTCATGGCCCGACACCCAGGAGGTGCCCAGGTCCCCGTGCAGCAGGTCCCCGGCCCACCGCCCCAGCAGGGACAGGGGACCGGCGTCCAGACCGAGGTCCGCGCGGATCGATGCCAGCGCCTGAGGAGTCGCCTCCCGCTCGGCCGACCGGGCGCGCAGCACGGTGAGCGCCGGGTCGCGGTGGGAGAGCCAGGGCAGCAGCCCGACGACGGCCAGGACGGCGAGGAGGCCCACGCAGCGGGTCACACCGGCCGCGTGCTTCGCGACGGACCTCACTTGACGTACGTGTCCGCCGTGACGAGTTCGCGCTCGCGCGGGTCGTGCGCGGCGCCCACGACTGCGGCGGCGTCGCCCTGGATCACCCGCTCGTGGAGCATCGGGACGGCCGCGTCCCGGGCCAGGACGGCGGCCTCGGCCTCCACGACCGCCTTGCGGCGGGCGTCGCCGACCGGGGTGTCCGCGGCCTTCTTCAGCGCCTCGTCGATGTCCGGGTCGGTCAGGTGCGAGAGATTGAAGGTGCCGTCGGAGGCGAAGTCGCTGTACAGGTAGGCGGCCGGGTCACCCGAGTCGAGGACGGTGGCCCGGGAGAGGACGAACGCGTCGAAGCGGCCGGCGAGCGCGTCGGACTCGATGTTCGCGTACTCGCGCACGTCCAGCTTCACCCTGAACCCGGCCTTCTGGAGCTGCTGTTGCAGCGCGGCGGCGACCTCCGGCATCTCGGAGCGGTCGGTGTACGTACCGACGGTGATGGTCCTGCCGGCCGGGTCACCCGCCTCGGAGTGCTCGACGGAGGTGCGCAGCCCGGCGGCCCAGGGCAGGGCGGGTCCGAGCAGCCCCTCGGCGACGTCGGCGCGGCCCTCGTACACCCCCTTCACGATCGACTCGGCGTCGACGGCCTCGCGGGCGGCGGCGCGCAGGGCGGGGTCCTTGAAGGAGCCCTTCCGCGTGTTGAGGTAGAGGGTGTTGGTGCGCGGCATCGGGACCTCGGTGACGAGGTCCTGGTCGAGGACGGCGGCCTGCGAGACGGGGATCGCCTCGACGATGTCGGCCTCGCCGCTGCGCAGTGCCGCCGCGCGGGCGGTGCCGTCCGGGACGAACTTCACGTCGATGCCGGGGGACTTGGCCTTCCCGCCCCAGTAGCCGTCGTAGCGGTCGAGGGTGGCGGAGGAGGTGCCGTCGACCTTCGTGAGCTCGAACGGGCCGGTGCCGGCACCGACGGGGTCGACGGTCTTCCCCCGGTAGGCCTTCGCCGCCAGGATCGCCAGTTGAGGGGAGCTCAGCCGCTGCGGGACCAGGGGGTCCTCGGCGGCGGTGGTGACGGTCACCCGGTCGCCGTCGGCCCTCGCGGTCAGGTCGACGCCGTCGAGGATGCGCGGCTTGGGGGAGGCGCCGGCGGCTCTGGTGAGGGACTCGACGACGGTCTCGGGGGTGAGCTTCGTGCCGTCGTGGAAGGTGACGCCGTCGCGCAGGGTGAAGGTCCAGCTTCTGCCGGACCGCCTCCACTCGGTGGCCAGGGCGGGGCGCGCGTCGCCCTCCCGGTCCAGCTCGACCAGGGTCTCGGCGGTCGACCAGCGCGACAGCTTGAACGCGTCGTCGGAGAGCGGGGAGAGGCCGGAGCGGGGTGGCTGGAGCATGGCGACGCGTATGCGTTTCCCTCCGGGCCCGGAGGCGCCCGTGGTCTGCTCCGTGCCGGTGAAGCAGCCGGTGAGCAGGGCGGAGACGGCGGTGAGGGCGGTGGCGGGGAGCAGGCGGCGAGCGGGCAGGCGCACGGAACCCTCCGGGTAAAGGGGTGGTCAAGGGGATGCGCCGACCGTAGCATTGATAATCGTTTTCAACAATGCGTTCTGATCACTGTGGATCACACGGTGGATCACACGGTGGATCACATGGCGGATCGCGTTCCGGATCGCGTTCCGAATCGCGTGGTGGGTCACGTCGGAGAGCGGAGGACCGACTCGATGGCGGACGCCGCGTCGTGGGCGGTCCGGGTGGGGCGGTGCCGCGTGACGGTCCAGGACCGGCCGGCCGACACCCAGACGCTGCGGGCACCGATCGCCGCCGCGCCGGCGATGTCGGCGTGCGGGGAGTCGCCGATCACCCAGGCGCCGTCCAGAGAGCCCCCGACGGCCGCCGCGGCGGCGTGGAAGATCTCCGGCGCGGGCTTCTTGTGGCCGACCGCCTCGGAGACCACCCACCCGTGGGTCAGCTCGTCGAGGCCGGTGTTCCGGATCTTCGTCTCCTGCTGGACGGTACGGCCGTTGGTGACGATGGCCAGCCTCCAGCCCTGCGCGGCCGCCACACCGAGTGCCGTACGGGTCGGCCCGGACAGGGCGACACCCTCGGCCACTCCCCGGTCGAGCAGGACACGGACGGCCTTCTCGTCGACGCCGTACCGGCCCCGTAGGGCCCGGGCGACCTCCTGACGGGGCGTGTACCCGCTCGCGTCCAGAGCCGTCACCCAGTCGATGTCCCGCGCGGGCAGTGCGTACTCGGCCAGAAACGCCGCCACCGCGTCGCGGAACGCGGCGTCCCGGTCCACCAGCGTGTTGTCGAGGTCGATCAGCAGCAGAGGCATGTCCGGGCGGTCCTCAGAGTCGGTGTGCCTTCAGAGCCATGTGCAGCAGGAGGCGGTCCTCGCCGTCGTCCAGGTCGAGGCCGGTGAGCTTCTCGATCCGGGAGAGCCGGTAGTACAGGGTCTGACGGTGGATGCCCAGCTCGGCGGCGGCACGGGCGGCCTGGCCGGCGCAGTCGAGGTAGACCTCGGCGGTACGGGCGAGCTCCTGGTGCACGGGGAAGAGGAGGGCGTGCACGGCGGGGTCGCGGGCCACGTCCGGCGGCAGCGCGGTGAGCAGCCGGAACGGGCCGATCGACGACCACTGGGCGACGGGCCCCAGCCGGGATTCCGCGAGGGCCGCCCGGGCCGCCGCCGATGCCTCCCACCACGCGGCGCCCAGGTCGGCGAGGCCGGAGCGCGGGGTGGCGACACCCGCGGACGGTCCGCGCGAGGGGCCGTACGCAGTGGCTCCCGCCGGCCCGCGCGAGGGGCCGTGCGGGGCGGCGCCGCCCGGTCCGCCGGCCGTGCCCCCGGGGTCGCGGGAGGCCGCTGCGCCTGACGCGCCGGAGGAGGCTCCGCCCGGGCCGCCGGTGGCCGGTCCGCTCGGAACGGCACCCGACCGGCTCCCTGGCGTGCCGCCCGATCCGCTCCCCCCGCGCGCCCGCTCCAGCAGTCGCCCCGCCGCCGTCGTCGCCGGGGTCAGGACATCCGTCGAGCGCAGGCGGATCAGCACCGCCACGCACTGGTCCGCCGCTCCCCACGGCAGCGTGCACAGCGCTGTCGCCCCTGGTACGGCTCGGCCCGACGGCGCGTCGTCGGGGTCGGCCGACGGCCAGGGAGCGACACACACCACCGTGTGCGGGCCGTCGGCGCGGGTGCCGAGGGCGGTGCGGAGTTCCGCCACGGCCATGTCCCGCTGCCAGTCGCGCTCCGCGGTGAGCACCGCCCGCAGTTCGCGGCTGAGGTCGGCACCGTGCTGGGCCTCGTCCGCGAGCAGGGCGCCGATGCGGGCCGTGACCCGCATGGCGGCGGACAGCTGCCGCTCGCTCGGGCCGGGATCGTCGTCCAGCAGCCAGACGTAGCCGTGCACCACACCCCGGTGCCGGACGGGGAGGCAGATCCGGCCCCGCAGGACCCCGGCCTCCGGTGTCGGCGGGATACGGACCGGTTCCGTCGCGCGGGTGATGCCGAACCCCTCGAACCACGCCCGGACGGCGGCGGTCGAGCGGCGGGTGAGGATCGAGCGGGTGCGCACCGGGTCCAGGGCCGAGGGATCGAGGTCGCCCTCACTGTCGTAGGCGCCGAAGGCGATCAGCTCGAAGTCCCGGTTCTCCAGGGTCGCGGGCGCCCCGAGCAGCTCCGAGATCTCGTCGACCAGCTCCTCGTAGTCCCCCCGGTGTTCCGACGTCATGCGGGCATTGTCGCGCACCCCCGAGGTGCCTTCATACATCTGTCTGAGATCTGCGGCACGGATGCGTGACAGCTGTCGATGGCCCACGATCGGAGGGATCCTTAGGTTTCACGGTGGTTCTCCGTGCCGTACCCAGGGCGTCATCCGTCCGGTGTCCGGCCATCCGTTGGTTGTGCTCTGGAGGTGCCCCGTGCTGGGTCCCGTGATTCTCGCCGCGTCTCGCAGCGACCGGATGCGACGCCTGATCTCGGCGGCCCCGGTGACCAAGCAGGTCGTCGACCGCTTCATCCCGGGCGATGACGTCGACGACATCGTCCCGGTCATCCGGAGTCTCGCCGAGCGGGGTCTGGAGCTGACGATGGACGTGGTCGGCGAGGACATCACCAATCCGGCGCAGGCCGCCGCCGCCCGGGACGCCTATCTGGAGCTGATCGACCGGCTGAAACCACTGGAGCTCGGCACCCGCGCCGAGATGTCGGTGAAGCTGTCGATGTTCGGGCAGGCCCTGCCCGGCGGTCACGAACTGGCCCTCTCCAACGTCCGGCCGGTCGTCGAGGCGGCTGCCGAGATCGGCACGACGGTCACCCTGGACGCCGAGGACCACACCACCCTCGACTCGATGTTCGCCATCCACGAGGACCTGCGGAAGGATTTCCCGCAGACCGGCTGCGTCATCCAGGCGTACCTCTTCCGCACCGAGGCCGACGCCCGCCGCCTCGCCGCGAACGGCAGCCGGGTCCGCCTGGTCAAGGGCGCGTACAAGGAGCCCGCCTCGGTCGCGTACCTGGACAAACACGAGATCGACCGGGCATACGTCCGCATCCTCCGGACGTTGATGCGGGGGGAGGGGTACCCGATGATCGGGTCCCACGACCCCCGGCTGATCGCCATCGGCCAGGAGCTCGCCCGCCAGGCCGGGCGCAAGCTCGACGAGTACGAGTTCCAGATGCTCTACGGCATCCGCGGCGAGGAGCAGTCCCGCCTCGTCGCCGAGGGCCACCGCATGCGCGTCTACACCGCGTACGGCACCGACTGGTACGGCTACTTCATGCGCCGACTCGCGGAGAAGCCGGCCAACCTGCGCTTCTTCGCCCGCTCGATGCTCACCAAGGGCTGAGACCGAACCACCGCTCAGTAAGGAGTTACGGAAAACATGGACGCTGTGACCCAGGTCCCCACCCCCGTCAACGAGCCGGTGCACGGCTACGCCCCCGGCTCGCCCGAGCGTGCCCGGCTGGAGGCCAGGCTGAAGGAGCTGGCCGACAACCCGGTCGACCTGCCCTGCACCATCGGCGGCGAGAAGCGGATGGGCGGCGGCGAGGCCTTCCAGGTCGTCCAGCCGCACAACCACAAGGCCGTGCTCGGTACGTACCGCAACGCCACCCAGCAGGACGCGCAGGACGCCATCGACGCGGCCCTGGCCGCCGCGCCCGCCTGGCGCGCCATGTCCTTCGACGACCGCGCGGCGATCATCCTGCGCGCCGCCGAGCTGCTGTCCGGCCCGTGGCGCGAGACGCTCGCCGCCTCCACCATGCTCGGCCAGTCCAAGACCGCCCAGCAGGCCGAGATCGACACGCCCTGTGAGCTGATCGACTTCTGGCGCTTCAACGTCTCCTACGCCCGCAAGCTCCTGGCCGAGCAGCCCCCGGCCAACTCCCCGGGCGTGTGGAACCGTCTGGACCACCGTCCGCTGGAGGGCTTCGTCTACGCGATCACGCCCTTCAACTTCACCGCGATCGCGGGCAACCTGCCGACGGCCCCCGCCCTGATGGGCAACGTCGTCGTCTGGAAGCCGTCCCCGACGCAGACCCACGCCGCCGTGCTGCTGATGCAGCTGCTGGAGGAGGCGGGCCTGCCCAAGGGCGTCATCAACCTCGTCACCGGTGACGGCATCGAGGTCTCCAAGGTCGCCCTGGAGCACCGCGACCTCGCCGGCATCCACTTCACCGGCTCGACCAAGACCTTCCAGTACCTGTGGAAGACGGTCGGCAACAACATCGAGAAGTACCGCACCTACCCGCGCCTCGTCGGCGAGACCGGCGGCAAGGACTTCCTCGTCGCCCACCCGTCGGCCGACCCGGCGATCCTGAAGACGGCGTTCACCCGGGGTGCCTTCGAGTTCCAGGGCCAGAAGTGCAGCGCCACCTCCCGGGCGTACATCCCGGCCTCGATCTGGAACTCGGGCTTCAAGGAGGAGCTCGCGGCCGAGGTCGACGGCATCAAGATGGGTGACGTCACCGACCTGTCGAACTTCATCGGCGCCGTCATCGACGAGCGTGCCTTCGCCAAGAACAAGGCCGCCATCGACCGCGCCAAGGAGGACGCCACCTGCACGATCGTCGCGGGCGGCACCTACGACGACTCCGAGGGGTACTTCGTCCGCCCGACCGTGATCGAGTGCACCGACCCGGAGAACGAGGTGTTCCGCACCGAGTACTTCGGCCCGATCATCGCCGTGCACGTCTACGAGGACGACAAGTACGACGAGATGCTGACCCAGATGGAGTCCGTCTCCGACTACGCCCTGACCGGCTCGGTCATCGCGAACGACCGCGCGGCGGCCGCCTACACGGCGGACAAGCTCCGCTACGCGGCCGGCAACTTCTACATCAACGACAAGTCGACCGGCGCCGTCGTCGGCCAGCAGCCCTTCGGCGGCGGCCGCGCCTCCGGCACCAACGACAAGGCCGGCGCCCCGCAGAACCTGATGCGCTGGACCCTGACCCGCGCCATCAAGGAGACCCTGGTCCCGCCGACCGACTACACGTACCCGCACATGGGCTGAGCCCCCGCGTGACCGACGGGCCGGGTCCCCAGGACCCGGCCCGTCGGTGTCTTCCCGGTCTTCCGGCCGGTGCATAAATCGTTCGAGAGGCGCCCGGCCCCTTCACATACTGGGCGGATGACCATCCGCGTACGTACCGCCCACACCGCCGACCTCGCCCCCGCCGAACTGCACGCCGTGCGGGCCCTCCTGGACGCCGCCTTCGAGGGCGACTTCGGTGACGAGGACTGGGACCACGGCCTCGGCGGCATGCACGCCCTCGTGTACGACGCCTCGGGGCTCGCCGCGCACGGGGCGGTCGTGATGCGCCGGGTGCGGCACCGCGGCCGGTGGCTGCGCGCCGGGTACGTCGAGAACGTCGCCGTCCGCGCCGACGCCCGCCGCACCGGCCTCGGCGGGCGGGTCATGGCGGAACTGGAACGCGTCGTCGACCGCGCCTACGACTTCGGTGCCCTCTCCGCCAGCGACGACGGCGCCCGGCTCTACACCTCCCGGGGCTGGCGGCTCTGGCGCGGCCAGGTGCACGCCCTCAGCCCGCGGGACGGCGTCGTCCGCCTGCCGGAGGAAGAGGACAGCACGTACGTACGGCCCGCCCTCGCCGGTCCGCTCGACCCGGCGCACGAGCTGCTCTTCGACTGGCGCGACGGCGACGTGCTCTAGAGATCGCCGCAGGTCAGCGCGGTGTGACCCAGTCCACCGTCTCAGATAGTAGGAAGTCCGAGTAATTGTGGAGACAGACGCTCCCACCTCCCTTACTTTTGTAGGAGCCGAACGTCTCGCTCGACCAAGCGAATGGCGGTCGTGAGCCGGGCCCCGTGCAGGCAACCCCTGCGGCACCGCTCCCCGCCCCTCCGGCGTCTCGTATCTCTCTCTGCGCTCCACGCTGTCGAAGGAGTCGATTTCCCATGGCCGAGACGACCGTCCGCCGCCGAGTCCGCCACGTCTCCCGTACGAGCGAGTCCGACCGCAAGAACGCCGCCGCCGCCCTCCAGCGCGCCCTCGACCGCAGGGACAACGGCGGGTCCAGCGGCCACTGAGCCGTCACACCCCTGGTCCGGGAGCCGCCCGACGGGGCGCGGTGCGGGGTCTCACGCCCCGCGCCGCACCTCGAAATGGTCGATCCGCTCACCGTCCGACGCCAGCGCCGACACCTTCAGCCTCGGCGCGGCGCCGCTCACGGCCTCCACCGAGAGGAACGAGAAGCCGCGGTAGCGCACGCGTGACCACTGCACCGACTCCGCCTTCGTGCCCTGGGACTTGGTCCACCGGAACGTGGCGACCGACTCGCGGTCGGCGATGTTCCCCTCGTAGCTCTCCTTCACGCCGTCGGGAAAGCCGTACAGGTCCTTGCCGCCGCCGCCCGCCGTGACGTACACGATCCCGTCCCGCCGCGGATCCGTCGTCCCGCCGACCGGCACCGGCCTGCCCACCTCGCCGTTCTTGACGGCGTCGGTCCGCTCGTAGACGTGGTTGTGCCCGTTGATCACCAGGTCCACCTCGTGCCGGGCGAACAGCGGCAGCCACTCGGCGCGCACCCCGCCGTCGGAGGCGTGCGTGGACGTCGAGTAGGCGCAGTGGTGGAAGAAGACGACGACGAAGTCGACTGCGGCGTCGGCCCGCAGTGCGCCGAGCTTCTCGTCCAGCCACTTCGTCTGCCGCCCCTGCGTGTAGCCGAAGTTGGCGGGGATCTCGTACGACACGTCGTTCGCGTCCAGGGCGACCACGCCGACGTTGCCGTACGTGAAGGCGTACACCCCCGGTGCCGTGCGCGCGTCGAAGCCGCTGTCCGGCAGGGAGAAGCGGGCGAGTTGCCCGCCGTAGCCGTCCGGCGAGTACCAGGCCTCCATGTCGTGGTTGCCGGTCGTCACCATCCACGGCACCGACCTGGCCACCGGTTCGGTCTGCTTGAGGAACCGGTCCCACTGCCCGGCGTCGAAGACGTCCGACTCCTTGCCCTTGCCGGTCGGGTCGGCGTAGCAGATGTCACCGGCGTGCAGATGGAAGGCGGGGTTCCGGCGCAGCAGCGTGCGGTCGTTGAGGGCCGCCTCCTCGCCGACGCCCTGATCGCCGAACGCGGTGAACACGAACCGCTCCGGAGGGCTCGCCGGTGCCGTGCGGAAGGTCGTGACGGTCGACCGGTGCTTGGGGGACGCCGGGTCGAAGCCCTCGTGGCCGACGCCGTAGTAGTACGTCGTGCCCGGACGCAGGCCGTCCAGCGCCGCGTGCAGGTAGTACTGCTCGACCGCCGGCCGTACGCCCTTCAGCCCCGGGGTGTGCAGATCGCGCAGCTCGGCCTCGACCTTGCGGCCCAGGTCGTCGGGGCGCAGGCCGACCCGGACGTACGGCTTCTTCACCGCGAGCGGCACCTGCCAGGAGATCCGCATCTGGGTCTTCGGGTCGGCGCCGAAGGCGAGGTGGCGGCCGAAGGGCGTGATGAAGGAGCCAGGGGCCTTCGACGTGCTCGGTGACGGGTCCCTGGTCGCCGTGGCGCCGCCCTGGCCGGAACCGGAACCGGAGCCGCAGCCGGTCAGCAGTCCGCTCGCCACCGCGCCGGCCGTCACCAGCGTGCGCCGCCGCGACAGGCGCGTCCGCAGGTACTCGTGCTGTTCCGCCATGCTCATCCGGTCCGCGAGCCGCCGGGGGATGCCGAAGTCGGGAGTCTCCATGGGAGTCAATTTCCCAGCGAGGCCCAACACCGGTCCGACATACGGGTGAACGATGGTCGACGTGTCCGTATCGCGGACGCCGTGTGTCATCACATGGGACGAGGAGTAGGGTGCCCGCATGTCTCGCAGCATCAATCTCGCAGTGATCCCCGGTGACGGCATCGGCCAGGAGGTCGTGGCCGAAGGCCTGAAGGTCCTCTCCGCCGTCCTTCCGCAGGATGTGAAGCTGGAGACCAAGGAGTACGACTTCGGCGCCCGGCGCTACCACGCCACCGGTGAGACCCTCACCGACGCCGACCTCGACGCCCTGAAGCAGCACGACGCCATCCTGCTCGGCGCGATCGGCGACCCGAGCGTGCCGTCCGGCGTCCTGGAGCGCGGCTTCCTGCTCAAGCTCCGTTTCGCCTTCGACCACCACGTCAACCTGCGGCCGAGCAAGCTGCTCCCCGGTGTGGCCACCCCGCTGGCCGGCGAGCCGCAGATCGACTTCGTCGTGGTCCGCGAGGGCACCGAGGGCCCGTACACCGGCAACGGCGGCACGATCCGCAAGGGCACCGAGCACGAGGTCGCCACCGAGGTCTCCGTGAACACGGCCTACGGTGTCGAGCGCGTGGTCCGCGACGCCTTCGCGCGTGCCCAGGCCCGCCCGCGCAAGAAGCTGGCGCTGATCCACAAGAACAACGTGCTGACCTTCGCGGGTCACCTGTGGACGAACATCTTCAACAAGGTGGCCGAGGAGTTCCCCGAGGTCACCACCGAGTACATGCACGTCGACGCGGCCACCATCTACCTGGTCACCCAGCCCGAGCGCTTCGACGTGATCGTCACCGACAACCTCTTCGGCGACATCGTCACCGACCTCGCCGCGGCCGTCTCCGGCGGCATCGGCGTGGCGGCCTCCGGCAACATCAACCCGTCCGGAGAGTTCCCGTCCATGTTCGAGCCCGTGCACGGCTCGGCCCCGGACATCGCCGGCCAGGGCAAGGCCGACCCGAGCGCCACGGTGCTCTCCGTCGCCCTGCTCCTGCGCCACCTCGGCCACGAGGCCGAGGCCGACCGCATCGACGCGGCGGTCGCCGCCGACCTCGCGGAGCGCACCGGCAAGCCCGCCCGCTCCACCTCGGAGATCGGCGACGCGCTCGCCGTACGCGTAGCCGGCTGACCCGCCGCTGCTTATCCCAAGCCGCCGGGTCGCATCCGCACCCGGCGGCTTCCGCATGTTCCCGCCGGGTGCCACCATCGACCACCGGGCCGGATTCACCCCGTTCCTTCCGCCGCCGCCCCCGGGCGATAATCGAACGTGGAGCCGCGGAATGAGGGAATGCTCGGACGTCCTAGCACTGGTCACCATCAGAGCAGTACCGAGCGCGGCCCGTCACTACAACCGGTGAAGGACATCAACCCATGACGACGCCCACGATCGAGCTCAAGCCCTCCGCCAACCCGCTCTCCGCCGCAGAACGCGAGGCGATCCTGGCCAGCCCCGGGTTCGGCCGCCACTTCACCGACCACATGGTGACGATCAAGTGGACGGAGGGCCGCGGCTGGCACGACGGTCAGCTCGTGCCGTACGCGCCGATCTCCCTCGACCCCGCGACCACGGTCCTGCACTACGCGCAGGAGATCTTCGAGGGCCTGAAGGCCTACCGCCGCCCCGACGGCTCGGTCGCCACGTTCCGCCCGGAGAAGAACGCCGAGCGCTTCCAGCGGTCCGCGCGCCGGCTGGCGATGCCCGAGCTGCCGGTCGAGACGTTCATCGAGGCGTGCGACGCGCTGGTGAAGCAGGACAAGGCGTGGGTCCCCGCGCACGGTGGCGAGGAGTCCCTCTACCTGCGTCCGTTCATGATCGCGACCGAGGTCGGTCTGGGTGTGAAGCCGGCCAACGAGTACCTGTTCCTGGTGATCGCCTCCCCGGCCGGCGCGTACTTCCCCGGCGGGGTGAAGCCGGTGTCCATCTGGGTCTCCGAGGACCGTGTCCGGGCCGTGCCCGGCGGTATGGGCGACGCCAAGACCGGCGGCAACTACGCGGCGTCCCTGCTCGCGCAGGCCGAGGCCGCGGCGAAGGGGTGCGACCAGGTCTGCTACCTCGACGCCGTGGAGCACACGTGGGTCGAGGAACTGGGCGGCATGAACCTGTACTTCGTGTACGGGGACAGGATCGTCACGCCGTCGCTCACCGGGTCGATCCTGGAGGGTGTCACGCGGGACTCCCTGCTCGCCGTCGCCCGTGACCTCGGGTACGAGGCCGAGGAGGGCAGGGTGTCGGTCGAGCAGTGGCAGCGGGACTCGGAGAACGGGTCGCTGACCGAGGTGTTCGCCTGCGGTACGGCTGCCGTGATCACGCCGGTCGGTACGGTGAAGCGGGCCGGGACGGAGTGGAAGCAGAGTGGGGGCGAGCCGGGCGAGGTGACGCTGCGGCTTCGGCAGGCGCTGCTGGACATTCAGCGGGGGACGGCTCCTGACACGCACGGTTGGATGCACCAGCTGGGCTGAGTACCCCTGGCCCCGGGGGCTCCGCCCCCCGGACCCCCGGCCTGAACGTGCGCCCGGGTAGTACTCAATTCGGCGGATTGACCGTGCTGCTGGTAGTGATGTTGGCTCTTCAGGAGCCCTCGGCGCGGGGCCGGGGGAGCAGCGTCCACGGGGATCACGGGGGTCGGGGATCACGGGGACCGCGGGGAACACAGGGGGAGTACATGACCAGCACCAGGAGGGCCACGTCCGGCGCGCTCGGAGTGGCCCTGGCCGTCACGCTCGGCGTCACCGCCGCGCTGCCCGCGACCGCGGCACCGGCGCCCGCGCCACGGACCGAGAAGGCGAGCGTCGCCCCGGACGGCTCCGAGGGAAATGCCTCCTCCAGCGGGCCGAGCCTGAGCGCCGACGGCCGGTATCTGGCCTTCGTCTCCAGTGCCGGCAACCTCGTCGCCGGTGACACCGACGGCGCCGCCGACGCCTTCGTGCGCGACCTGAAGACCGGCACGACCCGGCTTGCGAGCAGCGCGGCGGGCGTGGGCCCCGTCGACGACGTCGCCCTGAGCGGCAACGGCCGGTACCTGGCCTTCAGCGCCACCGGCACCGGCGACGGCCTTGGCCACATCTGGGTCAAGGACCTGAAGACCGACGCCCTCCAGCGCGTCAAGGACACCGTCGACACCGGGTACGACACCGCCCGGCAGCCCGCCATCAGCGGCGACGGCCGCTACGTCGCCTTCGTCGCCGAGCGCTCCGAGTTCACCCAGGGCGACGACGTCCGGGGACGCGTCTACCGCGTGGACCGCACCAGCGGCAAGGCCGTCCGCGTCAGCCAGGTGCCCGCCCCGGGCGACCGCAAGACCGCCGCCACCCACCCGTCCATCAGCGCCGACGGCAGCCGCGTCGGCTACCGGTTCTTCGTCCCGCACCCCGCCTCGGGCGACTGGAGCGACGCCTGGGTCCGTGACGTGCCGAGCGGCGAGCTGATCCAGGCCGACCGGGCGCCGGACGGCAGGACGTCCGACGGGCAGAGCGAGTTCCCGCAGATCAGTGCCGACGGCCGGTACGCGGTCTTCAACTCGCTCGACTCGCAGCTCACCCCGGACGACACCAACAAGGGACACAACGTCTTCGTCCGGGATCTGAAGACGGGAGGGCTCCGGCGCATCGACGCCGCCGACCCGGCCGCCTTCACCGCCTTTCCGCAGCTCAGCGCCGACAATCGGCACCTGGCCTTCATCTCGGCCGACCCGGGCGACACCGACTACACCTATCGCGCCTACCTCCGTGATCTGCGCACCGGTCGCACCGTCCTGGTCAGCGCGGACACCGAGGGCGGTCCGAACGACCAGAGCGTGTCCGCCCCGGTGCCCGACCGGCACGGCCGCAAGGTCGCCTTCGCCAGCTCCTCGCCCGACCTCGTGCCCGGCGACACGTACGACACCTCGCACGTCTACGTCCGCCGTCTCTCGTGACTGACCGCATTCTGAGACAACCGTGAGTGAGGTGCGGGGGCTGTGCCACACTGCCCTCGTGCTCTCGTTCGCCATGATTATTGGCAGCAGGCGCGCCGGTCCGCAGTGACCGCCACGTACGACCAGGTACGGGCGGACACCGTCGTCCTCGACCCGCGCGCAGACCTCTCGCACCCGCGAGAGGTTTTTCGCTTTTCTGGCCCACCCGCAGTCAGGAGCGAGAGCGCGAGGGAGTATGTGGGGGCGGTGGAGCCGGTCATTCCGGTACGACCGAGATCCAATCCTCAGGAGCCTGAGACATGACCAAAACCAGCGAGCTCGACGATTCCTTCCACGTCTTCGACACCACCCTGCGCGACGGCGCCCAGCGGGAGGGCATCAACCTCACCGTCGCCGACAAGCTCGCCATCGCCCGGCACCTGGACGACTTCGGCGTGGGCTTCATCGAGGGTGGCTGGCCGGGCGCGAACCCCCGGGACACCGAGTTCTTCGCCCGCGCCCAGCAGGAGATCGACTTCCGGCACGCCCAGCTGGTCGCGTTCGGCTCCACCCGCCGGGCCGGCGCGACCGCAGCGGAGGACCCGCAGGTCAAGGCGCTCCTGGGGTCAGGCGCGCAGGTGATCACGCTGGTCGCCAAGTCGCACGACCGCCATGTCGAGCTCGCCCTGCGCACCACCCTGGACGAGAACCTGGCGATGGTCCGCGACACGGTGTCGTTCCTCAAGGAGCAGGGCCGCCGGGTCTTCGTCGACTGCGAGCACTTCTTCGACGGCTACCGCGCGAACCCCGAGTACGCGAAGTCCGTGGTCCGCACGGCGTCGGAGGCGGGCGCCGACGTGGTGATCCTCTGCGACACCAACGGCGGCATGCTCCCGGCGCAGATCCAGGCGGTCGTCTCCACCGTCCTCGCCGACACCGGCGCCCGGCTCGGCATCCACACCCAGGACGACACCGGCTGCGCGGTGGCCAACACCCTGGCCGCCGTCGACGCGGGCGCGACACACGTGCAGTGCACCGCCAACGGGTACGGCGAGCGCGTCGGCAACGCGAACCTCTTCCCGGTCGTGGCGGCGCTGGAACTGAAGTACGGCAAGAAGGTCCTGCCCGAGGGCCGGCTGCGCGAGATGACGCGCATCTCGCACGCGATCGCCGAGGTGGTCAACCTGACCCCCTCCACACACCAGCCCTACGTCGGCCTCTCCGCCTTCGCCCACAAGGCCGGACTGCACGCCTCGGCCATCAAGGTCGACCCGGACCTGTACCAGCACATCGACCCCGAGCTGGTCGGCAACACCATGCGGATGCTGGTCTCCGACATGGCCGGCCGGGCCTCCATCGAGCTCAAGGGCAAGGAGCTCGGCATCGACCTGGGCGGCGACCGGGAGCTGGTGGGCCGGGTGGTCGAGCGGGTCAAGGAGCGCGAGCTCAAGGGCTACACGTACGAGGCGGCCGACGCCTCCTTCGAACTCCTCCTGCGCACCGAGGTCCAGGGCAGGCCGCTGCGGTACTTCGAGGTCGAGTCCTGGCGGGCCATCGTCGAGGACCGGCCCGACGGCTCCCACGCCAACGAGGCCACGGTCAAGCTCTGGGCCAAGGGCGAGCGCATCGTCGCCACGGCCGAGGGCAACGGCCCGGTCAACGCCCTCGACCGGGCCCTGCGCGTCGGCCTGGAGAAGATCTACCCGCAGCTCGCCAAGCTGGAGCTGGTGGACTACAAGGTCCGCATCCTGGAGGGCAAGCACGGCACCAACTCGACGACCCGCGTCCTGATCTCCACGTCGGACGGCTCGGGCGAGTGGTCCACGGTGGGCGTCGCCGAGAACGTCATCGCCGCGAGCTGGCAGGCCTTGGAGGACGCGTACACCTACGGGCTGCTGCGGGCCGGGGTGGATCCGGCCGAGTAGCCGGCCACCTGCCCGGGGCGCGTCTCACATCGCCGTGTCCCGGGAACGCGGTGCCGGGACCTCGCCGCCCCGGTCCCGTCCGGGCGCCCGGTCGAGGCGGAAGAGGCCCGCGGTGTGGGGACGCTGGCCGGTGGCGTGGGTGGTGGAGCGGGTCAGCTCCTCCACGCCGTCGGCCAGGTAGCCGACCCATGCCGTGCCCTCGTCCTCGATGATCCGCTGGGCGTCCGTGCGCAGCCGCTCGATCACCCCGAGCAGGGCGGCCTGCTCCTTGTCGCTGGGGGAGTCGGTGGTCCGCAGGAACGCCTGCGCCCACTCGGACTGCGCCCTCTTGAGGATCTGCTGGAGGGCCTGTTGCGTACGGATGTACCGCGTCCAGGACGCCGAGAAACCGAAGATCCGGTCGAACAGGACGCACCCCGCCCCGCCGGCCAGGAACACGAAACCCCACTCGGGCTGCACGGTCGTGGGGGCCGCCGCGTGCACCAGCGGGGTGAGCGTGCCGACGATGCCCAGCAGCGCGGCCAGCGCCCGCAGCGAACGCGACCACAGCGACGGCCCCCGGCGGCGCGCCAGATACCAGCCGATCGCCCCCGTCACCTCCGCCTCGGCGTGCCGGAACAGTTCCCACAACAGGTCGGCCCGTGTACGCGACCGGTCCAGCTCGGCGAGTGCGGACACCGTCATGTCCGCGGCCCTGCGTCTTCCGAACATGCCTCTGTCTCCGCCCCTTCTGCTGCGACCGCCGACCCGGACCGGCCGGCCCGCGCACGGCAGTAAGCCAGAAGGCATCGTAGGGGCAGCCGCCCCCCGGAATCCCCGCCCCGGCCGATCTCCCTTTCCGTACGGATTCGGGTAGCTTCGAAGATATGAAGGCCGCGCTGACGCGTACCCTCGTACGCCTGCTGATCGTGCCGGTCGCCGCCGTACTGGCGGTGCTGATGGCCGGTGCGCCCGGCGCGCACGCGGCCACCGACCTCTCGACGGTCGCCCAGCAACTGCGCCAGAGTCCCGTGTACGTCGACCCGGCCGCCTCCGACCAGCTGGCCGCGTCGGACGCCGAGGCACTCGCCGCCAAGATCAAGGACGCGGACAAGCCCGTCTTCGTGGCGGTCCTCCCGGCCGGTTACCCCACGCAGGACCTCTTCCGGAACCTCCGCACCGAGACCGGCATCACCGGTCTGTACGGCATCCGCCTCGGCGACGCCTTCGACGCCCGTGCCGACAGCGCGGTGATGAGCCGCCAGTCGGTGTCCAACCTGGTCGGCGCCGTCCAGGGCGCGGGGGACGCCAAGGCCCAGCTGAACGACTTCGTCGACGACGCCCTGCGCAGCAACGTGGGCGGTACGGCGCCGAGCAGCTGGAGCGACGGCTCGGGCCACGACGTGCCGGTCGGCGGCCTGATCACGTTCGGCGTGCTGGTCGCGGCCGGTGGCGCGGGCGCCTACGCGGTGGTCCGGCGCAACCGCCGCCGCCACGAGGAGGAACAGCGGGCAGCGCTGGAGAAGCTGCGGGTGGTGGTCGACGAGGACATCACCGCCTTCGGCGAGGAACTCGACCGGCTCGACTTCCGTCCCGGGGAGCCCGGCGCCGACGACGCGATGCGCGCCGACTACGAGCGTGCCCTCGACGCCTACGAACAGGCGAAGTCCCTGATGGACGCCGCGACGCGACCGGAGGACGTCAAGGCCGTCACCGAGGCCGTGGAGGACGGCCGGTTCTCCCTCGTGACGCTCGCCGCCCGCCGAGCGGGCGGCCCGCTGCCGGAGCGCCGCCCGCCCTGCTTCTTCGACCCGCGCCACGGCCCCTCGGTCGCCGACGCCTCCTGGACGCCCCCGGCCGGTACCGAGCGCGAGGTGCCCGTCTGCGCGGCCGACCGGACCCGTCTCGCCGAGGGCCGCGACCCGGTGATCCGCGAGGTCGACACCGACCACGGCCGCCGCCCGTACTGGGAGGCCGGCCCGGCGTACGGCCCCTGGGCCGGCGGCTACTTCGGCGGCGGCCTCCTGCCCGGCCTCCTCGTCGGCACCCTGCTCGGCAGCATGATGGCCGGCCCCGCCTACGCGGCCGACTACGGCTCCGGCTACGGCGACTTCGGCGGCTACGACGGCGGCGACATCTCCGGCGGCGACTTCGACGTCGGCGACTTCGGGGGCGGTTTCGGAGGGGGCTTCGGCGGAGGCGACTTCGGCGGGGGAGGGGACTTCGGGGGCGGGTTCTGACACCCGCCCAGCGCGGCTGAACCCTGCGCCGCCGCCGCGACGAAACGAGCCGGGCCGGGTTCAGCGCTTCGGAGCCAACCTCTCGCCCCGAGCCGGGCCGGGCTCAGCGCTACGGCGCCACCCCCTCGCCCACGAGCCGCGCCCGCCGCCCCCACACCGCCATCGCCGCGACGAACGCCAAGGCGACCAGCCCGGCACTGACCCACACCGGCGACCGGTACCCGAACCCCGCGCCGATCGCCGCGCCACCGGCCCAAGGGCCCAGCGCCGCGCCCACGTTGAACGCCGCCGTGGCGAAACCCCCGGCCAGCGTGGGCGCGCCCGGCGCCGCGTACAGCGCCTGGGAGATCAGCGTCGAGCCGACGCCGAAGGACAGCGCTCCCTGGACGAAGACGAGCCCGAGCGCCAGGACCGGGTGCCCCGCCCCGAGCGCCAGGAGGCACCAGCCCACACAGGCCGCGGCGCCCCCACCGGCCAGGACCGCCACCGGACGCCGGTCGGCGAATCGCCCCGCGGCATTCACGCCCACGAACGACCCGGCCCCGAACAGCGCGAGCACCCCGGGAACCCAGCCGCTGCCCAGGCCCGTCACCTCGGTGACCAGCGGCGCGAGATAGGTGAAGGTGCAGAACGTCGCACCGTTCACGAGGGCGCCCAGCAGCAGGGTGACGACCAACCGGGGGCTGCGCAGCGACCGCAGCTCACGGCGCAGCGCGGGCGGCGCACCCTCGGCCGCCGCGCCGCCCGGCACCGACCTCGCCACCGCCACCAGCGCCGGCAGCGACACCAGTGCCACGGCCCAGAACGCCGCGCGCCAGCCCCACAGCCCGCCCAGCACGGCCCCGGCGGGCACCCCGGCCACACACGCCAGGGTCACCCCGCCCAGCAGCATGGAGGTGGCCCGCCCCTTCGCGTCCGCCGGGACCATGCCCACGGCGGTCACGAGCGCGACGGCGAGGAACCCGGCGTTCGCGAACGCCCCCACGACCCGCGTGGCGAGCAATACCTCGAAGCTGTCGGTGAGGGCACCGACGACATGGACGGCGAGAAACACGACGAGGAACGCCAGCAGCGCGCCGCGCCGCGGCCAGCGCCGCGCGAGCCCCGCCACGAGCGGCGCCCCCACGACCATCCCCACCGCGAAGGCGGAGGTCAGCGCCCCCGCCGCGGGAACGGACACCTCCAGATCCCGCGCGATGTCCGGCACCAGACCGGACAGCATGAACTCGGACGTTCCCTGCGCGAAGACGGCAAGGCCCAGCAGAAGAAGAGCGAACGGCATGAAGAAACCCCGCACCGAAGGTCGACGACGGACATGACTCGTCGGACGGCGATCCGGCAGCGGGGTGAGCGGGCCTCAGCGGCCCGGCGTCAACGTCACGAACAGCCACCGGAGAGCCGGTGGTTCGGGTCTGTCGGACTCGGGGCTGGACACGGAACGCAGGCTACGGGGTCGCGGCCGTCCCGATCCACCGGTTTTCCCTCCCGACCGGACCGGGTGCCCGACCGGGTGCCGGACCGGCCGCCGGGCCGGTGCACGATGACGACCGCCGCCAGACAGAGGGCCAGCCCCAGAGCGGTCCGCACGCCGAACGGTTCACCGAACGCGAGCGCGCCCCACACGGCGGTGACCGGCGCCATCAGGAACATCAGCGTGTTGACCTCGGTCACCCCGGAACGCTCCAGGATGAGCCAGTACAGCCCGTACCCGCCGAACGTGGACAGTCCCACGAGCCAGGCGACCGCCACCCAGAACCCGGAATCGGCGGGCGGCGCGGCGGCCCCGCCGGCCAGGGCCAGCAGGGAGAAGAGGACGGCGCTGGTGGCGCAGTGGACGGTCAGCGACACCGAGGGAGCCACCCGCGAGCGGGACCGGCTCTCCAGGAACGTCGCCGCGACCAGGGCCAGCATGCCGAGCAGCGGCACGGCGTACGCCCACCGGGCGACGTCGCCGCCGGCGGCCGCGTCGGCCAGCGTGACCACGGCGACGCCGCTCAGCCCGAGGCACAGGCCGATCCACTGCCTGCCCGAGACGTACTGACCCAGCAGCGGTCCCGCGAGAGCTCCGGCGACGAGCGGCTGCACCCCGTCGATCAAGGCCGTCGTGCCGCTGGAGACACCGAGCTGGATGGCGTAGTAGACGCTGAGCAGATAGCCGCTCTGCGACAGCACGCCGATCACGGCCTGCCGGGTCACGTCCCGGGCGGTGAGCCCCTGCCAGGCCGGGCGCCTGACGAGGGCGACGGCGAGAAGCACGACGGCCAGCGGCAGGAACCGCCACATGAGGACCGTGATCGCGGACGCGCCGCCCACGCCGAGCTTGGCCCCGATGAACCCGGAACTCCAGCACAGGACGAAGGCTACGGAAAGGAGGATCTTCACGACACCACAACCAGACCAATCGGTAGACAGATCGGTATACCCTTCTCCGCGCACTATACAGATCGGTATACTCGGGTGCCATGGGTACCCCCGCCGAGCCCCCACGCCGGATCACCATGACGCCCGCCGCCCGCCGCGCCCTGGCGGCCGCCGACCGGCTGTTCTACGAGCGCGGCATCCACGCCGTCGGCGTCGACCTCATCGCCGCCGAGGCCGGGGTGACGAAGAAGACCCTCTACGACCGGTTCGGCTCCAAGGAGCAGATCGTCGTGGAGTACCTCGCGGACCGCGACGAGCGCTGGCGGGCCTTCCTCGGCGAGCGCCTCGACGCGGCGGACCCGGACCCGCGGGAGCGCGTCCTGACGGTCTTCGACGCCTCACGCGCATGGGCGGCGGAGAGCAGCCCCAAGGGTTGCGGCATGGTCAACGCGCACGCGGAGATCAGCGACCCCGCCCATCCGGCCCACCCGATCATCACCGGGCAGAAGCGGTGGATGCTCGACCTGTTCACCGGTCTCGCCGCGGAGATCGCGCCAGAGGGGGCGGAGACGCTGGCCAGGACGCTGATGCTCGTGCACGAGGGGGCACTCGTCGCGCACGGTCTGGGCGTCTTCCCGGACGCCCTCGTCCACGCGCGCGAACAGGCGGCCGCCCTGCTCACGTAGAGGACAGGGCACGTAGAGGGCAGAGCACGTACGAGGTGCTGGGGCGGACGGACCGGTACCTCGTGATGCTCGGCGTGCTCCGTGCCCGGACCGCCCCGCGTCGGGCGGCCCGGGTGAGCGCGGCGGTCGAGAAGCTGGAGTCCGGACGGTGACGCAGGCGAAACGGGCCCGGCACCGCACGGTGCCGGGCCCGGAAAGCCGTGGGGCGGGTCAGAGCGTGGACGCCGCCGAGGCGATGGCGGAGGCGAACGTCGAGACCTCCGTGTAGACGCCGGGGGCCTCGGGCCGGGCGCAGCCCTCACCCCAGCTGACGATGCCGACCTGGATCCAGTCGCCGGCGTTGTCCTTGCGGAACATCGGGCCGCCGGAGTCGCCCTGGCAGGTGTCGACACCGCCCGCGTCGAACCCGGCGCAGATCTCCTCGTTCGCGACGAGGCCGCTGTAGAGGCCGCCGTAGGCCTTGCAGGCGGCGTCACCGACGAAGGGCACGGTGGCCTTCAGGAGGTAGCGCTGCTGGGAACCGCCCTCGCGGTTCGCGCCCCACCCGGCGATGGTGAAGTCACCGGTGTTGTACTGCGCCGTGGTGGCGATCTTCAGAGTCGGCAGGTTGATGGGCTGGGCGAGCTTGATGAGCGCCCAGTCCTTGCCGGTGCCGTTGTAGCCGGGCGCGCGGAGCACCTTGGTGGAGCGAACCTGGACCCGGCCGCTGGTGGACTGGAGGTCGACGACCCCGGCGGTGGCGGTGATGCTCGTGTTGTTGCCCGAACTGCCCACGCAGTGCGCGGCCGTGAGCACGATCTGCTGGGTGTAGAGCGCGCCGCCGCAGCCCATGGAGAGCCGGACCATGAACGGGAACTCGCCCTGCGCGGCGCGTGTCCCGCCGACGACGGGCGACGGGGCGGCCTGCGCGGCGGAGACGGGCTGGAGGCTGGCGATCGCGAGCGCGGCGGCGCCGAGGACCGCGCATCTCTTGAGGGCCGTGAGAAGTCTCTTCAACGTGATGCCTTCCGTGGGGGGTTGACTCGGGGAGATGTGCAACCGAAGCATCCGTTTGACAAGCGCATGTCATCAGCGGGGCAAAAAAGAACGGCCCTGTGCTGGCATGGACCGGTCAAAATTCTGCTGCTGGATTATGAGAACGCCGACAGACTTCCCACAAGGGGCCCGATTCGGCCATGCCGCACGGGCATGGCCCGCGCGGCACCGCTGCCGGTCTCAGGCGTTCCTGATCGCCGAGATGTCGAAGTTGAGCTTGATCTTGTCGGAGACCAGGAAGCCGCCGGTCTCCAGCGCCGCGTTCCAGGTGAGGCCCCACTCGGAGCGCAGGATCTCCGCCTTGCCCTCGAAGCCGACGCGCTCGTTGCCGAAGGGGTCCTTCGCGGCGCCGTTGAACTCGACGTCGATGGTGAGGGGGTGGGTGGTGCCGAGGATCGTCAGCTCGCCGGTGACGCGGTAGTCGCCGCCGCCGAGGTCCTCCGCCTTCGTCGAGCGGAAGGTCATGGTCGGAAACTCGTCCGTCTTGAAGAAGTCCGCGCTCTTCAGATGGCCGTCGCGGTCGGCGTTGCCCGTCTCGATGCTGTCCATCACCACGTCGATGGAGGCCGTGGAGCGCGAGGGGTCGGCGCCGTCGAGGTGGAGCGTGCCCGTGAAGTCCTGGAAGGAGCCCTTGACGTTGGTGACCATGGCGTGCCGGGCCACGAAGCCGATCGTCGAGTGCGCGGGGTCGATCGTGTAGTCGCCGGTGAGGGCGGTCAGGTCCGTGGCGGCGGTGGCGGTCTCGGTGTCGTTGCGGCTGAAGATGCCCATGGGGTGTGCGCCTCCTACGATTGATGTTGAACGTTGAACTACATCAACACGGCCCACCGTAGACCTATTCCGTTCAATGCTCAACATCATGATGGGTGTGTCTTCGTGCCGATCGGGGGCGGCCCATACCGCCGCCTGGCGGCACCGGGCGGCACGCAGGGGTGGTCCCGCCGCACTCCTGTGCACAACGGACCGGCCTCGGTTCGCCAAGGGAGCGGGCTCCGCCGGAGCGGGTGGGCCGGGCCCAGCCGGATCGATGTCCGGTGGCGGTGTCCTGAAAGACAGGGTTCCGTTTTTAGGGACCGTATGGAGACAGATGAGCCCACGGCGGACGCACAGCGCAGGGGAGACCGACTCGTGACACTCACCGGTTCCGGTTCGGCCCACGACCCACCGGCGGGCGCCGCCTCGCACCGCTCCACGGTGCCCGGCCTCGCCAGAACGCGCGAGCACGGGCCACAGCGGCGTCTGGACCGGCGCGTGGCCCTCGTCACCGGTGCCTCCTCGGGCATCGGGGCGGCCACGGCACGGCGCTTCGCCATGGACGGCTGGCAGTTGCTCCTCAGCGGGCGCGACCGGAACTGCCTGGAGCAGACGGCGTCCGGCACCTCGGCCGTAGTGCTGCCCGCCGACCTCGCCGCCCCGGGTGGCCCGCGCCTGCTGGCCCAGTCCGCGCTGCGCGCGACCGGCCGGATCGACGTCCTGGTCGCCGGGGCGGGCATCGGCTGGGCGGGCCCCTTCGCGGCCATGCCGCACACCGACATCGACCGCGTACTGGCCCTGGACCTCAACGCCACGCTCCACCTCGTGCGCGAGGTGCTGCCCTCCATGATCGCGGCCGGCCGGGGCCGGGTGGTGCTGTTCGGCTCGCCGGCGGGCTGCGTGGGCATCCGGGAGGAAGCGGTGTACTCCGCCGCCAAGGCCGGTCTGACCGCCTTCGCCGAGGCGCTGCGCCAGGAACTGCGCGGCACGGGCGTGGGTGTCACGCTGGTCGTGTCCGGCCCCGCCGACACGGCCTTCTACACCCGCCGCGGCAGGCCCTGCGACCGCTCCCGGCCCCGGCAGATCTCGCCCGGCTCCGTCGCCGGCGTGGTCTGGGAGGCCGTGCGCCAAGGCCGCGACGACGCCTACGTCCCCGGCTGGCTGACCCTCCCGTCCCGCGTCCGCGCCCTGGCCCCGGGGCTGTACCGGCGCCTGCTCGACCGCTTCGGCTGACCCGGCACCTGGCGCCTGTAGCCCGGCACCCGGCGCCCGGCACCTCTCCCCGGTCACTCCGGTCTTCCCGGTCACCCGGTCTCCCAGGTCACGCCGGTCTTCCTCTCACTCCGTCCGAATCGTCCGTTCAGATGGGCCGCTCCCCGTGGTAGGGCATGGACATGACTCACCAGCGTCGCGTCGTCTCCCGCCTCACGGCCCGGGCCGCCGCCGCCCTGCCCGGGCCCAGCCGCCGTGCCCTGCTGCTGGCGGCCGCGGCCCTGGCGGCGACCGGCGGTGCGACGCCCGCGTTCCCCGCCCCGGGCGCCTGTGACGCGGACCCTTACGACACCCTCCGACGGCGTTGGCTCGACATCGCCCTCGGCACCGGCTACGACCCGGCCGTACCGCCGTACGCCGCCCGCCTCGCCGAGACCGGCCGGCTCGCCCGCGACCTGCGCGCCGGCATGGCCCCGACGGCGAACTCCCTCTGGCCCGGCCACCCCTTCGACCCGCCGGCCGGCATCACCCTCAGCTACGGCCGCCTGTGGACCATGACCCAGGCCTACGTACAGCAGGGCACCGGCTCGACCGGGGACCCCGGGCTGCTCGCCGATGTCCTGCGCGGCCTCGACCACCTCTCCGCCACCGTCTACAACCCCTCCACCACCCGCTACGGCAACTGGTGGGAGTGGCAGATCGGCAGCCCACGCCTGCTCACCGACATCACGGCCGCCCTGTACGACCGGCTGGGCGAGAGCCGCGTCGCCGCGGCCTGCGCCGCCGTCGACCACTTCGTCCCCGACTCCGCCCTCGGCGACTACTCCGGCACGTCCACCGGCGCCAACCGTGTCGACCTGTGCCGCTCCGTCGCCCTGCGCGGCATCCTCGGCCGCGCACCGGCCAAGATCGCCCTCGCCCGCGACGCGCTCTCCCCGGTCTTCCCGTACGTCACCCGGGGCGACGGCCTCTACGCCGACGGCTCCTTCGTCCAGCACACCTGGGTCGCCTACTCGGGCACGTACGGGCAGGTCGTGCTCGACGGCCTGGGCCGGCTGTTCACCCTGCTCGCGGGGTCCGACTGGGAGGTCACCGACCCGCACCGGCAGATCGTCCTCGACAGCGTCGAACAGGCCTACGCACCGCTCATCCACGACGGGCTCGTCATGGACAGCGTCAACGGCCGGGCCATCAGCCGCGGCTACCTCACCACCGACGACCGCCGGGTCATGCGCGGCGACCACTTCCACGGCCACCAGCTCATCGCGGCCATCGCCCTGCTCGCGGCCGGCGCGAGCCCGGCGGAACGCGACCGCTGGCACGCCCGGATCAAGGGCTGGATCGAACGCGACACGGTCACCCCCGTCCTGACGGCACGCCAGTTCGGCGTGGCCGACCTGGCACGGCTGCACGCGATCGCCGCCTCGCCCGTCCCGGCCGCCCCCGAACCCACCGGACACCGCCTCTTCGCCGCCATGGACCGCGCCGTCCACCGCCGCCCCGGCTTCACCGTGAACATCGCCATGGCCAGCGACCGCATCGCCCACTACGAGTGCGGAAACGGCGAGAACCCACGCGGCTGGCACACCGGCGCCGGGATGGTGAGCTGGTGGGCCGGCGCGAGCGACCAGTACACGGACTGGTTCTGGCCGACCGTCGACTGGTACCGCCTGCCCGGCACCACCGTCTCCACCAAGCGCCTCGCCGACCGGGAAGGCGGCGAGTGGGGCGAGGCCCGCCCGGACGCGCGCTGGGTCGGCGGCACCACCGACGGCACGTACGCCGCCCTCGGCCAGCACCTCAAGGGCCTCGGCTCCACCCTCCAGGCCCGCAAGTCCTGGTTCTGCGTGGCGGACGTGGTGATCTGCCTGGGCGCCGGGATCTGCTGCTCCGACGGCGTCCCGGTCGAGACGGTCGTCGACAACCGCAACCTCGGCGAGTCGGGCACCCAGCGCTTCGTACGAGCCGGGAACTGGGCCCACCTGGAGGACCACGGCGGCTGGGTCCTGCTCGACGGCGAGCCGCGGGCGCTGCGCGAGGACCGCACCGGAGCCTGGTCCGACATCAACACCGGCAGCACACCGGAGCGGCGCACCCGCCGCTGGCAGACCCTCTGGCTCGACCACGGCACCGACCCGGCCGACGCCACGTACGCCTACCTGCTGATGCCGGGAGCGTCCCGCCGCGCGGTCGCCCGCCGCGCCGCCGACCGCGGCTGGCTGTCGGTCCTCGCCAACGACGCCGGCCGCCAGGCGGTCACCGTTCCCTCCCTCGGCTGCACGGCCGCGAACTTCTGGCGGGCCGGCACGGCGGGCCCGCTCACCGCCTCCGCCGGCGCGAGCGTGCTGACCGTCAGCCGACGCCGGACCGCTACCCTCTGTGTGAGCGAACCGCCCCGCACGGGCCGGCCACTGGAGATCATCTGGCACCGCCCGGTTCGCGGGGTCGTCCGCGCCGACGCATCGGTCGACGTACTCTCCACGGGCCGTCGGCTGCGGGTGCGCGTCACCCCGGGGGAGGCATGCGCCACGCATCTTTGTGAGGTGACTCTCGGCTGACCGCCTTGTGCGACCCCTACAAGCCGCACACCCTCTGAACAGTCGAAAAGGCTGTACCCCGGCATGGTTCTGTTCAGGGGTACCAGGAAAACACGCCGGAGACTGTGAGGAGTCGACGGCTCGCATTCCGCGGTTGACTTCGTAAGGTCACTACATGACCGTTTTGGATGAGGCGCCGGGTGAGCCGACCGACGCGCGTGGACGCGTGGCCGAACTGCACGAGATCCGTGCGCAGGCGGTGGCCGGCCCGAGCGAGAAGGCGACCGAGGCGCAGCACGCCAAGGGCAAGCTGACCGCGCGGGAGCGCATCGAGCTGCTCCTCGACCCGGAGTCCTTCCGTGAGGTCGAACAGCTGCGCCGGCACCGGGCCCAGGGCTTCGGCCTGGAGACCAAGAAGCCGTACACCGACGGTGTGATCACCGGCTGGGGCACGGTGGAGGGCCGTACGGTCTTCGTCTACGCCCATGACTTCCGCATCTTCGGCGGCGCGCTGGGCGAGGCCCACGCCACCAAGATCCACAAGATCATGGACATGGCCATCGCGGCCGGTGCCCCGCTGGTCTCCCTGAACGACGGCGCGGGTGCCCGCATCCAGGAGGGCGTCTCGGCGCTCGCCGGCTACGGCGGCATCTTCCAGCGCAACACCAAGGCCTCGGGTGTCATCCCGCAGATCTCGGTGATGCTCGGCCCGTGCGCGGGCGGCGCCGCCTACAGCCCGGCGCTCACGGACTTCGTGTTCATGGTCCGCGACACCTCGCAGATGTTCATCACCGGACCGGACGTGGTCAAGGCCGTCACCGGTGAGGAGATCACCCAGAACGGCCTGGGCGGCGCCGACGTCCACGCCGAGACCAGCGGTGTCTGCCACTTCGCCTACGACGACGAGGAGACGTGCATCGCCGAGGTGCGCTACCTCCTGTCCCTGCTCCCGCAGAACAACCGTGAGAACCCGCCCCGCGCGGAGTCGTCCGACGCCGTCGACCGCCGCTCGGACGTCCTGCTGGACCTGGTCCCGGCCGACGGCAACCGGCCCTACGACATGGCCAAGGTCATCGAGGAGATCGTCGACGACGGCGAGTACCTCGAGGTCCACGAGCGCTGGGCGCGGAACATCATCTGCGCGCTGGGCCGCATGGACGGCCAGGTCGTCGGCATCGTCGCCAACCAGCCCCAGTCGCTCGCCGGTGTCCTGGACATCGAGGCCTCCGAGAAGGCGGCCCGCTTCGTCCAGATGTGCGACGCCTTCAACATCCCGATCATCACCCTTCTGGACGTCCCCGGCTTCCTGCCGGGCGTCGACCAGGAGCACGGTGGAATCATCCGCCACGGCGCGAAGCTGCTGTACGCCTACTGCAACGCGACCGTGCCCCGGATCTCGCTGATCCTGCGCAAGGCCTACGGAGGTGCGTACATCGTCATGGACAGCCAGTCCATCGGCGCGGACCTCACCTACGCCTGGCCGACCAACGAGATCGCCGTCATGGGCGCCGAGGGTGCCGCCAACGTCATCTTCCGCCGCCAGATCGCCGACGCCGAGGACCCCGAGGCCATGCGGGCCCGCATGGTCAAGGAGTACAAGTCCGAGCTGATGCACCCGTACTACGCGGCCGAGCGCGGACTCGTCGACGACGTGATCGACCCTTCGGAAACCCGCGAGGTACTGATCAAGTCCCTGGCGATGCTCCAGACCAAGCACGCCGACCTGCCCTCCCGCAAGCACGGCAACCCGCCGCAGTAACCCGGCGGACATCTTCCTCACGGAGACTGACACCCATGGACACCCCTGATATCCGCGTCGAGAAGGGCCACGCCGAGCCCGAGGAAGTCGCCGCCATCACGGCGATCCTCCTGGCCCGCGCCGCCGCCCGCCCCACCGACCCGACCCCGTCGCACCGCGGCCGCGTGAAGGCCGGCTGGCGCCGCCTCGAGCGCGAGCCCGGCTTCCGCGCCCCGCACAGCTGGCGCTGAGTCCCAGAACCTGAAAGAAGGCCCCTCATGGAGGGGCCTTCTTTTTTTGGGGGCGCGGGGAACTGCGCGATCAACCACACACGACCCGCACCCGGCAACGCAACAGCCCCCGGCGGCCCAGAAGGCCGCCAGGGGCTGTCCCACAGCGAGAGAACTACCGAAGCCGCGCCATCAGCGCATGCTCCACCAGCGTGATCAGCGCCGACTTCGCGTCGGCCCGGTGCCGCGCGTCGGTGGTGATGATCGGTGTGTCAGGACCGATCTGGAGAGCTTCCCGGACCTCGTCCGGGGTGTACGGCTGCTGCCCGTCGAAGCCGTTCAGGGCGATGACGAACGGCAGGCCGCTGTTCTCGAAGTAGTCGACGGCCGGGAAGCAGTCGGCCAGGCGGCGCGTGTCCACCAGGACGATCGCGCCGATGGCGCCGCGTACCAGGTCGTCCCACATGAACCAGAAGCGGTCCTGGCCCGGCGTACCGAACAGGTACAGGATCAGGTCCTGGTCCAGGGTGATACGGCCGAAGTCCATCGCGACCGTGGTGGTCGTCTTGTCTCCGGTGTGGGTGAGGTCGTCGATGCCGGCCGAAGCTGACGTCATGACGGCCTCGGTACGCAGCGGGTTGATCTCCGAGACGGCCCCGACGAACGTGGTCTTGCCCACGCCGAAGCCACCCGCCACCACGATCTTCGCCGAGGTGGTGGAGCGGGAAGGACCGCCGCTAGAGCTTGCGAAGTCCACTGAGCACCCTTTCGAGCAGTGTCACGTCTGGCTGGCCGCCGGCGTTCTCGTCGCCGCCGGGCTGATGGATGGCGACCAGTCCCGCCTCCGCCAAGTCGGCGACGAGGATCCTGGCCACGCCGAGAGGGATCGTGAGGAGCGCCGAGATCTCGGCGACCGACTTGATTTCCCGGCAGAGGTTGCAGATCCGCTGATGCTCGGGCAACTGGCCCTGCATCTGGTGCGGCTGCGCAGTGGTGTGCACCAGCGCCTCGATGGCGAGCTGGTAACGCGGGCGGGTCCGGCCACCGGTCATGGCGTACGGACGCACCAACGGGTTGTTCGACGCCCCGGCGGGCGCCGGCTCGGGGCTGCGGCGCTGCGGCTGCACAGGCTGGATACGCGGGGCCGGCGGCTGGTCGTACGGCGACGGGCCGGGGCCCTGCGGCGCGTACGGCTGCCGGTGGCTCGGTGCGGAGGGGAAGTTGTAACGGTTCGGGTTCTGCCCACCGTCGCCCTGGCCCTGGGCAGGGCCGTACGACCAGTTGCCCGAAGACGAACCGCCTGGGGGTGTTGCCACTTTCTCCTCCTCCGACTGTGCCTGGCACCCATCGCTGTGGAGCCGCGTCCCGAAACCTTACGGCCACGGGACGCCAAAAAGCACCGTCCGTCGATTAGTTGAGCAGGCTCCCCTGGAGCTCCGCACGAAGGTCCGGTGTCAGGACCGTACCGGCTCGGTCAACCAGCAGCGCCATCTCGTATCCGATGAGGCCGATGTCCGCCTCCGGATGTGCGAGAACCGCGAGCGAAGAGCCGTCGGATACGGACATGATGAAGAGGAATCCCCGCTCCATCTCCACAACCGTCTGGTTCACGGCGCCGCCCTCGAAGATCCGGGAAGCGCCGGCCGTCAGTGACGTCAGACCGGATGCGACGGCCGCGAGCTGGTCGGCGCGGTCGCGGGGGAAGCCTTCGGACATCGCCAGAAGGAGTCCGTCGGCGGAGACCACCACCGTGTGGGACACCCCCGGGGTGTTGTCCACGAAGTTGGTGATCAACCAGTTCAGGTTCTGTGCCGCCTGGCTCATCGGGCTCACACTAACGCTCCTGGTTGTAGGTGCTGTCAGGACCGAAGCCCTGGCCGTTCGTTTCACTGCCTGCGTTACGTCCGCGCTGTACGCCGCGACGCAGGTTGCTCAGCCTGCCCCGGACGTCCTCCGGGGCGCGGGAGACCTGTGGGCCTCCCTGGGGGGTGCTTTCGGCGGAACCCTCGATCAGATTGGCCTTGGGTACCCGCCTCGGCAGGCCGGAGGAGGTGACCCCGCCCGCCCTGGGCTTCCGGAGCTGCGAGGCCTGCTGCCAGCGCTCGTCGTTCGCCGAGCGCCAGTCGCTGTCGCCGTCGCTCTCCGGGGTGGAGGCCGGAGGCTCCTGGCGCGCCTGCCGGGCGCCGCCCGTGCCGTTCGCACCGCTCGCGGCGGAACCGCGGCGGGGAAGCCCCGAGTCGGTCAGCGAGTGGGCGGCGGAGTGGGCCGGTCCCGGACGGTCGAAGCCTACGCGGTCCTGCTCGTTCGCGTCAGCGGCCTGCGCAGATTCCGTTTCCGGGGCCTGAGAAGGGTACTGGTTCTGGTAGCCGTTCTGGTAGCCGTCCTGCTGCGGCCAGTCGTCCTGGTAACGCCGCTGCTCGAAGGCGGGGAAGCTGTCGGGCACGCCCGCACCCGGCGCCGAGGGCTCTTCCTGGGCCGGCTCCGCATAGGAGGGGTCCGGGTAGCCGCCGTTCGGCGAGAAGGTGTCGTTCTGCGGCAGGCCGCCGTTCGGCGCGTAGTACTGCTCGTCGTACGCAGGCCGCTGCTGCTCCTCGTACGCCGTCTGCCGCTGCTCCTCGTACGGCGCCTGCTGCTCCTCGTAGGGGGCCTGACGGTCGTACTGCTGCTCCGGGTAGCCGGTCCGGCCGGTGTCGTAGCCCTGGCCGGTGTCGTAGCCCTGCTGCCCGTTGTACTCGTCGCGGTACCCGGTCGCCTCGGTGGGCTCCTGGGAGTTCTGCCGGGGCAGGGCGGGCTGCTCGTGCGACTGGGCCTCCAGGGCCGCCCTGCGCTCCTCGCGCATCAGGGAGCGGCCGACCGGGTCCAGCTCGCGTATGTCGTCGGGGACGTCCGCGTAACGGGTGTCGTCGAAGCCGAGCTCCGCCGCCGTGCGCATCGGCTGGCCGAAGTTCTCGCCGCCGAAGTTCTGCTCGGGGATGATCTGCGAGACGGTGAACTCGTCGCGCTCCACGTGCTGCTCGCCGCCACCGCCGTGGGTGATCGCGTCGGGCAGCATGACCAGCGACGTCGTACCGGCCTGCTCGCCCGAGGGGCGCAGCTGGACGCGGATGCCGTGCCGGTCGGACAGCCGGCCGACCACGAACAGGCCCATGCGCTGCGAGATCGCGGCGTCCACGGTCGGCGGGTTGGCCAGCTTGTGGTTGATGTCCGCGAAGTCCTCGGCGGTGAGGCCGATGCCCTTGTCGTGGATCTCGATCATGACCCGACCGTCGGGGAGACGGGTGGCGGTCACGCGCACCTTGGTCTGCGGGGAGGAGAACGTCGTGGCGTTCTCCAGCAACTCGGCGAGCAGGTGCACGAGGTCGGTCACGGCGCGACCGTGGATCTCGGCCTCCGGGACGCCGGAGAGCTCGATGCGCTCGTACTGCTCCACCTCGGAGGAGGCCGCGCGGAGCACGTCGACCAGCGGCACCGGCTGGTCCCAGCGGCGGCCGGGCTCCTCGCCGGCGAGGACGAGGAGGTTCTCGCCGTTGCGGCGCATACGCGTCGCGAGGTGGTCCAGCTTGAAGAGGTTCTCCAGCTGGTCCGGGTCGGCCTCGTTGTTCTCCAGGTCGGTGATGAGGGTCAGCTGGCCCTCGATCAGGGACTGGTTGCGGCGCGACAGGTTGGTGAAGATCGCGTTGATGTTGCCCCGCAGCAGGGCCTGCTCGGCGGCGAGCCGGACGGCCTCGCGGTGGACCTGGTCGAAGGCGCGGGCGACCTCGCCGATCTCGTCCGTGGTGGAGATCGGGATGGCTTGGACGCGGGTGTCGACGCGGCCGGGGTCGGTGCGCGAGAGCTGGTCGACCAGCATCGGCAGACGCTGCTCGGCGATACCGAAGGCGGCGTTGCGCAGCTGGCGCATCGAGCGGCTCATCTGGCGGGCCACCGCGCCGGCCAGGATGAAGGCGAGGAGCAGGGCGACCACGACGGCGGCACCGGTGATGTAGGCGTCCTGCTGGGCGCCGTCGGCGATGTCGGAGGCTTCGCTCACGGCCTTGTCGGCCATGTCCGTCTCGATCTTTTCGTACGCGTTGAACTTGAGCGTGTTGACCGCCCACCAGTTCTCCGCGGTGACGCCCTTCTCGGCGAGCGCGGCACGGGCACTCGGGTCCGTGCTCTGCAGCGTCGCGACGGCCGAGACCATCGTCGTGGGGTTGGACGGCGGCGGAACGTAGTCCGGGTTCTTGGCCTTGGCCTCGCGGGCCATCGCGGCGCCGTCGGCCTTGATCTGGGCCTCGGCCGTCGTGAGCTTGTCCGCGTCCTGCTCGGTGCCGCCACCGATGTACTCGCCGATGGCGATGCGCTCGAGGTAGGCGTACGAGGACAGGGCGATGCGCTGGCTGGCCAGGTTGCCTTCGTCCGGGCCCGGCTTGACCAGGATGTGCATGCCGATGGAGCGCTGCAGCGACAGGGCCGCCTTGGTGAGCTCCATGGCGTACACGGTCCGGCCGTAGCTGGTGATGTTGCCGGTGCCGAGGCCCAGCTCGTTGGCGAACTCCGTCAGCGGGTGGGCTACCTCGACGTAGCCCTCCTCGGTCTGCACGCCCTTGAGCTTGGAGGTGTAGGCGACCGCGCGGAGCGTCTGCAGCTTGGGCTCCGCCTTGCGGAAGAGGTCCAGCCGGCGCTCCAGGCCGGGCTTGGCCGGCATGTTCTGGGCCGCGGCGTCGAAGGCGTCGGCCGCCTGGTCGGTGGCCTTGCGGACCTGGGTGACCGTCGCCTTGTCCTGGGCGGTCTGGGCGCTGCCCTTCAGCAGCGGCGCCGCCGAGGCGTCACGTTCGTTGTAGAGGGCGTTGGCGTAGAGGAGGGAGGCCCGCACCAGGCGTGCGGTGTTCTCCGCGTCCTCGGCCTCCTGCCAGGTGTCGATCGAGCTCTTCACCTGGAAGCCGCCCATGACGAGGCCGACCAGCACGGGTATGAGCAGGATCGCGTTGAGCCTGGTCGCCACGCGCCAGTTGCGCGGGGAGAGACGGCCACCGCTCTGGGCGGGCGCGGCCGTCGGCTCCGAACCGGGCACGGGGGCGGGCGCCGCTGTGCGCGGCGGCGGGGTGAAGTTGCCCCGGGCCGACGGCTCGGGACTGTTCTTGCTTCGCCTCACTCGACCAACAACCTCTCGGCGGTCGGCACCAACGTTGTGCCGCAGTGTCTCAGAGCCCAACACGCCATCGACTGACGAGTACGTCGTTGACTATTGGGCAGTTCAGGCATTCCAGCACGACGACCTGCGCTCTTCCAAACAGTCCGGGGGGCGGATTCCCGGCGATGTAAGCCGCAGATAAAACGGTCATAAAGAGCGAGCCCCGCCAAAAGGCGGGGCGATTGTGAGCGCAGCGAGACCGGATGTGCGCGACGCGTGGCCGTACCACCCGATTCCTCTGCCGAAACGTTATGAACACCTTGGCCGACCGTGTCAAAGGACACAGTCGGCTCCGGTGTATCTACGACAACTGCCGTATGGCGCTTCTGAATTGCTGTGCTACCTGAGCCGTGCCATCAGCGCGTGCTCGACCAGCGTGATCAGCGCACTCTTGGCGTCGGCCCGGTGCCGGGCGTCCGTCGTGATGATCGGGGCGTCCGGCCCGATCTGGAGCGCCTCGCGTACCTCGTCCGGCGTGTACGGCTGCTGGCCGTCGAAGCCGTTCAGGGCGATGACGAACGGCAGGCCGCTGTTCTCGAAGTAGTCGACGGCCGGGAAGCAGTCGGCCAGGCGCCGGGTGTCCACGAGCACCACCGCGCCGATCGCGCCGCGCACCAGGTCGTCCCACATGAACCAGAAGCGGTCCTGGCCCGGCGTACCGAACAGGTACAGGATCAGGTCCTGGTCCAGGGTGATACGGCCGAAGTCCATGGCCACCGTGGTGGTGGTCTTGTCCCCGGTGTGGGTGAGGTCGTCGATGCCCGCGCTGGCGGAGGTCATCACGGCCTCCGTGCGCAGCGGGTTGATCTCCGAGACGGCGCCGACGAACGTGGTCTTGCCCACGCCGAAGCCGCCCGCCACCACGATCTTCGCGGACGTGGTGGAACGACCCGCGTCAGAGCTTGCGAAGTCCACTGAGCACCCTTTCGAGCAGTGTCACGTCCGGCGCGCCGGTGGCTTCGTCGCCGCCCGGCTGGTGGATCGCGACGAGACCGGCCTCGGCGAGGTCCGCGACCAGGATCCGGGCCACCCCCAGCGGCATGTTGAGCAGCGCCGAGACCTCGGCCACCGACTTCACCTCGCGGCACAGGTGGCAGATGCGCTGGTGCTCCGGGAGGAGCGCCATGAGCGCGGCCGGGTCGGCGGTGGTGCTGATCAGTGCCTCGATGGCCAGTTGGTAGCGCGGCCGCGTCCGGCCACCGGTCATGGCATAAGGCCGTACCAGCGGCTGGTCGCCCTCGTCCTCGTACGGCTCCGCGTACGGATCATGAGAGGCGGGGGGCGGGGTCATGGGTCCTCCGGGCGGGACAGCAAGTCGGTCAGTCGAGCCGTCTGACGAGGCCTGTGTGGGGTATGTGGCGGCCGGACGGTGATGTGGTGAGACGGGTGGTACCGGGGCCGATCAATGGAGCAGACTGCCTTGGAGCTCAGCTCGCAGGTCGGGGGTGAGGACCGCGCCCGCGCGGTCGACCAGGAGCGCCATCTCGTAGCCGACGAGGCCGATGTCGCAATCGGGGTGGGCGAGGACGGCCAGTGACGAGCCGTCCGAGACGGACATGAGGAACAAGAAACCCCGTTCCATCTCCACGACCGTCTGCGCGACGCTGCCCCCCTCGAAGATCCGTGAGGCGCCTGCCGTCAGGGACGTCAGGCCGGAGGCGACGGCCGCGAGCTGGTCCGCGCGGTCGCGCGGGAAGCCCTCCGACATCGCCAGGAGGAGACCGTCGGCGGACACGACGACGGTGTGGGACACCCCGGGGGTGTTGTCCACGAAGTTGGTGATCAACCAGTTGAGGTTCTGTGCCGCCTGGCTCATCGGACTCAACTAACGCTCCTGCTGGTGAGAGGGCCGAGGGTAGCTGCCGGTCTGCGTGGACCCGGCCTGACGACCCTGTGCTATACCCCGACGGAGATTGGTCAGCCGACCGCGCACGTCATCGGGGGCGCGCGAGATCTGCGGACCGCTCTGCTGCGGTTGCTGCTGAGCCGTGCCCGGAACGAGGTTCGCCCGGGGCACCCGGCGAGGCAGGCCTGAGGTGGTGACCCCACCTGCGGCGGGCTGACGGACGCGCTCGGCCTGCCGGACGAGGTCGTCGTTCGGCGAGCTGCGCCAGCCGGCGGGGGCCGTGGACCGCTGCGGACCGGTGGGTCCCTGCTGCTGCGGGGCCGCAGCGGAGCCGTTGCTCCGCGGCTGCTGCTCCCGCTGGTCCTGCTGCTCCCGCTGGTCCTGCTGGTTCTGTTGTTCCTGCTGACCGCCGTGGAACCAGTTGGTCTCCAGCGTGTCGTACAGCGGGGTGCGCCCGTCGCCCGGACCGGACGCCGGCGGCAGGGCCTCGGGCTCCTGCCGGGCCGGCCGCGCCGACGGGGCAGGCGGACGCGGGGCGCCGAAGTCGGCATTGCCCCGGGCGCCGTTGACCTGCGGCCGCTCGTACTGGCCACGGCCCGTGGGGTCGGCCGGCGTGGCCGGACCCGGGAGGGTGGGCCGCCCGGAGCCGTTGTCCTGCCGCTGTGCCGGGTACTGGCCGGTGGCGTTGCCGTCCTGCCTCTGTGCCGGGTACTGGCCGGTGGAGCCGTTGTCCTGGCGCGGCGCCGGGAACTGGCCCGTCGACCCGTTGTCGTACGACTGCGGTGCCGGGTACTGGCCCGTCGAGCCGTTGTCGTACGACTGCGGTGCCGGGTACTGGCCCGTGGAGGGCGATGGGTCGGGGCGGCCGGCCGGGGCGCCGAAGACGTCCGGGCGGACGAACTGGCCCGAACCCTGGGGCCCGTTGGCGTCCGGGCCGAACGGGTCCGCGTGCTGGGGACCACCCGTGCCGAAGTCGGCGGGAGAGCCGAAGTCGTCGTCGCGCGGCACGGCCGGGATCTCCGCCGTCGCGCCCGGGCCCTGCCGGTCGTCGATCCGCGGCATCTGAGACGTACGGGAGACGTCCGGCTCCTCGTGACCGCGCGGCGCGTCCAACGAGGCACGCGGCACCGGAGGCTGGGCGTTCTCGTCGCTCCAGCTCGGCACGCGCGGCTGCGCGTCACCGCCGGGCAGCTCGGCCCGCGGGCCGCCACGCGGCGGCAACTGCGGCCGGCGGCCCTGGTCCTGCTCGGCATTGCCGCCCGGGCGCTGCGGCTTCCGGCCACCACCGAAGGCGTCCTGGAGTCCGTTCGTACCCGCCGCCTGAAGGCCCTGCGGGGCACCCGGCGCCTGCTGACCGAACCCGGCACCGCCCGGCGCACCCGGACGGCCCTGCCCAGGAGCGGCGGGCGCACTCTGCTCGAACAGCGAGGGGGACTTCTCGGGGCCCTGCGGTCCACGCGCACCGCCCGGCGCACCCGGACGGCCACCGTCACCGTCCCGCCCGGGCAGCGCGGCCCGCGGGCCCTGACCGGCACTCAGCCGGCCACCGCCGGACGGCGCGCCGCCGCCGAACCCGCCACCGGACGGACCGGCACCGAGGGCGCCGGCGCCCTGGCCGGCACCGGCCGCACGCCGGGCCGCGGCCGCACCGGCCGCTGCCTGCGCTGCGGCCGGACCGCCACCGCCGACCGGCGGCTGGCCGGGCTGCTTGGGCTGGGGCTTCCTGCCGCCCTGGGCGACGTCGACGGGCAGCATGACCAGCGCGGTCGTACCACCGGAGTCGGACGGGCGCAGCTGGATGCGGATGCCGTGGCGCTGCGACAGCCGGCCGACCACGAACAGACCCATGCGGCGGGAGACGGAGACGTCCACCGTCGGGGGAGAGGCGAGCCGCTCGTTGATCGCCGCGAGGTCCTCCGGCGACAGGCCGATACCGGTGTCGTGGATCTCGATCAGCACCCGGCCGTCGGGCAGCGCGTGACCGGTGACCTTGACCTTGGTCTGCGGCGAGGAGAAGGAGGTCGCGTTCTCGAGCAGCTCGGCGAGCAGGTGCACGAGGTCGTTGACCACGCGGCCGGCCACTTCGGTGGTCGGCACCGAGGCCAGCTCGATGCGCTCGTACTGCTCCACCTCGGACGCGGCGGCGCGGAGCACGTCGACCAGCGGGACCGGGCGGGTCCAGCGGCGGCCGGGCTCCTCACCCGCGAGGACGAGGAGGTTCTCACCGTTACGGCGCATACGCGTCGCGAGGTGGTCGAGCTTGAACAGGGAGGACAGCTGGTCCGGGTCGGCCTCGCGGGACTCGAGTTCGGAGATGAGCGACAGCTGGCGCTGGATCAGACCCTGGGAGCGGCGCGAGAGGTTGGTGAACATCGCGTTGACGTTGCCCCGCAGCAGGGCCTGCTCGGCGGCGAGGCGGACCGCCTCGCGGTGCACGTCGTCGAAGGCCGCGGCCACCTTGCCGATCTCGTCCCGGGAGTGCACACCGACCGACTCCACGGACGTGTCGACGTCCTGCGGGTCGGACTCGGACAGCTGCTTGACCAGCTCGGGCAGACGGTCGGAGGCGACCTTCGTGGCGGTCTCCTCCAGGCGGCGCAGCGACCGGATCATGGAGCGGGCCACGACGAACGCGCCGACCAGCGACACGCCGAGCACGATCAGGATCAGCGCACCGGAGATGATCGCGTCGCGCTCGGTGGCGCTGCGCAGCTCGCGGGCCTTCTGTTCCATCTCCTCGAGCAGCGTGTGCTCGATGTTCTTCATCTGCTGGATCTTGGTGGAGCTGTCGTCCAGCCAGTCGCGGTAGGACCGCTTGTCCTGCTGTGCCAGGCCGCTCGCGGAGACCAGGGCGCGGCCCGCGTAGGTGTCGGTGGCCTTGATCGTGGAGTTGCCGCCGTCCTCGATGGGCTTCAGCAGCTCGGCGGCGGAGTCCTCGCCGTAGATGCTCTTGAAGCTGCGGATCTCGGACTTCTGGCTCTCCAGGGCCGACTCGGCGTAGAGCCGGTCGTTCGGCGAGAGCTTGCCGGTCGTGCTGTTGCTGGCGGGCAGCGCCGCCGCGAGGGCCGCACGCTGGATCGAGGAGTACTCCTTGGCGGAGGAGAAGGCCGCCAGCGCACGGGTGCGCTGGATCATGTCCGGGTTGCTGGTCGCCTCCGCCATGTCCTGGGAGAGGTCGATCAGGTTCTCGATCAGACGGTGGTACGCCTCGACGGTCTGCGTGGAGTTGCCCTCGGAGGCGTAGGCGCTCTTGCGGATCTGCTCCAGGTCGCCCAGCTCGCCGGCGAGCTGGACGAGGTACTCGCGGACGCCCTTGAGGTTGCCGTCCTTGCTGGCGCCGTCGATCTGCTCGGAACTGTCGAGGAAGTTCTTCCTCGCACGGTCGGTCTTCTCGCGCAGACCCTTGACCGTGAAGTCGGTCGCCTTGCCGCCGTGCGCGAGCGGGCCGGCCGACTGGTCGCGCTCCTCCTGGAGGGCGGCGGACAGCTCGGTGGCCTGCTTCGTCATGTCCGTCAGCAGCTTCATGTTGTCGAGCTGCTGGATGTCGTCCATGGACGAGTTGATACGCAGCGCGCCCAGCGAGGTGGCCGCGACCACCGGCAGCGCGAGCAGCGAGACCAGGCGGGTGGAGATGCGCCAGTTGCGCAGGGCTATTCGCGGTCCGGGGCCTGCCGGACCCGTCGGTGGCTTCAGGGCCGGAGCCGGGCTCGCGGGCCCCGAGGGGGCCGACGCGCCGGGGCGCCCGGAGCGCTCACCGCTGTCACCGGCCGGGCCCTGGTTCTGGGCGTGCTGGGGCGAGGGGCCGCCATTCATGGGGCCAGTCCCGCCGTGCGGCTCCGGCTCCGCCGAAGCGTTGCCATCCCTCTTGAAACGTCCCTGCACTAGCGTCGCAACCTCTGGACCAGGCACCCCGTCGGATGAACGGCGGGGCACGGTGTCGGCGTTCTGGGGACGCCCTGAGTACGCCCCCGTGGTGGTCGTGGGTAACCGGCGCTGGTCCCCCTTCTCGCCGCCACTCGGCGCGTCTGTGCGCCCCCTGTGCGCCGGCTCGATCCCTGCGGCGGTCCGTGAGATTCCAGCACAGCACAGGATCTCCAACAAGGCCCGTAGGCCAGGCCGTGACATAGGTGACACCACGTGAGCGCCGGATCACCGGACGTAGAAAGTGAGTTCGTCCATTTCGGGCGTATGCCCGCGAGTCGTCGAGCCGTGACAGGTGTCCCAGTCGCCATGATCAGGAGCGGAATGATGGCTTCAGTGAGTCAATGTCCGTTTCGGTGGGGTGGAAGGCCGGTCCGGAATGACCGATTCGCACCCTGATTCGTGAGAAAACTCACATGCCGATCATGCTCTCCTCGCGATTGCGCCGGGAATCCCATGTTTAGCCTGACGCTTTACAGCGTTGGCAAAACCGACAACCCGCGCCCGTCCGGGTCCTCCGTACCCTCCCGGCGCCCGTCACAGAACAGGGTCAAGTAAACAGTGAAGACGACGACGATGTTCCACAAGATCGCCAACCCGCGACGCACGACGCTGGCGCACCTGGACGACGCCGGCGAACTGCAGACGCCGGACCAGCCGGAGCACCGCGTCGAACTCCCCACCCAGACCGCCAACCCCAAGCGCACCGTCCTCGATGACGTCCCCGTCGCGGCCGCCGCTGCCGCGGAGTGACAGCAGCTAATACGCGCACCGGCCGCCGGATGCTCAGGGCGGCGGGCACGAAGATCGAGGGGCGCCCCCGGAAGACGGGGACGCCCCTTCTTTATGCGCGCGATGGGGACACCTCCCCGCGTTAGCCTGGAGCGTCAGACTCCAGCCGCTTCAGTCAAGGGGCCAAGCATCCCGTGCGCATCGCCAGGTTCTCCATCGACGGGAACGTCGCCTTCGGCGCCATCGAGGGCGAGAAGCAGGACGAACTCGTCCTGGACATCATCAAGGGCATCCCGTTCGCGGACTTCGAGCTGTCCGGCACGAAGGTTCCGCTGAGCAAGGTCAGGCTCCTGCCGCCGGTGCTCCCCAACAAGGTCGTGGCCTTCGGCCGCAACTACGGCGAGCACGCGCGCGAGCTGGGCCACGAGGTGCCCGACACCCCGTTCGCCTTCTTCAAGCCGTCCACCTCGGTGATCGGCCCCGGTGACGAGATCCAGTACCCCTCGTTCTCCGAGGAGGTCCACCACGAGGCCGAGCTGGCCGTCGTCATCGGCCGGATGTGCCGTGAGGTCCCGCGCGAGCGCGTGAAGGACGTGATCTTCGGCTACACCTGCGCCAACGACATCACCGCCCGCGACGTCCAGAAGCGCGAGAAGCAGTGGGCCCGGGCCAAGGGCTTCGACAGCTCCTGCCCGCTCGGCCCCTGGGTGGAGACGGACCTGGACGCGAGCGACCTCACCATCCAGCTCACGGTCAACGGCCAGCAGCGCCAGCTCGGCCGCACCAGCGAGATGATCCACTCCGTCGAGGACCTGATCGTCAACATCTCCGAGGCCATGACGCTGCTCCCCGGCGACGTGATCCTCACGGGCACCCCGGCTGGGGTCGGCCCCCTCAACGTCGGCGACGAGGTCGCCGTCACCATCGAAGGCATCGGCACTCTCACCAACAAGGTTGTCAAGCGTGGCTAGCGCACCCGGCTCCCCCGTACGCGTCCGTTTCTGTCCGTCGCCCACCGGTAACCCCCACGTGGGCCTGGTGCGCACCGCCCTGTTCAACTGGGCGTTCGCCAAGCACCACCAGGGCACGCTGGTCTTCCGCATCGAGGACACCGACGCCGCCCGCGACTCCGAGGAGTCCTACACCCAGCTGCTCGACGCGATGCGCTGGCTGGGCTTCGACTGGGACGAGGGCCCCGAGGTCGGCGGCCCGCACGCGCCGTACCGCCAGTCGCAGCGCATGGACCTCTACAAGGAGGTCGCGCAGAAGCTGCTCGACGCCGGTCACGCCTACCGCTGCTACTGCTCCCAGGACGAGCTTGACACCCGCCGTGAGGCCGCCCGCGCCGCCGGCAAGCCCTCCGGCTACGACGGCCACTGCCGTGAGCTGACCGCCGCCCAGGTCGAGGAGTACCAGGCCCAGGGCCGGGAGCCGATCGTCCGCTTCCGCATGCCCGACGAGACGATCACCTTCACCGACCTGGTCCGCGGCGAGCTGACCTTCACTCCGGAGAACGTCCCGGACTACGGCATCGTCCGCGCCAACGGCGCCCCGCTGTACACGCTGGTCAACCCGGTCGACGACGCCCTCATGGAGATCACCCACGTCCTGCGCGGCGAGGACCTGCTCTCCTCCACCCCCCGCCAGATCGCCCTCTACAAGGCGCTGATCGAGCTGGGCATCGCCCAGCAGATCCCGTCCTTCGGCCACCTGCCGTACGTGATGGGCGAGGGCAACAAGAAGCTCTCCAAGCGCGACCCGCAGGCCTCCCTCAACCTCTACCGGGAGCGCGGCTTCCTCCCCGAGGGCCTGCTCAACTACCTCTCCCTGCTCGGCTGGTCCCTCTCGGCCGACCAGGACGTGTTCACGATCGACGAGATGATCGCGGCGTTCGAGATCTCCGACGTGAACCCCAACCCGGCCCGCTTCGACCTGAAGAAGTGCGAGGCCATCAACGGCGACCACATCCGGCTCCTCGACGTGAAGGACTTCACCGAGCGCTGCCGCCCGTGGCTCCAGGCCCCGTTCGCCCCCTGGGCCCCGGAGGCCTTCGACGAGGCCAAGTGGCAGGCCATCGCCCCGCACGCGCAGACCCGCCTCAAGGTCCTGTCGGAGATCACCGACAACGTCGACTTCCTGTTCCTGCCGGAGCCGGTGGTCGACGAGGCCAGCTGGACCAAGGCCATGAAGGAGGGCTCGGACGCCCTGCTGCGCACGGCACGCGAGAAGCTGGAGGCCGCCGACTGGACCTCCGCCGAGTCGCTCAAGGAAGCCGTCCTGGCCGCCGGCGAGGCGCACGGCCTCAAGCTCGGCAAGGCGCAGGCCCCCGTCCGGGTCGCCGTCACCGGCCGCACCGTCGGCCTGCCGCTGTTCGAGTCCCTGGAGGTCCTGGGCAAGGAGACGACCCTGGCCCGGATCGACGCGGCCCTGGCGAAGCTGGCCGCGTAGCGAGACAGAGCACACACCACGAGGGCGGCGTCCGGTCCGGGCGCCGCCCTCGCCGTGTCCGCCCAGCCGTCACCCGGAGTTCACCACGGACCTCGCGCTCACCGGCACGATGACCCTGGGCTGAGCGCGGGCCGCGGTGGGTACGGTCGGACCATGAGCATCCAAGCCGTGGTCTGGGACGTCGACGACACCCTCTTCGACTACACCACCGCCGACCGCCTCGGAATGCGCGCCCACCTGACGACCGAGGGCCTGCTCGACGACTACGCCACCGTCGAGCAGGCCCTCGCCCGCTGGCGGGAGATCACCGACCTGCAGTGGGCGCGCTTCGCGGCCGGGGAGGCCACTTTCGAGGCCCAGCGGCGCGACCGCGTACGGGTGTTCCTGGGCCAGGAGCTGACCGACGACGAGGCCGACGCGTGGTTCCGGCGCTACCGCGCGCACTACGAGGAGGTCTGGACCCTCTTCCCGGACGTCCTGCCCGTGCTCGACGCCCTCGCCGCCAGCCACCGGCACGCCGTGCTGTCCAACTCCAGCATCCACGTCCAGGACCACAAGCTGCGCGTCCTCGGCGTCCATGACCGCTTCGAGGCCATCGTGTGCGCCGCCGAGCTCGGCGTCTCCAAGCCGGAGGCCGGCGCCTTCCACGCCGTCTGCGAGGCCCTCGGCCTCGCTCCGCACCAGGTCGCCTACGTCGGCGACCATCCGGAGATCGACGGACGCGGTGCGGCGGACGCGGGGTTGCTGTCCGTCTGGATCGACCGCGGCGGTGCGTACGCCACGATCGAGCCGCCCGTCGGGCCGCACCGCATCGCCTCCCTCGCCGAACTGCCCTCATTGCTCGGCACGGATAGTCGTTTTGGAGCCCCGTCCACCTTCAGGTAATGTTCTTCCTGCGCCGCGGGGAGCGGGCCGGAAGGCAGAAACCCCCAGGCGCACAACTAGAACAAGAACCCCCTCGGGGGCTTGCGTTCCAGTGGCCTATGGTGTAATTGGCAGCACGACTGATTCTGGTTCAGTTAGTCTTGGTTCGAGTCCAGGTAGGCCAGCTCGCAGAGCTTATCTGCAAGGCCCCCGTTGTGTAGCGGCCTAGCACGCCGCCCTCTCAAGGCGGTAGCGCCGGTTCGAATCCGGTCGGGGGTACTGGTTCCGAAGGATCGACGATCATCTCGGAACTGCTAGGGCCCCCGTTGTGTAGCGGCCTAGCACGCCGCCCTCTCAAGGCGGTAGCGCCGGTTCGAATCCGGTCGGGGGTACTGACTGGTCTAAACCACATTGGTCTATGGTGTAATTGGCAGCACGACTGATTCTGGTTCAGTTAGTCTTGGTTCGAGTCCAGGTAGACCAGCTCGGACCTGCGGAAACGCAGTGTCCACGCCCCCGTTGTGTAGCGGCCTAGCACGCCGCCCTCTCAAGGCGGTAGCGCCGGTTCGAATCCGGTCGGGGGTACGCACCACGAAGGCCCCTCACTTCGGTGAGGGGCCTTCTGCGTATGCCCTGAGAGGGGCGCGGGGAACTGTGGAAGCAACCACTGCCCGGCCCGCACTCGACAGTGAAACCGTCTCTGTCATGGCGCTCGGTCGGGGAAAGCCTGCCGCGGCGTTGAGGCGAGCCCTCCCCGAAGTGCCTGGTCGCTTCAGCCGGTGCGCCGCAACGCCTCGGAGAGACGCCCGGCGGCGTCGATCACCGCCTGCGCGTGCATCCGCCCCGGGTGCCGCGTCAACCGCTCGATCGGCCCGGACACCGACACGGCGGCCACCACACGGTTCGACGGCCCCCGCACCGGCGCGGAGACGGACGCGACCCCCGGCTCGCGCTCGCCGATCGACTGGGCCCAGCCCCGGCGCCGTACGCCCGACAGGGCCGTCGCCGTGAAGCGGGCGCCCTGCAGACCGCGGTGCAGCCGCTCCGGCTCCTCCCAGGCCATGAGGATCTGCGCCGAGGAGCCGGCCTTCATCGTGAGCGTCGAGCCGACCGGGACTGTGTCCCTCAGGCCGGACAGGCGCTCCGCCGCGGCGACGCAGATACGCATGTCGCCTTGGCGGCGGTAGAGCTGCGCGCTCTCGCCCGTGATGTCACGGAGGTGGGTGAGCACCGGGCCGGCGGTGGCGAGGAGGCGGTCCTCACCCGCGGCCGCGGCAAGCTCGGCCAGGCGGGGGCCGAGAATGAAACGGCCCTGCATGTCGCGCGCCACCATGCGGTGGTGTTCCAGCGCCACGGCCAGGCGGTGGGCCGTGGGTCGTGCCAGTCCGGTGGCACCGACCAAGCCCGCGAGGGTGGCCGGACCGGACTCCAGAGCGCTCAGGACGAGGGCCGCCTTGTCCAGAACGCCGACGCCGCTACTGTTGTCCATGAAACGATACTCGCGTCTCACTCTGTGAAACGCAAGTTCAATTTTGCGTGGAACCCGCCACTCTGGAAGACACGAAGTCACAACGGCCCGTGACGTACGGGCCTGGCGGCGGATGCCCGGAATCCGGGGCAGGGGCCCGCCTCCTCAAGATCTCTAGTTGGGCCGGTGGATCGTCGCCGGCCGGAGGGAACAGCGATGGGTAGGACACTCGCGGAGAAAGTCTGGGACGACCATGTCGTCCGGCGCGCGGAGGGCGAGCCCGACCTTCTCTTCATCGATCTGCACCTGCTGCACGAGGTGACCAGCCCGCAGGCCTTCGACGGTCTGCGCAAGAGCGGCCGCAAGGTCCGGCGCCTCGACCTCACCATCGCCACCGAGGACCACAACACCCCCACCCTCGACATCGACAAGCCCATCGCCGACCCGGTCTCCCGGGTCCAGCTGGAGACGCTGCGCAAGAACGCCGCCGACTTCGGCGTGCGCCTGCACCCGCTGGGCGACGTCGAGCAGGGCGTCGTGCACGTGGTCGGCCCGCAGCTGGGTCTGACCCAGCCCGGCACCACCGTCGTCTGCGGCGACTCGCACACCTCCACGCACGGTGCCTTCGGCGCGCTGGCGTTCGGCATCGGAACCTCCCAGGTGGAGCACGTACTGGCCACCCAGACGCTGCCGATGTCCCGCCCGAAGACCATGGCGATCACGGTCGACGGCGAACTGCCCGAGGGCGTCACCGCCAAGGACCTGATCCTCGCGATCATCGCGAGGATCGGCACCGGCGGCGGCCAGGGCTACGTCCTGGAGTACCGCGGCGAGGCCATCGAGAAGCTCTCGATGGAGGCCCGCATGACCATCTGCAACATGTCGATCGAGGCCGGCGCCCGCGCGGGCATGATCGCCCCGGACGAGACCACCTTCGCGTACCTCAAGGGCCGCCCGCACGCCCCCGAGGGCGCGGACTGGGACGCGGCCGTCGAGTACTGGAAGACGCTCAGGACGGACGAGGACGCCGAGTTCGACGCCGAGGTCGTCATCGACGCCGCCGAACTGGCGCCGTTCGTCACCTGGGGCACCAACCCGGGCCAGGGCGCACCCCTTTCGGCGTCCGTCCCCGACCCCGCTTCGTACGAAGACGCATCGGAGCGCTACGCCGCCGAAAAGGCCCTGGAGTACATGGGGTTGGAGGCCGGGCAGCCGCTGCGCTCCATCAAGGTGGACACCGTCTTCGTAGGCTCGTGCACCAACGGCCGTATCGAGGACCTGCGTGCCGCCGCCGAGCTGCTGCAGGGCCGCAAAGTCGCCGACGGGGTACGGATGCTGGTCGTCCCGGGCTCCGCGCGGGTCGGTCTGCAGGCCGTCTCCGAGGGCCTGGACGTCGTCTTCAAGGAGGCCGGCGCCGAATGGCGGCACGCGGGCTGCTCGATGTGTCTGGGCATGAACCCCGACCAGCTGGCACCGGGTGAGCGCTCCGCGTCCACCTCCAACCGCAACTTCGAGGGCCGGCAGGGCAAGGGCGGTCGTACGCACCTGGTGTCCCCGCAGGTCGCGGCCGCTACCGCGGTCCTGGGGCACCTGGCCTCCCCGGCCGACCTGTCCGCCGCCGACACCCGTACGCCCGCTGGAGTCTGAGAATCATGGAAGCCTTCACCACCCACACCGGCCGGGCCGTTCCGCTGCGCCGCAGCAACGTGGACACCGACCAGATCATCCCCGCCCACTGGCTCAAGAAGGTCACGCGGGACGGGTTCGAGGACGGGCTGTTCGAGGCCTGGCGCAAGGACGCTTCGTTCGTGCTCAACCAGCCCGAGCGGGAGGGTGCGACCGTCCTGGTCGCCGGCCCCGACTTCGGCACCGGCTCCTCCCGTGAGCACGCCGTCTGGGCGCTGCAGAACTACGGGTTCAAGGCCGTGATCTCGTCCCGCTTCGCCGACATCTTCCGCGGCAACTCGCTCAAGAACGGCCTGCTCACGGTCGTCCTGGAGCAGCAGACCGTGGACGCGCTGTGGGAGCTCACCGAGAAGGACCCGCAGGCCGAGATCACCGTCGACCTGGAGAGCCGCGAGGTGCGCGCCGAGGGCATCACCGCCTCCTTCGAGCTGGACGAGAACTCCCGCTGGCGGCTGCTGAACGGCCTCGACGACATCTCGATCACCCTCCAGAACGAGGCGGACATCGCCGCGTACGAGGCGAAGCGCCCCGCCTTCAAGCCGCAGACGCTCCAGATCTGATCCGAAGCACGGCCCGCCGCCTCTGAACAAGGCGACTTTCGGCCACCGCAACACCCCCTCTGTACCCCCGATCGGCCCGATCGGGGGTACAGCTTTGTCTGCACCCGAACGGCCCTGCCCGAGCCGAGTACGGCTGTCAACTTCCCGCGTTATGCCGGTGGTTGTCGGGGTACGCGAGATGTACAGCCGTGACTTCCGCGTGTGCCTGGAAGGCCGTTGGAGGCGGCAGTTGTCCCCTGCGCAGGCGACAACTCGCCCCAGATGGCACAATCTGTGCATGGAACACGACGGCCAACTCGAGCTCTATGCGGCAGTCGCGGGCCAACTCAAGGAAGCGCATGCAAGGGTGCGCGCACTGCAAGTCCCGGAGGGCGTACGGATGGCGCTGACCCGGAAGCTGCTGGTCATTACGGCCGCGGCCAAGCACGATCTCGCCGACGCGGCAAGGCGGCTGGAGCGGTTCACCGCGGACCTCGACGAGGGACGTATCCCCGACGAGGAACGCTGAACCGGACGACACCGCCGAGTTCGTTGCGGCACAAGGGTGAGAAGCCCGTTTCGTGTTTGATTTGCGGTATATATCTGCCTAACGTGCGAAAAAGCTTGAACACTTTCGTTCTGGCGATGTCTCCGAAGGGGAAGACGTGAACAAGGCGCAGCTCGTAGAAGCGATTGCCGACAAGATGGGCGGCCGCCAGCAGGCCGCCGATGCTGTCGACCACGTACTGGACGCCATCGTCCGCGCGGTCGTCTCGGGTGAGCGGGTCTCGGTCACCGGCTTCGGTTCGTTCGAGAAGGTCGACCGTCCGGCGCGCTACGCCCGTAACCCCCAGACGGGCGAGCGGGTTCGGGTCAAGAAGACCTCCGTGCCGCGCTTCCGCGCGGGCCAGGGCTTCAAGGACCTGGTCAGCGGCTCGAAGAAGCTGCCGCGTGGTGGCGAGGTCTCCGTCAAGAAGGCGCCGAAGGGCAGCCTGAGCGGCGGCGCCGGCGCCACGGTCAAGAAGGCCGCCGCGAAGAAGGCGACCACCAAGAAGGCCGCCACCGCGAAGAAGACCACCGCCAAGAAGACGACGGCGAAGAAGGCCACCACCAAGACGGCGGCCGCGAAGAAGACCACGGCGAAGAAGGCACCCGCGAAGAAGACCACGGGCGCCGCCAAGACCACCGCCGCGAAGAAGACCACGGCCAAGAAGGCCCCGGCGAAGAAGGCCACCGCGAAGAAGGCGCCCGCCAAGAAGTCGACGGCGCGCAAGACCACCGCGAAGAAGACCACCGCCCGCAAGAAGTAGCGGCACCGGGGTACTCACGCGCCGGGCCGGACTCCGCACGGAGTCCGGCCCGCGGTGTGTTCAGGGAGTGGTCAGAGGGTCTGCAGGGTCACCAGAGTGATCCTGGGGGCGCCCTCGGGGCCCTCCACCTCGATCCGCACCCGCTGCCCCACGCGCAGCAGCCTCAGGCCCCCCGCGTCGAACGCGGCCGCGTCGAAGGGCACCGGGGTGCCGTCGTCCAGGAGCACCTGCCCGCTGCGGCTTTCGGGGTCGTACGTGTACGCGGTCGCCTGCATGGCCGCAGCCTACTGCCCGGGTATCAGCAACCGCGCGGCGGCCGCGGCCGTATGAGGGCCGACCCCCAGGGCCAGCGCGCTGCGCAGGTCGTCGCCGGTGTCCACGTCCTGGCGGACCGAGTCCACGCCGGAGAGGGACAGTTCCACGGCGCCGGACGCCCGGTGCCGGGCCCGGGAATCGGTGCCGAACGCCGGCGACAAAGGCCGCCCCGGGGCAGCCGCCAGCAAGGTCGTACCGATTTCGGCCGCGTCCGGGAGAAATGCGCGCGGGAATTCAGCGGCGGCTTCGAGTACCCGGGACAATTCCGGGGGGCGCAGCGCCGGAAGGTCGGCGTTCAGTGCCGCCACCGGACTTCCGGGACGGGCCGCCCGAACGACCGCCGTCGCGTGTGCGAGGGCGGCGTTGAGGCCGCCGCCCGGTTCGTCCGGGACGATCGCGGCGCCCAGTGCGGTCAGCTCACGCCCCGCCCGGGCGTCGTCCGTGACGACTGCCACATCCCGCACCGCGGGGCAGGCCAGCGCCGCCGACACCGTGTCCTGGGCGAAGGCGAGAGCCAGGTCCGGCCGCAGCCCGTCGTCCGCGGTGTCCGCGAGCCTGCTCTTGGCCTGGGCCAGGGGCTTCAGGGGTACGACCAAGGTCCACTGCACAGATGTTCCGTCCCTCTCTTGTCGCGGTCATTGTCACCCGGGGCATCGGGCGGGCGGCGTGTCGGGGCGTACGGTGTTCTCGACAGACCGGCGGCCCGGGGCGACACTTGTGCGGCCCCCGATGGCCCCCGCTTTCAGGCCCTAGAGGAAGGTGTCCGCGTGCCCCGCCGCAGAATCGGCTTCTGGTACCGCTTGGCCGCGGTGATCTGCAAACCGCCGCTGGTGGTTCTGCTCAGGCGGGACTGGCGCGGAATCGAGCACATTCCGGCCGAGGGTGGATTCATCACCGCGGTGAACCACAATTCGCACATCGATCCCTTCGCTTACGCGCACTTTCAGTACAACACCGGGCGCGTCCCGCGATTCCTCGCGAAGAGCGGGCTTTTCAAGAAGGGATTCGTCGGCGCCGCGATGCGCGGCACGGGGCAGATCCCCGTCTACCGCGAGAGCACGGACGCGCTCAGCGCCTTCCGGGCCGCGATCGACGCCGTCGACCGCGGTGAATGCGTCGCCTTCTACCCGGAGGGCACCCTCACCCGTGACCCGGAGGGCTGGCCCATGACCGGCAAGACCGGTGCCGCGCGCGTCGCCCTGCAGACCAAGTGCCCGGTCATCCCCGTCGCCCAGTGGGGTTGCAACGAGCTGTTGCCGCCGTACGCGAAGAAGCCGAACCTGCTGCCGCGCAAGACGCACCGGGTGCTCGCCGGGCCGCCCGTCGATCTCACACGGTTCTACGACCGGGAGATGACCGCTGACCTCCTGAAGGAGGCCACCGAGGTCATCATGGCCGCCGTCACCCACCAGCTGGAGGAGATCCGCGGCGAGAAGGCGCCCGAGACGCCCTACGACCCGCGCCGGGAGCGGATCGAGCAGCGGCGCCGCACCCAGGCGCAGACACATCAGAAGTCCGGGCAGACCGTGCAGGAAGAGGGGCTGGGCAAGTGAGCAAGCCGGTCAAGGCAGCGGTGCTGAGCGCCGGTTCGTGGGGCACGGCCTTCGGCATGGTGCTCGCCGACGCCGGGTGCGAGGTCACCCTGTGGGCGCGCCGCCCGGAGGTCGCGGAGGCGATCAACTCCACCCGCACCAATCCCGACTACTTCCCGGGCGTCGAGCTCCCGGAGAACGTGCGGGCCACCACGGATCCCGCGCAAGCCGCCGCGGGCGCCGATTTCACCGTCCTCTCGGTGCCCTCGCAGACCCTGCGCGGCAATCTCGCCGAGTGGTCGCCGCTGCTCGCGCCGGACACGGTGCTCGTGTCGCTCATGAAGGGCGTCGAACTCGGCTCCGCGATGCGGATGAGCGAGGTCATCGACGACGTGGCCAAGGTCGGCCCGGACCGGATCGCCGTGGTCACCGGGCCCAACCTGGCCCGCGAGATCGCCGCGCGGATGCCGGCCGCCGCCGTGGTCGCCTGCACCGACGAGGCCGTCGCCCAGCGGCTCCAGACCGCCTGCCACACGCCGTACTTCCGCCCGTACACCAATACGGACGTGGTGGGTTGCGAACTGGGCGGAGCCGTGAAGAACGTCATCGGCCTGGCCGTCGGCATCGCGGACGGCATGGGCCTCGGCGACAACGCCAAGGGCTCCCTCATCACCCGCGGCCTCGCCGAGACCACCCGGCTCGGCATGGCGCTCGGCGCCGACCCGCTGACCTTCTCCGGACTCGCGGGCCTGGGCGACCTGGTGGCCACCTGCTCCTCGCCGCTGTCCCGCAACCACACCTTCGGCACCAACCTCGGCAAGGGCATGACCCTCCAGGAGACCATCGCGGTCACCAAGCAGACCGCCGAGGGCGTCAAGTCCTGCGAGTCGGTGCTGGATCTGGCCCGCCGGCACGGCGTCGACATGCCGATCACGGAGACGGTCGTCGGCATCGTGCACGAGAGCAAGCCTCCGGTGGTCGCTCTCAAGGAGCTGATGTCGCGCAGCGCGAAGCCCGAACGACGCTGAGCGACGCGAGGCGGCGGGCGCTGTCTCCGGGCCCTACCAACGGGTACTCTCAAGCCGATATGAGCACCGAGAACCTCCCCCAGAGCCCCGAGCAGCCGCCTCGCAAGCCGCGTGTGGCCGTCGTGTTCGGCGGGCGCAGCTCCGAACACGGGATCTCCGTGGTCACCGCCGGCGCCGTCCTCAAGGCCATCGACCGGACCAAGTACGACGTCCTGCCGATCGGCATCACCCAGGACGGCCGTTGGGCGCTCACGGCGGACGCACCGGAGCGGATGGCGATCATCGACCGGCGCCAGCCCAGCGTCGACCTGCTCGCCGAGTCCGACGAGGGCGGGGTGGTCCTCCCCGTCGACCCGTCCAACCGCGAAGTCGTCTACAGCGAGCCGGGATCGGTGCCCAAGGCGCTCGGCGAGGTCGACGTGGTCTTCCCGGTGCTGCACGGCCCGTACGGCGAGGACGGCACCCTGCAGGGCCTCCTGGAGCTCTCCGGTGTCCCGTACGTGGGGTCGGGCGTGCTCGCCTCGGCCGTGGGCCAGGACAAGGACTACATGAAGCGGGTGTTCACCTCGTTCGGGCTGAAGGTGGGCCCCTACCTGGTGATCCGGCCGCGCGAGTGGCAGCAGGACGAGCAGGGCGCTCGCAAGCGCATCGTCGACTTCGCCGGCGAGCACGGCTGGCCGCTGTTCGTGAAGCCCGCCCGCGCGGGTTCGTCGATCGGCATCACCAAGGTCGACGACCTCTCCGGCCTCGACGAGGCCATCGCCGAGGCCCAGCGGCACGACCCGAAGATCCTCGTGGAGGCCGCGTTGCGCGGCCGTGAGATCGAGTGCGGCGTCCTGGAGTTCGAGGACGGCCCGCGTGCCTCGGTCCCGGCCGAGATCCCGCCGCCGGACGCGCACGCGTACTACGACTTCGAGGCCAAGTACATCGACTCGACGCCCGGCATCGTCCCCGCCCCGCTGACGCCGGAGGAGACCGCCGAGGTCCAGCGCCTGGCGGTGGACGCCTTCGAGGCGGCGTCCTGCGAGGGCCTGGTCCGCGCGGACTTCTTCCTCACCGAGGACGGCGAGTTCGTGATCAACGAGATCAACACGATGCCCGGCTTCACGCCCATCTCGATGTACCCGCAGATGTGGCAGGCGAGCGGCGTCAGCTACCCCGAGCTGGTGGACCGCCTCATCCAGGCGGCTCTTCACCGATCGACGGGCCTGCGCTGACCGACTCGCCGGCCGCGCGCGGCTTCAGGAGGCGATCCCCTCGGGGATCGCCTTTTTCACAGCCGAGGCCAGATCGATCAGCACACCCGAGCTGTCCACGCCCTTCGGAACCCCGACCTCCACATACACCTCACGATTGGCCGTGGTGAACCGGTACCCCCCGTCGTCCTGCTTCTCCATCAGCCAGTCGACGCCGTTCACACCCCCGGCCACCGCATCCGGATCATGCCCGCCGGCGACCTCGGGATCGACCATCTTGGGCGGCTGAGGCACACCGCAGCGAAGTATGATCGCCGGGCTGCCCCAGCCCGCCGTCAGTGCCGACGCGGGCTCGGGATCCTCGCGACGCTCACCGTCCACCTTCCCGGGCAGTACCTTGTCCAGGTTCCGGCACAGTTCCGTGACCTTCGCGTCCGGGCTGGGAACCGCCGCCGACGCGCTGTCGTCTGCCGATGAGCAGCCCGTCGCAGTGATCAACAGCGCGAGAGCGGGCAGGCGGACAACGCGGAAGACAGAACGGTGCCGGTGACGGAAAGAGTTCACCGGCACAGGGTAGACGGGGGCTACAGATGTACGACCGGGCAGGTCAGGGTGCGGGTGATGCCGTCCACTTGCTGGACCTTGGCGACCACCATGCGGCCGAGGTCGTCGACGGTGTCGGCCTGGGCCCGGACGATCACGTCGTACGGTCCTGTGACGTCCTCGGCCTGGATGACCCCAGGGATCTTGCTGATCGTCTCGGCGACGGTCGACGCCTTGCCGACCTCCGTCTGGATCAGGATGTACGCCTGTACCACGGAACCTCCAGGGCGGCCACGAGGATCATGTGGGGAAAAGGAACGCCACGGTATCGCGTCGCCGCTCACCACGGGGAGACCCGCGGGGACCGGGTCTTGCGCGCCGGGGCGCGGGTGCGGGAGAACGTGACGGTCACATCGACCGTAGCGAGGACCGAGAGGCCTCGCGAGCGGGCATGGACAGGGACAGAAGGGGCGAAAGGGTAATGAAGGGCACTGTTGGTGAGCTCGGTGAGTTCGGGCTCATCAGGGAGCTCACCTCCCGTCTGACCACCACCCCGGCGGTCCGGGTCGGCCCCGGCGACGACGCCGCCGTGGTGGCCGCGCCCGACCGCAGGGTCGTGGCCAGCACGGACATCCTGGTGGAGGGCCGGCACTTCCGCCGGGACTGGTCGACGGCGTACGACGTGGGCCGCAAGGCGGCCGCGCAGAACCTCGCCGACATCGCCGCCATGGGCGCCGTACCGACCGCGCTGCTGCTCGGTCTGGTCGTGCCGGCCGAACTGCCGGTGACGTGGCCGAGCGAGCTGATGGACGGCCTGCGTGACGAGTGCCAGGTGGCCGGTGCCGCCGTGGTCGGCGGGGACGTCGTACGCGGCGACTCGATCATGGTGTCGATCACCGCGCTCGGCGATCTGCGCAACCAGGAGCCGGTGACGCGGGCGGGCGCGCAGCCCGGCGACCTCGTCGCGGTGACCGGCTGGCTGGGCTGGTCGGCGGCCGGGTACGCGGTGCTGTCCCGCGGTTTCCGTTCGCCGCGCGCGTTCGTGGAGGCCCACCGGCGGCCCGAGCCGCCGTATCACGCGGGCCCGGCCGCCGCCGGACTCGGGGCGACCGCGATGTGCGACGTGAGCGACGGGCTGATCGCCGACCTGGGGCACATCGCCGAGGCCAGCAAGGTGCGGATCGACATCCGCTCCGGGGCGGTCGACATCCCGTCCCAGATGAACGACATCGGGCAGGCCGTGGGCGTCGACCCGATGCAGTGGGTGCTGACCGGGGGAGAGGACCACGCGATCGTGGCGACCTTCCCGTCGGACGTGAAGCTGCCCGCCCGCTGGAAGGTCATCGGCGAGGTCCTCAACCCCTCGGCGCTGCCCCAGGTGACGGTCGACGGGGCACCGTGGACCAGCAAGGGCGGCTGGGACCATTTCGGAGACATAGAGGCATGATTCCCAACGTCCTCACGGTGGCGGGTTCCGACTCGGGCGGCGGCGCGGGCATCCAGGCCGATCTGAAGACGATGCTCGCCCTCGGTGTGCACGGCATGAGCGTCATCACGGCGGTGACCGCCCAGAACTCCCTCGGTGTGCAGGGGGCCTGGGAACTGCCGGTGGAGGCCGTACGGGCCCAGTACCGCAGTGTCGTCGACGACATCGGCGTCCAGGCGGTCAAGACCGGGATGCTCGCCTCCGCCGAACTCGTGGAGACGGTGGCCGAGTTGATCGCCGGCACGGACGCCCCGGCGGTCGTCGACCCGGTGGGCGTCTCCAAACACGGCGACCCCCTGCTCGCCGCGTCCGCGCTGGACTCCGTCCGTACGAAGCTGCTGCCGGTGGCGACGGTCGCCACCCCGAACCTCGACGAGGTGGCACAGCTCACGGGCGTGCGGGTCGAGTCGGAGGGGGAACTGCGGCGGGCCGCCGAGGCCGTGCTCGCGTACGGGCCGCGGTGGGTGCTGATCAAGGGCGGTCATCTGCCCGGGGACGCCGTGGACCTGCTCACCGACGGCTCCGAGGAGCACTGGCTGCGGGCGCCGCGCCACGACAACCGGCACACGCACGGCACGGGCTGCACCCTGGCCTCCGCGATCGCCGCGCAGCTCGCCAGGGGCCGGGCGGTGCCGGAGGCGGTGGCGGCGGCGAAGGAGTACGTCACCGGGGCCGTGGCGGCCGGGTTCGCGCTCGGTGAGGGGATCGGGCCGGTGGATCACGGCTGGCGGTTCCGCGGGGACGCCTAGCCGCTCGGGCGCGGTGTTTCCGGCCTGGCAAAGAGCCGGGGCATGGCAAAAAGCCGGTCCACCAGAGGTGGACCGGCTCTGCAGCGAACCAGCAGTGGCCGCGCGCTAGCTGAGCGTCAGCGCGAGACCTTGCCGGCCTTGATGCACGAGGTGCAAGCGTTCACGCGCTTCGGCGTCCCGCCGACCACGGTACGCACGCGCTGGATGTTCGGGTTCCAGCGACGGGACGTACGGCGGTGCGAGTGCGAGATGTTGTTGCCGAAGCCCGGCCCCTTGCCGCAGACGTCGCAGTTGGCAGCCACCGGTCACTCCAAAGACTTCAGATGCACTTACGGTTGATCCCGGCAGGCCGGGATCAGGATCAAGGATCCGAGTGGCGTTGCCAGGGGAATGGCCCGATTTGGATCGGGCAACCGGAGCAGCATACAACGACTGCCCCAGGAGGACGAAACTACCATGGTCGGTCCGTGCTCTCACCTGGCCTGCTTCCGATGAGCGCCGCCCCGGGGTCTACGCTGCCTGCCACGTCCAGCAGCTGAGGGAGGCGCGGTGGCGCAGGTGCCGCAGACATTCTTCGATGCTCTCGCGGTGCGCACCTGGTGCGGTCTCGCTCTCGAGACCCTGGGGCGGGCGCGTGAGGAAATCGACGCGATCAATGTCTATCCCGTGGCGGACGGCGACACCGGGACCAATCTGTATCTGACCGTCGAGTCCGCCGTCGGGGCGGTCGAGGCCGTGTTCGCGGGGCACGCGGCGGGGTCCGGCCCCGAAGGGCCGACGCTCGCCGACGCCGCCGGGGCGATGGCGCACGGGGCGCTCATCGGCGCCCGTGGGAACTCCGGGACGATCCTCGCCCAGCTGCTGCGCGGCATGGCCAAGGTGCTGGCGGGCGGTGACACTGCGGGGGCCGACGGCCAGGGGCTGAGACTCGCGCTGCGGCACGCGGCCGACTCGGCCCGCCAGGCCGTGGCACACCCCGTCGAGGGCACCGTCCTCACGGTCGCCTCGGCCGCCGCGGACGCCGCCTGCGGTGCCGAGGGCGACTGCGGGAGGGTGGCCAGGGCGGCCTACGAGGGTGCGCTGTCGGCCCTCGCCGAGACCCCGGGGCAACTGCCCGTCCTGGAACGCGCAGGAGTGGTCGATGCCGGCGGGCGGGGACTGGTGGCGGTGCTCGGGGCCCTGGTGGAGACGTTCACGGGGGAGAGGCCGCGAGGGACGGCCACGGCGGCGAGCACGGCGCGGGTGAGCGCGGGGGCGGCGGGCGTGCCGGGGGCGAGGGCGTCCGCGCCGGTGGCGGCAGGGTCGCAGAGCCCGGTGGCCACAGGGGGGCAGGGCCCGGTGGCGACAGGGGCACAGGGCCCGGTGGCGGCAGGGGCGCAGGGCCCGGGGGAGTCGCACGCGCACCTGGTGCCCGGCCAGGCGGACGGGCCGGAGGCGGGTGCGCACACCGGCCCGGGCGAGTGCGCCGAAGGCCCCGCCGTGCCGGGCCCCGACGGCCCGGCCTTCGAGGTGATCTACCTCCTGGAGGCCGAGGACGCGGCCGTGACGCGGCTGCGGGAACGGCTGGACGCGCTCGGGGACTCACTCGTGGTGGTCGGCGGGGACGGGTTGTGGAACGTCCATGTCCATGTCGACGACGCGGGCGCCGCCGTCGAGGCCGGTATCGAGGCCGGGCGGCCGCACCGGATCCGCATCACGCACTTCGGCGCCGGCGACGTGCACACCACCGGTGCGGAGCGCCCTCCCCGCGAGCGCGCCCAGCGTGCCGTCGTGGCCGTCGTGCCCGGCGAGGGCCTGGCCGGGCTGTACGGGGAGGCCGGCGCGACCACCGTGCTCGCCCGCCCCGGGGAGCCGCCCGCGAGCGGCGAACTCGTGCAGGCCGTACGGCGGGCCCACGCGCGCGAGGTCGTGCTGCTGCCCAACGACGCCGAACTGCGGCACACCGCGGCGGCCGCTGCCGAGCAGGCCCGTACCGAGGGCATCCGCGTGGCTCTCATCCCGACCCGCTCGGCGGTCCAGGGCATCGCCGCGCTGGCCGTGCACGAGCCGGAGCGCCGCTTCGACGAGGACGTCGTGTCGATGACCTCGGCGGCGGGAGCGACCCGCTACGCCGAGGTCACCGTCGCCGAGCACCAGTCCTGGACGATGGCCGGCATCTGCCAGGCCGGAGACGTGCTGGGCCTGATCGACGGCGACGTGGCCGTGATCGGCTCGGACGTCACCGCCACCGCCGAGACCGTCCTGGACCGCATGCTCGCGGCCGGGGGCGAGATGGTCACCCTGGTGCTCGGCGACGAGGCGCCCGACGCCGTCGCCGAGCACCTCGAGGGACGGGTCCGCGAGGGGTACCTCGCCGTCGACACGGTCGTGTACCGGGGCGGACGGCAGGGGTCCCTGCTGCTCATCGGCGTGGAGTGAGCGGGACCGGCGATCAGCCGTCCGCCGCGAGGCGGAGCATGTGCTCCGCCTGCGCACGCCGGGCCCGCACGGCCGAGCGGCCCCCGTCGTCGTCCTCGGCGGCGTCACGGCCGTCGTAGGCCGCCAGTACCGCACGCGCGCGTGTCCCCGCGTCGGCGAGGCGGCCCAGCTCGATCTCCAGCAGGCCCGCGGTGAGTTCGGCATCGGTGCGGCTGTGCAGGGCGCCCTCCCCGAGGAAGGCGAACACCTCTGCGGACCGCAGCAGTTGGGACAGTGCCTCCTCGAACACGGCCCGGACGGAGGCGTCGTCAGCGCTCCCGGAGACGGCTCGGGCGAGCAGGTCACCGAACTGCCGGTGGGTGTCGCCGAGTTCGGCGACGTACTGCTGCCGCACCTCGGCGTCGGCCGCCGTGTCCCGCGCCGCCTCGCACTCCCGGAACGCGTCCGCCATCAGGCGCCGGGCCTCCGCCAGGCCGTCCGGCGCCCGCAGCGCGATCCAGGCGCGGGCGCGCAGGGAGCGCACCAGACCCTGGACGTTGCCGAGTTCGCGCCACAGCTCGCCCGCGCGTGCGTAGGCCCGGTCCGCCTCGGTGGACAGCCCGGCCTGCCCGAGGGACTCCCCGGCCAGGTGGGCGAGGGTCGCGTGGTCGTGCTGCTCGGGCCAGTGCCGGGCGATCTCGGCGGCCCGGAGGCGCCGTTCGGCGGCCGCGCGGTGTCCGCCGAGTTCGCTCAGACAGTCCCCGAGCCACCACAGCGTCTGCACGATCGCCCCGTCGCCGTGCGTCTCGGCGGTCAGATCGGGCAACGCCGACTCCAGCACCTCAGCGGCCTCCGCCCACCGGCCCTGCCGCAGCAGGAACCCGCCGAGCTGCTGCCGAGCCCAGGCACCCAGCGTGGCGCCCTCACCCGCCTCGTCGGCCCAGTGCGCGGCCTCCAGGGCGTGCCGGGCGGCCTCCACGGCCTCGTCACGGCCGCCGACGACCTCGGCGAGCTGGAGGTGCAGCTGGGCCCTTCCGGGCGCCTCCAGCTGGGCTCCGCCGTGCTCCAGGGCGGCCCGAAGCGCCCTTTCCGCCCCCGCCATGTCGCCGAGGTGGTGGGCGAGCGAGGCCAGCCGGGCCTCGTACTCCACGGCGAACCAGGGCAGGCCCGCCGCGACGAACGCCGCCGCGCCCCGTGCGAACAGTTCCGCGGCCGTCTCCAGGTCCCCGCCCAGCCCCGCCAGCTCGGCGAGCATCGCCTGCGCCTCGGCGACCCGCGCGGCGAGTCGTACGTCCTCCCCGGTCCGTCCCTCGACGAGCGCCAGGACCTCCCGCACGGCGGCCCGGGCCTCGGCGCGCACCGGCTCCGCCCCGGGACCCTCGGCCTCGTGCGCCCGCCGCATCAGGATCCGGGCCCGCCCCATCAGGACGGACGCCGTCTGGCGTATCCCCGTGTCCCCGGCGGCGTGCAGCGCGAGGATCTCGTCGTACGGGCCGGACACCGCCGCGAACGCCCCGTCCACGTCTCCGGCGAGCGCGCGCACGTACGCCGCACGCGCGCGTGCCGCCAGGGCCTCCCCGGGGTCGCCCGCCGCCGCGTACAGCTCCGCGGCCCGCTCGAAGAGCGCGATGCCCTCGGGGCCGAGGTCCATCGCCCGGTGGTCGGCGATCTCGGCCTGGTCGCGCGGGTCCAGCTCGACGCCCTCCGCGGCCTCGGCGACCGCCGCCCACGCCTCCACGGCGTGCGGCCGCAGGTGGTCCGACAGCCGCCGTGCCTCGGCCAGCAGGGCGGGCAGATCCGCCTGTCCGGAGCCGCGGGGCGGGGCCGACGGGGGAGCGGGCGGAGGGACCGGCCGGGCCGGCGACCGCACCCCCAGCGGCAGCCGCTCCGCCAGCGGTGCCCGCGCCATACGCGCGCGTGCCCGCTCGCTGATGTGCGTCGTGCCGTTGCGCTCGTCGAAGCGCGCCGCCAGGGCGAGGGCCTCCGCACGCGCGTGCGCGGCGAGTTCACGGGCGGTCCACTCCCGGCCGGCCGGACCGGGCACCTGCCGGTCGCCGAGACCGAGACCGGTCAGGCGGTCCATGAGCAGAGCCACCACGCTCATGAAGTCCAGCCGGCTCTGCGGATGCCCGTCGTCCGTGAAGTACGCGGGCCGCTCCGCGAGCAGTTCGAGACCGCGCGCCTCGTTGCCGGTCAGCGCGCAGAACTCCACGTGCTCCGCGTATGCCCCGCGCATGCTCTCCATGGCCCGCACGAGCCGGAAGCCCCGCAGATGGTGGGCGCGTGCCTCGTCCGTGCGGCCCAGCCGCAGCAGCGGCAGCAGGGAGGACGCGAGGGCCGTGTGCGGCTCGTGGGCGCAGGTGTACTCGCCCTCCAGCACCGGCCGCCACAGCCGCAGCGCCTCCTCGTCCCGGCCCCGCTCCGCCTGCCACCAGCCCTGCCCGTGCAGCTCGCACGCGTGGCAGTCGGCCATGCTGTCCCGGTCGGCGGCCAGCCACGCCGCGTACGCCCGCTCGGCCCGGGCCATGTCCCCGACGTGCGCGGCCACACTGTGCTCGGCGCTCCGCACGGCCCGTTCGGAGTGCCCGGCGAGCCGGTAGCGGCGCTCCATCTCGCCGAGCCACTTCTCGATCGACGCGAGCGGAATGTGCGGCTGGTCGAGCATGCCGGCCGACACCCACTTGAAGACCCAGTGCAGTGAGTGGGTCTCGTACTCGTCGAAGTCCTCGGGCCGTTCGTCCCACATGCGCAGCAGGCGCGCGAAGGGGACGAACATCTTCCCCTTCTCGGAGCTGTAGTTGTAGACCTTCAGCTGGTGGCCGAGCGCCTCGATCACGGCGAGCGGGATGTTCAGCTTCTCGGCGGCGGTCAGCAGTTCCTCGGCGCGCGCGTTGCGGGCCGGGCCCTCGGGCAGCTCGGAGTTCTCCGCCATCGCCCGGCGCAGCGCGTCGAAGTCCGTGATGTCGCTCATGCCTGACCGTCCTCGCTCTGCGTGGCCCACTCCAGGAGGCCCATGAACGCGCGGTTGAGCAGCGCCGAGTCGGCGGGCCTGAGCGGCCGCTGCGCCATCAGCAGGGCCTGCCCGTACAGCGACTCCGTCGCCGTGCCGATCAGCTCCGGGTCGGGCAGCGCGCTGATCCGCCGGACCAGCGGATTGAGGTGGTTGAGCACCAGACGCGCGCGTGGCGCGCTGCCGCGCAGGGAGCCGAGGATGCCCGCCCACAGGTCGTCGGCCCGCTCCTCGGCGTCGGCCCGGGCCTGTTCGTGCCGGGCCTCCCGGTCGTCGAGGTGCAGCGCGGGCAGGGAGAGCGGGTGGAAGGCCCGGAGCACCACGTCGCAGCCCAGCGGGTCGAGCCGGGCCCGGGCCGCCGCCAGGAAGCCGGACAGAGCCAGTTCCTCCGCCGGGTCGACCGCGTCCAGATGCGCGGTCACCGTGTCGGCGTCCAACTCGGCGACGACCGTGCCCGGCCGCACCGACGGCAGCGCCTCCACCAGCTCGCTGTCGTACGTGTAACCGCCGTTGATCACGCCGATGCCCTGCGCGGACGCGATCGGCGCGACCTGCCGGTACTCCTCCACGGTCCGCGTGAAGTGCACCACCGGGTGCCGCTGCGCGAACTCCTCCAGGGACAACTGCCCGTCGGTGGTCTCGAACGGCAGCCACGGCAGCATCGTGCGCAGCATCTCCCGGTCGTGCCGGGCCAGGGACTTCACACCCAGGTGGTGCACCGACAGGAACGCGGCCAGCCGCTCCGGATCACCGGCGGCCAGACCGGTCAGCCAGGCCCGGATCCGCTCGCCCAGCGCCTCCCGGACAGCGGCGAGCGTCTCGTCCTCGTACAGCGCCTCCCGGGACGCCGTGGGCCGCAGACTGTCGGTGTCGATGACACAGCGCACGAAGAACGCCCAGTCGGGCAGCAGCTGTTCGGCCCGCTCGGTCAGCAGCATGCCCTTGAGGTGCACCCGGTGCCCCGCGCGCTGGGCCGGGCTGACCGCGGCCGGCAGCACGTAGGCCACCCCGCGGACGCCCGCCAGCGGCACGGCCAGGTCGATCGTGTCGAGCGGGGTGAAGCCGAACAGGTCGTGGCAGTGCCGGGCGAGGGCCACGCGGCGGGCGGCCGGGCTCGGATACGACCGGTCCCAGGGTGCCGGGAGGTCGGTGACCGCCTCGTCGCCCACCCGGACGTCGTACGGCAGCAGCGACCCGAAGTCCCGGGCGAGGGAGCGGACCCGGTCGGGCGTGAGCCACTCGGCGGCCCCCGCCCGGGCCACCAGATGCACCGTCGTGCCCGGTTCGGGACGCTCGGTGTCCGGCAGTGTCCGCACGGTGTACGAACCGTCGTCGCACGCCGTCCACTCCACCGGCGGAGCCTCAGGTGCACGGGCACTGCGGCTGACCACCCGGATCCGCTCGGCGACGACGAAACAGGCCAGCAGCCCGATGCCGAACTGCCCGAGAAAGCCGGACCGCGCCTCCCGCAGACCCTCGGCGCGCTTGGAACTGCGCCCGATCGTGGCGAGCAGGTCGTGCAGGTCCGCCTCGGTGAGCCCCACTCCGGTGTCCTCCACCCGCAGGGCGCCGCCCTCCACGGACAACCGCACCCGGGCCGGAGCGTCGGGCTGCGTCGCGCGTCTGGCGGTGATGGCGTCCACGGCGTTCTGCAGCAGTTCGCGCAGGTACACCCTGGGACTGGAGTAGAGGTGGTGGGAGAGCAGGTCCACCAGACCACGCAGGTCGACCTGGAACGTATGAGGTGACTGGGGAGAATGAGGGGACTGGGATGCCTGTGAGGTCTGGGAGTCCATCATCACGGCGCCGGTGGGGAGACTCGCGACGGCGCGGGGTCGGGCGGTCCGGTTGAGGCGGTGACCGCGAGGAGGGCCGGGAGCGCGTCATCCTAGGGCTCGAACCAACCGCCTGACCAGGGGTTTCCAGGAACTTTACGGCGATACGGGCCCCGGCCTCTACGGCGATGTCAGTGGCGTGGTGTGCAATGGATCTCGTGCCCGCACTGGAAGAACCGCTGCAACAGCCACTGAAGTCGGTGCTCGGCCCCGCCACCGCGAAGGTGATGGCCGAGCACCTCGGCCTGCTCACCGTCGGAGACCTCCTCCACCACTACCCGCGCCGGTACGAGGAGCGCGGTCAGCTCACCCACCTCGCCGACCTCCCCCTGGACGAGCACGTCACGGTGGTCGCCCAGGTCGCCGACGCCCGCCTGCACACCTTCGCCTCCGCCAAGGCACCCCGGGGCAAGGGCCAGCGCCTCGAAGTCACCATCACGGACGGCAGCGGCCGGCTCCAACTGGTCTTCTTCGGCCACGGCGTTCACAAGCCCCACAAGGAGCTCCTGCCGGGCACGCGCGCGATGTTCGCGGGCAAGGTCTCCGTCTTCAACCGGCGCCTCCAACTCGCGCACCCCGCCTACGAGTTGCTGAGCGGTAACCCGGACGACCCCGACGAGGCCGTGGAGACCTGGGCCGGCGCCCTCATCCCGATCTACCCGGCCACCGCCAAACTGGAGTCCTGGAAGATCGGCAAGGCGCTCCAGACGGTCCTGCCCACCGCTCAGGAGGCCGTCGACCCGCTGCCCGACTCCCTGCGCCAGGGCCGTGGCCTGGTCCCCCTCCCCGAAGCCCTCCTGAAGATCCACCGCCCGCACACCAAGGCGGACATCGAGGACGCCCGCGCCCGCCTCAAGTGGGACGAGGCCTTCGTCCTCCAGGTGGCCCTCGCCCGCCGCCGCCACGCGGAGACCCAGCTCCCCGCGGTCCCCCGCAGGCCCAGCCCCGACGGCCTCCTCTCCGCCTTCGACGCCCGCCTCCCGTTCACTCTCACCGACGGCCAGCAGCGGGTCTCCCGCGAGATCTTCGACGACCTGGCGACCGACCACCCGATGCACCGGCTGCTCCAGGGAGAGGTCGGTTCGGGCAAGACGATGGTGGCGCTGCGCGCCATGCTCGCCGTGGTCGACGCGGGCGGCCAGGCCGCCATGCTCGCGCCCACCGAAGTGCTCGCGCAGCAACACCACCGGTCGATCGTCGAGATGATGGGCGAGCTGGCCGAGGGCGGCATGCTGGGCGGGGCCGAGCAGGCCACCAAGGTGGTGCTGCTCACCGGCTCCATGGGTGCGGCCGCCCGACGTCACGCCCTGCTCGACCTCACCACCGGCGAGGCCGGCATCGTCATCGGCACGCATGCCCTGATCGAGGACAAGGTGCAGTTCCACGACCTGGGCCTGGTCGTCGTCGACGAACAGCACCGGTTCGGCGTGGAGCAGCGCGACGCCCTGCGCGGCAAGGGCAAACAGCCCCCGCATCTGCTCGTCATGACGGCCACGCCCATTCCGCGCACGGTCGCCATGACGGTCTTCGGTGACCTGGAGACCTCCGTCCTCGACCAGCTCCCCGCCGGCCGTTCGCCGATCGCCAGCCATGTGGTCCCGGCCGCCGACAAGCCCCACTTCCTGGCCCGCGCCTGGGAACGGGTCCGCGAGGAAGTCGGCAACGGCCACCAGGCGTACGTGGTCTGCCCCCGCATCGGGGACGAGGAGGACGACCCGAAGAAGGCGGGCAAGACGAAGTCCCCGGAGGACGAGGCGGAGAAGCGCCCGCCGCTCGCCGTCCTCGATGTCGCGGACCAGCTCTCCAAGGGCCCGCTGAGCGGCCTCACGGTGGAGGTCCTGCACGGCAGGATGCACCCCGACGACAAGGACGCCGTCATGCGCCGCTTCGCCGCCGGCGAGACCGGCGTCCTGGTCGCCACCACGGTCATCGAGGTCGGCGTCAACGTGCCCAACGCCACCGCCATGGTGATCATGGACGCGGACCGCTTCGGTGTCTCCCAGCTGCACCAGCTCCGCGGTCGTGTCGGCCGTGGCTCGGCCCCCGGCCTCTGCCTCCTGGTCACCGAGATGCCCGAGGCGAGCGCCGCCCGCCAGCGCCTGAACGCCGTCGCCTCCACCCTCGACGGCTTCGAGCTCTCCCGCATCGACCTGGAACAACGCCGCGAGGGCGATGTCCTGGGCCAGGCCCAGTCGGGCGCCCGCACCAGCCTGCGGATGCTCGCGGTCATCGAGGACGAGGAGATCATCGCGCAGGCCAGGGAAGAGGCGGCGGCGGTGGTCGCCGCCGACCCGGAGCTGACGAACCTCCCGGCACTACGGACGGCACTGGATGCCCTCTTGGACGAGGAAAGGGAGCAGTACCTGGAAAAGGGCTGATGGGTTGCCGCCCTCAAGGGGCGCGGGGCTGTAGCTCGTATGCGGCTACCGCCGCGCGGGCGCGACCAGCCACACTGATACCTGAAGCCGCCCACCACCAAGGACCGAAGATGACCCGCGTGATCGCCGGCGCAGCCGGCGGACGACGCCTGGCCGTACCCCCAGGCACCGGCACCCGCCCCACCTCCGACCGCGCACGCGAAGGTCTCTTCTCCACCTGGCAGTCCCTGCTCGGCGGCCCTCTGGAAGGCGAACGCGTCCTCGACCTCTACGCGGGTTCAGGAGCCGTGGGCCTGGAAGCCCTCTCCCGCGGCGCGAGCCACACCCTCCTCGTCGAGGCCGACGCGCGAGCGACCCGCACGGTCCGCGACAACGTGAAGTCCCTCGGACTCCCCGGCGCCGAGGTCAGATCGGGCAAAGCGGAACAGATCATCCGCACGCCGCCCCCCGGCGACCCGTACGACCTCGTCTTTCTCGACCCCCCGTACGCCGTCACGGACGACGATCTTCGCGAGATCCTGATCACACTCCGCTCGGAAGGCTGGCTCGCCGAAGAAGCTCTCGTCACCGTGGAGCGCAGCACCAGAGGCGGTGAATTCCGGTGGCCCGAGGGTTTCGAAGCCCTCCGGGACCGTCGCTATGGCGAGGGAACGTTTTGGTACGGTCGCGCCGCCTCTACGTGCGAAGACGCACGATGACCGGACCGGAGAGCGAGGGATCACAAGTGCGCCGTGCCGTCTGTCCCGGGTCGTTCGACCCGATCACCAACGGACACCTCGACATCATCTCCCGCGCCTCCAGGCTGTACGACGAGGTCTACGTCGCGGTGATGATCAACCAGGCCAAGAAGGGCCTGTTCGAGATCGAGGAGCGGATCGACCTGATCCGCCGGGTCACCGCCGAGTACGGCAACGTCCGCGTCGAGGCCTTCCACGGCCTGCTCGTGGACTTCTGCAAGCAGCGCGACATCCCCGCCATCGTCAAGGGCCTGCGCGCCGTCAGCGACTTCGACTACGAGCTCCAGATGGCCCAGATGAACAACGGCCTCTCGGGCGTCGAGACCCTCTTCATCCCCACCAACCCCACCTACAGCTTCCTGTCGTCCTCCCTGGTCAAGGAGGTCGCGACCTGGGGCGGCGACGTCTCCCACCTGGTGCCGGCGGAGGTTCTCCAGGCCCTCGACGAGCGTCTGCGCAAGGACTGATGGGACTACAGTCGTCCCGTCCGTCTCCAACGCATCTGTAGAGAGTGGCGAGCACACGGTGGACGTGCAGAAGAAGCTCGACGAGATCGTCTCCGCGGTCTCCGGCGCCCGGTCCATGCCCATGTCGGCCTCGTGCGTGGTCAACCGCGCCGAACTGCTCTCCATGCTGGAGGAGCTCCGCGCGGCGCTGCCCGACTCCCTCGCCCAGGCGCAGGAGCTGATCGGTGGCCGCGAGCAGATGGTCGAGCAGGCCCGCCAGGAGGCGGAGCGGATCATCGGCCAGGCGCACGCCGAACGCGGTTCCCTGATCTCCGACACCGAGGTCGCCCGCCGCTCCCAGGCCGAGGCCGACCGGATCCTCGCCGAGGCCCGTCAGGAGGCCGAGGAGGTCCGCGCCGAGGCCGACGACTACGTCGACTCCAAGCTCGCCAACTTCGAGGTCGTCCTCACCAAGACCCTCGGCTCCGTCGGCCGCGGCCGCGAGAAGCTCCTCGGCACCGGTCCCGGCACCGACGAGCAGGGCTACGAGGACGAGGACGCCCCCGAGCGCAGCCACGACCCCGAGACGCAGCGCCGCAGCGCCGACGAGTACGTCGACGTCAAGCTGGGCGCGTTCGAGGCGGTCCTCGCCAAGACCCTGGAGGCCGTCGGCCGCGGCCGGCAGAAGCTGCACGGCCGGATCGCCAGCGACGACCTCGGCGCCCTGGCCGACGACACCGGCACCGTCCAGCACTCCAGCGACGCCGACTACCTGGCCGATCTGGCCGCCCTCGCGGAGCAGCAGTCGGCCGAACAGCCCGCCCGGCAGCAGGACTACGGCCCGCCGCAGCCGGCGTACGCCCCCGCCGCCGGCTACGACCCGGCGGGAGGCGCCAACGTCCAGCAGCAGCCCGACCCCTACGGCGGCTTCCCGCAGCAGGCCTATGCGGCCCAGCAGGACCCGTACGGCTATCAGCAGGCGGACCCTTACGCCTACCAGGGCTACGACGCCCAGCAGGCCGCGTACGACCAGAATCAGGCGCAGCAGGCCCAGCAGGCCCAGCAGGGGCACCAGGGTCACCAGAGCCATCAGGGGCATCAGGGATACGCCCTCGACGAGACCAGTCTCTTCGACACCGGCATGATCAGTGCCGAGCAGCTGAGGGCCTATGAGCAGGGCCGCGGCAACGGCTGAGCACCGGATTGGGCCGACAGCGAATGGTCCAGTATCCTGGCTCTTCGGTCGCGCGTACGTCCGCGATCAACGCTGCCCGGAACACCGAAGGGCAGCGACCCTCTGAGCTCGCAAGATCGAAAGCAGGAATGGCTCTGAACGCCCGCCTCGACCACCGCAACCCCCTCGTGTTCGACACGCACGAGCTGGGCCGGCGGCCCGGTGCGCTGCAGCGCCTGACCCGCACGGTCGACGCTCCCAAGGACTTCGGTATCAAGGGAGTCATCGGAGTGCCGGAAGGCGCCCCGGTGGAGCTCGAACTCCGCCTGGAGTCGGTCATGGAAGGGGTGCTCGTCACAGGCACCGCCCGTGCCGAGGCCGAGGGGGAGTGCGTAAGGTGTCTGGAGCCGCTTCAGCTCGACGTCGAAGCGGAATTCCAGGAGATGTTCTCGTACCCTGACGCCGACGACCGGGGCCGCGTGATCGCGGAACCGGGCGACGACGCCGAGGACGACGAGGACAGGCTCTTCCTCGAGGACGGCCTGTTCGACCTCGAGCCCGTGCTGCGTGATGCGGTGGTGCTCGCACTGCCGATGCAGCCGGTGTGCCAGGACGACTGCCCTGGTCTGTGCGCCGAGTGCGGCGCGCGGCTGGCGGACGACCCGGACCACCACCACGACGCCGTCGACATCCGTTGGGCGGCATTGCAGGGACTCGCCGACACCATGAAGGACGGCGAGAAGGACGAGATGAGCGGCGCCGAACCGGGCGTCGACGAGAAGCAGGAGAAGTAGCCGTGGCTGTTCCGAAGCGGAAGATGTCGCGCAGCAACACGCGCCACCGCCGGTCGCAGTGGAAGGCTGCGGTCCCCACCCTGGTTGCGTGCGAGCGCTGCCACGAGCCCAAGCAGCAGCACATCGCGTGCCCGTCGTGCGGCACCTACAACAAGCGCCAGGTCCTCGAGGTCTGAGCGGCTGGTGAGAGGCACTGTGTCCACGCCGAAGAAGAACTCAGCGGACAACCAGGCCTCGTCCCACACGCTTCTGGAAGGGCGGCTCGGCTACAAGCTCGAGTCCGCCCTTCTGGTGCGAGCGCTGACCCACCGTTCGTACGCGTACGAGAACGGCGGTCTGCCGACGAACGAGCGCCTGGAGTTCCTCGGGGACTCCGTGCTCGGCCTCGTCGTCACGGACACGCTGTACCGAACCCACCCCGATCTGCCCGAGGGCCAGCTGGCCAAGCTTCGGGCCGCGGTGGTGAACTCGCGTGCGCTCGCGGAGGTGGGCCGTGGGCTCGACCTTGGCTCCTTCATCCGGCTCGGCCGTGGTGAAGAGGGCACGGGCGGCCGGGACAAGGCATCCATCCTTGCCGACACCCTCGAAGCGGTGATCGGTGCGGTCTATCTCGACCAGGGCCTGGACTCCGCGGCGGAGCTGGTGCACCGCCTGTTCGACCCCCTGATCGAGAAGTCCTCGAACCTCGGAGCCGGCCTGGACTGGAAGACCAGTCTCCAGGAGCTCACCGCGACCGAGGGGCTCGGCGTGCCCGAGTACCTGGTCACGGAGACCGGCCCCGACCACGAGAAGACCTTCACTGCTGCCGCCCGCGTCGGAGGCGTCTCGTACGGCACCGGCACCGGCCGCAGCAAGAAGGAGGCGGAGCAGCAGGCCGCCGAGTCCGCCTGGCGGTCCATCCGGGCCGCCGCGGACGAGCGCGCCAAGGCGGCCAAGGACGCCGAGGCGACGCAGTCGGCGGCGGCCCAGGCCGCCCACACGACCGTCGACGGCAGCGTCGACGGCTGACAGCCGCCGCCCGGCGTCCCCGCCGGCCGGCACCGCACAGCGCACCCGAGCGCCCGCCCCTGCCCGGGGGCGGGCGCTCGGGTCGTCCACAGGTTCGTGACGGGGGACCCCATGCCCGAGTTGCCCGAGGTCGAGGTCGTACGGCGTGGCCTGGAGCGGTGGGTCGCCCACCGGACCGTCGCCGAGACCGAGGTGCTGCACCCGCGCGCCGTGCGCCGCCACCTCGCGGGCGCCGACGACTTCGCACACCGCCTGAAGGGCCACCGCATCGGCACCCCGAGCCGTCGCGGCAAGTACCTGTGGCTGCCCCTGGAGGACACGGACCAGTCGATCCTGGCCCACCTCGGCATGAGCGGCCAGCTGCTGGTCCAGCCGCACACGGCCCCGGACGAGAAGCACCTGCGCATCCGTGTCCGCTTCACCGACGCCCTGGACACCGAACTCCGCTTCGTCGACCAGCGCACCTTCGGCGGCCTGTCGCTGCACGACAACACCCCCGACGGTCTGCCCGACGTCATCGCGCACATCGCCCGCGACCCGCTCGACGAGCTCTTCGACGACGAGGCCTTCCACCAGGCGCTGCGCCGCAAGCGGTCCACGATCAAGCGCGCCCTGCTCGACCAGTCGCTGATCAGCGGCGTGGGCAACATCTACGCGGACGAGGCCCTGTGGCGCGCCCGCCTCCACTACGAGCGCCCGACCGCGACCTTCACCCGCCCGCGCACCCTGGCGCTCCTGGGCCATGTGCGGGACGTGATGAACGCGGCCCTCGCGGTGGGCGGCACCAGCTTCGACAGCCTCTACGTCAACGTCAACGGCGAGTCCGGTTACTTCGACCGGTCCCTCGACGCGTACGGCCGCGAGGGCCTGCCCTGCCGCCGCTGCGGCACCCCCATGCGCCGACGGCCCTGGATGAACCGGTCCAGCTACTACTGCCCGAACTGCCAGCGCCCGCCGCGGGTCACGCCCTAGCCGAGTCGTACCGCTCGCGCGCGGCCAGCACCTCGTCCATGCTGTCCTCCACGAAGTGGATCAGGCCGTGCAGCCGCTCGGCCACGCCGCGTCCCAGCCGCGTCAGTTCGTAGTCCACGCGGGGCGGGTTGGTCGGCTGGGCCTCACGGTGCACCAGGCCGTCGCGCTCCAGCGCGTGCAGCGTCTGGGACAGCATCTTCTCGCTCACCCCGTCGACACGGCGGCGCAGCTCGTTGAAGCGCAGGGAGCCCTCGAACAGCGCGCACAGGATGAGTCCGCCCCAGCGGCCCGTGACGTGCTCGAGCGTGCCGCGCGACGGGCATGCCTTGGCGAACACGTTGTACGGGAGGTCGTCCAGCCCCTCCGTGAGCTCCTGGGTGGTGGTCATGCACACAGCGTACGCCAGCGCAGCGCTAACCGACAGACTGCGCTAACTGGTGGTTAGTGCCTGAGGGGAGTGCCGCCGGGGGTCCGGCAGGGGTCTAGTACCCGAAGTCCTGGGTCCACCAGGGGCCGCCCGACCCGAGCTCGACACCGACGCCCAGCGTCTTGAAGTCGCAGTTCAGGATGTTGGCGCGGTGGCCGGGGCTGTTCATCCAGGCGTCCATCACGGCAGCGGCGTCGGCCTGCCCGCGGGCTATGTTCTCCCCGCCGAGGTTGGATATCCCGGCCTTCTCGGCCCGGTCCCACGGCGTCGCGCCGTCCGGGTCGGTGTGGTCGAAGAAGCCCCGCTTGGCCATGTCCTCGCTGAAGCTCTGCGCCAGATCGCTCAGCGCGCTGTTCGCGGCGACCGGGCTGCAGCCCACCTTGGCCCGCTCCTCGTTCACGAGCTTCAGCACCTGGGCCGCCGCGGCGGACTCCTCGGAGAGGGCCGCGGGGGCGCTGGACTGCTCCGGCGCCTTGGTGGCGGTCCGGGAGGGCGTGTTCTCCGGCTCCTTGCTGGGAGTGGCCGCCGGCGCCTTCTTCTCCGGGGTCTTCTCCGGAGTCTTCTCCTGGGTCTTCTCCGGCTTCTCCGGGGTCTTCGTCGGCGCGGCCGACGACTTCGAGGCGGACGGCGACGGCGACAGGGAGCGCTCGGCGTCCCGGCTCGTGGGCGTGTCGCTCCGGTCGTCCGCGCCGCCCGAGGTGCCGCCCAGCTCGCTCGGGGAGTTCGTCGGCGTGTCCGCGGCCTGCACCTTGTCGCCGCCGTTGTCGCCGCCGAGCTTGTAGTTGTCGAGGCCGGGCACCGCGCCCGTGGCCACCGCTACCGTGCCGAGGGCGACCGCGGCGGACACGCCGAGCAGACCGGTCCGCATCGGCTTCGCGGCCTTCTTGCGGCGGCGGTGCGAGCCGCCGCGCCGGACGCCGCCGTCGGGCTCGAAGCCGTCACTGGCGAAGACGGCCGTGTCGCCGGTCCTGGGGTGGGGCACGAAGGCGTACGCGTCGTCACCCGCCGCGGCGCCCTCCCCGAACAGGTAGGCCTCGCTCTTCGCGTAGGTGCCGGCGTAGGCCTCCGGGTTCAGGTAGGGCGCGATGCCCAGCGTCGCCCCGTCGTCCTCAGCGGTGGAGAACAGCGGGTCGTGGCCCTCCGCGTTGCCGTCGGCCTGCGTGATGCCCGTGGCGGCGCGGCCGGCGGCGGAGCGTCGGTGGCGTCCCATGTCCTGGCCTTCCTCGTCCTGGCGGTCGACTCGTCCTCGAGATCAACACCAAACTCACTCGATCGTGTGAGTTTCATATGAGATTCGTTGGGTGGGGACGGTACCGCATGGCGCAAGTGGAGGAAGTGCCCAGACAGGGATTGGGCGGTTAGGTTGCAGTCATGAGCGAGGATGTGCGACTGGTCGCCTGGGTGCGTGGACGCGTCCAAGGTGTGGGTTTCCGCTGGTTCACCCGGGCCAAGGCCCTCGAGATCGGCGGCCTGAGTGGTTTTGCTCTCAATTTGGGCGACGGGCGGGTCCAGATCGTCGCGGAGGGCGCGCGAGAGGGCTGTGAAGGTTTGCTGGAGTGGCTCCAGGGCCACGACACGCCCGGCCGCGTGGACGGCGTCACCGAGATCTGGGACACACCTCGCGGCGGCTACGAGGGCTTCGCCATCCGCTGATCCCGCACCGCCGGGCGGCCCCCGGAGCCGCCCTCCGACCGGCCCCGGGAGGCCGCCCCGGACGGAAACTCGCTGGTGATTGCCAAGAAACGCTTGCCCTGGCAGGCTGCACACGCAAGGATGATCGTCACGCCCCGAGGGCCCCGCAGAAGCCGCAGCGTCGCCGTTCCAGGCCGCTTGCGCCCGGGTTGCCCCCAATACGGGGCGTGATCGTGTTGACCGTCAAACTTTTTGGTGAGACGCTGAAAGCCCCGCGCACCTTAGCTGTTTGGCATGGCTGAACGGCAGTACAACTCCAGGCCTGCCAAGCATCGCGGGTGCGAATCCCTCACGACCCACACCGCATCGGTCGGTCACTCATTGTGGAGGACCATCCATCATGGCAAAGGCGCTTCTCGGTTACGTCGGCGGCTCCGACCCTCGACTCCTCGCCGAGATGCGACGGCTCCAGCAGCGCGTCCAGGACCTGGAATCCGAGCTCGTACGGATCCAGGCTGAGAACGAGGCGCTGACGGCTGCCGCTTCTCACGACAGGATCATGGAGAGCGTTGACGCACACCAGGCGGAGCCTGCGCTCACCTGATCACTGCACGCTCCACAAAAGCACCAGCAGTGGTTGGGCCGCCCGTCACAACCGCTCAGTTGTCAGAAGTGCAAGGGACGCCATCGGCGTCCCTTCTTTCTTGCCCCCGCATCCTTTCACCCTCTTTAACGTTTGGTGTGCCCTGCGCGTTCAGCGGCGAAACCGTGGGTTCATGGAGTGAGACCAACCCGGGCGGTAGAGTCCGGCGGCGTGCACCTCAAGGCCCTGACTCTCCGCGGGTTCAAGTCGTTCGCCTCGGCGACCACACTCCGGTTCGAACCGGGGATCACGTGCGTCGTCGGACCGAACGGCTCGGGCAAGTCCAACGTCGTCGACGCACTCAGCTGGGTCATGGGCGAGCAGGGCGCCAAGTCGCTGCGCGGCGGCAAGATGGAGGACGTCATCTTCGCCGGCACCACCGGCCGCCCGCCGCTGGGCCGCGCCGAGGTGTCCCTGACCATCGACAACTCCGACGGTGCCCTGCCCATCGAGTACGCCGAGGTCACCATCACGCGGATCATGTTCCGCAACGGCGGCAGCGAGTACCAGATCAACGGCGACACCTGCCGCCTCCTCGACATCCAGGAGCTCCTCTCCGACTCCGGCATCGGCCGCGAGATGCACGTCATCGTCGGGCAGGGCCAGCTCGACTCCGTACTGCACGCCGATCCCATGGGCCGCCGCGCCTTCATCGAGGAGGCGGCCGGCGTCCTCAAGCACCGCAAGCGCAAGGAGAAGGCGCTGCGCAAGCTGGACGCGATGCAGGCCAATCTCGCGCGCGTGCAGGACCTGACCGACGAACTCCGACGGCAGCTCAAGCCCCTCGGCCGCCAGGCCGCCGTCGCCCGCCGGGCCGCCGTCATCCAGGCCGACCTGCGCGACGCCCGCCTGCGCCTCCTCGCCGACGACCTCGTGCGACTGCGCGACGCGCTCAAGGCCGAGGTCGCCGACGAGGCCGCACTGAAGGAGCGCAAGGAGAACGCCGAGCGGGAGCTGCGCAAGGCGCTCCAGCGCGAGGCCCTCCTGGAGGACGAGGTGCGGCAGCTCACCCCGCGCCTCCAGCGAGCCCAGCAGACCTGGTACGAGCTCTCCCAGCTCGCCGAGCGGGTGCGCGGGACGATCTCGCTGGCCGACGCCCGGGTGAAGAGCGCCACCTCGGCGCCTCCCGAGGAGCGGCGTGGTCGCGACCCCGAGGACCTGGAGCGCGAGGCCGCCCGCATCCGCGAGCAGGAGGCCGAGCTGGAGGCGTCCCTTGAGGCGGCCGAACGGGCCCTGGAGGACACCGTCGCGCACCGCGCCGAGCTGGAACGCGCGCTGGCCGAGGAGGAGCGGCGCCTGAAGGACGTCGCCCGCGCCATCGCCGACCGGCGTGAGGGCCTCGCCCGGCTGAACGGCCAGGTCAACGCGGCCCGCTCGCGGGCCGCGTCCGCCCAGGCCGAGATCGAACGCCTGGCCGCCGCCCGCGACGAGGCCCAGGAGCGGGCCGTCGCCGCGCAGGAGGAGTACGAAGCCCTCAAGGCCGAGGTCGACGGCCTCGACGCCGGCGACGCCGAACTCGCCGAACAGCACGAGACCGCGAAACAGCAGCTCGCCGAGGCCGAGGCCGCCCTCACGGCCGCCCGCGAGGCGACCACCGCGGCGGAACGCAAGCGCGCCGCGACCCAGGCCCGCCACGAGGCACTGGCCCTCGGCCTGCGCCGCAAGGACGGCACCGGCATACTGCTCGCGGCGAAGGATCGCCTCTCCGGCCTGCTCGGCCCGGCGGCGGAACTCCTGACGGTGGCCCCCGGACACGAGGTCGCCCTCGCAGCGGCCTTCGGCGTGGCCGCCGACGCTCTGGCCGTCACCACTCCCTCCGCAGCCGCCGACGCCATCCGCCTGCTGCGCAAGCAGGACGGAGGCCGGGCGACTCTGCTCCTGGCAGGAGCCGACGACCTCAGGGGCGCGGAGCTGTGTTCGACATGCGGCTGCCGCCGCGTGGGCGCGACCGGCCACGAAGCCCCCGCGGACGAACGACGAACCTTCGCCGCCGACCTGGTCCACGGCCCCACCGACCTCATGCCTGCCGTGCGGCGGCTGCTCCACGGCATCGTCGTCGTCAACACCCTCGAAGACGCCGAAGACCTCGTCCACACCCACCCCGACCTCACCGCCGTCACCGCCGAAGGCGACCTGCTCGGGGCGCACATGGCCCACGGCGGCTCCGCCGGAGCCCCCAGCCTCCTCGAAGTGCAGGCCTCCGTCGACGAGGCAGCCGCCGAGCTGGAAGAGCTCGCCGTGCTCTGCGAGGAGCTCGCCGAGGCCCAGCACGCCGCCGTCGAGCGGCGCAAGGAAATCGCCGCACTGGTCGAGGACGTGGGGGAGCGGCGCCGGGCCGCCGACCGGGAGAAGTCCTCCGTCGCCCAGCAGCTCGGCCGGCTCGCCGGGCAGGCGCGGGGCGCGGCGGGGGAGGCCGAGCGGTCCACGGCCGCCGCGGCCCGGGCGCAGGAAGCCCTCGACAAGGCCCTGGCGGAGGCCGAGGAACTGGCCGAGCGGCTCGCCGTCGCTGAGGAGATGCCGATCGAGGAGGAGCCCGACACCGCCGTGCGGGACCGGCTCGCCGCCGACGGCGCCAACGCCCGCCAGACCGAGATGGAGGCCCGTCTCCAGGCCCGTACGCACGAGGAGCGGGTCAAGGGCCTGGCCGGACGGGCCGACTCCCTGGACCGGGCCGCCCGCGCGGAACGCGAGGCACGCGCGCGTGCCGAGCAGCGGCGGGCCCGGCTGCGGCACGAGGCCGCCGTCGCCGAGGCCGTCGGTTCGGGCGCCCGGCAGCTGCTCGCACACGTCGAGGTCTCCCTGGCCCGTGCCGACGAGGAGCGCACCGCGGCCGACGCCGCCAAGGCCCGCCGTGAGCAGGAACTCGCCCGCGCCCGCACCGAGGGACGCGATCTCAAGGCCGAGCTCGACAAGTTGACGGATTCGGTCCACCGTGGCGAGGTACTCGGCGCCGAGAAGCGGCTGCGGATCGAGCAGCTGGAGACCAAGGCGCTGGAGGAGCTGGGTGTCGAACCGGCCGGGCTGGTGGCGGAGTACGGGCCACATCAGCTTGTGCCGCCCTCGCCCCCCGCCGAGGGGGAGGAGCTGCCGGAGGACCCCGAGCATCCGCGCAACAGGCCGAAGCCGTATCTCCGGTCCGAGCAGGAGAAGCGCCTGAAGGCCGCCGAGCGTGCCTACCAGCAGCTCGGCAAGGTCAACCCGCTCGCCCTGGAGGAGTTCGCGGCGCTCGAGGAACGCCACCAGTTCCTCAGCGAGCAGCTCGAGGACCTCAAGAAGACGCGGGCGGACCTCCTCCAGGTGGTGAAGGAGGTCGACGAGCGCGTCGAGCAGGTCTTCACCGAGGCCTACCGGGACACGGCCCGGGAGTTCGAGGGCGTCTTCTCGCGCCTGTTCCCGGGTGGTGACGGGCGGCTGATCCTGACCGATCCCGACAACATGCTCACCACGGGCGTGGACGTCGAGGCCCGTCCGCCGGGCAAGAAGGTCAAGCGGCTGTCGCTGCTCTCCGGTGGGGAGCGGTCACTGACCGCCGTGGCGCTGCTCGTGTCGATCTTCAAGGCACGGCCCAGCCCGTTCTACGTCATGGACGAGGTCGAGGCCGCCCTCGACGACACCAACCTCCAGCGGCTCATCCGGATCATGCAGGAGCTCCAGGAAGCCTCCCAGCTGATCGTGATCACCCACCAGAAGCGCACCATGGAGGTCGCCGACGCGCTGTACGGCGTCTCCATGCAGGGCGACGGTGTGTCGAAGGTCATCAGCCAGCGCCTCCGCTAGAAGCGTGTGGTCTACACCGGTCTCACCTGCGCTGCTCAGCCACTTCAACTCTTGAACACATAGCAGACACACTCCTGCCGCATATTCACAGTGTTCGACCTATTGACTTCGAAACTTGAAGGCATAGTCTCTGCAACGTTCCTTTTACCTTCAGGTACCTTCAGGTGGACCACGAAGGGCTGACCCCCTCCGGCAGCGTTGCCGGTGGCCCGAGGAGTACACGTGACCAGCACAGCGCAGGCACCCAGTTCAGGAGCCAGGACGGCTCACCCCGAGCATCTCGGGCACGTCATCTTCATCGCGGCGGCGGCCGCGATGGGCGGTTTCCTCTTCGGCTACGACAGTTCCGTGATCAACGGCGCCGTCGAAGCCATCCGTGACCGCTACGACGTCGGCTCCGCGGCCCTCGCCCAGGTCATCGCCATCGCCCTCATCGGCTGCGCCGTCGGCGCAGCGACCGCGGGACGCATAGCCGACCGCATAGGCCGCATCCGGTGCATGCAGATCGCCGCGGTCCTCTTCACCGTCAGCGCCGTAGGCTCGGCGATGCCCTTCGCCCTGTGGGACCTCGCCTTCTGGCGGGTCGTCGGCGGCTTCGCCATCGGCATGGCCTCGGTGATCGGCCCGGCCTACATCGCCGAGGTCGCCCCGCCCGCCTACCGAGGCCGGCTCGGCTCCTTCCAGCAGGCCGCGATCGTCATCGGCATCGCCGTGTCGCAGCTGGTCAACTGGGGTCTGCTGAACGCCGCCGACGGTGACCAGCGCGGCAAGCTGATGGGCCTGGAGGCCTGGCAGGTCATGCTCGGCGTCATGGTCGTCCCGGCCGTGCTGTACGGCCTGCTCTCCTTCGCGATCCCCGAGTCCCCGCGCTTCCTCATCTCCGTCGGCAAGCACGAGCGCGCCCGCGAGATCCTCACCGAGGTCGAGGGCAAGCAGGTCGACCTGGACGCCCGGGTCACCGAGATCGAGGGCGCCATGAAGAGCGAGCACAGGTCGAGCTTCAAGGACCTGCTCGGCGGCGGCTTCTTCTTCAAGCCCATCGTCTGGGTCGGCATCGGCCTGTCGGTCTTCCAGCAGTTCGTCGGCATCAACGTCGCGTTCTACTACTCCTCGACGCTGTGGCAGTCCGTCGGCGTCGACCCGACGGACTCGTTCTTCTACTCCTTCACCACGTCGATCATCAACATCGTCGGCACCGTCATCGCGATGATCTTCGTCGACCGCGTCGGCCGCAGGCCCCTCGCGATCATCGGCTCGGTCGGCATGGTCGTCGGCCTGGCCCTGGAGGCCTGGGCCTTCTCCCACCCCCTGGTCGACGGCAGGCTCCCGGCCGCGCAGGGCTGGATCGCCCTGATCGCCGCGCACGTCTTCGTCCTCTTCTTCGCCCTGTCCTGGGGCGTGGTCGTCTGGGTCATGCTCGGCGAGATGTTCCCCAACCGGCTCCGTGCCGCAGCCCTGGGCGTGGCCGCCGCCGCGCAGTGGATCGCCAACTGGGCCATCACCGCGAGCTTCCCGTCGCTGGCCGACTGGAACCTCTCCGTGACCTACGTGATCTACACGGCGTTCGCAGCGCTCTCCATCCCGTTCGTCCTGAAGTTCGTCAAGGAGACGAAGGGCAAGGCCCTGGAGGAGATGGGCTGAGCCCGTCCCGCAGACTCGGGGAGAAGGGCCAAAGTCCCCGCTGCCCCTCTCCCCGTAACCCGCCGCCGCCCCGGTTCGGCCACTGCCCGAGCCGGGGCGGCGGTCTGTCGTCTCACCCGGCCAGCCGGGGGAGCACCCGCTCGCAGAACAGGTGCAGACTGCGCCACCCCTCGTCCAGCGGCATCCCGCCCGACAGCGGATGCAGGACGAGGCTGTCCAGTCCCAGCTCCACGCACTGCTCCGGCGTGAGGATCCGGTACACGCCCTCCGCCCGCAGCTCCTCCACCGTCGTCGCGGCCGACTTCACCGCCGACCGCACCCCGCCCGACTGCCAGGAGGCGTACGTCCGCGCCTCGTGCAGGAAGTGCCGCCCGTACTCCGCCCAGGCGCGGTCCGGATCCTCGGCCACGTGCAGCAGGGGTGTCTCGGCGGCGGGCATCATCACCCAGCCCTCGGTGCCGTACTCGGCGAGCCGCTCCTTGTAGTAGGCCTCCAACTCCGGCAGGTGCGCGCTGGGGAAGAAGGGCAGTCCCAGCCGGGCGGCCCGGCGGGCGGCGGCCTTCGACGAGCCGCCGACCAGGAGCAGCGGATGCGGGTCGCTGTACGGGCGCGGGGTGATGCGGACCGTGCGGCCCCGGAACGAGAAGGGCTCGCCCGTCCACGCCCGTAGCAGGGTCTCCAGCAGCTCGTCCTGGAGCCGCCCGCGCCGGGCGAAGTCCACGCCGAACAGGGCGTACTCCTCGGGCCGGTACCCGATCCCGGCGACCGTCACCAGCCGGCCGCTGCTCAGCAGGTCCAGCACGGCGATCTCCTCGGCGAGCCGCAGCGGGTCGTGCAGCGGGCCGATGACCGCCGAGACGGTGACCGCGACACGCCGGGTCGCGCCGAAGACGGCCCCCGCGAAGGCGAACGGCGACGGCAGCCAGTTGTTGTCGGCCCCGTGGTGCTCCTCCGTCTGCACCGTGCTGACGCCCCGGTCGTCGGCGTACGCGGCCATCTCCAGGGCCGCCCGGTACCGGGCGGCGAGCTCGGCGGGACCGGCCCCGGGAGCGACGAGGTTGAAGCGGGCGACCGTGACGGGCATGGGACGTCTCCCTTCGCCGGGCGGGTGTCCGGGGGACGTTAGCTGACGGGGCGTCAGACATCCAGGGGTGTGGAGATCCGACGGCCCTTGTCCTTGGAGGACGGCACAAGCAGGGTGCCCCGGGGCCTCATGGCTGATACTGGACGCGTTATGGACATCGTCATCCTTGCTGTAGTCATCGCCGTGGTCGTGCTCGGAGTGCTCGGCGGGCTCATCGTCGGCAGCCGGCGCAGGAAGCAGCCGCCGCCGCCCCCGCCCACGACGCCCGACATCACCGCCCCACCGGCCGAGCCGCACGTCGGCGACGAGGCCGAGACGCCGCGGGAGGAACCGCGGCGCACGATAGAGGAGGTGGATCTCCCGGGCGGCTCGGCTCCCGTCACCGTCGAGGAACCGCCCACCGAAGCTCCCGGGATCGAGATCCCGGAGCCCACCGAGGGTCGCCTGGTCCGGCTGCGCGCCCGGCTCTCCCGCTCGCAGAACGCCCTCGGAAAGGGTCTGCTCACGCTGCTGTCGCGCGAGCACCTCGACGAGGACACCTGGGAGGAGATCGAGGACACGCTGCTCACCGCGGACGTCGGCGTGCAGCCCACTCAGGAACTGGTCGAGCGCCTGCGCGAGCGGGTGAAGGTACTCGGCACCCGCACCCCCGAGGAGCTGCGCACCCTGCTGCGCGAGGAGCTCATCACGCTGGTCGGCCGCGACATGGACCGTACGGTCAAGACCGAGCCGGAGGACCGCAAGCCCGGCGTCGTCATGGTCGTCGGCGTCAACGGCACCGGCAAGACCACCACCACCGGCAAGCTCGCCCGTGTCCTGGTGGCCGACGGACAGAGCGTGGTCCTCGGCGCGGCCGACACCTTCCGGGCCGCCGCCGCCGACCAGCTCCAGACCTGGGGCGAGCGCGTCGGCGCCCACACCGTGCGCGGACCGGAGGCCGGCGACCCGGCCTCCGTCGCCTTCGACGCGGTCAAGGAGGGCAAGGAGACGGGCGCGAACGTCGTGCTCATCGACACCGCCGGCCGCCTGCACACCAAGACCGGTCTCATGGACGAGCTCGGCAAGGTCAAGCGGGTCGTGGAGAAGCAGGCCCCGGTGGACGAGGTGCTGCTCGTCCTCGACGCCACCACCGGCCAGAACGGCCTGGTCCAGGCCCGGGTCTTCGCCGAGGTCGTGGACATCACCGGCATCGTGCTGACCAAGCTGGACGGCACGGCCAAGGGCGGCATCGTGGTCGCGGTCCAGCGCGAGCTGGGCGTGCCGGTCAAGCTGGTCGGACTCGGCGAGGGCGCGGACGACCTGGCGCCGTTCGAGCCGGAGGCGTTCGTTGACGCCCTTATCGGGGAGTGAGCTCCGGCGACCGCCGACGCACCACCCCCGGAAAGCCGGACATGACGGTGCCCGCCCCGAGACCTGCTCGGGGCGGGCACTTCGCTGTGTACGAACGCCTCCCGGCTAGGCCCGGGACCGGTGTGCGACGTACGCCAGCGTGCCCAGCACCAGGCGGGCCTCCGGTGGCCTGGACGCCGAGTCCAGGGCGGGGGAGCGCAGCCAGCGCACCGGGCCGAGGCCGCCTCGGTCCGAGGGCGGCGCCGTGATGTGCGTGCCGGGGCCGAGGCCGCGCAGGTCGAGGGCGGCGGGGTCGTCCCAGCCCATGCGGTAGAGCAGGCCGGGCAGGTCGGCGGCGGCGCCGGGGGCGACGAAGAAGTGGGCCCGGCCGTCCGGGGTCGCGGCGACCGGGCCGACCGGCAGGCCCATGCGCTCCAGCCGGGCCAGCGCGCGGCACCCGGCGGGCTCGGCCACCTCGATGACGTCGAACGCCCGCCCGACCGGCAGCATCACCGAGGCGCCGGGGCACTCGCCCCAGGCCTCGGTCACGTCGCCCAGCGTCGCCCCGGCACGGATCACCGGCGCGAAGTCCAGCGGGTGCGCGCCCGGCGCCGGGCAGTCGAGGCGGCCGCAGGAACAGGCGCCTGCCGAGGCCCGGGCGCCCGGCACCACGTCCCAGCCCCACAGGCCGGTGTACTCGGCCACGGCGGTGCCGTCCGACGTGCGGCCGCGACGGCGCGAGCCGGTCCGGATGTCGCGCATGCCCCGGCTGATGCCGATCGTGAAGCCCATGCCCCCTCCAACGGGTCCCACGCACCAGCGGTTACGCAGCGGACGCGATGCGTGACTCTCTGTTTCCGCCTTCCCAGCGGTGGTCGGTTCACTCAGCGCCCGGAAGTTCCCAGGGTGGTGCGCCCGGCGACACGCGCCCCGGAGTGCGTCGCTGCACCCGCTCCTGGTTGTCCTGTGTCAAGTGAATCGTGCGGAGGCGTACATGAGTTCATCCGAAGGGGTGGCGAATGGTGGCGTTTCCGTGTGAGCCGTGGCTGGACGGGTGATCGTAGGATTACTTTGTGTGCACGAGTCCTGGGGGCACATGCGCTCGTGGGTATGCCGGAGGCAAGTCGGTATTCCGTTCGAAGGGTGACAAGGGCCGGACGAGCGGCAGTGCGAACCGGCATGCTGATAGGGCTTGGCGCACTCGGCGACAAGTGGTCTCAGGGATGGGGGCGTTCCAGTGAGCGGCAACGGCGGAAGCGGAACGAACGCTGCACACGCGACGCACGCTGACAAGCGCCCCAACGAGCTGCTCACCTCCTGGTTCGTTCGCAGTGGCTGGTCCAAGGGCGAGCTCGCCCGCCAGGTGAACCGCCGGGCCCGCCAGCTGGGCGCCAACCACATCTCCACGGACACCTCGCGCGTGCGCCGCTGGCTCGACGGCGAGAACCCCCGTGAGCCGATCCCCAAGATCCTTTCCGAGCTGTTCTCGGAGCGCTTCGGCGTCGTCGTCTCCGTCGAGGACCTGGGGCTGCGCACCGCACGCCAGTCACCCTCCGCGACCGGCGTCGACCTGCCGTGGACGGGCCCGCAGACCGTGGCCCACCTCAGCGAGTTCTCGCGCAGCGACCTGATGCTGGCGCGGCGCGGCTTCCTCGGGAGCTCGCTCGCCCTGTCTGCGGGCCCGGCCCTCATCGAGCCCATGCAGCGCTGGCTCGTGCCCTCCCCGTCGGCCCCGCGGCCGGAGCCCGAGCCCGTGGCCGGCTCCTCCGGGCGCGCCCGCGGCCGGCTCTCCAAGCCGGAGCTGGACCTCCTGGAGTCCACGACGGTGATGTTCCGGCAGTGGGACGCCCAGTGCGGCGGCGGCCTGCGCCGCAAGGCGGTCGTCGGCCAGCTGCACGAGGTGACGGACCTGCTCCAGGAGCCCCAGCCCGAGGCCACCACCCGGCGGCTGTTCAAGGTCGCCGCCGAACTCGCCGAGCTGGCCGGCTGGATGTCGTACGACGTCGGGCTCCAGCCGACGGCCCAGAAGTACTTCGTCCTCGCGCTGCACGCCGCCAAGGAGGCCGGTGACCGGCCCCTCGGCTCCTACGTGCTCTCCAGCATGAGCCGCCAGATGATCCACCTCTGCCGGCCCGACGACGCGCTGGAGCTGATCCACCTCGCGCAGTACGGCAGCCGGGACTGCGCCAGCCCGCGCACCCAGTCGATGCTGTATGCGATGGAGGCCCGCGCCTACGCGAACATGGGCCAGCCCGGCAAGTGCAAGCGGGCGGTCCGGATGGCCGAGGACACCTTCGCCGACGCCGACGAGTGGGACGAGCCGGACCCCGACTGGATCCGCTTCTTCTCCGAGGCCGAGCTCTACGGCGAGAACTCGCACTCGTACCGCGACCTGGCCTACGTCGCCGGCCGCAGCCCCACCTACGCCTCCCTGGCCGAGCCCCTGATGAAGCGTGCCGTGAAGCTCTTCGCCGAGGACGACGAGCACCAGCGGTCCTACGCGCTGAACCTGATCGGCATGGCCACCGTGCACCTCCTCCAGCGCGAGCCCGAGCAGAGCGCGGGTTTCGCCACCGAGGCCATGCAGGTCGCCAAGAAGGTCCGTTCCGAGCGGGTCAACACTCGTATCCGAAAGACCGTCGACACCGCCGCACGCGACTTCGGCGACCTCGGCGAGGTCGTCGACCTCACCGAGCGGCTCGCCGCCGAGCTGCCCGAGACCGCAGAGGCGGTCTGACCCACTGCCCGAGACCCGCCCGCACCCCTGAACCCCGGCCGCGGCCGGCCCTCCCGAACTGCCCGACTCGGCTCCCCCATGCCAGGTCAACGGAAGGCCGACCGCGGCCGGCCTGTGCGTGCCGAAGGCCGGCGGGAGCGAAGGTTGCGCCACGATAACGATCGGCGCACCCGCAATCCGGCAGTTCATCGACGCGTAACACAGCGGGCGCCTTCGTCACGGCGGCGAAACAACGAGGGGCTTCGACCGAAACGGCGCTGCGCCAATCTCGTGGCGCATAAGGCCCACCCCTCAATCCGCTCGAGGCTTCGCCCGCACGGGGCCGTACCAACGACGAGGAGACGCCGATGGCACCAGCCATCACCCTTGCCGCAGAAGCACCCAAGCTGTCTGCCGCCAACACAGGGTTCATGCTCATCTGTTCCGCCCTGGTGATGCTCATGACCCCGGGCCTGGCCTTCTTCTACGGAGGCATGGTCCGCGTCAAGAGCACCCTGAACATGCTGATGATGAGCTTCATCAGCCTCGGGATCGTCACCATCCTGTGGGTGATGTTCGGCTTCTCCATGGCGTTCGGCACCGACTCCGGCAGCCTCATCGGCTGGAACTCGGACTGGGTCGGCCTCACCGGGGTCGACAAGGGCGAGCTGTGGGGTACGTACAACATCCCGCTCCTGGCCTTCATGGTCTTCCAGCTGATGTTCGCGATCATCACACCCGCCCTGATCAGCGGTGCCCTCGCTGACCGCGTGAAGTTCTCCGCCTGGGCGCTGTTCATCACGCTGTGGGCCACGATCGTCTACTTCCCCGTCGCCCACTGGGTCTGGGGTGAGGGCGGCTGGGCCTTCGACCTGGGCGTGATCGACTTCGCCGGTGGTACGGCGGTCCACATCAACGCGGGTGCCGCTGCGCTCGGCGTGATCCTCGTCATCGGCAAGCGGGTCGGCTTCAAGCGGGACCCGATGCGTCCGCACAGCCTCCCGCTGGTCATGCTCGGCGCCGGTCTGCTGTGGTTCGGCTGGTTCGGCTTCAACGCCGGATCGTGGCTCGGCAACGACGACGGCGTCGGCACCCTGATGTTCGTCAACACGCAGGTCGCCACCGCCGCCGCCATGCTGGCCTGGCTCGCCTACGAGAAGATCCGCCACGGCGCGTTCACCACGCTGGGCGCCGCCTCCGGCGCGGTCGCCGGTCTGGTCGCCATCACCCCGGCCGGTGGTTCGGTCACCCCGATGGGCGCGGTCGCCGTCGGCGCCATCGCCGGTGTCCTGTGCGCCATGGCCGTCGGCCTGAAGTACAAGTTCGGCTACGACGACTCGCTCGACGTCGTCGGCGTCCACCTCGTCGGCGGCATCGCCGGCTCCCTCCTCATCGGCTTCTTCGCCAGCGGCAAGGGCCAGTCCGAGGCCACGGGCGTGTTCTACGGAAACCACAGCTTCGACCAGCTGTGGAAGCAGCTCGCCGGTGTCGGCGGTGTGCTCGCCTACTCGCTGATCGTCTCCGCGATCCTCGCCTTCGCCCTCGACAAGACCATCGGCATGCGGGTCCCCGAGGACGACGAGGTCGCCGGCATCGACCAGGCCGAGCACGCCGAGACCGCATACGACTTCAGCGGCGCCGGTGGCGGTGCCGCCAAGACCGCCGCCACGGCCCCGGTCGCCGCCGTCGCGAGCAAGAAGGTGGACGCATGAAGCTCATCACCGCCGTCGTGAAGCCGCACCGCCTCGACGAGATCAAGGAGGCCCTCCAGGCCTTCGGCGTACACGGCCTGACGGTCACGGAGGCCAGCGGCTACGGTCGTCAGAGGGGCCACACCGAGGTCTACCGCGGTGCCGAGTACACCGTCGACCTGGTCCCCAAGATCCGCATCGAGGTCCTGGTCGAGGACGACGACGCCGAGCAGTTGATCGACGTCGTGGTCAAGGCCGCCCGCACCGGCAAGATCGGTGACGGCAAGGTCTGGTCCCTCCCGGTCGACACGGCCGTACGGGTCCGGACCGGCGAGCGCGGCCCCGACGCGCTCTGAACCGACAGAACAGGAGTCGCCGGGTGACGGGTACGGATGTGCAAGAGGCAGCAGAAGACTCGGGACCCAGCGGCTACGCGGCGGCCCGGCTGCGTCTCCTCACCGAGGAGACGCGGTCCGGGCCGCCGCGCCGTGCGGCCCTGGCGGAACTCACGGACGACTGGCTCACGGGCCTGTTCGCCTCGGGTGCGGAAGGACTGCGCGGCGCTTCCCTGGTCGCGGTCGGCGGCTACGGACGCGGTGAACTCTCCCCGCGCAGCGACCTCGACCTGCTCCTGCTCCACGACGACAGCGACCCCAAGGCCGTCGCCGCCCTCGCCGACCGGCTCTGGTACCCGGTCTGGGACCTGGGCCTGGCCCTCGACCACTCCGTCCGCACCCCCGCCGAGGCCCGCAAGACCGCCGGCGAGGACCTGAAGGTGCAGCTCGGTCTGCTGGACGCCCGGCACATCGCCGGCGACCTCGGCCTCACCGCCGGACTGCGCACGGCCGTCCTGGCCGACTGGCGCAACCAGGCTCCCAAACGCCTCCCCGAACTCCAGGAGCTGTGCGCCGAACGCGCCGAGCGCCAGGGCGAGTTGCAGTACCTGCTGGAACCGGACCTGAAGGAGGCCCGCGGCGGACTGCGCGACGCCACCGCACTGCGCGCCGTCGCCGCCTCCTGGCTCGCCGACGCCCCGCGCGAGGGCCTCGCCGACGCCCGGCGCCGGCTCCTCGACGTCCGGGACGCACTGCACCTGACCACCGGGCGTGCGACGGACCGGCTCGCCCTCCAGGAGCAGGACCAGGTGGCCGCCGAGCTCGGCCTGCTCGACGCGGACACGCTGCTGAGGCAGGTGTACGAGGCGGCGCGGCTGATCTCGTACGCCAGTGACGTCACCTGGCGTGAAGTGGGGCGCGTGCTGCGGTCGCGCGCCGTGCGGCCCCGGCTGCGCGCCATGCTCGGCGGCGGCAAGCCGACCGCCGAGCGCTCTCCGCTGGCCGAGGGCGTGGTGGAGCAGGACGGCGAGGTGGTGCTCGCCCGTGCCGCGCGCCCCGAGCGCGACCCCGTGTTGCCGCTGCGTGCGGCGGCCGCCGCCGCGCAGGCCGGACTCCCGCTCTCCCTGCACGCCGTACGGCGCCTGGCGGCCACCGTGCGCCCGCTGCCCACGCCCTGGCCCGCCGAGGCCCGCGAACAGCTCGTCACCCTGCTGGGCTCCGGCCGCCCGACCGTCGAGGTCTGGGAGGCGCTGGAGGCCGAGGGGCTGATCACCCGGCTGCTGCCCGACTGGGAGCGGGTGCGCTGCCGCCCGCAGCGCAACGCCGTACACCTGTGGACCGTCGACCGGCACCTCATCGAGACCGCCGTACGCGCCTCCGAGTTCACCCGCCGGGTCAGCCGCCCCGACCTGCTGCTGGTCGCCGCGCTGCTGCACGACATCGGCAAGGGCTGGCCCGGCGACCACTCCGTGGCGGGCGAGATCATCGCCAAGGACGTGGCCGGCCGCATCGGCTTCGACCGCCAGGACGTGGCGGTCGTCGCCACCCTCGTACGCCACCACCTGCTGCTCGTCGACACCGCCACCCGGCGTGACCTGGAGGACCCGGCCACCGTGCGCTCGGTCGCCGAGGCCGTCGGCTCCCAGAGCACCCTGGAACTGCTGCACGCCCTCACCGAGGCCGACGCCCTGGCCACCGGCCCGGCCGCCTGGTCGTCCTGGCGCGGCTCGCTCGTCGCCGACCTGGTCCAGCGGGTCTCGGCGGTGCTCGCCGGGGACGCCCCCGACGACCCCGAGGAGGCCGCGCCCACCGCCGAGCAGGAGCGGCTCGCCCTCGAAGCCGCCGCGACGGGCAGCCCGGTGCTCGCCCTGCGGGCCCAGACCGAGCAGCCCGCCGGGCAGGAGCCCTCCGGCGACCCCGAGCCGCTCGGCGTGGAGCTGCTCATCGCCGTTCCCGACCAGCCGGGTGTACTGCCCGCGGTGGCCGGCGTCCTCGCCATGCACCGGCTGACCGTACGGACGGCCGAGCTGCGGTCCCTCCACCTCCCGGACGGCGTCGACGGCTCCGTCCTGCTGCTGGACTGGCGGGTCGCCGCCGAGTACGGCTCCCTGCCGCAGGCCGCCCGACTGCGCGCGGACCTCGTGCGGGCCCTGGACGGCTCCCTGGACATCGCCGGCCGCCTCGCCGAGCGGGACGCGGCCTATCCGCGCCGCCGGGGCGTCATCGCCCCGCCACCCAGAGTGTCGGTACACCCCGCCGCCTCCCGGCTGGCCACCGTCATCGAGGTCCGCTCCCAGGACGCCCCGGGGCTGCTCTTCCGCATCGGCCGCGCGCTGGAGGACGCGAGCGTACGGGTGCGCAGCGCGCACGTCTCGACCCTCGGCGCCAACGCCGTGGACGCCTTCTACGTGACCGGCCCGGAGGGCGCGCCGCTGCCCGGGGACGAGGCCGAGTCGGTGGCGCGGAAGCTGGAGGAGACACTGCGAGGGTGAGGCCGACCCGGCGACTTGTCACGCCGGGATACCCTGGAGGGCGATTCCCCAGTCTGTCTCCGACCCCGAGGACCGCGAGCGCCGTGTTCGATACTCTTTCCGATCGCCTCTCAGCGACCTTCAAGAACCTGCGCGGCAAGGGACGGCTCTCCGAGGCGGACATCGACGCCACGGCGCGCGAGATCCGGATCGCGCTTCTCGAGGCCGACGTGGCGCTTCCGGTCGTTCGCACGTTCATCAAGAACGTCAAGGAACGTGCCCTCGGAGCCGAGGTCAGCAGGGCGCTGAACCCGGCCCAGCAGGTCCTGAAGATCGTCAACGAGGAACTGGTCACCATCCTCGGCGGCGAGACCCGGCGCCTGCGCTTCGCCAAGCAGCCGCCCACCGTGATCATGCTGGCGGGTCTGCAGGGTGCCGGTAAGACCACCCTCGCGGGCAAGCTCGGCCGCTGGCTGAAGGAGCAGGGCCACTCGCCACTGCTCGTCGCCTGTGACCTCCAGCGCCCCAACGCCGTGAACCAGCTCAGCGTCGTCGCCGAGCGCGCGGGCGTCGGCGTCTACGCGCCGGAGCCGGGCAACGGCGTCGGTGACCCGGTCAAGGTCGCGAAGGACTCCATCGAGCACGCGAGGACCAAGGTCCACGACATCGTGATCGTGGACACCGCGGGCCGCCTCGGTATCGACCAGGAGATGATGCAGCAGGCCGCGGACATCCGCGACGCCGTCTCCCCGGACGAGATCCTGTTCGTCGTCGACGCGATGATCGGTCAGGACGCCGTCAACACCGCCGAGGCCTTCCGTGACGGCGTCGGCTTCGACGGCGTGGTGCTCTCCAAGCTCGACGGTGACGCCCGCGGTGGTGCGGCCCTGTCGATCCGGCAGATCACCGGCAAGCCGATCATGTTCGCGTCGAACGGCGAGAAGCTCGACGACTTCGACGCCTTCCACCCGGACCGGATGGCCTCCCGCATCCTCGACATGGGTGACCTGCTCACCCTGATCGAGCAGGCGGAGAAGACCTTCGACCAGGCCGAAGCCCAGAAGATGGCGGAGAAGCTGGCCTCCAAGAAGGGCCAGGACTTCACCCTCGACGACTTCCTCGCCCAGATGGAGCAGGTCCGGAAGATGGGCTCCATCTCCAAGCTGCTCGGCATGCTCCCGGGCATGGGCCAGATGAAGGACCAGATCAACAACATCGACGAGCGGGACGTCGACCGCACGGCCGCCATCATCAAGTCGATGACCCCGGCCGAGCGCCAGGAGCCGACGATCATCAACGGCTCGCGCCGCGCCCGTATCGCCAAGGGCTCCGGCGTCGACGTCAGCGCGGTGAAGAACCTGGTCGAGCGGTTCTTCGAGGCCCGCAAGATGATGTCCCGCATGGCCCAGGGCGGCGGCATGCCCGGGATGCCGGGGATGCCGGGCATGGGCGGCGGCCCCGGCCGGACCAAGAAGAAGCAGAAGCAGGCCAAGGGCAAGCAGCGCTCCGGCAACCCGATGAAGCGCAAGCAGCAGGAGCAGGAGGAGGCCGCCCGCCGCGCGGCCGCCGCCGAGGGCGGAGGCGCCTTCGGGCTGCCGCAGCAGGGCGGCAAGGACTTCGAACTCCCCGACGAGTTCAAGAAGTTCATGGGCTGAGAGCCCGTCTCCGTACGACACCGAGGGCGCCCCTTCCGCGAAGGGGCGCTCTTTCGGTCGTTCTGTCAGGCGGTCGTTCTGTCAGGCGCCGGGTGTCACGGGGTCCGGGCGATCAGGTAGCGGAAGACGTTCGGCATCCACACGGTGCCGTCCTGGCGCTGGTGCGGGTGCAGGGCCTCGGCCAGCTCCTTGTCCACCTGCACCTGGTCCGTCGCCGCGATCGCCGCGTCGAACAGACCCGTCGACCTGAGCCCGCGCACCGCGCTGTCCGCGTCGGCGTACCCGAACGGGCACGCCACCCGGCCCGACCCGTCCGGCCTCAGCCCGGCCCGCTGGGCGACGTCCTCCAGGTCGTCGCGCAGGGCCGGCCGCCAGCTGCCCGAGTTGCGCAGCGGCTCCGCCAGCTTGGTGGCGACCCGCAGCACCGACGCCGTGGCGCACCGCTCCGGCGGGCCCCAGCCGACCAGCACCACGGCCGCTCCGCGCGCGGCCAGCGGCGTGGCCTCCGTGAGCAGCTCGCCCAGCCCCTCCGAGTCGCCCGCGAGGCACCCGATCGGCTCGAAGGCGGTGACCAGGGTGTACGCCGGGGTGCCCGGCTCCGCGCTGTCCCGGGGCGAGCCGTCCACCAGCCGGGTGTCCCCGCGCGGGCGCGTGCCCGCCTCGGGCAGCAGCCGCTCCCGTGCGAGCGTCATTCTTTCGGGGGAAGCGTCGACACCGGTGACCGCCGCTCCCCGGGCGGCGGCCATCAGCAGGGCGAGTCCGGAACCGCAGTCGAGGCCGAGGAGCCGCGTGGCGGAACCCACGTCCAGTCGCTCGTAGACGGCCTCGTAGAGCGGTACGAGCATCCGCTCCTGGATCTCGGACCAGTCACGCGCGCGTGCACGCAGGTCCACGCGGGGTGCGGCCGCCGCGCGGGGCAGGTGCTGCCGCACGAGCGTAGGTGTCATAAGTAAGCGCCCCAATCCGCCGAGAGTTGCCTCTTGCCCGATTACATGGCCCCCGTGACAGTGCGCTCGCACTACCCCCGTATGCCAGGAAACTCCCCCCTCGACCTGTCGTCCAGTGGAATGCGGCAGGGCTTGTGAGTTGTCATGTGCCTATGGCGAGATTTCACATTCCGGTAACGCGGACCCGTACCATCTCGCCATGGCCAAGGCACCCGTGCTCACCCCTCAGGCGGACGATTTCCCGCGCTGGTACCAGGACTTGATCACCAAGGCGGAGCTCGCCGACAACGGGCCGGTGCGCGGCACCATGGTCATCCGACCGTACGGCTACGGGCTGTGGGAGCGGATGCAGGCGGAGATGGACGCCCGCATCAAGGAGACGGGCACCCAGAACGCGTACTTCCCGCTGCTGATCCCCGAGTCCTACCTGACCAGGGAGGCGGACCACGTCGAGGGCTTCGCGCCCGAGCTCGCCGTGGTCACGCACGGCGGCGGCAAGGAACTCGAAGAGCCCGCCGTGGTCCGGCCCACCTCCGAAATGATCATCAACGCCTCTTTCGCGAAGTGGGTGCAGAGCTACCGCGACCTGCCGCTGCTCATCAACCAGTGGGCGAACGTCGTGCGCTGGGAACTGCGGCCGCGGCTCTTCCTGCGCACGTCCGAGTTCCTCTGGCAGGAGGGCCACACCGCGCACGCCACGTACGAGGAGGCGCGCGACTTCGCCTCGCACATTCACCGGCAGGTCTACGAGGACTTCATGCGGAACGTCCTCGCGATGGACGTCGTCCCCGGCCGCAAGACCGTCAGGGAGCGGTTCGCCGGGGCGATCAACACCCTCACCCTCGAAGGCATGATGGGCGACGGCAAGGCCCTCCAGATGGCCACCAGCCACGAACTGGGCCAGAACTTCGCCAAGGCCTTCAACACCCGGTACCTCTCGAAGGACGGCCGGCAGGAACTGGTCTGGCAGACCTCCTGGGGCTCCACCACCCGCATGATCGGCGCCCTGGTGATGATGCACGGCGACGACAGCGGTCTGCGGGTCCCGCCGCGACTGGCGCAGATCCAGGCCGTGGTCCTCGCGATCAAGGGTGACGAGGCGGTTCTGGCCAAGGTCCGCGAGCTCGGCGACCGGCTGAAGGCGGCCGGAGTCCGCGTCCACGTCGACGACCGCACCGACATCCCCTTCGGCCGTCGTGCCGTCGACTGGGAGCTCAAGGGCGTCCCCGTGCGCATCGAGGTCGGACCGCGCGACCTGGAGAACGGCACCGCGATGCTGGCGCGCCGCATCCCCGGGGGCAAGGAGCCGGTGTCCCTGGACGCCCTGGTCTCGCTGCTGCCCGAGGTCCTCGAAGAGGACCAGGCCCTGCTGCTGAGGCAGTCCCGCGAGCGCCGCACGTCACGGACGGCCGAGGTGTCGACGTTCGATGAGGCCGTCGAGGCCGCCACCTCCGGCGGCTGGGCGCGCGTCCCGTGGGCCGCGCTCGGCGAGGAGGGCGAGGCCAAACTGGCCGATCACGCGGTGACCGTACGGTGTCTGGTCGCCGAGGACGGGTCGGTGCCGGAGGCCGACGACGCACCCGGTAACGTCGCGGTCGTCGCACGCGCTTACTGAGTGGGGCGCGGGGCGGCCGAAACGCCTCTTGCGCACCCGCGGACCACTGGTACCCCGGCGCGCGTGGTTTGCATACGCGCCGGAGCGTACGCGGGGCTACGCACCGTCTTGTGGCGAGGTGCGAGGCTTCTCCACAGATCAGCGCACGCGCCCTCGTCGGGACGCATCAGAGGCAACTGACGGGTACGTGCAAATTATTTGGGATGGCCCGGAATCGGAACACTGGGGCACCCAGGCTCGTTGTCATTACGTGAGCACGACACAGACACCACCTGTTCTCGCCGCAGAGCTGGCACAGGCGTGGGCCGACATTCAGCGGTACCACCCCGAGCTGCCCGACCTTGCCGCGCCAGAGTCCCTGATCGGGGAGTCGTCGTCCGCGTGCGGTCACGAGCTCTCCTTCGAGCGACTGCTCCATGAGGCAGTCCATGGCGTCGCCGCCGCGCGCGGTGTCCGCGACACCTCCCGCGCCGGCCGCTACCACAACCGCAGATTCCTCGCGATCGCCGAGGAGATGGGCCTGGACCACCCCGAGGAACCGCACCCCAGCAGCGGTTTCTCCCTGGTCACGCTCACCCCCGAGGCGAAGCGCCGCTACCGCCCGACGATGGAACGCCTCCAGCGAGCCCTGAAGGCCCACACGGCGGCGACCTCCTCCGACACCTCCCGTACCTTCCGGGGCCCGGCGGCCCGCCACGGCTCCTCCGGCGGCGGTGTGCGCGTCAAGGCGGTCTGCGACTGCGGCCGCAACGTCCGCGTCGTACCGTCGGTCCTCGCCCAGGCCCCCATTGTCTGCGGGGGCTGCGGCAAGCCGTTCCGCATCCCGGACGTGGTGGGAGCGGGAGCGGTGGCGAGCTGACGTCCGTACCGGCATCTCGTGGCTGCCGGTCTGGACGGGAGTCCGCGCACCCGGCGTACCTCACCTCCACGTCGGGTGCCGCTCCGGCATGCCCGCAGGGCAGCTCGCACCCCGGCCAGGAGCGGCCCGCAGGGTATGGCACAATGGCTAGCTGTACTCGACAGCCGCACAGGACCCCTCTCTCCTCCGGCTGACGCGTCCATCGGGCACTCGGGTACCGCAACCCCACGCGGCATTCTCGCCGTGCCCAACCACGTCAAATCCAGGAGAACCCACTCCCGTGGCAGTCAAGATCAAGCTGAAGCGTCTGGGCAAGATCCGTTCGCCTCACTACCGCATCGTCGTCGCCGACTCCCGTACCCGCCGTGACGGCCGGGCCATCGAGGAGATCGGCAAGTACCACCCGACGTACAACCCGTCGGTGATCGAGGTCGACGCCGATCGCGTGGCGTACTGGCTCGGTGTCGGCGCCCAGCCGACCGAGCCCGTGCTCGCCATCCTCAAGAAGACCGGCGACTGGCAGAAGTTCAAGGGCGAGCCCGCCCCGGCTCCGCTGCTGACGCAGGCCGAGAAGGCCGCGCGCCCGTCGTTCGAGGCCCTGGCCGGCGAGGACGAGGGCAAGGGTGAGGCCATCACCCAGAAGAAGAAGGCTGAGAAGAAGGACGAGGCGGCCGCCGAGTCCGCGTCGACCGAGGCCTGAGCATGCTCGAGGAGGCTCTCGAGCACCTCGTGAAGGGCATCGTCGACAACCCTGACGATGTGCAGGTCGCCTCGCGCAACCTGCGCCGCGGTCGCGTGCTCGAGGTCCGGGTCCACCCGGACGACCTCGGCAAGGTGATCGGCCGCAACGGCCGCACCGCACGCGCCCTGCGGACCGTCGTGGGCGCCATCGGCGGGCGCGGCGTCCGTGTCGACCTCGTCGACGTGGACCACGTCCGCTGACGCTTCAATGCAACCGGCTCGGGCCGGGGAGGGCCACAGGGCCGTCCCCGGCCCGCAGTCGTATGACAGGAGATTGGACACGTGCAGCTGGTAGTCGCACGGATCGGCCGTGCCCATGGCATCAAGGGTGAGGTCACCGTCGAGGTACGCACCGACGAGCCGGAACTCAGGCTCGCGCCCGGCGCCGTACTCGCCACGGATCCCGCCGCCGCGGGACCACTCACCATCGAGACGGGCCGCGTGCACAGCGGCCGTCTCCTTCTGCGCTTCGAGGGCGTCAGCGACCGCACCGGCGCCGAGGCCCTGCGCAACACCCTCTTGATCGCCGAGATCGACCCGGACGAGCTGCCCGAGGGCGAGGACGAGTACTACGACCACCAGCTCATCGACCTCGACGTGGTCACCGCGGACGGCACCGAGGTCGGGCGCATCACGGAGATCTCGCACCTGCCCACCCAGGACCTGTTCATCGTGGAGCGCCCCGACGGCAGCGAGGTGCTGATCCCCTTCGTGGAGGAGATCGTCGCCGAGATCGACCTCGAGGAGCAGAAGGCCGTGATCACCCCGCCGCCGGGCCTGATCGACGACCGGGCCGAGATCGCGTCCAGCCGGGAAGAGTCGTAATGCGCCTCGACGTCGTCACGATCTTCCCCGAGTACCTGGAGCCGCTGAACGTCTCCCTGGTCGGCAAGGCACGCGCGCGGGGACGGCTGAACGTCCATGTGCACGACCTGCGTTCCTGGACCTACGACCGTCACAACACCGTCGACGACACGCCCTACGGCGGCGGTCCCGGCATGGTCATGAAGACCGGGCCCTGGGGAGACGCGCTCGACTCCGTCCTCGCCGACGGCTACGAGACGGGCTCCGGATCCCCCGCCCTGATCGTGCCCACGCCCAGCGGGCGCCCCTTCACCCAGGAACTCGCCGTCCACCTCTCCGAGCGCCCCTGGCTGATCTTCACGCCGGCCCGCTACGAGGGCATCGACCGGCGGGTCGTCGACGAGTACGCGACACGGATGCCGGTCTACGAGGTGTCCATCGGCGACTACGTCCTCGCCGGCGGCGAGGCGGCCGTCCTGGTCGTCACGGAGGCCGTGGCACGGCTGCTGCCGGGCGTCCTCGGCAACGCCGAGTCCCACCGGGACGACTCCTTCGCGCCCGGCGCCATGGCGAGCCTCCTGGAAGGCCCCGTCTACACCAAGCCGCCCGAGTGGCGCGACCGGGACATCCCCGAGGTGCTGCTCAGCGGCCACCACGGCAAGATCGCCCGCTGGCGCCGTGACGAGGCCCTGAAGCGCACGACGGCACACCGGCCCGACCTGATCGAGCGGTGCGACCCGAAGACCTTCGACAAGAAGGACCGCGAGATGCTCTCCATCCTGGGCTGGGCGCCGGACCCCGAGGGCGAGCGGTGCGGCCGATTTTGGCGCAGGACCGAGGGCCTGGCAGAATAGGTCGCTGTTGTGCGTCCGTCCGGCGCGCGCCCCTGCCACAGGGGGAGACGACGCCCGTCCCGACGCGCACAGCTCTGATCCGAGAAACCTAGTTTCCGTTGATGACCTGTGGCATCAGCGAAGAAAGCAGACGAAATGTCTCACCTGCTCGACACCGTCGACTCCGCGTCGCTGCGCAGCGACGTCCCCGCCTTCCGCCCGGGCGACACGGTCAACGTGCACGTCCGCGTCATCGAGGGCAACCGCTCCCGTGTGCAGCAGTTCAAGGGCGTCGTGATCCGTCGCCAGGGTTCGGGCGTGCGCGAGACCTTCACGGTCCGCAAGGTCTCCTTCTCCGTCGGCGTCGAGCGCACCTTCCCGGTGCACACCCCGATCGTGGAGAAGATCGAGCTCGTCACCAAGGGTGACGTCCGCCGCGCCAAGCTGTACTACCTCCGTGAGCTCCGCGGCAAGGCCGCGAAGATCAAGGAGAAGCGCGAGAACTGAGCGCTCTCCGGGGTTCGCGTCGGGGCCGGATAGCATCTGGCTCCGATGGACACCGAAGCACAGTCGACGGAGCGCGACCGCTCCTCCCGCCCTTCCGACTCCGAGGAGACCTCGGACCCAGGAGGGCCGGAGGAACGGTCGCGTTTCGCGTTGGTGGCACGTGCCGCCGAGTGGCTGCCCGGCGGCCGGATCACCCTGACCCTGCTGGCCTGCCTGCTGTTCCTGCTGTTGCTCAGTACGTTCGTGCTGCGGCCGTTCCAGATTCCCAGCGGATCCATGGAAAAGGCATTGAGGATCGGAGACCGGGTTCTCGTAAATAAGTTGGCATACCGTTTCGGTGCCGCGCCGCAGCGGGGAGACATCGTCGTGTTCGACGGGACCGGGTACTTCGGGCACGCGGACTACGTCAAGCGCGTTGTAGGCGTGGGGGGAGACCACGTGGTCTGCTGTGACAAGGACGGGAGGATCCAGGTGAACGGCCGGCCGGTCGACGAGTCGCGTTTCCTGTACCCCGGCGACAGCCCGTCCACGGTGCCCTTCGACGTCGTCGTGCCGAGCGGCACCCTCTTCGTCCTCGGCGACCATCGCAGCCGGTCCAGCGACTCCCGTGACCACCTCGGCTCCCCGGGCGGCGGCATGGTGCCGGTCGCCGGCGTGATCGGCCGGGCCGACTGGATCGTCTGGCCCGCCGGCCACGCCGTCCGCCTGCACCGCCCCGACGCCTACGCGCGCGTGCCCGCCTCCGCCGCCGGAAGGGCGGGCGCCCATGGGTAACCGAGGCAAACCGCGCGGCGTCGTCAGCAACGCCGCGGAGAACCTGCTGCCCACCGGCGCCCGGCGCGCCTCCGCCCCGTCCGGCGGCGGCCGTACGCGCGCCGAGCGGCGCAAGCTCCAGCGCAAGGTCAAGCGGCGCCGAAGGCGCGGCGCCGTCAAGGAGATACCTCTCCTCGTCGGCGTCGCCGTCCTCATAGCTCTCGTGCTGAAGACGTTCCTCGTCCAGGCCTTCGTCATCCCGTCCGGCTCCATGGAGCAGACGATCCAGATCGGCGACCGCGTACTGGTCGACAAGCTCACCCCGTGGTTCGGCTCCGAGCCACAGCGCGGGGACGTCGTCGTCTTCAAGGACCCCGGTGGCTGGCTCCAGGACGAGCAGACGACGACTCCGAAGGACGACCCCGTCGTCATCAAGCAGGTCAAGGAAGGGCTCACCTTCATCGGTCTGCTGCCGTCCGACAACGAGAAGGACCTCATCAAGCGGGTCGTCGGGGTCGGCGGTGACCGCGTCAAGTGCTGCGACGGACAAGGGCGCGTGACCGTCAACGGCATCCCGCTGAACGAGGACTACCTGTACCCCGGCAACGCCCCGTCCGACACGCCGTTCGAGATCACCGTCCCCCAGGGCCGGCTGTGGGTGATGGGCGACCACCGGAACAACTCCGCCGACTCCCGCGCCCACCAGGACCGCGACTACGGCGGCACGGTCTCCGAGGACGAGGTGGTGGGCCGCGCCATGGTCATCGCCTGGCCCTTCGGGCACTGGAACATGCTCGACGAACCACAGACCTACGCCTCCGTGTCGGACTGGACCGGGTCGACCGCTGCGCCCCCGCTGTCGCATAGGGTTGCTTCCGACGATTCGAACGGAACGATCCAGCTCCCGACCCCTGCGGAACTCCCGCTCGTTATGGGAGTGGTGGGCCTGCGCCGCGTATGGGGCAGGCGGCGGCACAGAGTGAGGAGTTGGCGTGGGGGATGTGGCGGTTGGCGCACGGTCCGGACACGACGGCGAGGAGCACAGCGGGAGCCCCGCGGAATCCGCCGTCCCGGCCGCGGACAGCGCCGTGACCTCCGGGAATGACTCCGGGGCAGCTGAGGGCGACAGGGTGACGGGCGAGCACACGACAGCCGAGGGACAGGGGCCGGGCGGCACGGCCCGCACAGCGAGGAAGCCGCGCTCCTTCTGGAAGGAGCTGCCCATCCTGATCGGCATCGCGCTGGTGCTCGCGCTGCTGATCAAGACCTTCCTGGTGCAGGCGTTCTCCATCCCCTCCGACTCGATGCAGAACACGCTCCAGCAGGGCGACCGCGTACTGGTCGACAAGCTCACCCCCTGGTTCGGCTCCGAGCCGGAGCGGGGAGAGGTCGTCGTCTTCCACGACCCCGACAACTGGCTGGCGGGCGAGCCGACGACGGAGCCGAACGCGCTCCAGACGTTCCTCAGCTGGATCGGCCTCATGCCGTCCGCGGAGGAGAAGGACCTCATCAAGCGCGTCATCGGCGTCGGTGGCGACACGATCGAGTGCAAGAACACCGGCCCGCTGACGGTCAACGGCAAGGCGCTGGACGAGAAGTCGTACGTCTACGCCGGCAACACGCCGTGCAGCGTCGACGACCAGGGCGGCCAATTCAAGGTAAAGGTTCCCGAGGGCTACATCTGGGTCATGGGAGACCACCGGCAGAACTCCCGGGACTCCCGCTACAACCAGTCGGACGCGCACCACGGCATGGTGCCGGTGAAGGACGTCGTCGGCCGTGCCGTCGTCATCGCCTGGCCGGTCAACCGCTGGGACAACCTGCCGGTGCCGGACACCTTCGACCAGAGCGGCCTGAACGCGCAGCCGGCCGCGGCCGGTCTGCCGACGGCGCCGCAGGGGCTCGCGCTCGCCGGTGTGGTGCCGGTGGTGTGGTGGCGCCGCAGGAAGCAGTGATTCCGACGGCGGGCTGACCCCGATCGGTACCCCCGGGTAGGGTGCGGACCCATGGGTGGCGAGAGCATGACGCACACGGCCCCGCGCAGCGGTGGCTCAGACACGGGCCCGGAGGGCAGCCGGACCGGACAGCGCTTGTCCGGACTGGCCGTCGCGCTGGGCCTCGTGCTGTTCCTCGGGGGATTCGCCTGGGGAGCCGTGGTCTACCGGCCCTACACCGTGCCCACCGGTTCGATGACGCCGACGATCGCCGCGGGCGACCGGATCCTCGCACAGCGCGTCGACGGCGCCGAGGTGCGCCGCGGGGACGTCGTCGTCTTCAAGGACGCCACCTGGGCCAACGCGCCGATGGTCAAGCGCGTGGTCGCCGTCGGCGGCGACACGGTCTCCTGCTGCCAGGACGGCAAGCTGAAGGTCAACGGCAAGGAGATCGACGAGCCCTACCTGACCAAGGGCGAGCCGGCCGAGATCACCGGTTTCCCGACCGTGACCGTTCCCGAGGGCCGGCTGTTCCTGCTCGGTGACGAGCGCGGCAGCTCCCTGGACTCCACCGCCCACCTGACCGACGCCGCGGGCGGCACGGTGGCGCGCTCCGCCGTCGACGCGCGTGTGGACGCCGTCGTCTACCCCATGAACGGCATGCTGCCGCGCCCCACCGGCTTCGAGGCGCTCGGCGCCCTGTCCTCGCCCGGACCGCTGCGGACGATCATCGCCCTGGTGATCGGCGGCGCCGTGCTCGTCCTCGGCGGGGGCGCCTACGGGCCCATCGCCAAGCGCACGGGCGCCGCCCGGGCCCGGCGGGAGAGCCCGGAGCCCGCAGGTGTCCGCTGAGGCCGTGGGGCCGGGCGAGGACACCCACGAGGGCGGGCTGCGCAAGGTCGCCCGGGTGGTGCTGCTCGACCCGCAGGACCGCATCCTGCTGCTGCACGGGCACGAGCCCGACGACCCGGCCGACGACTGGTGGTTCACCCCCGGTGGCGGCGTCGAGGGCGACGAGACCCGTGAAGAAGCCGCACTGAGGGAACTCGCCGAGGAGACGGGCATCACCGAGGTCGAGCTCGGCCCGGTGCTGTGGCGGCGGATGTGCTCGTTCCCGTTCGCGGGCCGCCGCTGGGACCAGGACGAGTGGTACTACCTGGCTCGAACGGACCGCACGGAGATCCAGGCCGTGGGGCTGACCGAGCTGGAACGGCGCAGTGTCGCCGGAGCACGCTGGTGGACGTGTCCGGAACTGACCCGGGCACATGAGACGGTGTATCCGACCAGACTCGCCGGGCTGCTGCGCACGCTGCTCGACGAAGGTCCCCCGGCCAGGCCCGTGATCCTTGACCCGGAAATCGTCTGAGGGCTCACGGTACTGGCGCACAATGGTGGGATCGCACGGCTGAAGGGGAACATGCCATGAGCGCCGAGGACCTCGAGAAGTACGAGACCGAGATGGAGCTGAAGCTCTACCGGGAGTACCGCGATGTCGTCGGTCTGTTCAAATACGTGATCGAGACCGAGCGGCGCTTCTACCTGACCAACGACTACGAGATGCAGGTGCACTCGGTCCAGGGTGAGGTGTTCTTTGAGGTGTCCATGGCGGATGCCTGGGTGTGGGACATGTACCGGCCGGCACGGTTCGTCAAGCAGGTCCGGGTCCTCACGTTCAAGGATGTGAACATCGAGGAGCTGAACAAGAGCGACCTCGAGCTGCCGAGCGGGTGACGGGGGCACGGGGTGACGGACGGGTGGGTGACCGGGTGACCCACCGGGTGGGTGACGGGGTTATCCACAATCGCTGAGCCGTCCACCAAGATCCACTTCGTGGCGGCGGGTGCGTGATCGTTGGCGCCGGAGGTGGTGCCGACATGAACGCACAGCGGGCGCGCAGCGCCATGGGCAAGTACGGCGAGAGCCTGGCCGCACGGCGGCTGGCAGAGGCCGGTCTTACGGTGCTGGAGCGCAACTGGCGCTCCGGCCGGGCCGGCGAGATCGACATCGTGGCCAGGGACGGGGACGTCCTGGTCGTCTGCGAGGTGAAGACCCGCAGGGCAGGCCCCTTCGAGCATCCCATGGCGGCCGTGACCCCGCGGAAGGCGGAGCGCCTGCGGGACCTCGCCGAGCGGTGGATCCAGACCCACGGGGGCGCACCGCCCGGCGGGGTCCGCATCGACGTCGTCGGGGTCCTGCTGCCGGCCCGCGGCGCGGCCGTGGTCGAGCACGTGCGGGGGGTGGCCTGATGGGATTCGCCCGTACGTGTTCGGTGGCGCTGGTGGGTGTCGAGGGCGTGGTCGTCGAGGTACAGGCCGACCTCGAACCGGGCGTCGCGGCGTTCACGCTGGTGGGACTGCCCGACAAGAGTCTCACGGAGAGCCGGGACCGGGTGCGCGCCGCGGTCGTCAACTCGGGCGCGGCCTGGCCCCAGAAGAAACTCACGGTCGGCCTGAGCCCGGCCTCGGTCCCGAAATCGGGCAGCGGCTTCGACCTGGCCGTCGCGGCGGCGGTCCTCGGCGCGGCGGAGCGCATCGACCCACGGGTCCTCGCCGACATCGTGATGATCGGCGAACTGGGGCTGGACGGACGGGTGCGGCCGGTGCGGGGCGTGCTGCCGGCGGTGCTGGCGGCGGCTGACGCCGGGTACGAGCAGGTGGTGGTGCCGGAGTGCGCCGCCGCCGAAGCGTCCCTCGTGCCCGGGGTCTCCGTGCTGGGCGTGCGCAGCCTGCGGCAGCTGATCGCCGTCCTGGCCGACGAACCCGTGCCCGACGAGGAACCGGACGGACCGGGCCGCCCGGATCCGCTCCTCGCCGGCCTGCGCGTCCCGGGCACGGGCGCGGCCACGGGCATGCACAGCGGGGGCGCGGCCCAGCACGACCAGGGCCACGACCTGGAGGACGTCGTCGGTCAGATCTCCGCGCGCACGGCGGTGGAGGTGGCCGCGGCCGGCGGACACCACCTGTTCCTGGAAGGGCCTCCCGGCGCCGGCAAGACGATGCTCGCGGAGCGACTGCCCGCCATCCTGCCCCGACTGGGCCGGCAGGAGTCCCTGGAGGTCACCGCGGTCCACTCCGTGGCGGGACTGCTGCCCCCGGGCAAGCCCCTGATCGACGTCGCCCCCTACTGCGCCCCGCACCACTCGGCCACGATGCAGGCGCTCGTCGGCGGCGGCCCGGGCGTCGCACGGCCCGGCGCGGTGTCGCTGTCCCATCGGGGCGTTCTGTTCCTGGACGAGACGCCCGAGTTCAGCGGCCGGGCCCTGGACGCCCTGCGCCAGCCGCTGGAGGCAGGGCACGTCGTGATCGCGCGCAGCGCGGGAGTCGTGCGCTTCCCGGCGAAGTTCCTCATGGTGCTCGCGGCCAACCCCTGCCCCTGCGGCCGCTTCTCCCAGCGGGACGATCTGTGCGAGTGCCCGCCCTCGGCGATCCGCCGCTACCAGGCCAGGCTCTCCGGCCCGCTGCTGGACCGGGTCGACCTGCGCGTCGAGGTGGACCGCGTCACCCGCACCGAGCTGACCACCCGCGGGGCACGGGGCGAGTCCACCGCGACGGTCGCCGACCGGGTGCGGGCGGCCCGGGAGCGGGCCGCGGAGCGCCTCGCCGGCACCCCGTGGCACACCAACAGCGAGGTACCCGGCCGTGAGCTGCGCAGCCGCTGGTACGCCGCGCCGGGCGCGATGGACGAGGCCGAGCGGAACCTGGAGCGGGGCGTCCTGACCGCCCGCGGCCTCGATCGCGTCCTGCGCGTGGCCTGGACCGTCGCCGATCTCGTCGGCCACGACCGGCCCGACGCGACGGACGTCGCGCTCGCGCTCCAGCTGCGCACCGGCGTGCCCAGGGGCGTCCCCATGGCCATCGGAGCGCTGACGTGAGCGTCACCGGCCCACCGGACGACGAACTGCTCGCCCGGGTCTTCCTCACCCGTGTCATCGAGCCAGGCGACGAGGTCGGTGGGCGGTGGGTGCGTGAGTTCGGGGTGCGGGAAGTGGCCCGGCGGCTGGTGGAGCGCGGGCTGCCTCTGCCCGGGGTGAGCGGCAAGCGGTGGGCCGGGCTGCTGGCCAGGGCCGGGGCGGCGCGGCCGCGTCAGGATCTCGCCGTCGCACAGGACGCCGGGGTGCGGTTCGTCTGCCCCGGCGGCGTGGAGTGGCCGGGACAGCTCGACGATCTCGGGGATGCCAGGCCGCTGGGCCTGTGGGTGCGGGGGCGGGCCGGCCTGCGGATGTGGGCGCTGCGGTCCGTCGCCGTCGTGGGGGCCCGGGCCTGTACCGAGTACGGGGCCCACATGGCGGCCACCCTCGCCACCGGCCTCGCCGAACAGGGCTGGGTCGTGGTGTCCGGCGGGGCCTACGGGGTCGACGGCGCCGCGCACCGCGGTGCCCTCGGCGCGGGCGGCGCCACCGTCGCGGTCCTCGCCTGCGGCGTCGACCGCCCCTACCCGCGCGGACACACCCAGCTGATCACCAGGATCGCCGACCAAGGACTTGTCGTGGGGGAGTTGCCCCCCGGCGACCACCCGACGCCGAGCAGGTTCATCCTGCGGAACCGGGTGATCGCCGCGCTCACCCGCGGCACCGTGGTCGTCGAGGCCGCCCACCGCAGCGGCTCCCTGGTCACGGCCCGGGCGGCCCAGCGCCTCGGCCGGCTCACGATGGGTGTGCCTGGCCCCGTCACCAGCGGCCTGTCCGCCGGCGTGCACGAACTGCTGCGCGGCGAGGCGACCCTGGTCACCGACGCCGCGGACGTCGTCGAACTGGTCGGAGACATCGGACAGCTGGCTCCCGACCGGCGTGGCCCCGTCCTGCCCCGCGACCTGCTGGAACAGGCCACCCGGCAGGTGCTCGCCGCGCTGCCGGCCCGGCGGGCGGCCCGGCCGGACGAGATCGCCCGCGGCGCTCAGACCACGCAGGACGACGCGGTCGCGAGGCTGTACGAACTACGGGCACTCGGTTACGTCGAACGACACGACGACGGCTGGAAGTTGACACGCCAGGCGATGATGTCGGTCCGCGGCGCCGCCGCACCATCGTGACCCGACCGGTTCGGCCGTCCGGGGGAACCCCGACACCCCTTGGAAATTCGCCCAGTTGGGGTTCTCCGGTGATCACACCGAACGGCCGCGGCAACCTGGCGGAAGGCCTTCCGGAACGTATCTGCGCGCACCTCGACCTCCGCTCTTCGCACACCGCGACACCACAGTCACGCTACGCTCACAAGGATCCCGACACGGACAGGCAACTCGACATCAGACAGACAGCCCACCCCAGCAGCACCACTCCGCAGCAGAACGGCACAAGGCGACGAATGCCCCAGCACACCTCCGGGTCCGACCGGGCGGCGATCCCCCCAGCCGCCCGTGACGGTGGCAGCGTGCGGCCGCCCGCTCCCTCGACGCTCGACGAGCTGTGGCGGTCGTACAAGGCGACGGGGGACGAGCGACTGCGGGAACAGCTGATCCTGCACTACTCGCCGCTCGTGAAGTACGTCGCCGGACGGGTCAGCGTGGGCCTGCCGTCCAACGTCGAGCAGGCAGACTTCGTCTCGTCCGGGGTGTTCGGGCTGATCGACGCGATCGAGAAGTTCGACATCGACCGGGAGATCAAGTTCGAGACGTACGCGATCACGCGGATCCGCGGCGCGATGATCGACGAGCTCAGGGCGCTGGACTGGATCCCGCGGTCCGTGCGGCAGAAGGCGCGGAACGTGGAGAGGGCGTACGCGACCCTGGAGGCGCGGCTGCGGCGGACACCGACGGAGGGCGAGGTCGCCGCCGAGATGGGCATCGCGGTGGAGGAGCTCCACGCGGTGTTCAGCCAGCTGTCGCTGGCCAACGTGGTGGCCCTCGAGGAGCTGCTGCACGCCGGGGGCGAGGGTGGCGACGGCCTGAGCTTCATGGACACGCTGGAGGACACCGCCGCCGACAACCCCGTGGAGGTCGCCGAGGACCGGGAGCTGCGAAGACTCCTGGCGCGGGCGATCAACACGCTGCCCGAGCGGGAGAAGACCGTGGTCACGCTGTACTACTACGAGGGCCTCACCCTCGCCGAGATCGGCAACGTGCTGGGCGTGACGGAGAGCCGGGTCAGTCAGATCCACACCAAGTCGGTGCTCCAGCTGAGAGCGAAACTGGCGAGCTTCGGTCGCTGACCTGGCCGGATGACCGCAGGTCGGCAGAAGCCACTCCCCTCGGGCGGGGCGCGTCCGTAAAGTGGTTGACGTGCCAAGGATTCGAGCGGCCTCCGTGGCCGAGCACCGGTCGATGCAGCGAGCCGCCCTGCTGGACGCGGCTCGTTCCTTGTTGTCCGAGGGTGGTACGGAGGCGCTGACCTTCCCGGCCCTCGCCGAGCGGACGGGCCTCGCGCGGTCCTCCGTCTACGAGTACTTCCGGTCCCGGGCGGCCGTGGTCGAGGAGCTGTGCGAGGTCGACTTTCCCGTCTGGGCGGCGGAGGTGTCGGCGGCGATGGAGCGGGCCGGGACGCCCGAGGCCAAGGTCGAGGCGTATGTGCGGCAGCAGCTGGAGCTGGTCGGGGACCGGCGGCACCGGGCCGTGGTCGCGATCTCCGCGAGTGAGCTGGACGCGGGGGCGCGGGAGAAGATCCGGGCGGCGCACGGGGGGCTTGTCGCGATGATCGTCGAGGCGCTGGGGGAGATGGGGCATGAGCAGCCCCGGCTCGCGGCGATGCTGGTGCAGGGGGTCGTGGACGCGGCCGTGCGGAGGGTCGAGCTGGGGGCGGCGGAGGAGCCGGCCGTTATCGCGGAGGCGGCGGTGGGGATGGTGCTGCGGGGTGTGCGGGGCTGAGACCTGTCTGTGCCCGGGGCCGGTGAGTGTGCAACCCGGCGTTGCTGGGTGCCTCCCCCGAGCTCTCGACTTCGCTCGAGCGGGGAGGCGCCCCCACCGCCCACCCTCCCCCAAGCCCTCGGCTTCGCTCGAGCAGGGGGGACCCCCATCGCCCCAGCGACACGACTGCCCGCAGCTAAGTGGTTCCGTGGACCGGCAGGAGTCGAGACGGGCCTCGGCTCAGGAGCCACGGGGGCAGGAGCGACAAGGGGTTCAGGTAGGTCTCGCCGCGGCGCAGTCCCCAGTGGACGCACGTAGCCGTGCAGTGCGAGCCCGTCGGGTCCACCGTGCCGATCACCTCGCCCGGGTCCACCTCGTCGCCCTGTTCCACCGACGCCGTCACCGGTTCGTAGGTCGTGCGCAGGGGCGGGTCTCCGGTCCCGGCCAGTTCCACCGAGACCACTCCCTTGCCGGCCACCCGGCCCGCGAAGGCGACCCTGCCAGCCGCCACGGCCCGGACCGGTGTTCCGGGCGCCGCCGCCAGGTCCACGCCCCGGTGGCCCCGGCCGTAGACCGTCGCCGGGGGTTCCCAGCCGCGCAGGACCGGGGGGCGTGAGCCGACGGGCCACGCGCGGCCGACCGCCGGCACGGCGACATCCCCGACGGGGGCGCCCGCCGCGAGCAGCCGCGGTGGTGGGGCCAGCAAGGCCCACGCCGTGAGGAGCAGCAGCAGGATCAGTCGTGTACATACGCGGACACATCGGTTCAGTCGCATGGGGAAAGCGTCCCGGAGCGGCGCCTGTCGGAGCCCCTGGCTGTGGACCATCCGCCGGTTGTGGACAACGGCGTCACCGGGTGCCCCGCGGGTCCCGTACAATTCTGGTGGCGATCCGGGTCACCGGGTCGACTTCGCACGCCCCGATACGTATCCCGGCAATGGGCCGTATCAGCGCCCCTCGGTCCCTCGTGGCACGGCGCGCAGTGGGCGTCAGGCGCGGAAGCCGTCCGGCATCCGCGGCACAACCGAGAAAATCAAGGAGATACGGCCATGGCCGTCGTCACGATGCGGGAGCTGCTGGAGAGCGGCGTCCACTTCGGTCACCAGACCCGTCGTTGGAACCCGAAGATGAAGCGCTTCATCTTCACGGAGCGCAACGGCATCTACATCATCGACCTGCTCCAGTCGCTGTCGTACATCGACCGCGCCTTCGAGTTCGTCAAGGAGACCGTCGCCCACGGCGGCACGGTCATGTTCGTCGGCACGAAGAAGCAGGCGCAGGAGGCCATCGCCGAGCAGGCCACCCGCGTCGGCATGCCCTACGTCAACCAGCGCTGGCTGGGCGGCATGCTCACCAACTTCTCGACCGTCTACAAGCGTCTGCAGCGCCTCAAGGAGCTCGAGCAGATCGACTTCGAGGACGTCGCCGCGTCCGGTCTCACCAAGAAGGAGCTTCTCGTGCTCTCGCGCGAGAAGGCCAAGCTGGAGAAGACCCTCGGTGGTATCCGCGAGATGCAGAAGGTGCCCAGCGCCGTCTGGATCGTGGACACCAAGAAGGAGCACATCGCCGTTGGTGAGGCCCGGAAGCTGAACATTCCGGTCGTCGCGATCCTCGACACCAACTGCGACCCCGACGAGGTCGACTACAAGATTCCGGGCAACGACGACGCGATCCGCTCCGTCACCCTGCTCACCCGTGTCATCGCCGACGCCGTCGCCGAGGGCCTCATCGCCCGCAGCGGTGTCGCCACCGAGGGCAAGGGCGAGAAGGCCGCGGGCGAGCCGCTGGCCGAGTGGGAGCGCGACCTGCTCGAGGGCGAGAAGAAGGCCGACGAGGCTGCCCCCGCCGCCGAGGCTGCCCCCGCCGCCGAGGCCGCTCCGGCCGCCGAGGCCGCCCCCGCCGTCGAGGCCGAGGCCGAGAAGCCGGCCGAGGACGAGAAGCCGGCCGAGGGCGAGAAGGCCGCCGAGGCCGAGCAGGCCTGACCCGTCAGTCCGAGGTGACGGCGGGAGCGCGCGACATGAAGTCCGCTCCCGCCGTTCACCCGTAGGTCAGCGGATGGACAGCGCCCCCCGGCTCCACGGGGCGCGTCCGCAGATCTTCGATCTTCCAGACTTCGAGAGAGATTCACAGACTCATGGCGAACTACACCGCCGCCGACGTCAAGAAGCTCCGTGAGCTCACGGGCGCCGGCATGATGGACTGCAAGAAGGCGCTGGACGAGGCCGAGGGCAACGTCGAGAAGGCCGTCGAGGCGCTCCGCATCAAGGGCCAGAAGGGCGTCGCCAAGCGCGAGGGCCGCTCCGCCGAGAACGGTGCTGTCGTCTCGGTCATCGCCGACGACAACTCCTCCGGTGTCATCGTCGAGCTGAAGTGCGAGACGGACTTCGTCGCCAAGGGTGACAAGTTCCAGGCCGTGGCCAACACCATCGCCGAGCACGTCGCCAAGACCGCCCCCGCCGACATCGAGGCCCTGCTCGCCTCCGAGATCGAGCCCGGCAAGACCGTCCAGGCCTTCGTCGACGAGGCCAACGCCAACCTCGGCGAGAAGATCGTCCTGGACCGCTTCGCGCAGTTCGCCGACGGCTACGTGACGGCGTACATGCACCGCACGATGCCCGACCTGCCCCCGCAGATCGGTGTCCTCGTCGAGCTGGACAAGCCGAACGCGGAGATCGCCAAGGGCGTCGCCCAGCACATCGCCGCCTTCGCGCCGAAGTACCTCTCCAAGGAGGACGTCCCGGCCGAGGTCGTCGAGTCCGAGCGCCGCGTCGCCGAGGAGACCACCCGCGCCGAGGGCAAGCCCGAGGCCGCCCTGCCGAAGATCGTCGAGGGTCGCCTCAACGGCTTCTTCAAGGACGCCACGCTGCTCGGCCAGCCCTACGCGCTCGACAACAAGAAGTCCGTCCAGAAGGTCCTGGACGAGGCCGGTGTCACCCTGAAGCGCTTCGCGCGCATCAAGGTCGGCATCTGAGTCCGTACCGCGATCGACGCCCGACCCCGATAGGGTCGGCAGCAGTCGTCCGTGTACGCCGTCACATGGGTGGCGGACGACAGCAGATCTGACGAGGAGGCCATTGCCGTATGGGATGCGAACCACGCCCCACCGGCAATGGCCTTCTTCGTATGTGCAACACGTGAAAGAGGCGGGATCCCCCATGACCACCAAGGCCCAGAAGAGCGACGACGGCAAAGTGCGCGGCCGGTTTCTGCTGAAGCTGTCCGGAGAGGCCTTCTCCGGCGGTGGGGGCCTGGGCGTCGACCCCGACGTGGTGCACAAGATCGCCCGTGAGATCGCGGCCGTCGTGCGCGACGGCGCGCAGATCGCGGTCGTCATCGGCGGCGGCAACTTCTTCCGCGGTGCCGAACTCCAGCAGCGTGGCATGGACCGGGCCCGCTCCGACTACATGGGCATGCTCGGCACCGTCATGAACTGCCTCGCCCTCCAGGACTTCCTGGAGAAGGTCGGCGTGGACTGCCGGGTGCAGACCGCCATCACCATGGGCCAGGTCGCCGAGCCGTACATCCCGCTGCGCGCCGTGCGGCACCTGGAGAAGGGCCGTGTGGTGATCTTCGGCGCCGGGATGGGCATGCCGTACTTCTCCACCGACACCACCGCCGCGCAGCGCGCCCTGGAGATCGACGCCGAGGCGCTGCTGATGGGCAAGAACGGCGTGGACGGGGTCTACGACTCCGACCCGAAGACCAACCCGGACGCGGTGAAGTTCGACCACCTCGGCTACGGCGAGGTCATCACCCGCGACCTGAAGGTCGCCGACGCCACCGCCGTGACCCTGTGCCGCGACAACAAGCTCCCGATCGTGGTCTTCGAGCTGCTGGCGGAGGGCAACATCGGGCGCGCCGTCAAGGGTGAGAAGATCGGCACGCTGGTGGGGGACCCCGGCAGCCGGGACTGAGACCCGAGAACAACCCCGTCCGGGGGACGGACGGGGACGGAGCCGGGCCGGGGGATGGACAATGTCCCGCCGGTCGGGAACCGTTCAGAAGAAGACGCGACGCAGCCGGCCGCCGCCCCACATGGAACCGCAGCCGGGCCTACTCAAGACACGCAGGAGCAAGTGGTGATCGAAGAGACCCTCCTCGAGGCCGAGGAGAAGATGGAGAAGGCCGTCGTGGTCGCCAAGGAGGACTTCGCCGCGATCCGCACCGGCCGTGCGCACCCGGCGATGTTCAACAAGATCGTGGCCGACTACTACGGCGCGCCGACCCCGATCAACCAGCTGGCCTCGTTCTCGGTGCCCGAGCCGCGCATGGCCGTGGTGACCCCGTTCGACAAGAGCGCGCTGCGCAACATCGAGCAGGCGATCCGCGACTCCGACCTGGGCGTCAACCCGAGCAACGACGGCAACATCATCCGAGTGGTGTTCCCCGAACTGACCGAGGAGCGCCGCCGCGAGTACATCAAGGTCGCCAAGGGCAAGGGCGAGGACGCGAAGATCTCGATCCGCTCCGTGCGCCGCAAGGCCAAGGAAGCCATCGACAAGCTGATCAAGGACGGCGAGGTCGGCGAGGACGAGGGCCGCCGTGCGGAGAAGGAGCTCGACGACACCACCGCGAAGTACGTCACGCAGGTGGACGAGCTCCTGAAGCACAAGGAAGCGGAGCTGCTCGAGGTCTGATGAACGACTCTTCCTGGGGGGCGCCGCCACAGGCCGGGTACTGGGGGCCCACCGACCAAGGGCATGGCCACGGGCATGTCCCCAGCCCTGGCCAGGCGTACGTCCGGGGAGCCGCTCAGGCGGGTCCCGCATACGATGCGCATGAAGCGCCTCAGACTCGCCCCATGCCCATCGTGCCCGACGTAGCCGAGTTCGGCGGTCACCAGGAGGACGACCGGGGCGTGGGTCGGCTGAGCGGCGCCCCGGTCCGACACGAGACGAATCCGGAGCCCATGCCCGACGCCGCACAGCCGGCCCCCAAGCCGCAGAAGAAGAGCGCGGGGCGCGACCTCAGCGCCGCGATAGGGGTCGGCGTCGGGCTCGGCGCGGTGATCGTCGCGTCGCTGTTCATCGTCAAGGCCGTGTTCGTCGGCGTCGTCGCGGTCGCCGTCGTGGTGGGTCTGTGGGAGCTGACCAAGCGGCTGGACGAGCGCAAGGGCATCCGGGCACCCCTCGTGCCGCTCGCGCTCGGTGGTGCCGCGATGGTCGTCGCGGGGTACGTCCGGGGGGCCGAGGGCGCCTGGGTCGCCATGGCGCTCACGGCCCTGGCCGTGCTCGTGTGGCGGATGACGGAACCGCCCGAGAACTACCTCAGAGACGTCACGGCGGGTGTCTTCGCGGCGTTCTACGTGCCGTTCCTGGCGACGTTCGTCGCGATGATGCTGACGGCGGAAGACGGGCCCGAGCGGGTGCTCACCTTCCTGCTGCTGACGGTCGTCAGCGACACCGGCGCCTACGCCGTCGGCTGGCGTTTCGGCAGGACGAAGCTCGCCCCGCGCATCAGCCCCGGCAAGACCCGCGAGGGCCTGATCGGCGCGGTCACCTTCGCCATGGTCGCGGGCGCGCTGTGCATGGAGTTCCTGATCGACGACGGCGCCTGGTGGCAGGGCCTGCTGCTCGGCCTCGCGGTCGCGGTCAGCGCCACGCTCGGCGACCTCGGCGAGTCCATGATCAAGAGGGACCTCGGCATCAAGGACATGGGCACCCTGCTGCCGGGGCACGGCGGCATCATGGACCGGCTGGACTCGTTGCTGCCGACGGCTCCGGTGGTGTGGCTGCTCCTCGTGCTCTTCGTCGGGTCGGGCTGAACCGGCCTGCTTCGTCAGCGAGCTCCCGTCCGGCAGGGCGGGAGCTCGTTGCCGTCTCGGCAAGACGGCCGGGGTACTCAAGTGGGACGATTCAGATGTAATTCAGATGTACCTCGCAAAGGGGGTCATCATGTCCATCATCCGAGAGACCATCGATGTCGACCGCCGTCCCGAGGACGTCTACGACTACGTCATGGACGCCCAGCACATGCCGGAGTGGCAGCTGAGCGCCGTCTCCGTCGAGCGCCTCGACGAAGGCCCCGTAGGCCTCGGGAACCGGGTCCGCGTGACCCGGCACGTAGGCCGCCGCGTCATGCCGATGACCATGGAGGTCACCGAGTACGATCCGCCGCGCAGCTGGGCCATGCGCGGTGTCGACGGCCCGGTCCGGGCCCGGGTGCACGGCGAGGTCGAGCCGTTCGACGAGGGCCGGCGCTCGCACGTGACGATCGACATCGACTTCGAGGGCCACGGCGTCGGCAAGGTGCTGGTGCCGCTCGTCGTACGCCCCCAGGTCCGCAAGGAACTGCCGCGCAACGAGCAGCTCCTCAAGGACCGGCTGGAGCACACGGGAGAGTAGGCGGCGGGCCCTCGGCGGCCTACTCCAGGAAGCCGAGCGCCGTGTCGGGGCGGCAGTGCGTGCACGCCGGCACCTGCCGGCGAAGGGCGTCGAGAGCCTGTGCCCGGGAGGCGTCCACGCACCTGCCGCTCTTCGTCACCTTCCAGCAGTCCCCGGTGTGCACCGCGACCAGGTTCCTCTTGTCCAGGCCCCGCTCGATCAGCCACTCGGGCGGGGCCGGCCGCATCTCCTCGCCCCTTAGGCGCTCCGCCTCCCGGCGCTGCTCATCGGTGATCCACCGGTCCAGCTGGGCCAGCGCGGCCCTCGCCTGCTGCACCACGACACGGCGCGCGAAGAGCAGCAGATCCAGACGGGACGGCGAGGAATCGTTCACGCATTCGATTTTAGTTTCGACGGAAGGGGCGAGCGCCACCGGCCCCGGTGCACCCGTATGGATCTGCGACACTGGGTGGGCCATGCCTAAGCCCGGAGAACTCACATTCGTCGCCCCCCGCGGAGCCAAGAAGCCGCCGCGGCATCTCGCCGATCTCACTCCTGCCGAGCGCAAGGAGGCCGTTGCCGCGGTCGGGGAGAAGCCGTTTCGTGCCAAGCAGCTCTCGCAGCACTACTTCGCGCGGTACGCGCACGATCCGGAGCAGTGGACCGACATCCCGGCCGGTGCCCGCGGAAAGTTGCGGGAGGCGCTGCTGCCCGAGCTGATGACGGTCGTGCGGCATCTGTCGACCGACCAGGGCACCACCCGCAAGACGCTGTGGCGGCTGTTCGACGGGACGCTCGTCGAGTCGGTGCTGATGCGGTACCCGGACCGGGTGACCATGTGCATCAGCTCGCAGGCCGGGTGCGGGATGAACTGCCCGTTCTGCGCGACCGGGCAGGCGGGGCTGGACCGGAATCTGTCCACCGCCGAGATCGTCCACCAGATCGTGGACGGCATGCGGGCGTTGCGGGACGGGGAGGTCCCCGGCGGGCCGGCGCGGCTCAGCAACATCGTGTTCATGGGCATGGGCGAGCCGCTCGCCAACTACAACCGGGTCATCGGGTCCATCCGGCGGCTCACCGACCCCGAGCCCGACGGAGTGGGGCTCTCGCAGCGCGGGATCACCGTCTCGACGGTGGGGCTCGTCCCGGCCATCCACCGGTTCGCCGACGAGGGCTTCAAGTGCCGCCTCGCCATCTCGCTGCACGCGCCCGACGACGAACTGCGCGACACCCTCGTCCCCGTGAACACGCGGTGGAAGGTGCGCGAGGTGCTGGACGCCGGTTTCGAGTACAGCGCCAAGTCCGGGCGGCGGCTGTCCATCGAGTACGCCTTGATCCGGGACATCAACGACCAGGCCTGGCGCGGTGACCGGCTCGGGCGGCTGCTCAAGGGCAAGCCCGTGCACGTGAACCTGATTCCGCTGAACCCGACGCCCGGGTCCAAGTGGACCGCCTCGCGGCCCGAGGACGAGAAGGCGTTCGTGGAGGCCATCGCCGCGCACGGTGTGCCGGTGACGATCCGGGACACCCGGGGTCAGGAGATCGACGGGGCGTGTGGTCAGCTCGCGGCCACCGAACGGTAGTCTGACCGGCGTAAGAACATCTGCATATTCGACATCTGCATATTCCGACAGGGGAGCGCCACAGCGCTGAGAGTGCGGCACACGGCCGCAGACCCTCCGAACCTGGCCCAGGTCATTCTGGGTAGGGAGATCGGTCACCACTCGAGCTGTTGCGCCCTGCCCGGGACCCCTTGAAGTCCCGGGCAGGGCCGCGTCTTCTCCTGGTCCTCCAGGAGGAATCAAGTGAGCAACAAGACAAAGCGGCTGACGGCGGTGGTCGTCGGACTCGGCATGGCCGGCACACTCGCCGCCTGCGGGTCCTCCGGCGGCGCCCAGGGATCCGGCGACTCCAAGACCGTGACCCTCGTCAGCCACGACTCGTGGGCCGTGTCCAAGGACGTCATCGCGGCCTTCGAGAAGCAGTCCGGCTACAAGGTGAACGTCCTGAAGGACGGCGACGCCGGGCAGGCGGTGAACAAGGCGATCCTGACCAAGGACAACCAGCAGGGCGACGTCTTCTTCGGCGTCGACAACACCCTGCTGTCCCGCGCCCTCGACAACGGGCTCTTCCAGCCGTACGAGGCGAAGGGCTCCGACCAGGTCAAGCCCGAGTACCGCGTCGACCAGGACCAGCACCGGGTCACGCCCGTCGACACCGGCGACATCTGCGTCAACTACGACAAGAAGTACTTCGCCGACCACAAGCTCGAGCCGCCGAAGAGCTTCGACGACCTGGTCAAGCCCCGGTACAAGAACCTGCTCGTGACCGAGAACGCCTCCGCCTCCTCGCCCGGCCTCGGCTTCATGCTCGGCACCGCCGCGAAGTACGGCGACGAGGGCTGGCAGGACTACTGGAAGAAGCTCAAGGCCAACGGCGTCAAGGTCGTCGACGGCTGGGAGCAGGCCTACAACGAGGAGTTCTCCGGCTCGGCCGGCGGGAAGAAGGCCAAGGGCGACCGGCCGCTCGTCGTGTCCTACGCCTCCTCGCCGCCCGCCGAGGTGCTCTTCGCGGACCCGAAGCCGAGCACCGCGCCGACCGGGGTCGCCGAGGGCACCTGCTTCCGGCAGGTCGAGTACGCCGGGCTGCTCAGCAATGCCGGGAACACCAAGGGCGGCAAGGCGTTCCTCGACTTCCTGCTCACCAAGAGGTTCCAGGAGGACATGCCGCTCAACATGTTCGTCCACCCGGTGCGCGAGGGCGCCCAGGTGCCGCCGGAGTTCGTGAAGTACGGGCCGCAGGCCAAGGATCCCGAGACCATGGACCCGGCGAAGATCGCCGACAACCGTGACCAGTGGGTCAAGTCATGGACCTCGCTCGTACTGAAGTAGCGCGCAGGACGCGCGGGAACGCGGCGCGGCTCGGGCTCCTCGCCGTGCCCGTCGCGTTCTTCGCGGTCTTCTTCGCCTACCCCGTCGCCGCGATCGTCGCGCGCGGTCTGAAGGTTGACGGGGCCTGGCAGCTCGGGCGGATCGGCGAGGTGCTCGCGCAGCCCGATGTCCGGCACGTCCTGTGGTTCACCACCTGGCAGGCGCTCGTCTCCACCGCGCTCACCCTGCTCGTGGCGCTTCCCGGCGCCTACGTCTTCGCGCGCCTGGACTTCCCGGGCAAGCAGGTCCTGCGGGCGGTCGTGACCGTGCCGTTCGTGCTGCCGACGGTCGTCGTCGGCACGGCGTTCCTGGCGCTGGTCGGGCGGGGCGGGCTGCTCGACGAGCTGTGGGGCGTGCGGCTGGACACCACCGTGTGGGCGATCCTGCTCGCGCACGTCTTCTTCAACTACGCGGTCGTCGTACGGACCGTCGGCGGGCTCTGGGCGCAGCTCGACCCGCGGCAGGAGGAGGCCGCACGGATGCTCGGCACGTCGCCGCTGACGGCCTGGCGACGGGTCACGCTCCCGGCGCTGGCTCCCGCCGTGGCCGCCGCCGCGCTCATGGTCTTCCTGTTCACCTTCACCTCCTTCGGTGTCGTGCAGATCCTCGGCGGGCCCACCTTCTCCACCCTGGAGGTGGAGATCTACCGGCAGACGTCGGAGATCTTCGACCTGTCCACGGCGGCCGTCCTGACGCTGATCCAGTTCGTCGCGGTGGGCGCGATCCTCGCCCTGCACGCCTGGACCGTACGGCGGCGGGAGACCGCGCTGCGGCTGGTGGACGCCTCCGTGACCGCGCGCCGGCCGCGCGGCGCCGGGCAGTGGGCGCTGCTGGGCGGGGTGCTGGTCACCGTCCTCGTGCTGCTTCTGCTGCCGCTCGCCGTGCTGGTGCAGCGGTCCCTGGGCGCGGCCGGGTTCGGCTACTACCGGGCGTTGATGAGGAACGACGGGGGAGTGTTCCTGGTCCCGCCCATCGAGGCGATCGGCAACTCCCTGTCCTACGCCGTCGCCGCCACCCTCATCGCCGTGGTGATCGGCGCTCTCGCCGCTGCCGCGCTCACGCGCCGGGACGCCGGGCGGTTCGTGCGCGGGTTCGACGCGCTGCTGATGCTGCCGCTAGGGGTGTCCGCGGTGACCGTCGGCTTCGGCTTCCTGATCGCGCTCGACGAGCCGCCGCTGGACCTGAGGTCGTCGTGGATCCTGGTGCCGCTCGCGCAGGCGCTGGTCGGGGTGCCGTTCGTCGTGCGGACCATGCTGCCCGTGCTGCGGGCGGTGGACGTGCGGTTGCGGGAGGCGGCCGCGGTGCTGGGGGCCTCGCCCTGGCGGGTGTGGCGGGAGGTGGACCTGCCGATGGTGCGGCGGGCGCTGCTGATCGCGGCCGGGTTCGCCTTCGCGGTCTCGCTCGGCGAGTTCGGGGCGACGGTGTTCATCGCGCGGCCGGACCGGCCGACGCTGCCGGTGGCCGTGGCGCGGCTGCTGGGCCGGCCCGGTGATCTGAACTACGGCCAGGCGATGGCCCTCTCGACGATTCTGATGGTGGTGTGCGCCGTGGCGCTGCTGGTGCTGGAGAAGCTGCGGACGGACCGGACCGGGGAGTTCTAGATGCTGCTGAGCCTTGAGGGCGCGACGGTCCGTTTCGGCGGGCGGGCCGTGCTGGACGCCGTCGACCTGGAGGTCGCCGAACACGAGATCGTGTGCGTGCTCGGGCCCAGCGGCAGCGGCAAGTCGACCCTGCTGCGGGCGGTGGCCGGGCTACAGCCGCTGGACTTCGGGCGCGTGGTGCTCGACGGACACGACCAGGCGGGCATCCCCGCGCACCGGCGTGGCGTCGGGCTGATGTTCCAGGACCATCAGCTGTTCCCGCAGCGGGACGTCGGCGGCAACGTCGCCTTCGGACTGCGGATGCACGGGGCGCAGAAGCGGCAACAGGCCGAGCGCGTGCAGGAGTTGCTGGAGCTGGTCGGGCTGCCGGGCGCGGACCGCCGGGCCGTCGCGGCGCTGTCCGGCGGGGAGCAGCAGCGGGTGGCGCTGGCCCGGGCCCTCGCGCCGAGCCCGAGACTGCTGATGCTGGACGAGCCGCTGGGCCAGCTCGACCGCTCGCTCAGGGAGCGGCTGGTCGTCGAACTGAAGGAGCTGTTCGGCCGGTTGGGCACGACCGTGCTCGCCGTCACGCACGACCAGGGGGAGGCCTTCGCGCTGGCCGACCGGGTCGTGGTGATGCGGGACGGGCGGATCGCCCAGTCCGGTACGCCCCTTGAGGTGTGGCAGCGGCCCGCCGACGCGTTCGTGGCCCGGTTCCTCGGCTTCGAGAACGTCGTCGAGGCGACGGTCGGGGCGGAGGCCGCGGACACGCCGTGGGGCAAGGTGCCGGTGCCGGAGGGTGCCCCGCAGGGCAGCCGGACCGTCCTCGTACGCCCCGCCGGCGTACGCCTGGTGCCCGCCGACGCGGGCCTGCGCTGCACGGTGACCGCCCGCACCTTCAAGGGCACCCACGTCTCCGTCCACCTCCAGCCGAAGGACGCGCCACGCCTGGAGGCGGCGTGCGCACTGCGGGCGGCCCCGGAGGTCGGGGACGAGGTCGGGGTGGAGTTCGACGCGGCCGAGACCGCGGTGCTGGGCTGAGCGTCCCGCGCGCCCGGGGACGTGCGGACAGACGGAACGTGGCCCGCCCCCTGCGACAGGGGACGGGCCACATCACGGTGTGCCGCGGGTGTCAGCTGTCGTTGTTCGCTCCGCGACGGCGCATGCCGAAGAACACCGCGCCGCCACCGACGACGACCAGGGCCGCCGCGACACCGGCGATGATGCCGGTGTTGGAGTTGGCGCCGGTCTCGGCGAGGTTGGAGTCCCCGGCCGGGCCGGGCGCGTTGCCCGCCGGCGTGGTGCTCTCGCTCTGCGACGGCTCCGGAGCCGGGGTGTCCGTCTCCTCGGCGGGCTTCGAGGGGGAGGCCGAGGGGGTCGGCGTCGCCGGGGGAGTCGAGGCCGGGGGAGTCGAAGCCGGGGGCTCCTCCTCCTTCTTGCAGGCCGTGGCCGGGGTGACGAGGTTCTCCTTGATGTCCTCGTCGACGTACGGAGCGGCCTTCACGTGGATGCGGTACTCCGCGCTCGGCTTCCAGTTCTCGGTGAAGGTGATGCTGGTGCCCTCGCTGGAGCCCTTGACCACCTGCTCGCCGACCTTCTTCACGTCGGCGCCGTTGTTCTCCAGGTACACGGTGACCGTCGCCGGGACACCGGCGGGGTCCACGTCGGTGACGGTGATGACGCCCTTGTCGCCATCGCACTTCGCCTCGGCCGAGAACTCGCTGATGTTGCAGGCGAGCGCGGTACCGGAGGCACCGAGCGCGAGCGCGGCCGAGGCGGAGACGACACCGAGGATGCGCACGGCACGTGCGCGGTGGGATACGGACAGAACTGCCACGTTTGTCCTTTACAGGATGTGAAAAGAGGGGGGTTGAAGCAGTGTTGACTGAGCATCAGCACTACCGGGAGGCTCACAGGTCTATAAGCGCCGCATAAGTAGTGTCAACGCATATGCAGCTTGCAAGCACTTGCTTTGCCTTCTTATTGCCCGCCGAGACGTTTCAACGCCTCCGGCGCCTCCTCGATCCGCTCCACCAGCGCGATCCGCGCCTCCATCGAGCGCTCCCTGGCCAGCGACCGGAGCAGCGGCCAGGCCGGCAGCCTCTCCGTCCAGTGCGTCCGGTCGACCAGCACCATCGGGGTCGGCTCACCGCGCGACTCGTAGTAGTTCGGCGTCGCGTTGTCGAAGATCTCCTGCACGGTTCCGGCGGCGCCCGGCAGGAACACCACGCCCGCGGTGGACCGGGCCAGCAGGCCGTCCTCGCGGGTGGCGTTGGCGAAGTACTTGGCGAGGTGCGAGGCGAAGGCGTTCGGCGGCTCGTGGCCGTAGAACCAGGTCGGGATGCCGACGGAGCGGCCGCCCTGCGGCCAGCGGGCGCGGATCTCGAAGGCGGCGGACGCCCACTGGGTGATCGACGGCGTGAAGTGCGGTGCTTTGGCGAGCAGTTCGAGGGACTCGGTGAGCATCTCGTCGCCGAACGGGGCGGCGTACGCGCCGAGGTTCGCCGCCTCCATCGCGCCCGGGCCGCCACCGGTCGCGACGGTGAAACCGGCGCGGGCCAGCTCCCTGCCGAGCCGTGCGGCCCCCGCGTACTCCTCGGTGCCGCGGGCCATGGCATGGCCGCCCATCACCCCCACGACCCGGGCGCCGGAGAGGAGTTCGTCGAGCGCGTCCGAGACGGAGTCGTCGTGCACCGCGCGCAGCATGGACGCGTAGATGTCCCCGTCCGCCTTGGTCCGCTGGAACCAGGCGTACGCGCGGGCGTCGGGCGTGGCCTCGTAGCCGTCGGCCAGAGACGTGAAGAGTTCGTCCGGCGAGTAGACCAGGCCGCGGTACGGGTCGAAGGGCAGGTCCGGGACCGGCGGGAAGACCAGGGCGCCGTCCGCGCGGATCTTCGCCGCGGCCTCCTCGCGCATCGCGCAGCCGAGGAAGACCGCGCCCGTCGTGTCCGTGCCGAGCAGTTCGCGCGTACGGTCCGTCAGATCGACGGCCTGCACGCGGTAGCCCGCGAGCGTCCCGCGCGCCGAGACGGTCGCGTCGAACTCCTCGAGCGTTTCTATCTCACGGTCGTCATGGTGGGCCGCATGGGCGGGCATCGTCTGCACCCGCCCATGCTAGGCACACGGGTTCAGCCCTGGACGGCGGCCGGGTCCATCCACACGACCTCGAAGGTGTGGCCGTCCGGGTCGTCGAAGGCACGGCCGTACATGAAACCGTGGTCCTGGGTCTCGCCGGTGACGGAGCCGCCCGCCGCGACCGCCTTCTCGACCAGCTCGTCGACCTTCTCCCGGCTCTCGGCGCTCAGCGCGATCAGCACCTCGCTGGTCCTCTTCGAGTCCGCGATCTCCTTCTTCGTGAACTGGGAGTACTTCTCGCCGGTGTGCACCATCACCACGATGGTCTCGCTGATCACGACGGAGGCGGTGGTGGCGTCGCTGAACTGCTCGTTGATCGTGTAGCCGAGCTCGGTGAAGAACTTCTTCGAGGCGTCGAGGTCGGTGACGCACAGGTTCACGAAGATCATCTGCTGGTACATGTGAGGTCTCTCCCAACGGGTCCGTGTCGTTACGCGGGTACAGACCGGGGCCCGGCGCGGAACTCATCGCCGTCCGGGGATTTTTCTCGAACGAGTTCTCAGTGCGCCAGGGGCAGCGCCGCCAGTTCGGCGACCGTCAGGGTGAGCGGACCGAACAGGGCGAGCAGCGCACCCGCGCGGAGGAGGGCGGCGCCGCGCAGCATCCTCGCGGGGGCGCCGAGCCGCACCAGCGCGGCGGTGGTCTCGGAGCGCGTCTGCCGGGCCTCGACGGCGGCCGTGAGGAGCGTCGCCACGGTGCACCCGGTCACGAGGACCACGCCGAGGGTGGTGAGCGGACCGAGCGACAGTCCGTCCGGGCCGTGCAGCAGCACCATGGCGTACGCGGCCGACAGCACCGCGCAGACCACGCCCAGGGGGCGGCCGACACGGGAGGCCTCCGCCATCAGGACCCGGCCGGCCAGCAGCCGGAGGGCGCCGGGGCGGGCCGACTGGAGCAGCCGCCCGCACAGATGGGTCAGGCCCGGACCGGCCAGGGCCAGGCCCACGGCGGCCAGCGCCCAGCCCATCAGGACGCCGGGGGCCGCACCGGAGAAGGTGAGGTCGGGGGGCGTGGGCGCGGTGCGGCTCGTGTAGGTCTCCACGGCGAGACCCGCGGTCAGGACGGCGATACCCCAGGGGAGACCGGAAGGCGCGGCGGTGGGGGCGTCGAGCAGGACCGCGTCCGACACGGCGGGGGCGGTGTCCGGTGCCACGGCGTCCAGGGCCTCCGGGTGCGGGCCGGACGGCTGAGCGGGCTCGTCGACCACGCTCACCGCGGTCCCGGCGCTGCGCACGGCCGCGGCCGTCGCCGGGACGGTCTCACCCGTCCGGGCCGGCGCAGGCGCGCCGTGCTGCCCGTCGGACCCGGCCGGCTCGCCGGGCTCGCCGGCGCCGCTGTCCGTCGGCCGGACGATCTGCCGTCCGAAGCGGCCGTACGTCCCGAACGTCTCGGGCGCGCTCGTGCGCCGGTACGCGCCGAAGCGGCCGTACGTCGGGCCCGTCGGCGCCGGGGCCGGCCCCGCCTCCGTCGGCCGCAGGGTCAGGGCGACCGCGATCGACGCGCCCAGGGGCACGACCGCGAGCAGGGTCAGGGTCCCGGGCAGCGGCAGCGGCCGGCCCGCGGCGAGGAAGTCGGCGGCGGCACCGTCGAAGGGCATGCCCGTCAGGTCGCCGCGCAGATGCAGGAAGAACAGCAGGGCCAGCATCGAGCCCAGCGTGCCGGACAGGGCCGTCGTCGTCGCCGAGACGGCCATCAGACGCACCGGTCCCAGGCCGATCGCGGACAGGCCGGGGCGGGGCTTGGTGCCGGGGTCGGTGCGGGCCACCGCGACCGCGAAGTACACCGTGGCGGCCAGCGGAGGGGCGCACCAGGCCAGGCGCAGCAGGCCGGTGCCCGGGGAGCCGGGGTGGCCCATGGCGTAGCCCAGGGCGCAGAGCAGCAGGAAGGCCGTGCCCGCCGAGGCGGCGGCGACCAGGAGGCGGCGCAGCTGGACGGCGGGGTGGGCGTCGCGGGTCAGACGGAGAGCGAGCACGCCGCCCGGCCTTTCGGCTCGGCGGTCTCGGGGACCGGAGGCAGGTGCACCGTCTGGACGCACCGCCCGTCGATCAGGGACAGCGTGCGGTCGGCGAGCGCCGCGGTCTCCGGGTCGTGGGTGGCCAGGACGACCGTGATGCCGTGGGAGCGGGCCGCCGTGGTGAGGGTGCGCAGCGCGTGGGCGCGATCGGCGCGGTGCAGGGGCGCCGTGGGCTCGTCGGCGAACAGCACCGACGGGGCGGGGGCGAGGGCGCGGGCGATGCAGACCCGCTGCCGCTCGGCCTGGACCAGCTGGTGCGGGCGCTTGCGGGCGCTCTCGCCGATGTCCAGCCGCTCCAGCCACTCCAGGGCCGCCTTCTTGGCGCGGCGCCGGCTGGTGCCGCGCAGCATCAGCGGCAGGGCGGTGTTCTCCCAGGCGTTGAGCTCCGGGACCAGCGTGGGGGCCGGGTCGATCCAGCCGAAGCGGTCGCGGCGCAGGCGCTCCCGGGTGAGGGGGCCCATGGTGTGCACGGGCACGCTGTTGAACCAGACCTCGCCGCGCCGGACGGGCAGCAGTCCGGACAGGCACCGCAGCAGGGTCGTCTTGCCGCTGCCGCGCGCGCCGCTGACGGCGAGGATCTCGGCCTCCCGGACGCCGAGCGAGACACCGCTGAGCGCGGGGGAGCCGTCCTCGTGCTGGAAGTGCAGCGCGCGTGCCCAGAGCACGTCGTTGTCCGGCGGGGCCTCCATGTGCGTACACCTCGGTTCAGATCCGTAGTTCCCGTGTCATCCCCCGTGCGGGGGAACGAAGGCAGGACCGATCAGTCACTTGGCACGCTAGGCAGAAGGCGGCGGGACGCCGGACAGCACGCGGCCCCGGGCCGCCGTTTCTCACTCGAACGGGCGGCACCGGGGCTGGTGTTGATCATCCAGGCAGACGATCGGAGCGGCGGCGGTCAGAGCTTGGTCCACGCCTCCGAGAGCGTGGCGCGCAGGATCTGCTCGATCTCGTCGAACGTCGACTGGTCGGAGATCAGCGGCGGGGCGAGCTGGACGACCGGGTCGCCGCGGTCGTCGGCACGGCAGTACAGACCGTTCTCGTACAGCTTCTTGGAGAGGAAGCCGTACAGGATCCGCTCGGTCTCGTCCGCGTCGAAGGACTCCTTGGTCGCCTTGTCCTTGACCAGCTCGATGCCGTAGAAGAAGCCGTTGCCGCGGACGTCGCCGACGATCGGCAGGTCGTGCAGCTTCTCCAGGGTGGAGCGGAACGCGCCCTCGTTGTCCAGGACGTGCTGGGTGAGGTTCTCGCGCTCGAACAGGTCGAGGTTGGCGAGGCCCACGGCCGCGGAGACCGGGTGGCCGCCGAAGGTGTAGCCGTGCAGGAAGGTGTTGTCGCCCTTGTAGAACGGCTCGGCGAGGCGGTCGGAGACGATGCACGCGCCGATCGGGGAGTAGCCCGAGGTCATGCCCTTGGCGCAGGTGATCATGTCCGGGACGTAGTCGAACTTGTCGCAGGCGAAGATCGTGCCGAGGCGGCCGAAGGCGCAGATGACCTCGTCGGAGACGAGCAGCACGTCGTGCCGGTCGCAGATCTCGCGGACCCGCTGGAAGTAGCCGGGCGGGGGCGGGAAGCAGCCGCCGGCGTTCTGCACCGGCTCCAGGAAGACCGCGGCGACGGTGTCCGGGCCCTCGAAGAGGATCTGCTGCTCGATCTGGTCGGCGGCCCAGCGGCCGAAGGCCTCGGGGTCGTCGCCGAAGAGCGGGGCGCGGTAGATGTTGGTGTTCGGGACCTTGTGCGCGCCCGGGACCAGGGGCTCGAAGGGGGCCTTCAGGCCCGGCAGGCCGGTGATCGACAGGGCGCCCTGCGGGGTGCCGTGGTAGGCGACCGCGCGGGAGATGACCTTGTGCTTGGTGGGCTTGCCGACCAGCTTGAAGTACTGCTTGGCGAGCTTCCAGGCGGTCTCGACGGCCTCGCCGCCGCCGGTGGTGAAGAAGACCTTGTTCAGATCGCCCGGGGCGTGGTGGGCGAGGCGCTCGGCCAGCTCGACGGCCTTGGGGTGGGCGTAGGACCACACCGGGAAGAACGCGAGCTCCTGCGCCTGCTTGAAGGCGGTCTCGGCGAGCTCCACCCGGCCGTGTCCGGCCTGCACCACGAAGAGGCCGGCGAGGCCGTCGAGGTAGCGCTTGCCCTGGTCGTCGTAGATGTACGTGCCCTCGCCCCGGACGATGGTGGGGACGGGGGCCTTCTCGTACGACGACATGCGCGTGAAGTGCATCCACAGGTGGTCGTACGCGGTCTGGGAGAGGTCCTTGCTCACGGCTATCGGGTCCTCACGGTTATCGGGTTCCCCACATGTAGGTCTGCTTCTTGAGCTTGAGGTAGACGAAGCTCTCGGTGGAGCGCACTCCGGGGACGGCCCGTATGCGTTTGTTGATGACGTCCAGGAGGTGGTCGTCGTCCTCGCAGACGATCTCCACCATCAGGTCGAAGGAGCCCGCGGTCATCACCACGTACTCGCACTCGGACATGGCCGACAGCGCGTCCGCGACCGCCTCCACGTCGCCCTCGACGTTGACGCCGACCATCGCCTGTCTGCGGAAGCCCACGGTGAGCGGGTCCGTGACGGCGACGATCTGCATCACGCCCTGGTCGAGCAGCTTCTGGACGCGCTGGCGCACGGCCGCCTCCGACAGGCCGACGGCCTTTCCGATGGCGGCGTACGGCCGGCGGCCGTCCTCCTGGAGCTGTTCGATGATGGCGAGGGAGACGGCGTCCAACTGGGGACCGCCGTTCCTGGACTCGCGGGAGTCCCTCTGGTCTGCGCTTCGACTGGCCACGGGGTCACTGTGCACGAGGTCTCGACACTTCCGCAAGGTGTGATCGATGAAATCCGTTGTTTGCATCCCTCGCAACTGCGGATTCCGCACGTACGAAGGGTGAGGGGGTGTTGAAAACGTGGTCCGGCCGACTAGGGTGGGTGTCTCAAGTACTGGACATCCGAACTGGAGGGCCGGCAGTGAGCACCGAGCTTCGTCGTCTGCGCAACTACATCGGCGGTGAGTTCCGGGACGCCGCCGACGGACGGACCACCGAGGTGGTCAATCCCGCGACGGGTGAGGCGTACGCGACCGCTCCGCTGTCCGGGCAGGCGGACGTGGACGCCGCGATGGCGGCGGCCGCCGAGGCCTTTCCCGGCTGGCGCGACACCACGCCCGCCGAGCGTCAGAAGGCCCTGCTGAAGATCGCGGACGCCTTCGAGGAGCGCGCCGAGGAGCTGATCGCGGCCGAGGTGGAGAACACGGGCAAGCCCATCGGGCTGACCCGCTCCGAGGAGATCCCGCCGATGGTCGACCAGATCCGCTTCTTCGCGGGTGCGGCGCGGATGCTGGAGGGCCGCTCGGCCGGTGAGTACATGGAGGGCCTGACCTCCATCGTCCGCCGTGAGCCGGTCGGCGTCTGCGCGCAGGTCGCGCCGTGGAACTACCCGATGATGATGGCCGTGTGGAAGTTCGCCCCGGCGCTCGCGGCGGGCAACACGGTCGTGCTGAAGCCGTCCGACACCACCCCGGCCTCGACGGTCCTCATCGCCGAGATCATCGGCTCGGTCGTCCCCAAGGGTGTCTTCAACGTCATCTGCGGCGACCGTGAGACCGGCCGCATGATGGTCGAGCACCCGGTCCCGGCGATGGCCTCCATCACGGGCTCCGTGCGGGCCGGCATCCAGGTCGCCGAGTCCGCCTCCAAGGACGTCAAGCGCGTCCACCTGGAGCTCGGTGGCAAGGCGCCGGTCGTGGTCTTCGAGGACACCGACATCGCCAAGGCCGTCGAGGACATCTCTGTCGCGGGCTACTTCAACGCCGGGCAGGACTGTACGGCCGCCACGCGCGTGCTCGTCCACGAGTCCATCCACGACGAGTTCGTCTCCGCGCTGGCCAAGGCCGCGTCCGAGACGAAGACGGGGCAGCCGGACGACGAGGACGTGCTGTTCGGGCCGCTCAACAACCCCAACCAGCTCGCGCAGGTCGAGGGCTTCATCGACAGCCTGCCCGCGCACGCGCGCGTGGAGACCGGCGGCAAGCGGGTCGGCGACAAGGGCTACTTCTACGCGCCGACCGTCGTCTCGGGTCTGAAGCAGGACGACGAGATCATCCAGAAGGAGGTCTTCGGCCCGGTCATCACCGTGCAGTCCTTCCGCGACGAGGACCAGGCGGTGGAGTGGGCCAACGGCGTCGAGTACGCCCTCGCGTCCTCCGTGTGGACCAAGGACCACGGCCGGGCCATGCGGATGTCCAAGAAGCTCGACTTCGGCTGTGTGTGGATCAACACGCACATCCCGCTGGTCGCGGAGATGCCGCACGGCGGCTTCAAGAAGTCCGGCTACGGCAAGGACCTCTCGGCGTACGGCTTCGACGACTACACGCGGATCAAGCACGTGATGACGTCGCTGGACGCGTAAGCGCGCGGACAGACTGCTCGCGGCCCCGGACGATCGGTTTCCGTCCGGGGCCGCGGTGTCGTTGCGGGGCTGTGGCGTTGTCCGGGGCTGCGGTGTCGTTCCGGGGGTGCGCTCAGCCGCTGTTCGCGCTCGACGGGCCGAAGAACTCGATCTCGGCGATGGACACCTGCTTCTTCGCGGAGGTGCCGTAGGCCGAGTCGATGGTGAAGCGGACGGCGGACACCTCGCCCACGCGGAAGGCACGACGCTGCGGGCCGGCGCCCTGGTCGAGGGTGAGCTTGCGCGTGGTCGTCTTGCCGTCGGCGCCCGTGATGGTGGCCGTGACACGGTGCGGGAGCGCCGACTTGCGCAGGTCCTCGGCGCGGATGGAGACGCCCGGCGTGATGATCAGGTCCAGCAGGCGGGCCGGCTGGTCGAAGCGGGCCTCTATCCACTGGCCCTGGCCCGACTCGGACACGCCCGGGCCCCACCAGGTGTCGTTGAGCTTGTCGAACGCCAGGTCCGGCTTGTGGCCGGGGTAGTGGCGGGAGGACGTGTAGCGGTCCGGGGAGACAGGGGCGCGCTTGGCGAAGTGGTCGCGGGTGGCCTGGACGCCCTCGGGGATGTTGAACGCCAGGACGATCAGCAGGGTCAGGACGATCGCGGCGGCCAGCCAGGACAGGACACGGTCGAAGGCGCGGCGCAGCGCCGGGCGGTCGCCCGCCCAGGGGGCCTCCTTGCTGCCGAAGGGCCCGAACCGCCGCCACCAGGGCAGCCGGCCCGGGGTGGGTGCGTCACCGGCCATCGGCATCGCACACCGGGCGCAGAAGTGCCGCTCGGGGCGGTTGCGGGTGGCGCACCAGGGGCAGGGGGCGCCGCCGTCGACGCCGTGTTCCTCGCCGGGGGCCCGGACGGTCTGCGGGCGCTGGGGGGTGGGGCGGCCGGGGAGGACGGGGGAGACGGCGGGGGGCGGGGCGGAGTCGGGTTCGGGCTCGCTGACCGGGACGATGAGGCGGCGGGCGCGGGTGTTGATGCCTTGGGTGGTGGACGGGTCCGGGTCCGGGCTCGGGTCCGGGTTCCGGTCCGGGTCCGGGTTCGGGGTGGCCGGCGGGACGGGTTCGGTGGGGGCGGTGTCGTCCGGGGCCGGGTGCGGGGAGGCGTGCGGGTGGCTCGTGTTGTCGGCGGGCCGGGTGGAGGCGGTGCCGGGTTCCGGCCGGTGGGCGGCCGGGGCTGGGGTGGCTTGCGTCGCACTGCCCGTGCTCAGTCGGTCCCGCGAGGTGTGAGGGAGGCCCGCGCCGCCGTCCGGGCGGGAGAACGCGTCCCGGCCGGGGGTGGCGGCCTGTTGGGCGGAGGCGGCCTCGCGCGGCGAGCCGTCGGGGGCTGCTGGGGCTCCGGTGGCTCCGGTGACCTCGGGGGCGCCGGATTCCCCGGAGGAACGGGACGTGGAACCGGCAGCACCGGAACTTCCGGCCGCGGCGGCGGACCTGTCCGTCCAGCCGAGTACCGCGCCGCACGCGTCGCAGAACGACTGGCCCGGTTGCGCGCGGGTGCCGCAGTCGGCGCAGTTCTGGGGGGTCGTCATGGTTGCGGGGTCCTTTCGGCGGTCGCGGTCACCTGGACCGTGTACGGCATGTGGGCGGGGCGGGCGGCGGACACCAGGGTGTCCAGGCGGTGGTGGTCCGCCGTGGTGGGCGCGGGAAGGCGCAGGTGGACGTGGAGGCGGGGGCGCGGATCCCCGGGGAACGGGCCCAGCGGGCGGGCGCTCCAGTTCGCGGCGCCGCTCTCCGTGATCTCCGGCGCCACCCCGAAGGCGAGCCGCACCGTCTCGGACAGCCCGCGCCGGGTGCCGCGGATGCGGTGCAGATACGCGGCGGCGGCAACGGCGGCCCGCAGCAGCGGCTCCGGTTCGCCGCCCTCGGTCTCCGCGCCGACCCAGTTCCCCAGCCACTGGGTGAAGTCGAGCGGCGCGAGGGAGGGCCGGAAGTAGGTGTCGAGGCAGTCCAGGACGCTCAGGATCGGCGCGACCACGTCGTCGAGCCCGGCGACGAACCGCTGGGCCAGGTCGTCGTCGGCGAACACCGCCGGCAGCATCGCCCCGATCGGCGCGGAGGATCCGAGGCCGTCGATCGAGCCCCTCATGAGGAACCGTCTCCGATCACCCGGACGCGGTGGTCGAAGGAGAAGACCAGCGACGGCGCCGACAGGTCGATGCGGTCCGTCGGTTCGCCGCGTTTGCCGGTGAGGGGGTCGGCGGGGTGCAGCACCACCTCGTCGACCAGTTCGACACCCGGCACGCGCTGGAGGACCGCGAACACCTCCCCGGCCTGGACGGGCCGCCCGAACGGCCAGCCCTTCCCGTTCGCGCCGCCGGTCAGCGGGTCGAGATGCCGGTACAGCGCGTCGTGGGCCTGCCTCCGCACCCGGTCGGTGTCCACACCCCGGAAGGCGTGCACCGTGGCCACCACCGTGATGCCCTGGTAGTACGGCGGCCCCACGGCCAACCGGGTCCCGATCAGGCGCCGTTCGTCCAGATGCCGGGTGATGCGCTCCAACAGGGCGTCACCGGGCACCAGTTGCTCGAAACGGAGGCGGCCGCCGGGGTCGGGTACGGCCTGCGGCACGACCAGCACCCGTACGGCGTAGGCTCCGTGCTCGCCCTCCTTGCCCTCCAGGCAGGTGATGCGCGCGGTCTCGGGGGCGGCGCGGCGGGCCAGTTCCTCGTAGTCGCGCAGGGTCACCGCCCGCTCCTGGGCGCGCAGGGTGATCGGGGCCCGGACCTTCGCCTCCTCGACCGTCTCCCCGTCCACCCCGCCGCGCGCGGCCTCGCGGTTGACGACCTCGGAGACGTAGGGGATGGAGGTGCGCAGGATCTGCACCGCACCGCGCGCCACGTTGCCCGCACGGCCGCCGCCGGTGCGGTAGCGGCGGGCCCGGACCGGGGCGCCTTTGGGGGCGACCATCCCGTACTGCCGCAGGGAGCCGTCGGGTTCGCGCACGGCCGGGCCGAACGCGATCTCGCCCGTCGTCGCGTCGAGGGTGATGTGCCGGTCGTACGGCCCGGACGAGGCGAAGTTCGGGACGACCCGCCAGTCCGTCCAGCCGTCGTGCTCGGCGGTCTGCAGCAGCACCGGCGGGTCGTCGCCGACCACGGGCGCGTGCGCCAGCCGCAGCCGCTGACCCGGCAGCCCGGTGGACTCGCCGAGCGCCTCGTCGTACACCGTCTCGGCGTGCACGGTGGCCGTGGTGCCGCCGATCGTGAACGCCTCCACGGACCGCACGGTGGGCGAGGTGGTGTAGAACGGCTGGTCGGGCAGGGGGTCGGTGACCCGGCAGCGCAGCCATCCGGCCTCCTGGCCGGCGTTGCGGGACAGCACGTGACCGCCGGGGACGTGCAGCACGACCTCGCCGGGGCGGTTGAGGCCGCCGGTGGCGTCCCGGTCGACCTCGCAGGGCTGCCAGCCGTCCGCGGTCCACGCCTCCCACACCAGCGGCGGCTGCCGCGGGTCCACACCGACACCGTCGACCCGGCTGTCCAGGTCCAGGGCGAGCGCGCAGTGCGGCACCGCCGCGGTCAGACCGAGCAGCATGCAGTCACCCGGGCCCGGCGACTCGGCGAAGCACAGCACGTCCTTGTCCCCGGCGGCGAGGTCGTGCGTCCGGTCGACGGCCGGCTCGCCCCGGTGCTGCACCAGCAGATGGCGCAACGCGCTGGGCACCACCGTGAGTTCGCCCTCCGTCGCGAAGACGACGGCCTCCTCGCTCTCCGTGCGCAGCGTGGCGACCTCCGTGCCGACCGGAACCCGCACCGGCTCCTCCTGCGGTGCCGACAGCCAGAACGTCACGTCCGTGCGGGCCGCGGACGGCGGGAACAGGGTGATCCCGACGAGGTCCAGGAACGCCAGGTGGTTCTTCTCCGGCACCCGGTTGAGCCGGTAGACGATCTGGTCGGCCATGTGGGCGACCGTCTCGACGAGGGTGACGCCCGGGTCGGAGACGTTGTGGTCGGTCCACTCCGGGGCGCGCTGCTGGATGTAGCGCTTGGCGTCGTCGACGAACTGCTGGAAGCGGCGGTCGTCGAGGTTGGGTGAGGGCAGGGCCATCAGCGGTCGCTTTCGGGGGCGGCGCCCGCGCCGGGGGCGTCGGGCTCCTCGTGGGACGGAATGACGTAGAAGGGGAAGACCAGGCTGCGGGGGTTGTTGGTGCCGCGGATCGAGTAGCGGACGTCGATGTAGAGCACGCTCTGGTCGGTGCCGGCGCTGACCTCGACCTCGTCGACCTCGATGCGCGGCTCCCAGCGGTCGAGGCTGACGTACACCTCGTGCTGGATCCGGCCCGCGGTCTGCTCGTTGACCGGCGCGAACACCAGATCGTGGATCGCGCAGCCGAATTCCGGCCGCATCGGCCGCTCGCCCGGCGCGGTCGACAGGACCAGCCGGATCGCCTCCTCGATCTCCCGCTCCCCGCTGACCAGCGCGATCCCGCCGGTCGGCCCGATACGCAGCGGGAACGACCAGCCGGAGCCGACGAACTGCTCGGCCATCAGTGGGCCACCTGCCTTCTCCTCATCCTGACGATCTTGAACAGCTCGACGGTCGTCACGGCAGCGGATAGGGCTTGCTGTTGACCAGCACCGCGCCCTGCAGCGCGATGGTGATCGCCCGGATGCCGACATTCGCGACGGTGTTGACCTGGACCGTGCCGCCCGCGGTGAACGTCGCGGCGCCGAGCGCCTTGAGATTGAGCGCGCCCATCGCGTCCACGGTGACCGCTCCGCCGAGCGACTTGAGGTTGACCAGCCCACGGCCCTGGATGTTGACCAACCCGCCGCTCTTGATGTTCACGGACCGCCTCGCGCTCAGCGTGAGATCGGTACCGGCCTCGACCGACACCGACCGGCTGCCCTTGATCTTCACCGACCCCTTGCTGTCCACCACGATCTCGGTATTGGTCCGGTCCAGGTTGATGGTCAGCTGCTTGTCACCGGAGGCCAGCCGGACACCCTGCTTGCGCAGGCCGGTCTTCTGGCTGAGCAGGTCCATCCGGTTGCCGTCCCGGTCGGAGACGGTGTGCCGGCTCGCCTTCTTGCGGACGGTGTCGTGCAGCGGCACGTCACCGACCGTGGTCGGCTTGTCCCGCCCGTTGTAGAGACCGCCGATCACGAACGGATGGTCCAGGGCGCCCCGGTCGAACGCCACCAGCACCTCGTCGTTGACGTCCATCGGGAACACCCCGCCGCCGCCGAGACCGCCCATCTGCACGGTCCGCGTCCAGTCGCTGACGTACTTGTCGTCCAGCCAGGGGAACTGCAACCGCACCCGCCCCTGCTTGAGCGGGTCGTTCACGTCGGTGACCAGCGCGTTCGCCACGCTCGGCATGCGGGGTGCGCTCTGCGACCCGCCCGAGGCCAGCCCGTACAGCGAACGCCACTGCCGGCCGCTGACCGTCACCCACGCCTCGTAGTGCTTGCCGTCGCCGAAGTCGTGCCGCACCGAGGTGACCGTGTACTTGCCCTCGAAGGGCACTCCGACGTCGGCCAGCGCCACCGGAACTCCCGGCCGCAGCTTGGGGTTTCCCCGTGCGACGACCTCCAGCTCGGCGAACGAGCCGGTGACGTCGTCGGCGAGCGCGTCGGCGGCGAACCGCACCTCGTTCTGCTTGTCGTAGGGCGTGCCCGTCTCCACGAGCGTCGCGGCCTGGAACTTCCCGGCCGCCGCGCCCGGCGAGGTGCCGATGCTGATGCCCGGGTTGCCGGTCGCCGCCGCGGTGGCGGTCAGCTTCTTCTTCGTCGTCACGTCCCAGCCGCGCGACTCCACCATGGCCACCTGGTCGGCTGCGGTGACGGCGGCCCGCAGGCGCAGGATGTCGTGCCCGCCTTGCAGGACGAACGGGCTCTTGTCGCCGTCGGTCTCCGGGGAGGGCGCCCCGGAGGCCGACTTGGGCTTCACGAACTGGAACTTGCCGTCCGCGTCCACCGACATGACCATCTCGTTCTCGTCGGCGAGCCGGGCGAGGAAGTCCCAGTCGGTGACGTTGGACTGGCTGATGAACTCGTACACCGTCTTCGTCGAATCGATCCGCCCGATCGGCACTCCGTCCTTGCCGGCGAGCTTGCGGGCGATGTCGGAGGCGCTCTGGTTGCGGTAGGCCGCCACCCGGCGCTGGCGCAGCAGCCGGTGCCCGACGTCGTAACCGCGGACGACGGTGTAACTGCCGGTGCCGTCGTAGTCGGCCTCCAGGCCGGTGACCTCGCCGGTCAGCAGCGGGTTCCCGGCGCCCTCGCCGTCCGCCACCGGCGCGAACACCACCTTCGTGCCGAAGGTGATGTTCAGCTTGCCCAGCAGCAGCCGGTACGGGTCGCGGAAGGTGAGCCGGAACGCGGCCGGGACACCGACCCCCTGGTCGACGTAGCTCTCCACCAGGTCCGGGGCGAACTCGGGCGGCAGCGGGGCGCCGCCGATCTTCACGTCGACGACGCTGGAGAACGCGGACTGCACCATCAGTAACGCACCTCCTCGGCGGCCGGCAGCACCAGTTCGACGCCGTTCGGCAGCCGCGCCGGGTCGTCGATGCCGTTGGCCTCGGCGATGGCACGCCAGGCGGCCGCGTTGCCGTACTCCCGCCAGGCCAGCGACTGCAGGGAGTCGCCCGCCACGACCCGGTGCACCCGCCGCGCGGTGAGCGCGCCGGAGGTCGGGTTCTGCCTCTTCGTCTTGCTGGCGATCTCGTGCAGTTGCAGCCGGCAGGTGGCGCGGATCGGCACGCCCGTCGTCGAGAACAGCGTGTAGTCCGCCTCCACGGAGCTGACGTACGCCGTGAACCGGGCCGTCGAGAACGAACCCCACTGGAAGACGACCCAGGGCGGCGACGGCTGCTTGGCGGCGAGGCTCTTCGCCGTCACCTCGCAGCAGGCGAGCAGCGAGTCGACCTTCTTCAGGACGGTGTTGCTGTTCGGCTCGTCGGAGGAGTCGAGGAAGATCTCGACACTCATCTCCCGGGGCTCGGCGCCCATGAACTCCGGGAGCGGGCCGACGCGTTCCATCTGCGCGGGAGTCGCCTTCCACTGGGCCCGGCGGCTCAGCGACAGCTGCGCCGGGTTGAAGTCGAAGTCGAACGTCTTGATGATGCCGCCGGGCGTTCTGCTCTTGCCCTTCGGCGGTTCGTGGATGGCGAGTGCGGCGCGAATGAGGCTCTTGCCGGCGCCCCGCCTGCTGCCCTTGGCCATGATGTCCCGGTTCCTCCGTCAGTCCGTCAGTCCGTCGTTCTGCCAGACCGTTCAGTCCGTGAACCCGTGGTGGGTGATCTCCAGCACCTCGGTCGCCACGGCCGGGTTCGCCGGGTCGAGGGTGGGGCCGGTCCAGCTGACGGGCAGCACCTCGATGAGCCCCCACCGCGCGACTTCCGACCCGTCCGCGCGCAGCGCCGTGATCTGGGCGGTGGGCCGCTTGATCCCGGTCTGCAAGGACGAGATCCACTTGGCGACCTTCGTGGTGTCCGGGGTGAGCGGGCGGGTCAGCCGGATCGTCGAGAACGACACGCGGGTCGGCAGCTGCCAGACGAAGCCGTTGTTGCCGCCCTCCTGGCGCTGCTCGATCTCCACCTGCGAGGACAGCCCTTCGCATCCGTTGAAGTAGCCGAGGCTCTCGCCGTCGATGCTGAGGGTGAACCAGATGGTGGATCCCGGATCCTGGCGGGACATCGGGGGCCTTTCTTCGGGGTCAGTGGCGGGGGTCGCGGAGTCTGCCGATGCGTTCGCGGTCCTGGCGCAGTTCGGTGCGGATGAGGCGGGTGATGCGGCCTATGAGGCGGTGGACGAGTTCGTCGAGCTGGAAGTCGGTGAGTTCGCGGGGGTCGAACGCGCCGGTGGGGACTGCCTGGTAGGCGGGTGGGGGTGGGTCGGTCGGGTGCGTGGGTGGCGAGTACGCCGGTGGCGGGGGCGGGGGTGAGGAAGCCGTGAGGGAGTAGGGAGGTGGCGGCGGTGGGGCGGTGGGTGCGGGTGGCTGTGTGGGGGGCGCGGTGTGGCGGGTGAGGGTGGAGGCGACCGTTGCGGCGGCGGCCGCGGCGAGGGCGCCGGTGGCCGAGGTGGCCGGCTTCGCCGGGGCCTTGGTCGAGGTCTTCGACTTGCGGCCGAAGCGTTGGACGCTGGGCGTCGAGGAGGGTGAGGTCGGCTCGTGGGGCCGGGGTGGAGTGAGGGGTGCGACCGGGAGGGGAGCCTCGGGGACTGCGGCGGCTGCGGCCCCGATCGGCTTGGTGAGCGGGGCGCCGACGGGGGAGCGGCGGGTGGTGGTCGGGGCGGGCGGAGTGGTGCGGGGTGTGCCAGGGCTGGTTTGCCTGGGCGCGGTGGGGAGCGGGGCGCCGAGGCCCGAGCGGGGCGGGCGGGGCGGGCGGGGGGTGGTGCCGGGTGCCGGTGCGGAGGCGGTGGGTGTCGTGGTGGCGACGGTGGCCGCGGGGTGCTGAGGGCGTGCGGCGTCGGACGGATGCCGTTGGACGGTGGGGCTCGGCGCGTCTGGGGACGCGGTTGCCCGTCGTGGGGTGCCGGGGGTGCCGGGCGTGGTCGGCGGGTGGCTCGTCCGGCTGCCGTTGCCGGGGGGTGCGGGTGTGGGCTCGCCGGAGGGCGGCTGTGGGGTGCCGGGCAGGCTGGTCTGCTCAGGGGCAGGGGCAGGGGCAGGGGCAGGGGCAGGGGCAGGGGCAGGGGCGTGGGCGGCCGGGCTTGCGGCAGTGGACGGTACCGCGCGACGGCCCGGTGGGCGCTGGTGGGTGGACGGCCGCTGCACGGGACGGGCGCCGGACTCCGTGTTGGTGCTCCGGGGTTCAGGCGTGGGCCTGCGACTGGGAATGGGACCAGGCCGGGAGGCCGTGGTGGCGGTGGCGGTGCGCCCGTGGTGGGTCTGCGGCGCAGTGGCGTTGTGGGCAGGAGGGAGAGGTGCCCGTTGTACCTGGGTGCCCTCGTTGTTCCGCTGTGGCTTTTGGGGCTTGGGGGTGCCGACCGGGGGTGTACCGGGCTCGGCTGCCGTGGGTTCGGGGGCTTCGGCCGTAGGAACTTGCGCCGGGGTGCCGCTCGTCGTCGTGGGTGATCCGCCCGCTGTGTCGGCGGTGGTCTGCGCGGGGCGTATCGGTATGGTCGGGGCCTGCCTGGGCAGGGCGTGCCGCTGTACGGCCCGAGCTCCCGTCCCGGTCCGTGCCTTCGTCAGGGAGCCCGGCTCGGAGGGAACGGCGGCCGGTCGGGCTGGCCGACCCGGAGTATCTCCAGGGGCGGTTGAGCGCGCGGGCGTTCGGGCAGGGGCTGTGGGCGCGGCCGGGGGCGGCGGCGCGCTCGCGAAGGAGGCCGGTCGCGTCGGTTCACCCTGAGAAACCGGAGGGACAACGGAGCGCACGGATTGACTCACCGGAGCCGCGGGGGCAGCTGAGCGCAGCGGCTCACCGGCCGGGGCGGCTGGGGCTGCGGGGCGTGCGGTGTTCTCCACGGGAGTTGCTGGGGCTGCGGGGCGCGGGGTGTTCACCGCGTGAGTTGCTGGGGCTGTGGGGCGGAGGGGTTTCTCCGCGGGAGTTGCTGGGCCTGCGGGGTGCGGGGGCTTGTGCACGGGAAGTGCTGGGACTGCCGGGTGCACGGACTCGTTCGCGGGAACAGCTGGGACAGCCGAGCGCCCTGCCCCACCCGCCGGGGCCGCCTGGCTGGAGCCGCTCGCACCGCCCGTGCCCGTTTGCCGGCCCGGACGCGCGGGCGCGGATGACGGCGTGCCGACGGGAGCCGGCACGGTCCCCGCACCTGCCGCCGAGCCGTTCGTCCGGCTCTCCGAGGTAACGGGGCTCACGCCGACGCCCGCGTCGGGCGACACCCGTGACGACAGGCCGCCCGGCGACGCCGCCCGGCCACCGCTCCTGGGCATGCGCTGCACGACGGGCCCGTTCCCTGTGTCTTGGTGACCGCCGGTCGGTGGATGCCTGGTTGGGGCCTTGGCCGGGCCGGGGTTTCCGGAGGTACCGGTCGCCCCCGGAGGCGTGTTGGGGGTACTGGTCGCCCCCGGTGGCAAGGTGGGGGACGGCGGTGGCGAGGCGGCTGTCTGCCCTTCCTTGGTCAGGGGCTGTACGACGGGTCCGGTTCCCGTGCCTTGGTGACCACCGGTCGTCGGATGCTTGGGCTGTACGACGGGCCCGCTCCCCGCGCCTCGTTGACCAGTGGCCGCCGAATGTTTGGCAGGAGCCTTTGCAGCGCCGGGGTTTCCGGGGGTACCGGTCGTCGCCCCCGGAGGCACGGCGGGCGACACCCGTGACGACGCGCCGCCCGGCGACACCGCCCGGCTCCCGCCGCCACTCGGCACCCGCTGCACGACGGGTCCCTTCCCGGCGGCCTGCTGAGCACCTGCCGGCGAACGCCCGGCCGCAGCCCTTCCGGCACCAGAAGCCCCGGGCGCGCCGGTCACTCGCGACGACCTGCCCGGAGATACCACCGGGCCACCGCTCCTGGGCACCCGCTGCACGACGGCTCCGCTCCCGGTGACCTGCTGACCACCCGCTGCCGAAGGCCCGGCCGCAGCCCTTCCGGCACCAGAAGCCCTGGGAGAGCCGGTCACCCGTGACGACGCGCCGCCCGGCGACACCGCCCGGCTCCCGCCGCCACTCGGCACCCGCTGCACGACGGGTCCCTTCCCGGCGGCCTGCTGAGCACCTGCTGCCGAAGGCCCGGCCGCAGCCCTTCCGGCACCAGAAACCCCGGGCGCGCCGGCCACTCGCGACGGCCCGCCCGGCGACACCGCCCGGCCACCACCGCCACTCGGCACCCGCTGCACGACGGACCCGCTCCCGCCGCCCCGTCGGCCACCTGTCGCAGGACCCCTGCCAGGAGCCCGTCCACCAGCCGGAGTCGGGGGAGCAGCCGGCACCCCCGGTTCCCTCGGCGGAAGCGCCCGCAGCGGCACTGCCGGTGCCCGCTCCGGCACCGGCTCGTGCCCGGCCATGGGCAACGCACCCGCGTGGCGCTCCAGGCCGGACACCGGACGGGCCGTCGTGGGGCGCGGGACGTCGCCGAGTACGGCGCTCGACCGGCCGTCCAGGACCGTGTGGGACGCCGTACCGGTGAACGACGGGTTCTGCCACGTCGGCAGCCGCCCACCGAACCCGGCATCCGCGACCCCGGCGCGCTGCCCCGGAGCCAGGGCGCGCTGAATCGGCGGCAGCTTCAGCCAGGAGGCGGCCACCACCGGGCGAGGCTGCGCCCCGGGGCCGCCGCCCCCTTCAGTGGACGGCACCTCCGGGACCGGACCCCCGCCCCCACCGGCAGACGGGGCCTCCGGAACAGACGCCCCGCCGTCCTTCCGCCCTCGCGCCCGGACCCGCTCGAAGAACCCCACTCCTCAGCCCTCCGCTCCGGCCCGCGTCACGAGGGACGCGATCTGCTCGGTGAAACGGCGGCGGTCGTGGTGCTCAAGGTTCAGGATGTCGTCCATGCTCCAGTGGAAGTGGTAGGCGACGTACGCGATCTCCTCGTGCAGCCGGTCGGTCGCGTACGTCACGATTCCCCCAGGCGGCTCCCGCCGAGTTCCACCTCGAAGGGCTCGGAGCAGTGCGGGCACTCCACCGCCGCCCGGGTGTGGCCCTCGGCATTGATCTGGCGGTAGAAGTCCTGCAGAAACGCCAGGTCCGAGGCGAACATGTTCTCCACGATCCCGTCGTGGACCATGGGCAGCGTGCCCAGCCGGGTGATCACCCGGCCGAGCAGGACCACCGACAGGTACGCCGGGTTCTCCTGGACACGGACGTCCCGCAGGGGGACCAGCTCGTCGCGCGCCGTCGACAGGCGCATCACCCCGTCGCGGTGGACGGTGCCGGACTCGTCGACGTAGCCGCGCGGCAGCTCGAAGGGGAACTCGGTGCGCAGGTGGTCGCGTTGCGGAGGCGGCGCCTGGGCGGCGGAGGCGGGGGAGTCCGCGGCCGGGACGGGTCCCGGCCCGGGCTCCGTCCCCGCCGGTACGCCCGCCGGTGTCTCCGCCGGGGCGGGCGCCGCCCCGCCCGCCCTCGCAGCCGTACGCCGCATTACTCGATGACCAGTTCTTCGAACACGATGGTCACGGTCTCCGTCAGGGCGGCCGCCTCCCCGGCCTTCACCGTGCTCGTGTCGATCTTGCTGCACCAGGCGTTGCGGAGGTTGTACCGCTTCACCGGGTTGTCCTCGAAATCCATCATGATGATCGAGGCGTTCTTGCGGGCCGTCGCCATCCGGCCGGCGATGGAGTCGTTGATCCACTGCGTGAACGACGCCGACTGGGTCATACCGCGCACGACGGTGCACTGCCCGTTCTTCTGCACGCCCGGCAGCAGGGACACCTCGGGCCTGCCCTGCGCGGAGTTCTGCTGGTAGGTGATGACGTCCTGTTCGAGGGTGAGGCCGCTGACCTCGGCGAGGTACTCGACCATCACCCCGTCGATCTGCAGGCCGAAGTTGTGTGAGGTGAGGGCGTCACCCGGCTGGAGACTCATGCGTTCGCTGTCCTTGTGAAGGAGGTGGAGGAGGCGGTCAGTGGCGTACGGGGGCGGGGGCGGACGGGCGGGTTACTCCTCCAGCTCGCCGCTGCCGCTGGAGAACTGCGCCAGCCGGAAGATCACGAACTCGGCGGGCTTCACCGGGGCGATGCCGATCTCGCAGATGACCCGGCCGACGTCGACCGACTCCGGCGGGTTGGTCTCCTCGTCGCACTTGACGTAGTAGGCCTCCTCGGGCCGCTGGCCGAAGAGCGCGCCACTGCGCCACTCGTTGACCAGGAACGCCGAGATGTTGCGGCGGATGCGGGCCCACAGGTTGTGATCGTTCGGCTCGAACACCACCCACTGGGTGCCGATCAGGATCGACTCCTCCAGGTAGTTGAAGTACCGGCGGATGTTGAGGTAGCGCCAGGCCGGGTCGGAGGAGAGGGTGCGGGCGCCCCACACGCGGATGCCGCGGCCGGGGAAGGCGCGGATGCAGTTGACGCCGATGGGGTTGAGCAGATCCTGCTCGCCGCGGGTGATCTGGATCTCCAGGTCGACGGCGCCGCGCACGACCTCGTTGGCGGGCGCCTTGTGCACCCCGCGCTCGGAGTCGCTGCGCGCCCAGATGCCGGCGACGTGACCGCTCGGCGGCACGAGCCGGGACTGGCCGCTGGCGGGGTCGAAGGTCTTGATCCACGGGTAGTACAGGGCGGCGTACTTGGAGTCGTAGCCGGCCGTCTCCTGACGCCAGACCCGGATCTGACGGGCGTTCAGGCCCGGCGGCGGGTCGATCACGGCGACCCGGTCGCCCATCAGCTCGCAGTGCGCGATCAGCCCGAGCTGGACGGCCTTGACGGCCTCCAGGTCGATCGCGCCGCGCTGGTAGGCGGCCATCAGGTCGGGGACCGCCACCATGGAGATCTCGTCCACGGCCTCCAGGCCGCCGAAGCCGGTGCGGTCGGCGGAGTCGCCGAGGTACTGGGCCGGGCCGGGGTGCGAGGCGTCCGCCGTCTCGACCGGGGCGGCCGGTGCGGGCGCGGGGGCCGCCAGCGCCACCGTCTGGTTGTCCGGGCGGGCCAGCTGCGCGGCCGGCGCGGCCTCGGTGACGGTGATGAGCTTGGAACGCTCCTTGACCTGGGTGACGACGTAGTTGCGGCCGCCCTTCTTGGCCGTCACGTCGAACGTCTCGGCGGCCTTGCCGCCGTCCTTGACGATCAGTTTGAACCGCTCGGCGGGGCCCTCGCCCTCCGGGTCGGCGACCTCGACGCTCAGATCGCCCTGGGCGATGGCGGTGACGGTGAAGGTGCCGAGCTGCTTCGGCTCACCCGCGGGCAGCTCGGCCGGGGCGGCGCCGGACCGGCCGGTGACGGCCGCGGGGCCCTGGTCGGCGCCGGCCGACGTGCCCTCGGCGGAGCCGCCCACCCGGACGACGTACGCGGCGGAACCGCCGTTGTTGAAGAAGCCGTAGACGGAGTGCGCGAGGTAGTACCCGTCGGTGAACTCACCGAACGCCGCGACGTACTGCGTCCAGTTGGTCACCAGTGTCGGCTCGTTCAGCGGTCCGGTCGGCGCGAGCCCCACGAAGGCCGCCACCGAGGTCCCCACCCCCTCGATCGGGCGCGAGCCGCTGGCCACCTCCTCGACGTAGACGCCGGGCGACAGGTAGGACGGCATGCTCTGCTCTCCTCGGGGTACGAGACACGAAGAGCTCTCACCCTCGCGCGCGGCGGAGCGCCCCGGAAACGGCCTCCGGTGCCGGAGCGGGGGCAATCCGGTTGCCCGCGAGGGCAGGATCCGGGCGGGTGCGCGCCCTCATGAACGCCGATTTCCGCGCCCGGTTCGTCCTGACGGCGAGCGGGGCACAGTCCCTCGCGACCTGACGGCCCCGCGGCATGGTCCTTTCGGTCAGGCCATCGTGCCCTCGCGCTTCCTGACGTGCCACCGGCGCCCCGGCTAGCGTCGCGACAGTGAGCCTGTGGACTTCCCTGGAACCGGCCTCCGCGACCGTCGACCCCGGTGGCAGTACGAGGGTGCGGTTGCGGTTGCGTAATACCGGTGATGTCGTCGATGAGTACCGTTTTGAAGCGGTGGGGCCGGTGGCGCCGTGGACGACGGTGGAGCCGTCTTCTCTGCGGCTGTTTCCCGGTACGACGGGGTCGGTGGAGCTGACGTTCGCGCCGCCGCGCAGTCCGGATGCGACGGCGGGGCCGAACCCGTACGCGGTGCGGATCACGCCGACGGAGCATCCGGAGGCGACGACGGTTCCGGAGGGGAATCTGACTGTCACGCCGTTCACGGAGGTGCGGGCGGAGTTGGTGCCGCCGACGGTGAAGGGGCGGTTCCGGGGTCGGCCCCGGCTGGCGGTGGACAATCTGGGCAACACCAAGCTGACCGCTTCGCTCAGTGGCAGTGACAACGGCGATGAGCTGTCCTACGACCTGCATCCGGCCAATGTGCAGATCGAGCCGGGCCGGGCCGTGTTCGTGAAGACCACGCTCAAGCCGAAGAACATCATCTGGTTCGGGGCCAAGGAACAGCGTCCGTACACGCTGGAGGTGCTGCGCTCCGGCGTCCAGGCCCTGCCCGTGGAGGGGACGTTCGTCCAGCGAGGCTTCCTGCCGCGCTGGCTGGCCACCTTCTTCGGTGTCTTCCTCGGCCTGGCGATCACCTTCGTGATGCTGTGGATCGCCTACAAGCCCGCCGTGACCAGCGAGGCCGAGGGCACCGTGGCCGCCGGTGCCACCCTCGCCCCGAGTGCCTCGCCGACGCCCTCACCGGTTCTGCCACCGGCCCCCACGCAGACCAGCGCCCCGCCGTCCCCCGACGCCGGCGGGGCGGGCGGCGGCTCCGGTGGCGGTGGCGGTGGCGGTGGCGGTGGCGGTGGCGGAGCCCCCACGGTGACGGCCAAGCCCAAGGCGGACACGGCGGCGACCGCGGTGAACCGCCTGGCCGCGGGCGACCCCGGCGGACGGCACATCTGCTACCGCGCCTTCGTCCAGGGCGAGGGCTGGCAGAAGCCGGTGTGCGACGGCACCGTCAGCGGCACGGTCGGGCAGAACAAGCCGATCAAGGCGCTCAACGTGGCGGTGTACGGCGTCGGTGGGTCCGCCGGAAACGTCATGGTGCACGACCCGCAGTCGACCAACGGCCAGGGCAAGTGGCGGCCGAGCTGGACGGCGATCGTCGCGGACGGCAAGGACAACTACATCGGCGGTACGAAGAGGGACACCCCGTTCCTGGTGAACTTCGTCTACAACGTCGGCTCCGGCCAGGCCTGCAACGAGGCCAAGGTCCGCGACCGCGACTGGAGCGGCCAGGTCTGCAACAAGGCGCGCCCCGACCTCAACACCGCCGGGACCTTCGACAACTCGCTCTGGCTCGAAGCCATCAAGCTGACGGTGTGAGGACATGACTCTCTGGACTTCCCTGGAACCGGCCTCCGCGACCGTCGACCCCGGTGGCAGTACGACGGTGCGGTTGCGGTTGCGTAATACCGGTGATGTCGTCGATGAGTACCGTTTTGAAGCGGTGGGACCGGTGGCGCCGTGGACGACGGTGGAGCCGTCTTCTCTGCGGCTGTTTCCCGGTACGACGGGGTCGGTGGAGCTGACGTTCGCGCCGCCGCGCAGTCCGGATGCGACGGCGGGGCCGAACCCGTACGCGGTGCGGATCACGCCGACGGAGCATCCGGAGGCGACGACGGTTCCGGAGGGGAACCTGACTGTCACGCCGTTCACGGAGGTGCGGGCGGAGTTGGTGCCGCCGACGGTGAAGGGGCGGTTCCGGGGTCGGCCCCGGCTGGCGGTGGACAATCTGGGCAACACCAAGCTGACCGCTTCGCTCAGTGGCAGTGACAACGGCGATGAGCTGTCCTACGACCTGCATCCGGCCAATGTGCAGATCGAGCCGGGCCGGGCCGTGTTCGTGAAGACCACGCTCAAGCCGAAGAACATCATCTGGTTCGGCGCCAAGGAACAGCGCCCCTACACCCTCGCCGTGCAGCGCTCCGGCGTCCAGGCCCTGCCCGTGGAGGGGACGTTCGTCCAGCGAGGCTTCCTGCCGCGCTGGCTGGCCACCTTCTTCGGGATCCTGTTCGCCCTCACGCTCACGTTCGTGATGCTGTGGATCGCCTACAAGCCCGCGGTCGGCACCAAGGCCAGGCCCTCGGCGGCCGTCGAGGCCGGCAACACCCTCGCCCCGCCCCCGAGCCCCACCCCTGCCCTCACCTCGGCACCGCCGCCACCGTCGCCGACTCCACAGGAACCGGAGGGCGGAGACGGCGGTGGCGGCGGTGGCGGCGGTGGCGGGGGCGGCGGGGCCGCGCCGCCCCCGGCCAAGAAGCCCCCGAAGCCCGTGGTGCCGGCGACGAACGTCGTGCTGCGCAACACCACCACCAAGCGGTGCGTGGACGTCCCGGGCTACGAGGCGGGCCAGGCCGAAGGCCCCGTACGCCAGTTCACCTGCAACGAGACATCGCAGGACAACCAGCTGTGGGACCTCGACGTGAAGTTCCCGGAGAGGGGTCCGGGCGGCAGCGCGCTCTTCCTGATCCGCAACGTCAAGGACCAACTGTGCGTGGACCTGCCGGCCGAGGGCGCGGCTCCGGTGCGGTCCCCGATCCAGGAGTACACCTGCGACGGCTCGACCGACGACAACCAGTTGTGGTGGGTCGACAAGCAGGAGAGCGGCGCCTACTGGATCCGCAACTTCGCGAGCAACAACAAGTGCCTGGACGTGGCCGGTTACAGCACCGGCGTCAACGACACCAACCTGACGCTCTTCGACTGCTCCAACACGGACGACCAGGAATGGGACATCGTCCGCCCGTCGGAGGGATGACGGGCGGGCCCTGACCCCGCAAGGCCGGCCGCTACCAGGTGCCTTCCCCCGGCACCAGGCGGCCGGCCTTGCGGTACTCGCGGCGGGCGCCCTCCAGCAGGTCGGCCGCAGTGACCGGTTCCTCCCGTCCGGAGGCCAGGTAGGCGGCCGTCACCACGGCACTGCGGATCGAACCGCCCGCCAGCTCGAAGTCACGGACCACCGGCCCCAGTTCGATGCCGTCCGCGCTGGGTACGTGCGACAGGCTGTGCCGCCACAGGGCGAGGCGCTGTTCCGCGTCCGGGAACGGGAAGTCGACCACCAGGTCCAGCCGCCGGGTGAACGCCTCGTCGATGTTGGCGCGCAGGTTGGTGGTGAGCAGCGCGATGCCGTCGAAGGACTCCAGCCGCTGGAGCAGATAGGCGCTCTCCAGGTTGGCGTACCGGTCGTGCGCGTCCTTCACCTCGGACCGCTTGCCGAAGACGGCGTCGGCCTCGTCGAAGAGCAGCACGGCATCGGTGCGGTCGGCCTCGGTGAAGATGCGTTCGAGGTTCTTCTCGGTCTCTCCGACGTACTTGTCGACCACCGAGGACAGCTGGACCACGTAGAGGTCGAGACCGAGGTCGGCCGCGACCACCTCCGCCGAGAGCGTCTTGCCGGTGCCGGACTCGCCCGCGAACAGGCCGAGGACACCTCTGCCCCGGCCGCCGCCCGCGCTGAGCCGCCAGTCGCCGAGGACACGGTCGCGATGGCGGGCGCGCAGGGCGAGTTCGCGCAGCTGGGACAGGGGGCCCTCGGGCAGGACCAGGTCCCGCCAGTCGACGGCGGGCCGGATCCGGCGGGCGTGCTGCTCCAGGCCCGAGGCGGACTGCCGGCGGGCGGCGAGCCGCAGATGGGCGGGGGACAGCGGGGCGCCCTCGAACGCGGCGAGGCCCCGCGCCGCGCGGACGGCACGGGTGATGTGGTCGCTGGCCAGGCGGTACGGGGCCACGGTTGCCGCCAGGTCGAAGTCCGGCTCGCCGCCGAGGGCGGCTGCCCAGGCACCCACCGCGCCCGCCCGTCGCGGGGGCGCGTCCAGGACGAGCGGGTCCCCGTCGCACCACTGGGGGTCGTACGGGCCCGTCCCGGTGACCAGCACGGGCACGTCGGCCGCCTCGGCCAACTGCCGGAAGAGCGCCGCCGGTTGCTTCGGCAGCCCGGTGACGACGACGGCGTGTCCGCACAGCCGGGCCTCACGCAACAGCTCCGGAACGCGGTCCTCGGGGCCGGAGAACCGCACGGCGGAGACCCCCGAGGCGTGCAGCGCCGCGGTGACACACGGCAGTCCGTCGCCCTCGCGGCGCTCCCGGAGGTACGCGGTGACCGGCGGGCCTGCGGTGAGCCGGCCGGCCAGTCGGTGGACGAAGCGGGAGAACTCCGTGTCGTCCATCTCCGGGGTGTCCGGCGGTGGTGCGGGCAGCGGATGCAGATGCCCGGTGAGCGCCCCGTCGGGGGTGTCGTCGCCGAGCAGATGCGCGACGACCCGGTCGGGCACCCGCAACGAGCGGCTGAGGAAGGGGCGTTCGGGCTCCTCCACGGTCAGCAGCCCGAGGGCGGCCAGCGGGGCCGTGGGGCGCAGCCGGGCGCGGGCGCCGGGCAGGTGGACGGGCACGCCGCACAGGTCGAGGGCCAGGGCGACGGTGGCCCGGCGCCTGCTGACGTCGTCGTTGAGGTAGCCGTACAGCGGCTCGAAGCCGCGGTCCAGGTCCGGGGCGAGGGCGGTGAGGAGCAGCGCGCTGTCCAGCGCTGTCAGACCCAGCCGTGCGGCCAGCCCGGCCAGACGGTCACCGGGCGGCCCCCCGGGCCCGGGGAAGTCGAGCGGTAGCGGCTCGGCCGGCCGCAGCAGGTGCCGTACGGCCTCCTCCGAGAGGTACAGGCCGCGCAGCGGGTCGCCGACGGTGGGGTCGTCGGCGGAACGGTGCTCGACCAGGAGGGAGACACGGTGACGCAGTTCGGAGAGCCGGTCGAGGAGGGCGTCGCCGGGGGAGGGGTGCCGGCCTTCCTGGCCGGGGTTTTCCGGGCGGGACCTCTCCTGGCCGGGGCCCGCCGGCCCGCTGCTTGCCGGGCCGGGGTCTTCCAGGCCGGGATCGGCCGTGTCGGGTCCCGGGGATCGGGTCGTCATGTCGCCGTGTTCCGTCCTCGTGCGCGCAGTGCGGACCTCCGGGCCTCCTTCGCCGCCGCCACCTGCCGGGGCCGGTGGGCGCGTTCCTCCGTGCCGGGGGGTGTGCCGTCGAGGGCACGCGTGCGGACCATCGCGCCCTCGGTGACGGGCGGCCCGGCGTCGTACTCGGGGTAGGCCGGGAAGGGCGCGGTGATCACCAGGTCCAGGGAGGGCTTCAACTCGCCGCCGAGCGCGGACCAGATCTCCGCGAGGGAACGCGACTCCGTCTGGATGCCGGCCACCGACACGGGGATCGTCAGTCCCAGCGCGGCGAGCGAGGAGGGCAGTTCGGAGGGCGGCAGCAGCTCCCGCGGGATCAGCGTGGCCAGTACGGCGGACAGCAGCCGGTGTTCGTCCTGGGGTTGTTTCGTCCACGCCGTCACCAGGTACGACAGCCGGAACCAACGCGGCGGCTGACGGCGTTTGACGACGATGTCCCGCTCGTCGTGGACCGGGACATGGCCCCGCTGGCGCCGGTTGATGTCCTCGCGGATGTCGTACAGATAGGCGTTGATCGTGGGGGAGTTGCGGCGGGCGGCCCAGTCACGGGTGGGCGCGTCCAGGGCGACGTCGATGCCGGATCCGGCCAGCGCTCCACCGCTGAGCAGGCCCTTGAGGACCTCGTCCACTTCGTGGATCACCGATGTGCTCCCGCTTCCGCCCTGCCGTGCCGTTCTCGTCCCCGCGTCACCCGCTGCCCCGCCCCGACCGATCGTGCCTTTCATCCCGTCCACGCCCGCAGGGGCGCCGGGGACGGCGGCAGGGCAGAAAGCGCTGCCCTCAGGGGTGAATTCGGGTGCCCGTTCGGTCAGATGTAGCCTTCCCGCAGGGCATGGGCCACGGCATGGGCCCGGTTGCGCAGGTGCAGCCGGGTGGTCAGCCCGTGCATCACGTTCTTGACGGTGCGTTCGGAGTAGGACAGCTTGCTGGCGATCTCACCGGTGTCGAGCCCCTCGGCCACCAGTCGCAGCACGTCCAGTTCCCGCGGTGTCATCCCCGAGGCCGGGGCGCCGGGACGGCCGACGGTGCCGCGGTGCAGGGTGCCCACCTGGTTGATGAGCCGGCCGAGCAGATCGGCGGGCAGGTCCCCGTCGCCGCGGGCGGCCGCGAGCACGGCCTGCACCAGGCGGGTCGCGGTGGCCTCCCGCCGCCACACGATGGCACCGACCCCGCACTCGATGACGTCGAGCAGTTCCGTCTCCCGCAGGGCCCCCACGACCAGCACCGCGCGCGCTCCCTCGCTGCGCACCAGCCGGCGCAGCCGGGTCAGTGCCGTGTCGTCGAGCACGTCGTCGATGAGCAGGGCCACCGTGCCGGGACCGGACGCGGTCTCCTCCCGCAGATCGATCTCCGGGAAGCGGCGCAACTGGCTGACCGCCCCCTCGCGGGAGATCGGGTCCGAGGCGTGCACGGCCACGGGTATCCGGGTCGTGGAGTCGGCCGTGCCGGGGCGAGTGGTCCGCGATGAGCTGAGCAACCGTTTCCCCTATGTCCGCTTACGCGCCACCCCGGTGGTGCCGGTGGCGGATGTGCACTCACCACCCTTCTGCGACGGGAGAGCGCGACGCAATCGTGGATCACCACGAGCGGCACCACGAGATCGGCCTCAGGCAGACCACGAGACAGGCCTCAGCGGACCACGAGACCGGACCACGAACCCGGCCCCCGCGTGACCGGGTGCGACCCGACGGAGACCGAGGGGTGACGGCCCGTTCGGTTCCACCGGGGCCGGATTCCGCCCCCGTGTCACTTGTCACGGCACTGGTTCCCCGCACCCGCCGTCCTCGAACGCGAGCACACACGAGCACACCAGTCCGAGCCAGGAGGCAGGATGCCCGATCCGCAGCGCGAGCAGCCGAAGTCCCCGCGGCGACAGCGTGCCCGGCCAGGCGAACACCGGCCGGCCGCCGCCCTGCTCGAGGCCGGGATCGCCCGTGCCCGCTCCGGTACGGGCGGTCTGGTGCTGCTCCGGGGAGCCACCGGGACCGGCCGGACCAGCGTCCTGGAGGCCGCGGCACAGGACGCCGCTGACCAGGGCGTACGCGTACTGAGCTCGCGCTGCGCACCGGGCCGGTCCGCCGAGCCCTTCGCCGCGGTGCGTCGGCTTCTCGGCGTCTCGGCGGACCTGGAGGGGCCGGACCCGGCGGGTGACGAACGGGAGCAGGCGACCCTGCTGCGGCGGGCCCTGCACGCGTACGGCGGTGAGTCCCCGCTGCTGCTCGCCGTGGACGACGTCCACCTCGCCGACGGCCCCTCGTACCGCTGGCTGGTCGAGACCGCCCGGCACGTGGACCGATTACCCGTACCGGTCCTGCTGGCCGTCACCGAACGCAGTCAGTACGACATCGACCCGCCCGCGCCGGGTTTCGCTCACACCCTCTCGCCCGCCCTCGTCGACACCCACACGCTCGCCCCGCTCACCGCACGTTCGGCGGCCTGCCTGGTCCGCGCGGAGCATCCCCGCGCCCCCGCCGCGTGGGTCGAGAACTGCGTCCGGGCAGGCGCGGGCAGCCCCCTGCTGCTGCGGGCCCTCCTGGACGACCTGAGCGCGTCCGCGTACACGGCCGGTGCTCCCGACGCCTGCCCGGCCGATGCCCCGGCCCCCTTCAGCCGCACCACGGCCGACGCCCCGGGCGCCCCCGTCCCGTACCCCGCCGTACCCGAGACGTCCGCCGCCCTCTACCCCGGCTCGTATCCGGCCGCCGTGCAGTGGTGGCTGGACAGCGCCGGACCCGGCACGGCGGAAGTGGCACGCGTCCTCGCCGCGCTCGACGAGGGAGGGGAGGGAGGGGAGACGACGGCGGCGGAACCGGCCGGTCTGCTGGCCCAGCTCGCCGGCGCCGACCCGGCCCGGGTCGCGGGCTGGCTCACCGCGATGACCGGGCTGGGCCTGCTGCGCCCCGGCCCCGACGGGCGCCCCCGCTACGCTCATCCGCTGCTGCGGGACGCCGTACTCGCCGGTGTCCCCGACGCCCGGCGGCGCGCTGTGCACCGGGCCGCGGCCGAGGCGATGCTGCACCGCGGCGCCGCCACCGCGGCCGTGGCACGGCAGTTGCTGCTGTCCGGCCCGGCGGGCGGCACCTGGGCACCGGCCGTGCTGCGGGACGCCGCCTCGCTCGCTCTGCGCGACGACCGTTCCGACGACGCCGTCGCCTTCCTGCGCAGAGCCCTGGACGAGCCGCTGCCCGACGACCACCGGCAGCGCGTCCTGACCGAACTGGGCTCCCTGGAGTGCGCGGGCCGGGAGTCCTCGGCCGGGATCCCCCGGCTCACCGAGGCGCTGACCCTGCACGGCACACCGCAGGACCGGGTGCGCGCCGCCGTGGCCCTCGGCACCGCCCTGGCCGGGCGGGGCCGGGCCCGCGCCGCCGTGGAGGTGCTGCGCACGGTGGACGGCCAGCTCACCGGGCATCCCGACCTGGGCGCCGCCCTCCAGACCGCGTCCGCACTGCTCTCCGACCAGGACCAGACGGTCCGCCGGGACGTGTACCGCTGTCTGTCCGCCAACGCCGAGCGCTCGCCGGAACTCGTCGGCCCGGCCACCCGGGCCCTGCTCGTGCGGTACGCGGCCACCGCCGCGCTGACCTCGGCGGACGACGCGATGCGGCAGGTGCGCGCGCTGCTCGCCGAGCCGGCCCACCCGCTCACCGAGCCCTTCCTGCTGGGGACGGCGGCCGCGGTCGCCCAGTGGGCCGACGAACTCGACGAGGCCGACCGCCTCGTGGACCGCGGCCTGGCCGGCCAGCGCCCCGACCTGCTGCACCCGATGCACGCGGCGCTGCTCAACACCCGGGCCGACATCGCCGCCGCGCGCGGCGAGTACGCGCTGCTGCCGGCCGAACGCCCCACCCCGGCGAACGGCCCCTCCAACATCCACGCCACCACCCTCCTCGCGCTCGTGGAGACCGGCCGTACCGCCGAGGCCCGGCGGCTCGCGGACGGCTTCGACCTGCGCGAGGCGCCCGACAACTGGGAGCTGAACCGGTTCCTGTACGCACGGGGCGTGCAGCGCGCCGCCGCCGGTGACACGGCCGGGGCGCTGCACGACTTCCTGGAGTGCGGCCGCCGCCAGACCGCCCGCGACGTGGTCAGCCCGGTCGTCACGCCCTGGCGGTCCGCCGCCGCCGAGTGCCGCCTGGCCCTCGGCAGTCCGCAGGAGGCGCTCGCGCTGGCCGAGGAGGAGCTGCGGCTGGCCCGCACCTGGGGCACGCCCCGCGTCGTGGGCCGCGCCCTCCGGGTCCTCGGCACGGTCACGGGCGGCCGCCGGGGCCTGGACCTGGCCGAGGAGGCCGTACGACTCCTCGCGGACGCGCCGGCCGCCACGGAGAGGGAACTGGTAACCGCGTTGATCGCGCAGGGCCGGCAGCTGACCGCCGCCGGGGACCGCGCCCGGGCCCGGGACTGCCTGCGGACCGCCGCAGAACGGGCCGAACGCCTGGGCGCGCTGCGGCTGCGGACCCTCGCGGAGGAGGCGCTGCGCGAGGGCGGGGCCCGCCGCGCCGCCGGCGCCCGCACCGGCTCCGGCGCCCTCACCGGCAGCGAGCTGCGCATCGCCCAACTGGCGGCCGGCGGCCGAACGAACGCCGAGATCGCCGGTCTTCTGCACCTCGCCCGACGCACCGTGGAGACCCATCTGACCAGCACCTACAAGAAGTTGGGCATACGGCGGCGGGGCGAGCTGGGACGGGCGCTGAACGGGAACTGAGAAAACTGTTATCGCCGCCCCCGCACGCCGTCTCCACCTTGTGATCCCCGACATGGCGAGGACCCCGGGACCGGCTGAGAGGGTGCGTGCGGAACATCAGTGACCCCAGGCGTCGAGAGGCCACCGTGGACAGTCAGCACTGGCGCGCCACCATCACGGCGGCGCAGTCCGGCGACCGGCAGGCGCTGGACGAGCTGGTCGCGGGCTGGCTGCCGCTGGTCTACAACATCGTGGGCCGGGCCCTGAACGGCCACGCCGACGTCGACGACGTCGTCCAGGAGACCATGCTGCGGGCGGTCGGCAACCTCGGCTCGCTGCGCGACCCGGACAGCTTCCGGTCCTGGCTGGTGGCGATCGCCATGCGGCAGATCCGCGACCGGGCCCGCCGCCGGACCCCGGACCGGCTGGAAGAGGCACCGGCCGCGGACTTCGCCGAACTGACCGTGCTGCGTCTCCAGTTGGAGGGACAGCGGCGCGAGGTCGCCGAGGCCGTGCGGTGGCTCGACGACGACGACCGGCAACTGCTGTCGCTGTGGTGGCTGGAGGTCGCCGGCGAACTCACCCGGCGCGAGCTGGCCGCAGCCGTCGGCATCACCCGGCAGCACGCCGCCGTGCGCGTCCAGCGGATGAAGGAGCGCCTGGAGACCTCGCGCGGCATCGTCCGGGCCCTGGCCGGCGCCTGCCCGGACCTGCGCGAGCTGACCGCCCGCTGGAACGGCCGGCCCGACTCGGTGTGGCGCAAGCGGCTGGCCCGGCACATCAGGCGCTGCGGCTACTGCGGCGCCCCCCGCGAGTCCGTCGTACCGGCGGAACGCCTCCTGGCCGGCATCGCACTGGTCCCGCTGCCCGCCGGGTTCACGCTGTCGCTCGCCTTCGGCGGCAAGACGGCCGTGGCCGCCGGCTCCGCCGGATGGTCCGCCAAGCTGCTGGGCGCGCTCACCAAACCGGCCGTCGCCATGACGGCGGGCGCGACGATCGTCGCGGGCGGCGCCTACGTCGTCACCCAGCCGCCCGACGCCCCGCCGCCCCGGGCCGAGGCCACCCCCACGGCGACGGCCGCCGGCTCCGAACCGCCACCGCCCTCCTCCCCGCCCCCACCCCCTCCCACCCCGTCACCGTCGAAGGAGTCCGACCTGTACGGCACGGTCGTCGACGCCGTCGACCGCGCCCCCGACCCGGACACCCGCCCCGCCGCCCTGCCCCGCCGCCCCGAGACGGGCGTCACCAGCACCGGCGGACCGAAGGCGGTCATGCAGCACCGCGGCGACCGCGTCACCCTCACCGGCCAGGGCTACGTCCTGGTCCGCTGGCAGATCTCGCCCAGCTCCCGGCCGGGCGCGCTGGTCATGCCGTCCTGGACCGGCCTGAAGGGCAAGCTGTTCCACGTGGCGTCCGGCGGGTGGCGCCGCATGGACGACCCGCTGCCCGGCGCCCCGAACGGCTACGCGACCGGCATGGGCGGACCGGACATCGGTTACGCCGTGCTGCCGCCCGGCACCCAGCAGATGTGGCAGAACGAGTACTTCTACCTCGACGGCACCGTCACGCTCACCCAGAACGAACGGGGCTGCGACTACGGCCTGACCGTCTTCCCGTCGAACCGGGAGGCCGTGGACAAGGACGTGGGCGAGGGCCCCGCGCAGGGCGCCATCCGCTACGGCCTCGTCCGCGACACTGGCACGGACGGCGCGCCGGTGCCGCAGTACGTCACGCGATCGACCCCGGCCGACCCGGCGACGGTGCCGCAGCGCTCGCGCGTGTAGCGCACAGCACGTCGACGCGGTTGGTCGTGATCGAGTCCACGCCCGCCGCCAAGAGCCGGCGCATGGAGCGGCGGGTGTCGGGGGTCCACACGGACAGCAGGTAGCCGTCGCGGTGCACGCGCTCGGCGAGGGGACGGTCCACCAGCGGGAAACGGTAGTTGAGCCAGCGCGGGCGGATGGCCTCCAGCAGGACGGGCCGGGGCGGGGCCAGGGTCGTCCAGGTGAGGGCGATCTCGGCCGCCGGATCCGCCGCCCGCACGGCGAGCATCGCGTCGGCGCCCGCGCAGTAGTAGACGCGGTCCGCCGCCCCGCCCTCGCGCACGGCGTCCATGATCCGGCGCACCGCCCGCACGCCCGGCGAGCCGGGCAGGTCGATCATCACCCGGTGGCCGTCGGTCGCGGCCAGTGCTTCCGTCAGCGCCGGCACCCCGCCGCCGGTCAGCCCCCGCACCTCCGCCCAGGAGAGCGCGGGCAGCGGCCGCTCGTGCTCCCAGAGCCGCTTCAGCGTCTCGTCGTGCAGCAGCACCGGCACGCCGTCCCGGGTGAGCCGCACGTCGATCTCCACCGCGTCGGCGCCCCGGTCGAGCGCGGACCGCAGCGAGGCGACGGTGTTCTCGCGGACGCGGTAGGGGTCGCCCCGGTGGGCCACGGCGGTGACCGGCCGCTCGGAGTGCTCGGGGGAGGGTGTCACCGGTCGGGCCACCGCACGGTGTAGGCGTCGATCTCGTCCTTGATCCGGGCCTTGCCCGCCTCGTCCAGGAAGGACGCGTCGACCGCGTTCTTCGCCAGTTCGGCAAGTCCCCGCTCGTCGAGGTCGAGCAGCCGGGCGGCGACCGCGTACTCGTTGTCGAGGTCGGTGCCGAACATCGGCGGGTCGTCGGAGTTGATCGTGACGATCACCCCGGCCTCGACGAACTTCTTGATCGGGTGCTCGTCGAGGGTGCGGACCGCGCGCGTGGCGATGTTGGAGGTCGGGCACACCTCCAGCGGGATCCGGTGCTCGGCGAGGTGGGCGAGGAGCTTCGGGTCCTGCGCGGAGCTGGTGCCGTGACCTATGCGCTCGGCCCGCAGATGCGTCAGGGCGTCCCACACCGTCTCCGGGCCGGTGGTCTCGCCGGCGTGCGGCACGGAGTGCAGCCCGGCCGCGATCGCCCGGTCGAAGTACGGCTTGAACTGCGGCCGGGGCACACCGACCTCGGGCCCGCCGAGACCGAAGGAGACCAGGCCCTCCGGGCGCAGCCGGTCGTCGGTAGCGAGCCGGACCGTCTCCTCCGCGGCCACGAGGCCCGCCTCGCCGGGGATGTCGAAGCACCAGCGCAGCACGGTCCCGAACTCGGCCTCGGCCGCCTTGCGGGCGTCCTCGATCGCGTCCATGAAGGCACGCTCGTCGATGCCGCGACGCGTGGAGGAGAACGGGGTGATGGTCAGCTCGGCGTACCGCACCTGCTGCCGAGCCAGGTCCCGGGCCACCTCGAAGGTCAGCAGCCGGACGTCCTCCGGGGTGCGGATCAGGTCGACGACCGACAGGTACACCTCGATGAAGTGGGCGAAGTCGGTGAAGGTGAAGTAGTCGACCAGGGCGGCGGGATCGGTCGGAACCTTGGAGTCGGGGTGCCGGGCGGCCAGCTCGGAGACGATCCGGGGAGACGCGGAGCCCACGTGGTGCACGTGCAGCTCGGCCTTGGGCAGTCCGGCGACGAACGCCTTCAGGTCGCGCGGGGCGCGGGAATCGACGAGATGCTCGGTCAAGGGTTCCTCCCCGGAATGGCGCCGGGCCGGCACGAGGCGGGCGGGGCGCGGGGTGATCGGCTGATCGGTGAATCGAGGTCATCGTAGGCGGTGGGGGGAAGGCGCTTCCCGAGGCGGGCCGTTCGGAGGCATCGCGGGCGGGGCAGCGCCCTCAGGGGCGCGGGGAACTGCGCGACCGGCCCCGACGGACCCGCACTGTGGAACCCGCCGGACCGCCCCGTAGCATGGCGGCACGATCAACCCAGGGGGGATGCACCATGACGGACGCTATGCAACCGGACGGCGGCGGCCACGACCCGTGGGCACCCCCTGAGAGCCGCCCGTCGCTCGACAAGGCCCGGCCGCCCACCCAGGGGCCACCGTCCGTGCACGACCAGGCCACGGTCACCTCGATGCCGAGCGTGAGCTTCACCCCGCCCACCGGTACTGGCGCCGTCCCGCCCCCACCCGTCGCCCCGACCGGCCCCGCCACCGGAGGCTACGGCTACCCCGGCTACCCGCAGGGCGGCTACGGCTGGCCCGGCATGCCCCCGGCCCCCCAGAACGGCCTGGGCATCGCGGCGATGGTGCTCGGCATCGTCTCGTGCACGCTCTTCTGCCTGTACGGCGTGGTCTCCCTGATCACCGGCGTCCTCGCCGTGGTCTTCGGCATCAAGGGCCGCAAGCGGGCCGAGGCCGGAGTGGCCACCAACCACGGCCAGGCCCAGGCGGGGCTGATCATGGGCATCATCGGGATCATCCTCGGCATCGCGGTGATCGTCCTGATCGCCGTCGGCATCACGGCCGCCATCAACAGCGACGAGTACGACGACGACTCGTCCTACGGCGCCCACGGGCCGGTCGCCACCGCCCCGTTTTACCGCTGAAACACCCGCTCTCCACCGCGGACTTGGCCACTACGATGCGTGGGTCTGACAACGGAGGGGAGAACGTCCATGTCCAACACCAATCCCGCGCCCGGTGGTTTCGGCCCGCCGTCCCAGCCCCCGCAGCAGCCGCCCGGCACCCCCGGCTACGGCTACCCGCAGCAGCCTCCCGCCGCCCCGGGCTACGGCTACCCCCAGGGCAGCCCCGGCTACCCGGCCGCGCCGCCCACGGGCTACCCGCAGGCGCCCGGCTACGGGATGCCCGCGCAGCCGAGCAACGGCATGGGCACCACGGGACTGGTGCTGGGCATCATCGGCGTGGTGTGCAGCGTGACGTTCATCATGTGGTTCTTCGGCGTGATCCTGGGCATTCTCGCGATCATCTTCGGCGCCATCGGCCGCGGCAGGGCCACCCGCGGTGAGGCCACCAACAAGGGCGCGGCGACCGCCGGCCTGGTCTGCGGCATCATCGCCACGGTGATCCTGCCGCTGCTGGGTTTCCTGCTCTTCGCCAGCATCATGGGCGGACTCGGCGCGGCTTCCTGAACGAGGTATCCGAGTGCGGGGCCGGTCCGCGGACCGGCCCCGCCTCATGCCCCGCGTGACTCATGCCGTGCGCAGCAGCTCCCGTGACTCATGCCGTGCGCAGCAGCTCCCGGGCCTCCATCAGAGCGAACCCCAGCAGGTTCGGCCCACGCCACCGCTCCGGATCCGCCGCCGCCTCGTCGTCCGCGGCCAGCCCGATGCCCCACACCCGGTCCACGGGGCTCGCCTCCACCAGCACTCGCTCGCCGGTGTTCAGCAGGAACCCGCGCAGCTCGGGATGCGCGCCGAACTTGTGGACGGACCCCTCCACGACGATCCGGAACCGCTCCCGCTGCCATATCGCCTCGTCGAAACCGCGCACCAGCCGCCCGGCCTTCTTCGCCTCGGCGGGGTGCCCGGCGTCGAGCACGGCACGCTCCGCGTCATCGTCCCCGAAGAGCCGGGCCTTGCCCGCCATCATCCAGTGCTCGGCCGTCGCGTACTCCACGCCGTCCACCGTGAACGGCGTCGGCCACCACTGGCTCAGGCAGCTCGGTCCGATCCGGCCGTCCGGCCGCGGCCGGTGTCCCCAGAAGTACAGATACTTGATCTTCGCGCCGGCCCGGGACGCCGCGATCAGGGCCTCCCGGGAGCCGACCGCCCCCGTGGTCTTCTCCATGCGGGCGAGTCTGGCACGCACCACTGACACACCGTCCTGCCTTTCTCCGGCCGACTCGACACCTGGTCGACAGATTCCGTTGCGTAACCAAAAATCAACAACGGAATCCCTTGTTGGAGTGACATCCCTCTGTCAGGATCGGCACTCAAATCGAGCCTGAGCCACGCCGGCCCTCACCACGGGGACACGGAGGAGAGCCACATGCAGAACCCGGGCAACGCCACCCCGGACCGATTCCCGGCCGAGGCGCGCTTCGCGGAAGGCGCGCAGTTCATCGCGGGCCGACCGACCAGGGGCACCTCCGGCCGCACGCACGCGGTCGTGGACCCCGCGTCGGGCGAGGAGGTCCTCACCTACGAGCTGGCCGGCACCGCCGACGTCGACCGGGCCGTCGCCGCCGCCCTTGCGGCCTTCCCGGGCTGGGCGGCGACCACGCCCGGCGAGCGTTCCGACACGCTGCACCGGTTCGCCGCGGTCCTCGCCGACCGTGCCGAGGACTTCGCCCGTGCCGAGTCGCTCCAGTGCGGCAAGCCCCTGAAGCTGAGCCGTGAGTTCGACGTCCCGGGGACCATCGACAACATCGCCTACTTCGCGGGCGCCGCTCGGCATCTCCAGGGACAGTCCGCCGGTGAGTACTCCGGCGACCACACCTCGTACGTCCGGCGCGAGCCCATCGGCGTCGTCGGGTCGATCGCACCCTGGAACTACCCCCTCCAGATGGCCGCCTGGAAGATCCTCCCGGCGATCGCGGCGGGCAACACCATCGTGCTCAAACCCGCCGAGCTCACCCCGCTGACCTCGCTGCTCTTCGCCCAGGCGGCCACGGACGCCGGAATCCCGGACGGCGTGATCAACATCGTCACCGGCACGGGACGGGAGGCCGGTGAGCACCTCGTCGGCCACCCCGACGTGGCCATGACCTCGTTCACCGGCTCCACCGCCGTCGGCAAGCGCGTGGCGGAGATCGCCACGGCCACCGTCAAGCGCCTGCACCTGGAGCTCGGCGGCAAGGCCCCCTTCGTGGTCTTCGACGACGCCGACCCGGAGGCCGCCGCCCACGGCGCGGTCGCCGGCGCCCTCATCAACACCGGGCAGGACTGCACGGCCGCCACGCGCGCGTACGTGCAGCGGCCGCTGTACGAGGAGTTCGTCGCACGGACCGCCGCTCTCATGGAGACCGTCCGGCTCGGCGACCCCTTCGCCCCCGGCACCGACCTCGGCCCGCTCGTCTCGCACGTCCAGCGCGACCGGGTCGCCGGCTTCGTCGACCGGGCACGGGCCTACGCGCGCGTGGTGACCGGTGGGGAAGCACCGGAAGGTGAGCTCGCCAAGGGCGCCTACTACCGGCCCACCCTGATCGCCGACGCGGCCCAGGACAGCGAGGTCGTGCGGTCCGAGATCTTCGGCCCCGTCCTGGTCGTGCTGCCGTTCGACACCGACGACGAGGGCATCGCGCTCGCCAACGACACCCCGTACGGGCTCGCCGCCTCCGCCTGGAGCCGGGACGTGTACCGGGCGAACCGTGCCACGCGCGAGATCAAGGCGGGCTGTGTGTGGGTCAACGACCACATCCCGATCATCAGCGAGATGCCGCACGGCGGCTACAAGTCCTCCGGCTACGGCAAGGACATGTCAGCGTACTCGTTCGAGGAGTACACCCAGATCAAGCACGTCATGTTCGACAACACCGCGGTGGCTGCCAAGGACTGGCACCGCACCGTCTTCGGGGACCGCTAGTCGTACACAGGCCGCCTGACCAACGGCCGCCCACCCTCCGAAAGGGCACCACGCGCATGGAGCAGTACGAGCCCGACCGCCTCTCCCCGGCCCAAGTGGCCGCGATACGGCGCAGTTTCAGGAACGGCAGGGCCGCCCTCACCCGACGGTCCCTGCTGCGCGCCTCCGCGGGCGGGGCGCTCGCAGCCGGCGGACTCGGGACGCTGAGCGCATGCGGTATCCCGGCGGCCGGCCAGTCGCTGGGCGGCGTCTCGGCGCAGGACCACTCGGCCGAGGAGAAGACGGTCGCCTTCTCCAACTGGACCGAGTACATGGACGTCGACGACAGCGGCAAGCGCCACCCGACGCTGGAGCAGTTCACGAAACGTACCGGCCTCAAGGTCAAGTACACCGAGGACATCAACGACAACAACGAGTTCTTCGGCAAGATCAAGCCGCAGCTCGCGGCGGGCCAGGACACCGGCCGTGACCTGATCGTCCTCACCGACTGGCTGGCCGCACGGCTCATCCGCCTGGGCTGGGTGCAGAAGCTCGACCCGGCCCACCTGCCGCACGCCTACGCCAACCTGTCGGCCCAGTTCCGCAGCCCCGACTGGGACCCGGGCCGCGCCTACTCCTACGTCTGGCAGGGCATCTCCACCGTCATCGCGTACAACAAGAAGGCCCTCGACGGCGTCGAGGTGAAGTCGGTCTCCGACCTGCTCGACAACCCCAAGCTCAAGGGGCGGGTCGGCTTCCTGTCGGAGATGCGCGACAGCGTCGGCATGACGCTGCTCGACATGGGCAAGGACCCGGCGGACTTCACCGCCGACGACTACGACGCGGCCATCGCCCGGCTCCAGAAGGCCGTCGACAAGGGCCAGATCCGCCGTTTCACCGGCAACGACTACACCTCGGACCTGACCAGCGGCGACTTCGCGGCCTGTGTCGCCTGGGCCGGTGACGTCGTCCAGCTCAAGGCGGACAGCCCCGACATCGACTTCCTCATCCCGGACAGCGGCTACATGACGTCGACGGACAACCTGCTGATCCCCAACAAGGCCCGGCACAAGACGAACGCCGAGCGGCTCATCGACTTCTACTACGAGCCGGAGCCGGCCGCCGAACTCGCCGCCTACATCAACTACGTGTGTCCGGTCGACGGCGTGAAGCCCGAGCTGGAGAAGATCGACAAGGACGCCGCGAACAACCCGCTGATCATTCCCGACAAGGCCATGGCCGCCAAGTCGCACGCCTTCCGCTCACTGAGCTCGAAGGAAGAGACCGAGTTCGAAGCGAAGTTCGCGAAGCTGACGGGGGCGTGACCTCGATGACGACCAAGACGACCAGGACGACCAAGGCAGACCCCACCGGCGACGTCCGCCTGACGGGCATAGCCAAGACCTACGGCGCCTTCACCGCCGTCCACCCGCTCGACCTGACCGTGCCGCAGGGCTCCTTCTTCGCCCTGCTCGGCGCCTCCGGCTGCGGCAAGACGACCACCCTGCGCATGATCGCCGGACTGGAGGAACCTTCCTCCGGGACGGTGTCCCTGGGCGACCAGGACGTGACCGCCCTCCCGCCCTACAAGCGGCCGGTGAACACCGTCTTCCAGTCGTACGCCCTCTTCCCGCATCTCGACATCTTCGAGAACGTCGCCTTCGGCCTGCGCCGACGCGGTGTGAAGTCGGTGAAGAAGCAGGTCGAGGAGATGCTGGAGCTGGTCCAGCTCGGCGAGCAGGCCCGCAAGAAGCCGCACCAGCTCTCCGGCGGCCAGCAGCAGCGCGTCGCCGTGGCCCGCGCCCTGATCAACCACCCCAAGGTGCTCCTGCTCGACGAGCCGCTCGGCGCCCTCGACCTCAAGCTGCGCCGCCAGATGCAGCTGGAACTCAAGCGCATCCAGACCGAGGTCGGCATCACCTTCATCCACGTCACGCACGACCAGGAGGAGGCCATGACCATGGCCGACACCGTCGCCGTGATGAACGCGGGCCGCGTCGAGCAGCTGGGCGCGCCGACCGACCTCTACGAGAACCCGCGGACCACGTTCGTCGCCAACTTCCTCGGCACCTCGAACTTCATCGAGGCCGAGGTCGACTCGAAGAGCGGCGACGAGATCGTGCTGAAGGCGGGCGGCGGCAAGCTCGTCCTGCCCGGAGCTCGATGTTCCGCGCCCGCGAGCACCGGCGGCAGGGTGCTGGCCGGCGTCCGCCCGGAGAAGATCTCCCTCACCCACGCGGACGACGCCGGCGGGATACCCGAGGGCCGCAACCGCATCACCGGCCGGATCGCCGACTCCAGTTTCATCGGCGTCTCCACGCAGTACGTCGTCGACAGCCCCGTCTGCTCCGACTTCGAGGTCTACGCCCAGAACATCGACCGCGACCCGCGGCTCGTGCCCGGCGCCGAGGTCGTCCTGCACTGGAACCCCGCGCACACCTTCGGTCTGGACGCGAGCCAGGACGCGGACGCCGGAGTGGAAGAGGCGGTCTGATGCCGACACTCACCGAGGCGCCACCGCCGCTCGCACCGGAAGCTCCCGAGCCGAAACCCCCGAAGCGCAGGGGCCGCTGGACGCCGTACTGGCTGCTGCTCCCCGGCATCCTCTGGCTGCTGGTCTTCTTCGCGCTGCCGATGATCTACCAGGCCTCCACGTCCGTGCAGACGGGCTCCCTGGAGCAGGGCTACAAGGTCACCTGGCACTTCGCCACGTACTGGGACGCGCTGTCCGCGTACTGGCCGCAGTTCGTCCGGTCCGTGCTCTACGCGGGCACCGCCACGATCCTGTGCCTGCTGCTCGGCTACCCGCTCGCGTATCTGATCGCCTTCCGCGCGGGCCGCTGGCGCAACCTGATCCTGATCCTGGTGATCGCGCCGTTCTTCACCAGCTTCCTGATCCGCACCCTCGCCTGGAAGACGATCCTCGCGGACGGCGGCCCGCTCGTCGGCGCCCTCGACACGCTGCACGTCCTGGACGTCACCAACTGGCTCGGCTGGACCGCCGGCGACCGTGTCCTCGCCACCCCGCTCGCGGTGGTCTGCGGACTGACGTACAACTTCCTGCCGTTCATGATCCTTCCGCTCTACACCTCGCTGGAGCGCATCGACGGCCGGCTGCACGAGGCCGCGGGGGACCTGTACGCGAAGCCCTCGACGACCTTCCGCAAGGTCACCTTCCCGCTGTCCATGCCGGGCGTCGTCTCCGGCACGCTGCTGACCTTCATCCCGGCGGCCGGCGACTACGTCAACGCCGACCTCCTCGGTTCCACCGACACCCGCATGGTCGGCAACGTCATCCAGACGCAGTTCCTGAGAGTGCTCGACTATCCGACGGCCGCGGCACTCTCCTTCATCCTCATGGCGGCCATTCTCCTCATGGTCACCCTCTACATCCGCCGGTCCGGCACGGAGGATCTGGTCTGATGCCCTTCGTCAACTGGCTGAAAAGAAATCTCGTCGTCATCGCGGGACTGCTGACCCTCGGATATCTGCTCCTGCCGAACGTCATCGTCACGGTGTTCTCCTTCAACAAACCGAAGGGGCGCTTCAACTACGAGTGGCAGAAATTCTCCCTGGACGCCTGGAAAGACCCGTGCGGCGTCTCCGACCTGTGCGGCTCGCTGTCCGTCAGTCTCCAGATCGCGGTCTGGGCGACGCTCGGCGCCACCCTTCTCGGCACCCTGATCGCCTTCGCGCTGGTCCGCTACCGCTTCCGTGCCCGCGGCGCCGTGAACTCGCTGATCTTCCTGCCGATGGCGATGCCCGAGGTCGTCATGGCCGCCTCGCTGCTCACGCTGTTTCTCAACATGGGCGCCCAGCTGGGCTTCTGGACGATCCTCATCGCGCACATCATGTTCTGCCTGAGTTTCGTGGTCACGGCCGTCAAGGCGCGCGTCATGTCGATGGACCCAAAACTGGAGGAGGCGGCCCGGGACCTGTACGCGGGTCCGTTCCAGACGTTCGTCCGCGTCACCCTGCCGATAGCCGCCCCCGGAATCGCGGCGGGCGCGCTGCTCGCCTTCGCCCTCTCCTTCGACGACTTCATCATCACCAATTTCAACGCCGGCTCGACCGTCACGTTCCCCATGTTCGTCTGGGGCTCGGCGCAGCGCGGAACGCCCGTTCAGATCAATGTCATCGGCACCGCCATGTTCGTCGTCGCCGTACTGTTCGTCCTGACTTCCATGGTTGTCGGCAATCGCCGCAACAGACAAAAGGCATGACCGTAGGGAGTTGAAATCATGGCCCCTGGCGCCATGAACCGGTGGACCCGTTCGCTCTCCGACGCCCAGCCGGTGCCGTACTGGCTGGACGACCCCGGCCGGCCCCGCCCGCAGCCCGCCCTCACCACCTCCGAGACCTGCGACCTGCTGGTCGTCGGCGGCGGCTACAGCGGACTGTGGACGGCTCTGATCGCCAAGGAACGCGACCCGGGACGGGACGTGGTGCTGGTGGAGGGCCGCGAGGTGGGCTGGGCCGCCTCGGGCCGCAACGGCGGCTTCTGCGCCGCCTCCCTCACCCACGGCCTGCCCAACGGCCTCGCCCGCTGGCCGGAGGAGATCCACCGGCTCCAGGAACTCGGAGCCCGCAACCTCGACGCCATCGAGGCGGCGGTCGCCCGGTACTCCATCGACTGCGACTTCGAACGCACCGGCGAGATCGACGTCGCCACCGAGCCGTACCAGGCGGCGGAACTGCGCGACTGGCACGAGGAGACGGTCCGCCGGGGCCTCGCCGAGGACGTCGAGTACCTGGACGCCGAGGCGGTGCGGGAACAGGTGAACTCACCCACCTTCCAAGCCGGCCTGTGGGACCGCAGGGGCGTCGCCATGCTGCACCCGGCGAAGCTCGCCTGGGGCCTGAAGCAGGCGTGCGTGCGGCTGGGCGTCCGCGTCCACGAGCACACCCCCGCGCTGACCCTGAAGCCCTACGGCGCCGGCATGGCCGTCCACACCCCCTACGGCCGGATCCGCGCCCGCCAGGTCGCCCTGGGCACCAACATCTTCCCGAACCTGGTCCGGCGGGTCCGCTCGTACACCGTCCCGGTCTACGACTACGCGCTCATGACCGAGCCGCTCACCGAGGGGCAGCTGGCGTCCATCGGCTGGAAGAACCGCCAGGGCCTCGGGGACAGCGCAAACCAGTTCCACTACTTCCGGCTGTCCGCCGACAACCGGATCCTGTGGGGCGGTTACGACGCGGTCTATCCCTACGGCGGCCGGGTCCGCGCCGAGTACGACGACCGCCCGGAGACCTACGCCAAGCTCGCCGGGCACTTCTTCACCTGCTTCCCGCAACTGGAGGGCGTCCGCTTCACCCACGCCTGGGGCGGCGCGATCGACACCTGCTCCCGCTTCTCGGCGTTCTTCGGCACCGCCCACCAGAAGAAAGTCGCCTACGCGGCCGGCTACACCGGCCTGGGCGTCGGCGCCACCCGCTTCGGCGCCGAGGTGATGCTGGACCTGCTGTCGGGTGAGCGCACGGAACGCACGGAGCTCGACATGGTCCGCAAGAAGCCCCTGCCCTTCCCGCCGGAACCCTTCGCCTGGACGGGCATCGCCCTCACCAAGTGGTCCCTGGCCCGGGCGGACGCCCAGGCCGGACGCCGCAACCTGTGGCTGCGCACGATGGACCGGCTGGGCCTGGGCTTCGACAGCTGAACCGGCGGGGTGTGAGCCGGTTCACTCCAACGAGGTGCCGGAACCCGCGTAATGACCACCAGGAGACCTCCTTCTCCCTCGTGACGCGCTGCGCGTGCGCGAGTTTCACGAGAGAAGGGGGTCTTCCTGATGACAGGGACGAACACGGCGGTCGAGTGGCTCGCATCCGTCGCACCCGATCCCCAGGCCTGCCGCCGGGAGTGGGAGCGCAACCCGCTCGGGGTCGCCCTGCTGCCGGCCGGCAGCGCCTGGGACGTGCTCATCCTGCCCGGCCAACTCGGCTACCGCACGCTCGACGTGCTGACCCGCGTCCTCGACCGGCCGGGCCCCGTGCTCGTCGACTTCGGCGATGAGCGCATGGGGTTCTTCGTGCCGCCGGGCACCGCGACCCGCTGGCTCGGCACGGGCATCCGCACGGCCGGCGCCGGCACCTGGATCGTCGTGCCCTACCCGGGCCGTTCGTCACCCGGCGGCGTGCGCTGGCTCGTCCCGCCGGACGGCTCGGGCATGCTGACGGACCCGGCGCTGCTGGAGCTGGCGATGCACGAGGCGGCGGCGTGGCTGGCCACGGAGAAGGACGACAGCGACGATTAGGGCGCCGCCGCGGTGGTGCGGGAGGTGTCGTCCGTCCGGGGAACGGCCGCCGTCCGCCGGAGGAACAGCCACCAGGAGGAGAGCAGCACCGCGCCCAGACACCAGCTGGCCACCACGTCCAGTGGCCAGTGGTAGCCGCGGCGGACCAGGCCGTAGCTCGTGCCGAGCACGAGCGCGGCACAGCAGGTGAGGAGGGCACGGCGGGCCAGGGCCGTGCGGAGCAGGGGGATCAGGAGCAGGGCCGCGCACCCGTAGGCGATGGCGGCGGTGGCGGTGTGGCCCGAGGGGTAGTAGCCGGTGCCGGGCGGGACGGCCGGGGTGCCCGGGCGGTCGGTGACTTTCTTCAGCGGGATGATCAGCACCGGTACCAGGGCCATGAGGAGCGCCGCGGCGGAGACGGGCAGCCACCAGCGGGTCGTACGGCGGGTCCGCAGGGCGGCGTAGCCGAGGGCCACGGCGAGGACCGGGACCGCGACCTGGACGTTGCCGAGGTCGGCGAGGAGTTCGGAGCAGCGGTCCGGGTCGATCAGGAGGCGGCTGAGGCGCTCGTCGGCCGCCACGAGCGGACCGTCCACGACCACCTGCCAGGTGACCAGGGCGAAGAGGAGGGCCGGGAAGCCGACCAGGAGGGCGAGGAGGCCCGGCCGTGCCGGCGTGCTCCTGTCCCGCGCGGTGGGGTCGTCGCGTTCCGGGTTCGCGGGGATCGGCATGGGGCACAGCTTGGCACGAGCACAGACGTCCACTCGCGGCCGCTGCGGAGGATCACGTGAACCACCCGGGAAACGACGACGGCCTCTTCGACCACTGCCCGTGGCTCTTCGCCGAGCAGGCCTCGGACGCGCAGCGTGCGGCACAGGAGCAGCGGCAGAAGGAGCTGCTCGCCGGGGCCGGCCCGGTACGGCTCGGTGAGGACTGCTTCGTCGCCGGGACGGCCGCCGTGCACCCGGACGTCCTGCACCTGGGCGACCGTTCGTACATCGCGGCCCACGCCTACGTCACGGGCGACATACGCCTGGGCGCCGACTGCACGATCAACCCCTTCACGGTGGTGCGCGGCACCGTCACCCTCGGGAACGGGGTGCGTGTCGGCGCCCACAGCTCGCTGCTCGGCTTCAACCACGGGACCGCGCCGGGCCTGCCGGTCCATCAGCAGCCGGTCACCAGCCGTGGGATCACGGTCGGCGACGACGTGTGGATCGGCTCCCACGTGGTCGTCGTGGACGGCGTCACCATCGGCGACCACTGCGTCGTCGGCGCCGGCGCGGTCGTCACGAAGGACCTGCCCGCGTGGACGGTGGCGGCCGGCAACCCGGCGCGGCGCATCCGGGACCGGCGGGAGCCACGCGGGGTGGCGGAACGCGCACGGGTGCGGGGCGGCGCGGCATCGGGCGGCGCGGCACGGCACCCGTCGGGAGTGCTCGACGGTGACCGCCGCCAGGACGTGCGGGAGGCGGCTCGGGGCCCGGCGGAGGGAACCGTCGACGATCCCCGTCGCGCACGCCCGACCGTCGTGCGCGAAGCGGCACCGCACCCCGGCGAGGCGGGCCCGGTACTCGCCGAGGAACTGTCGGCCTTCGCGGCCACCGCCCGTGCGCAGGCCCCCGGTCTGCTCGACCGCTGCTGGCGTCCGGACATCGGCCGGTACGTCGACCGGCCCGGCGCCGAGCCCACCGTGCGGGCGCACTGCGACGCCGTCGAGATCGCCGAACTGCTCCTGGGGGAGGTGCCGCCCCAGCTGTTCGCGGCCGAGCACGTGGAGCGACTGCGCGCCCTCCAGGACCCGGCCACCGGTCTGATCCCGGAGTACGGCGAGGCACCGCCGCTCCCCGGCCCGGCGGGGATCCCGGACAACGGTGCCTCGGCCTACCACGTGCTGTGCGTGGGCTACGCGCTGGACCTGCTCGGCAGTTCCTTCCCCCACCCCGTCCACGCGGTGCGCACCACCACGGCGGACCGGCTGGTCCGGCAGCTGGCCGACCTGCCCTGGAGCGACCGTGCCTGGCATGCCGGAGCGTGGATCGACTCCTGGGCCACCGCCGCGCACTGGAACCTGCGCCTCGGCGTCGAAGCGGCCGCGCCCGGGGCGCTGGAGGCCCTCTTCGGCTGGCTGCACACGCACGCCGACCCCTGGACCGGCATGTGGGGCTCACCCACCCCGGAGTCCGGACGCCTTCAGCCGTTCAACGGCTACTACCGGCTCACCCGCGGCTCCTTCGCCCAGTTCGGCCTGCCCGTGCCGTACGTGGAACGCGTGATCGACACGGTCCTCGACCACGCACGCGACCCCCGTTACTTCGCACCGGGCCGGGAGAACGCCTGCAACGTCCTGGACGTGATCCACCCCTTGTGGCTCTGCGCCCGCCAGACCACCCACCGCGCCGAGGAGGCCCGGGCCTGGGCCACGACCCAGCTCACCGCCGCCCTGCGCCGCTGGCATCCGCACCAGGGCTTCCCCTTCGGCCCCACCCCCGACGGCACCGGCCCGGGCAGCCGCGTGCCCGGCCTCCAGGGCACGGAGATGTGGCTCGCCATCATCTGGCTGCTCGCGGATCTCGTCGGCCTCGCCGACGCCCTGGAGTACCGCCCCCGCGGCATCCACCGCCCGGACCCGGTCCGGCCCGACTGAACTGTCGGTGCCGGGTGCGAGACTGCCCGGCATGACCGAACCCGACCCGAAAGCGGACCTGCTCCGCTATCTCCAGGACGCCCGCGACGCGCTGCTGTGGAAGCTCGAGGGGCTCTCCGAGTACGACGTCCGCCGCCCGCTCACGCCGACCGGGACCAATCTGCTCGGGCTGGTCAAGCACGTCGCCGGAGTGGAGCTGGGATATTTCGGCGACACGTTCGGACGGCCGTACTTCGCCCAGGAACCGCCGCCGCCCTGGTGGTACACGGAGGACGCCGAACCCGGCGCGGACATGTGGGCCACCGCCGACGAGTCACGCGAGCAGATCATCGGGCTCTACCGGCAGGCGTGGCGGCACGCGAACCGCACGATCGAGACACTGCCGCTGGACGCGACCGGTCAGGTCCCGTGGTGGCCCGAGGAACGGCGGGAGGTGACGTTGCACCACATCCTGGTGCGGGTCGTCTCCGACACGCAGCGGCACGCCGGGCACGCCGACATCGTGCGCGAACTCATCGACGGGAGCGTCGGCCTGACGAAGGCATCCGGCAACGTGCCGGAGGGCGACCGGATGTGGTGGCAGGAGCACCGGGCCCGGCTGGAACAGGCCGCGCGGGAAGCCGGCGGCGGCCGGTCCCGCGCGGGTGCCTGAAGAGGAGGAAGAGGGAGGTCGGCCGCCCCGGAACAGGGGGGGTGGTTCCGGGGCGGCCGTCCGGACCGGAACGTCGCGCGCCCCGGGGGGTTTGGGGCGGGCGACTGTCCGATCGGTGAGGAGATCCAGAGCCTCAGGCTCCGGTTGTGTGCGCGAGGGCACGACCAGGTCGAAGCTGGGGAGGCCCCGGCCTGATGTCACCCACAGTGCCCTGTGGGCGGGGTGTATCTCTCATCTGGTCAGAACCTACGGCAGCGCCGGGGCGGATGACAGGCCGCAGGGCCCCCTGTCATCCACCTCGCACACCTTCTTCACACGCTCTGCCGCTCGTCGCCCGGCAGCGGAACCGGAGCGGCACCGTCCGGAGGGCTCACCTGCCCCGACGGGGGCTCAGATGCGCGCTGCCGGCGTCAGATACGCGCGAAGCCCTGCTCGATGATGTCGAGGCCCTCGTTCAGCAGGTCCTCGCCGATCACCAGCGGCGGCAGGAAGCGGAGCACGTTGCCGTAGGTGCCACAGGTCAGGACCAGCAGGCCCTCGGCGTGGCAGGCCTTGGCGAGCGCGGCCGTCGCCTCCGGGTTCGGCTCCTTCGTCGTACGGTCCTTGACCAGCTCGATGGCGATCATGGCGCCACGGCCGCGGACGTCGCCGATGATGTCGAACTTCTCCTGCATGGCGGACAGGCGCGCCTTCATCACGGCCTCGATGTGCTTGGCCCTGGCGTTGAGGTCGAGCTCCCTCATGGTCTCGATCGAGCCGAGCGCACCGGCACACGCGACCGGGTTGCCGCCGTAGGTGCCGCCCAGGCCGCCCGCGTGCGCGGCGTCCATGATCTCGGCACGCCCGGTGACCGCGGCGAGCGGCAGACCGCCGGCGATGCCCTTGGCCGTGGTGATCAGGTCCGGGACGATCCCCTCGTCCTCACACGCGAACCACTGTCCCGTACGGCAGAAGCCGGACTGGATCTCGTCGGCGACGAACACGATCCCGTGGTCGGCGGCGAACTTCCGAACGGCCGGCAGGAAGCCCTTCGCCGGCTCGATGAAGCCGCCCTCGCCCAGCACCGGCTCGATGATGATCGCGGCGACGTTCTCCGCGCCGACCTGCTTGCTGATCTGGTCGATGGCCTGAGCGGCGGCCTCGGGCCCGGCGTTCTCGGGGCCGGTCGGCCACCGGTAGCCGTACGCCACGGGCACTCGGTAGACCTCGGGCGCGAACGGCCCGAAGCCGTGCTTGTACGGCATGTTCTTCGACGTCAGCGCCATGGTCAGGTTGGTCCGCCCGTGGTAGCCGTGGTCGAAGACCACCACGGCCTGCCGCTTGGTGTACGCCCGGGCGATCTTCACGGCGTTCTCGACGGCCTCGGCGCCGGAGTTGAACAGCGCGCTCTTCTTGGCGTGGTCACCCGGGGTGAGCTCGGCGAGCGCCTCGGCGACCTCGACGTACCCCTCGTAGGGCGTGACCATGAAACAGGTGTGGGTGAAGTCGGCGAGCTGCGCGGACGCCCGGCGGACGACGGCCTCGGCGGAGGCGCCGACGGAGGTCACGGCGATGCCCGAGCCGAAGTCGATCAGCCGGTTGCCGTCGACGTCCTCGATGATCCCGCCGCCCGCGCGCGCCGTGAACACGGGCAGCACGGACCCCACGCCCTGCGCGACCGCGGCGGTACGGCGGGCCTGCAGCTCCTGCGACTTCGGACCGGGAATGGCGGTGACGACGCGGCGCTCCTGCGGAAGTGCGGTCATGAGGGGCTCCTGGGGTGGTGCGGACGGGGGTGCGGGGACACTTCGCTTCTTTTCTCGCAGGCTAGGGCGGGGGGAGGGGGGTGGTCATGCTCCATGTGGGCGTTGTCGGTGAAGCGGCTTGTCCGGGGTGGACATGGCGCTCTCCCCGACCCGGTCTCCCCTACCCGGCCGTGTAAGCGGTGAACTCCCCAGGGGAGGGCGTTAGATTGGCTCGCTGATGGTGGACGGAGCGGCTGGTCAGGGGGCAAGGGCGATGGACAGCGACGGGACGCAGGAGGCGCGGGGTACGCATGCGAACCCCGTGCCGCGTCCAGCGGGACCGCCGGAGGTGCCCGCGGCGCCGCCGAGCGGGCACGACGCGCCGCCGAGCGGCCACGGTGCGCCGCCCGGCGGCAGCAACCCGCCGTCGGACGGCCGGGCCGTCCCACCCCGGCCGGACCGGGCGCCCGGCGTGCCGCCCATGCCGGACGGGTCCTCCTTCCTGACCTGGCTGCGCACCCCCCGGCCCGAGGCGTCGCCCGGCGTGTGGCGGTTCGGGCACCGGCCGCGGCCGGCCGAGGAGCCCGAGCAGATCCCCACCCGGCAACTGCTCAGCGGGGCCCTGATCGCCTTCCTGGTGGGGTGGCTGATCTGGTCGCTGCTGCAGAACGGTTACCTCGGCAACTGGTGGTGGGTGCCGTTCGACCTGATCGTTCCCGATGCCTGGCGCGGCGGCGACAGCGGTATCGGTGAGACCGGGACGTTCCTGGTGTACGAGGGGTACGAGCTGCTCGTCGCCCTCGCGATCATGGTCGGGGTCAGCCGGCTCGGCCGCTGGGGCGAGGTGTGGCGCCGGTTCGTCGCTCCCCGCTTCCGCAGGCAGGCGCCCCAGGAGGCGCATCCTGCCCCGCAGGACGACCCGGCCGAGTGGAACGAGCTCCGTGCCGCGGGGATGGCCGACGCCGCCGAGCGGCTCTCCGCCGAAGCCCGCTCCGGGCTCATGCGGGACGTCGACCACGCCCGGATCCTGCGCGCCTGGCAGGGCGTGCGCTCCGGGCGGCACAGTCTCGCCACGTTCAGCTCCACCGTTCTGCGGGACGGCGCCGCCGCCTGCCTCCACCCCTCCGGAGAGCGCGACCTGCCGTCCCGGCTCGCCCTGCACGACCTGGTCACCGGGCAGGTGCGGCTGGGCACCGCCGTGGACGACCCCCGCAACCCGTACACGTACCGGGGGGCGGGGCTCGCCCTCGGGCCCGACCTGCTCGGCACCTCGCTCGTGGCCGTCGGCCCCGCCGGCTCCGGAAAGACCGGTGCCGTCGTACGGCCGGTCGCCGAGTCGCTGTGTCTGCACGCTCTCGCCGGGCGGGCCGCCGTCGTCGTGGTGGGTGCCGCGGGGGCGGGGCTCGGGCCGGCCGACGCGTACGACGTGGTGGTGCGGATCGGCAACCAGGAGTCCGAGTACGACCTCGATCTGTACGGGGGGACCACCGACCCTGACGAGGCCGCGGCCGTGCTCGCCGAGGCGCTGGTCGGGGATCTCGCCGATCCGCACCCGGGGAGCGACAGTCGGCGTTCGACGACCGTCCTGGCCCAGCTTCTCGGGCCGTTCCGGGCCGTGCACGGGCGTTTCCCGTCCGTACCGGAGCTGCGCCGGCTGCTGGACGGGTCGCCGGATCCCTTCGCCGCTCTGCGGCAGGGCCTGCACGACGCCGGGCAGGAGTCGCTGCTGCGGGAACTCGACGCCCGCGAGCGGCAGATGGGGCAGCCCGGTGACGTCGGCGGGGTGCTCGCGGACCGGGTCGCGTTGCTGGACCGCCCGGCTTTCGCGTCGTTCTTCGACACCTCCGGGGCCACCCGCCCCTTCACCCTGAAGGCCCTCGACCACCCTGTCCGGGTGCGGATCGACCTGCCCGAGCGCGGGCACGCCGACGCCTCCCGGATGCTGACGCGCCTCGTGCTCGCGCAGTTCACGGCCAGTGTCGCGGTCCGTGAGGACCGGTCGCTGTTCGCCTGCCTGGTGCTGGACGACGCCACCGGGGCCGTGACGCCCGAGGCGGTCCGCGGCATCCAGCGGCTGCGGTCCGGCAACGCCGGGGTCGTGCTCACCCTGCGAACCCTGGACGACGTGGCCCGGCCGCTGCGCGGACCGCTGCTCGGCGCCACCGGCTGCCGGATGGCCCTGTCGGGGCTCACCCCGTGGGACGGGCAGGACTTCGCCGAGGTGTGGGGCAAGGAGTGGACCGAGGCCCGGGACGTCACGGACCGGCAGATCATCGCGGAGACGCCCGCGGGCAAGGCCGTGCACATGCTGCGCCGTGTGATCACCGGCAAGGCCCCGACCGCGCGGGCCGTCACCGTGCGGCAGGTCGAGCGGGAGCGGTGGTCCGCGTCCGAGTTGGCGCACGGGGTGCCGGCCGGGCACGCCGTGTTGTCGCTCACCGACGTCAAGGGCGAGCACGCGCCACCGCTGCTGGTGGATCTTCGGGGCTGAAGTCCGCCGACCGATTACGAGTACGCGGAGAACCGTACGGTGAGGCAGAATCGTCACAGGTCGTTCATACGTGGCGGCCAAAAGAGCACAAAGAACACACAGCCCTGACGCAGACCTGAAGGCCTCATGCCCCCGACGCTCGCCTCGCTCGTCCACCACTCCGCGCTGAAACTCACCGTGCGGGCAGGCGAAGACCGCCTCGACGTGCCGGTCCGCTGGGCGCACGTCAGCGAGCTCGCCGACCCCGTCCCCTACATGGAGGGCGGGGAGCTGCTGCTCGTCACCGCGCTGAAGCTGGACGCCGAGGACCCGGAGGCCATGCGCCGCTACGTACGGCGGCTGGCCGGGGCCGGGGTGGTCGGTCTCGGCTTCGCCGTGGGCGTCAACTACGAGGAGATCCCCAAGGCGCTCGTCGACGCGGCCGAGGAGGAGGGCCTGCCGCTGCTGGAGGTCCCGCGCCGCACCCCCTTCCTCGCCATAAGCAAGGCCGTGTCCGCCGCGATCGCCGCCGACCAGTACCGCGCCGTCACGGCGGGGTTCGCCGCCCAGCGCGAGCTGACCCGGCAGGCGCAGACGGGCGGGCCGGAGGGGCTGCTGGCCGCGCTGGCCTCCCAGGTCGACGGCTGGGCCGCGCTGTACGACGCCTCGGGCGCCGTCGTCGCCACGGCGCCGGAATGGGCCGGTCGGCGGGCCGCGCGGCTCACCGGCGACGTGCAGCGGCTGCGGGACCGGCCCGCGCCCGCCTCGTCGGTGGTCGGCGGGCCGGAGAACGAGGACCGGGTCGAACTGCACACCGTCGGCACCGGCCGGCGCCCCCGGGCGGCCCTGGCCGTGGGCACGGCGGCCGCCCCCGGCACCGCCGAGCGCTACGCCGTCCACTCGGCCATCGCGCTGCTGACCCTCACCACGGAACGCTCCCGGTCCCTCCAGGAGGCCGAGCAGCGGGTCGGCGCGGCGGTGCTGCGCATGCTGCTGGCCGGGGAGCCGGACCACGCGCGCGCGGTCGCCGGGGACCTGTACGGCGGGCTGCTGGACGCGCCGTTCCGCATGCTGGTCGCGGAGCGGGTGCCGGTGTCGGCGTCGGCCGCGCTGGCCCGCGCCGAGGCCCGGGCGGGCACCCCGGCCGTCGAGCGGCCGTCGGCCGCCGCGCTCGCCGCGGCCGACACGGGCGGAGACCCCCTGGCGGCGCTCGCCGACGTCATGGAGTCCGCCGCGGCCCGGGCCGGCGAGGCCGTCCTGGTCGTGCCGGAGGGGGAGCGGCTGGTGGTGCTGGCCGCGGACGGCGGTGCCGCGGCGGCGGCCTGCGGGGAGTACGCGGCCGCCCTGGAGACGGCCCGGGCCCGCATACGCGAGAAGGTGCCCGGCGGCGAGGAGAACGAACTGGTCGTGGGCCTGTCGGCGCCGGCCGGTCCCATCGCCGCGTCCGCCGCGTACAAGCAGGCCGAGCAGGCGCTGTCGGTGGCGCGGCGGCGCGGGCGGGTCCTCGTGGAGCACGAGCAGATGGCGGCCGGATCCGTGCTGCCGCTGCTCGCGGACGACGCGGTGCGGGCCTTCGCCGACGGGATGCTGCGGCCGCTGTACGAGCACGACGCCACGGGCCGCGGCGATCTCGTCGCCTCCCTGCGCGCCTGGCTGTCCCGGCACGGCCAGTGGGACGCGGCGGCGGCCGACCTCGGCGTGCACCGCCACACCCTCCGCTACCGCATGCGGCGCGTCGAGGAGATCCTCGGCCGGTCCCTGGACGACGCCGACGCGCGGATGGAGCTCTGGCTCGCCCTGAAGGCCACCTCGACCGAGTAGCCGAACCGTAGTGTCCACGCCTGTCATTGCTACGGGTTGGACAAACGACCTTCGGCCATCCCGCGCCTACCGTGGATCCCGCAGCAACAGGATCACCCCCAACGCCGAAGGGCCGGAACCCACATGCCGAACACAGATGTGGCAGCCACCCACGCCTTCTGGCTCGCCGGCCGCCAGGCCACCGGCGAGGAGACCTTCGACGTCACCTCCCCGTGGGACGGGCGGCTCGTCGGCCAGGTGAGCGTGCCGACGGACGCGCAGGTCGAGGAGGCCGTGGCCGCCGCGTGCGCCGTCCTGGACGAGTTCGCCGCCACCCCCGCCCACGTGCGGGCCGCCGCCCTCGACCATGTCAGCAAGCGCCTCGTCGAGCGCACCGAGGAGATCGCCCGGCTGATCTCCGCCGAGAACGGCAAGCCCCTGAAGTGGGCGCGCGGCGAGGTCGGGCGGGCCGTGTCCGTGTTCCGGTTCGCGGCCGAGGAGGCCCGGCGCTTCAACGGCGGCGAGGCCCAGCGGCTCGACACCGACCTCGGCGGTCAGGGCCGGCTCGCCCTCACCCGCCGCTTCCCCAAGGGCGTCGTGCTGGGCATCGCGCCCTTCAACTTCCCGCTCAACCTCTGCGCCCACAAGGTCGCCCCGGCCATCGCCGCCGGAGCGCCGATCATCCTGAAGCCGGCCCCGGCCACCCCGCTGTCCGGCCTGGTCATCGGTGAACTGCTGGCCGAGACCGAGCTGCCCGCGGGCTCCTGGAGCGTCCTGCCGGTCGCCAACGACAAGATGCCCGCCCTGGTGCAGGACGAGCGCCTGCCCGTCATCTCCTTCACGGGTTCCGAGAAGGTCGGCTACGCGATCATGGAGTCGGTGCCGCGCAAGCACTGCACCCTGGAGCTGGGCGGCAACGGCGCGGCCGTCGTCCTCGCCGACTGGGCGAGCGACGAGGACCTCGACTGGGCGGCGAACCGCATCGCCACCTTCTCCAACTACCAGGGCGGCCAGTCCTGCATCTCCGTCCAGCGGGTCATCGCGGACGCCTCCGTCTACGACCGGCTCCTGCCGCGCGTCGTCGCCGCCGTCGAGGCCCAGGTCACCGGCGACCCGGCCGACGACGCGACCGACGTCGGCCCGCTGGTCAGCGAGGACGCCGCCCGGCGCGTCGAGACCTGGGTCCAGGAGGCCGTGGACGCCGGGGCCACGCTGCTCACCGGCGGCAAGCGGGACGGGGCCTCGTACGCGCCGACCGTCCTGGCCGACGTACCGGCCGACGTCACCCTGTCCTGCGAGGAGGTCTTCGGGCCGGTCCTCACCGTGCAGAAGGTGAACGGCGAGGCCGAGGCCTTCGCCGCCGTCAACGACTCCAAGTACGGCCTCCAAGCGGGCGTCTTCACCCACGACCTCCAGACCGCCTTCCGGGCCCATCGCGCCCTGGAGGTCGGCGGTGTCGTCATCGGTGACGTGCCGTCCTACCGCGCCGACCAGATGCCCTACGGCGGCGTCAAGCAGTCCGGTGTGGGCCGGGAGGGCGTGCGGTTCGCGATGGAGGACTACACGTACGAGCGTGTGCTGGTCCTGACCGGCATCAACCTCTAGTACATGGGAACCATTTTCATATAGGCTGTGCGAAGAGGCCCGGCACCGATGCCTTCCGGTGCCGGGCCCCTTCTGTGTGCCGGCCTGCTCCGGACCCTCAACCGGAGAAGCCGACGTGCGCGAGCCGCAGCGGGCCACGCAGCCTGAGACGGACGTCGTGCACGCCCGCGGCGACGACGGACGCGCCGAGCGAGACGTAGTCGTACGGGCCTGACGTGGGCGCCGCGGGCGACAGCACCGCGAGTACCGGGCCGCCGTCGAGGGACAGCTCGACCGAGCCCTCGCCGGCCACCTCCACCGTCACCCCGGTGATGCCGTGCCCGAAGTCGCAGCGGCGATACACCAGTTCGCCGGACACCCCGTCCGCCGGAGTCACCGCGTCGCCCGACACCTTCGTCCGGTCGACGATCGCGATGCCGTCCTGCTCGTCGAAGCCGGCCGCCGCCAGACCACCCGCGACCACCGGGCGCGGCAGGGTGGGCTCGCCGTCGAGCGTGACGGTCGTCCGCAGCCGGACGTCCTCGCTGGACGCCCCGGCCAGCAGCTCGTACGCGCCCGGCTCCACGCGCCACCGGTCCTGGGCCACGTCCCAGAACGCGAAGGCGGCGACCGGGACCTCGAAGTCCAGACCGGCCGATTCCCCCGGCGCGAGACTCACGCGGCGGTGGTCCAGCAGCTCACGGCGCGGACGCGGCACGGACGGGTCCACGGCCCGGGTGTAGAGCTGGGCGACCTCGTCGGCGGTGACGTCACCGGTGTTGGTGACCGTGAAGGAGACGTGCACCGACCCGCCCTCGGCCCGGGCCGTCAGGCCGCCGTACGAGAACGACGTGTACGACAGGCCGTGACCGAAGGGGAACAGCGGCGTGCCCTCGAAGTAGAGGTACGTCTGGCGGCTGCCGACCACGTCGTAGTCGAGGAGGCCGGGCAGGTCGGCGTCGTCGGCGTACCAGGTCTGCGGGAGGCGGCCGGACGGGGAGACGTCACCGGACAGCACCCGGGCCAGGGCGGTGCCGGCCGCCTGGCCGCCGTGCGCGGTCCACAGCACGCCCGGGAGGTCGGCCGGATCGACCGCGTAGGGGTAGGCGGACACCAGCGCCAGCACGGTCGCCGGGTTCGCCGCCCGGGCCGCGCGCAGCAGCCGCTCCTGGTGCCCGGGCAGCCGCAGGGTCGTACGGTCCTCGGTCTCGCGGCCGTTGATGTGCGGGTCGTTCCCCGCGACCACCACGACCACGTCGGCCGCCGCGGCGGCCCGCGCCACCGCCTCCTCGCCGCGCTCGGCGACGACCAGCTCGAACACCTCGGGATCCTCGTCGGCAACCTTCACGCCGTCGGCGGAGACACAGACGTGGCGACCCGTTCCCAGGTGCTTCAGGAGGTGCCCGTTCCCGTGTGGTTCCAGACGGAAGGTCTCCTGGACGATCCAGCCGCCCGGCTGGTCGGCGGAGGCCCGGACCCGTCCGTCGTCGGCGACCGACAGGTAGCGGCCGTCGGGTGCGCGCAGGGTCAGCACGCCCTCGCCCCAGTCGACCAGCGCCAGCTCGGTGCCCGCCGCGTCGGTGGTGAGCGGCGGCAGGTCGGTGCGGCCGGCGAGCAGCGCCGGGTCGAGCGCGCCCCCGGCGCCACGCACCTCGTCGGCGGCCCCCTCGGCCACCGGCACGTGCAGGAACGCGCCCGCGGACGTCCTCAGCCGGACCCGGTCCACGCCCTCCGCGAACTCCACGCGCTCCGCGCCGAACCGCTCGTACAGGCCCTCCAGCGGGGTCGAGCGGTGGATCAGCGTGCCGCTGTACCAGTCGAGCTTGCACTCGTCGGCGAGCAGCCCCACCACCGCGACCCGGGTGTCCGGGGCGAGCGGCAGCACCCCGTCGTTCTTGAGCAGCACGACGGCCTGTTCGGCGGCCTCCTGGGCGAGGGCGCGGTGCGCCGGGGTGTCGAACTCGCCGGTGGCGCCGTGCGGGTCGTACTCCGGGTCGAACTCGCCGAGCCGGAAGCGGACCGAGAGCTGACGGCGGACGGCCGTGTCGAGGTCGGCCTCCTTCAGCAGGCCCCGCTCCAGGGCGCGGCGCAGGCGCCCGGTCATCCGCGAGGAGTCCGTGCCGTGGTCGGTGAAACTGTCGACGCCCGCCACGAGCGAGGCCGCGGTGGCCTCCTCGTGCGTGTCGAAGTAGTGCTCGGAGTCGACCAGGTTGCTCGGCGCCCCCGCGTCCGAGCAGACCAGCAGCTCCTCCTCGGTCCAGGTCCGCAGGTGCTCGGCCAGGTACGGCGAGACGTGGTTCGGGCGGCCGTTGACCAGGTTGTACGCCGGCATCACCCCGGCCACCGCACCGGCCTCGACGCTCTCGCGGAAGGCCCGCAGGTCGTACTCGTGCAGCACGCGCGGGCGCACCGAGCTCGACGTCGTGGACCGGTCCGTCTCGTTGTTGTGGGCGAGCCAGTGCTTCAGCACGGGCGCGGTGCGCCAGTAGGTCGGGTGGTCGCCGCGCAGGCCGTGCGTATAGGCGGTGGCGATCGCCGAGGTGAGCTTCGGGTCCTCCGAGTAGCCCTCCTCGTTGCGGCCCCACAGGGGGTGGCGCAACAGATTGACCGTCGGGGCCCAGACATTGAGGCCGACCCGGTCGTCCCGGGCGCGCATCGCGCGGATCTCCTTGGACACCGCGTCGCCGACCCGCCGTACGAGGTCGGTGTTCCAGGTCGCGCCGAGACCGACCGCCTGCGGGAACACCGTCGCCGGGCCCATCCAGGCGACGCCGTGCAGCGCCTCCTGGCCGGTGCGGAACGAGGCGATTCCGAGCCTTTCGACGGCGGGCGCGAACTGGTGCAGGAAGGAGATCTTCTCGTCGAGGGTGAGCCGCCCCAGCAGGTCGTCGACGCGGTGCGCGAACGGGAGTCGCGGATCGCGGAACGGGGCGGTGGGCGGCGTGTGTGCGGTCACGTGGGGATCCCTTGCGATGGATCGGCGAGGCGCTTTCGAAGCGCTTCGATGCTGGTTCGACGACCGGTCGGGTGTCAAGGGACCGGCGCCGTCACTTCAAGCAGTGCAAGAGGAAGGGTCCCTTATGGTGCCCAGGAGGAAGTTTGGGGACGACCCTTGTGCACCCCGGGGCGTTCACTTAACCTCACAGCAACATCGAAGCGCTTCGACTGGGGAAGCCCCGTTCATGGGTCGAAAGCTCGCTTCAGCTCAGCCAGTTCCACTCGAGACACCGCAGCCGACGGCCTCCGCCGGGTGTCCTGGTGTGCCATGAAGGGTTGACGCAATGACGCCGAACGCCGCCTCCGCCTCCGCTGGTCCGAGCCGGAGATCTTTCCTCGCCTCCACGGCGGTCGCCACCGCAGCGGTGGCCGGTGGGATGCCGCTGCTCGCCGCGTGCGGCGGTTCGGACGGCGGGTCGCGGGAGGGCACCACGTCGGGCAAGGACGCCAAGAAGATCCTGCCCAGCTACGTGGCCAGCAGCGTGGTGAAGCCGGACATCCCGTCGAAGAACGGTTCGTCGATGGGCTTCACCAGCAAGCTCGACGTCAGCACCCTCAAGACCTCGGTCGCGAAGAAGCTCGGCAAGGGCGGCGAGGTCACCGTCATGTCGCCGTTCTGGGGCTCGCCGCCGAAGCAGAACAACCCCTACTACACGTCGATGAACGACCTGATCGGCGTCGACGTCCGGTGGCGCAACCAGGACGGCAACACCTACGACCAGAAGCTCGGCGCGGTCCTCGCCTCCAGCGACGTCCCGGACGTGGTGGTCGTCCCCAGCTGGAACATGATGGGCAAGATACCCAGCGCCATCATCAGCAAGTTCGCCGACCTCGGCCCGTACCTGTCCGGGGACAAGGTCAAGGAGTACGCCAACCTCGCGGCGATCCCCAGCGACGCCTGGCAGCGCTCCATCTTCGGCGGCAAGCTGATGGGCCTCCCGCAGCCCGCCCCCTCCGTCCAGACCATCGCGCCCCTCTACCGGCAGGACATCTTCGACAAGGAGGGCTACGAAGTCCCCCGGTCCGCCGAGGAGTTCGTGGCCCTGTGCAAGGACATCACCAACGCCAGGGCCAAGCGCTGGGCGTGCGGTGACATGAAGTGGACCGCGATGAACACCTTCGGCGTGCTCGGGGGCGGGGAGAAGCCGCTCTGGTGGAACCTGGTCGACGGCAAGCTGGTCAACCGCATCGAGACCCCGGAGTACCTCGAAGCCATCGAGTGGACGCGCAAGCTGTTCGCCGCCGGAGTGGTCCACCCCGACTTCAAGCTGGGCAAGAGCCAGACCGTCGACCCCGCCCCCAAGTTCGCCGCCGGCGAGTTCCTGATCTGGAACAACAACATCACCAACTGGTGGGGGGTGCAGGCGCAGCAGGCCACCCAGAACCCCGACTTCAAGGTCTGGGGCATGGACATCTGGAACCACGACGGCGGTGACCCGACGCTGTACGCCCAGAACCCGGCCGGCATCTTCGCCTTCGTCAACAAGAAGGCCTCCGAGTCCGTCATCCGCGACGTCCTGGCGGTCGCCAACGTCACCGCGGCGCCGTACGGCACCAAGGAGTGGATGATGACCAATTACGGCGTCGAGGGCACCCACTACACGATCAAGGACGGCGTGCCCGTCAAGAACGACAAGGGCAACAACGAGGTGCTCAACGCCTACGTCATGGTGGCGAGCCCCGCGGCGACCAGGGCCTACCCCGACTTCCCGGACCTCACCAGGGGCATGGTCGAGTGGGAGCAGCGGATGGGCGGCTTCACCAGGAAGTCGTCGTTCTGGGGCCTGCAGATCACCGAGCCCTCCCGCTGGACCAACCTCGCCAACGACTTCGAGCAGCTCGAGGACGACATCATCCGCGGGCACAAGAAGATCAGCGACATGCAGCAGGCCGTCTCCGACTGGAAGAGCAAGGGCGGCGACAAACTGCGCGACTGGTACAAGAAGCTGCTCGACGAGAACGGCTCGGCGGCGAGCTGACCAGGCTCTGAGGCAAGGAGAACAACCGTGTCCCACAGCACGGTGCCTCGGAGCAGTGCCGAGGCCAGCACGCCGGTGAAGACCCCGGCGGCACCCGACGGCGCCCCCGGCGGCCGCGAGGAACGAGGCTCGGGCAAGCGGAACCTCCGGCTCAGGTTCAGGCGCGACCGCGCCCTGATCCTCATGACGCTGCCGGCCGTCCTCCTGGTCCTGGTCTTCAACTACCTGCCGATCCTCGGCAACGTCGTCGCCTTCCAGGACTACGACCCGTACATCAGCGACAACGGCATCATCTCCATACTGAACAGCCCCTTCGTGGGTATGGAGAACTTCCAGCGGATCTTCGAGGACTCCGCCTTCTGGAACGCCGTCGAGAACACGCTGGTGCTGTTCTTCGTCCAGCTGGTGCTGTTCTTCCCGATCCCGGTCCTGCTCGCGCTGCTCATCAACAGCGTGGTCCGGCCCCGGATCCGGGCCGTCGCGCAGGCGGTTCTCTACCTGCCGCACTTCTTCTCGTGGGTGCTGGTCATCGCCGTCTTCCAGCAGATGTTCGGCGGCGCGGGAATGCTCTCCCAGCTGCTGCGGCAGAACGGGTACGACGGCCTCAACATCATGACCAACCCGGACACCTTCCCCTTCCTGCTCACCGCGCAGAGCGTGTGGAAGGACGCCGGGTGGGGGATCATCGTCTTCCTCGCCGCGCTGGCCTCCGTTCCTCAGGACCACTACGAGGCCGCCGCGATGGACGGCGCCGGACGCTGGCGCCGCATGTGGCACGTCACGCTTCCCGCCCTGCGCCCGGTGATCGCCCTCCTCCTCGTGCTGCGCGTCGGCGACGCCCTGACCGTGGGCTTCGAACAGATCCTGCTCCAACGCGACGGTGTCGGGCCGGGCGCGGGAGAAGTCCTCGACACCTTCGTGTGGTGGAACGGCGTGCGCAACCAGGACTTCGGCTACGCGGCCGCCGCCGGTCTCGTCAAGGGCGTGGTCAGCATCGGCCTGGTCCTCGCCGCGAACAAGGTGGCCCATCTCATGGGCGAGCAGGGGGTGTACAAGAAGTGACCGCCGTCATCGACAAACCGGCGACCAAGCTCCGCCGGTGGTCCGCACCGCCGCGCCCGGCGTGGGAGGAGCAGCCCTCGAAGGCCGGCCTCGCGGGCAAGGGCATCGCCCTGGCGTTCGCCTGCCTGGCGATCCTCTTCCCGCTGTGGATCGTGGTCGTCACCAGTCTCTCCTCCCGCAAGACCATCGACGAGGCGGGCGGCCTGGTGATGGTGCCCAAGGGCATCACCTTCATCGCCTACGAGGAGCTGCTCAGCGGCGGCCAGGTCACCCGCGCCGCGATCATCAGCATCCTCGTCACCCTGGTCGGCACGCTGTTCTCGATGGCGGTGTCCGTGCTGTGCGCCTACGGCCTGTCCCGCAGCGGGACCCTCGGCCACCGGTGGATCCTCATGACACTGCTGGCGACCATGTTCTTCAGCGCCGGCCTCATCCCCACCTACCTGCTCGTACAGTCCCTCGGCCTGACGGACAGCTACCTCGCCCTGATCCTGCCGAGCGCGATCAGCGTCTTCAACATCCTGGTGCTGCGGGGCTTCTTCATGGGGATCTCCCAGGAACTCATCGACAGCGCGCGCATCGACGGCGCCGGGGACCTGCGGATCCTCTGGCAGATCGTCATGCCGCTGTCGCGGGCGGTCCTCGCGGTCATCACACTGTTCTACGCCGTCGGGTACTGGAGCGCCTGGTTCAACGCGTCGATCTACCTGAACGACCAGGACATGATGCCGTTGCAGAACGTCATGATCCAGCTGGTGCAGAGGCAGGAGGCGCCGGTCGGGCTGAGCCAGGCCATCAGGACCGGCCAGCTGTCGGGGCTGGCCATTCAGATGGCGGTCATGGTGATGGCGCTGCTGCCGGTCACCGTCCTGTCGCCCTTCGTCCAGAAGCACTTCAAGAAGGGCATGCTCACCGGGGCCGTCAAGGGGTGACGCCCCTTTGTTCGCGCCGTTCCCCGCGCCCCTGGGTGCCTTCACTTCCCCCCCCTTTGCAAGAACCGAGGTATGTCATGCGCGCGTTTCGCCTCAGCAGGCGTTCAGTGCTCGCGGCCGGCGCTGCGGTCGCCGCCCTTCCGGTCGTCCAGGGGCGTGCGCGGGCCGCCGTCCCCGCCGCAGGCGGTGCCTACCGCTGGCGCAACGTCGTCCAGGGCGGCACCGGATTCGTCACCGGCGTGCTGTTCCACCCCTCGGTACGGGGCCTCGCCTACGCCCGCACCGACATCGGCGGCGCCTACCGCTGGGACGACCGCGCCGACCGGTGGATCCCGCTGACCGACCACATCGGCTGGGACGACTGGAACCTGCTCGGCGTGGAGGCCATGGCCGTCGACCCGGCGCATCCCGGCCGGCTGTACCTCGCCCTCGGCACGTACGCGCAGTCCTGGGCCGGCAACGGGGCCGTCCTGCGGTCCGAGGACCGGGGCGCCACCTGGAAGCGCACCGACCTCACCGTGAAGCTCGGCGCCAACGAGGACGGACGCGGGTGCGGGGAGCGGCTGCTCGTCGACCTCAGGGACAGCGACACCCTGTGGCTCGGCACCCGGCACGACGGCCTGCTCAGGTCGACCGACCGCGGGGCGAGCTGGCAGGCGGTGAACTTCCCGGCCGCCCCGAGCGCCACCGGCCAGGGCGTCACCCTCCTGGTCGCGGCGGGACGTACCGTCTACGCCGGCTGGGGCGACTCCGACGGCCGCTCCGCGAACCTCTGGAGAACCGCCGACGGCACCACCTGGGAAGCCGTCCCCGGGCAGCCCACCGGCACCGCCGCCAAGGTGCCGATCCGGGCCGCGTACGACCGGCACACGCGCGAGCTGTACGTGACGTACGCCGACGCCCCCGGCCCCAACGGGCAGTCCGACGGCAGTGTCCACAAGCTGCGTACGACGAACGGGACGTGGACCGAGGTCACGCCGGTGAGGCCCGGCGGGGCGACCGACGACGGCGGGACCGACTCCTTCGGGTACGGCGGTGTCGCCGTCGACGCCCGCCGCCCCGGCACCGTCGTCGTCTCCACCAACAACCGCTGGGCCCTGGTCGACACCCTGTACCGGACCACCGACGGCGGCCGCACCTGGAAGTCCCTGAAGGACGAGGCCGTCCTCGACGTCTCCGAGACGCCCTATCTCAAGTGGGGCGCGGGCCAGGCGAAGTTCGGCTGGTGGATCCAGGCCGTGGGTCTCGACCCGTTCGACTCCGAGCACGTGGTCCACGGCACGGGGGCCACCCTCTACGGCACCCGCGACCTCAAGCACTGGGCCCCGGAGATCCGCGGCCTGGAGGAGGCGTCCGTACGCCGGCTGATCTCCCCTCCGGCCGGTCAGGCGCACCTGATCAGCGGCTCCGGGGACATCGGCGTGATGTACCACGAGCGGCTCACCGCGTCCCCCTCGCGCGGCATGGCGTCCAACCCGGTCTTCGGCACGGCGACGGGGCTCGCGCTCGCCACGGCCAGGCCCTCGTACGTCGTCCGGGCCGGGTGGGGCGACAACGGCAACGGCGCATACTCGAACGACGGCGGCAGGACCTGGGCGCCCTTCAAGGCCCAGCCCGCCATGGCCAAGTCCGCGCCGGGGCCCATCGCCACCAACGCGGACGGCCGTGTGCTGCTGTGGTCCTTCGGCGCGGCCGACCCGGGCTTCCGCTCGGCGGACAACGGCGGGACCTGGTCCGAGGTCGCCTCCTTCCCGAAGGGCGCCGTCCCGGTCGCCGACCCCGTCGACCCGGAGCGCTTCTACGCCCTCGACACCGGCACCGGCACGCTCTTCGCCAGCACCGACAGCGGCGCGACCTTCACCGCGCGGGCCACCGGACTGCACTCGGGCGACAGCGAGTTCCAGCTGGCGGTGACGCCGGGACGCTCCGGTCACCTGTGGCTGAGCCTGAAGTGGAACGGGCTGTACCGATCCACCGACGGCGGTGCGAGCTTCACCAAGGTCAGCAGCTGCCGGGCCTCGTACACCCTCGGCTTCGGCAAGGCCGCCGACGGTGCCCCCTACCCGGCGCTCTACATGGTCGGCTCCACCGAGGCCATCACCGCCGTGTATCGCTCCGACGACGAGGCGAGGACCTGGACCCGGATCAACGACGACCGGCACCAGTGGGGCTGGATCGGGGCCACCGTCACCGGCGACCCGCGCGTGTACGGCCGGGTGTACATCGCCACCAACGGACGCGGCGTCCAGTACGGGGAGCCCGTCCGATGACCGGGAGGAACCGGCCCGGCCTGAGCGACGCCACCCGGGGCCGTCTCCTCTTCGGCGGCGACTACAACCCGGAGCAGTGGCCGGAGGAGATCTGGCACGAGGACGTCCGGCTGATGAAGGACGCCGGCGTCAACTCCGTCACCCTCGGGGTGTTCTCCTGGTCGAAGCTCGAACCGGAGCCCGGGGCACGGGAGTTCGGCTGGCTGGACACCCTGATGGACCTGATGGGGGACAACGGCATCGGCGTCGTCCTCGCCACGCCCACCTCCTCGCCCCCGCCCTGGATGGGCCGGCTGCACCCCGACACCCTGCCCGTCACCGAGGACGGCCGCACCGAGTGGTGGGGCGGCCGTCAGCACTTCTCGCACTCCAGCGCCACCTACCGGCGCTGTGCCGCCGCCATCACCGAGGACCTGGCCGCCCGCTACGGCGGTCACCCGGCCCTGACGATGTGGCACATCAACAACGAGTACTGCACCTACGACCACGGCGACGAGGCCGCCGCCGCCTTCCGCCGCTGGCTGCGCGAGCGGTACGGCACGCTCGACGCCCTCAACGAGGCCTGGGGCACCACCTTCTGGAGCCAGGGCTACGACACCTGGGACGGCATCCTGCCGCCCCGCCTGCCCCACTACATGCGCAACCCCGCCCAGGTGCTGGACTTCCGGCGCTTCACCTCCGACATGCTCCTGGAGTGTTACACCGCCGAACGCGACATCGTCCGGCGGCACACCCCGCACATCCCGGTCACCAGCAACTTCATGCCGCTGTGGTCCGGGCAGGACGCCTGGCGCTGGGCGGGGGAGGAGGACGTCGTCTCCGTCGACCTCTATCCCGATCCGCGTGATCCGCTCGGCGCCCAGAGCGGCGCGCTCGTCCAGGACATGACCCGCTCCCAGGCCCGGGGTCCGTGGATGCTCATGGAGCAGGCGGCCGGGCCGGTCAACTGGCGCGGCGTGAACCACCCCAAGCCGCGCGGCCTCAACCGGCTGTGGTCCCTCCAGGCCGTGGCCCGGGGCGCCGACGCCGTCTGCTACTTCCAGTGGCGGCAGTCCCGGCAGGGCGCGGAGAAGTTCCACTCCGGCATGGTGAGCCACGCCGGCGAGCAGGGCCGTACGTTCCAGGAGGTCAAGCGGCTCGGCGCGGAGCTGGCGACGATCGCCCCGGAGGTCACCGGCCGGCACCTCACCGCGGACATCGCCGTCCTGCACGACTGGAACGCCTGGTGGGCCGGCGCCCAGGAGGGCCGTCCGTCCACCCGGGTGGAGTACCCGGACGTCCTGCGCGCCTGGCACCGGGCTTTCTGGCAGGCCCACCTCACCACTGACTTCGCCCACCCCGAGCACGATCTGACGTCGTACTCCATGGTCGTCGTGCCTCAGCTGTACCTGCTCACGGACGCGGCGATCGACAATCTCCTCGCCTACGTACGGCAGGGCGGCACCCTCGTCTGCGGCTTCCTGACCGGCGTCGCCGACGAGGACGACCGGGTGCGGCCGGGCGGCATGGACGCCCGGCTGCGGAAGCTGTTCGGCATCCGCACACTGCACGAGTGGTGGCCGCTGGACGCGGGGGAGACCGCCCCCTGCGAGGGCTTCCACGGCACGCTGTGGTCCGAGGAGCTGGAAGTCGACGGCACCGCCGAGGAGACCGTCCCGTACAAGGGCGGCGAGCTCGACGGACTGCCCGCGCTCCTGCGCAAGGGCCGGGCCTGGTACCTCTCCACGCTCCCGGAGCCCGAGGCGCTGCGCGACCTGCTGGCCCGGATCGCCGGCGGCGCGGGCGTCCGGCCGGTGCTCGACGGCCTCCCCGAGCAGGTCGAGGCGGTACGCCGTGGCGAGCTGCTGTTCGTGCTCAACCACGGCCGCGAACCGGTGACCGTGGAGGTGCCCGGCACCCACCACGACCTGCTGACGGGTGCGGACGTCACCGACCGGGTCACCCTCGGCCGGTACGGGGCGGCGGTGCTCCGGCCATGACCGCCTCCGCAGCCGTCCAGGGAGCCCACCTCACCGAGACGACCACGTCCTCGATCTGAGGGCGCGGTACCCCCCATCCCCCCACCCATGGAAGGGACACCATGGCATCACGCACCTTGAGCAGACTGACCAAGGCCCTGCTGGCCCCCGCGCTGGCACTCGGCGCCACCGTCGGACTGGCCTCCGCGCCCGCCTCCGCCGCCGTCTGGAACTCCTGCGACCAGTGGGGCCAGACCAACCTGAACGGCTACACGCTCTACAACAACATCTGGGGCGGCGGGGCCGGCAGCCAGTGCATCTGGGCCAACTCCGGCACCAACTGGGGAATCTGGGCCGACCACCCCAACACGGGCGGCATCAAGTCCTACCCGAACCAGACGAAGGCGATCAACAAGTCGATCACCGCGCTGGGCTCTCTCTCCAGCAGCTACAACGTCAGTGTCCCGTCGTCCGGCGCGTACAACACGTCGTACGACATCTGGGACACGGACCACGACTACGAGATCATGCTCTGGGTCAACAAGACCGGACCCGTGGGCCCGCTCGGCAGTTCGCAGGGCAGTGTCAGCCTCGGCGGCCACTCCTGGAACGTCTTCAAGGGCACCAACGGCGCCAACGAGGTGTTCTCGTTCATCCGCACCTCCAACTCCAGCTCCGGCACCGTGAACATCCTGCCGATCCTGAAGTGGATCAAGGACACCAAGCAGTGGATGGGCAACGAGACGATCGGTGACGTGCAGTTCGGCTACGAGGTCACCTCGTCGTCCGGCGGGCTGAACTTCACCACCAACAACCTGACGGTCAGCAGCAGCTGATCCGCCGCGGGCCGGGGCCGACCGCACCGTCAGGCGCGGCCGGTCCCGGCCCCCGCTCGTGCGGCTACTCCGCCACCGGCAGCCGCGCCCCGTCGCGCAGGAACAGCGGGATGCGGTCCAGCGGTGCGTCGACGGTCACGGACCGGCCGCCCTCGTACGTCTCACCCGTCCACGCGTCCGTCCACGTCGCCCCCGTCGGGAGGTACGCCGTACGGGCGGTGGCGCCGGCCGTCAGCACCGGGGCGACCAGCAGGTCCGGGCCGAAGAGATAGGAGTCGTCGACCGACCAGGCCGCCTGGTCGGCGGGGAACTCCAGGAACAGCGGCCGCATCACCGGCAGGCCCTCCTCGTGGGCCGCGCGCATGACGTCCAGCACGTACGGCTTCAGGCGCTCGCGCAGCCGCAGGTACTTCTCCAGGACCGCCCCGGCCTCCTCCCCGTACGACCACACCTCGTTCGGGCCGCCGGTCATCTCCGGGCCCAGCGGCATCCCCGGGTCGCGGAAGCCGTGCAGCCGCATCAGCGGGGACAGCGCGCCGAACTGGAACCAGCGGACCATCACCTCCCGGTACGCCGGGTCGTCCGGGTCGCCGCCGTGGAAGCCGCCGATGTCGGTGTTCCACCACGGGATGCCCGACAGGGCCGTGTTGAGCCCGGCGGCGATCTGGCGGCGCAGGGTCGGGAAGTCGGTGCCGATGTCGCCGGACCACAGGGCGGCCCCGTAGCGCTGGCTGCCCGCCCACGCCGAGCGGTTGAGGGTGACGATCTCCTCCTCGCCGGTGGCGACGAGGCCCTCGTAGAACGTGCGGGCGTTCTCGGCCGGGTAGGCGTTGCCGACCTCCAGGCCCGGGCCCGCCCAATAGCGCAGGTTCTCCTGGAAGCCCGGCTTCAGCTCCGGCTCACAGGCGTCCAGCCAGAACGCCGTGATGCCGTACGGGTCGAGGTAGTTCTCCTTCACCTTCGCCCACACGAACTCCCGGGCCTCCGGGTTGGTGGCGTCGTAGAAGGCCACCTGGACGGTGGACGCCACCTCCTTGTCGGGCCAGTCGGCGTGCGCCATCGGCCCGTACTGGGTGCCGATGAAGTACCCGCGCTGCTCCATGACCGGGTGATTCTCGCTGAGCGGCGAGACCGAGGGCCAGACGCTCACCACCAGCTTGATGCCGAGTTCGTCCAGCTCGCGCACCATCGCCGCCGGGTCGGGCCACTCCTTCGGGTCGAACTTCCACTCGCCGAGGTGCGTCCAGTGGAAGAAGTCGCAGACGATCGCCGAGATGGGCAGGCCGCGCCGCTTGTACTCCCGGGCCACCGCCATCAGTTCGTCCTGGGTGCGGTAGCGCAGCTTGCACTGCCAGAAGCCCGCCGCCCACTCCGGCAGCATCGGCGTCCGGCCGGTCACCGCGCTGTAGCGGCGCTGGGCGGCGGCCGGGTCGCCCGCCGTGATCCAGTAGTCGATCTGCCGGGCCGAGTCGGCGACCCACCGCGTGCCGTTGTGCGCCAGCTCCACCCGGCCGATCGCCGGGTTGTTCCACAGCAGGGTGTAGCCGCGGCTGGAGGTCAGCACCGGGATGCCGACCTCGGCGTTGCGCTGCACCAGGTCCAGGACCAGGCCCTTCTGGTCGAAGCGCCCGTGCTGGTGCTGGCCGAGGCCGTACAGCTTCTCGTCGTCGTACGCGGCGAAGCGCTGCTCCAGGCGGTGGTGACCGTTGCCGACGGCCGTGTAGAGGCGGGAGCCGGGCCACCAGAAGTGGGCGCGGTCCTCGGCGAGCAGCTCGGCGGAGTCCTCCGTCCGCAGGAAGCGGACCAGGCCCTCGGCGTTCACCTCGACGGTGAGCGCGCCGACGGTCAGCTGCCCGCGACCGTCCTCGATCTTCACCGTGGACGGCGTCGCGGGAGCCTCCTCGAGCAGGGCGCCCGGGAGCCCCTCGAGGACCGGGCCGCCGAGCCGGGCACGCACCCGGACCGCGTCCGGACCCCACGGCTCGATCCGTACGGTCTCCTGGCGACCGCTCCACTCCAGCGCGCCGTCCCGCTCACGGAACATGCCGACGGTGGGGGAGGACTGCGCCAGGCTCACCTGGGGCTGGGTTTCAGCAGGCTGATTCACGTGGCGTGCTCCTGTGCGGAAGAAGACATGGGGGTGCCCCGGAAGGGGCGATGTTCGGTGAGCGGGAGCGACTACGGCCGGCTCGGCGCCGGCCCCGTGCTCGCCCGGACCGTCAGCTCGGGCGCGAGCAGCACGACCTCGTCGCTGCCGCGCCCCGCCAGCTTGGCGACCAGGTGTTCCACGGCGTGCCGGCCCATCTCCTGCGCGGGCAGGGAGACCGACGTGAGCCGCACCGAGGCCTGCGTCGCGACCTGGTCGGGGCAGATCGCCACCACCGACATGTCCTCCGGCACGGCCCGGCCCTGCTGCCGCAGCAGCGCGAGCAGCGGCTCGACCGCCGACTCGTTCTGCACGATGATCCCCGAGGTGTCCGGGCGTTCGTCGAGGATCCGGGCAAGGGTCACCGCCATCGCGTCGTACCCGCCCTCGCACGGCCGGTGCAGCAGCCGCACGCCCAGCTCCCGCGAGCGGGACCGCAGCCCGTCGAGGGTGCGCTCGGCGAAGCCGGTGTGCCGTTCGTAGACCGCCGGGGCCTCCCCGATGACGGCGACGTCCTGGTGCCCCTGCTTCGCCAGGTGCTCCACACACAGCGCGCCCGTCGCCCTGAAGTCCAGATCGACGCAGGTCAGGCCGGTGGTGTCGGAGGGCAGCCCGATCAGCACGGCCGGCTGGTCCGTCGCACGCAGCAACGGGAGCCGCTCGTCGTCGAGTTCGACGTCCATCAGGATCATCCCGTCGGCGAGCCCGCTGCCCGCGACGCGGCGCACCGCGTCGGGCCCCTCCTCACCGGTGAGCAGCAGCACGTCGTACCCGTGCGTGCGGGCGCAGGTCGCCACCGCGATGGCGATCTCCATCATCACGGGCACGTACATGTCCGTGCGCAGCGGGACCATCAGCGCGATGATGTTGGACCTGCTGCTGGCCAGGGCACGGGCCCCGGCGTTCGGGTGGTACCCGAGCTCGCGGATGCTCCGCTCGACCCGCTGCCGGGTGTTCGCGGAGATGGACCGCTTGCCGCTGAGGACATAGCTCACCGTGCTCGCCGAGACTCCGGCGTGCTGGGCGACCTCGGCGAGGGTGACCATCCAGCTCTCCAAGCTTTGTGAAGCGCTTCGACAATGCGCATTGCTGATATGGGCGGGTGAGGGTGGTTCGACAGTAGCCCCAGCGGGAGTGGGTGTCCATAGGTTGTCGAAGCGCTTCGATACCGATTTCCGGAGAGGCGGCCGGACTCCGGATCGGCACCCCGATGCAACACCGTCGTCAGTCGCCCGACAAGTCCGGACGCGGACCGTCCCTTCGGCCGAACGGACGCGCGAGGACTGGTGGGGACGTCCGGTTTCGGGTACCAACGATCCAGTAGCACTGGTCGGTAACGTACAGTCCTCAATAACCCTAGATGCGGCGAGGTGACCCTCATGTCCGCTTCCACCACTCCCTCATCCCGTCCCGCCGTCACCGAGCGGGAGGCCCGTGAGGTGGCGGAGGCCGCCCGGGAACAGCACTGGCGCAAGCCCAGCTTCGCCAAGGAGCTGTTCCTCGGCCGCTTCCGGCTCGACCTCATCCACCCCCACCCCGTCCCGGAGGACGAGGCGGCCCAGCGCGGCGAGGAGTTCCTCGCCAAGCTCCGCGACTTCGTCGAGACGAAGGTCGACGGGGCCCTCATCGAGCGCGAGGCCCGGATCCCCGACGAGGTGATCGACGGGCTGAAGGAACTCGGCGCCTTCGGCATGAAGATCGGCACCAAGTACGGCGGGCTCGGCCTCACGCAGGTGTACTACAACAAGGCCCTCGGGCTCGTGGGCTCCGCCAGCCCGGCGATCGGCGTGCTGCTCTCCGCACACCAGTCGATCGGTGTGCCGCAGCCGCTGAAGCTGTTCGGCACGCAGGAGCAGAGGGACCGCTTCCTGCCGCGCTGCGCCCGCACGGACATCAGCGCCTTCCTGCTCACCGAGCCCGACGTCGGCTCCGACCCGGCCCGCCTCGCCACCACCGCCGTGCCCGACGGGGACGACTACGTCCTCGACGGGGTGAAGCTGTGGACCACCAACGGCGTCGTCGCGGACCTGCTGGTCGTCATGGCCCGGGTGCCGAAGAGCGAGGGCCACCGGGGCGGCATCACGGCCTTCGTCGTGGAGACCAACTCGCCCGGAGTCACCGTCGAGAACCGCAACGCCTTCATGGGCCTGCGGGGCATCGAGAACGGCGTCACCCGTTTCCACCAGGTCCGCGTCCCCGGCGCCAACCGCGTCGGCGAGGAGGGCCAGGGCCTGAAGATCGCCCTGACCACGCTGAACACCGGGCGGCTCTCCCTGCCCGCCTCCTGCGTCGCGGCCGGCAAGTGGTGCCTGAAGATCGCCCGGGAGTGGTCGGCCGCCCGCGAGCAATGGGGCAAACCCGTCGCGCACCACGAGGCGGTCGGCTCCAAGATCTCCTTCATCGCGGCCACCACCTTCGCCCTGGAGGCCGTGACGGACCTGGCCTCGCAGATGGCCGACGAGGACCGCAACGACATCCGCATCGAAGGCGCCCTGGCCAAGCTGTACGCCTCGGAGATGGCCTGGACGATGGCCGACGAGCTCGTCCAGATCCGCGGCGGCCGCGGCTTCGAGACGGCCGAGTCCCTGCGGGCGCGCGGCGAGCGCGGGGTCCCCGCCGAGCAACTGCTGCGCGACCTGCGCATCAACCGCATCTTCGAGGGCTCCACCGAGATCATGCACCTCCTCATCGCCCGCGAGGCCGTCGACGCCCACCTGACGGTCGCCGGGGACCTCATCGACCCGGGGAAGTCCCTGGGCGACAAGGCCAAGGCCGGTGCGAACGCGGGCGCCTTCTACGCCAAGTGGCTCCCCAAGCTGGTCGCGGGACCCGGCCAGCTCCCCACCTCCTACGGTCAGTTCAAACACGACGTGGACCTCTCCGGGCACCTGCGCTACGTCGAACGCACCGCCCGCAAGCTGGCCCGCTCCACCTTCTACGGCATGTCCCGCTGGCAGGGCCGGATGGAGTCCAAGCAGGGCTTCCTCGGGCGGATCGTCGACATCGGGGCCGAACTGTTCGCCATGAGCGCGGCCTGTGTACGCGCCGAACTCCTGCGCAGCCAGGGCGACCACGGCCGCGAGGCCTACCAGCTCGCCGACGTCTTCTGCCGCCAGGCCAGGATCCGCATCGAGGAGCTCTTCAACCGCCTGTGGGCCAACACCGACGACCTCGACCGCAAGGTCGTCAAGGGCGTTCTCTCCGGCACCTACGAGTGGCTGGAGCAGGGCGTCGTCGACCCGTCGGGCGACGGCCCCTGGATCGCCGAGGCGACCCCGGGACCGTCCCAGCGGGAGAACGTGCACCGGCCGATCCGGTAGCCCTCACGGGGGCGTGGGCCGACACGGCGCGCGCCCCCACGAAGGGGGCGCGCTGTCCGCACACACCGGCCTTACGGCAACAATGGAGGAATGAGCGACAGTCCAGCCCCCCTCGCCGACCCACACCTCGTCTACGATCCGGTCGCGGGCGACGGCCCGAAGGACGTGGTGATCCTCGGCTCCACCGGGTCCATCGGCACCCAGGCCATCGACCTCGTGCTGCGCAACCCCGACCGTTTCCGGGTCACCGGTCTGTCCGCCAACGGCGGCCGGGTCGCCCTGCTCGCCGAGCAGGCGTACCGGCTGCGGGCGGGCACGGTCGCGGTCGCCCGCGAGGACGTCGTACCGGCCCTGCGCGAGGCGCTCACCGCGCAGTACGGCACGGGCGAGCCGCTCCCCGAGATCCTCGCCGGCCCGGACGCGGCCACCCACCTGGCGGCGTCCGACTGCCACACCGTCCTGAACGGCATCACCGGCTCCATCGGCCTCGCCCCGACCCTCGCCGCCCTGGAGGCGGGCCGCACCCTCGCGCTCGCCAACAAGGAGTCGCTCATCGTGGGCGGCCCGCTGGTCAAGGCCCTCGCCAAGCCCGGGCAGATCATCCCGGTCGACTCCGAGCACGCCGCCCTCTTCCAGGCCCTGGCCGCCGGCACCCGCGCCGACGTCCGCAAGCTCGTCGTCACCGCCTCCGGCGGCCCCTTCCGCGGCCGTACCAAGGCCGAGCTCGCGAGCGTGACCGTCGAGGACGCCCTCGCACATCCCACCTGGGCCATGGGCCCGGTCATCACGATCAACTCCGCGACCCTCGTCAACAAGGGCCTGGAGGTCATCGAGGCGCACCTCCTCTACGACATTCCCTTCGACCGCATTGAGGTCGTCGTGCATCCCCAGTCGTATGTCCACTCGATGGTTGAGTTCACAGATGGATCGACACTGGCCCAGGCGACCCCGCCCGACATGCGCGGGCCCATCGCCATCGGCATCGGCTGGCCCGAACGCGTGCCCGACGCGGCGCCCACCTTCGACTGGAGCAAGGCCTCGACCTGGGAGTTCTTCCCGCTCGACAACGAGGCCTTCCCGTCGGTGAACCTCGCCCGGCACGTCGGCGAGCTCGCGGGCACCGCCCCGGCGGTGTTCAACGCGGCCAACGAGGAGTGCGTGGAGGCGTTCCGCCAGGGGGCACTGCCGTTCAACGGCATCATGGAGACCGTCACGAGGGTCGTCGAGGAGCACGGCACCCCGCGTTCGGGAACCTCACTCACCGTGTCGGACGTCCTCGAAGCGGAGACCTGGGCGCGGACCCGGGCCCGGGAACTGGCGGCACAGACGGCGGAGGCCCGTGCATGACGACCCTGATGTTCATCCTCGGCATAGTCCTCTTCGCGGTCGGCCTGCTCTTCTCGATCGCGTGGCACGAGCTGGGACACCTGTCGTTCGCCAAGCTCTTCGGCATCCGCGTGCCGCAGTACATGGTCGGCTTCGGTCCGACCATCTGGTCACGCAAGAAGGGCGAGACCGAGTACGGCGTCAAGGCCATCCCCTTCGGCGGCTACATCCGCATGATCGGCATGTTCCCGCCCGGCCCCGACGGCCGGCTGGAGGCCCGCTCCACCTCGCCGTGGCGCGGCATGATCGAGGACGCCCGCTCCGCCGCCTACGAGGAGCTCGGGCCGGGCGACGAGAAGCGCATGTTCTACACGCGCGCGCCCTGGAAGCGCGTGATCGTGATGTTCGCGGGCCCCTTCATGAACCTGGTCCTGGCCGTGGCCCTGTTCCTCACCATCCTGATGGGCTTCGGCATCACCCAGCAGACCAACACGGTCAGCTCCGTCTCCCAGTGCGTCATCGCCCAGAGCGAGAACCGCGACAAGTGCGAGAAGGGCGACGCGCCCTCCCCGGCCGCGGCGGCCGGCCTCAAGGCGGGCGACAAGATCGTCTCCTTCGACGGCGTGAAGACCGACGACTGGAACAAGCTGTCCGACCTCATCCGCGCCACCCCCGGCAAGGAGGTGCCGATCGTCGTCGAGCGCAAGGGCCAGGACGTCACCCTGCACGCGAAGATCGCCACCAACCAGGTCGCCAAGAAGGACTCGGGCGGACAGATCGTCCAGGGCCAGTACGTCCAGGCCGGCTTCCTCGGCTTCAGCGCCGCCACCGGCGTGGTCAAGCAGGACTTCGGCGAGTCCGTGACCTGGATGGGCGACCGGATCGGTGAGGCCGTCGACTCCCTCGCCGACCTCCCCGGCAAGATCCCGGCCCTGTGGAACGCGGCCTTCGACGGCGCCCCGCGCGAGGCCGACTCCCCGATGGGCGTGGTCGGCGCGGCCCGCGTCGGCGGCGAGATCTTCACGCTGGACATCCCGCCCACCCAGCAGCTGGCCATGGCCCTCATGCTGGTCGCCGGCTTCAACCTCTCCCTGTTCCTGTTCAACATGCTCCCGCTGCTGCCGCTCGACGGCGGTCACATCGCGGGTGCGCTGTGGGAGTCGCTGCGCCGCAACGTCGCCAAGGTGCTGCGCCGGCCGGACCCCGGCCCGTTCGACGTGGCGAAGCTCATGCCGGTGGCGTACGTGGTCGCCGGGATCTTCATCTGCTTCACGATCCTGGTGCTGATCGCGGACGTGGTGAACCCGGTGAGAATCTCCTAGTCACAGGGAGTTCATGGCGGCCCGGCACGATGGGGGTCCCCCCGCTCGAGCGAAGCCGAGAGCGGGGGAGTGCCGGGCCGCCTCCCATCGGGTGGCTGTGCGGGCGGGATGTGCCCGGGCCGGGGCATGTGCCGTAATCTCGGAGCCCGGAGCCCGCTGCTCACGGGACCGGACCTTGATCCACGACTTGGGGTTGCACAGCAGATGACTGCGATTTCTCTCGGCATGCCGTCCGTTCCGACCAAGCTCGCCGAGCGCCGGAAGAGCCGGCAGATCCAGGTCGGACCCGTGGCGGTCGGCGGAGACGCCCCCGTCTCGGTGCAGTCGATGACGACGACCCGCACCTCCGACATCGGCGCGACCCTCCAGCAGATCGCCGAGCTCACCGCGTCCGGCTGCCAGATCGTCCGGGTCGCCTGCCCGACGCAGGACGACGCCGACGCCCTCTCGACCATCGCCCGCAAGTCGCAGATCCCGGTCATCGCCGACATCCACTTCCAGCCCAAGTACGTCTTCGCCGCCATCGAGGCGGGCTGCGCCGCGGTCCGGGTCAACCCGGGCAACATCAAGCAGTTCGACGACAAGGTCAGGGAGATCGCCAAGGCGGCCCGGGACCACGGCACCCCGATCCGGATCGGCGTCAACGCGGGCTCCCTCGACCGGCGCCTCCTCCAGAAGTACGGCAAGGCCACCCCCGAGGCCCTGGTCGAGTCCGCCCTGTGGGAGGCGTCCCTCTTCGAGGAGCACGACTTCCGGGACATCAAGATCTCCGTCAAGCACAACGACCCGGTCGTGATGATCGAGGCCTACAAGCAGCTCGCCGCGCAGTGCGACTACCCGCTGCACCTCGGTGTGACGGAGGCGGGCCCGGCCTTCCAGGGCACGATCAAGTCGGCGGTCGCCTTCGGCGCGCTCCTCTCGCAGGGCATCGGCGACACCATCCGCGTCTCCCTCTCCGCGCCTCCGGCCGAGGAGGTCAAGGTCGGCATCCAGATCCTGGAGTCCCTGAACCTCAAGGAGCGCGGCCTCGAGATCGTCTCCTGCCCCTCCTGCGGCCGCGCCCAGGTCGACGTCTACAAGCTCGCCGAAGAGGTCACCGCCGGCCTCACCGGCATGGACGTCCCCCTGCGCGTCGCCGTCATGGGCTGCGTCGTCAACGGCCCCGGCGAGGCCCGCGAGGCCGACCTCGGCGTCGCCTCCGGCAACGGCAAGGGCCAGATCTTCGTCAAGGGCGAGGTCATCAAGACCGTCCCCGAGTCGAAGATCGTGGAGACCCTCATCGAGGAGGCCATGAAGCTGGCCGAGCAGATGGAGAAGGACGGCGTGATCTCGGGCGAACCGTCGGTGGCGGTCGCGGGCTGACGTCATCGGCAGGGGCGCGGGTGCTCTCGGGGGGCGCGGGGAACTGCGCGATCAGCCACCGCCCACCCGCACCCGCCGACAACCCGTCACTCCCGAGCTCCGAGGCGCCCCACCCAGGCAGCGCAGCTATAGTGCGGAGACCAAGCCGACCCCAGTGTGTGAGGGCCCCGCACGTGTTGACGCAGACCACCTCCCGGGTCCTCGAACCGGGCGACCTGGACGCCGCGCTCGCCGTACTCGACCGCGAGCCGGTCGCGAACGCCTTCGTGACGTCACGGGTGCAGATCGCCGGTCTCGACCCGTGGCGGCTCGGCGGAGAGATGTGGGGCTGGTACGAGGACGGCATGCTGACGTCCCTGTGCTACGCCGGTGCCAACCTGGTCCCCATCTGCGCCACCCCGCGCGCCGTGCGCGCCTTCGCCGACCGCGCCCGCCGCGCCGGCCGCCGCTGCTCCTCCATAGTCGGCCCCGCCACGTCCACCGCCGACCTGTGGCGGCTGCTGGAACCCCAGTGGGGCCCCGCCCGCGAGGTCCGGCGTCACCAGCCGCTCATGGTCGCCGACCGGCTGCCGGAGGCCGTCGCCCCGGACCCCTACCTCCGCCGCGTCCGCAAGGACGAGATGGAGAAGATCATGCCGGCGTGCGTGGCCATGTTCACCGAGGAGGTCGGCGTCTCCCCCATGGCCGGCGACGGCGGCCTCCTCTACCAGGCCCGCGTCGCCGAACTCGTCGGCTCCGGCCGGGCCTTCGCCCGCTTCGACGCCGACGGCAAGGTCGTCTTCAAGGCCGAGATCGGCGCCGCGACGGACCGCGCCTGCCAGATCCAGGGCGTGTGGGTGGCCCCCGAGTACCGCGGCACCGGCCTGGCCGCCCCCGGCATGGCGGCCGTGCTGCGCTACGCCCTGGCCGACGTCGCCCCGGTCGTCAGCCTGTACGTCAACGACTTCAACACGGCGGCCAGAAGGACCTACCGGAGAGTGGGCTTCCAGGAGGTCGGCGCCTTCATGAGCGTCCTGTTCTGAAACGCCCTCAGGGGCGCGGGGCGGTATCCGATGTGCGGCTCCGCCGCGTGAGCGCGGGCAATCCCATGCGGCCCGCACCCGTACGCCAACCGAATCCGCCCCTGTAGGCTCCCCGCCATGGACCTGGTGATCGGCCCCCTCGACCTCTCCGCCCATGTCGACGAGGCCCTGGAAGTCCAAGCCGTGGCGTTCGGTCTAGGCCCCGACGAAGTAGCCGTACGCCGTCAGATCGTCCTCCGCCACATGACCTACCCCGGCGCCCGCGCCCTCGGGGCGACGGTCGGCGGCACCCTCGTCGGGTTCGTCTACGGGATGCCCAACGACCGCACCCACTGGTGGTCCACCGTCGTGGAGCCGTACCTCAGAGCCAACCGCCACGACCACTGGCTGGACGACTCCTTCGTGATCACCGAACTCCACGTCCACCCCGGCCACCAGAACCGCGGCATCGGCCGCTCCCTGATCACCACGATCACCGACGGCGCCGCCGAACCCCGCTCGATCCTCTCCGCGATCGACACCGAGAGCCCCGCCCGCGCCCTCTACCGCTCCCTGGGCTACCAGGACCTCGCCCGCCAGGTCCTCTTCCCGAGCGCGCCGAAGCCGTACGCCGTGATGGGCGCTCCGCTTCCGCTGCTGCGCCGATAACCGATTTCCACCGTCCCGTGCCCCACAGATAACCTCCTGCCATCACCCACACGTAGCAGGAGCAGAAGAACCATGGCGAACGCACCGGTCCAGCGCATGTCCCAGTTGTTGGCGAAGACGTTGCGCGACGACCCGGCGGACGCCGAGGTCCTCAGCCACAAGCTCCTCGTCCGCGCCGGCTATGTACGCCGCACCGCCGCCGGCATCTGGAGCTGGCTGCCCCTCGGCAAGAAGGTGCTGGCCAACGTCGAGCGGATCGTCCGCGAGGAGATGGACGCCGTCGGCGCCCAGGAGGTCCTGCTCCCCGCCATCCTGCCGCGCGAGCCCTACGAGGCCACCGGCCGCTGGGAGGAGTACGGCCCCGAGCTGTTCCGCCTTCAGGACCGCAAGGGCGGCGACTACCTCCTCGGCCCCACCCACGAGGAGATCTTCACCCTCCTCGTGAAGGACCAGGCCTCCTCCTACAAGGACCTGCCGGTCATCCTCTACCAGATCCAGAACAAGTACCGGGACGAGGCCCGGCCCCGCGCGGGCATCCTGCGCGGCCGCGAGTTCCTCATGAAGGACTCCTACTCCTTCGACACCGAGGACGAGGGCCTCGCCCAGTCCTACGCGCTGCACCGCGAGGCCTACCAGAAGATCTTCGCGCGCCTCGGCCTCGACTACCGCATCTGCGCCGCGACCGCGGGCGCGATGGGCGGCTCCAAGTCCGAGGAGTTCCTCGCCCCGGCAGAGGCCGGCGAGGACACCTTCGCCGACTGCCCGAACTGCGACTTCGCGGCCAACACCGAGGCGATCACGTACGAGCTGAAGCCCGTCGACGGCTCGGACGTGCCCGCCGCCGAGGACATCCCCACCCCCGACACCCCGACCATCGAGACCCTCGCCGCCCACCTCGGCGTCCCGGCCTCGGCCACGCTGAAGAACCTCCTCGTGAAGGTCGACGGCGAGATCGTCGCCGTCGGCGTCCCCGGCGACCGCGAGGTCGACATGGACAAGGTGGAGGCGCACTTCGCCCCGGCCACCGTCGAGCTGGTCACCGAGACGGACTTCGCCGCCCGCCCCGACCTGGTCCGCGGCTACGTGGGACCGCAGGGCCTGGACAAGGTCACCTACATCGCCGACCCGCGCGTCGCCCCCGGCACGGCCTGGATCACCGGCGCCAACAAGGCCGGCACGCACGCCAAGAACGTCGTCGCGGGCCGCGACTTCGAGGTCGACCGGTACGTCGACGTCGTGGTCGTCCAGGAGGGCGACCCCTGCCCCAAGTGCGGCACCGGCCTCGTCCTCGACCGGGCCATCGAGATCGGCCACATCTTCCAGCTGGGCCGCAAGTACGCCGACGCCCTCAAGCTCGACGTCCTCGGCCAGAACGGCAAGCCGGTCCGCGTCACCATGGGCTCCTACGGCATCGGCGTCTCGCGCGCGGTCGCCGCCCTCGCCGAGCAGAGCGCCGACGAAAAGGGCCTGTGCTGGCCCAAGGAGGTCGCCCCGGCCGACGTCCACGTGGTCGCCGCCGGCAAGGCCCTCCAGACCGAACTGGCCCTCGACGTCTCCGGGAAGCTGGCCGCGGCCGGCGTCCGCGTCCTGGTCGACGACCGGGCCGGCGTCTCCCCGGGCGTCAAGTTCACCGACTCCGAGCTGATCGGTGTCCCGCAGATCCTGGTGGCCGGCCGGCGCGCGGCCGAGGGCGTGCTGGAACTGAAGGACCGCCGCACCGGCGAGCGCGAGGAACTGACGGTCGAGGAGGCCGTCGCCCGCCTCACGGCGTAGGCATGTGACGCTGCCGGCTGTGAGGGCTCCGGGAGACCGGAGCGCTCACAGCCAGCTCGCGAACTCCAGGAGCAGTTCCGCGTCCCGCGGCCGCCCCACCCGCCCAGCGCGCACGCCCGACTCCACGGCCCGGAACAGCGTCCACCCCCGCAGCCGTTCCTGGTCCACGTCGAGCGACTCCGCGAGCCGTTTGACCCGCCGCCGGGTCGTCGCGGCACCGGACGGCTGCGCGATCAGGTCCTCCACCCGGTCGCGGACCAGGCGGGCGAGGTCGAACGCCGACTCGCCGACCACCGGGTCGGGCCCCACGGCGAGCCACGGCATGCGTTCCCCGGCCAGCACCTTGCTCTGCCGGAACGTGCCGTGCAGCAGCCGGTGGTCCGGCGGCGCGGCCAGCAGTTCAGTACGCGCCCCGAGCGCCAGATCGACCAGCTGGGCCACCTCGGGGTCGCGCCGCGCGCTCGCCCGCATGGCCTCGGCCTGCCGCCCGGTCCGCTCGGCCACCGTCTCGAAGGGAAAGTCGGCGGGCGGCTCGACCCACAGCCGCCGCAGCGTCCCCGCCGCCTCCAGCAGTGCCTTCGCCTCCGGCAGCGACCGCACCGACACATCCGGATGCAGCCGCTCCAGCAGCAGCACACCCTCGGTCGCGAAGGGTTCCAGCAACTGAACGGCACCCCGCCCGCCCCAATGCGCGAGCGCGGCCCGTTCCGCCTCCGGCCGGGCCCGGCCCGGCGCCAGCTTGAGCACGGCGGGCGTCCCGTCGGCCCTGCGCACCAGCACGACCAGACTGCTGCGCCCGCCGGGCACCTGCACCCGCTCCACGGTCAACTCGCGTAGCGCGACGGCCTGTTGCGCCGCCTCGGGCAGCTTCTCCAGCCAGCCGTCACCGTCCGGGGCCGTCTCGCCGAGCGCCCTGACCAGACGCGTCGGCGGTTCGAAAACCATGCGCGAGTCGTTCCCTTCGTACTGTCCGCGGTGCGTGCCCGCCCCTGCTCGTCACGCCGTGGGCGCCGCCCGGGGCGGAGCCGTGCCCGCCCGCTCGACGAGCCCAGGGAAGGCTACGCTCTCGCCGCGCCAGCGCACCGCCCGCACCGCCGCCTCCCGCAGCGCCTCGGCCGCCAGGGACCGCCGCGGGCCGCCCGCCGCGCGCACCAGGTCCGAGTACACCCCGGCCACCCGGTCCTCCAGCTCGGCGGCGAGCCGCACGGCCGCCGCCGCGTCCGGCACCGGGAACGGCAGCGCGTACCCGGCGGACGCGGCCAGGGGCCTGCCCCCCAGGTCCTTGATCTCGCGCACCAGTCCGTCCCGGCGCGCCCGGTGCGCGTCGTACGCCGCCCGTGCCTCGGCGCGGCGCCTGTCGCCGACCCGCCCGCCGACGACGCCGTACCCGTACACCGCGGCGTGCTCGGCCGCCAGCGCAGCCTGGAGGGCCCGCAGCTCCCCGTCCTTCGCCTCGCTCACACGCCACCTTCCGTCAGCAGGTACACATGGGCCGCCCCGGCCGCCGCCACCGAGGCCAGCAGTCGCGCCAGCTCGCCCGGCACGTCGAGCAGCGTCCCGGCCCGCCGGTCGGCCAGCTCCCGCTCCGCCGCCGCCAGCACGGCGAGTGCGTCCTTGTCGTTCCCCGGCACGGCAGCGGCCGACGGGGAATCGGGGGAGGGAGGGGCGGAAGGGGCTGTGGAGGAAGGCGTCTTGCGGCGGTCCGCTCCGAAGGCCCGCGCGTGCCGCGCCGCCTCCTCACGCAGCGGCCGCAGCAGCCCCGCCAGCGCGGGACGGGCGGCGATCACCGCGTCGTACCGCTCCACCAGCCCCTCGCTGTCCCGCGCCGCACGCGCGCGTGCCCGGCGCTCGGCGGCCGACTGACCGTCGCTCCGGCCGCCGGGGTCCTCGGTGCCGGCGGTGCAGCCCGCCAGGGCGAGTGCCGTCGAGCCGACGGCGAGCAGACTCCTTCTGCGCGGCCCCGAACGGGTGCGCGGCGATGAGGGGAACGGCACGTCAGACGTCCTCAGGGGGCTCGAACGAGAAAGAAGAGACTCTCAGGGCTGCACGCCCGTGATCACGGTACCCGGGCTGCCGCCCAGGACCACTCAGCGGCACCGTTCGTCACCGGGTGGACGGCAACACTCCCCGCGACCGGATACCCTTTGACCAGACACGCGCCCCATCCCACAACAGCACACGCGGCCGAGGAGTCACCCGGATGAGCACCACCCAGAGCGAGAGGCTGCGAGAACTGCTGGAGCCGCTCGTCACCTCCCAGGGCCTGGATCTCGAAGAGATAGCCGTGGACTCCGTCGGACGCAAGCGTGTGCTGCGCGTCGTCGTCGACTCGGACACCGGTGCGGACCTGGACCAGATCGCCGATGTGAGCCGCGCGCTCTCGGCGAAGCTCGACGAGACCGACGCGATGGGCGAAGGGGAGTACACCCTCGAGGTCGGCACCCCGGGCGCGGAGCGCCCCCTCACGGAACACCGGCACTACGTCCGCGCCACGGACCGGCTGGTGAAGTTCCAGCTGACCGAGGGCGACGAGCTGGTGGCCAGGATCCTGAAGGTCGACGACGAGGGTGTCGACACCGAGGTGCCCGGAGTGAAGGGCCGCAAGGCCACCGCCCGCAGAATCGCCTTCGGCGACATCGTCCGGGCGCGCGTGCAGGTCGAGTTCGGCCGCAAGGACAACAAGGACAACAAGAAGGAAGAGGAGGCGTAGCCGTGGACATCGACATGAGCGCCCTGCGGGGCTTGGTTCGGGAGAAGGAGATCTCCTTCGACCTGCTGGTCGAGGCGATCGAGTCGGCCCTCCTCATCGCCTATCACCGCACCGAGGGAAGCCGCCGTCACGCGCGCGTGGAGCTCAACCGGGAGACCGGCCATGTGACCGTGTGGGCGAAGGAGGACCCCGACGACCTCGAGGAGGGCCAGGAGGCCCGCGAGTTCGACGACACCCCCACCGGCTTCGGCCGTATCGCCGCCACCACGGCCAAGCAGGTCATCCTGCAACGCCTGCGCGACGCCGAGGACGACGCGACGCTCGGCGAGTACGCCGGCCGCGAGGGCGACATCGTCACGGGCGTGGTCCAGCAGGGCCGCGACCCGAAGAACGTGCTCGTGGACATCGGCAAGCTCGAGGCCATCCTGCCGGTGCAGGAGCAGGTGCCGGGCGAGACGTACGCGCACGGCATGCGCCTGCGGTCGTACGTCGTCCGGGTGGCCAAGGGCGTCCGCGGCCCGTCCGTCACGCTCTCCCGCACGCACCCCAACCTGGTGAAGAAGCTCTTCGCCCTCGAGGTGCCGGAGATCGCCGACGGGTCCGTGGAGATCTCCGCGATCGCCCGTGAGGCCGGTCACCGCACGAAGATCGCCGTACGCTCCACCCGGTCCGGACTGAACGCCAAGGGCGCCTGCATCGGCCCCATGGGCGGCCGGGTGCGCAACGTGATGGGCGAACTGAACGGCGAGAAGATCGACATCGTCGACTGGTCGGAGGACCCGGCCGAGATGGTGGCGAACGCGCTGTCCCCGGCCCGGGTCTCCAAGGTGGAGATCGTGGACCTGGCGACCCGGTCGGCCCGTGTCACGGTGCCCGACTACCAGCTGTCCCTGGCCATCGGCAAGGAGGGGCAGAACGCCCGCCTCGCCGCCCGGCTGACCGGCTGGCGGATCGACATCCGCCCGGACACGGAACCGGCCGCGGGACAGGCCGGCGAGCAGGCCGGGCGACAGTCCGGGGAATAGATCCAAGCCGCGCGTCGTTCAAATCACGACAGGTTTTGGCGCGGCAACTGTTCGAATCCTGCCCCAAAGGGGTGAGGCGCGTACGGGGAGGTAGACTTAGCTGTGTCTGGCCGGACGCGCGCCCGCGCATGCCCTGAACGCACCTGTGTGGGGTGTCGGGAGCGAGCGGTCAAGGTCGATCTGTTGCGGATCGTAGCGATCAAGGACGCGTGCGTTCCTGATCCACGCGGTACGCTGCCCGGCCGGGGTGCGTACGTACACCCCTCCCCGGTCTGTCTCGACCAGGCGGTACGCCGCCGGGCGTTCACGAGGGCACTGCGCGTCCCGGGAGCGCTCGACACAAAGGCGTTGCGCCAGTACGTCGAGCAGACAACAGTTGCCGAGCAGGCAACACGGTAAGAACGTGCCGCACGGAACCCCGTGCGGTCTAGGTACCTCGCGAGTCGAAAGCAGGTCGAGATTGCGATGAGCACTCGATGAGTACGCGATGAGTACGCCCATGAACTAGCGACGGTCCGGCTTCACCCGGACCTCAAAGGAGCGAAGTGGCTAAGGTCCGGGTCTACGAACTCGCCAAGGAGTTCGGTGTCGAGAGCAAGGTCGTCATGGCCAAGCTCCAGGAGCTCGGTGAATTCGTCCGTTCGGCGTCTTCGACCATCGAAGCGCCCGTTGTACGCAAGCTGACTGACGCCTTCCAGCAGGGCGGTGGCAACGGCAGGTCCGCGAAGCCCGCGGCCCCCAAGAAGGCCGCCCCCCGTCCCGCCGCGCCTTCTCCGGCGCAGGCTGGGGGCACCTCCCACGGCGTTAAGCCAGTGGGGGAGCGTCCGGCTGCACCCAAGCCGCCGGCCGCACCCAAGCCCCCGGCGGCCGAGCAGCCGTCGGCTCCGTCGGCTCCGGCGCCGACCCCCGGTCCGCGTCCGACGCCGGGCCCCAAGCCCGCGCCGCGTCCGGCCCCGGCCGCGCCCGAGTTCCAGGCGCCGCCCTCGACGCCGTCGTCCCCGGCCGGGCCGAAGCCCGGCGCGCGTCCCGGTGCTCCCAAGCCCGGTGGCCGCCCGTCCGGCGGTCCGGGCCAGGACCGTGGCGGCCAGGGCCAGCGTCCTGGTGGCCAGGGCCCGCGTCCCGGCGCCCCGGCGCCGCGACAGGGCGGTCGTCCGGCCGGTCCGCGTCCCGGTAACAACCCCTTCACCTCGGGTGGCTCCACCGGTATGGCGCGCCCGCAGGCGCCCCGTCCGCAGGGTGGCCGTCCCGGCCCCGGCGGTCCCGGTGGCGGCGGTCCCCGTCCCCAGGCGCCCGGCGCCCAGGGTGGCGGTCCGCGTCCCCAGGCTCCGGGTGGCAACCGCCCGACCCCGGGCTCGATGCCGCGTCCGCAGGGCGGCGGCCCGCGTCCCGGCGGCGGCTCCGCCGGTCCTCGTCCGAACCCCGGCATGATGCCGCAGCGTCCCGCTGCCGGCCCGCGTCCCGGCCCCGGTGGCGGCGGTCGCGGTCCGGGCGGTGCGGGTCGTCCCGGCGGTGGCGGTCGTCCTGGTGGCGGCGGCTTCGCCGGTCGTCCCGGTGGCGGTGGCGGCGCCGGTCGTCCCGGTGGCGGCGGCGGTTTCGCCGGCCGTCCCGGCGGTGGCGGCGGCTTCGGTGGCGGCGGTGGCCGTCCCGGCTTCGGCGGTCGTCCCGGCGGTCCCGGTGGCCGTGGTGGCACGCAGGGCGCGTTCGGCCGTCCCGGCGGTCCGGCGCGTCGTGGCCGCAAGTCGAAGCGGCAGAGGCGCCAGGAGTACGAGGCCATGCAGGCTCCGTCGGTCGGCGGTGTGATGCTGCCTCGCGGCAACGGCGAGACCGTTCGCCTGTCGCGCGGTGCCTCGCTCACCGACTTCGCGGAGAAGATCAACGCCAACCCGGCGTCGCTCGTCGCGGTCATGATGAACCTCGGCGAGATGGTCACGGCCACGCAGTCCGTCTCCGACGAGACGCTGCAGCTCCTGGCCGACGAGATGAACTACACGGTTCAGATCGTCAGCCCGGAGGAGGAGGACCGTGAGCTCCTCGAGTCCTTCGACATCGAGTTCGGCGAGGACGAGGGCGACGAGGAGGACCTGATGGTCCGCCCGCCGGTCGTCACCGTCATGGGTCACGTCGACCACGGTAAGACCCGGCTCCTCGACGCCATCCGCAAGACGAACGTCATCGCGGGCGAGGCCGGCGGCATCACCCAGCACATCGGTGCCTACCAGGTCGCGACCGAGGTCAACGACGAAGAGCGCAAGATCACCTTCATCGACACCCCGGGTCACGAGGCGTTCACCGCCATGCGTGCCCGTGGTGCGCGGTCGACGGACATCGCGATCCTGGTCGTCGCGGCCAACGACGGCGTCATGCCGCAGACGGTCGAGGCGCTCAACCACGCCAAGGCGGCCGAGGTCCCGATCGTCGTCGCGGTCAACAAGATCGACGTCGAGGGCGCCGACCCGACCAAGGTGCGCGGTCAGCTGACCGAGTACGGCCTGGTGGCCGAGGAGTACGGCGGCGACACCATGTTCGTCGACATCTCCGCCAAGCAGGGTCTGCACATCGACTCCCTGCTGGAGGCCGTGGTCCTCACGGCCGACGCCTCGCTCGACCTGCGGGCCAACCCGAACCAGGACGCGCAGGGCATCGCGATCGAGTCCCGTCTCGACCGCGGCCGTGGTGCCGTGTCGACGGTCCTCGTCCAGCGCGGCACGCTGCGGGTCGGCGACACCATGGTGGTCGGCGACGCGTACGGCCGAGTCCGGGCGATGCACGACGACAACGGCAACAGCGTCGCCGAGGCCGGTCCCTCGACGCCGGTTCAGGTCCTGGGCCTGACCAACGTCCCGGGTGCGGGCGACAACTTCCTGGTGGTCGACGAGGACCGTACGGCCCGTCAGATCGCCGAGAAGCGCGCCGCCCGTGAGCGCAACGCCGCGTTCGCCAAGCGCACGCGCCGCGTGTCGCTGGAGGACCTGGACAAGGTGCTGAAGGCCGGCGAGGTCCAGCAGCTGAACCTGATCATCAAGGGCGACGCGTCCGGATCGGTCGAGGCTCTGGAGTCCTCCCTCCTCCAGCTGGACGTCGGCGAAGAGGTCGACATCCGCGTCCTGCACCGCGGTGTCGGTGCGGTCACGGAGTCGGACATCGACCTGGCCATGGGCTCCGACGCCATCGTCATCGGCTTCAACGTCCGGGCAGCCGGCCGTGCGCAGCAGATGGCGGAGCGCGAGGGCGTGGACGTCCGGTACTACTCGGTCATCTACCAGGCGATCGAGGAGATCGAGGCGGCCCTCAAGGGCATGCTCAAGCCGGAGTACGAGGAGGTCGAGCTCGGTACGGCGGAGATCCGCGAGGTCTTCAAGTCGTCCAAGCTGGGCAACATCGCGGGTGTTCTCATCCGCTCCGGCGAGGTCAAGCGCAACACCAAGGCGCGCCTCATCCGCGACGGCAAGGTGGTCGCGGAGAACCTCAACATCGAGGGTCTGCGTCGCTTCAAGGACGACGTCACCGAGATCCGCGAAGGGTTCGAGGGCGGTATCAACCTCGGCAACTTCAACGACATCAAGGTCGACGACGTCATCGCGACGTACGAGATGCGCGAGAAGCCGCGGGTGTAACCCACGGTTCCCTGGTCGGCCGACGCGACACACCGCGTCGGCCGACCGGCCTTTCACACCCTCCGAGCGCCTGACGACCACCGGGGGCGCCCCTCGCTGACTGCGGTGAAGCCGCCGATGGACTGCGAGGCGAAGCTCTACGGGGGTGCTGGGCGTGGCTCCTGCGAGGGCGCCGGGCTGAGCCTCTCGTGGGGGTGCTGGGTAGGGTTCCTGCGAGGGTGCCGGGCAGTCCTCCCGTGGGGGTGCTGGCGAAGCTGCCGCGAGGGTGCTGAGCTGAGTCTCCTAGGGGGTGCTCGGCAAAGCTCCCGCGAGGGTGCCGGGCTGAGCCTCCTGTGAGGATGCTGGCAAGGCTGCCCCGAGGGTGCTGAGCTGAGTCTCCTGTGAGGGTGCTGGCGAGGCTGCCGCGAGGGTGCCGAACCGAGCCTCTGGGGGTGCTGGGCCGAGTCTCTCGGGGGGGTGCTGGGTACGGCTCCCGCGAGAGTGCTGGGCTGAGCCTCCTACGGGTGTGCTGGGTAAAGGTCCTGCGAGGGTGCCGGGCTGCGTCTCCCGTGAGGGTGCTGGCGAGGCTGCCGCGAGGGTGCCCTGCAAAGCTCTCACGGGGGTGCCGGGGCGGCGCCCCGCGAAGGGGTGCAGGGGACGCAGTCCCCGCCGGGGTCCGGGGCGGAGCCCCGGGGGCCCGGGCCTCCTGGCCGACCGTGTCGGGTGGGTGGGTGGGCAAAACCCCGTCGAGCCACCGCCAGGTTCGCGGTACCGTTCTTGACGTCCCTGCCAACCACACGGCAGGGCCATCGATCCCGTACCGGCGGGTCATCCGGATACACATGTACGTGGGGACGCTGTCCTTCGACCTGCTCCTCGGCGACGTACGGTCGCTGAAGGAGAAGCGCTCCGTCGTCCGCCCCATCGTCGCCGAGCTCCAGCGCAAGTACGCGGTGAGCGCGGCCGAGGTGGACCACATGGACCTCCATCGCAGGGCCGTCATCGGTCTCGCGTTGGTGTCCGGCGACGCGGGGCACCTGAGCGAGGTGCTCGACCGGTGCGAACGGCTCGTCGCCGGCCGCCCCGAGGTGGAACTGCTGTCCGTCAGGCGGCGCTTCCACGGCGAAGACGACTGACGACCCAAGAACGACCCAGACAGGAAAGAACGGGAGACGGACCAGTGGCCGACAACGCGCGGGCCAAGAGGCTGGCGGACCTCATCCGGGAAGTGGTGGCCCAGAAGCTGCAGCGCGGGATCAAGGACCCGCGGCTCGGCTCGCACGTCACCATCACGGACACCCGGGTCACGGGTGATCTGCGGGAGGCGACCGTCTTCTACACCGTGTACGGGGACGACGAGGAGCGAGCGGCTGCCGCCGCCGGCCTGGAGAGCGCCAAGGGCATCCTGCGCTCCGAGGTCGGCCGGGCCGCCGGTGTGAAGTTCACGCCGACCCTGACCTTCGTCATGGACGCCCTCCCCGACACGGCCCGGAACATCGAGGACCTCCTCGACAAGGCGCGCCAGTCCGACGCGAAGGTGCGCGAGGCCTCCGCCGGCGCGAAGTACGCCGGTGAGGCCGACCCGTACCGGAAGCCGGACGAGGACGACGAGACGGACGACACCTCCGAATGACCCAGAAGCACACCACGCCCGACGGCCTCGTCATCGTCGACAAGCCGTCGGGCTTCACTTCGCACGACGTCGTCGCCAAGATGCGCGGCATCGCCCGCACGCGCCGCGTCGGGCACGCCGGCACCCTCGACCCGATGGCGACGGGCGTCCTCGTCCTCGGCGTCGAGAAGGCCACGAAGCTCCTCGGTCACCTCGCACTGACCGAGAAGGAGTACCTCGGCACCATCCGGCTCGGGCAGAACACCGTCACGGACGACGCCGAGGGCGAGATCACCTCCGCCACGGACGCCTCCAAGGTCACCCGCGAGGCCATCGACGCCGGCATCGCCAAGCTGACCGGCGACATCATGCAGGTGCCGTCCAAGGTCAGCGCCATCAAGATCAACGGAGTGCGGTCCTACAAGCGGGCCAGGGAGGGCGAGGAGTTCGAGATCCCGGCCCGGCCCGTCACGGTGTCCTCCTTCGGCGTGTACGACGTCAGGGACGCCGTCGCCGAGGACGGCACGCCCGTACTCGACCTGGTGGTCTCGGTCGTCTGCTCCTCCGGCACATACATCCGGGCCCTGGCCCGTGACCTGGGTGCCGACCTCGGCGTCGGCGGTCACCTCACCGCCCTGCGCCGTACCCGCGTCGGCCCGTACAAGCTCGACGCGGCCCGCACCCTCGACCAGCACCAGCAGGAGCTGGCCGTGATGCCGATCGCCGAGGCCGCCGCGGCCGCCTTCCCGCGCTGGGACGTCGACGCCCGGCGGGCCAAGCTGCTCATCAACGGCGTACGGCTGGAGATGCCCGACGAGTACGCGGGCTCCGGCCCGGTCGCCGTCTTCGACCCGGAGGGCCGCTTCCTCGCCCTCGTCGAGGAACAGCGGGGCAAGGCCAAGAGCCTGGCCGTCTTCGGCTGACGCACTCGGACGAACGCCGACGGACGGGCCGGGGGACCGGCTGTCCGCCCGTGGAGCGGCGACCACGGGGTACCTCCACCGCCGCCGCTCCACGGTCCCCCCTCGGTTCCCCCACCCCTAGGGTGTATCCAGCCATCCCGTCCCTTTCACCCGTCCGTGCGGGCGCTCGGAGTGAACCGGGGGAGTGGAAGGGGGCGCTTTCGCCGAGCGATCTGTCCTGCTGATCATCTCGCCCCTACCGTCGAACGCAAGGGCACGGGTGTACGGCGGGGAGGCACGACGATGACGTCGCGGAACCGGTCCCGGGAGACGGACGGCAGCGCGGAAGGCTCCCAGGACCTCCCCGGAGCAGGGGACGAGGCAACGACGGCCGTGCATCGGGCGACGACGGCGGCGGAGCAGACCGCTCAGTCCCCCGGCGAAGCGCTCGTCCGTATCCAGGACCCCGCCGGCCGCCCCCGTGGCACCGGCTTCCTGGCCGACCTGCGCGGCACGCTCATCACCAGCCACGAGGCCGTCGACGGCCTCGCCCGGCTCGTTCTGTACGGGGCCGGGGGCTGCCGCCGGGTGGTGACCGCCGACGCGGTCACCCCGCTGCCCGCGCTCGACCTGGCCCTCGTACGCACCGAGGGGCTCGGAGTGCCGCCGCTGCCGGTCACCGTCCGGGGCGGGCCCGGGACCGGCGCCTATGTGCGGATCGCCGCCGGCGGCTGGCGCGAGGCCCGTGTGCTGGGCTCGACCCCCGTGACGTACACGGCCGGGGACCGCGTCCACCGCCTCGACGGCGCGCTGGAGCTGGCGGTCGGCACGGCAGGGCGGGACGCGCTGCGGCGGGGTGGCGGAGCGGCCGGCGGCCCCGTGCTCGACACGGAGACCGGCACCGTCGTCGGAGTCCTCGGCACCGCGCTCAGCTCCGGCCACAGCGACGTCGGCTTCGCCGTACCGCTGCACGCACGGGTACCCGGAGCTGCGGGCCCGCTCGCCGAACTGCTCGCCGAGAACGCGGTGACGGTCCCCGCCTACGGTGCCGACCTCAACATGGGGGGCGTGCTGGAGCTGACCGGCACCTCGGTGGCGCCGACCGGCCCGCCGGACCGCGCCGGTCTGCCGGAACCGGTCGAACGGGCGGCCGTGGCGGCCGAGTTCGGCGCGTTCACGGACGGTCAGGCGATCGTCCTCGGTCTCGTCGGGGCGCCCGGCAGCGGCCGTACGACGGAACTCGCCGCGCTCGCCGCGCGCCGCGCGAAGAGCGGGCTTCCCACGCTGTGGCTGCGCGGCTGCGAACTCCGGGACGACGACACGTCGGTGGCGGACGCGGCCCGCCGGGCGCTGACCCGGGCCGCTTCCGCCGTGGCGGCGTCCCGCGCCCCAGCCCTCCCGGCCGACCTGGGCGACACCACCCCCGAGCGGCTCGCCTCCCTCGCCGCCGGCCTCGGCCGGCCTCTGCTGCTCCTCCTCGACGGCCCCGAGGAGATGCCGCCCGCCCTGGCCCGCCGGTCGGCCGACTGGACGGACGGGACGGTGCGGTGGCTGCGGGAGACGGGAGCGCGGCTGGTCGTGGCATGCCGGGCGGAGTACTGGGAGGGCGCGGGGTTCCCGACGGAGGTGCTGCACCGGTCCGACGGCGCCGAAGGGGACTCCGCGTGCGTGCGGATCGGCGATCTCACCGAGGACGAGGCCAGGGAGGCCCGTCGGCGCCATGGCGTCCCGGAGAACGCCCTCGTCGATGCGGACGCCCGGCACCCCCTGACCCTCCGGCTGCTCGCCGAGATCCGGGCCGCCGTCACCGAAACCCCTGCTGTACCCGACGTCCCGGAAGTCGCCGGACGTCTCCACCACCCCGACGTCCGCGGTGCCTCGTACGCCCCGGCACGCGCCGTCGTTCCCCACGGCCCCGGCGCCCCCGCTGCCCCCGGCGGTCCCACCGTGACCGTCGACCGCGACGACGTCTTCGCCGCCTACCTGGACCTGATGTCCCTGCGCACCGCGCAGCGCCTGGCGGCCGGCAACGGCCTGCGCGGCACCGCCGTACGCCGGCTGGCCGCCAAGGTGGCCGGGCAGGTGCACGAGGCCGCCCGGCGCACGCTCGGTCCCGGACCGGGCGATCTGGACCGGGAGGCGTTCGAGGCGGTGTTCCCGTGGGGGCCCGCCCCGGAGCGGCTCGGTGGCGGCACCGGCTGGGCCCCGGCCGTCCTCGCCGAGGGCCTCCTCGTGCCCGCCGGCCCCGGTTACCGCTTCGCCCACGAGGAACTCGCCGACTGGCTGCAGGGCATGCACCTCGACCTCGACGAGGCCCTCCAGGCCCTCGTCCACCGCCCCGAGGACGCTCAGTCCGACCCCGTGCCGCACCACCGCATCGGGCCCGTCGTGCAGGCCCTGCTCCACCTCGCCCGCCAGCACGGCACCGGCCGACTGGCCTCCAGACTGGCCGACCTGGTGCACGCCCTGGACGCCGTTCCCCGGTCCTGGTGGGCCGCCCGGCTGCTCGCCGGGACCCTGCGGGCCGTGCCCGACGCGACGCCCTACGTCGAGGTGCTGCGGCTGCTCGCCGACCGGACCGTGGCCTGGCGGCGGCAGGAGCGGCCCGTGCCGGAGGAGGTCGGGCCCGCCTTCTGGACCGATGTACGGCTGCCGCAGGACACGCGCCTCACCCTCCTGCGACGGCTGGTCCACGCCGACGGCCCGCCGTGCGAGGCCGGGCCCCGGTTCCTGGACGCCGTCGCGCGGCTGCTCGCCGCCGATCCCATCGCCGTGCAGCCGCTGCTCGCCCGCTGGTTCGTGGACGAGCAGCCGCTGCCCGCCACTCCGCACGCCACCGTGGCCACGGCGGCGCAGGCGTTGCTGTACACACACCGCCACCGCGCCCTGGACGAGCTGACGGACGCGCTCGCCGACCGCGCGCACCGCCGGGCCGACGAACTGCTCGCCGTGCTGGCCGAGGAGGAACCGTCGGCGGTGTGCCGGGCCGTCGACCGGTGGGCCCGCGACGAGCGGCCGGCGCGGCGGGCCGCCGCCGTGACGCACGGCCTGCGGGCCGCGCCCCACGTCAGCACCGGCGGCGACCGCGCCCTGCTGCGCTACACCGCCCTGACCCTGCTCGCCCGCCCCGCCGACCGTCCCCTGCACGGCGGCGCACTCGCCCTCCTGATCCAGGACCCGCACACCCGGGACCGGTACCTCCCACGGGCGCTGGAGCACTTCGCGGCGGGCGACCCGCAGCTCCTCCCGGACGCGCCGGCCGGTGCCCTCCTGACCCACCCCGAGCCGGTCCTCCGTGCCTTCGCGTCGCGACTGGAGCGGCCGGACGCGGAGGAGGCGCTGCGGGCACTCGCCGACGCCACCCCGCCGGGCCTGGCCCCGCGCGTCGCCGCGCTGCTGCGGCAGGCGGCCGAGCGGCGGCCGGAACTCGCCGGGCAGACCGCCGCCTACGTGGACCAGCGGCTCGACCGGGGCCCCTCCGTCCGGGCCGTGCTCCTGCCGCTGGTCACCGGCCTGCTGGAGGGCGGCCCGGTGCGACTGCGCTGCGCACTCGCAGGCGTCCTCACCCCGCCCGGCATCCCCGCCTCCCGCCCGCTGCGCCGCGAACTGCGCGACCTGCTCATGGCCCGGGAGCAGGACACCGACGTCCTGGACGCGCTGCTGCACGCCGTCGCCCGGAACAGCGGCGACGACCTGCGCGACCTCGTCCACCGCATCGGCTTGCTCCTCGTCCGCACCCCCGAGGGGGCCGCCCGCTTCGACCGCGCCCTGGTCGACCTCGGCCGGCACGTGCCCGGTTTCGCCGCCCGCGCGGCCGGCTGGCTGGCCGACGCGCCCGGGCAGTGGGCCGCGCTGGTCGGGCCCAGCTCCCGCCGGACGATCGAGAACCTGGCGGGCGTGCGCGTCCCCGCGTGACCGGCATCCCGGGCGCCGGGCCGGAGTACGGTGTCGTGCGCCCTGCCACAGCCCCCATGCCGATGCGAGCCGGGGGCACCCGGCATGGCACCCTTAGACCTGCGTACGAGCAACCACGGACAACCACGGACACGGGTTCGACGAGCTTTCGACAAGGAGCAGGCACAGTGCAGCGCTGGCGTGGCTTGGAGGACATCCCCCAGGACTGGGGGCGCAGCGTCGTCACCATCGGCTCCTACGACGGAGTGCACCGCGGACACCAGCTGATCATCCGGCATGCGGTGAACCGCGCCCGGGAGCTGGGTGTGCCCGCCGTCGTCGTCACCTTCGACCCGCATCCCAGCGAGGTCGTGCGCCCCGGCAGCCACCCGCCGCTGCTCGCCCCGCACCACCGCCGCGCCGAACTCATGGCCGACCTGGGGGTGGACGCGGTGCTCATCCTCCCCTTCACGACCGAGTTCTCGAAGCTGTCCCCGGCCGACTTCGTCGTCAAGGTGCTCGTCGACAAGCTGCACGCAAAGGCCGTCGTCGAGGGCCCCAACTTCCGCTTCGGCCACAAGGCCGCCGGCAACGTGGAGTTCCTCGCCACGCAGGGCAAGACCTACGACTTCGAGGTCGAGGTCGTCGACCTGTACGTGACGGGTGAGGCGGGCGGCGGGGAGCCGTTCTCCTCGACGCTGACCCGGCGCCTGGTCGCCGAGGGCGACGTCGAGGGCGCCGGCGAGATCCTGGGCCGCCCGCACCGGGTGGAGGGCGTGGTCGTGCGCGGTGCGCAGCGTGGTCGTGAGCTGGGCTTTCCGACGGCCAACGTCGAGACGCTGCCGCACACCGCGATCCCCGCCGACGGTGTGTACGCCGGGTGGCTGCACGCGCAGGGCGAGGCGATGCCGGCGGCGATCTCCGTCGGTACGAACCCGCAGTTCGAGGGGACCGAGCGGACGGTGGAGGCCTATGCCATCGACCGGGTCGGGCTCGATCTGTACGGCTTGCATGTCGCGGTCGACTTCTTGGCGTTCGTGCGGGGGCAGGCGAAGTTCGAGACGCTGGACGCGCTGCTGGAGCAGATGGGGCAGGACGTCAAGCGGTGCAGGGAGTTGGTGGCGGCCGAGGGGGCTGTCTAGGGCTGCCGAGTGCCGTCCGCGGGTGCTTCGTGGCTTGGCGCGCCGTTCCCCGCGTCCCTTGAGGGCGATGTCGCAACCGCCCAATGGCAGGCCACCTGCGATGCTCCGCCCCCGCTCAGCACCTCAAGGTCCTGGCTCCTGCACGCGTCCGCCACGCCCGCTCTTTCCGCCTCGCCGCTCGCCAGGATCTGGCAGCGGGCGTGGAAGCGGCAGCCGGGCGGCACCCGCGTCGGGTCCGGGGGTTCGCCCGTGAGGACCACCGGGGCGCCGGGAGCCTCCGGCAGCACGGACAGCAGCGCCTGGGTGTAGGGGTGCCGTGGGGCCGTCAGGACCTGCTCCACCGCGCCCGTCTCCACGATCCGGCCCAGGTACATCACGGCGACCCGGTCGGCGATGTTCCACGCCAGGCCCAGGTCGTGGGTGACGACCAGCGCGGACAGGCCCAGCTCGGTGCGCAGCCGCAGCAGCAGCGCGAGGATCTCGCCCCGCACGGAGGCGTCGAGGGACGCCACCGGCTCGTCGGCGACGAGGAGTTCGGGTTCCAGGACGAGCGCGCCCGCGATGACGACGCGCTGGCGTTGTCCGCCGGACAGCTCGTGGGGGTAGCGCAGGAAGAAGCGCTCCGGGGGGCGCAGGCCCGCCCGGGAGAGGGCCTCGGCGACCGCCGTCCGCTCGTCGCCGCCGTAGCCGTGGATGCGCAGCCCCTCGGCGACGGCGTCGTAGACCGTGTGCCGCGGGTTGAGCGAGCCGCTCGGGTCCTGGAGGACCAGCTGGGCGCGTTTGCGGTACGCCTTGAGGGAGCGGCCGGAGTACTCCAGCGGGCGGCCGTCGAAGGTGACCCGGCCGGCGGTCGGCTCGACCAGACCCAGCAGACAGCGGGCCAGGGTCGTCTTGCCGCAGCCGGACTCGCCGACCAGCGCGACGATCTCGCCGGGCCGGATGTCGAGGTCGACTCCGTCCACCGCACGGGACCGGGGGCCGCCGTGCCGGCCGGGGAAGGTGACGTGGAGGCCCCGGGCGCTCAGCAGAGGTGCTGTGGTCACGTCGGGGGACGTGGGGGACATGGTCATGGCGTGCTGGGCCTCGCTTCCTCCAGGGCCTCCGGTTCCCGCGCCGCCTGCTCGTCCGTGGCTTCGGGCTCGGCTCCCGGCGGGCCCACCAGGACACACGCCGCCCGGCGTTCCGGCCCCGCCGGGCGCAGCTCCGGGTCCTGCTCGGCGCACGACTCCAGCGCCACCGGACACCGCGGATGGAACGTGCAGCCGGACGGCAGCGCGGCCGGGTCGGGCGGGTCGCCCGCCAGCCCCTGCGGTGCGAACCGGGACGCCGGGTCGCCGATGCGCGGGAACGCGGCCGACAGGGCCCGGGCATACGGGTGCCGGGCGTCCTCGTACACCTGGGCCGCCGGGCCCTCCTCGACGACCCGGCCCGCGTACATCACCGCCAGCCGGTCACAGGTGTCGGCGAGGACCGCCAGATCATGGCTGATCATGATCAGACCGAGGTCCTGGTCCGCGACGAGCTGTTCGATGAGCCGCAGGATCTGGGCCTGGACCATCACGTCCAGCGCGGTGGTCGGCTCGTCGGCGACGATCAGCCGCGGATCGCAGGCCAGGGCCATGGCGATCATGACGCGCTGGCGCTGACCGCCGGACAGCTCGTGCGGGTAGGCGTCCGCGCGGGCGGCGGGCAGCCCCACCTGTTCCAGCAGCTCCCCGGTCTTCTTCTTCGCGCCGGCCGGGGTGGCCTTCCTGTGCAGCAGGATCGGCTCGGCGATCTGGTCGCCGATGCGGTGCACGGCGTTGAGCGAGTGCATCGCGCCCTGGAACACGACGGAGGCCCCGGCCCAGCGGACCGCCCGGACCCGGCCCCACTTCATCGACAGCACGTCCTCGCCGTCGAGCAGGACCTCGCCGGTGACGCGGGTCCCGGACGGCAGCAGCCGCAGCAGGGCCAGCGCCAGCGTGGACTTGCCGCAGCCGGACTCCCCGGCGAGACCGAGCTTGCGGCCCGCGTCCAGCCGCAGGTCCACGCCCCGCACGGCGGCCGCCCCGCCCGGGTACGTCACCGCCAGGTTCCTGACGTCGAGCAGACTCAACGCGACACCCCCAGCCTGGGGTTGAGGACGGACTCCACGGCCCGCCCGCAGAGCGTGAACGCCAACGCCACCACGGCGATGGCGATGCCCGGCGGCACCAGGTACCACCAGTCCCCGGCGCTGACCGCGCCCGCCTCCCGCGCGTCCTGGAGCAGCCCGCCCCACGAGACGATCGTCGGGTCCCCGAGACCGAGGAAGGCGAGCGTGGCCTCGGCGAGGATCGCCGTGGAGATGATCAGGGTCGTCTGGGCCAGCACCAGCGGCATCACGTTGGGCAGCACGTGCCGGGACATGATGTGCCAGTGCCCGCCGCCGAGCGCCTTCGCCCGCTCGATGTACGGCCGGGTCTCCACCGCCAGCGTCTGCGCCCGCACCAGCCGGGCCGTCGTCGGCCAGGTGGTGACGCCGATCGCGACGACGGTCGTGGTCAGCGAGCGGGACATCACGGTGGCCAGGGCGATCGCCAGCACCAGCGTCGGCATCACCAGGAACCAGTCGGTGATCCGCATCATCACCGTCGCGTACCAGCCCTTGAAGTGCCCCGCCGTGACCCCGATCAGTGTGCCGATCGCGACCGACAGCACCGCGGCGAGCAGCCCGACCAGCAGCGACACCCGCGAGCCCCAGACCACCAGACCCAGCAGGTCCCGGCCGAACTGGTCGGTGCCGAGCGGGAAACCGGCGCTCGGACTCTGCATCGGACGCCCCGGCGCGCCGGTCACACTGCTCACGTCCGAGCCGACGAACAACGGCGCGAACAACGCCAGCAGCGCGCACAGCGCGAGCACGGTCAGGCCGTACAGCCCCGCCCGCTCGGCGCGGTACTGCCGCCAGAAGCGGGCGACGGAGGCACGGCGCCGCTGCCGGGCGAGGGCGCGTGGGCTCAGGGCCGGGTCGGTCGTCGTCATCGGGCCACCCGGGGGTCGAGCAACGGATAGACCAGGTCGGCGAGGGTGTTCATCACGATCACCGCCGCGGCGAACACGAAGAACAGGCCCTGCACCAACGGCAGGTCGGGCACGCTCAGCGCCTGGTAGAACAGCCCGCCGAGGCCCGGCCAGGAGAACACCGTCTCCACGAGGATCACGCCCGCCACCGTCCGGCCCAGGTTGATGAAGATCAGCGTCACGGTCGGCAGCAGCGCGTTCGGCACGGCGTGCCGACGGCGTACGAGGTCGTCGCGCAGCCCCTTGGCCCGCGCGGTCGTCAGATAGTCGCTGCCCATCTCGTCCAGCAGCGCCGACCGCGTGACCAGCAGGGTCTGCCCGTACTCCACGGCCACCAGCGTCACCACCGGCAGCACCAGATGGTGCGCCACGTCGACGACGTACGCGAAGCCCTCCTTGCCGCCCGACTCCATACCGCCGGTGGGGAACATCCCCGGCAGCGGACCGATGCCCACCGACAGCACGATGATCAGCAGCAGCCCGAGCCAGAAGGACGGGATGGAGTACAGGGTCAGCGCGAGGCCGGTGTTGAAGCGGTCGCCGAGCCCGCCGCGCCGCCACGCCGAGCGCGTGCCCAGGAAGATGCCCAGTGTGGTGTAGAGGACGAAGGCCGTCCCGGTGAGCAGCAGGGTGTTCGGCAGCGCTTCGGTGATCTTGTCGATGACGGGGGCACGGAACTGGTACGACGTGCCGAAGTCGCCGGTGAGCGCCTTGCCGCAGTAGTCCGTGAACTGCCGCCACAACGGCAGGTCGAGTCCGAACTCCGCGCGGTAGGCGGCCAGCTGCTCGGCGGACACCTGACGTCCGCCGGTCATGGTCTTCACGGGGTCGCCGGGGATCAGCCGGAAGAGGAAGAAGCTGGTGACGAGCACGGCCAGCAGCGACACGGCCGCGCCCGCGACCTTGCCCGCCAGGTACCGCGGGTACGCGGAGCCCCTGCGTACCCGCGGCCCGGGGGCCGTCTGCTGCTTGTCCCCGACCAGCGCGGGAGTCGCTTCAGCGGTCATGAGTACCCGCTCGCCCGCGCTACTCGCGGTCCTCGGCGGTGGCCCGCCGCCGCATCGCCGCGAAGGCGCCGAGCCCGCCGAGGATCACGACACCCGCGACGATCCCGACCACGACGCCCGTCGACGACGCGTTGTCGGACGAGCCGCTCGAATCCGCCGGGACCGCCGACCACCAGCTCCAGTAGCCGTCCTGGCCGTAGATGTTCCCCGCCTTCGCCGGCATGGTCGTGATCGACTTGATCTGGTCCGTCCTGAAGGCCTCGACCGCGTTCGGATACGCCATGACGTTCATGTACCCGAGGTCGTACAGCCGCGACTCCATCCGCTTGACGATGTCCGCCCGTTTGGCGGGGTCGTACTCGGCGAGCTGCCGCGCGTAGAGCTCGTCGTACTTCTTGTCGCAGATGAAGTTGTCCGTCGCCCCCGTCTCCTCGGGGGTCGCCGGCAGGGCCCCGCAGGTGTGGATGGACAGCACGAAGTCCGGGTCGGGGTTGACCGACCAGCCGTCGAAGGCCAGGTCGTACTTGCCGGCGAGCCAGGGGTCGGTCACGTTGTCCAGGCAGTTGAGCTGGACGCCGATGCCGAGCTCGCCCCACCACTCCTGGAGGTACTTGCCGACCGCCTTGTCGTTCGGGTCGGTGGCGTGGCACAGGACGCGGTAGGTGATGGGCTTGCCGTCCTTGCCGACGCGCTTGCCGTCGCCGTTCTTCTTGTACCCCGCCTGGTCCAGCAGCCGGGCGGCCTCGGCCGGGTCGTACGCCAGCTTCTGGTTCGCGGACGGTTTCCAGAAGTAGTTCTGGAACCGTGGCGGGATGTAGCCCTCACCCTCGACCGCATGCCCCTGGAACACCTTGTCGATGATGGCCTTGCGGTCCACGGCCAGGAACAGGGCGTTCCGCACCCGCTGGTCCAGCAGGGAGGGATGCCCGTCGCCGAACTTCCTGCCGTTCTTCGCCTTCGCGCCCGGGTTGGTGGCGAGGGCGTAGAAACGTCGGCCGGGGGCGTCGTTGACCTGGATGTTGTCCGCGCCCTTCAGGGAGGCCGCCTGAGCGGGCGTCAGGGACGGCGACCCGGCGACGAAGGACACCTCGCCCTTGCGCAGTGCCGACACCGCGGCGTCCTGGTCCTTGTAGTAGCGGAACACCAACTCGTCGAACTTCGGCGTGCCGCGCCAGAAGCTCTTGTTGGCCTTGAGCCGCACATAGCTGTCCGCCTTGTACCCGGTGAGCGTGAACGGCCCGTTGCCCACGACGGGGAAGCTCTTGTCGTTGTTGAACTCGGAGAAGTCCGAGACCTTCTCCCAGACGTGCTTCGGCACGATCGGCACGTCGAGGGCGGTCATCGTGGCCTGGGGTTTCTTCAGCTCGATGACCAGCTTGGTGGGGCTCGGGGCCGTCACCTTGCGGAAGTTCCCGACGTAGCTGCCGTTCGCCGTGGCAGCGCCGGAGTCGGTCATCATCTTGTTGAACGTCCACGCCGCGTCCTCGGCGGTGGCCTGCTCGCCGTCCGACCACTTGGAGTTGGAACGGATCGTGTACGTCCAGGTCAGCTTGTCCGGTGACGGCTCCCACTTGGTGGCGAGGCCCGCGATGGCGTGGTTGTCCTTGGGGTCGTAGTTCGTCAGGTACTCGTACATGAGCCGGTGGATGCTCGTACTGAGCAGCCGGACCGCCAGGAACGGACTCAGCGAGTCCACGCTCTGCGCCACCGCGACGGTCAGCACCTTCTTGCCGTCGTCGGCCGCCCGGGCCTGCTGGGGCGCCGGATCGAGCGGGGTCGCGAGACCGGCGGTGAGGGTGAGCGCGGCTGCCCCGGCCACGGCGACGAGCCTGAGGCCGCGCGGGAGGCTGCGTGTCTGATCGTTCGTGCCCATGGTCGGACCTCGCGTCATCGCTCGGACGGGAAGGACGGGTTGATCAGCTGTCAGATGGATGATGTGTGTGTATCAGCGGCCGTCTCCACCCGTCAACGGCGCGTTCACCCCTTGTGGCCTGCGGAAATAACGAATTGGCGAGCTTTTCGTGCCCATTGGTCGAGACCACTGACGCCCTCCTGGCCAGGGCCTGGCAACGAATTCCGCCCCCGAACGCGCCGCGGCCCGCGCCGAGGGCGACGGCACGGGCCACGAAGGGGATCGGCCCCTCGAAAGGGGCCGATCGGGTGAGGCGATTACTGCGTCGGAGGCGGGGGCGGCGGGGTCTGCCCGTCGGGCTGGGCCGGGTGGCCGGGGTGACCGGGCTGCCCCGGCTGGGGGTAGCCGTAGCCCGGCTGCGGGGGTGCGGCCGGGGGCTGCCCGGGCTGGGCGTACGGCTGCCCGGGCTGGACGGGCGGTTGTCCCGGCTGGCCCGGCTGACCCGGGTGCCCCTGCTGTCCCGGCTGCGGGTAGGGCTGCTGGCCCGGTGCCTGCGGGTACGGCTGCCCCGGGGGCTGGGCCTGGGGCTGTCCCGGCTGGGGGTAGGGCTGTCCTGGCTGGGCGTACGGCTGGCCCGGCTGCGGCTGCGGCTGCTGAGGGTGCTGCTGCGGGTACGGGCCCGGCTGCCCGGGGATCTGCTGCCCCGGCGCGGGCTGCTGCTGTCCGGGATACGGGGCCTGGCCCGGGACGGCCTGCCCGGGGACGGACTGACCCGGCATGGGCGGGGCGGCCACCGGCGGCGGGTTGCCGTCGGACGTCCACAGGCCGTGTGCCTGCTGGTGGCGGGTGAAGTCCTCGGCGACCATCGCCGCGAGGTTGAAGTACGCCTCCCGCACCTTGGGCCGCATCATGTCGAGGTTGACCTCCGCACCGGCGGAGAGATGCTCGTCGAAGGGCACCACGATGACGCCACGGCAGCGCGTCTCGAAGTGCGACACGATGTCCTCGACCTTGATCATCTTGCCGGTCTCGCGCACCCCCGAGATGACGGTGATGGAGCGGGCGACGAGGTCGGAGTACCCGTGCGCCGACAGCCAGTCCAGCGTCGTACTCGCGCTGGAGGCACCGTCCACGGACGGGGTGGAGATGATGATGAGCTGGTCGGCGAGGTCCAGCACACCGCGCATGGCGCTGTAGAGCAGACCGGTACCCGAGTCGGTGAGGATCACCGGGTACTGCTTGCCCAGCACGTCGATCGCGCGCCGGTAGTCCTCGTCGTTGAACGTCGTGGACACGGCCGGGTCGACGTCGTTGGCGATGATCTCCAGCCCGGACGGCGCCTGGGAGGTGAACCGCCGGATGTCCATGTACGAGTTCAGGTACGGGATCGCCTGGACGAGGTCACGGATGGTGGCCCCGGTCTCGCGCCGCACGCGGCGCCCGAGGGTGCCCGCGTCCGGGTTGGCGTCGATGGCGAGGATCTTGTCCTGCCGCTCGGTGGCGAGGGTGGAGCCCAGCGCGGTGGTCGTGGTCGTCTTGCCGACGCCACCCTTGAGGCTGATCACGGCGATCCGGTAGCAGGACAGCACGGGCGTGCGGATCAGGTCCAGCTTCCGCTGCCGCTCGGCCTCCTCCTTCTTCCCACCGATCTTGAACCGGCCGCCACCGGCCGCCGGACGGCTGCTCTTCGCCTTCTGCTTCTTGCTGTTGAGCAGCCGGTCGGACGACAGCTCCACGGCGGCGGTGTAACCGAGCGGCGCGGCACCGGGGTTGGTCGGCTGCCGCTGGTCGTGCTGCATGGGCTGCGGCCAGGCCGCGCCGGTCCGGGGGTCTACGGGCGGCTGCGGCTGCGGCTGCCCGGCCTGTGGCGCCTGCCCGGCCTGCTGCGGCTGACCGTGCTGGTCCGGCTGGCCGACGTGCGGAGGCTGCGCCTGCGGGGGCACGCCGGGGTGCGGGAAGCCGTAGCCGCCTGGTGCCTGGGGCGGGGTCGGGGCCGGGCCGCCGGGCTGCGGGAAGCCGTACCCGCCGTCGGGCTGCGGTGCCGGGGCAGGGGCGGCTTCGGGCTGCTGGGCAGGGGGCTGTTGTGCGGCCGGGGCCGGGGCGCCGGGGTGGGGGAACCCGTAGCCGTCCTGGGGGTTGGGCGCGGGCGCCGGCGGGGTGTCGGGCTGCGGCGCGGCAGGGGTCGGTGCGCCCGGGTGCGGGAATCCGTAGCCGCCCTGCGGGTTGGGCGGGGTCGGGGCCGTGGCGCCGGGCTGCGGGAAGCCGTAGCCGCCTGGTGCCTGGGGCGGGGTCGGGGACGGTGCGCCGGGGTGCGGGAAGCCGTAGCCGCTTCCGGGCTGAGGTGCGGCCGGGGGCTGGGCGGGCGGCTGGTGCGGTGGCGTGGGCGCGCCCTGCGGGGTCCATGCGGCGGGGGCGGGCTGCGGCGCCTGAGGCTGGAACGGCTGCTGCGGCTGCTGGGCCGGCACCGACGGCTGCGGCGGCACGGGCGGCTGCTGCCCCTGCGGGTTCGGGTCCGCGGGGTGCGACTCCGGCTGCGCCTGGGGCTGCGGCTGAGGCTGGGCGGGCCACTGGCTCGCCGGGGCCGGGGCGGCCGGCTGGTACGACGGCGGCAGCGGCGGCATGCCCTGTGGGGCCGGGGGAGCGGTCCAGCCGGGCTGGGCGTCCGGCGCACCCGGCACGGCGGCGTCCTGCGGAGCGCTGTCCTCGGGAGCGGCGTCGGCGGGCACGGCGTCGGTAGGTACGGCATCGGCCGGCTCAGGAGCTGCCGGGGTCTCGTCCGCGACCCCTGCATCGGCCGAGGCCTCATCGGCAGGCGGCGCATCCTCGCTCACCGAGTCCTCAGGCCCGGCCTCACGAGCTACTGCCTCCTCGGTCTCCGCCTCCGGGGCCTCGTCCTCGGGAGCCTCATCGGCCTCGTCCTCGGGCGCGGTCACCTCGGGTTCGACGTCCTCCGCCTCGGAATCGGCGGCAGCAGACTCGGTCGCCCCGGCCGCGTCGGGGGAGTCCGCCAGGTCGGAGGAGACGTCACTGTCCGCCACCTCCGGCGAACCGGCCGGCGCAAGGGAGAAGTCGCCGTCCTCGTCGGTGTCGGAGGGCGCGGCCTCGACGTCACCGCCGGAGTCCTCTTCCTCGGCCTTGTCCTCGGCCTTGTCCCTGGCCTTGTCCCTGGCCTTGTCCTCGTCCTGGCCCTCGTCGACCGACTCCAGGCGCGCCTCGACCTCGGCGGCACGCTCCTCGATCTCCCGCTTCAGGGCGACGGCGGAGAACCGCATGGTGGCACCGCTGTCCAGATCGGCGCTCCCCGGCTCCTCGGCATCGGAAGCCGGGGTGGCGGGAGCCTCCGGCGCGGCGTCAACCTCTGCGGCAGCCGGAGCCTCCGGAGTGGCCGGCGCAACCGGTGCAGCCGGCGCCTCCGCCGGAGCGGGCGGCGTCCACTGCGCCTGATACCCGCCGACGGGGATGTTCGGCACGGCCGTAGGAGAGGCCGGATCAGCCGCGGGCGCCTCGGTCTGCCCCTGCGGCTGCCCGCCCTGCGGCTCGAACCCCACCGGAAGCTTGGGCACGGCAGACGGCCCCCCTGCCGACGGCGCGGGCGGCGCGGGCGGCGTGAAGGGTGCACCCGGACCAGGCGCGGGCGCCGGAGGCGTGAACGGAGCGCCCGGAGCGGGCGGGGGCGCGGGCGGAGTGAACGGCGCTCCAGGAGCCGGAGCGGGCGCCGGAGCCGGAGCCGGAGTCGAGGCCGGACCGGAGGTCTGCCGCGGGAACGACGAAGACCCACCGGAAGGATTGGCATGCGGCGGCGGAGTGAGCCCGGGCAGGGGAGGAACCGGCCCACTGGACGTACCGGAACCCCCGGAACCCCCAGCGCCGCCGGGACCACCGGAAGCCCCGGCACCCCCGGCCGGACGGGACCCGGGCGCGCCGGAAGCACTGGACTCCTCGGACGCCCCCGCCCCCTGCCCCGAACTCGAACTGCCCGAGGCGTTCTGCGTGTACCAGGCCGGCGGCGCGTAGTCGATGGTGAACTCGCCCGTCACCTCTGCCGCGGACTCCGCGTCGGGCTGGTCATCGCCGGGTGTCGCCCAGCCCCCGCGGTTCCCGTCCCGATCGCTGCTCACAGTGTTCCTCCTGGTGTGGTCGAGCACCCTCATGCCGTGCTGGGGCGACCCTTGCTTGTCGTCCGACGTCGTACGAAGTCGTGCTGAGGTCGTATTGAGGTCGTCCGAGGTCGTCCGATCCAGGCTCCCCCGCGCTCCCCCTGGGACGCCGACGCCCGCTCAACGGGCACTCACGTCTCGTCCCAGCCTAATCACCACAAGCCCCACCTCGGCAGGCCCGTCCACCCACGAGCGCCTGTCCACCACGTCACAACCTGCCAAGAAGCTGCCCGGAAGTGACGCACGCAGCGGACATCTTGGTGAACAAATAGGGCGATTGGCGTGAAGAATCGCGAACCACCTTGTCATCCAGGCGTCTTGAGGTCACAAAAAAGCGCGACGAGGGGCGGCCGATCACCGGCTCACCCCTCGACGCACCCTGCGAGAACCGCGGAAGCCCCGCGAGAACGGCAGAAGCCCCGCGAAAGCTACTGCCCGACCCCCGGCCCCCCGTCGCGCGGCCCCGGCTCCAGGTCGAACTCCCCGTCCCGGGCCCCCAGCACGAACGCCCGCCACTCCGCCTCGGTGTAACGCAGCACCGTCTCCGGGTCGAGCGAGGACCGCATCGCCACGGCCCCCTCGGGCAGGTAGGCGATCTCGACCCGCTCCTCGTGCTCCTCGGTGCCCGGCGCGCTGTGCCACTCGACACCGGAGATGTCGAGGGCGTAGAGCTCGTCCCGCTCCCGCTCCTTGCGTGCCTTGATCTCCTCAGCCGTCTCCGCCATGCCGCAGCGACCCCTTCCCGGCGTATCGTTCTCTGGGCCCGGACCGCGGCCGCCGACGTGCGGACGGACCCGAGCCCGCTCACCCTAGTCGCCCGCCCGGCCCCGTCCGGCCGGTTCGCGGACCACCGTGAAGACGCCCGCGAGTGCCTGGTACCCTGGTCGACGGCCGTTTGTGTACGCACCCCCGGAGCCCAGCGCCCTGGAGGCCGCGCCCAGCGGATCCCCGCCTCCCGAGTAACGGAAGCTCCCCCGAGACACAGACCGGGGGCACTCGGTGGCCCATCACAGACTACGAGGAGTACGCGTGCCGCTCGACGCCGCTACGAAGAAGCAGATCATCACCGAGTTCGGCCAGAAGGAGGGCGACACCGGCTCCCCCGAGGTCCAGGTCGCCATGCTCTCGCGCCGCATCTCGGACCTGACCGAGCACCTCAAGACCCACAAGCACGACCACCACTCCCGCCGTGGTCTGCTGATCCTGGTGGGTCAGCGTCGCCGCCTTCTCCAGTACCTGGCGAAGAAGGACATCCAGCGCTTCCGTGCGCTGGTCGACCGCCTCGGCATCCGCCGTGGTGCGGCGGGCGCCAAGTAAGACGCCGTGAAGGGAGCGGTTCCCGGCAGGAAAAGGGAACCGCTCCCTTTGCTGTACGTGCGGAGTGTCACCACTGCTTTGTAGTGTGGTAGCACAACGCAATACGGACGACACAGCACGACAAGAACGAGGAGAGGCGCACCCAGCCGCCGCCGGTCCTCGGTAGTGGCCCCCGGGGGAATGCGAACCCCGGGTGCTTCGATCGAAGACCGGCCCGCACCGCACGGAGCGCTTCTCCGCAACCGTCCCCCTGCCACACGGGCAGCGACGGGACGAAGACGAGGAGATAACGCTAGTGGAGAACGAGACCCACTACGCCGAGGCCGTCATCGACAACGGCGCCTTCGGCACCCGCACCATCCGCTTCGAGACGGGCCGCCTGGCCAAGCAGGCCGCCGGCTCCGCCGTGGCGTACCTGGACGACGACACCATGGTGCTGTCGGCCACCACCGCCTCCAAGAACCCCAAGGACCAGCTCGACTTCTTCCCGCTGACGGTGGACGTCGAGGAGCGGATGTACGCCGCCGGCAAGATCCCCGGCAGCTTCTTCCGCCGTGAGGGCCGCCCCTCCGAGGACGCGATCCTCACCTGCCGCCTGATCGACCGCCCGCTGCGCCCGTCCTTCAAGAAGGGCCTGCGCAACGAGATCCAGGTGGTCGCCACGATCATGGCGCTCAACCCCGACCACCTGTACGACGTCGTCGCGATCAACGCCGCGTCCGCGTCCACGCAGCTGGCCGGCCTGCCCTTCTCCGGCCCGATCGGCGGCGTCCGCGTCGCGCTGATCAACGGCCAGTGGGTGGCCTTCCCGACGCACTCCGAGCTCGAGGACGCCGTCTTCGACATGGTCGTCGCGGGCCGCACCCTGGAGGACGGCGACGTCGCGATCATGATGGTCGAGGCCGAGGCCACCGAGAAGACCATCCAGCTGGTCAAGGGCGGCGCCGAGGCGCCGACCGAGGAGGTCGTCGCCGCCGGTCTGGAAGCCGCGAAGCCCTTCATCAAGGTGCTCTGCAAGGCCCAGGCCGACCTCGCCGCGAAGGCCGCCAAGCCGACCGGCGAGTTCCCGATCTTCCTCGACTACCAGGACGACGTCCTGGAGGCGCTCACCGCCGCCGTCCGCCCGGAGCTCGCCTCCGCGCTGACCATCGCCGGCAAGCAGGAGCGCGAGGCGGAGCTGGACCGCGTCAAGGCGCTCGCCGCCGAGAAGCTCCTGCCGGAGTTCGAGGGCCGCGAGAAGGAGATCTCCGCCGCGTACCGCTCGCTGACCAAGACCCTGGTCCGTGAGCGTGTCATCAAGGAGAAGAAGCGCATCGACGGCCGCGGTGTCACCGACATCCGCACCCTGGCCGCCGAGGTCGAGGCCATCCCGCGGGTCCACGGCTCCGCGGTGTTCGAGCGTGGCGAGACCCAGATCCTGGGCGTCACCACCCTGAACATGCTCCGCATGGAGCAGCAGCTGGACACCCTCTCCCCGGTGACCCGCAAGCGCTACATGCACAACTACAACTTCCCGCCGTACTCCACCGGCGAGACCGGCCGCGTCGGCTCCCCCAAGCGCCGCGAGATCGGCCACGGCGCCCTCGCCGAGCGCGCCCTCGTGCCGGTCCTGCCGACGCGCGAGGAGTTCCCCTACGCGATCCGCCAGGTCTCCGAGGCGCTGAGCTCCAACGGCTCGACGTCCATGGGCTCGGTCTGCGCCTCCACCATGTCGCTGCTGAACGCCGGTGTGCCGCTGAAGGCCCCCGTCGCCGGTATCGCCATGGGTCTGATCTCCCAGGAGATCGAGGGCGAGACGCACTACGTCACCCTCACCGACATCCTCGGTGCGGAGGACGCCTTCGGCGACATGGACTTCAAGGTCGCCGGCACCAAGGAGTTCGTGACCGCCCTCCAGCTCGACACCAAGCTGGACGGCATCCCGGCCTCCGTCCTGGCCGCCGCCCTCAAGCAGGCCCGTGACGCCCGCCTCCACATCCTCGACGTGATGATGGAAGCGATCGACACGCCGGACGAGATGTCCCCGAACGCCCCGCGGATCATCACCGTCAAGATCCCCGTGGACAAGATCGGCGAGGTCATCGGCCCCAAGGGCAAGATGATCAACCAGATCCAGGAGGACACCGGCGCCGACATCACGATCGAGGACGACGGCACGATCTACATCGGCGCGGTCGACGGACCGTCCGCCGAGGCCGCCCGCACCACGATCAACGGCATCGCCAACCCGACCATGCCGGAGGTCGGCGAGCGCTACCTGGGCACCGTCGTGAAGACGACGACCTTCGGCGCGTTCGTGTCGCTGCTCCCGGGCAAGGACGGTCTGCTGCACATCTCGCAGATCCGCAAGCTCGCCGGCGGCAAGCGCGTGGAGAACGTCGAGGACGTCCTCGGCGTGGGCCACAAGGTCCAGGTCGAGATCGCCGAGATCGACTCCCGCGGCAAGCTCTCCCTCATCCCGGTGATCGAGGGCGAAGAAGACGCAGAGACGAAGGACGACACCGACAAGTGACGTCGAGCAGCTCGACGGCGACGGCCCGCACCTCCTCGGAGGCGCGGGCCGTCGCCCGTACCCAAACCCTGATCAAGGGCGAGAACGGCATCGGCACGGTCCGCAAGACCACCCTCCCCGGCGGCCTGCGCATCGTCACCGAGACCCTGCCCTCCGTCCGCTCCGCGACCTTCGGCATCTGGGCGCACGTCGGCTCCCGCGACGAGACCCCGGCGCTGAACGGCGCCACGCACTACCTGGAACACCTGCTCTTCAAGGGCACCAGCCGCAGGTCCGCCCTGGACATCTCCGCCGCCCTCGACGCGGTCGGCGGCGAGATGAACGCGTTCACGGCGAAGGAGTACACGTGCTACTACGCGCGCGTGCTCGACACCGACCTGCCCCTCGCCATCGACGTCGTCTGCGACATGCTGACCGGCTCGCTCATCCGCGAGGAGGACGTCGACGTCGAGCGCGGCGCCATCCTCGAAGAGATCGCGATGACCGAGGACGACGCCGGCGACTGCGTGCACGACCTGTTCGCGCACACGATGTTCGGCGACAACTCCCTCGGCCGCCCGGTCCTCGGCACGGTCGACACGGTCAACGCCCTCACCGCCGACCGCATCCGCCGCTTCTACAAGAAGCACTACGACCCGACCCACCTCGTGGTCGCCTGCGCCGGCAACGTGGACCACGCCAAGGTCGTACGGCAGGTCCGGGCCGCCTTCGAGAAGGCCGGTGCCTTCAGGGAGACGGGCGCCGAGCCCGTCGCCCCGCGCAGCGGCCGGCGTGCCCTGCGCACCGCGGGCCGGGTCGAGCTGATCGACCGCAAGACCGAGCAGGCGCACATCGTGCTCGGCATGCCGGGCCTGTCTCGCACGGACGAGCGGCGCTGGGCCCTGGGCGTGCTGAACACCGCCCTGGGCGGCGGCATGTCGTCCCGCCTCTTCCAGGAGGTCCGAGAGAAGCGCGGCCTGGCCTACAGCGTGTACTCGTACACCTCGGGCTTCGCCGACTGCGGCCTGTTCGGCGTGTACGCGGGATGCAGGCCGTCGCAGGTGGACGACGTGCTGAAGATCTGCCGCGACGAGCTCGACCATGTCGCCGAGCACGGACTGTCGGACGACGAGATAGGGCGTGCGATCGGTCAGCTCCGGGGCTCCACGGTCCTCGGCCTGGAGGACACCGGAGCGCTGATGAACCGCATCGGCAAGAGCGAGCTGTGCTGGGGCGAGCAGATGTCCGTCGACGACATGCTGTCCCGGATAGCGTCGGTCACCCCGGACGACATCCGCTCGGTCGCCCGCGAGATCCTGGGGCGGCGGCCCTCCCTGTCGGTCATCGGCCCGCTGAAGGACAAACAGGCGGCCCGCCTGCACGACGCCGTCGCCTGACAATCCCCCTGGTTAAGGAAGCACAAGATGAGCAAGCTGCGCGTGGCGGTCCTCGGCGCCAAGGGCCGGATCGGCTCGGAAGCCGTACGAGCCGTCGAAGCCGCCGAGGACATGGAGCTGGTCGCCGCCCTCGGCCGGGGCGACCAGCTGGAGGCGCTGACCGAGACGGGCGCCCAGGTCGTGGTCGAACTGACCACGCCCGACTCGGTCATGGCCAACCTCGACTACTGCGTGAGCCACGGCATCCACGCGGTCGTGGGCACCACCGGCTGGACCGACGAGCGCCTCGCGCAGCTGAACGGCTGGCTGGAGAAGTCCCCGCAGACGGGCGTGCTCATCGCGCCCAACTTCTCCATCGGGGCCGTCCTGACCATGAAGTTCGCGCAGCTCGCCGCCCCGTACTTCGAGTCCGTCGAGGTCGTCGAGCTGCACCACCCGAACAAGGTGGACGCCCCCTCCGGCACCGCCACGCGCACCGCCCAGCTCATCGCCGAAGCCCGCCGCACCGCCGGCACCGCCCCGGCCCCGGACGCCACGACCACGGCCCTGGACGGAGCCCGTGGCGCCGACGTCGACGGCGTCCCGGTCCACGCCGTCCGGCTGCGCGGTCTCCTCGCCCACCAGGAGGTCCTGCTCGGCGCCGAGGGCGAGACCCTGACGGTCCGCCACGACTCGCTCCACCACAGCAGCTTCATGCCGGGCATCCTGCTCGGCGCCCGCCGCGTGGGAAGCGTCCCGGGCCTGACCTTCGGCCTGGAACACTTCCTGGACCTGAGCTGAGCTGCCGACCGTCATGCGAGCGAAGCTCACCTACGCCCTCACGGCCGCCGTCCTGGTCGTCTACTTCGTCCTGGTCGGCAGCCGCGGCGTCCTGCTCATCGAGACCGGCACCCCCCTCACCGTCACCTTCGGTGTCGCGGTGCTGATCCTGCCGGTCATCGGCGTGTGGTTCCTGTGGAAGAACACCCAGTTCGTCCGCAAGGCCAACGCCCTGGCCGCCGAACTCGAAGCCGAGGGCGGCCTGCCCGTCGACGAGTTGAAGCGCACCCCCAGCGGGCGGATCGACCGCGACTCGGCCGACGCGGTCTTCGCCAAGCGCAAGGCCGAGACGGAGGCCGCCCCCGAGGACTGGCGCACCTGGTTCCGCCTGGCCGTCGCCTACCACGACGCCCGCGACACCCCGCGTGCCCGCAAGGCGATGCAACGCGCCATCGCCCTGCACGAGGGCAGGCAGATCGAAGCGGCCTGAACAGCACCCCGCTCATGCCTGTGGGGCCGGACCGCGTACGGTCCGGCCCCACAGGCATGAGATCAGGCGTCAGTGCGCCTGGTGCTCCTCGGCCCACGCCTCCACGGAGTCGGCCGCCCGGTCGAAGGCCTCCACCCGCCCCAGGAAGTCCGCGTTGTGCGTGGTCATCAGCGGCGGCGCACCGTCCGCCGACTGCCCCTGCCGGACCAGCAGCAGCGCCTGACCCTGCACGGTCCGGGGGAGCCCCAGCCAGCGCACCGGCTGCTGCACCGTACGCACGGCGGAGACCTGTGCCCAGGACGCCGTACGCGTGGTGAGGAAGCCCACCTGCCGCAGCCCGCGCGGGCTCACCCACACGCCCATGCGCAGCAACCGCAGCGCCCCGGCGATGACGAGCAGCGCGAGCCCGAAGACGACCGTGGCGGAGGTCAGTTCGGCCGTCGCCGCGATGATGACGGCAGCGAACAGCACGAACGAGGCGAGCAGCAGCGCGAGCGCCGCCGCGGCCACCCGCCACGGCCCGGGCCGGTACGGCCGCCGCCAGCGGTCACGGTCGTCGTAGGGCAGCGGAACGTCGTCCGCCGCCTCGAAAACGCGGTCGGCCGTCAGGAAGGGCAGGGGCACGGCTGGTCCTCACTCGATCCATGCGTGGGCTGTGCCCGGTGAGGCTACCGATCTGTGTCCCCGGTCACCACTGGCGGGGGGCCGGATGGAGTCACCGCCGACCGGCGGCTGCTCAGTGTTTCTGCGACGCCTGGGACTGCTGGGGGCTCGAGTCCGGGCTGTCGGACGACAGCGCGGGAGTCCCGATGACCAGGGACCCCACGAGTCCCGCCACGACGGTCAGACCCAGCAGCCAGCGCCCGGCCATCTGACCGACGGACGGCCGCTCGCGCGGTGGGGGAGTGACATTGCTGCGGAACCTGTCGGCCTCGGCGACGAAGGCAAACGGTACGGGTTCACGCCGACCGAACATCAGGGGTGCGTCTCCCTTCAGGGTGGAACGGATCACTTTCATCAGTAGAGACGAAAGAACTCCCTCAGAGGTGCCCTGTTTCACCGACTTCATTGCGGCACGCCACCGATCGCGCTGTTTCCGCCGCGCCGTAGAGTGGCGTCGCCACACGACGAGATGGGAAGGCCCTGCCAACCGTGACCGACACCCCAGCCGACGACCCCAAGCCCAGCTTCCGCAGCGACGTCACCGTCGAGCTGGTCAAGCACACCGCGTCCGACGCGGACGTCCTCTTCGCCGCCCGCGTCTCGACCCTCGGCGAGCAGTCCCTGGACGAGCTGAAGAAGGACCCCGAGCGCTCCAGGGGCCTGATCAACTACCTGATGCGGGACCGGCACGGCAGCCCGTTCGAGCACAACTCGATGACCTTCCTCATCAGCGCCCCGATCTTCGTCTTCCGCGAGTTCATGCGGCACCGCGTCGGCTGGTCCTACAACGAGGAGAGCGGCCGCTACCGCGAGCTCCAGCCGGTCTTCTACGTCCCCGACGAGTCCCGCAAGCTCGTCCAGGAGGGCCGCCCCGGCAAGTACGTCTTCGTGGAGGGCACCCAGGCCCAGCAGGAGCTGGTCGGCCGTGTGATGGAGGACTCCTACCGGCAGGCCTACGAGGCCTACCAGGAGATGCTCGCCGCCGGCGTCGCTCGCGAGGTCGCCCGTTCCGTCCTCCCCGTCGGCCTGTACTCCTCGATGTACGCCACCTGCAACGCCCGCTCGCTGATGCACTTCCTCGGCCTGCGCACCCAGCACGAGCTGGCCAAGGTCCCGTCCTTCCCGCAGCGCGAGATCGAGATGGTCGGCGAGAAGATGGAGGCCGAGTGGGCCCGGCTCATGCCGCTCACGTACGCGGCCTTCAACGCCAACGGACGCGTGGCGCCGTAACGCGATCCGGTGCCCCGACCAGGTACAGATGTACGGTTCAGCCGCGCGAAGTGTCCGTATTGCGGCATTTCACGAAGTTCATCTAGCCTGATCAAACGGGTCCGGCACTGCTTGAACCCCCGAGCAGGCAGTGCCGGGCTCCACCTTTGTCGCGACTTGTCGCCTGCCCCTAGGGCAGACCCGGTCCTGAGCAACGAGTAGCGTGTAACCCATGGCTCCGACCTCGACTCCGCAGACCCCCTTCGGGCGGGTCCTCACCGCCATGGTCACGCCCTTCAAGGCGGACGGCGCACTCGACCTCGACGGCGCGCAGCGGCTCGCCACCCACCTGGTGGACGCAGGCAACGACGGCCTGATCATCAACGGCACCACCGGCGAGTCCCCGACCACCAGCAATGCGGAGAAAGCGGATCTCGTACGGGCGGTCCTGGAGGCCGTCGGCGACCGCGCCCACGTCGTGGCCGGAGTCGGCACCAACGACACCCACCACAGCATCGAACTCGCCCGCGCCGCGGAGCGCACGGGCGCGCACGGCCTGCTCGTCGTGACGCCGTACTACAACAAGCCGCCGCAGGAGGGCCTCTACCGGCACTTCACGGCCGTCGCCGACGCCACCGAGCTGCCGGTCATGCTCTACGACATCCCCGGCCGCAGCGGCGTCCCGATCAACACCGAGACACTCGTCCGCCTCGCCGAGCACCCCCGGATCGTCGCCAACAAGGACGCCAAGGGCGACCTCGGCCGCGCGAGCTGGGCCATCGCCACCTCCGGCCTCGCCTGGTACTCCGGCGACGACATGCTGAACCTGCCCCTGCTCTCCGTGGGCGCGGTCGGCTTCGTCTCGGTCGTCGGCCACGTCGTCACCCCCGAGCTGCGCGCCCTGGTCGAGGCGTACACCTCGGGCGACGTCCAGAAGGCCACCGAGATCCACCAGAAGCTGCTCCCGGTCTACACGGGCATGTTCCGCACTCAGGGCGTGATGACCACCAAGGCGGCGCTCACCCTGAAGGGCCTGCCCGCCGGACCTCTGCGCGCCCCCATGGTCGAGTGCGCGCCCGAGGAGATCGAGCAACTCAAGATCGATCTTGCCGCCGGCGGGGTACAGCTCTGACACCAGACTTCGCGCGGTTCCCCCGCGCGCGTGCTTCACAACTGAATAAGCGGGCCACCGGTCCCGCACCACACCACGACAACTGCTTCTGCACGAACGTCACGCGCGCCACGTGCCCCACCGGTACGTGGCGCGTGTGGTGAGGAGAGTCTTTTGAGTCATCCGCATCCCGAACTCGGCCCGCCCCCGCCGCTCCCCGAAGGCGGCCTGCGCGTCACCCCGCTCGGCGGTCTCGGTGAGATCGGCCGCAACATGACGGTCTTCGAGTACGGCGGCCGTCTGCTGATCGTCGACTGCGGAGTGCTCTTCCCCGAGGAGGAGCAGCCCGGAATCGACCTGATCCTGCCGGACTTCTCGTCCGTCAGGGACCGCCTCGACGACATCGAGGGCATCGTCCTCACCCATGGTCACGAGGACCACATCGGCGGCGTCCCCTTCCTCCTGCGCGAGAAGCCGGACATCCCGCTGATCGGCTCCAAGCTGACCCTCGCCCTCATCGAGGCCAAGCTCCAGGAGCACCGCATCCGCCCGTACACCCTCGAGGTGGCGGAAGGACACCGCGAGCGCATCGGCCCCTTCGACTGCGAGTTCGTCGCGGTCAACCACTCCATCCCCGACGCGCTGGCCGTGGCCATCCGCACCCCCGCGGGCATGGCGGTCCACACCGGCGACTTCAAGATGGACCAGCTCCCGCTGGACAGCCGCCTCACGGACCTCCACGCGTTCGCGCGCCTGAGCGAGGAGGGCATCGACCTCCTCCTCTCGGACTCGACGAACGCCGAGGTCCCGGGCTTCGTCCCGCCCGAGCGGGAGATCTCCAACGTCCTGCGGCAGGTCTTCGCCGGCGCCCGCAAGCGCATCATCGTCGCGAGCTTCGCCAGCCACGTGCACCGCATCCAGCAGATCCTGGACGCGGCGCACGAATACGGCCGCCGGGTCGCCTTCGTCGGCCGCTCCATGGTGCGCAACATGGGCATCGCACGGGACCTGGGCTACCTGAAGGTCCCCCCGGGCCTGGTCGTGGACGTGAAGACGCTCGACGACCTCCCGGACAGCGAGGTGGTCCTCGTCTGCACGGGTTCCCAGGGCGAGCCCATGGCGGCGCTCTCCCGGATGGCCAACCGGGACCACCAGATCCGCATCGTCCAGGGCGACACGGTGATCCTGGCGTCGTCCCTGATCCCCGGCAACGAGAACGCGGTCTACCGCGTGATCAACGGCCTGACCCGCTGGGGCGCCAACGTGGTCCACAAGGGCAACGCCAAGGTCCACGTCTCCGGTCACGCCTCCGCGGGCGAGCTGCTGTACTTCTACAACATCTGCCGCCCGAAGAACCTGATGCCGGTGCACGGCGAATGGCGCCACCTGCGCGCCAACGCCGAGCTGGGTGCCCTGACCGGCGTCCCGCACGACCGCATCGTCATCGCCGAGGACGGCGTCGTCGTCGACCTCGTCGAGGGCAAGGCGAAGATCTCCGGCAAGGTCCAGGCGGGCTACGTCTACGTCGACGGCCTCTCGGTCGGCGACGTGGGTGAGCCGGCCCTCAAGGACCGCAAGATCCTCGGCGACGAGGGCATCATCTCGGTCTTCGTGGTCATCGACTCGTCCACCGGCAAGATCACCGGCGGTCCGCACGTCCAGGCCCGGGGCTCCGGCATCGAGGACTCCGCCTTCAGCGACGTGATCCCCAGGATCACGGAGGTCCTCGAACGCTCCGCCCAGGACGGCGTGGTCGAACCCCACCAGATGCAGCAGCTCGTCCGCCGCACGCTGGGCAAGTGGGTCTCCGACTCGTACCGCCGCCGCCCGATGATCCTGCCTGTCGTGGTGGAGGTCTGACGGTCCGTCGGGCCGGAGCAAGCGCCAACTGGGAGCGGGGCGCCCCGATTTGCATCGAGGCGCCCCGCTCCAGTAGGTTTACAACTCCTTCCGAAGGGGCACCCGGCCGACTCAGGCCCGGGAGTGATGCCCGGCCGAGGAGGGGAAATCCGACTCAGAAACTTCTGATAAAGTCGGAACCGCCGGAAAGGGAAACGCGAAAGCGGGAACCTGGAAAGCACCGAGGAAATCGGATCGGAAAGATCTGATAGAGTCGGAAACGCAAGACCGAAGGGAAGCGCCCG
>NZ_BAABET010000012.1:0-300241 GCF_039540295.1 Streptomyces venetus
GATCGCGGGTCTGTCCGTGACGGTGTGGGCGCACCACATGTACGTCACCGGCGGTGTGCTGCTGCCGTTCTTCTCCTTCATGACCTTCCTGATCGCGGTCCCGACCGGTGTGAAGTTCTTCAACTGGATCGGCACCATGTGGAAGGGCTCGCTGTCCTTCGAGACACCGATGCTGTGGGCGACCGGCTTCCTGATCACCTTCACCTTCGGTGGTCTGACCGGTGTCATCCTGGCCTCGCCGCCGATGGACTTCCACGTCTCCGACTCGTACTTCGTGGTGGCCCACTTCCACTACGTCGTCTTCGGCACCGTGGTCTTCGCGATGTTCTCCGGCTTCCACTTCTGGTGGCCGAAGTGGACCGGCAAGATGCTGGACGAGACCCTCGGCAAGATCACCTTCTGGACGCTGTTCATCGGCTTCCACGGCACGTTCCTGGTCCAGCACTGGCTGGGCGCCGAGGGCATGCCGCGTCGTTACGCCGACTACCTGGCGGCCGACGGCTTCACCGCGCTGAACACGATCTCGACGATCAGCTCGTTCCTGCTCGGCATGTCGATCCTGCCGTTCTTCTACAACGTGTGGAAGACGGCCAAGTACGGCAAGCCGGTCGGCGTCGACGACCCGTGGGGCTACGGCCGCTCCCTGGAGTGGGCGACCTCCTGCCCGCCGCCGCGGCACAACTTCATCACCATGCCGCGGATCCGCAGTGAATCCCCGGCGTTCGATCTGCACCACCCGGAGATCGCGGCTCTCGACCAGCTCGAGAACACCGGTCACGGCGAGAAGGCCATCGCTGGTGGCAAGGAGGCCGGCAAGTGAAGATCCAGGGCAAGATGTTCATGTGGCTGAGCGTCTTCGTCCTCGCCATGGCGGTCGTCTATGGCGTGTGGTCGAAGGAGCCGGCCGGTACCACGGCCCTCTTCCTGGCCTTCGGCCTGTGCATCATGATCGGCTTCTACCTCGGCTTCACGGCCAAGCGGGTGGACGTCGGCGCACAGGACAACAAGGAGGCGGACGTCGCCGACGACGCCGGCGAGGTCGGGTTCTTCAGCCCGCACAGCTGGCAGCCGTTCTTCCTGGGCATCGGTGGTGCCCTCGCCTTCCTGTCGGTCGCCATCGGCTGGTGGCTGATGTACTTCTCGCTGCCGGTCATCCTGGTCGCCGTCTGGGGCTGGGTCTTCGAGTACTACCGCGGTGAGAACCGCACCCAGTAGCACGAGCCGAGCGCTTCAGGGCCCGGACACTCCGCAGGGAGCGTCCGGGCCCGTGCTTTTGCCGCAATGCGTGTCACCCGTTCGTAGTCTCCTGGCGTGCCGCCCTTGACGCGGCTTCCTAGCGTGAGGTCATGAGCCACCCAGTGATCTCCCGCCCCCGCACCGCCGTCAGCTGCACGCTGCTGGTGACAGCCCTCTGCGCGGGCGTCACCGCCTGCGGCTCCGACGGCAACCCGCTCTCCCACCGCCCCTACGACGCGGCGGACCAGATCTCCGTGAACGCCCCCTCGGAGGGCCGCAAGAAGGCCGACCCGGACAAGCCCCTGGAAGTGGTCGCCGAGGACTCCGACGGGCGCATCACGGACGTCACGGCCTACGACGCCGACGGACGCTACGTGGCCGGCGAACTCGCCGCCGATGGCGGCCGCTGGCACAGCACCTCACCGCTCGCCGCCAACGCCAGTTACACCGTCCGCGTGAGCACCGAGGACGAGGACGGGGCACCGGGCCGCAAGGTCCTCGCCTTCGACACCGGCAAGCCGACCACCCAGAAGCGCCTGGACGTCACCTTCGGCCCCAAGAAGGGCACCTACGGCGTCGGCCAGCCCATCACGGCCGCGCTGAGCCAGCCCGTCAAGGACAGGGCCCAGCGGGCCGTCGTCGAGAATGCGCTCAAGGTCTCCTCCACGCCCGCCGTCGACGGCGCCTGGCACTGGGTGGACGACAAGACGCTGCACTACCGCCCGCAGGAGTACTGGCCCGCTCATGCCACCGTGCAGGTCCGCAGCAACCTCGCGGGCATAAAGATCGGCGACCGGATGTGGGGCGGCAAGGCGAAGCCGCTGACGATCAGCACCGCCGACAAGCTCATAGCCGTCACGGACGCCGCGGCCCACCAGATGACCGTCTACAAGAACGACGAGGTCATACGGCAGATACCGGTCACCACGGGCAAGCCCGGCTACGACACCCGCAACGGCGTCAAGGTCGTCCTCGCCAAGGAGGGCACCGTCCGTATGACCAGCGCCAGCATCGGCTCCTCGGACTTCTACGACCTGATCGTGCACCACTCCGTCCGGGTCACCAACAGCGGCGAGTACGTCCACGCCGCCCCCTGGTCCACCGGCTCCCAGGGCTTCGCCAACGTCAGCCACGGCTGCACCGGCATGAGCACCGAGAACGCCGCGTGGTTCTACGACACCGTCCGCGAGGGCGACATCGTCCAGGTCGTGAACTCCGGCGGCGAGACGATGGCCCCCTTCGGCAACGGCTTCGGCGACTGGAACCTCGACTGGGCGAAATGGCGTACCGGCAGCGCCCTCACCGACGGCACCCCCAACGGCCCCACCCCGGCGGACAGAGCCCGCCTACGCCCTCAGAGCGTCTGACCGCAAGGGGCGCGGGGAACCGCGCGACCAGCCCCCACGCACCCGCACACGCGCAACCACGTGCGGTCCCGAGCCCCTAGGCGTTCAACGCAGCCTTCTCCCGCAGCAGGGAAGCCAACGCGGAGGCGAACTCCACCGGCTCCACCGGCAACGTCACCGCCGCCTCCGCCCGGCTCCACGTCGCCAGCCACGCATCCTGCGGCCGCCCGATCAGCAGCAACACCGGCGGACACCGGAACACCTCGTCCTTGATCTGCCGGCAGACCCCCATCCCCCCCATGGGCACGGCCTCACCGTCCAGCACACAGACGTCGATCCCACCCCGGTCCAGCTCCTTGAGCACCGCGGCCGGAGTCGCGCACTCCACGAACTCCACCACAGGAACGTCCGGAGCCGGCCGTCGGCCGGTCGCGAGCCGCACCTGCTCGCGGGTGTTGGAGTCGTCGCTGTAGACCAGCACCGTGGCGGTCGGCTGCATTGTTCCTCCGTGACGTCAGCGTCGTAAGGACAGGCCCGTGGGGCGGATGCTACTCCCTTGAACACCACGTCAACACCGGTACGACCGGCTCAGACACTCCGAACGGCACCCCCCGGAGTGAGGGCGGGATAAGCGACCGACATAATGTCGGTCGTGGCGACAGCAACGACAGTAGAAACCGGGCACGCGCACCCGTCGGTCAATCGGCCGAACCTCACCAGCGTCGGAACCATCATCTGGTTGAGTTCCGAGCTGATGTTCTTCGCGGCCCTCTTCGCGATGTACTTCACCCTGCGATCGGTGACGGGTCCCGATCACTGGAAGGAGATGGCTGCCCATCTCAACTTCCCGTTCTCGGCGACGAACACCACCATCCTGGTGCTCTCCTCGCTCACCTGCCAGCTCGGCGTCTTCGCCGCCGAGCGCGGTGACGTGAAGAAGCTGCGGATGTGGTTCATCGTCACGTTCGTGATGGGTGCGATCTTCATCGGCGGTCAGGTCTTCGAGTACACGGAGCTGGTCAAGGACGCGGGCCTGTCCCTGTCCTCCGATCCGTACGGCTCGGTGTTCTACCTGACCACCGGCTTCCACGGCCTGCACGTGACAGGCGGTCTCATCGCCTTCCTGCTGGTCCTCGGCCGGACCTACGCGGCCAGCAGGTTCACCCACGAGCAGGCGACGGCCGCGATCGTCGTGTCCTACTACTGGCACTTCGTCGACGTCGTCTGGATCGGCCTCTTCGCCACGATCTACATGATCAAGTAGCCGGGCCCGCCCGCGCGCCCGACGTGGCACGCATCCCAGAAGCATCGACGCAGAAGATCCTGACACCGGGGTAATCCGTGAAAAAGCTCTCCGCACGACGACGCCACCCGTTGGCGGCGGTCGTCGTCCTACTCCTCGCTCTGCTCTTCAGCGGGGGGCTGTACGCCGTGTTCGCACCCACGAGCAAGGCTGAGGCCGACGAAACCGCCCAGTCCCTCACCATCGAGGAGGGCAAGAAGCTCTACTCGGTCGGCTGCGCCAGTTGCCACGGCACCGGCGGTCAGGGCACCTCCGACGGGCCGAGCCTGGTGGGTGTCGGCGCCGCGGCAGTCGACTTCCAGGTGGGTACGGGCCGTATGCCGGCCGCCACCTCCCAGGGTCCGCAGGTCCCGAAGAAGAAGAACATCTACAGCCAGGCCGAGATCGACCAGCTCGCGGCCTACATCGCCTCGCTGGGCGCCGGTCCGGCCGTCCCGACGGAGCAGCAGTACGGCCCCGAGGGCGCCGACATCGCCAAGGGCGGTGAGCTGTTCCGCACCAACTGCGCGCAGTGCCACAACTTCACCGGCAAGGGCGGTGCGCTGACGCACGGCAAGTACGCGCCGTCCCTCGAGGGTGTCGACCCGAAGCACATCTACGAGGCCATGCAGACCGGCCCGCAGAACATGCCGTCCTTCCCCGACACCACGCTGTCGGAGAAGAACAAGAAGGACATCATCGCGTACCTGGACGCGGTCAACAGCAGCAAGTCCGAGAGCCCCGGCGGTCTCGAGCTCGGCGGCCTCGGGCCGGTCAGCGAGGGCCTGTTCGGCTGGATCTTCGGTCTCGGCGGGCTGATCGCCGTCGCCGTGTGGGTCGCCGCCCGGACCGCAAAGGCCAAGAAGTCATGAGTAGCCAAGACATTCCAGAAGAGAACCTGCCCGCCGAACAGTCCGCAGGACACGACGAGCACGGGCACGGCGCGGTGAGCCCCGCGGACGACAAGCACCCCTTCGCCGACCCGGGCCTGCCTCCCCACGAGCACCGGATCCAGGACATCGACGAGCGGGCCGCCAAGCGGTCCGAGCGCTCGGTCGCCTTCCTGTTCACGGTGTCGATGCTGGCCACCGTCGCCTTCATCGCCTCGTTCGTGGCGATCCCGGTCGACAAGTCGGTCTTCATCTTCCCGCTGGGCCACATCAGCGCGCTGAACCTCGCGCTGGGCCTGACGCTCGGCATCGCCCTGTTCTGCATCGGCGCGGGCGCCGTCCACTGGGCCCGCACCCTGATGTCGGACGTGGAGATCGCCGACGAGCGGCACCCGATCGAGGCGGAGCCCGAGGTCCGCGAGAAGGTCTTCGCGGACTTCAAGCAGGGCGCCAAGGAGTCCGCGATCGGCCGCCGCAAGCTGATCCGCAACACCATGTTCGGCGCGCTCACGCTGGTGCCGCTCTCCGGCGTCGTGCTGCTGCGCGACCTCGGCCCGCTGCCCGAGGACAAGCTGCGCCACACGCTGTGGTCCAAGGGCAAGCTGCTCGTCAACATGAACACGAACGAGCCGCTGCGCCCGGCGGACGTCGCGGTCGGCTCGCTGACCTTCGCCAAGCCCGAGGGCCTGGAGGAGCACGACCACGACTTCCAGAACGAGATCGCCAAGGCCGCCCTGATGATCGTCCGGATCCAGCCGGAGAACATCAAGGACAAGCGCGAGCTCGAGTGGTCGCACCAGGGCATCGTCGCGTACTCGAAGATCTGCACCCACGTCGGCTGCCCGATCTCCCTGTACGAGCAGCAGACGCACCACGTGCTCTGCCCCTGCCACCAGTCCACCTTCGACCTCTCCGACGGTGCCCGAGTGATCTTCGGTCCCGCCGGTCACGCCCTGCCGCAGCTCCGCATCGGCGTGAACGAGGAGGGCTACCTCGAGGCGCTCAGCGACTTCGAAGAGCCCGTCGGCCCTGCTTTCTGGGAGCGCGGATGAGCACTGCACAGACACGCCGCAAGGCGCCCGCCGGAGAGCGGGTCGCCGACTGGGCCGACGGCCGCCTCGGGATCTACTCCCTGGCCAAGGCCAACATGCGCAAGATCTTCCCGGACCACTGGTCCTTCATGCTGGGTGAGATCTGCCTCTACAGCTTCATCATCATCATCCTGACGGGTGTGTACCTGACGCTGTTCTTCCACCCGTCGATGAACGAGGTGGAGTACCACGGCAGCTACGTCCCGCTCCAGGGGCAGCTGATGTCGGAGGCGTTCGCCTCCACCCTGGACATCAGCTTCGACGTCCGCGGCGGTCTGCTCATCCGGCAGATCCACCACTGGGCGGCGATCATCTTCCTCGCCGGCATGTTCGTGCACATGATGCGCGTCTTCTTCACCGGCGCGTTCCGCAAGCCGCGTGAGATCAACTGGCTGTTCGGCTTCCTGCTGTTCGTCCTGGGCATGTTCACCGGCTTCACCGGCTACTCGCTCCCGGACGACCTGCTCTCCGGCACCGGTGTCCGCTTCACGCAGGGCGCGATCCTGTCCGTGCCGATCGTCGGCACGTACATCTCGATGTTCCTGTTCGGCGGGGAGTTCCCGGGCACCGACTTCGTCGCCCGGTTCTACTCGATCCACATCCTGCTGCTGCCGGGCATCATGCTCGGGCTCGTGGTCGGCCACCTGATCCTGGTCTTCTACCACAAGCACACCCAGTTCGCGGGTCCCGGCCGGACCAACAAGAACGTCGTCGGCATGCCGCTGCTGCCGGTCTACATGGCCAAGGCCGGAGGCTTCTTCTTCCTGGTCTTCGGTTTCATCGCGGCCCTCGCCGGCCTCGCGACCATCAACCCGATCTGGGTCCTGGGCCCGTACCGGCCCGACCAGGTGTCGACCGGTGCCCAGCCCGACTGGTACATGGGCTTCGCCGAGGGTCTGATCCGCGCGATGCCGGGCTGGGAGATCAACCTCTGGGGTCACACACTCGTCCTCGGTGTGTTCATCCCGCTGGTGGTCTTCGGTCTCTTCCTCGGCATGATCGCCCTCTACCCGTTCATCGAGTCGTGGGTCACCGGGGACAAGCGCGAGCACCACATCCTGGACCGGCCGCGCAACGCCCCGACGCGCACGGGCTTCGGCGTCGCCTGGGTCACCGCGTACATCATCATGCTGATCGGCGGTGGCAACGACATCGTCGCCACCCACTTCCACCTGTCGATCAACTCGGTCACCTGGTTCGTCCGGATCGGGTTCTTCGCCGGGCCGGTCATCGCCTTCATCATCACCAAGCGCATCTGCCTCGGCCTGCAGCGCCGGGACAAGGAGAAGGTGCTGCACGGCCGCGAGTCGGGCATCATCAAGCGCCTGCCGCACGGTGAGTTCATCGAGGTGCACGAGCCGCTCAGCCAGGAGCAGATGTACACGCTCACCGCGCACGAGCAGTACAAGCCGGTCGAGATCGGCCCGACGGTCGACGAGAACGGTGTCGAGCGCAAGGTGAAGGGCTCCGAGAAGCTGCGCGCCAAGCTCAGCGAGTCCTACTACGGCGAGGGCGCCCAGATCCCGAAGCCCACCGCCGAGGAGTACCGGGAGATCACGAGCGGCCACGGCCACCACTGATCACTGCTTCGCCACGCCACAGAGGGGGCCCCGTCCGGTGTTCGGACGGGGCCCTTCGTGGTGTCCCGGGCTGGATAGGGTGAGACCACAGCTTTTACGTGACGTACGACGACCCAGGAGCGGCTTATGAGCGCTGTGACCCCCGCTGGAGGCGACACCGCGGCGGGCCGCACCTGGCCGGCCCTGCTGAACGGCCTGCTGGACCGCCGCGACCTGACCGCCGACGACACCGCCTGGGCCATGGACCTCATCATGCGCGGGGAGGCCACGGACGCGCAGATCGCCGGGTTCGTGGTGGCGCTGCGCGCCAAGGGCGAGACGGTCGAGGAGATCGCCGGGTTCGTCCGGGCGATGTACGAGCACGCGAACGTCATCGAGGTGCCGGGTCCGACCGTCGACATCGTCGGCACCGGCGGCGACGGAGCCAAGACCGTCAACATCTCCACGATGTCCGCGATCGTCATCGCCGGCACCGGCGCGAAGGTCGTCAAGCACGGCAACCGGGCCGCGTCGTCGGCGTCAGGGGCCTCGGACGTCCTGGAGAAGCTCGGCGTCAATCTGGAACTGCCGACACCGCGGGTGGCCGCCGTCGCCGAGGAGGCCGGGATCACCTTCTGCTTCGCGGCGAAGTTCCACCCGGCGATGCGGTACGTGGGCGCCGCCCGTGGCCAGTTGGGCATCCGGACGATCTTCAACGTCCTCGGTCCGCTGACCAACCCCGCCAAGGTGCGCGCCCAGGCCGTCGGGGTCGCGGACCCGCGCATGGCACCCATCGTCGCGGGCGTCTTCGCCGAGCGCGGCCACTCGTCGTTGGTCTTCCGCGGCGACGACGGTCTCGACGAACTCACCACCACGGCCACCTCCCGGGTGTGGGTCGTCCGCGACGGCAAGGTGACCGAGGAGTCCTTCGACCCGCGCGACGTGGGCATCGAACTGGTCCCCGTGGAGGCCCTGCGCGGTGCGGACGCCTCGTACAACGCGGAGGTCGCCCGCCGCCTGCTGGACGGCGAGACCGGCCCGGTGCGCGACGCGGTCCTGCTGAACTCGGCGGCGGCGCTGGTGGCGCTGGAGCCGGCGCGGACGCCGCTGGCCGAGCAGATCGCGGCCGGGATGGCGAAGGCCGCCGAGTCGATCGACTCCGGGGCGGCGAAGCGCACGCTGGAGCGCTGGGTGGCCGCGAGCAACGCGTAGCAAAACCCTCGGCGTCCCGCGATCCGGACTCGGGTTGCGGGGCGCCGATCTTTTCCCGTAGGTTCCTGAGCAGGTCATGAGTGACAGTCATGAGGCCCCGGCCGACTGTCCGGCAACCCTCCGTCCGTGGCGGGGTGCCCCGGGTGAAGACCGGGCTGCAGGCAGCGAGGTCTGTGGCAAGCGCGTGACGAGGAGTTTCCCGTGAACCAGCGAATGCGATAGGGCCGCAGAGCCCCGCCTCCGCACCCCCTTTTCCTTTCACCCCCGCTGGTAGCCGTACGCGTACCGCCGTACCGGCTCGCGGGCGGATTCCACCTGCCTTCACGGGAGTTCACCCATGTCTGTCTCCACCGTCGCCGCCGACCAGTCCGTTTGTGCCCCGCTGCCCGTTCTGGGACGGGACGTCACCGTGCCGCTCGTCACCGGAGGCGAGGTCACCTACGCCGCGCTCGACTACGCCGCCAGCGCCCCGGCCCTCCAGCGGGTCTGGGACGACGTCGCCGCCTACGCCCCGTACTACGGCAGCGTCCACCGTGGTGCCGGGTACCTGTCCCAGCTGTCGACCGACCTGTTCGAGAACGCCCGCCGGACGGTCGCGGAGTTCCTCGGCTGCCGGGACGGCGACCAGGTCGTGTTCACCCGGTCCACCACCGACTCCCTCAACCTGCTCGCCGACGCGCTTCCGGCCGGCTGCCAGGTCTTCGTCTTCGAGACCGAGCACCACGCCTCGCTGCTGCCCTGGCGGAACGCCCGGGTCACCTACCTCGACGCCCCGAGCAGCCCCCGCGAGGCGGTCGAGACCCTGGAGCGCGCCCTCGCCGACCGGGAGCCTCACGGACCGGCCCTCGTCTGCGTCACCGGCGCCTCGAACGTCACCGGCGAGCTGTGGCCCGTACAGGAACTGGCGGCGGCCGCGCACGCCCATGGCGCCCGGATCGTGCTCGACGCCGCCCAGCTGGCCCCGCACCACCCCGTGTCCGTCGCGGACCTCGACGTCGACTGGGTCGCCTTCTCCGGGCACAAGCTGTACGCGCCCTTCGGCTCCGGCGTCCTGGCCGGGCGTGCCGACTGGCTGCGCGAGGCCGAGCCGTACCTGGCGGGCGGCGGCGCCAGCCGCAAGGTCGCCCGGCGCACGGACGGGGGAGTGGACGTGGAGTGGCACGAGACCGCCGCCCGCCACGAGGCCGGATCGCCGAACGTCATCGGCGCCTACTCCATCGCCTCCGCCTGCGCGGCGCTCACCGAGGCCGGATTCGACCAGCTGGTCGCGCGGGAGCAGTACCTGATCGAGAAGGTGCGGGCGGGCCTGGCCGGGGTGCCGGAGGTCCGGATCCTCTCCCTCTTCGGCGACGACGCCCCGCGGGTCGGTGTGCTCTCCTTCGTCGTCGAGGGCTGGAACAGCTCCCACTTCGCCGCCGCCCTCTCCGCCGAGTACGGCATCGGGGTGCGGGACGGGCTCTTCTGCGCCCACCCCCTCCTGCGGACGCTGCTGGGCAGCGACCCGCAGACCCAGGGCGAGTGCGGCGCACCGGAGGCGGCCCCCGGCGAGAAGTCCCTCAACGCGATCCGGGTGAGCTTCGGCGCGGGCACGCCCGACGAGCACGTCGAGCGGTTCGTCGACGCCGTGCGGGAGCTGGTCCAGGACGGCGCGCGGTGGAACTACCGCACCGAGGACGGCCGTTGCGTCCCGGACACGTCGGCGTGAGTCGGTAGCCGAACGACAGGGCCTAGCTGTCCAGCCCGATCGAGAACGCCGCCTCCAGGTCGTGCTGCGAGTAGGTACGGAACGCCACGTGCGTGTCCGTGCCCTCGACGCCGGGGATCTTGCTGATCCGGCCGGGGATGACCTCGGCCAGGTCCTCGTGCTGCCGCACCCGGACCATCGCGATGAGGTCGTAGGTGCCGGTGACGGAGAAGACCTCGCTGACGCTGTCCAGCGCGGCGATCGACTCCGCGATCTCGGGGATCCGGTCCACGCTGGTCTTGATGAGGACGATCGCGGTGATCACGGTTTGTTCTCTCCCTCGGAGGCCGGAGCAGGGGCGGCCTTCACTCTAGTGGGGCTGGTCGGGCGGCCGTAGCGGAGCGACGCGTAGCCGAAGCCCAGACCGAATCCGATCAGGTGGGCGAGGTAGGCCACGCCCGGGCCGTCCGAGGCCCGCCCCGCCGCCAGCCACTGCAGCGCCGCCCAGAAGGGCAGCACCACCCAGGCCGGGAAGCGCACCGGCAGAAAGAAGAGAAACGGCAGGAGACTGGTCACCCGGGCCCTGGGGAACAGGTACAGGAATGCACCGAGGACCGCCGAGATCGCCCCCGACGCCCCCACCAGGGACTGCTCGGAGTCCGCGTTGGCGACGGCGTAGCCCAGCAGGGCCAGGTAGCCGCAGCCGACGTAGAACAGGATGAACTGAACCCGGCCCATCCGCTCCTCGGTCATCGCCCCGAAGACGTAGAGGAAGAGCATGTTGCCGAGCAGGTGCACCCAGCTGCCGTGGACGAAGAGCGCGGTCGCGGGGGTCAGTGCCGATGCGGCGGACCCTTCGAACAGTTCTGCGGGGATCACGCCCCAGCGACGGAAGCAGGCCCGCTGGGCGGCGAGCAGGTCGTCGCCCGTGCCATAGGCCGGGTTCAGGCCCGCGGCGGGGCCGGCCAGGAAGAGCACGCAGCACAGGGCGATCAGTGAGTACGTCACCGGCGCCGACGACCCCCTGACCGCTCGGCCGGCCCGGACGAGGGACGCACTCCACTTGCTGATCATGAATACAGAGCATGACGTAACCGGACGCAACAGCCCAGACCGCCTCGCCGCCGTGGACGCGTGGGCGGCGACGACCCGGCAGGCCGTAGGGTTACGAGCCACACGCACCGGGGATGCCGGTGGCGTCACGGACACTAGAAGGAAAGAGAACAGGTCACGATGACGGTTCCCCTGCCGACCGCCGAGACGCGGTGGCGCTGCACCCTCTGCGGCAACCTCACGCGGTTCGACGTGACCCGCTCGTCGAAGGTCGTCGAGTACGTCCACCTCGACCTGGCCGGAGAGCCGAAGGTCGAGGAGCGCGAGGTGCTCAGTGAGACCATCGAGTCGGTGCGCTGCCGCTGGTGCAACGCGGTGGACCAGGTGGAACTCGTGGACAGGCCGGGCGCCGGCTCCTGAGGGGAGCTGGCCCCGCACAGGCATTGGGGTGTGACGGATGGCGGAGACCACAGGCGGGGGGCCGGGCGACGGCGCCGCTGAGGTGCTCGACCGTCCGCTGCCCGACGGTGTGCGCCGCAGGGTCGTGCAGATCGTCTCCGACGGCTTCGGCTCGCTGACGGTCGGCGAGCTGCCCGCGCAACTCCGGCAGTACGCCCGGTTCGCTCCGAACCGCCGGACCAAGTTCGCCGGCAACGCGATGGCGGCCGCGCTGGAGACCGATCCGCTGTTCCGCCAGCGCATCGGGGAGAAGCTCAGAGAGACCCAGCCGGAGCTGACCGGCGCTCTCGACTCAGGCTCCCCGCCCCCGGCCGCGGACCCGCTCGACGTGGCGGCCGCGGCCTACGTACTGCGGCCCCTCGGCTGGGTGAAGCTGGTGACCGCCGCCGGCGAGGAGGCCCAGCGGGCCGACGCCGAGCGCGCCGACGAGGAGAGCCGGGCCGAGCTGGAGCGGTTGCGCGCCGAGCTGGAGCGGGCCCGCGAACACACCAGGGCCGAGACCGAGCGGCTGCGCGCGGAGCTGGATTCGGCCAAGAAGGAGACCGAGGCGCTGCACCGCAAGCTCCGCGCCGCCGTCAGCGACGTCAAGCGCGGCGAGGCGGCCCTGCGCAAGGCGCACCGCGAGACCGAGGCCGTACGCGCCGAGGGGCATGCCCAGGTGTCCGCCGCCGAGAGCGAGGCCCGGCGGCTCAAGGCCCGGCTGGGGGAGACCGAGGCCGCTCTGGAGGCCACGCGGCGGGCGGCGCGCGAGGGCCGCAGCGTCGAGGACATGCGGGTGCGGCTGCTGCTGGACACCCTGCTCGACGCCACCCAGGGGCTCCGGCGCGAACTGGCGCTGCCGCCGGTGTCGGTGCGGCCCGCCGAGACCGTGGACGCCGTCGAGCCGGGGAGGATGACCCCGAAGGACATCGCCGCCCGCGCGCTCTCCGAGGACGACCCGCAGGTCCTCGACCAGCTGCTGGCGCTGCCGCAGGCACACCTCGTCGTCGACGGTTACAACGTCACCAAAACGGGTTATCCGCAAATGCCACTGGAGAAGCAGCGGCTGCGGCTGCTCGGGCAGCTCTCGCAGCTGGCGGCGCAGAGCGGCGCCGAGGTGACGTGCGTCTTCGACGGGGCCGAACTGGTCGCACCGGTGCTGCTGGCGCCGCCCCGCGGGGTCCGGGTGCTGTTCTCGAAGCCGGGCGTCACCGCCGACGAGCTGATCCGCCAGCTGGTGCGTGCCGAACCCCCTGGCAGGCCCGTCATCGTGGCCTCGACGGACCGCGAGGTCGCCGACGGCGTGGCCAGGGCGGGCGCCCGCCCCGTGGCCTCGGCGATGCTCCTCAAGCGCCTTTCGCGAGCCTAGGAACCGTACGGGCGATGCGTAACCTCCGGGCGTGATGCCCCTATTGGTGAGACATGTGGGCCACGTTGCGTCAAGTGGGGCTCACGGCCTGTGAGTCCAGGGGAAAAGTTGGCTCACTGTGACGCAATTTTTCATCTGAGGATTTGAACTGATCACAGGAAGGTCACTAGGGTCAGGCCCCGAACCTCCTGCTCGGGTGATCGCTCATCGGGAGCGACGGCGGAGGGGCCAAGAAGGAGCTAGTCACCCGTGGCGTCCCACCGTCGTCCGAAGCAGCCGAGCCGCGCACGTGTCACCGTGCTGACCACCGCCGCTGCCGCTGCCGTCGCCTTCAGCTCGCAGGCCGCCAATGCCGCACCCAGCGAGAAGCCGAGCAAGGACGAGGTCAAGGCCAAGGTCGACAAGCTCTACGAAGAGGCGGAGCAGGCCACCGAGAAGTACAACGGGGCCAAGGAGAAGCAGGAGAAGCTCCAGAAGGAGATCTCCACCATCCAGGACAACGTCGCCCGCGGCCAGGAGGAGCTCAACGAGCTGCGCGACAGCCTGGGTCTCGCGGCCGCGTCGCAGTACCGCACCGGCTCCATCGACCCGTCCGTCCAGCTCTTCCTCTCCTCGGACCCGGACAGCTACCTCGACAAGGCCTCCACGCTCGACCAGTTGAGCAGCCAGCAGGTCGAGGCGCTGAAGAAGGTCCAGGAGAAGCAGCGCGAACTCGCCCAGGACCGCGCCGAGGCCTCCGAGAAGCTCAAGGACCTCGCCTCCACCCGCGCCGAGCTCGGCAAGAAGAAGACGGAAGTCCAGGGCAAGCTCTCCTCCGCGCAGAAGCTGCTCAACAGCCTCACCGCCGCCGAGAAGCAGGCCCTCGCCGCCGAGCAGGAACGCGCCAGCCGGGACAGCGAGCGCGACGCCATCTCCGACAACGTCCCGCCGGGCTCCGGCCGGGCCGCCGCGGCCTACGCCTTCGCGCAGAGCCAGCTCGGCAAGCCCTACGTCTACGGCGCCACCGGCACGAGCTCCTACGACTGCTCCGGCCTCACCTCCCGGGCGTACGCCGCGGCCGGCGTGCAGATCCCGCGCACCTCCGAGGCGCAGGCCCAGATCGGCACCAAGATCTACTCGACCAGCCAGCTCAAGGTCGGCGACCTGGTCTTCTTCTTCAACGACCTGCACCACGTGGGCCTCTACGCCGGCAACGGGCAGATCATCCACGCCCCGCGCACCGGCACGGTCGTCCGCTACGAGTCGATGGGCACCATCGGCGGCCCGTTCATGTTCGGCGTCCGCGTCTGACGAACCGCACCGGTCCCCGGAGTCCTCAAGATCAGGACACGGTGTCCGCCGTTCGGGCGAATCACGCCGACCTCACCTGAGGCCACGCCCCGCCAGTGACCTGCGTCAGTGGCGGGGCGTCGCGCTGTGTACCCACGGATGGTCGTTGGCGGTCCCCCGCCGCGGGGCTACTGTCTGCCGCGTTTCCATGTCCGCCAGCGGAAGGAGAGCGGCTTCCCGTGGGGTCCCATCGCCGCCTTGCACCGTCCGGGTTCGACCGTGGCGCCGGTGCCGCGGTCAGCATCCTGTCCGTCGCGGTCACCGCCCTCGGCGCGCTACCGTCCGCGGCCGCACCGCACGACGACACCCGGGCCGAGGTGGACCGCCTCTACGAGCAGGCCGAGAAGGCGACCGAGGCCTACAACGAGGCCGACGAGCGCGCCGACGCCCTGCGCGAGGAGACCGGCTCCGCCCGGGACCGGATCGCCCGGCAGCAGCAGCGCATCAACTCCATGCGGGAGTCGCTCGGTTCGCTGGCCGGTGCGCAGTACCGGTCGGGCGGTCTCGACCCGACCCTCGCCCTGCTGCTCTCCGACGACCCCGGCGAGTACCTCGACAGGGCCTCCCGGCTCGACCGGTTCACCGCCCACCAGGCCCGTGAGCTGAGGAAGCTCCAGGAGGCCATGCGCGAACTCGCCCAGGACCGCGAGGAGGCGGCGGGCAAGCTCCGCGAACTGGTGAAGAGCCGCAAGGCCGTCTCCGCCCACAAGAGGACCGTCGAGCGGAAGCTCGCGGCGGCCCGGCTGCTGCTCAACTCCCTGCCGGAGTCCGAGCGCGAGGCCTACGGCCGTGCCTCCCGCTCCGGCCGGTACGGCATGCCCTGGCTCGGAGACGCCACCGCCGCCTCGGCGCGCGGGGCCGCCGCCGTCGCGGCCGCCCGTGCCGCCCTCGGCAGGCCCTACGTCTGGGGCGCCAACGGCCCCTCCGGCTTCGACTGTTCGGGCCTGATGCAGTGGTCGTACGCGCAGGCCGGGGTCGCCATCCCGCGCACCTCGCAGGCCCAGCGGTACGCCGGCCGGCAGGTCCCGCTCTCCGAGGCGCGCCCCGGCGACCTGGTCGTCTACCGGGGCGACGCCAGCCATGTAGGGATGTACATGGGCAACGGCCAGGTCATCCACGCGCCCCATCCCGGCGCGCCCGTGCGCTACGACCCGGTCGGCATGATGCCCATCTCGTCGGTCACCAGGGTCTGACCAGCGCGGCCCGGCGCCCGTACGATCGGGAAGGTGGCTGGTGAGAGGTCGGGATCCCCGGTGGTGGCGCTCGTTCTGCTGCTCGTCTTCCTGACCGGATGCGGCGGCCGGTCCGCCGCGGACCCCGCCACCGTCGACGTCCAGCGGCTCCTCGACCGCCGGGCCGCCGCGGTCCTCGACCACGACGAGCGGGCCTACGCGCGGACGGGCGGGGGACCGCAGTACGCCGATCTGCGCGCGGTGCCGCTGGATGGCTGGTCGTACCGCGTGACCGGTCTGCGGCGCACCGGGGACACGGCCACCGCCGACGCCGAACTGCGCTACCGCGTCGCCGGATACGACCGGGCGCCGGTGACCGCCGGCCGCACCCTGCGGCTGAGCCGCGACGCGGACGGGCGGTGGTCCGTGGACTCCGACCGGCCCGCGAAGAAGTCCGCGCAGCAGCTGTGGGACCAGGGGGCGGTGCAGGCGGTCCGCGGCGAGCACAGCCTCGTCCTCGGCGTCGGGCAGTCCGGCCGGTCGCTGCGGGAGTACGCGGAGCTGGCCGACCGCGCGGTGCCCGAGGTGTCGCGGGCGTGGGGCACGGACTGGGGCCGGAGTCTCGTCGTGCTCGTGCCGAAGTCACTGGAGGGGATGGCGGCGCTGCTCGGCTCGCCCGCCTCCTCCTACCGGGGGATCGCGGCGGTCACCACCGGCGAGACGGGCGCTCCGGCACGGTCGGCGGCGGACCGCGTCATCGTCAACCCGGACGCCTTCGCCCTCCTCGGCGGTCTCGGCGAGCAGGTGGTCGTCACCCACGAGACGACCCATGTCGCGACCCGCCGCCACACCACCGCCGCCACCCCCCTCTGGTTGTCCGAGGGCTACGCCGACTGGGTCGGCTACCGCGCCACCGGCCGCACCCCGCGCGAGGCCGCCCCCGAACTGTCCCGCGCGGTCACGCAGGGCCGCATCCCGGCCGGCCTGCCGGCGGACGAGGACTTCGCCTTCACCGGCGACGCGAGCCGCCTGGCCCGCGCCTACGAGAGCGGCTGGACGGCCTGCCGGCTCATCGCCGACCGATGGGGCGAGTCCCGGCTGGACGACTTCTACCGAGCCGTCGGGGAGCACCGGAAGCGGGCCGGGGCGGTGGAGGACGCGATGCGGGAGGTGCTCGGGGTGACGCGGGGGGAGTTCACGGGGTTGTGGCAGGAGTATCTGCGGGAGCAGCTCGGCTGACGGCGTGCCGCCGCGACGGGCTGCCGTTCAGGAGGTGACCGGTGTCTCGTCCGTGCGGGCGGGCCGAGTGGGCGCCGGGGCGGGGAGCGTGCGGGGTACCGTCGCGCGCCACAGGGTGCGGGCCGCGAGGAGCGTGGCGGCCACCAGGAGGCCGTTGCGGAGGAACAGCAGGGTGAGGCCGAGGCCGTCGCTGGCCACCACGTTGCCGAAGTAGAGCGGGAACTCCAGGACCGTCACGAAGCAGGCGAGCAGGACCAGGACGACCGGCGCCCGCATCCGGCTCGCGGGGAAGTACAGGCACACCGCCGCGAGGCCGACCAGCCACACCATGTACTGGGGGCTGATCACCCGGCTGGTGGTGGTGAACATCAGCACCGCCACGAAGGCCGCGTCGGCGAGCGTGTGCTCCTCGAAACGCCGGGCCAGCAGCCGCCACAGCACGAGCCAGCCGAAGGCGGCCCCCGTCAGGAACAGCGCGGCCGTGCTCACCTCGCTCACGTACGGCCCGAGGAACTCGATCGAGCCGTAGTTCAGCCGCACCTCGCCCCGCCAGCCGAAGTGCCGGGCGACGTGGAAGACCAGCGCGCCCAGCGACTCCACTTCGGTGCCCCGGTCGCGCTGGGAGGTCAGGAAGGCGAAGCCGCCCGGCATGAGCAGGGCGAATCCGCCGGCGACCGCGATGCCCGTCAGCAGCGCCGACACCCAGGCGGCGCGCCGGCGGGCGGCCAGCAGGATCATGGCAGGCCAGACCTTCAGCAGGGCGCCGAACGCGGCCAGGGCCCCCATCGCCTTGGGGTGCCGGGCGCCCGCGAGCAGCGCGGCCACCGCCACGGCCGTGACCATGACGTCGTAGCGCGCGTACACCGTCGGCCCGAGGAGGGGCACGCCCACCCCCCACACCCAGGCGCCGCGCAGCGACCTGCCGGGGCGTCGGCCCGCGTACGTCAGCAGGGCCAGGACGGCCAGGTCCGTGACGCAGACCAGGACGAAGAAGGCGGTCGCGTAGTCCAGCAGGGGCAGCAGGCCGGGGGAGAGGATGGCCAGCGCGGCGGCGGGCGGGTACTGCCAGGTGACGTCGTGCTGGGGGAACGTCCCGGTCCGCAGGGTGCCGTACCAGCCCTGGTAGATCACGGACACGTCGCTCGTCACGTCCGGGCCGGGGAAGACGAACACCTTCAGCACGAACAGCAGCAGCACCAGCCTCGTGAGGCACCACGTCACCAGCAGCCATGCCAGGGACCGCCTCGCGCCCGTCGTCCTCACCTGATCCCTGCCCGTCCGCGTGCCGTGTCGAAGGAGCCATGATGGCCCCGACAGCTGTGAGCGTGCCACAGGTGCCGGGGCGAACGGCCGGGAGGTGCGGTTCGGTAGGGTCGGCGGCGTGCGCAAGACCCTGATCGTGACGAACGACTTCCCGCCCCGGCCGGGCGGCATCCAGGCGTTTCTGCACAACATGGCGCTGCGCCTGGACCCGCAGCGGCTGGTCGTCTACGCGTCGACCTGGAAGCGGAGCCGGGAGGGCGTCGAGGCGACCGCGGCCTTCGACGCCGAGCAGCCCTTCACCGTCGTACGGGACCGTACGACCATGCTGCTGCCCACACCGAGGGTCACCCGGCGGGCCGTCGGGCTGCTGCGGGAGCACGGGTGCACATCGGTGTGGTTCGGGGCGGCGGCGCCGCTCGGCCTGATGGCACCGGCGCTGCGCGACGCGGGCGCCGAGCGGCTGGTGGCCACCACGCACGGGCACGAGGCCGGCTGGGCCCAGCTGCCCGCGGCCCGGCAGCTGCTGCGCCGTATCGGGGACTCCACGGACACGATCACCTACCTCGGCGAGTACACCCGCTCGCGGATCGCCACCGCGCTGACGCCTCAGGCGGCCTCGCGCATGGTGCAGCTGCCGCCGGGCGTGGACGAGAAGACGTTCCATCCCGGGTCGGGCGGCGACGAGGTGCGGGCGCGGCTGGGGCTGGCGGACCGCCCGGTGGTGGTGTGCGTCTCCCGGCTGGTGCGGCGCAAGGGCCAGGACACCCTGATCCGGGCCATGCCCCGCGTCCTGGCCGCCGAGCCGGACGCCGTGCTGCTGATCGTCGGGGGCGGCCCGTACGAGAAGGACCTCCGCAAGCTGGCCCAGGACACCGGCGTCGCGGGTTCCGTCCGCTTCACGGGCCCGGTGCCCTGGTCGGAGCTGCCCGCGCACTACGGCGCCGGTGACGTCTTCGCCATGCCGTGCCGCACCCGTCGGGGCGGCCTCGACGTCGAGGGCCTCGGCATCGTCTACCTGGAGGCCTCGGCGACCGGGCTGCCGGTGGTGGCCGGAGACTCGGGCGGGGCGCCGGACGCGGTGCTCGACGGGGAGACGGGCTGGGTGGTGAGGGGCGGCTCCCCGCAGGAGGCTGCCGACCGCATCGTCACGCTCCTCGGTGACGCCGAGCTGCGCCGCAGGATGGGCGAGCGGGGCCGCGAGTGGGTCGAGGAGAAGTGGCGCTGGGACCTTCTCGCGGAGCGGCTGGAAGACTTGCTGTAGGAGTCCCGCCCCTCCACGGGCGCGAGGCTGTTGGCGGAACCAAATAATCCGCCGATGCTGCGCACATGACATCAAACCTGATGCAGCGTCAGCTGACAAGACGTCAGATCCTGGGCATGGCGGCCCTGCAGACCGCCGCCACCCTCGGCTTCACCCGCATCGGCCTCCAGTCCGCCCGGGCCGCCGAGCCGGACGCGGCCGAATCCGCCCCCGCCGTCGTCGTCGGTTCCGGCTACGGCGGCGCCGTCGCCGCCCTCCGCCTCGGCCAGGCCGGTATCCGCACCCTCGTCCTGGAGATGGGCCGCCTCTGGAACACCCCCGGCCCCGACGGCAAGGTCTTCTGTTCCACCCGTACTCCGGACCAGCGCTCCATGTGGTTCCGCACCCGCACCGAGGCCCCGCTCGCCACCTTCCTCTGGCTCGACCTGGTCAACCAGGACATCAGCGCCTACCCGGGCGTCCTGGACCGCGTGCACTACGACCACATGTCCGTGTACGTCGGCCGCGGCGTCGGCGGCGGCTCCCTGGTCAACGGCGGCATGGCGGTGACCCCGCCGCGGTCCTACTTCGCCGAGCAGTTCCCGACCGTGGACACCGACGAGATGTACCGCACGTACTTCCCCCGCGCCCGCTCCATGCTCGGCGTCAACACCGTCGACCCGGCCTGGTTCGAGTCCACCGAGTGGTACCGCTTCACCCGGATCTCCCGTAAACACGCGGACAACGCCGGGCTGAAGACCACCTTCGTGCCCAACGTCTACGACTTCGGCCACATGGAGCGCGAGGCAACCGGCACGGCGACGAAGTCCGCGCTCGCGGGTGAGGTGATCTACGGCAACAACCAGGGCAAGCGCAGCCTCGACAAGACGTACCTCGCCTCCGCCCTCGGCACCGGGAACGTCACCGTCCACGCCATGGAGCGGGTGACGTCGATCAGCAGGGCGGCCGACGGGACGTACCTGCTGACCGCCGACCGCATCGACGACACCGGCACCGTCGTCGCGACCAAGGAGTACGCCTGCACCTACCTCTTCCTCGGCGGCGGCAGCATCGGCACGACCGAACTCCTCGTCCGCGCCCGGGAGTCGGGCACACTGCCCCGGCTGGACGCGAGCGTCGGCACCGGCTGGGGCACCAACGGCAACGTGATGCTGGGCCGGGCCAACCATCTGTGGGACACGGTCGGCGCGAACCAGTCGACCATGCCGGTCATGGGCATCGACGACTGGGCCAACACGGACAACCCCGTCTTCGCCGAGATCGCGCCCCTGCCCATGGGGCTCGAACACTGGGTCAGCCTCTATCTGGCGATCACCAAGAACCCTGAGCGGGCGTCCTTCACGTACGACTCGGCGAGCGGCGCCGTGCGGCTCGGGTGGAGCGCCGCGCAGAGTGCCGTGTCGGTGGGCATGGCGAAGAAGCTGTTCGACCGGATCAACAAGGCGAACGCCACGATCTACCGCTACGACCTGTTCGGCTCGTCCAACAAGGTCTTCGCCGACGACTTCACGTACCACCCGCTGGGCGGCTGCGTCCTGGGTCGTTCGACGGACGCCTACGGCCGGGTGAAGGGGTACTCACGCCTGTACGTCACGGACGGCTCGCTCGTCCCCGGGTCGATCGGCGTCAACCCCTTCGTGACCGTCACGGCCCTCGCCGAACGCACGATGGCGCGGGTCCTCACCGAGGACACCGCGCCATGAGCGCTCGCGGAAGGCCGCGCTACTTCGCGTAGATCGCCTCGATCTCCTGCGCGTAGTCCTTCACGACCACGTTCCGCTTCAGCTTCAGTGAGGGAGTCAGGTGGCCCGACTCCTCCGTGAACTGGGAGGACAGAATGCGGAACTTCCGCACCGATTCCGCCTTCGACACCGCGGCGTTGCCGTCGTCGATCGCCGCCTGGATCGCGGCCAGCAGGTCGGGGTCCTCGCTCAGCGACGCCGCGGTGGCACCCTCCGGCTTGCCGTGGTCCGCGCACCAACGGCTCAGGAACTCCTCGTCGAGGGTGACCAGCGCGCCCACGAACGGCCGCCCGTCGCCCACCACCATGCACTCCGCGACCAGCGCGTGCGCCCGGATGCGGTCCTCGATCACGGCCGGGGCGACGTTCTTGCCGCCCGCCGTGACGATGATCTCCTTCTTGCGGCCGGTGATCCGGAGGTAGCCGTCCTCGTCGAGGGTGCCGATGTCACCGGTGTGGAACCAGCCGTCGGCCAGTGCCTCAGCGGTGGCGCCGGGGTTGTTCCAGTACTCCTTGAACAGGTGCTCGCCGTGCAGCAGCACCTCGCCGTCGTCGGCGATCCTGACCACCGAGCCGGGCAGCGGCTGGCCGACCGTGCCGATCTTCTGGCGGTCCCAGGGGTTGAACGCGGTGGCCGCGCAGGACTCGGTCAGGCCGTAGCCCTCCAGGACCGTGAAGCCGATGCCGCGGAAGAAGTGGCCGAGGCGCTCGCCCAGCGGGGCGCCACCGGAGATGGCGTACTCGCCTCGGCCGCCGAGGACCGCGCGGAGCTTGCTGTAGACGAGCTTGTCGAACGTCTTGTGCTTGATCCGAAGGCCGAGGGACGGTCCCGACGGGGTGTCCAGCGCCTTGCTGTAGGCGATCGCGGTGTCGGCGGCCTTGTCGAAGATCTTGCCCTTGCCGTCGGCCTGGGCCTTCGCGCGCGCCGAGTTGTAGACCTTCTCGAACACGCGCGGGACGCCGAGGATCAGCGTGGGGCGGAACGATGCCAGCTCGTCGGTGAGGTTCTTGATGTCCGGGACGCAGCCGAGCTTGATCGGCGCCATCATCGGCGCGATCTGCACCAGCCGGCCGAAGACGTGCGCGAGCGGCAGGAAGAGGAGCACCGAACACTCGCCCGTGCGGAACAGCGGACGCAGCCGCTCCACGATGTTGCCGCACTCGGCGAAGAAGCTGCGGTGGGTCAGCACACAGCCCTTGGGGCGGCCGGTCGTGCCCGAGGTGTAGACGATGGTCGCCGGGTCGTCGGCCCGGGCGATCGAGCTGCGCTCCTCGATCGTCTCGTCCGTGACGTCCTGGCCGAGCCGGCCCAGCTCGTCGAGGCCGCCGCCCTCGATCTGCCAGACGTGCTTGAGCGCCGGCAGCCCGTCGCGCACCGACTCGACGGCGGCCGTGTGGGCGTCCGTCTCCACGATGCAGGCGGTGGCGCCCGAGTCGCCGAGGATCCACTGCACCTGCTCCGGCGAACTGGTCTCGTAGACCGGCACGGTCACCGCGCCCGCGCTCCAGATCGCGAAGTCCAGCAGCGTCCATTCGTAACGGGTGCGGGACATCAGGCCCACCCGGTCGCCCGGCTGGACACCGGCGGCGATCAGGCCCTTCGCCGCCGTGTGCACCTCGGCGAGGAAGACGGTGGCCGTGACGTCCTGCCAGCTGCCGCCGACCTTGCGGGCGATGACGGCGACGTCCGGGTGCTGCGCGGCGTTTCTGCGGACGATGTCGGTCAGGTTTCCGTCCGCAGGGACCTCGTACAAAGCCGGAAGGCTGAACTCGCGCAAGACTGCTGCTCCTCATAGGGCGCCGGCGCCACGACGGTGTGTGCTGCGACGGTGCGGTCCAAGGCTCGGGCAGGTACTCAGGCATTCACTTGTTGAAATGCAGAGCACGACTGGACTGCCCGGACGTTACCCGCCGGTATGGCTTCTCCGACAGGGGGTCCCGTCGAGATGTTCGCTGCGTCACACAGTTGGGTATTCCTTCGCGCACAGTAGTCCAAGCGCTAAACGACTGGCCAGTAACCGCAGGTAGGGCCGCCACTGTTCACCTATGCCGCACACGCTTACCCTTGATCGTCATGGCACCCACACCAGCCGGAAACCGCAGGACGCGCGTGCACGTGGTGAGTGACGTGCACGGCAACGCCCGGGACCTGGCCAGGGCCGGCGAGGGTGCCGACGCCCTGATCTGCCTGGGCGACCTCGTCCTCTTCCTCGACTACGCCGACCACTCGCGCGGCATCTTCCCCGACCTGTTCGGCGTCGAGAACGCCGACCGCATCGTCGCGCTGCGCACCGCCCGCCGCTTCGAGGAGGCCCGGGAGTTCGGGGCCCGGCTGTGGGCCGGCGTCGGCGGGGACCGGGCCGCGGTGATCGAGAAGGCGGTACGCAATCAGTACGCGGAGCTGTTCGCCGCGTTCCCCACTCCGACGTACGCGACCTACGGCAACGTCGACATGCCACCCCTGTGGCAGGAGTACGCCGGCCCCGGCATCACCGTCCTCGACGGCGAGCGCGCCGAGATCGGCGGCCGGGTCTTCGGCTTCGTGGGCGGCGGCCTGCGCACCCCGATGCGCACGCCGTACGAGATCAGCGACGAGGAGTACGCGGCGAAGATCGAGGCCGTGGGCGAGGTCGACGTGCTGTGCACGCACATCCCGCCCGAGGTCCCGGAGCTGGTCTACGACACCGTCGCGCGCCGCTTCGAGCGCGGCAGCCGGGCCCTGCTCGACGCCATCCGCCGCACCCGCCCCCGCTACTCCCTCTTCGGGCACGTGCACCAACCGCTGGTGCCGAGGATGCGGATCGGGGCCACCGAGTGCGTGAACGTGGGGCACTTCGCGGGGACCGGGACGCCCTGGGCGCTGGAATGGTGAGGACGCCCCAGGTCGGGTGAGATCGGCGGGGCCCGTGCGCGGTAGCCTTCACGCTGCACACACGTGCGCACGACGACCTCATACCGGCCCTTATCTGGAGGAGCCACGGCGATGGCGGAACACACCAGCTCGAGCATCACCATCGAGGCGGCCCCGGCCGACGTCATGGCGGTCATCGCCGATTTCGCCCGCTACCCGGACTGGACCGGCGAGGTGAAGGAGGCGGAGGTCCTGAAGACCGACGCCCAGGGCCGCGCCGAGCAGGTCCGCCTCGTCATGGACGCCGGCGCGATCAAGGACGACCAGGTCCTCGGGTACACCTGGACCGGGGAGAACGAGGTGTCCTGGACGCTGGTGAAGTCCCAGATGCTGCGGTCCCTGGACGGCTCGTACATCCTCAAGCCGGCCGGTGCGGGCGGTACGGAGGTCACGTACGTGCTGACGGTCGACGTCAAGATCCCCATGCTCGGCATGATCAAGCGCAAGGCGGAGAAGGTCATCATCGACCGGGCGCTGGCGGGATTGAAGAAGAGGGTCGAATCTGCCTGATCGAGTCGCGCCGCCGGGGCGCCCGAGCATGGTTCGGTGCGGGCGCGTCGTGGTCGCTCGCGCAGTTCCCCGCGCCCCTTAGGGGCGTCTGGGTTAGCGTTCATCCCCATGCGCACCATCCTGATCATGGGCCCCGGCGGCAGCGGGCGCACCACACTCGCCGCTGCCACCGCGCTCACCTCTGCCCGCGAGGGCAGCCGCACCCTCGTTCTCAGCGCCGACCGCACCGACACCCTCGGTGCCGCGCTGGGTGTCGGCACCGGCCCCACCCCGGTCGAAGCCGCCCCGCGCCTCACCGCCTGGCGGCCCGACCCCGCCCGGGACTTCCGGAAGGACCTCGCCGCCCTCCAGGACCGCGCCTCCTCCGCCCTGGACCTCCTCGGCGCCTCCCGCCTCGACCCCGAGGAGCTCACCCCCCTGCCCGGCGCGGAGGAGCTCGCCCTGCTGCGCGCCCTGCGTGACGCCGCGCTGGCGGAGCGGCACGACCTCCTCGTCGTCGACCTGCCGCCGCTCCCGCAGGCCCTCGCCCTCCTCGCCCTCCCCGAGGAACTCCGCCGCTACCTGCGCCGTCTGCTCCCGCCGGAACGCCAGGCGGCCCGCGCCCTGCGCCCCGTCCTGGGCCGGCTCGCCGGCGTCCCCATGCCCGCCGAGTGGCTGTACGACACGGCCGCCCGCTGGGACCTGGAGCTGGCCGCCGTCGAGGCGGTCGTCGCGGACCGCGACACCGTCGTACGACTGGTCGCCGAGCCCGGCCCGGCCGGTGCCGACGCCCTGCGCACCGTCGGCCCGGGCCTCGCCCTGCGCGGTCTGCGCACCGAAGCCGTCGTCGCCAACCGCGTCCTGCCGGAGGCGTCCCCGGACACGTGGCTGGCCGGTCCGGTCGCCCAGCAGCGCAAGACCCTGGAGGAGTGGCGGGAGTCGTACCCCGTCCGGACCGTCGCCCACCTCGGCCGCGACCCGCGCGGCGCCGACGACCTCACCGCCCTGGAGGCACCCGGCGTCGACCGGGACACCCCTCTCGCGCCGGTCGAGTGGCCCGTGACCGACCGGCTCGGCGAGGACGGCGTGCTCGTCTGGCACATCCCGCTGCCCGGCGCCATACGCGACGAACTCGACCTCGTCCGGCGCGGCGACGAACTCGTCGTCACGGTGGGGCGGTTCCGCCGCATCGTCCCGCTGCCCTCCGCGCTGCGCCGCTGCACCGTCGACGGCGCCGGCCTGCGCGAGGGCGAGCTGCGCATCCGCTTCGCCCCCGACCCGAAGCTGTGGCCGCGGACGCGGTGACCGGTCCGTGAACCCCCGGCGCCCGTTCGGGTAACGTCGTAGAGACGAACCGTAGTCAGGAGTCCGTCATGAGCGAAGAGCTCCCCCCGCCGGACGACGCCCGCGAAGAGGCCGTGGACGAGGTGCGGGCCACCGACGCCGACGCCTGGGCGACCGCGTGCGCCGAGGACCTCCAGGCGGAGAAGGCCCGCCGCCGGAGCCAGTACGGCCCGCCCCAGGGCTCCGCGGCCGAGGAACTGAAGAAGCTCGTCGACGCCGTCTCCGACAAGTTGTCCGGGATCCAGTCCCCGCTGCTCGGCGCGGTCGCCGGCCCCGCCGCGCAGCAGGCCGTACGACAGGTCTTCCAGCAGGCGAAGGCCGCCGTGGAACCCGTCATCGAACGCAACCCGGACGTCTTCGACCACCTGGCGGCGGCCGGGAACGAACTGCTGGCCGCCTACCGCTCCGCCGTCGAGTCCCAGGAGCGCCGCTGGACCGGCCGCGACGACCAGGACGACCCGCGTGACCTGAACGAGCGCCGGGACCGGGGCGACGAATCCGGCCCCGGTGAACACATCGACCTCGACTGAGTCCCCGGCCGGGTCCCCGGTCTTGTGTGAGCGGCGCCCGGCATGACCCCGCCGGGCCTGCCCACCGGTCGGACGAGCCGAACCCGGGGGCAGTGCCTCGGGTACCGTAAGCCGTAGCGGGGCTCGACCGAAACTGAGGGATTCATGGGACTCACCATCGGCGTCGACATCGGCGGCACGAAGATCGCGGCCGGCGTGGTCGATGAGGAAGGCAACATCCTCTCGACCCACAAGGTGCCGACCCCGGGCACGCCCGAGGGCATCGTGGACGCCATCGCCTCGGCGGTGGACGGCGCACGCGTCGGTCACGACATCGTCGGCGTGGGCATCGGCGCCGCCGGCTACGTCAACCGGCAGCGCTCCGAGGTCTACTTCGCGCCCAACATCCACTGGCGCAACGAGCCGCTCAAGGAGAAGGTCGAGGCCCGCGTGGGCCTCCCGGTGGTCGTGGAGAACGACGCGAACGCCGCGGCGTGGGGCGAGTACAAGTTCGGCGCCGGCAAGGGCCACCGCAATGTCATCTGCATCACGCTGGGCACCGGCCTCGGCGGCGGCATCATCATCGGCAACAAGCTGCGCCGCGGGCACTTCGGAGTGGCCGCCGAGTTCGGCCACATCCGCATGGTCCCGGACGGCCTGCTGTGCGGCTGCGGCTCGCAGGGCTGCTGGGAGCAGTACGCCTCCGGGCGCGCCCTCGTGCGGTACGCCAAGCAGCGCGCCAACGCCACCCCCGAGAACGCCGAGATCCTGCTCGGCCTGGGCAACGGCGCGCCCGAGGGCATCGAGGGCAAGCACATCTCCATGGCCGCCCGCCAGGGCGACCGGGTGGCGGTCGACTCCTACCGCGAACTGGCCCGCTGGGTCGGCGCGGGCCTCGCCGACCTCGCCTCCCTCTTCGACCCCTCCGCCTTCATCGTCGGCGGTGGCCTCTCCGACGAGGGCGAACTGGTCCTGGGCCCGATCCGCAAGTCCTACAAGCGCTGGCTGGTGGGCGGCAACTGGCGCCCGGTGGCGGAGGTCAGAGCGGCGGAACTGGGCAACAAGGCGGGCCTGGTGGGAGCAGCCGACCTGGCCCGCGAACCCGACCCGATCATGTAAACGCTTCTCTTTTTGTTTTGGGGCGCGGGGAACCGCGCGATCAGCCACGCACCACCGGCACTCGCGCACCATCCCCGTGCCCCGCCCTTTCGGGCGTAAATTGATCACATGTCGCTGCTCCCCAACTCGCGTACAGAACCCGACGGTTCCGCAGTCATCAGGGTCCTCAGCTACAACATCCGCTCGATGCGCGACGACACCGCCGCCCTGGCCCGCGTCATCAAGGCGTGCGAGCCCGACCTGGTCCTCGTCCAAGAAGCCCCCCGCTTCTTCCGCTGGCGCAAGAAACTCGCCCGCCTGGCCCGCGCGGCCGACCTGGTGATCGTCACCGGTGGCGCCACCACCACCGGGCCGGCGATCCTCAGTTCGCTCCGGGCGGGGGTGGAACGCACCGAGGACATCCTCCTGCCCCCCACTCCCGGCCTGCACCGCCGCGGCTTCGCCACCGCCGTCGTCCGGTTCGCCGGCGCCCGGCTCGGCGTCCTGAGCTGCCATCTGTCGCTCCAGAAGGACGAGCGCTACGAGCAGGGCGGCATGCTCCTGGACCGGCTCGCCGGCATGGGCGTGGAGCACGCGATCGCCGGCGGTGACCTGAACGAACGCCCCGACGGCCGCACCTTCCGCAGGCTGGCCGACGGTCTGACGGACTGCCGGGCCGCCGCGCCCTGGGGCGGGGAGCACACCTGGACTCCCTCCGACCCCTACCAGCGCATCGACGCGATCTTCGTGACCGAGGGCATCGAGGTGCTGGGCTGCGGAGTGCCGGTCGGGCACCCCGGGGTGACCGAGACGGACCTGAGGGCGGCCACGGACCATCTGCCGGTCCTGGCCGCCCTCAGAGTGCCGCCCGTCCGGACGACCGCCGTGTAGAGGACCGCCGTCCATGACGGCCGTCCAGATGTCTGCTGTCCGGACGACCGCCGTCTGGACAGACCGCCGTCTAGACGACCGCTCCGCGTCCCGGATCGTCGTCGTCCTCGTCATCCGTCCGCATCCGCACCACCAGCGTCGCGAACCCGCCGAGGAACCCGCCGATCCCCAGCGTCGCCAGCCACCAGGTCATCTCCCAGCCGAGCAGCACGGCCAGCAGGAGCAGCACCGGTCCGCCGAGCACGCCGAGCCAGGCGAACTTCGCGGTGACGTCGGGGGTCGGCAGCGGCGGCGGCTCCGGGGGAACGAAATGCCCCTCGTCGTCCTCGTCGAAGTCGCCCTCGGCGGGCTCGGGCGCGGAGTAGTCGCGCGGGCCGACGCCGGGGGCGAAGGAGACGGAGCCGCCGAGCGGCCTGGCCGGCTTGTCTCCGGGCCCCTTGGTCTCCGGCTTCTCCGGCTCAGCGGGCTTCGCGGCGTCACCGGCCGTGTCCATCCGGCCGTCGTTGGTCTCGGACTCCAGCAGCGCCAGGTCCTCGACGGACTTGAACGGCTTGGCGCCCGGCGGGTCCGGCGGCTCCTCGCCGTACCCGGCGACGATCGCCGCCCAGGCCGCCTCCTCGTCGAACGGGACACCCTTCTCGTCCGGCTCGCGGCCCTCGCGGTCGGAGTCGTGCTCAGCCACCTGCGGTCGTCCCTTCCTTGCCGAGACCGGGCTCCTCGCGGAGACCGGACGCGAGCCGGTCGATGAACGCGCTGCTCTCCTCGAAGATCCGGTCCGCGTCATGGTCCAACGTGGCGACGTGGTAGCTCTGTTCCAGCAGGACCTCTTTCACATCGGTCGACGAGATGCGGCTGAGGACACGGGCCGAGTCGGCGGGCGGCACCACATGGTCCTGCGGGCTGCGCAGCAGCAGCACCGGCTGGGTGACCTGCGGCAGCTCGCGGTCCACGGTCCGGAAGAACTGGCGCAGGGAGTGCGCCGCGTGCAGCGGCACCCGGTCGTAGCCCAGCTCCCTGCTGTCCGGCTTGGCGATGTCGCTGGCGATCCCCTTCGTCGCGGGGACCAGGTGACGGAGGACCGGGAGGGCGTGCGCGGCCAGGCCGTGCACCTTGTTCGCCGGGTTGACGACCACCACGCCGCTGACGGCGTCGCCGTGCCGCGCGGCCAGCCGCAGGGCCAGGGCGCCGCCCATGGACAGACCGGCCACGAACACCTTCTCGCGGCGCTCGCACAGGGCACGCAGCTCGCGGTCCACCTCCGCGTACCAGTCCTGCCAGCCCGTGATCCGCAGGTCCTCCCAGCGCGTGCCGTGCCCGGGCAGCAGCGGCAGCGAGACGGTCAGGCCTCGGTCGGCGAGATGCTCCGCCCAGGGGCGCAGCGACTGCGGTGAACCGGTGAAGCCGTGGCAGAGGAGGACGGCCGCCTCCCCGCCCTCGTGGCGAAACGGCTCGGCTCCGGCAAGGACCGGCACCTTCGGCCTCCTGGTCGTGAGAAGGGACTGACACGATCACCGAATGTCACGGAACGTCATGGAAGGGGTCGCACGTCGTTCGCGGGACCTTCACGGTACGCGACGGCACTGACACCGACCAGGGCCGTCGGCGCCTTTGACGGCGGTCCGGGTTATGGTCTGATCGACACATACAGGAGGCACTCGGTTGTTGTACGGCGCGATGAAGGTCGCTGTTGGGGGGCCGCTGAAGGTCGCCTTCAGGCCTTGGGTGGAAGGCCTGGAGAACGTTCCCGCCGAGGGCCCGGCGATCCTGGCGAGCAATCACCTGTCCTTCTCGGACTCGTTCTTCCTGCCTGCCGTCCTGGACCGCAAGGTCACGTTCATCGCGAAGGCCGAGTACTTCACCACGCCCGGAGTGAAGGGCAGGCTGACGGCCGCCTTCTTCAAGGGCGTCGGCCAGCTGCCCGTGGACCGCTCCGGTGCGCGGGGCGCGGGTGAGGCCGCCATCAAGAGCGGCATCGAGGTGCTGGAGCGCGGCGAGCTGTTCGGGATCTACCCGGAGGGGACGCGCTCGCCCGACGGCCGGCTCTACCGCGGCAAGCCGGGCGGCCTCGCGCGCGTGGCGCTCGCGACGGGCGCGCCCGTCATCCCGGTCGCCATGATCGACACGGAGAAGATCCAGCCGCCCGGGAAGGTGATGCCGAAGCTGATGCGGCCCGGCATCCGGATCGGCAAGCCGCTGGACTTCAGCCGCTACCAGGGCATGGAGCACGACCGGTTCGTGCTGCGCGCGGTGACCGACGAGGTCATGTACGAGATCATGAAGCTCTCCGGCCAGGAGTACGTCGACATGTACGCGACGGCCATGAAGCGGCAGCTCGCGGAGGCGGCGAAGGCGGAGAAGGAAGCCGAGAAGACGGCGAAGGCCGCGCTGGCCCGGGCGGAGAAGGAACAGGCCGCGAAGGAGAAGGCCGAGCAGGACCGGACGGACGAGCGGCGGACCGAGCCCTAGACGGGGCCTGCGATCGGGGGGCGGGGCATGGCCAAGCGCGAGCGTGTCATGAGGATGTCGGTCGAGCAGCCGCTGTGGCGTGCGCTGACCGCCTACCGGGTGCTCACCATGCTGTACGCGGTCGGCCTGTTCGCCACCGCCTACGACGAGTTCGCCCGCCCCTGGATCGCCGTCGCCTACTACGCCGTCCTGGGCGTGTGGACCCTGGCCACGCTGCCCCGGGTCGCGAACGCCGCCGGCTGCACCAAGCGGTTCCTCACCGCCGACCTCACCATCGCCGTCGCCGGCATCCTGCTCACGCCCGTGGCCGACGCGCACGAGCGGGTGCAGGCGGGCGGCCCGACGCTGCCGTCGATATGGACCGCCGGTTCCGTGCTGGCGTTCGCCCTCAAGGGCGGCTGGCGCTGGGCGGCCCTCGCCTCCAGCCTGGTGGCCGCCGCCAACCTGGTCGAGCGCGGCACCCCGGCCCGCGACACCGTCCACAACGTCATCCTGGTCTGCATCGCCTCCATCGCCATCGGCTACGTCGTCGAGGTCGCCCGCGCCTCCGAGCGCACCCTCGCCCGTGCCCTGGAGATCGAGGCCGCGACGCGGGAGCGGGAGCGCCTCGCCCGGGACATCCACGACAGCGTGCTCCAGGTGCTGGCGATGGTGCAGCGGCGCGGTGCGGTGATCGGCGGCGAGGCGGCCGAGCTGGGCCGGATGGCCGGCGAGCAGGAGGTCGCGCTGCGCACCCTGGTCTCCGGCGGACTGGTCCCCGTCTCCCGTGTCTCGGAGGACGCCGCCGAGGGAGCGGTCGTCCGGGCCGTCGACGAGGACCCGGAGCAGAGCGGCCCCGTCGACCTGCGTGCCCTGCTCGCGCCGTACGCCGGGGCCATGGTCAGCCTCGCCGAGCCCGGCGCGCCCGTGCCCCTGACCCCGGTCGCCGCCCGCGAGGTGGCCGCCGCCGTCGGGGCCGCCCTGGACAACGTCCGCAGACACGCCGGAGAACAGGCGCGGGCGTGGATCCTGGTCGAGGACGAGCCGGACGAGGTGATCGTCACCGTGCGGGACGACGGACCCGGCATCCCCGAGGGGCGGCTCGCGCAGGCCGAGGGCGAGGGGCGGCTCGGTGTCGCCCTGTCCATCCGGGGCCGGCTGCGCGACCTCGGCGGCAGCGCGGAGCTGATCTCGGTGCCGGGACAGGGCACGGAGGTCGAGTTGAAGGTACCGAAGGACGTGACAGAGGCACGGGGGAAGGCGGAGCGGCGATGACGGAGACCACGGAGAACCGGCGGGACCCCATCAAGGACCCGATCAAGGTCATGGTGGTCGACGACCACCCCATGTGGCGCGACGCCGTCGCCCGGGACCTGGCCGAGTCGGGCTTCGAGGTGGTCGCCACCGCGGGCGACGGCGACCAGGCCGTGCGCCGCGCCAAGGCCGCCGCGCCCGAGGTTCTCGTGCTCGACCTGAACCTGCCCGGCAAGCCCGGCGTCCAGGTCTGCAAGGAGGTCGTCGCCGCCGACCCCGCGCTGCGCGTCCTCGTGCTGTCCGCGAGCGGCGAGCACGCCGACGTCCTGGAGGCGGTGAAGTCCGGCGCGACCGGTTATCTGCTGAAGTCGGCCTCCACCGAGGAACTCCGGGACGCGGTCCGCAGCACGGCCGTCGGCGACCCGGTCTTCACTCCCGGCCTCGCCGGTCTGGTCCTCGGCGAGTACCGCCGCCTGGCCTCCGAACCCGCCCCCGCTCCCGACACCGACGAACCGAAGGCGCCCCGGCTCACCGACCGCGAGACCGAGGTGCTGCGCCTGGTCGCCAAGGGCCTGAGCTACAAGCAGATCGCCGAACGCCTGGTCATCTCCCACCGCACGGTGCAGAACCACGTCCAGAACACCCTCGGCAAGCTCCAGTTGCACAACCGCGTGGAGCTGGTCAGGTACGCGATCGAGCGCGGCCTCGACGACGAGTGAGGCGCACGTCACACTGACCCTTCGTCAGGCACCTGCGGCGAAGGGACTGTTCCATGCGCGTCGGAGTACTGACCGGAGGCGGCGACTGCCCCGGGCTCAACGCCGTCATCCGGGCCATCGTCCGCAAGGGCGTGCAGGAGTACGGCTATGACTTCACCGGCTTCCGGGACGGCTGGCGGGGAGTCATGGAGGGCGACACCGTCCGGCTCGACATCCCCGCCGTACGCGGCATCCTGCCCCGCGGTGGCACGATCCTCGGCTCCTCTCGGACCAATCCGCTGAAGGCGGAGAACGGCATCCGCCGGATCGAGGAGACCCTGGCCGGGCTGGAGGTGGAGGCGCTCATCGCCATCGGCGGCGAGGACACGCTGGGCGTGGCCGCCCGGCTGTCCGACGAACACGGCGTGCCCTGCGTGGGCGTCCCGAAGACGATCGACAACGACCTGTCCGCCACCGACTACACCTTCGGCTTCGACACCGCGGTCGGCATCGCGACCGAGGCCATCGACCGGCTGCACACCACCGCCGAGTCCCATATGCGCGTCCTCGTCGTCGAGGTGATGGGCCGGCACGCCGGCTGGATCGCCCTGCACTCGGGCCTGGCCGGCGGCGCCAACGTCATCCTCATCCCCGAGCAGCGCTTCGACGTCGAGCAGGTGTGCGCCTGGGTGACCTCCCGCTTCCGGGCGTCGTACGCGCCGATCGTGGTCGTCGCCGAGGGGGCGATGCCGAAGGACGGCGACATGGTCCTCAAGGACCAGACGCTGGACTCCTTCGGGCACGTCCGGCTGTCCGGGGTGGGGGAGTGGCTGGCCAAGGAGATCGAGAAGCGCACGGGCAAGGAGGCCCGCACGACCGTCCTGGGGCACGTCCAGCGCGGCGGCACCCCGAGCGCCTTCGACCGCTGGCTCGCCACCCGCTTCGGGCTGCACGCCATCGACTGCGTCCGCGACGGCGCCTTCGGCACGATGGTCGCCCTGCGTGGCACGGACATCGTCCGGGTCCCGATCGCCGACGCGACGGCCCGCCTGAAGACGGTGGACCCGGCGCTGTACGAGGAGGTCGGGGTGTTCTTCGGCTGACCGGGAGCGGATGTCCCGGGTGCGGACGTCCGGGGGCGGCGACCCCCGGACGGCTACCGGTCGGCTACACGGTCGTGTTGCGCAACCGCCCCACCAGCTCCCGTACGACCGCGGCGCCGTTCAGCGTCAGGATCGACTCCGGATGGAACTGCACCCCGGCGAACCCGGGCCCGCGCATCGCGTGCACGTCCCCGTTCGCGGCCCGGCTGATCTCGACGCCGTGCGCGGCCAGCTCCTGGTGGGCCTCTTCGTCGCAGCGCGCCACGAAGCTGTTGTAGAAGCCGACGGTCTCCTGCCGCCCGAAGAGGTCGATCGTGGTCTGCGCGCCCTGGTACGGCACGTCCTTCCGGACGATGTCCAGCCCCAGCTCGGCCGCGATCAGCTCGTGCCCGAGGCAGACGCCGAGCACTCCGTGCGGCTGGCCGCGGATGATCTCGGCGGTGAGGTTCCGCAGGATCCGCATCTTGGGGTCGGCGAGATCGGCGGGGTCCCCGGGGCCGGGCCCGAGCACGACGGGTCCCTCGTGCGCGAGCACCGCCTCCCGCAGCCCTGCCTCGTCGTACCGCCGGACGGTCACCTCCAGCCCGCTCGAACGCAGCAGGTGCGCGAGCATCGCCGTGAAGGTGTCCTCGCCGTCGACCACCAGGGCGTGCCCGCTCAGCTCCTGCGACCGCTCCTGCATCCGCAGCCAGAACGGCGCCAGGGACGCCCGGCGCCCGTCGAGGGCGGCACGCACACGCGGGTCGTCGGCCAGCCGGGGCCGGCCGGACTCCGCACGCGGCCTTCCCGGCCGTACGCCCAGGGCCGCCAGCACGCCCGCCGCCTTCGCGTGCGTCTCCGCGACCTCACTCTCCGGGTCGGACCCGCGCACGAGGGTCGCGCCGACCGGAACCCGCAGGTGCCCGTCGGAGGAGATGTCGGCGGTGCGGATGAGGATGGGGGAGTCGAGGGTCTGGGCCCCACCGGAGTCCCGGCCGATCAGGGCCAGCGCGCCCGCGTAGTACCCCCGCCCCCCGGCCTCGTGCCGCTCGATGACCCGGCAGGCGTTCTGCACCGGAGAGCCGGTGACGGTCGCCGCGAACATCGTCTCCCGCAGCACGTCGCGCACGTCCAGCGAGGACTTCCCGCGCAGCTCGTACTCGGTGTGCGCGAGGTGGGCCATCTCCTTCAGCCGGGGCCCGACCACGACCCCGCCCATGTCACCGACGGTGCACATCATCTTGAGCTCCTCGTCGACGACCATCGACAGCTCCTCGATCTCCTTGCCGTCGGCGAGGAAGCCGAGCAGGTGCTCGGGGGTGGGCCCCTCGGCGGGGTAGCGGTAGGTGCCGCTGATCGGGTTCATGACGACCGTGCCGCCGGACATCCGCACATGCACCTCGGGGCTGGCCCCGACCAGGGTGCGGTCGCCGGTGTGCACGACGAACGTCCAGTACGCGCCTCGCTCGCCCTCCAGCAGCCGCCGGAACAGCGCCAGCGCGTCGGCCCGGCCGAACCCGCGGATCCCGCCCTCGTACGTCCGGCGGATCACGAAGTTCGCGCCCTCGCCCCGGCCGATCTCCTCCCGCAGCACGCGCCCTACGGTCCGCGCGTACTCCTCGTCCGCGACGTCGAAGCCGCCGTCCTCGACCCGCACCTCGTGCGCCGGGAGCTGTGCCAGGGCGTCGGCCAGCGGGACGCCGTACGACTCCTCGGGGGTGAGGGCCACCAGGGGCGTGCCGTCGTCGCGGACGTCGAAGCCACGCTCACGGATCTGCCGGAAGGGGACGAGCGCGAGGCTCTCGTCGGGGAGGTCGGCGAGCCGGTCGTACGTCGCGGCCGGGCCGATCAGGACCTCGACCAGCTCGTGGTCGTGGCCCGGGGTGCGGCGGCGCAGCAGGGCGAACGGACGGGGATCGTCCAGCAAGCCGAGCAGGTTCATGGGTCCGTGCTCCTTCTCCGAGGATCCGGGGATCCGGTGTGATGCAGTGGGAGAGGAACGACCCGGGAAACACCGAAGGCCGCCCCTCGGGCGGCCTTCGCGAAGTCTGTCGTACGCGCAGTCAGTGGGCCGCCGGATGAGCGGTCCACCACCAGTTCTGGATCGAATGCGCGAACATACGACGCACCCTACCCCACGTCCGCAGGGCGTACGCGGTGTCTCAATTGCTGGGCATCGGTCGGGAGGCCCGATGCGACCCCGTAATGTTGAGGCCGTGACCGTGAACGCTAAGACCAGCTCGAGTGCTGGCAACACCTGGCGAAACCTGCCCGCGGCGCAGCAGCCCGAGTACCCCGACACCGAGGCTCTGCGCGCAGTCGTTGCGGACCTCGAGTCGTATCCGCCGCTCGTCTTCGCGGGCGAGTGCGACCAGCTGCGCGCCCGGCTGGCGGCCGTCGCCAAGGGAGAGGCGTTCCTCCTCCAGGGCGGCGACTGTGCCGAGGCCTTCGACGCGGTGTCCGCCGACCACATCCGCAACAAGCTCAAGACGCTGCTCCAGATGGGCGCCGTGCTGACGTACGCCGCGTCCGTGCCGGTCGTGAAGGTCGGCCGCATCGCCGGCCAGTACTCCAAGCCGCGCTCCAAGCCGACCGAGACCCGCGACGGCGTCACGCTGCCGACGTACCGGGGCGACTCCGTCAACGGCTTCGACTTCACCGAAGAGGCCCGCGTCCCGGACCCCGAGCGGCTGAAGCGGATGTACCACGCCTCCGCCTCCACGCTGAACCTGGTGCGCGCCTTCACCACCGGCGGCTACGCCGACCTGCGCCAGGTGCACGCCTGGAACCAGGACTTCGTGAAGTCCTCCCCGTCGGGGCAGCGCTACGAGCAGCTGGCGCGCGAGATCGACAACGCGCTGAACTTCATGCACGCCTGCGGGGCGGACCCGGAGGAGTTCAAGACGGTCGAGTTCTACGCCTCGCACGAGGCGCTGCTGCTCGACTACGAGTCCGCCCTGACCAGGGTCGACTCGCGCACCGGGCAGCTGTACGACGTCTCCGGGCACATGGTGTGGATCGGTGAGCGCACCCGGCAGCTGGACCACGCGCACATCGAGTTCGCCTCGAAGATCCGCAACCCGATCGGCATCAAGCTCGGCCCGACCACGACGGCCGAGGAGGCGCTGCAGTACATCGACCGCCTCGACCCGGAGCGCGAGCCGGGCCGGCTGACCTTCATCGTCCGGATGGGTGCCGACAAGATCCGCGACAAGCTCCCGGAGCTGGTCGAGAAGGTCACCGCCTCCGGTGCCACCGTCGCCTGGATCACCGACCCGATGCACGGCAACACCTACGAGGCGGCCTCCGGGCACAAGACCCGCCGCTTCGACGACGTGCTCGACGAGGTCAAGGGCTTCTTCGAGGTCCACAAGGTGCTGGGCACGCACCCGGGCGGTATCCACGTGGAGCTGACCGGTGACGACGTCACCGAGTGCGTGGGCGGCGGCGACGAGATCTTCGTCGACGACCTGCACCAGCGCTACGAGACGGCCTGCGACCCGCGGCTCAACCGCAGCCAGTCGCTGGACCTGGCGTTCCTCGTGGCCGAGATGTACCGGGACCAGTAAGGCCCGCCCGACACCGGGGCATCGACTGGGGCGCGGATCACATACGATCCGCGCCCCTCTCGGCTTTTCCGCTTCCCACCCGGCGGGTAAGGTTAGGTTAGCCTCACCGATCAACGGGGACGGCGCCAAGGAACGAACCCGTCGGGAGGTGAACCGCGTGTACATCTGCAGTTGCTTCGGGATCACCGAGCAGCAGGTCAAGCAGCACGCGGACAGCGGCGCCTGCACCCCTCGTCAGATAGCCTCCGCCTGCAAGGCGGGCACCGACTGCGGGTCGTGCGTACGCCGGATCCAGGCACTCCTCGGCAGGGGCTCGTGCCCGCGCCGTGAGCTGGCCGACCGGGGCGAGCCGGTGCTCGCGGACCTGGAAGACGCCGCCTAGAGCCGCCTAGCTCGGCTGCTCGATCTGCTGCGCGATGTACAGCGCCTCACCCAGCTTCTCGATCAGCTCCAGCTGTGTGTCCAGGTAGTCGATGTGGTGCTCCTCGTCCTCGAGGATCGACTCGAAGAGGTTCGCGGACGTGATGTCCCCCTTGGTGCGCATCACCTCGATACCGCGCTTGAGGCGGTCGATCGCCTCGACCTCGATCTGCCGGTCGGCCTGGAACATCTCGGTGACCGTCTGGCCGACCCGTACGTGGAAGAGCCGCTGGTAGTTGGGCAGGCCGTCCAGCATGAGGATGCGCTCGGTGATCTTGTCCGCGTGCTTCATCTCGTCGATGGACTCTTCACGCGTGTACTTGGCGAGCTTGGTCCAGCCTTTGTTGTCCTGGATCCGGTAGTGCAGCCAGTACTGGTTGATCGCCGTCAGCTCGCCGGTCAACTGCTCGTTCAGGAATTCGAGGACCTCGGGGTCGCCCTGCATCGCAGAGGCTCCTTCCACGCGGGGGAACTGGCAGGTTGCGCCGCATGATTCCACCGGCGGAGAAGATCGTCCAGTAAGTCTTCACTTAGTAAGTAAGGGCATGCTTAGTTCTAGTTGTCCCGATTTGGGGTCGCCCCTGTCCGGGGCATCACCCGGGGTCTGTCAGGATGGAGTCATGGGTCAGCCGGTGGGACGCGAATCGGGAGAAGGGCACGATTCAGCAGGAGCGACGCAGCCCGGGCTGCCGCCGGGACAGCGACTGCAACGCGGCTGGCCGGTCACGCACTACGGACCCGTCCCCAAGTTCCGGCCCGAGCGCTGGGAGTTCCGGGTCTTCGGCGCCACCGCCGGCGGCGGCAAGCACTGCTGGACCCACGAGGAGTTCACGGCCCTGCCGTACACCACCGTCGTGGCCGATCTGCACTGCGTCACGAAGTTCAGCATGCTGGGCGTCGAATGGGGCGGCATCCCGGCCCGCACGATCCTCGACCTCGCCCCGCCCGCGGACGACGTCACCCATGTGATGGTGTGGGCCGAGTACGGATTCAGCTCCAACCTCCGGCTGTCCGACTTCGCCTCCGAACAGGTCCTGTTCGCCACCCACAAGGACGGCGAGCTGCTCACCGCCGAGCACGGCTTCCCGCTGCGCCTGATCGTGCCCCACCTCTACGCCTGGAAAGGCCCCAAGTGGGTGCGCGGCGTGGAGTACATGACCGCCGACCGGCGCGGTTTCTGGGAGGAACGCGGCTACCACAACATCGGCGACCCGTGGCAGGAGCAGCGCTACTCGTACCAGGAGGAGGCCGGGGACGGCCCCGGCCTCTGAGGCCGTCAGCAGTCGCGCAGCTTCTTCAGCCGCTCCACGTCCGCCGCGTGCCCCTCCTTGCCGCCCGGCGTCTCGATGACCAGCGGCACGCCCTCGGTCGCCGGATGCGTCATCAGCGCCCGGAACGGGTCCTCGCCGATGTGGCCCACGCCGATGTTCTCGTGCCGGTCCTTGTGCGCGCCCACCACGTCCTTGGAATCGTTGGCGTGGATCAGCTTCAGCCGGCCCTCGCCGACCGTGTCCACCAGCAGATCCAGCGTCTGGTGCATACCGGCGGGGCCGGTCAGGTCGTGCCCGGCGGCGAAGACGTGGCAGGTGTCCAGGCACACGCCGAGCATCGGGTGGGAGTCCAGCGCCTCGAAGTACGGGCCGAAGTCCCACGTCCGTGAGCACAGGGAGGCGCCCTGGCCGGCGGTCGACTCCAGCAGCAGGAAAGGGTCGTCGTCGTGGGTCAGCTCGTCGAGCAGCGGCAGCAGGTGCTCCCGCACCTGCTTCAGCGCCACGGACCGCTCCCGGCCACCGGTCGCGCTGCCGGTGTGCACGACCACGCCCAGCGCCCCGATCTCCCGGCCCCGCCGCAGCGAGTGCCGCAGCGACTCCACCGACCGCTCCACGGTCGCCTCGGTGTGCGAGCCGAAGTTGATCAGGTAGGGCGCGTGCACGTACGCCGGGATCGACTCGGCCTCGCACGCCGCCCGGAACGCCTCGTCCTGCTTGGGGTTCCCGGCCGGGGTGGCCCAGCCGCGTGGGTTGGCGACGAAGACCTGGACCGTCTCGGCCTTCAGGTCACGGGCGTAGGACAGGCCGACGGAGTGGAGCCCACCGGCCACGGGAACGTGGCCGCCCACCGGGTTGCGGGAGGGGCCGGACAGCTGATTGTTCACCCGTTCAGGGTGTCATGCGTCCGGCCCTGTCCCGGCCACGGGCTCCCTGCCCGCCGCCGTCACCTGATCTCGATGGTGATCGTCGAGCCCTTGGGAGCGGTCTGGCCGCCCTCGACGGACTGGCTCTTGACCTCGTCGCCGAACAGGCCGAGCAGACCGCGGTCCTCCTCGACCTGGAACCCGGCGCCCTCCAGCGTCCGCGTGGCGTCCTCGACGCTGTCCCCGACCACGTCCGGGACCTCGATCATCTCGGGGCCCTTGGACACCGTCAGCGTCACGGTGTCGCCCTCGGCCGCCCGGCCGCCGGGGTTCGGGCTCTGCTGGGCGATCTGCCCCTTGTCGAACTCGGAGGAATTGACCCGCTCCGCGGCGACCTTCACCTTCAGGCCGGCCTCCTCCAGCTCGGAACGCGCGTCGGCCAGGTCCGCACCGGTGACATCGGGGATGTCGATCGGGCTGCCCTTGCTGACGACGAGCGCTACGGCCGTGCCCGCGCGCACCTTCGTGCCGTCGGCCGGCCGCGCGGAGATCACCGAGCCCTTCGGCACGTCCTCACTGAACTCCCGGGTGACCATGCCCGGCTCGAGACCGTCGTCCTTCAGCAGGGACCGCGCCTCGTCCAGCTTCTGGCCCGCCAGGGCGGGCACCCGCACGTTCCGGGGGCCGTCGGAGATGGTGAGGGACACCGAGTCGTTGCCCCGGATGCGGGTCCCGGCCTTCGGGTCGCTGCTGATGACGGTGCCGCGGTCGACGGTGTCGCTGTAGGCGTGCTCCACCTTGCCGAGGTCAAGCCCGGCGTCCCGCAGCCGGTCCTCGGCCTGGGCCTGCGTCTTCGCCAGCAGCGGGGGCACCTCGGTGAACTGGCCCGAGTTGATGTACCAGACACCGGCACCGACGCCCAGCACGAGCAGGACGGCGACGACGATCGCCATCGGGCCGCGCCGGGGCCCGGAGCGCCGCCGGGGCGGCGGGGGCGGCGGGGACTCGAAACGGCTGGTGCGGTCGGTCGCGGCCTGCGAGCCCTCCTCGTCCTCGTTGACGGGCAGCGGACGCAGCGTGGTGAGCGCGCGCGGGATCACGCTCGTACGGTCGTCGGCGTTGTCGTGGTCCGCCGTGAGCGCCTGCGGCGGCACGACGTCCAGCTGCTCCGCGGTCAGCCGGCCGCGCCCGTCACGGACCTGCGCCAGCAGCGCCACCGCGTCGTGCGGCCGGATCTCCGGGGCGCGGGCGGTCGCCGAGGCCACCATCTCGTCCAGCTCGTACGCCAGACCGGGCACGGCGGCCGAGGGCGGCGGGACATCCTCGTGCAGGTGCTTGTAGAGGATCACGGCGGGCGAGTCCCCGTCGTGCGGCTTGTCGCCGGTCAGCATCTCGTACAGCATCACGCCGCACGCGTACACGTCGACGCGGGGGTCCGCGGTGCCGTTCTCTATCTGCTCCGGCGCGAGGTACGAGACCGTGCCGAGGACGGTGCCGGTGGTGTTCGTCACGGTGTCGACGGCCCGCACCAGGCCGAAGTCGGCGACCTTGACCCGGCCGTCGTCCCCTATCAGCACGTTCTCGGGCTTCATGTCGCGGTGCACGAACCCGGCGCGGTGCGCGGCGCCCAGCGCGGCCAGCACCGGCTCCAGGATGTCCAGGGCCGCACGCGGCTGCAGGGCCCCGCGCTCGCGCAGCACGTCCCGCAGGGTGCAGCCCGCGACGTACTCCATCGCGAGGTAGACGTACGAGCCGTCGTTGCCCTGGTCGAAGACCTGCACCACGTTCGGGTGGGCCAGCCGGGCCACGGACTTCGCCTCGCGGATGAACCGCTCGACGAACGAGGCGTCGACCGCCAGCGAGGGGTGCATCACCTTGAGCGCGAGGACCCGGTCGAGCCGGGTGTCCACGGCCCGGTAGACCGTGGCCATCCCGCCGACCGCGATCCGCGCGTCGATGCGATACCGGCCGTCGAGCACCTGCCCGACCAAGGGGTCCTGAAGGGTCGTGTCCACGCAGGCGAGTGTACGAGCCACAACTGACACCCACTCGCCGCGCCCACTTTCGGGTCACGACTGAAGCGGACCTGTGACTCAGCCTGCGGGCAGTCGTGCCGACCCAGCTGCGGGCAGTCGTGCCGCTGGGGCGATGGGGGTCCCCCCTGCTCGAGCGAAGCCGAGAGCTTGGGGGAGGGTGGGCGCAGCGGCACCTCGCTCCGCCGGGTTGCGGACCCACCCGGCCCCAGCGACATCGCACAGTTACTGAAAAGCAGGCCGCTCCGGATCAAGCGCAGCCATGCCCTGAGAGGGCGAAGACGCCTCCGCGAAGTGCCGCCGCGGAATCCGCCCCGCCCGATACGCCAACCGCCCCGCCTCCACCGCATGCCGCATGGCGTCAGCCATCAGCACCGGCTCCTGCGCCCGCGTCACAGCTGAGGCGAGCATCACACCCGCACACCCCAACTCCATCGCCAACGCCGCATCCGAGGCCGTACCGGCCCCCGCGTCCAGAACCACCGGCACCCCCGCCCCCTCCACGATCAGCTGGAAGTTGTGCGGATTGCGAATCCCCAGCCCGGACCCGATCGGCGACCCCAGCGGCATGATCGCCGCACACCCGACGTCCTCCAGCTTCCGCGCCAGCACCGGATCGTCGTTGGTGTACGGCAGCACCGTGAACCCGTCGTCGACCAGCGTCTCGGCCGCGTCCAGCAGCTCGATCGGATCCGGCAGCAGCGTCCGCTCGTCGGCGATGACCTCCAGCTTGATCAGGTCCGTGCCGAGGGCCTCGCGCGCGAGACGGGCCGTGAGGACGGCCTCACCGGCCGTGAAGCAGCCCGCGGTGTTGGGCAGTACCTGGATGCCGAGCCGCTCCAGGACGGACAGCACCGAGCCGTGCACGGAAGGGTTCACCCGGCGCATCGCGACGGTCGTCAGCTCCGTCCCGGAGGCGACCAGCGACCGCTCCAGCACGTCGAGGCTGGGCGCGCCGCCCGTACCCATGATCAGGCGGGACGTGAAGGACGTACCACCGAGGACAAACGGATCGTCGGCCATGGTCAGCCTCCTTGGACGGCGGTGAGGACTTCCACGCGGTCTCCCTCGGCCAGGGGAGTGGACGGCCACTGCGCGCGCGGGACGACGGTCTCGTTGAGGGCGGCGGCCACACCGGAGGGTGACGTGGTGAGCGAGCTCACGACGGTGGCGAGAGCCGTGCCGGGCCGGACGTCCCGGGGCTCTCCGTTGACGGAGATGTTCATGCGGGCTGCTCCGTGAGTGCGGTGACGGTGCTGAAGCGCTTCGGGGTGAAGGGGCGGGCCTCCTCGGGCAGTTCACCCGTCGTCAGGGCGTGCGCCAGGGCGTCGCCGGTGACCGGCGTGAGCAGGACGCCGTTGCGGTAGTGCCCGGTGGCCAGCAGCAGTCCCTCGAGACCGGTGGGGCCGAGCAGCGGCGCGTTGTCGGGGGAGCCGGGCCGCAGCCCGGCCCGGGTCTCGGTGAGCGGCAGCTCGGTGATGCCGGGGACCAGCTCGTGCGCGTCCCGCAGCAGCTCGTACACGCCGCCCGCGGTCACGGTGGTGTCCCAGCCGGTTTCCTCACTGGTGGCCCCGACGACCAGCTCGCCGCTCGCGCGCGGCACCAGGTAGACGTGGCTGCCGCGGACGACCGCGCGCACCGTCCGGCTCAGGAACGGCCCGTGCCGCTCGGGCATGGTCAGCCGTACGACCTGCCCCTTCACCGGCCGCACCGGCGGCAGCACGTCCTCCGGGACGCCCGCCAGCCGGCCGCTCAGGCTGCCCCCGGCCAGCACGACCTGACCGGCTCCCAGCTCGGTGCCGTCGGTCGTGACGACGCCCGTGGCCCGGTCCCCCGCGACGGTGAGCCGCTCGGCCAGGGCCCGGTGGAAGACCACCCCCGACCGTTCGCACGCGGTGACCAGCGCCCCGGCCAGTCGTCGCGGGTCGATCTGGTGGTCGCCGTCGACCCGCAGCCCGCCGCGCACGCCCGGCGCGAGCATCGGCTCCAGGCGACGGCACTCCCGCCCCGACAGCCACTGCGAGTCCAGTCCCGACTGCTGTTGCAGGGCGTGCAGTTCGCGCAGGTGCGCCCGGTCGTCGGCGTCCAGGGCGACGGCGAGCGTGCCGCACCGGCGGTAGCCGAGGTCGTGGCCGGTCAGCTCGGTGAGCTCGGCCGCGAAGTCCGGGTAGCGCCGGGCGGAGGCGAGGTTCAGGCCGAGCAGGGTCTGCTCGCCGTAGTGCAGTTCCGTGACGGCGGCCAGCATCCCGGCGGCGACCTGGGCGGCCCCGCCGCCCGGCTCGGGGTCCACCACGGCCGTGGTGAGGCCCCGCCCCGCGGCCCGCCAGGCCGTGACCAGCCCGATGATCCCGCCCCCGATGACGAGGACGTCTGACGTTCGCGTACGCGACATGGGCGTCCACCCCCTCCCTTCGCCGGCATGACCCGGATCAGGTTCGTACGGTCGGAGGCCGCCAGCCTCCCTCTCAGCCCGGTGCGTCCGGGCTCCCGCGAGTGCCTTACGTTGGCCACCAACCCTAGCCCGATGCCGTATGCCGCAGTAAGGGAGCCTCCGCCCATGGCCCGATCCCTCGACGGACTCGTCCTCGCCCCGGTGGCCGACCAGGCCCCCGGTCAGGTGGGGACCCGCACCCGGTTCACGTACCACGAACGGGAGGGTGAGATCTGGGCCGAGTACGCGGGCGGCGACGTCGTACGCGGCCGTCTCGTGGGTACCAGGGAGGGAGACAGGCTGGACTTCCGCTACGTACAGCTCAAGGAGGACGGGACCACGTCCTCCGGGCACTGTGTCTCGACGGTCGTGGACCTGCCCGACGGGCGGGTGCGGCTGGAGGAGACCTGGGAGTGGGAGTCCCAGCAGGGCAGCGGGACGAGCGTTGTGGAGCAGGTCACTGCGCTTGAGCACTGACTGACAGAACGTCAGTTGTCTATGGTGATCAGGTGAGCGAGCAGACGCAGGAAGCAGGGTCCGCGCAGCCGTGGCGGGTGGTCGTGGCGGGCGCGGGCATGGCCGGTGTGCAGACCGCGGTCGCCCTGCGGGAGCAGGGCTTCACCGGCAGCGTCCTGCTGGTCGGCGCCGAGCCCCACCAGCCGTACGACCGCCCGCCGTTGTCCAAGGCCGTCCTGCTCGGCAAGTCCGAGGGCTCCGCGTTCGACGTCGACTTCGAGGCCCTCGGCATCGAGCTGCGGCTCGGCTGCGAGGTGACCGGCCTGCGCCCGGGCGACCGGGAGCTGGACACCGAGGCCGGGCCCGTGCCGTACGACATCCTGGTCGTCGCGACCGGCGCCGAACCGATCCGGCTGCCCGGGGCGGAGGGCGTGCCGGGCGTGCATCTGCTGCGCACCCTGGACGACGCCGAGCGGCTGCGGCCGGTGCTGGCCCGCCAGCACGACATCGTCGTCGTCGGCGCGGGCTGGATCGGCGCGGAGTTCGCCACGGCCGCGCGCGAGGCCGGCTGCGCCGTGACCGTCGTGGAGGCCGCCGAGCGGCCGCTCGCCGGGGCGCTGCCCGCCGAGGTCGCCGCTCCCATGGCCGCCTGGTACGCCGACGCGGGTGCCGTCCTGAGGACGCACGCGCGCGTGGAGCGCGTCGAGCCCGGCGCCGTGCTCCTCGACGACGGCACGCGGCTGCCCGCGGGCGCCGTCGTGGTCGGCATCGGCGCCCGTCCGGCCACGGCCTGGCTGTCCGGCTCCGGGATCGAGCTGGGCGCGCACGCCGAGATCGTGGCGGACGAGCAGCTGCGCACGACCGTGCCGGACGTGTACGCGGTCGGCGACTGCGCCTCCTTCCCCTCGGGGCGGTACAGCGAGCGCCTGCTGGTGCACCACTGGGACAACGCCCTGCAGGGGCCGCGCACCGTGGCCCTGAACATCGTCGGCCGGGCCTCGGGGGAGCCGCCTGCGGTGTACGACCCGGTGCCCTACTTCTGGTCCGAGCAGTTCGGGCGGTTCGTGCAGTACGCCGGGCACCACGCGGCCGCCGACACGACCCTGTGGCGGGGCGACCCGGCCGGACCGGCCTGGACGGTCTGCTGGCTGCGCGGTGACCGGCTGGTCGCGCTCCTGGCGGTGGGCCGGCCCCGGGACCTGGCCCAGGGGCGCCGCCTGATCGAGTCGGGCACGCCGATGAATCCGACGCTGCTGGCGGACCCCGCGAGGCCGCTCAAAGCGGCGACGGCATAGCGCCGGGGAGGCCTGCCGGGCGCCGTGGGCCGCCCGGCCGGACCGGTCCGACTTCCTCCTGTCAGTGGTGGATGGCAGGCTTGTTTCCGTGACCGAGATTGACGCAAAGATCGATGCTCTCGTCCCTGCCTGGCTCACCCTCCCCGACATCGCCGAACAGTTCGGCGTCGAGGTGACGCGTGTACGGCAGCTGGTCAAGGAGGGCCAGCTCATCGCCGTACGCCGCGGTGAGAACCGCGCGCTGCACGTTCCCGCCGCCTTCATCGACGGGGACAAGGTCGTCAAGGGCCTGTCCGGCACCCTGACGCTCCTGCGGGACGACGGCTTCACGGTCGAAGAGATGCTGGAGTGGCTCTTCACCCCCGACCCCAGCCTGCCCGGCACACCGGCGCAGGCGCTGAACGAGAACCGCGGCACGGAGGTGAAGCGCCGCGCGCAGGCGCTCGCGGTCTGACCGACCCCGACCGGAACAACCGTCCGGCCCTGCCGTGCGCGCGGGGCCGGGCCCGAACAACCGCCCGGCGTGGCCGGGGCCCGTATGGGCCACGGCCCGGGGCAGTCGCGCGCCTTTTCGGGGCGACCCCGGCGGGCCGCCCCTCCCGGCTGGGCACGCGGCAGCCGCCCGGCCCGGGCCGGTGAGAGGCCTGGAGCCCGCAGGGGGCTTGCGGTGGGCCCGACCGGCGGCCACGGCCTGCGGCCGGCCGCACCTCGCCACCTGCGGGAGCGTGCGCCTTGCCGCATCCCCACCACCTGCGGGAGCGTGCGCCTTGCCGCATCTCCACCACCGGCGGGAAGCGTGCGCCTTGCCGCACCTCGCCACCACCGGCCGGGAGGGTGCGCTTTGTCGCGTCCTCGCCACCTGCGGGAGGGTGCGCTTTGCCGCACGCCCGCCACCGGCGCGAAGCGTGCGCCTTGCCGCATCTCCACCACCGGCGAGAAGCTTGCGCCTTGCCGCCCGCCCAGCACCGGCGGGAAGCTTGCCGCCTGCCGCGAGCGCACCCCGCACTCCAAGCGGCACAGCGCGCTCCGTGCCCGGCAACGACAACGGCCCGGGTCGCACCCCGCGCCCGTACGCCACCGACGAACCAGGGGGACACATGCCCGGCTCCGCCGCAACCGCCGCACCCACGACCACCGCCCGCGCCCGGCTCGCCGACGCCCGGGTCTACCTCTGCACCGACGCCCGCAGGCGGCAGGGTGATCTCGGGGAGTTCCTGGACGCCGTGCTGGCGGGCGGTGTGGACATCGTGCAGCTGCGGGACAAGGGCATGGAGGCGGCCGAGGAGCTGGAGCACCTGGCGGTCCTCGCCGACGCCTGTGCCCGGCACGGCAAGCTGCTCGCGGTCAACGACCGCGCGGACGTCGCCCACGCCGCCGGCTCCGACGTCCTGCACCTCGGCCAGGGCGACCTCCCCGTCCGGGCGGCCCGCGCGATCCTCGGTGACGACGTCCTGATCGGCCGCTCCACCCACGCCGAGTCCGAGGCCGCCGCGGCAGCCGCACAGGACGGCGTGGACTACTTCTGCACGGGCCCGTGCTGGCCCACCCCCACCAAGCCCGGCCGCCACGCCCCCGGCCTGGACCTCGTCCGGTACACCGCCGCCCTCGGCACCGACCGCCCCTGGTTCGCCATCGGCGGCATCGACCTCGCCAACCTCGACCAGGTCCTGGAAGCGGGAGCCCGGCGCGTCGTCGTCGTACGGGCGATCACCGAGGCCGACGACCCGGGTGCGGCGGCGGCGGAGTTCGCGAAGCGGCTGCGGGAGGGGTAGCAGTGCGCCTGTTTGTCCAAGGATGTGTCCAAGGAGTGGACAAGACAGCGACAATTCGGGCAAATGTCCGGGGCCCGGTTGGGGGACCGACCGCCCCTGGCTAACCTGCCGGTATGGCCCTCGGCACCGCATCCATCAGGTCGGACCACGCACGCACCGTCCGCGACATGCTCGCGACCGGCAAGGCGACGTACTCGTTCGAGTTCTACGCACCGAAGACCCCGAAGGGTGAGCGGAACCTGTGGAACGCGCTGCGCAGGGTCGAGGCGGTGGCGCCCGACTTCGTCTCCGTGACCTACGGCGCGGGCGGCTCCACCCGCGCGGGCACGGTCAAGGCGACCGAGGCGATCGCCTCGGACACCACCCTCACCCCCATCGCGCACCTCACGGCGGTCGACCACTCGGTGGCCGACCTGCGCAACATCATCGGCCAGTACGCCGACGCCGGGATCCGCAACATGCTCGCCCTGCGCGGTGACCCGCCCGGCGACCCGATGGGCGAGTGGGTGCCGCACCCCCGGGGTCTCGCCTACGCCGCCGAGCTCGTCGAGCTGATCAAGGCGTCCGGCGACTTCTGCGTGGGCGTGGCCGCCTTCCCGGCGATGCACCCCCGTTCCGCCGACTGGGACACCGACGTCCGCCACTTCGTCGACAAGTGCCGGGCGGGCGCGGACTACGCCATCACCCAGATGTTCTTCCACCCGGAGGACTACCTCCGCCTGCGCGACCGCGTCTCGGCCGCCGGCTGCGACACCCCGATCATCCCCGAGGTCATGCCGATCGCCAGCGTGAAGACGCTGGAGCGGATCGGGTCCCTCACCAACGCCGCGTTCCCGGACGCCCTTAAAGAGCGGATCCTCACAGCAAAAGACGATCCGGCCGCTGTACGCTCCATTGGTATCGAATACGCCACGGAGTTCTGTGCGCGGCTGCTCGCCGAGGGAGTGCCGGGTCTGCACTTCATCACGCTCAACAACTCCACGGCGACGCTTGAAATCTACGAGAACCTGGGCCTGCACCACTCACCGCAGGCCTAGACCGTTCGCACCGGTATACGACACACTGCGTAGCGGCCACTGGGAGAGGGGCGTACATGGGCTGGACGGTCCTCTACATCGCGTTCGGCATCGTCGCGCTGTGGCTGCTGGGCGAGGTGCTGCTGCAGTACAAGGCGCGGCTGCGCTGGCGGCTGCTGGCCTTCGCGGGCTTCCTCGGCGTCGTCGTCGGTGTCCTGATCCCGTCGGTCCCCGTGATCGGAGTGGGCGCGGCCGCCTTCGCGGTCGGGCAGACCTACGTCACCCTGTCGTTCCGCAGCGGCTTCTCGGCCGGCTGGGCGGTGAACGCGCCGGCGCTGGGCGGCGGCAAGGGCCGCCGCGGTGAGCGCGGCCGCCAGGAGCCGACCCTCGAGATCTCCGGCCTGGAGCCGGCCGACAGCGGCTACGGCGACGAGGGCGCCGCCTACCGCCGCGACACCGCCGCCTACGGCCAGGTTGACGACTACGACCGCGACGACGTCTTCACCCCCGCGCGCCCGGGCCGGCCGGCGGACGCCGAGACCACCGCCGTCTACGAGCCGCAGCCCATGCCCGAGGACACCGGCTCCTACGGCGTCTACGGCGACACCGGATACCAGTCGGGCCCGTCCCACGACCAGTACGCCGCCACGGCCCAGGGCACCGACCAGTCCTACGCCTACGACTACTCGGGCTACGGCCAGCAGCAGGGCTACGACGCGGGCGGCCAGCAGCAGTACGCCGCCTACTCCGACCCGTACATCGGCACCGGGACCTACGGCTCGGGTTCGTACGACACCGGCTACGGCGACCAGCAGTACTACGGCCAGCAGGCCTACGGGCAGGAGCAGTACGCCGGCACCTACGGCGGCGAGAACACGCCCGGCGGCGTGTGGGTGCCGCAGCAGCGCAACACCGACGAGTACGGCCAGGAACTACCGCCGGAGCAGCCGTACCCGTACCAGGGCAACGGGCAGCAGGCGCACGGGAACGGCTTCGACGAGCAGTACCGTTTCTGAAGCCGGCGGTTCCCCCGCCGGCTACTGAGAACCCCGGAAGTCCGGCCCCTCCACGATCAGCCCCGCGACCAGCGCGCCCGACATGCCCGCGTGCGGCAGACCACCGCCGGGATGCGCCCAGCCGCCCACCCTGAACAGGCCCGGTACGCGTGTGCTGTTGGACGGATGCAACAGCCGTCCGTCGCCCGCCGCCAGGGCCGGCACCGGTACCGCCCCGCCCTCCGCGCCCGTCGCGTCCGCGATGTCGGCCGGGGTGCGGACCTCCTGCCAGAGGAGGCGGTCGCGCAGTCCGGGTACGACACGTTCGGCGACCGTGATCATGTTCTCCGCGAGGTCGTCCGAGGGCTCGCCGGGCCGCGCGGGCACCACCGTCGTGAGGGTGACCGCCTCGTGGCCCGGGCCCGGGACCAGGGCCGGGTCGTCGGGCCGCAGGACCGTGACCGTGGGGCGCGGGGGCCGCGCCGCCGGGCCGAACAGGGCCTCCAACTCGGCCTCGCGGTCCGCCGCGTGCACCACCGTGCGGTGCGCCGCGCCCTCGGGGCGGTCGCCGCGCAGGGCCAGCAGCACCATGAGCCGGCTGGCCGTCGCGGGCCGCGGCGGTACCTCGCCGTCCCCCCGCAGCACCGTCCCCGCGGTGAGCCGGTCCAGCACGCCGGGGGCGACACCGGCGACCACGAAGTCCGCCTCCGCCACCGTCCCGTCGGCGAGTTCCACGCCCGAAGCCCTGCCGTCCTTCTCCAGCACCCCGGTCACCTCGGCGCCGAATCGGAACTCGACCCGCCGGGCCACGCACCGCTCGTACACCGCGCGGGCCAGCTCGCGCAGGCCGCCGCGCACGTACCAGGTGCCGAAGGCGTGCTCCATGTAGGGCAGTACGGCCGCGCTCGCCGGGGTGGTCCGCGGGTCGAGTCCCAGCTCGACGGCGTGAATCTCCAGGAGGGCGGCGAGCCGGGGATCCCGCAGTTCCCAGGCGCCGACCTCGGCGAGCGTGCTCGCCCGGCGGGTGCGCAGCAGCCGCTTGTGGGGCACCGCCGGGTACGGTTCGCGCTCGGCCAGCACCTGCCAGTTCGGCCACAGCGGCTCCTCCAGCAGCGGCCGGCGGGTCCGGTCCCAGGCCTCGCGGGCCCGGACCAGGAAGTCGCCCCACCGCGCGCCGGCCCCGGAGCCGAGCGCCTCGTCCAGGGCCGCGACGACGCCGGCGCGCGAGGCGTTCGGCAGGGACACCTCGGTGCCGTCCGCGAACACGTGCCGGGACGACGGGTCGACCTGGACCAGGTCGACGCACGTCTCCAGCGGCTCCTTGCCGGTCTTGACGAACAGGTCGCGGTGGACGGCGGGCAGCGGCAGCAGGCCGGGGCCGGTGTCGAAGGCGAACCCGTCGCGCTCGAAGCGGCGCAGCGCTCCGCCGTACGTGTCCGTCCGCTCGTACACCACCACCCGGTGGCCCGCGACGGCCAGCCGGGCGGCCGCCGCCAGCGCGCCCATCCCGGCGCCGATCACCGCAATCCGTGCCATGCCAGGGACTTTATCGGCCCCCACTGACAGTCCCCCCTGACGGCCCCCACCGGCAATCCCCCCCCGGCCGACGACCCCACCGGCAGCCCTCGCCCACGGCCTCCGAGTACGCGCGCGGAGGTGCTGGTGACCAGCGGGCGACGGAGCGCTCTGGGGCCGGGTGCGCACCCCTGAGTATCCGTACCTAGCCGGGGAGTTGAGTACCCGCGCGGATGGGGGACGACCTGCGAGGACGAGAGAGTGGAGGCACGGAGAGGGGCACGGCTCCGGCACCGGCGACACGGGGCGCCGGAACGGGGCCGGGCCCGCGATCCGCTCCTTCCGCCGACGACGTCGGCGGGAGCGAGGCACGGGGGAGTACCGGGGACGACCGAACGGGGGTCCTGCGGGGGGACGTACGGGGGAGCAGGAGAAAACGGGGGAGCAGGGAAGGCGCCGGTTCGAGGTGGCCCGCGGGGGACGCGGCCACACCGGACCGGCGCTTTCACATGTGCGCCGCGGGTTCGGTCAGCGGCAGCCGCTGACCCGTCCCTGGAGCAGCCGGGACAGGGCCGCGTGGACGTCGTCCAGGGAGCGTTCCGCCTGGAAGGACTTCCAGTCGAGCGCGGCCACCAGGACCATGCCGACCAGCGCGGACGCCGTGAGCGGGACATCGATCTCGTCGCTGAACTCGCCGGCCGCCACGCCCTCGCGCAGTACGTCCTCCACGACCGCGACGGCCTGCTGCCGGACCACCATCAGCGTGGACTGCCAGGTGCGGTTGGTGCGCCAGAGCTCGGCCACGTACAGCTGGGTGAAGGCCGGGTAGCGGTCGATGAAGACCAGTCCCGCGCGGATCATCGCGTCCAGGGCGTCGACCTTGCTGCCGCCCTCCCGGGCGGTCCGTTCCGCCGCTTCCCGCAGGGAGGCGGTGAGGAGGCCCACTCCGTGTCGCAGCAGTTCCTCGAAGAGGACGGACTTGCTGGCGAAGTTGTAGTAGACCGTGCCCTTCGCGACCCCGGCGCGCTCGGCGATCTCGTCCACGGTCGTGGCGGAGAACCCCTGCTCGGCGATGAGCGTGACGGCCGCCTCGTAGAGCTTCTGCCGGGTGGCCTCGCGGCGCGTGCTGCCGCCCGACGCGGCACTGCTGCTTTCCATGGCCCTGATTGTCACAGGAACCTTTCCGGGAGAAGTGACGGAAGGGCTCACAGGCTCAGCTCCGGGTGCAGCCGGTCCAGCGTCCACACCTGCCGGCGGCGGGCCGCCACGGCGGTCAGCGCCAGGGCACCCGCGGTGAACGCCGTCAGCACCACGCACGCCTGCCACACCGGTCCCAGACCGCCGCCCGTGATGAGCCGCCTGAGGGCATCGACGACGTAGCTCATCGGCAGGAAGGGGTGGAGCGCGTTGAAGAAGCCGGGGCTGGTCTGCACGGGGTACGTGCCGCCCGCCGAGGTCAGCTGGAGCATCAGCAGGGCGAGGACGAGGATCCGGCCCGCCGCCCCGAAGCGCGCGTTCAGCCACTGCACGATCGCCGCGAAGCAGGCCGTCACCAGGAACAGGAAGCCCACCGTCCCGGCCGCCCGCGCCATCTCCAGACCGACCGCCCAGTGCAGCACCGACATCAGGGCCACCGTCTGGAGCACCCCGATCGCCACCACCGGCAGCCAGCCCGCCAGCGCGATCCGCCACGATGAGGCGCCCGCGGCGAGCGCACGCCGATTCATCGGTGTGATCAGCATGTACGCCACCATCGCGCCCACCCACAGGGAGAGCGGGATGAAGTACGGCGCGAACCCGGTGCCGTAGTTGGGTGCGTTGTGCAGGTCCTGGGAGGCCAGCCGTACGGGGTCGGCCATGACCTCGGTGCGCCGGTCACGGTCCTGCTTGTCGTAGTCGGGGATCTTCTCCGCCCCGTCGTGCAGCCCGCCGGCCAGCTTGCCCGAGCCGCCGACCAGCTTGTAGATGCCGCCGTTGAGGTCGTCCGCTCCGGTCTTCAGTTTGCCGATGCCCTCGTCCAGGTCGACAGCGCCGGTCTTGGCCTTGCCGAGCCCCGTGTGCAGCGTCTTCGCACCCGCCGCGACCTTCGCCGCGCCGTCGTTCAGCTTGTTGATCTTCGTGACGGCGTCGTCGAGGTCCTCGGAGAGGTGCGGCGCGCGGTCGGCGAGGGCCTGGGACTGCTTCTGCAGGGTGGCGAGGTTCTTGTCGAGCTTGTCCAGGTCGCCGTCCTGGTCCGCGATCAGGGTGTTGAGGTCGTCCGCGACGAGAGTGACATCGGCGGCCGCTTCCTTGGCCTTCTTCAGGTCGGCGCAGGCGGGGTCGGGCAGCACGGGGTCGTCGCAGCGCCTGGCGTAGACGTCGTTCAGCGTGCCGGACGCCGCGTGGGCGCCCTTGGCGGCGGTCGGGGCCGTCCTCACCAGGGTGTCCAGGTGCTTGCGGATCACCCCGGAGGAGTCGGCGACCAGCTGGGCCGTGTCGCCGATGGTCTTCTCGTTGCCCTTGAGGAAGGGACCCACCTTCCCGGCCGTGCCGTTGACCCGGTCGGCGAGCTCCTGCGTGCCGTCCGCGACTCCCCGGGTGCCGTCCGCCACGGCGCCCGCGCCCTTGGTGAGCTTCTTCAGGGCGGTGGACAGCTCGCCGCTGCCGTCCTCGGCGTCCTTCAGGCCGTCGGCCAGGTCCTTGGAGCCCTTCTCGGCCTTCCCGATGCCGCCGTTGAGCTTGTCGGCCCCCTCAGCCGCCTGCACGGTCTTGCCGTGGATGTCGGAGAACGACACGAAGATCTTGTCCAGGAAGGACCGCGAGGTCTTGGTGGACGCGGCCTGCCGCACCTCGCCGAACACCGTCCGGGAGATCTGCCCGACGATGTAGTTGTTCGCGTCGTTGGTGCGCACCTGGAGGGCGCCGGTCTCCGGGGAGCTCCCGGAGCTGGAGGCGATCCGCTCGCTGAAGTCGGCGGGCATGGTGAGCGACAGGTAGTAGGTGCCGTCCTCGACGCCCCTGCGGGCCTCGGCGGCGCTCACCTCCCGCCAGTCGAAGGTCTTGCTGTCCCGCAGCCCCTTCGTGATGTCGTCGCCCGCCGTGATCTTCTTCCCGCCGGCGGTCGCCCCCTTGTCGTCGTTGACGAGCGCCACGGGGATACGGTCCAGACGGCCGTACGGGTCCCAGAACGACCAGAGGTACAGCGCGCCGTACAGCAGCGGCAGCACCAGCAGTGCGACCAGCGCGGCACGCGGCAGCTTCCCCCGGCCGAAGCGGCGGAGCTCAAGAGCGGCCAGTTTCGGTGAGCGCATCAGCCTTCTCCTCTCCCTGGTCGGCATCGGTGTTCGCGGTGTGCTCGGCGTTCTCGGCGTTCTCGGTGTCCTCGGCGGCCGGGTCGGACTCGTCGGCCCGGCCCTCCTGTGTGGACACCCTGAGGGCGCCTTCGGGGGCCTCGGCGCACACCGCCACGACGGTGGTGCCGGCCTCGGCGAGGGACCTGAGCAGGGCCCAGACCTCCTCCCGCTCGCCGTCCGAGAGCTTGAGGTCGGTGTCGTCGACCCCGAGCAGCAGGGGCCGCCCGACCAGGGCGAGAGCGACCGACAGCCGCAGCGCCTCCAGTCGCTCCAGATCGCGTACGGCGGTACGCCGCCCCTTGGGCAGCGTCTCCAGGTCGAGTCCGGCGGCGGCCAGGGCCTCGTCGATGCGCAGCCGGGCCTCGGCCGCCCGCTCGCTCCGGGGGCGCAGCAGCCCTCGCAGTGAGACACCGAACCGCCGCTGGAGCAGGGCCCGTTCCTTCAGGTGCTCGCCGACGGTCAGGGCCGGGTCCAGCTCGGTGACGCCGGGCACGTGCGCCAGGCCGCTGACGCGGCGCACCGCCGACATCTGTTTGGGCAGCCGGGCCTCGCCCACGGCCGCCACGCCCTCCGTGAGCTTCATCCGCCCCGTCAGCGCGAGCAACAGGCATGTACGGCCGGTCCCGGACGGACCCTCGATCGCGACGAGCGATCCGCGTTCGGCGTCGAAGGACACCCCGCGGAACACCCATCCGCGTGGCCCCTTGATCCCCAGGCCCTCGGCGGCGACCCGGACCCCTCCCACTCGTTCCCCCACGAGTCTCCCTCGATCGTGAAACAGAATTTGAACTGACTGGTCAGTGCAAAAACTACTCCGAACCTACGATCGAGGCAAAACAGCAGGTCAGAACGGATTGTCAGTGCCATACCTCACGATGGGTCACATACGGCACCTCCGTGTGCAGGACGTGCCGTCACGCAGACGACAGGAGGTTCGTCATGGCCAGCCACCACGCAGCAGCCGCCCGCCGGCGCCGCGCCACCGGCCCTGCCCCCTCACTGACCGGCCCGGCGAGCGACGTACACCCCGTGCTGCGCCGGGCCACGGCCCCGCCCGCGGCCCTCGACCTGCTCGCCCAGGCCCGCGCGGGCCTCGACGAGGCCACCGCCCTCGAAACGGCGAACGAGCGCTACGCGACGGCTCACCTCGCCGCCCTGCGCACCGCGGCGGCCGTGCTCGCCGCCCGGGGTCGGCCGGAGACCTCGTCCCGGGCCCGGGCCAAGATCAGGAGCGCTTGGGAAGTGCTCCCCGAGATAGCGCCCGAACTGACCGAGTGGAGCGCGCTGTTCGCCTCCGGGGCCCGGCGCCGCGCCCGGGCCGAGGCGGGCATCCAGGGCGCGGCCACCAACCGGGACGCCGACGACCTGATACGCGACGTGGCGATGTTCCTGCGCATCGTCGAACGCATGCTGGTCCTCCAGCCGGTCCTCCCGCAGCCGCGCCAGGACCGGGACCGGCCAAAGAGCCCGGGGGCGGGGAGGGACATGCCGGACGCGGGCTGACGAGGGCCGGGCGGAGCGCTGACCCACGGGCCGGCCATGCCGGCCGCCCTGCCGGAGGCAATAGGGTGGGGGACGCCTGAAGTCTTCCCTCCCCGTCGCCGGGGCCGGGGAAGGCGCCCCGTTCGCTCCGCCGCGCAAGAGGCGGTGCCGCGCCGAGGAGTCAACTGACGTGTCGGACCCGATGCGCCCCCGCGCCTCACTCCGTACCGCCGTGGTCTGGGAGGTCCTCCAGGATGCCCTGGACCGCCGGGTCAAGGCCACGGGCCGGGAGTCGCTGGACGTCCTCGACACGGGAGGCGGCAGCGGCAACTTCGCGGTGCCCGTGGCCCGCCTCGGCCACCGGGTCACCGTCGTCGACCCCAGCCCCAACGCGCTGTTCGCCTTGGAGCGCCGCGCCGCCGAGGCCGGCGTCGCCGACCGCGTGAAGGGCGTGCAGGGCGACGCCCACGGCCTCTTCGACGTGGCTGAGCGCGGTGCCTACGACGTGGTGCTGTGCCACGGCGTGCTGGAGTACGTGGACGACCCGGCCGAGGGCGTGCGCAACGTGGTGGCCGCCCTGCGCTCGGAGGGGGTCCTCAGCCTGCTCGCCGCCGGTCTCGGCGGCGCCGTGCTCTCCCGCGCCCTCGCCGGTCATTTCAAGGAGGCCAAGCAGGCGCTCGACGACCCGAACGGACGATGGGGCGCGGGTGACCCCGTCCCGCGCCGCTTCACCGCCGACCAGCTCACCGGCCTGGTCGAGGCCGCGGGCCTGCGGGTCGGTGCCGTGCACGGCGTGCGGGTCTTCGCCGACCTCGTGCCCGGCGTCCTCGTGGACACCGAGCCCGGGGCCGTGGAAGCGCTGCTGAAGCTGGAGGAGGCCGCGGCGGGGCTTCCCGCCTTCCGCTCGGTGGCCACGCAGCTTCATGTGCTCGGCGAGACCGGTGGGGCTGCTGAGACCAGCGGGGCCGGCGAGACCAACGGGGCTGCCGAGGCCTGAGCCCCTTCCTGAGGTACCGCCACTGATCAGCGCGTTGGCTGTGCATGGAGTACGCCACAGGCCCCCCGAACGGGGGCTTGGCGCCGTATGATCGAGGGAGACCGTTCCGGCATGACGGGTCGGCCGCCGGGGAATGGAAGCCTCAGCGAGCCGGGGCGTCATGGCGGGTTCCGGTTGGCCAGTTGGCGCAGAGGGGCGGGTTTCACGGGGGCGATTCCCTGCCTATCCTGAAGGGACCCCCGGGTCGCCCCGGCGACTGCACGATGAGGAGGACTCCGTGCCGCTCTCGGAGCACGAGCAGCGCATGCTCGAGCAGATGGAGCGAGCGCTGTACGCCGAAGATCCCAAGTTCGCGACGGCGCTCGAGGGAAGCGGGCTGCGTACGTACACCCGGCGACGGGTCTACCAGGCGGTCGCGGGCTTCCTCGTAGGTATTGCGCTCCTCATGGCCGGTATGGTCGCCAAGCAGGTCTGGCTCAGCGTCGTGGGCTTCCTCGTCATGCTGGGCTGCGCGGTGCTCGCCGTGACCGGCTGGCGCAAGGCCCCCAAGCCGGGGGAACAGGCGGCCGGGGCCGGAGGACAGCAGGCCCGCCGTCAGGGCCGGCAGCGGCGCTCCATGATGGACCGCATCGAGCAGCGCTGGCAGAAGCGCCGCGACGAGCAGGGCGGCCATTAGCCCCGTCAGCCCCGGAGCGCAGCTCTCCAGGACTACGTGAAGACGCGAGTCAGGGGGGTGACCACCAAGCCGGTGGTCACCCCCCTGATGTATGCCCGTGCGCCTCGCCCCGGGGCCTCCCCGCGCCCCCAGTGCGCCCTCAGCCCTGCTGTCCCGACGCCTTCCGCCACGTCAGCGGCCTCGCCGCCAGGACCCGCGCCCGCACGCCCGACCACCAGGCCGACACCGCCCACACCACACGCACCGTGGAGCGGGGAACGAGCACCGCACGAAGCCGCGCCCCGCGGCCGACCGCCGCGCTCAGACCCGCTGCCGCACGGCGCACATCCTCCGTGAGGCCCGCCATCGGGCGGGGGTGCGGGGCGTACAGGACCTGCTCCACCGCGTTCGCCACCCGGTGCACCGAGGCCGCGGCCGTCCCGTCGAGCTCGCCCAGCAGAACGATCCGGGCAGCCGCCTTGCGCGGGGTCATCGACTCGTCCGGCGGGATGCCGAAGTCCCACGCGGTGTCCGTCAGCTCCTGCCAGAGGGCCAGCGTGCGCGGCGCCGCGTCCGCTTCGCCGCGGCCGTGCGCCCCCAGCCGTACCGCGCGGGTCCGGGTGCGCCACAGCATCGGGGCCAGCGGGAGCGCCAGCACGGCGAGGCCGGCGAGGGCCCAGCCCAGCAGCGCGTACCACCTCGGGCCGTCGTCGTCGGTGGGCAGCGCCGCCTGCGGGGACTCGCTGCCGCAGCCGCCGTCCAGCTTCTTCTGCTCCGGTGTGCAGCTCTCACTCGCCGAGGGCGCCGTGGAGGGCGCGGCGGACGACGTCTCGGTCGGACGCGCCGCGTCCGGCACCGAGCTGCCGGAGTCCTCCGGCAGGGTGTAGGGCGGCATCGACCCGCGGTTCGGGGTCGGCTCGAAACGGGTCCAGCCCACGCCCTCGAAGTACAGCTCGGGCCAGGCGTGCGCGTCGCGCAGCCCCACCGACACCGAGCCGTCCGCCTGCGGGGAGCCCGGCGCGAAACCCACCGCCACCCGGGCCGGTATGCCCAGGGAGCGGGCCATCGCGGCCATCGCGAAGGAGAAGTGCACGCAGAAGCCCTGCTTGTCCTTCAGGAAGCGGGCGATCCCCTCCGAGCCGCTGCCGACCTGCACCTGGGTGTCGTACTCGAAGCCGCCGGTCACGGCGAACCAGTCCTGGAGCTTGACCGCCTGGTCGTACGGGTTGCCGGCGCCCGCGGTGACCTGACGGGCCGTGCGGCCCACCACCGCCGGCAGCGAGTCGGGCAGCTTGGTGAAATCGCGCTCGATGGACGCGGGCGGGGGCCCCGCCGAGGCCAGCTGCTCGGCCGTCGGCTGCACGTCCAGGCTCTTGACCTGGTAGGTCAGGCCGCGGGTGTTCTGGCCGTGGTCGCCGACCAGGGTCATGCCCAGCGGTTCGTAGCGCCAGTTGCCCTTGATGTCCACACCGCTCGGCGGGTACGGCATGGGCAGCCAGTCCTGGGCGTACCAGTCGGCCGCAGTGATGGTGCTGTCGACCTCCGCGCGCTTGACGTCGGGGCCGAGGCCGACCGGGGTCGGGAACGTGCCGTCGGGGACGGCGGTGATGGACCGCCGGGACGGCTTCCAGGTGGTGCCGTCGAAGTCGTCCAGGGACACGATCCGCAGATACAGGTCCGAGACGTCGGCCATCTTCGTCTTCACGGAGAGGACCTGCCGGTCCTCGTCCACGTTCAGACTGTCGCGCAGCGACACCAGCGGGTTCACGGCCGAGATGGTGCCGCCGCTGCCCGGGCCGCCGCCCGCGCCCGTGCCCACCGAGTCCAGCAGGCCGCCGTTCATCGCGGGCAGGCCGAGCGGCACCACCAGGGCGATGCCCAGCGCGACCACGCCGATGCGCCGGCCGGTGCGGACCGGGGCGAGAGCGCTGCTCGGCTCCCCGCCGGCCGTGCGCGGAGCACCGCCGAAGACCCGGCCCCACTGGGAGAGCCGGTCCCGCCCCTCGGCCAGGAGCAGCATCAGATAGCCGGCCGCCGCCACCAGGAACCACAGCCAGTCCGCGTCCCCGTCGGAGAGCCCCGCGGCCACCGAGTACAGCGCGAGCAGCGGCAGCCCGGCCGGGGCGGCGCTGCGGAAGGTCACCGCGAGGGTGTCCACCAGCAGCCCGATGATCAGGACGCCGCCGACGAGCATCAGCCGGATGCCGTCGGACTCCAGCGGCGCCGGTATCGCGTACCGGGCGATGTCGTCCCCGCCCTGGCGGAGCAGGATCGCGAAGCGGTCGAGGGCCTCGGGCCCGGGCACCAGCCCCACGAGGGCCTGCTCACGGGCGAACACGAAGGTCAGCAGCAGTACCGTGACCACGGCCTGTGCCGCCACCGTCAGCGGACGCGCCAGCGGCACCCGGCGGGCCGCCGCGCCCACGCCCGCCTGCACGGCCAGCAGGAAGGCCGCCTGCACGATCCACGTGGCCGGCCTGACGAGGGGCAGCAGGGCGCACGCGGCCATCAGCGTGGCCGCCCACGCGCCCAGCGTCAGTCGAACCCGCCCGCTCATCACGGTCCCTCCCCGCTCACGGCCACGCCCCTGCGCTCCCGGTCCGCGTGCCGCCACAGCTCGTCCAGGGAAGCCCCCCGCGGCACGCCCACGGCCGTCCAGCCCGCCTCGCGCAGCATGCGCAGCCGCTCCTCGCTCCCGTCCAACGGACCGGGCACGTCGCTCGGTTCCCGCACCCAGGCGTCGCTGTCCAGCACGAAGGCCACCGCGCCGGAGCTGCGCTGCCGCATCCGGGCCGCCACGGCCGCCTGCTCCTCGTCCAGGTCGCCGAGGAACGCCACCAGGAGTCCCTCGCTCCCGCCGCGCAGCACGTCGTAGGCCCGGGACAGACCCGCGCCGTCGGAGTGGTCGATCACCGCGAGGGTGTCCATCATCAGCCCGGCCGTGTCCGCCGATCCCTGGCTCGCGCCCGCGAAACCGTCACCGCCCTCGCCGGGCACCGCGGTGCCGGTGTCCGTCAACAGCCGCACCGAGAAGCCCCGTTCGAGCATGTGGACCAGCACGGACGCGGCGCCCGACACCGCCCATTCGAAGGCCGAGTCCGGGCCGGCGCCCGCGAAGGCGATGCCCCGGGTGTCGAGCAGTACCGTGCACCGGGCGCGTTGCGGCTGTTCCTCGCGGCGCACCATCAACTCGCCGTAGCGGGCGGTGGAGCGCCAGTGCACGCGCCGCAGGTCGTCGCCGTAGCGGTAGCCGCGCGGGATCACGTCGTCCTCGCCGGCCAGCGCCAGCGACCGCTGCCGCCCGTCGCCGTATCCCTTCGCCTCGCCGCTGAGCCGCACCGGCGCCAGCGGCTCCACGCGCGGGATCACCGTCAGGTTGTCGTACGTCGAGAAGGACCGGGTCAGCTCGCACATGCCGAACGGGTCGGTCAGGCGCAGCTGGAGCGGGCCCAGCGGATAGCGGCCCCGCAGGTCGGAACGGACCCGGTAGGACACCTCGCGCCGGCCGCCCGCCTCCACCCGGTCGAGCACGAAGCGGGGCCGCGGTCCCAGCACGTACGGCACCCGGTCCTGGAGCATCAGCAGGCCCGTGGGCAGGCGCGAGACGTTGTCCATCCGCAGATGGACCCGGGCCTCGCTGCCGGCGGGCACGCGCGCGGGGGAGAGGCGGCGGCTGCCCGCGACCCGGTAGCGCGTGCGGTACAGCACCGTCGCGCACACCAGCGGCAGCACCGCCAGCAGCAGGCCGACGCGCAGCAGGTCGCTCTGCCCGAGCACGTACGAACAGACGGCGGCCGCCACTCCGGCGGCCAGGAAGGAGCGTCCGCGGGTGGTCAGACCGGCGAGGGCGGTGCGGATGCCGCCCTTCTCGCCCCGGTCGGCCTCCGCGTGTCCCGTCCCCGCGGCCGTCATCACAGCGTCCGCGGCGGCTGCTGGGGATACGCGGGCACACCCCGGCCCAGGCCGCCCAAGCCGCTCTGCTGCTGGGGCGCCGCGGGCACCGGGGTGCGCTGCAGGATCTCCTCGACGACCTGCTCGGAGGTGCGGCGGCCCAGCTGGGCCTGCGCGGTGGGCAGCAGCCGGTGGGCCAGGACGGCGACGGCGAGCGCCTGCACGTCGTCCGGCAGGGCGTACTCCCGGCCGCTCAGGGCCGCCGACGCCTTCGCCGCGCGCAGCAGATGCAGCGTCGCGCGCGGGGAGGCGCCCAGTCTCAGGTCGGGGTGCGTGCGGGTGGCGCCGACCAGGTCCACCGCGTAGCGCCGGACCGGCTCGGCGACGTGGACGCCGCGCACCGCCTCGATCAGCTTGAGGATCTCGTCCGCGTGCGCCACGGGCTGGAGGTCCTCCAGCGGGGAGACCCCGCCGTGCACGTCCAGCATCTGCAGTTCGGCCTCCGCGCTGGGGTAGCCGACCGAGACCCGGGCCATGAAGCGGTCGCGCTGGGCCTCCGGCAGCGGGTAGGTGCCCTCCATCTCGACCGGGTTCTGCGTCGCCACCACCATGAAGGGGCTGGGCAGCTCGTAGGTCTTGCCGTCGATGGTGACCTGGCGCTCCTCCATCGACTCCAGGAGCGCGGACTGCGTCTTGGGCGAGGCGCGGTTGATCTCGTCGCCGATCACGACCTGCGCGAAGATCGCGCCGGGCTTGAACTCGAAGTCGCGGCGCTGCTGGTCCCAGATGGACACACCGGTGATGTCCGAGGGCAGCAGGTCGGGCGTGAACTGGATGCGCCGGACCGAGCAGTCGATGGACCGCGCCAGCGCCTTGGCCAGCATCGTCTTGCCGACTCCCGGGACATCCTCGATCAGCAGATGTCCCTCGGCGAGCAGTACGGTCAGCGAGAGCCGTACGACCTCGGGCTTGCCCTCGATCACGCCTTCCACCGACTCCCGCACGCGCTCCACCACGGCGGTCAGATCAGTGAGGCTCGCTCGATCGTCATAGGTCGTCACCCGGCCCTCCTCGGCCTTTCCCCAGCTCCCAGGGAGCACGGGATACCCCATTTTCCCGGGCCGACGCCGCATGACGCGGACCGGCCCACCCCGAACCACGGGCACCACGCGCGATACGTTCCGCGTGACGCCACTCCCGCATTCTTGCTGCCGTTACCGATTCGTGTCACTCGACTGTGGACAACTGGCCGCGATATGTCGGTCTTGCGGCCTTTTCGAACGTGTGACTGACAGGCTTTCGACAGCTGCGTGCAGGTGGTCGTCCGGGCGGGCCGGCCTCGGTGCCCAGGTCAGGAGGCGGGGTCGACCTCGCGCAGAAGGCCCGTCTTCACGTCGAAGACGAATCCGCGGACATCGTCCGTGTGCTGCAGGAACGGCGAGGTACGCACCCGCTGCATCGACTGCCGCACGTCCTGGTCGACGTCCGTGAAGGACTCGACGGCCCAGGCCGGGCGCTGGCCGACCTCCAGTTCCAGCTCGGTACGGAAGTCCTCGGTCAGCGATTCCAGGCCGCATCCCGTGTGGTGGATGAGCACGACGCTGCGCGTGCCGAGCTTGCGCTGGCTGATGGTCAGAGAGCGGATCACGTCGTCGGTGACGACACCGCCCGCGTTGCGGATGGTGTGGCAGTCGCCGAGCTCCAGGCCGAGTGCGGCGTGCAGGTCGAGACGGGCGTCCATGCAGGCCACGACGGCGACGTGGAGAACGGGTCGGGCGTCCATGCCGGGGTCGGTGAAGGCCGCCGCGTAACGCTGGTTCGCCTCCACGAGCCGGTCGGTGACGGTGCCGCCGGTGGTCGCGCCGTCGGGGCCAGTGGGAACCGATGCAGAAGTCATCATATCTATGACGGTACTGGTCACGAGTGTTCTCGGCCTGCTGTGAGAGGGGACAAAGAACGTCATCGGGCCTTGTAGTGAGGTAACCCACAAGGGTGGTGTGCCGACGGCCGCGACGCGCAGGCCGGTTGATTGACCGGGAGACAGGGTGGACTAAAGTGACGCGAAGCGGGAGGCGCGAGCCCTCGCTGGACTGTTCTTCCCGGAGACCCGGCGACGCCCGGAGCTCTCCCCACGTGCGCGGCGCGTACGTACGGCTCGGCCTCCTCCCGCTCCCGGCCGGCTGACGCTTCCGGCGCCGGCAGGCCTCCCCTTCACGAGCGGGCGGGGACCCGGCGGTGCGTACGGCCGCGCCGGATCTGAGAGGGCCTCTTGAGCCAGAGTCGACACGTCCCGGTGATGCTCCAGCGGTGCCTGGACCTGCTCGCACCCGCGCTGGAGGGCCCGGACCCGGTGGTCGTCGACTGCACCCTCGGCCTCGGCGGCCACAGCGAGGCGCTCCTGGAGAGGTTCCCCGAGGCCCGGCTCGTCGCCCTCGACCGCGACAAGGAGGCGCTGCGCCTGGCCGGCGAGCGGCTCGCACCCCACGGCGAGCGCGCCACCCTCGTCCACGCCGTGTACGACGAACTCCCCGAGGTGCTGGACAGGCTGGGCATCCGGCGCGTGCAGGGCGTGCTGTTCGACCTCGGCGTCTCCTCCATGCAGCTCGACGAGGCCGACCGCGGCTTCGCCTACGCCCAGGACGCCCCGCTCGACATGCGCATGGACCAGACGACCGGCGTCAGCGCCGCCGAGGTCCTCAACACCTACCCGCCGGGCGAACTCGTGCGCATCCTGCGCGCCTACGGCGAGGAGAAGCAGGCCAAGCGGATCGTGGCCGCGATCGTGCGGGAGCGGGAGAAGGAGCCGTTCAGCAACAGCGCGCGGCTGGTCGAGCTGATCCGGGACGCGCTGCCGCAGGCCGCCAAGCGCACCGGCGGCAACCCGGCGAAGCGGACGTTCCAGGCCCTGCGCATCGAGGTCAACGGTGAACTCGCCGTCCTCGAACGGGCCGTCCCGGCCGCCGTGGAGGCACTCGACGTGGGCGGGCGGATCGCGGTGCTGTCGTACCACTCGCTGGAGGACCGGCTGGTCAAGCAGGTGTTCGCGGCGGGCGCCGCCACCACCGCGCCGCCCGGGCTGCCCGTCGTGCCCGAGCGGTACCAGCCGCGGCTCAAGCTGCTCACGCGTGGTGCCGAACTCCCCACCGAGGAGGAGATCGCCGAGAACCGGCGCGCGGCACCGGCGCGGCTGCGCGGGGCGCAGCGCATCAGGGAGTCCGTCGAATGAGAGCCGTGAGCCACGTGCAGGGCGGGCGGGTGTCCGGAACCGAGGGAGCGTGAGTGAGCAGCAAACCCGAACTGAAGGGGAGGGCGGCACGTCTCGCGCGGCTCCTCCCGACCGGCCCCGGGCAGGCGGCCCGCACGCCCTTCGTCTTCCTGGTGGTCCTCCTGCTCGGCGGCGGGCTCATCTGCCTCCTGGTGCTGAACTCGGCCCTCAGCGAAGGCGCGTTCAAGCTCGACGACCTCCAGCGCGAGACCAAGAGCCTCACCGACGAGGAGCAGGCCCTCCAGCGGGACATCGACGCCTACTCCGCTCCGGAGGCGCTCCAGCGCCGCGCCCGTGAACTCGGCATGGTCCCCGGCGGCGACCCCGCCTTCCTCGACCCCGACGGCAGCGTCAAGGGCGTTCCCAGCGCCGCCCCGGGCGTCTCGCGGACCGCCGTGCACATCCCCTTGGTGCTCGCCCCCGAGGCCATGACCAACGGTCCCGCCCCGGCCCCCGGCAGGTGACGGACGTGGACGACCACCACGTCAGGCGGACCGCTCCGACCCCGACCCCCGGCAGGTGACGGAAGTGGATGACCACCACGGCAGGCAACCCCCGCGCCGCCGCGTACCCGGCCCCGCCAGGCCCGTCCGTCCCGACGCGCGACGCCGGCCAGGCCCCGGTGCCCGGCCCGCACGGCGCCCGGCGCAGGGCCGCCCGGGGGCGCCCCGGCCCCTTCGGCTCGGCAGCCCCCGGCCCCGGCTGCGCCTGGTCGGACTCGCGCTGACGCTGGTGCTGATCGCCTTCGTCGTACGGCTCTTCCAGGTGCAGGCCGTCGACGCGAGCACCTACGCCGCCAAGGCCGAGCAGAACCGGTACGTCGGGCAGGTGCTCGCCGCGGACCGGGGCGAGATCACCGACCGGTCCGGCGTGGCCCTCGCGACCAGCGAGGACGCCTACGACATCACGGCCGACCCCACGATGTTCGCCCCCGACATGCTGAAGATCGGGGACGGGCCCGAGCAGGCGGCCGCGCTGCTCGCGCCGATCCTCGGCCAGGACCAGGAGACGCTGGTCAAGAAGCTGCGGCCGAAGAACACGGCCCTGCGGTACGTCAAACTGGCCTCCCGGCAGACCCCGCAGGTCTGGAAGCAGATCAAGGACCTGAAGTCCGCGCTCGCCAAGAAGGCGGAGACGGACAAGTCCACGCACAACGTCCTCTCGGGCGTCTTCTCCGTCGCCACCAGCAAGCGTGTGTACCCGAACGGCGACCTCGCCGCCGGGATACTGGGCTGGGTCAACGGCGAGGGCAAGCCGGGCGGCGGCATCGAGCTGCAGCTGAACAAGCAGCTCGCCGGCAAGGACGGCAAGATCCGCTACGCCCAGTCCGGCGGCCGGCTCGTGCCCACCGCGGGCTCCACCGAGACGCCCGCCGTGCCCGGCAGCGACGTCGAGCTCACCATCGACCGCGACATCCAGTGGGCCGCCCAGAAGGCCATCACCGACCAGGTGCGGGAGTCCGCGGCCGACCGCGGCTACGTCATCGTCCAGGACACCCGCACCGGTCAGATCCTGGCCATGGCCAATTCGCCCGGCTTCGACCCGAACGACCTGTCCGACGCCGATCCGGCCGCCCTGGGCAACGCCGCCGTCCAGGACGCCTTCGAACCCGGCTCCACCGCCAAGGTCATGTCGATGGCCGCCGTCCTGGAGGAGAACGCCGCCACCCCGATGACCCACGTCGTCGTGCCCAACCGGCTGCACCGGGGCGACCGGCTCTTCAAGGACGACATCGACCACCCGACCTGGTACCTGACCCTGAACGGCGTCCTCGCCAAGTCCAGCAACATCGGCACCATCCTCGCCACCGGCCAGCTCGGCAAGACCCAGGCGGAGGCCAACAAGGTCCTCTACCGCTACCTGCGCGCGTTCGGCCTCGGCAGCGAGAGCGGCCTCGGTTTCCCCGGCGAGACCGAGGGCATCCTGGCCCCGCCCGACAAGTGGTCGACCTCGCAGCAGTACACGATCCCTTTCGGCCAGGGCGTCTCGCTCAACGCCATGCAGGCGGCGTCCGTGTACTCGACCATCGCCAACGGCGGCGTCCGCGTGGAACCCACCCTCGTACGCGGCACCACGGGCTCCGACGGCCGTTTCACCCCGGCCCCCGAGCCCGCGAAGAAGCGGATCGTCAGTGCGAAGACGGCGAAAACGCTCGCCCGGATGCTGGAGTCCGTCGTGGACGACGAGGAGGGCACCGGCACCAAGGCACGCATCCCCGGCTACCGCGTGGCGGGCAAGACGGGCACGGCGAACCGCGTGGATCCGGCCACCGGCAAGTACCACGGCTACACCTCGTCGTTCGCCGGGTTCGCGCCCGCCGACCAACCCCGCATCACCGTCTACTGCGCCATCCAGAACGCCACCAGCGGCAGCTACTTCGGCGGCCAGATCTGCGGCCCCGTCTACAAGCAGGTCATGGAGTTCGCGCTGAAGTCCCTCCAGGTCCCGCCGACCGGGGCCAAGCCCGCGAAGCTGCCGGTCACCTTCGCCCGCTGATCGGTCACAGCCCCCGATCAGCACGGAACCAGCCAGGAACCACCTCGTGACAACGATCACTCCCGACCCCGGGAACCAGAGCGCTGCCCGCCCCTCACTTCGCCCGGAGGCGGGTACGCCCGGTACGCTCACCGCCGTGCCACACGCTGATCAGTCCCAAACCACCCAGAAGGGCCATCCCGTGACATACCCCGGGCCGCCCAGGCCGGTGCACGTCTCCGCCACACCCCTCGCGGAGCTCGCCGATCAGCTGGGTGCTTCCGCGCCGGAGAGTGCCGCCGAGGTCACCGGCATCACCCATGACTCGCGCGCCGTACGCCCCGGCGACCTGTACGCCGCCCTCCCGGGCGCCCGGCTGCACGGCGCCGACTTCGTCAACCAGGCCGCGGGCCTCGGCGCCGCCGCCGTGCTGACCGACCCGACCGGGGCCGAGCGCGCCGCCGCGTCCGGACTGCCGGTCCTGGTCGTCGACGACCCGCGCGGGCGGATGGGCGAGCTGGCCGCCACGATCTACGGCCACCCCGGCCGGGACCTGCTCCAGATCGGCATCACCGGCACCTCCGGCAAGACCACCACCGCCTACCTGGTCGAGGGCGGCCTGAAGACGGTTCGGTCCACCGGCCTGATCGGCACGGTCGAGATGCGCATCGGCGACGAACGCATCAGGTCCGAGCGCACCACCCCCGAAGCCACCGACCTCCAGGCCCTGTTCGCCGTCATGCGCGAACGCGGGGTCGAGGCGGTCGCCATGGAGGTCTCCAGCCACGCCCTGGTGCTCGGCCGCGTCGACGGCTGCGTCTTCGACATCGGCGTCTTCACCAACCTCAGCCCGGAACACATGGAGTTCCACTCGGGCATGGAGGACTACTTCCAGGCCAAGGCGCAGCTGTTCACGCCGAAACGCGGCAAACTCGGCGTGGTCAACGTCGACGACGAGTACGGGCGCAGGCTGGCGAACGAGGCCACCGTGCCGGTCGTCACCTACTCCGCCGAGGGCCACCCCGACGCCGACTGGCGCGCCGAGGACGTCGTGGTCGGCCAGCTGGACTCGACGTTCACCGTCGTCGGTCCCAAGGGCGAGCGGATCAGCGCCAAGTCGCCGCTGCCGGGGCCCTTCAACGTGGCCAACACCCTGGCCGCGATCGTCGCCCTCGCCGTCGCCGGCCTCGACCCGCAGGCCGCCGCCGACGGCGTGGCCGCCGTACCCGGGGTGCCGGGCCGCCTGGAGCGCGTGGACGCCGGGCAGCCGTACCTCGCGGTCGTCGACTACGCCCACAAGACCGACGCCGTCGAGTCCGTGCTGCGGGCACTGCGCAAGGTCACCGAGGGCAAGCTCCACATCGTCCTCGGCTGCGGCGGCGACCGGGACAAGACCAAGCGCGAGCCCATGGGCGCCGCCGCGGCCCGGCTCGCGGACACCGCCGTACTGACCTCCGACAACCCCCGTTCCGAGGATCCCCTCGCGATCCTCGCCACGATGCTCCAGGGCGCGGCGTCCGTGCCCGCGTACGAGCGCGGCGAGGTGGCCGTCTTCGAGGACCGGGCCGCCGCGATCGCCGCCGCCGTCGCCCGCGCCGAGCCCGGCGACACCGTCCTGGTCGCGGGCAAGGGCCACGAGCAGGGCCAGGACATCGCCGGGGTGGTCCGTCCCTTCGACGACCGCCAGGTGCTTCGCGAAGCCATCCAGAAGACCCAGGGATGAAATCCCGCATGATCCAGGGGATGAACTTGTGATCGCCCTCTCCCTCGCCGAGATCGCAGAAGTCGTCGGCGGGCAGACGCACGACATACCGGATCCGTCCGTCCAGGTCACCGGCCCGGTCGTCCGGGACTCCCGCGAGGCGGGGCCGGGCAGCCTGTTCGCCGCCTTCGCCGGTGAGCGCGTGGACGGCCACGACTTCGCGGCGGCGGTCGTCGGGGCGGGAGCGGTGGCCGTGCTCGGCACCCGGCCCGTCGGTGTGCCCGCCATCGTCGTGGACGACGTCCAGACGGCCCTCGGCGCCCTCGCGCGGCACGTCGTACGACGTCTCGGTGCCACCCTCGTCGCCCTCACCGGCTCGGCGGGCAAGACCAGCACCAAGGACCTCATCGCGCAGGTACTCCAGCGCAAGGCACCGACGGTTTTCACGCCCGGCTCGCTCAACAACGAGATCGGACTGCCGCTGACCGCGCTCAGCGCCACCGAGGAGACCCGCTTCCTGGTCCTGGAGATGGGCGCCCGCGGCATCGGGCACATCCGCTACCTCGCCGGTCTGACGCCCCCCAGGATCGGCCTCGTCCTCAACGTCGGCAGCGCCCACATCGGCGAGTTCGGCGGCCGGGAGCAGATCGCCCAGGCCAAGGGCGAACTCGTCGAGGCCCTGCCGTCCGAGGCCGAGGGCGGCACCGCGATCCTCAACGCGGACGACCCCTACGTACGGGCCATGGCCTCCCGAACGAAGGCGAAGGTGATCCTTTTCGGAGAGTCCGGCGAAGCGGACGTCTCCGCCGAGAACGTCCGACTCACGGACACCGGACAGCCCGCTTTCAGGCTTCACACACCCTCCGGTGCAAGCGATGTGACCATGCGCCTGTACGGTGAGCACCACGTGTCGAACGCGCTCGCCGCGGCCGCCGTCGCCCACGAGTTGGGCATGTCCGCAGACGAGATCGCCGTTGCGCTCTCCGAGGCGGGCTCCCTCTCCCGCTGGCGGATGGAGGTCACCGAGCGCCCGGACGGCGTGACGGTCGTCAACGACGCCTACAACGCGAACCCCGAGTCCATGCGAGCCGCTCTGCGCGCGCTCGTGGCGATGGGCAAGGGGCGGCGGACGTGGGCGGTGCTCGGCAAGATGGCCGAGCTCGGGGACGAGGCTCTCGCCGAGCACGACGCGGTCGGACGGCTTGCCGTCCGGCTCAACGTCAGCAAGCTCGTCGCGGTCGGTGGCAGGGAAGCCGCCTGGCTGCAACTGGGCGCATATAACGAGGGTTCGTGGGGTGAGGAGTCGGTGCACGTGTCCGACGCACAGGCGGCGGTCGACCTGTTGCGCAGCGAGTTGCGCCCGGGAGACGTCGTACTCGTGAAGGCGTCCCGTTCGGTCGGCCTCGAGGGCGTGGCGCAGGCGCTGCTCGAGACCGGTGCCGAGGGTGAGGTTTCCGCCCGATGATGAAGCAGATCCTGTTCGCAGGAGTCATTGGTCTCTTCCTCACACTGATCGGCACCCCGCTGCTGATCAAGCTGCTCGCCCGCAAGGGCTACGGCCAGTACATCCGTGACGACGGCCCGCGCGAGCACGCCAGCAAGCGCGGTACGCCGACCATGGGCGGTATCGCCTTCATCCTGGCGACGGTCGCCGCGTACTTCCTGGCCAAGGTGATCACGGGCTATCTGGACCCGGAGGCCGACGCGGCGCCGACCTTCTCGGGTCTGCTGGTGCTCGGCCTGATGGTCGGCATGGGCCTGGTCGGCTTCCTCGACGACTACATCAAGATCGTCAAACGGCGTTCACTGGGTCTGCGGGCCAAGGCCAAGATGGCCGGCCAGCTGATCGTCGGCATCGGCTTCGCGGTGCTCTCGCTGCAGTTCGCGGACAACCGGGGCAACACCCCGGCGTCCACGAAGCTGTCGTTCATCACGGACTTCGGCTGGACGATCGGACCCGTGCTCTTCGTGGTCTGGGCGCTGTTCATGATCCTCGCGATGTCGAACGGCGTGAACCTGACCGACGGTCTGGACGGTCTGGCCACCGGCGCCTCGGTGCTCGTCTTCGGCGCCTACACCTTCATCGGCGTCTGGCAGTTCCAGGAGTCCTGCGCCAACGCGCAGACCCTGACCAACCCGGGCGCGTGCTACGAGGTGCGAGATCCGCTCGACCTGGCGGTGGTCGCCTCGGCGCTGATGGGCGCCTGCCTCGGCTTCCTGTGGTGGAACACCTCGCCGGCCAAGATCTTCATGGGTGACACCGGTTCGCTGGCGCTCGGCGGTGTGCTCGCCGGCCTCGCGATCTGCTCCCGCACCGAGCTGCTGATGGCCATCCTCGGCGGTCTGTTCGTCCTGATCACCATGTCCGTGGTGATCCAGGTCGGTTCCTTCCGCCTCACCGGCAAGCGCGTCTTCCGGATGGCGCCACTCCAACACCACTTCGAACTCAAGGGCTGGTCCGAAGTTCTTGTCGTGGTCCGCTTCTGGATCATTCAGGGCATTTGTGTGATCGTCGGACTTGGACTCTTCTACGCAGGATGGGCAGCGGACAAGTGACCTCCCCGGAGCCCTACGAGTTTCAGGGCAAGCACGTCACCGTCGCCGGGCTCGGCGTCTCCGGCGTCCCGGCGGCCAAGGTGCTGCACGGCCTCGGCGCGATCGTCACGGTCGTCAACGACGGCGCCGACGAGCGCGCGCGGGCGCAGGCGGACGAGCTGGAGGCGCTCGGCATCACCGTGCGCCTCGGTGACGGCGACACCCTGCCCGAGGGCTCCGAACTGATCGTCACCGCGCCCGGCTGGAAGCCGGACAAGCCGCTGTTCGCGGCGGCGGACCGAGCGGGCGTCCCCGTCTGGGGCGACGTCGAACTGGCCTGGCGCCTGCGCGGCCCCGACGCCGCTCCCTGGCTGGCCGTCACGGGCACCAACGGCAAGACCACCACCGTCCAGATGCTGGCGTCGATCCTGACGGCGGCCGGACTGCGCACCGCCGCCGTCGGCAACATCGGCGTCTCCCTGTTGGACGCGGTGCTCGGCGAGGAGCCGTACGACGTCCTGGCCGTGGAGCTGTCCAGCTACCAGCTGCACTGGGCGCCCTCGCTGCGCGCCCACTCGGCCGCGGTGCTCAACCTCGCCCCCGACCACCTCGACTGGCACGGCTCCATGGAGGCGTACGCCGCCGACAAGGGCCGGATCTACGAGGGCAATCGCGTCGCCTGCGTCTACAACGTCGCCGACAAGGCCACCGAGGACCTGGTCCGCGAGGCCGACGTCGAGGAGGGCTGCCGGGCGATCGGCTTCACCCTCGGCACGCCCGCGCCCTCCCAACTCGGCGTCGTGGAGGGCATCCTGGTCGACCGCGCCTTCGTCGAGAACCGGCAGAAGAACGCCCAGGAGCTCGCCGAGGTCGCGGACGTCAACCCGCCGGCCCCGCACAACATCGCCAACGCCCTCGCGGCGGCGGCCCTCGCGCGCGCCTTCGGCGTGCCCGCCCAGGCCGTACGGGACGGCCTGCGGGCCTTCACCCCGGACGCCCACCGCATCGCGCACGTGGCCGACGTGGACGGGGTCGCGTACGTCGACGACTCCAAGGCCACCAACACGCACGCCGCGGAAGCCTCGTTGGCGGCGTACGAGTCGATCGTGTGGATCGCGGGCGGGCTGGCGAAGGGCGCGACCTTCGACGAACTGGTCGCCAAGTCGGCGCCCCGGCTGCGCGGGGCCGTGCTGATCGGCGCGGACCGCGAGCTCATCCGCGAAGCCCTGGCGCGACACGCCCCGGAAGTACCCGTCGTCGACCTCGACCGGACCGACACTGGGGCGATGCGCGCGGCGGTTCAGGAGGCGCACAGGCTCGCTCGCACCGGTGACACGGTGCTGCTGGCTCCGGCCTGTGCCTCCATGGACATGTTCGCCAACTACAACAAGCGCGGGGACGCTTTCGCGGACGCCGTCCGTGAGCTCGGCTCCGCCGAGGGCTGACCCGGGTCCGCCTTGCCCGGCGGCGGTGCCGGGCGAACCTGGGAGGGACGCGTGAGACGGATGTGGCTGGTGCCCGAGCGGCCGGGGGACGTCCGCCGCACAACGTTCCCCACCGGCACGGAAGGGTGAGCGGCGATGCCCACCAGCCGTACCGGACGGCCGCCGGCTCCACGAGTTCCCAAGCGCCCCGCCGCGACCCGGCTCCCGCGCCAGACCGGCGTCCGCGCCTTCTACCACCGTGCCCGCAGAGGCTGGGACCGGCCGCTGACCGCCTACTACCTCATCTTCGGCGGCAGTCTGCTGATCACCGTGCTGGGGCTGGTGATGGTCTACTCGGCCTCGCAGATCACCGCGCTCCAGATGTCGCTGCCGGGCTCCTACTTCTTCCGCAAGCAGCTCCTCGCGGCGGTCATCGGCGCCGGTCTGCTGTTCGCGGCCTCACGGATGCCGGTGCGGCTGCACCGGGCGCTGGCCTACCCGATCCTCGCGGGCGCCGTCTTCCTCATGATCCTGGTCCAGATCCCGGGGATAGGAGTGTCGGTCAACGGCAACCAGAACTGGATCTCGCTCGGCGGCTCCTTCCAGATCCAGCCCAGTGAGTTCGGCAAGCTGGCCCTCGTCCTGTGGGGCGCCGACCTGCTCGCCCGCAAGCAGGACAAGAGGCTGCTGACCCAGTGGAAGCACATGCTCGTGCCGCTGGTGCCGGCCGCCTTCATGCTGCTCGGCCTGATCATGATCGGCGGCGACATGGGCACCGCGATCATCCTCACCGCCATCCTCTTCGGCCTGCTCTGGCTGGCCGGCGCGCCCACGCGGCTGTTCGCCGGGGTCCTGTCGGTCGCCGCCGTGCTCGGCCTGATCCTCATCAAGACCAGCGCCAACCGCATGGCCCGCCTCCAGTGCCTCGGCGCCACCGAACCCCAGTCGGGCCCCGTCGACTGCTGGCAGGCCGTGCACGGGATCTACGCCCTCGCCTCCGGCGGAATCTTCGGTTCCGGGCTGGGCGCGAGTGTGGAGAAATGGGGCCAACTCCCCGAAGCCCACACCGACTTCATCTTCGCCGTCACCGGTGAGGAACTGGGCCTGGCGGGGACGCTGTCGGTACTCGCCCTCTTCGCGGCTCTAGGCTATGCGGGTATCCGCGTGGCCGGACGCACGGAGGACCCCTTCGTCAGGTACGCCGCGGGAGGCGTGACCACCTGGATCACGGCCCAGGCCGTGATCAACATCGGTGCGGTGCTCGGTCTGCTGCCGATCGCCGGTGTCCCCCTCCCGCTGTTCTCCTACGGAGGATCCGCCCTGCTGCCGACCATGTTCGCCATCGGGTTGCTGATCGCCTTCGCGCGCGACGAGCCCGCTGCGCGGGCGGCGCTTGCGATGCGGCAACCCCGCTTTGGTAGAAAGCGGGGGGCTGGGGGCACCGGTTCCAAGCGGAGTCCCCGGAGATGGAACACGATGCGACGGCGCGCCTCGGTGGCGCGCTCGTCCGGAGAGCGGTGAATTTCGGTGCATGTCGTACTCGCCGGCGGAGGAACCGCGGGCCACATCGAGCCCGCGCTCGCCCTCGCGGACGCCCTGCGCAGGCAGGATCCGACCGTGGGCATCACGGCCCTGGGCACGGAGCGCGGCCTCGAGACACGTCTCGTACCCGAGCGTGGGTACGAACTCGCGCTGATCCCCGCCGTGCCGCTGCCACGCAAGCCCACCCCCGAGCTGATCACCGTCCCGGGCCGGCTGCGCGGCACCATCAAGGCGACCGAGCAGATCCTGGAGCGCACCAAGGCGGACGCCGTGGTCGGCTTCGGCGGTTACGTCGCCCTGCCCGGTTACCTCGCGGCCAAGCGCCTGGGCGTGCCGATCGTCATCCACGAGGCCAACGCCCGCCCCGGCCTGGCCAACAAGATCGGCTCGCGGTACGCCAGCCAGGTCGCCGTCTCCACGCCCGACAGCAAGCTGCGGAACTCCCGTTACATCGGCATCCCGCTGCGCCGCTCCATCGCCACCCTGGACCGGGCCGCCGTACGCCCGGAGGCCCGCGCCGCGTTCGGCCTGGACCCGAACCTGCCCACGCTGCTGGTCACCGGCGGCTCCCAGGGCGCCCGCCGCCTGAACGAGGTCGTCCAGCAGGTGGCGCCCTGGCTCCAGCAGGCCGGAATCCAGATCCTGCACGCGGTCGGCCCGAAGAACGAACTGCCGCAGGTCCACCAGATGCCGGGAATGCCCCCCTATGTGCCGGTAAGTTACCTGGACCGGATGGACCTCGCGTACGCCGCGGCCGACATGATGCTCTGCCGCGCGGGCGCGATGACCGTCGCCGAACTCTCCGCCGTCGGGCTTCCGGCCGCCTACGTCCCGCTGCCCATCGGCAACGGCGAACAGCGGCTCAACGCCCAGCCGGTGGTCAAGGCCGGCGGCGGTCTGCTGGTCGACGACGCGGAGCTGACCCCCGAGTGGGTCCAGCAGAACGTCCTGCCCGTGCTCGCCGACCCGCACCGGCTGTACCAGATGTCCCGCAGCGCCGCCGAGTTCGGCCGCCGGGACGCCGACGACCTGCTCGTCGGCATGGTGTACGAGGCGATCGCCGCCAGTCGTGCACAGCGCTAGGACTGTATGACGGAAGGCAGGGGAGCGTGGCCGGATCGACCACCGCCGAGCGCGGTGAACGCAAGCAGGAGTCGTCCGGCCCGCCGCTCCGTCTGCGGTCGCGGCGGGCCCGGCTTCGTGTGATCGTCATCCTGGGTCTCGTCCTGGTCTTCCTCGGCTTCCCGACGGTCTGGCTCTTCTGGGGCTCCGCGTGGCTGCGCGCCGAGAAGGTCTCCGTGTCAGGTACACGGGTCCTGACGCCGGCTCAGGTACGGGCGGCCGCCGAGGTCCCCCTCGGGAAGCCGTTGATTTCCGTGGACACGGATGCGATCGAGACGCGGCTGCGCCGGAAATTGCCCCGAATCGACTCGGTTGACGCGGTCCGTTCCTGGCCCCATGGAATCCGGCTGAAAGTGGTCGAGCGGACTCCGGTTCTGATTGTCCAAAAGGGCGGAAAGTTCGTCGAAGTGGACGATGAAGGTGTCCGTTTCGCCACGGTTTCCGAGGCGCCGAAAGGCGTGCCCGCACTGGAATTGACGCTGTCCCGGTCCAGCTCCGCGGCCGCGAGCCTGCGCCGCTTCGGCGAGTCCCGGCTGGTGCGCGAGGCGGTGGTCGTCGCGCGCGCCGTTCCGGCCGCCGTCGCGCACGGCACACGCACCGTCAAGGTCCGTTCCTACGACGACATCTCGCTGGAGTTGGCGGACGGCCGCACGGTCGGCTGGGGAAGCAGCGAGAAGGGCGCCGCGAAGGCCCGTGCGCTCACCGCCCTGATGAAAGCCTCGCCCGGCGCGCGGCACTTCGACGTGAGTGTTCCCACCGCGCCCGCGTCATCAGGGAGTTGACGCACATCCGCGCAGGCCAGCACCCTGGTTGGGCAGTGCTACGGCTGATCACATAGGGTGAAAAGAAAAACGGGAGGTTCGGCGTGTTCGTTGAACGTGCGCCACTTGTCGACTTAGTGTCCTGTTCAGAAGACTCCAAGGAACAGACACACTGGTAACCCTAAACTTCAGGGTTAGGGTTCGGGTCGGCGATACGGACCGTCCCATTCGGCATCAGTCGTCGGGTCGCGGGGCGCAGTGCGTCACAGTGATTCGGCGACACGTAACTCGAGGCGAGAGGCCTTCGACGTGGCAGCACCGCAGAACTACCTCGCAGTCATCAAAGTCATCGGTGTCGGCGGCGGTGGTGTCAATGCCATCAACCGGATGATCGAGGTCGGTCTCAAGGGCGTCGAGTTCATCGCCATCAACACCGACGCGCAAGCTCTGTTGATGAGCGACGCCGACGTCAAGCTGGACGTCGGCCGTGAACTCACCCGCGGACTCGGCGCCGGAGCCAACCCGGCCGTGGGCCGGAAGGCCGCCGAGGACCACCGCGAGGAGATCGAGGAGGTCCTCAAGGGGGCCGACATGGTCTTCGTGACAGCCGGTGAAGGCGGCGGCACCGGCACCGGCGGCGCGCCCGTCGTGGCCAACATCGCCCGCTCGCTCGGTGCCCTCACCATCGGTGTGGTCACGCGCCCGTTCACCTTCGAGGGGCGGCGCCGCGCGAACCAGGCCGAGGACGGCATCGCCGAACTCCGCGAAGAGGTCGACACCCTCATCGTCATCCCGAACGACCGGCTGCTGTCCATCTCGGACCGCCAGGTCTCGGTGCTCGACGCCTTCAAGTCGGCCGACCAGGTCCTCCTCTCCGGTGTCCAGGGCATCACCGACCTCATCACCACCCCGGGCCTCATCAACCTCGACTTCGCCGACGTCAAGTCGGTCATGTCCGAGGCCGGCTCGGCCCTGATGGGCATCGGCTCGGCCCGCGGCGACGACCGCGCGGTGGCCGCGGCCGAGATGGCGATCTCCTCGCCGCTGCTGGAGGCGTCCATCGACGGCGCCCGCGGCGTGCTGCTCTCCATCTCCGGCGGCTCGGACCTCGGTCTGTTCGAGATCAACGAGGCCGCCCAGCTGGTGAGCGAGGCCGCCCACCCCGAGGCCAACATCATCTTCGGCGCGGTGATCGACGACGCCCTCGGCGACGAGGTCCGGGTCACCGTGATCGCGGCCGGCTTCGACGGCGGCCAGCCGCCCGCCAAGCGGGACACCGTCCTCGGCTCGTCCTCCGCCAAGCGCGACGAGCCGGCCCCGGCCCGGCAGGCCGAGAGCCGCCCGTCCTTCGGATCGCTCGGCAGCGTGACCCCGAAGGAGGACCCGGAGCCCGCTCCGGAGCCGGTCAGCGACATCCCGGTCGCCCCGCCGGTCCCGCCGGCGCCGCGGACCTACTCGGACAGCGCGGCCGAGGAACTGGACGTACCGGACTTCCTCAAGTGATTCTGCTGACGTGATAGGACAGCGCGAAAGCGTGAGCGGCGCGCACTTCGGCTTCACCGACCGGTGGGGCGGGGTGAGCGCCGCTCCGTATGAGGAGCTCAACCTCGGCGGAGCGGTCGGCGACGACCCCGACGCCGTACGAACCAACCGCGAACTCGCCGCCAAGAGCTTGGGCGCCGATCCGGACCGGGTGGTCTGGATGAACCAGGTGCACGGGGCCGACGTGGCGGTGGTGGACGGACCGTGGGGATCGTCGTCCGAGATCCCGTCGGTCGACGCGATCGTCACCGTGCGGCGGGGCCTCGCCCTCGCCGTGCTCACCGCCGACTGCGTGCCGGTGCTGCTCGCCGATCCCGTGGCCGGGATCGTCGCCGCGGCCCACGCGGGCCGGCCCGGCATGATCGCCGGCGTCGTCCCGGCCGCGCTACGCGCGATGACGGAGCTGGGCGCCGAGCCCTCCCGGATCGTCGCCCGCACCGGACCCACCGTCTGCGGCCGGTGTTACGAAGTGCCCGAGGCGATGCGCGCCGAAGTGGCCGCCGTCGAGCCGGCGGCGTACGCCGAGACGAGTTGGGGCACACCGGCCGTGGATGTGAGCGCCGGAGTGCACGCCCAGCTCGAACGGCTCGGGGTGCGCGACCGGGAGCAGTCGCCGGTGTGCACGCTGGAGTCGGGCGATCATTTCTCGTACCGCCGCGACCGCACCACCGGTCGGCTCGCGGGCTATGTGTGGCTGGACTGATGGGGCATGACGGACCGTAAGGACGAACTCGCCGCGAATCTGGCGAAAGTGGAGCGTCGTATCGCCGACGCGTGCGCCGCCGCGGGGCGGGAGCGCGACGAGGTGACCTTGATCGTGGTCACCAAGACCTATCCCGCGAGCGATGTGCGGATCCTGTCGGAACTCGGCGTCCGCCATGTCGCCGAGAACCGCGACCAGGACGCGGCCCCCAAGGCCGCCGCCTGTATGGATCTGCCCCTTACTTGGCATTTTGTCGGACAACTCCAGACCAACAAGGTGCGATCCGTGGTCGGTTACGCGGACTTCGTGCAGTCCGTCGATCGTTCCAAGCTCGTCACAGCTCTGTCGAAGGAGGCTGTCCGGACCGGGCGCGAGCTGGGGTGTCTCATCCAGGTCGCACTCGACGCCGGTGAGAGCGGCCGGGGTGAGCGAGGCGGTCTGGCGCCCGAAGGCATCGGCGAGTTGGCCGGTCTCGTCGCCGAGGCGCCGGGGCTCCGGCTCGGCGGACTGATGACCGTCGCACCGCTCACCGGAGAGTACGCGGGGCGCGAACAGGCCGCGTTCGGGCGATTGCTGGATTTGTCGACTGACCTGCGCAGGAGTCATCCGACTGCCACCATGGTCTCGGCAGGGATGAGTGCGGACCTCGAACAGGCCGTGGCGGCCGGAGCGACACATGTACGCGTCGGCAGCGCGGTACTCGGAGTCCGCCCCAGGCTCCGGTAACGTCGCCAGGAAGTCGGACCACAGCAGAAAATATGGTCATTGCCGCCGTTAGGCGGACAAAGGCCTCGTGGATCGCGGGCACTTGGCAGTCGTCAGCCGATCCACCACAGAGCGGAGGACTCAGAGCATGGCCGGCGCGATGCGCAAGATGGCGGTCTACCTCGGCCTCGTGGAGGACGATGGGTACGACGGCCGCGGATTCGACCCCGACGACGACTTCGAACCCGAACTCGACCCGGAACCCGAGCGGGATCACCGACGGCACGAATCGTCCCATCAACCACATATCTCACATCAGCCCCAAAGGGACGAAGAGGTACGAGTCGTACAGCCGTCCCCTCCTCGTGAGCCGGCCGCGCGTTCCGCTTCGCTACCCGCGGAATCCGGCCGCCCGGCGCGCATCGCGCCCGTGGCATCCATCACACAAGAACGCGCAAGTCTGGAGAAGAACGCACCGGTGATCATGCCCAAGGTCGTGTCCGAACGAGAGCCTTACCGGATCACCACGCTTCACCCACGGACCTACAACGAGGCCCGTACCATCGGGGAACACTTCCGTGAAGGCACTCCGGTGATCATGAATCTGACTGAGATGGACGACACAGATGCGAAGCGACTTGTCGACTTTGCGGCCGGTCTGGTGTTTGGTCTTCACGGCAGCATCGAGCGGGTGACGCAGAAGGTGTTCCTGTTGTCGCCTGCTAACGTCGATGTCACGGCGGAGGACAAGGCCCGCATCGCAGAGGGCGGGTTCTTCAACCAGAGCTGAGACACACCATCGGAAACAGCAGCAACAAGCAGGGCACAGGGGAGAGGGAAGCAAGCGATCATGAGCGTGGTTCTGGATGTCGTCTACATCGCGCTGATGTGCTTCCTCATCGTGCTCATCTTCCGGCTGGTCATGGACTACGTCTTCCAGTTCGCCCGCTCATGGCAACCCGGCAAGCCGATGGTGGTCGTTCTTGAGGCCACTTACACTGTCACGGATCCACCGCTCAAGCTTCTGCGGCGGGTCATCCCGCCGCTGCGTCTCGGGGGCGTGGCGCTCGACCTGTCCTTCTTCGTTCTGATGATCATCGTCTACATCCTGATCACGATCGTGCGGAACGTGATGTGAGCGATGTGACAGATACGGTCTTGCCGAATGCCGACGACTACGTTGAGGTGAAGAGATGCCGTTGACCCCCGAGGACGTGCGGAACAAGCAGTTCACGACCGTCCGCCTCCGAGAAGGCTATGACGAGGACGAGGTCGATGCCTTCCTCGATGAGGTCGAAGCCGAACTGACCCGCCTGCTCCGTGAGAACGAGGACCTGCGCGCCAAACTGGCCGCGGCCACGCGCGCTGCTGCGCAGAATCAGCAGAACATGCGCAAGCCTCCGGAGCAGCAGCAGGATCAGCAGCAGCCCCCCCAGCAGCAGGGGATGCGCGGTCCCGGTGGTCCTGTACCCGCCGGCATATCGGGCCCGCCGCAGCAGCAGATGGGTGGCCCCATGGGTGGTCCGCCCCAGCTGCCGAGCGGTGCCCCGCAGCTGCCCGCCGGTCCCGGCGGTCAGGGTGGTCCGCAGGGTCCCGGTCCGATGGGCCAGGGTCCGGGCGGTCCGGGTCCGATGGGCCAGCCCCCGATGCAGCAGCAGATGGGTGGTCCGATGGGCGGCCCCATGGGCGGTCCGATGGGCGGCCCCGGTCAGGGAGGCCCCGGTGGCGACAGCGCCGCCCGTGTCCTCTCGCTGGCCCAGCAGACCGCCGACCAGGCGATCGCCGAGGCCCGTTCCGAAGCCAACAAGATCGTCGGCGAGGCGCGTTCGCGTGCCGAGGGTCTGGAGCGTGACGCCCGAGCCAAGGCCGACGCCCTGGAGCGGGACGCGCAGGAGAAGCACCGCGTCGCGATGGGCTCCCTGGAGTCCGCTCGCGCCACGCTGGAGCGCAAGGTCGAGGACCTGCGCGGCTTCGAGCGCGAGTACCGCACGCGCCTGAAGTCGTACCTGGAGTCGCAGCTGCGTCAGCTGGAGACCCAGGCCGACGACTCGCTGGCTCCGCCGCGTACTCCGGCTGCCGCGTCTCTCCCGCCGTCCCCGGCGCCTTCCATGGCTCCGGCCGGCGCGAGCGCCCCGTCCTACGGCGGCGGCAACCAGACGATGGGCGGCGCCCCGTCGCCGTCCGGTCCGTCCTACGGCGGTCAGCAGCAGATGTCGCCGGCGATGACCCAGCCGATGGCGCCGGTGCGTCCGCAGGGCCCCTCGCCGATGGGTCAGGCGCCCTCGCCCATGCGAGGCTTCCTGATCGACGAGGACGACAACTGACGGCCTGATGGCCAGTAGTACGGCGTAGGCATCGGCAGCGTTCACGGCGGGGCCCCGGGTTCACACCCGGGGCCCCGCCTTTTTGCTACGTGCGTTCGTGCGTACGCAACGCCGAAGGCCCGGACCCACCAAGATCTTTGGCGGGTCCGGGCCTTGGCGATTCTTCGGGCCGGTCGGCCCGGAGGCTACGCCTTGCGCAGGCGGAACGTGAGGGCCAGACCCTCGTCCGTGAACGGGGCGCCGTAGCTGTCCTCCGCCTCGCCCTGCGCGAAGTCCGTCGCCAGGACCTCGTCGGCGATCAGGCCCGCGTGTTCGGTGAGGGCCTCGGTGACGGCCGGGTCGGTCGCCGTCCAGCGCAGTGCGATGCGGTCGGCCACGTCGAGGCCGCTGTTCTTGCGGGCCTCCTGGATCAGGCGGATCGCGTCACGGGCCAGACCCGCACGGCGGAGCTCCTCCGTGATCTCCAGGTCCAGGGCGACCGTCGCGCCGGAGTCCGAGGCCACCGACCAGCCCTCGCGCGGGGTCTCGGTGATGATGACCTCGTCGGGAGCCAGCGTGATCGTCTCGCCATCGACCTCGACCGATGCCGTGCCCTCGCGCAGGGCGAGGGAGAGGGCGGCCGCGTCGGCGTTCGCGACGGCCTTGGCCACGTCCTGGACGCGCTTGCCGAACCGCTTGCCCAGCGCGCGGAAGTTGGCCTTGGCGGTGGTGTCCACCAGGGAGCCGCCGACCTCGCTGAGGGTGGCGAGCGACTCGACGTTCAGCTCCTCCGTGATCTGCGTGCGCAGTTCGGAGTGGAGCGCGTCGAAGCCCGAGGCGGCGATCAGCGCGCGGGATAGCGGCTGACGCGTCTTGACGCCCGACTCCGCCCGCGTGGCACGGCCCAGTTCCACGAGCCGGCGCACCAGCACCATCTGCTTCGACAGCTCCGGGTCGATGGCGGTGAGGTCCGCCTCCGGCCAGGACGACAGATGGACAGACTCGGGAGCGCCAGGGGTGACCGGCACGATCAGGTCCTGCCAGACCCGCTCGGTGATGAACGGGGTCAGCGGGGACATCAGCTGCGTCACCGTCTCGACGACCTCGTGCAGGGTGCGCAGGGCCGCCTTGTCGCCCTGCCAGAAGCGGCGGCGCGAGCGGCGCACGTACCAGTTCGACAGGTCGTCGACGAACGCGGAGAGCAGCTTGCCGGCGCGCTGGGTGTCGTAGGCGTCCAGGGACTTGGTGACCTGGTCGGTGAGCGCGTGCAGCTCGGACAGCAGCCAGCGGTCCAGGACCGGACGGTCGGCCGGGGCCGGGTCGGCCGCGGACGGGGCCCAGCCGGACGTACGGGCGTACAGGGCCTGGAAGGCGACCGTGTTCCAGTACGTGAGGAGCGTCTTGCGGACGACCTCCTGGATGGTGCCGTGGCCGACGCGGCGGGCCGCCCAGGGGGAACCGCCGGCCGCCATGAACCAGCGCACCGCGTCCGCGCCGTGCTGGTCCATGAGCGGGATGGGCTCCAGGGTGTTGCCCAGGTGCTTGGACATCTTGCGGCCGTCCTCGGCGAGGATGTGGCCGAGACAGACCACGTTCTCGTACGACGACTTGTCGAAGACCAGGGTGCCGACCGCCATCAGCGTGTAGAACCAGCCGCGCGTCTGGTCGATGGCCTCGCAGATGAACTGCGCCGGGTAGCGGGTCTCGAAGAGCTCCTTGTTCTTGTACGGGTAGCCCCACTGCGCGAACGGCATCGAACCCGAGTCGTACCAGGCGTCGATGACCTCCGGCACGCGCGTGGCCGTGCTGCCGCAGCCGTCCTGCGGGCAGGCGAAGGTGACCTCGTCGATGAAGGGGCGGTGCGGATCCAGGCCCGACTGGTCGGTGCCGGTGAGCTCGGTGAGCTCCGCGAGGGAGCCGACGCAGGTGAGGTGGTCCTCCGCGCAGCGCCAGATCGGCAGCGGCGTGCCCCAGTAGCGGTTGCGGGACAGGGCCCAGTCGATGTTGTTGTCCAGCCAGTCGCCGTACCGGCCGTGCTTGACCGTGTCCGGGAACCAGTTGGTGTTCTCGTTCTCCGCGAGGAGGCGGTCCTTGATCGCGGTGGTGCGGATGTACCAGGAGGGCTGCGCGTAGTAGAGGAGCGCGGTGTGGCAGCGCCAGCAGTGCGGGTAGCTGTGCTCGTACGGGATGTGCTTGAAGAGCAGGCCGCGGCCGTCGAGGTCCTCGGTGAGCTTCTCGTCCGCCTTCTTGAAGAAGACGCCGCCGACGAGGGGGACGTCCTCCTCGAAGGTGCCGTCCGGGCGGACCGGGTTCACGACCGGCAGGCCGTAGGAGCGGCAGACCTTGAGGTCGTCCTCACCGAAGGCGGGGGACTGGTGGACCAGACCCGTGCCGTCCTCGGTCGTGACGTAGTCGGCGTTGACGACGAAGTGCGCCGGCTCCGGGCTGTGCCCATTGGTTCCCTCGCTGACGCTCGGGAACTCGACGAGCTCGAAGGGGCGCTGGTAGGTCCAGCGCTCCATCTCGGCGCCGGTGAAGCTCTGGCCGGTGGTCTCCCAGCCCTCGCCGAGGGCCTTGGCGAGCAGCGGCTCGGCGACGACGAGCTTCTCCTCGCCGTTCGTCGCCACGACGTAGGTGACCTCGGGGTGGGCGGCGACGGCGGTGTTGGACACCAGGGTCCACGGGGTCGTCGTCCACACCAGGAGCGCGGCCTCGCCGGCGAGCGGGCCGGAGGTGAGCGGGAAGCGGACGAAGACCGAGGGGTCGACGACCGTCTCGTAGCCCTGCGCCAGCTCGTGGTCCGACAGGCCGGTGCCGCAGCGGGGGCACCAGGGGGCGACGCGGTGGTCCTGGACCAGCAGGCCCTTGTTGAAGATCTCCTTCAGCGACCACCAGACGGACTCGATGTACTCGGGGTCCATCGTGCGGTACGGGTCCTGGAGGTCGGTCCAGTAGCCCATGCGGGTCGTGAGCGCCTCGAAGGCGTCCGTGTGCCGGGTCACCGACTCGCGGCACTTCTCGTTGAACTCCGCGATGCCGTACGCCTCGATGTCCTGCTTGCCGGAGAAGCCGAGCTCCTTCTCGACGGCGAGCTCGACCGGGAGGCCGTGGCAGTCCCAGCCGGCCTTGCGGGCCACGTGGTAGCCGCGCATGGTCCGGAAGCGGGGGAAGACGTCCTTGAAGACGCGCGCCTCGATGTGGTGGGCGCCGGGCATGCCGTTGGCGGTGGGCGGGCCCTCGTAGAACACCCACTCGGGGCGGCCCTCGGACTGCTCCAGGCTCTTGGCGAAGATCTTCTGCTCGCGCCAGAAGTCGAGCACGGCGTGCTCGAGGGCGGGCAGGTCGACCTGGGCGGGTACCTGGCGATACGTCGGCGATGTCATCAGCGGGCTTCCTCCGGCGGACTTGCTGCCTTCCGTCCGGAGGGACGAGAGCTGAGTCTGTGCCTGCGCCGGCTTCGGCGCGCTCCCGCGGTACCACCCTCCTTGGCCCTCCGGCGCGGGGTGTGCGTCGGCGAGCCCCCTCATTGGGGTCGCGATGCCGGTTCTACTGGCCACTGCGCTCGGCTGCGGCTTTCTTCCGGCGGCTCCGGGGTGATCTTCACGTCGCGCTCGCCCCCGGGCTTCCACCGTCCCCGGGTCGCTCTGGGCTGCCTACGCCGCTACTCGTCCCCATCCACGCTTTTCGCTCCGCCCAGTGTACGGCGCCGCGCGGACAGCGGCCGACCGCTTTTCGGGACGGTCGGGGCCGGGGAGGCGTATGGGATTCCATATGGGGGATTTATGGGTTTGATGACCCGATTGGCGAGGTATAGGTGTTCGGATCCTGGGACGTCCGGCTCGGCGGATTACCGGGCGGGGAGCTGGGCACAACGGATGCAGGTTCGCCGCGCGGCGTGCGCGAGGCGGGCGAATCGGGCGGTGTGCCCCGTTGCCGCGGGACTCAAGTCGATTTATCGTCCCAGCACGATTTCGCGAGCAAGATCACAATATGTGAAGGGGCCGCGGCCATGGTGGCGAAGAAGACCGCCGTACAGCAGCCGGCCTCCGGCAGGTCCGCGGAGGCCTCCGGTGGTGCGGCCAAGGACGTGGGCGGGAAGAAGACCACGCAGGGAGGCTCGGCGGGGCGGGCGGCGAAGGGGGCGGCCGGTAGGGCGACCGGGGGCACGAAGGCGGCTGTCACCAGGACGAAGGCGGCCGTCAAGAAGGTGACGGCCAAGAAGGCCGTCGCCGGGAAAGCGGTGGCCAGGAAGGTCGCGGCCAAGGGGGCGGCGGCGAAGGGGGCGACGGCCAAGAAGGCGGGGGCCGAGGCTCCGGCCGAGGAGACGGCCGTCGAGAGGACGACCGGCGAGGAGACGGCGGTCGGGAACGCGGCAGCTACGAAGGCGGCGGCTACGAAGGCGGCGGCTACGAAGACGGCGGCTACGAAGACGGCGGCTACGAAGACGGCGGCTACGAAGGCGGCCGCCAGAGAGGCCGCGCCCAGAAAGACGGCAGCCACGAAGGCGGCGGCCGGAGAGGCGACGCCCAGAAAGGCGGCGGGCAAGAAGGCCCCGGCCGAGAAGGCCCGGGCGAAGGAGGCGGCGGCCACCAAGACGGCAGCCGGGAAAACGGCTGCCAAGAGGGCAGCGGCCACCAAGACGGCGGCCAAGGATGCGGCGGCCGGGAAGGTGGCAGCCACAGAAGCGGCAGCTACAGAAGCGGCAGCCGCGAAGGTGGCGCCCAAGGAGGCGGCCCCCCGGAAGGCGGTCAGCAAGACGGCGGCCAAGGAGGCGGCGACCGGGAAGGTGGCAGCCACGGAAGCGGCAGCCGCGAAGGCGGCGGCAAAGGAGGCCGCAGCCCCCAGGAAGGCGACCGCCAAGACAACGGCCACGGATGCGGCAGCCGGGAAGGTGGCCACCAAGACGGCGGCCAAGGAGGCGGCAGCCGGGAAGGCGGCCGGCAAGGCGGCGGCCGAGGGGACGGCGGCCAAGAAGGCCGCTGTCAAGAGGGCGAAGGCCGCCAAGGCCGTCGCCGCGGAGAAGGGCGGCGGGGCCGAGGGCGTTCGCGCCGGAGGCAGGAGCACCACCACGAAGGGCGCGGTCGGAAAGGGCACCACCCGGACCGGCGCGGTCACACAGGACAAGGCCGGGAGCAGCACGGCCAAGAAGGCGGGTGCGGCCGAGGCCGCGCAGCAGACGGGAGCGACGACGGTGGGTGCGAAGAAGACCCCTGGCACGGCCACGGCGGCCAAGACCGCGGTTCCCAAGGCGCGGGGCGCGGCGGAACCCGGTGAGCTCGCGGTACGCCCGGGCGAGGACCCCTGGACGGCGAAGGAGGTCGACGAGGCGCGTGCCGAGCTTCAGTCCGAGGAGACGCGGCTGCGGGAGGAGATCACCTCGTCCGAGAGGTCTCTCGCCGGCCTGATGCGGGACTCCGGGGACGGCGCGGGCGACGACCAGGCGGACACCGGCACCAAGAACATCACCCGCGAGCACGAGCTGGCCCTGGCCGCGAACGCGCGCGAGATGCTCGTGCAGACCGAGCGCGCCCTGGAACGTCTCGACTCGGGCACCTACGGCCTCTGCGAGAACTGCGGGAACCCCATCGGCAAGGCCCGGATGCAGGCCTTCCCGCGGGCCACCCTGTGCGTGGAGTGCAAGCAGAAGCAGGAGCGCCGGTACTGACCAGCGGCCGAATGCCTCCTGAGCACGTGGGGGGCACAGGGTGTGCCGTACCCTCGTCCTCAGTTTGGCACCTAGGTTGAGGGACTCACGTGGCAGAGGCGGAGCGCATCATCGGTACGCCGGACACACCGGACGCGGCTGGCAGCGGGCAGGAGCGGCCCGGCGAGCACACGGCCTCGGGCGAGCGCGCCGACTCGGAGGTCACCCGCGCCCCGGCCGATGGGTCCGGCACCGACGCGGCGGCCGCCGGAGCGTCCGGCACGGACCGGCCGGAGGCCACGCCCGGGCGGCCCCGGGGCAGGCGCCGGATCGCGGTCCTGTTCGCGGTCGCCGCCTTCGCCTACGCCCTCGACCTGGTCAGCAAGTTGATCGTGGTGGCCAAACTGGAGCACCATCCGCCCATCGAGATCATCGGGGACTGGCTGAAGTTCGAGGCGATCCGCAACGCGGGCGCGGCCTTCGGCTTCGGCGAGGCCTTCACGGTGATCTTCACCGTGATCGCGGCGTCGGTGATCGTGGTGATCGCCCGGCTCGCCCGCAAGCTCTACAGCCTGCCCTGGGCGATCGCGCTCGGCCTGCTGCTCGGCGGTGCGCTGGGCAACCTCACCGACCGGATCTTCCGGGCGCCGGGTGTCTTCGAGGGCGCGGTCGTGGACTTCATCGCGCCGAAGCACTTCGCCGTGTTCAACCTCGCCGACTCGGCGATCGTGTGCGGTGGCATCCTGATCGTGCTGCTGTCGTTCAAGGGGCTCGACCCGGACGGGACCGTCCACAAGGACTGAGCCCGCACGGGGTTGTCCACAGGCGCCGTACGGGGCTGACGATCCTGTCCGGCATACTCGACGGGTGAGCACGATTCCCGAGATCCGAACCCTGCCCGTGCCCGACGGCCTGGAGGGCGAGCGCGTCGACGCCGTCATCTCCCGCATGTTCGGCTTCTCCCGGACCAAGGCGGCCGAGCTCGCCGCCGCCGGGAAGGTCTCGGTCGACGGATCGGTGGTCGGCAAGTCGGAGCGTGTGCACGGCGGCGCCTGGCTGGAGGTCGAGATGCCGCAGGCGCCCGCGCCGGTGCAGGTGGTGGCCGAGCCGGTCGAGGGCATGGAGATCGTGCACGACGACGATGACGTGGTCGTGATCGCCAAGCCGGTCGGCGTGGCCGCGCACCCGTCGCCGGGCTGGAACGGACCGACCGTCATCGGCGGCCTCGCCGCCGCCGGGTACCGGATCTCGACGTCGGGCGCCGCCGAGCGTCAGGGGATCGTGCACCGGCTGGACGTGGGCACGTCGGGGCTGATGGTGGTGGCCAAGTCGGAGTACGCGTACACGTCGCTGAAGCGCCAGTTCAAGGAGCGCACGGTCGACAAGCGGTACCACACGCTCGTCCAGGGCCACCCCGACCCCACCAGCGGCACCATCGACGCGCCGATCGGCCGGCACCCGCAGCACGACTACAAGTGGGCGGTCACCGCCGACGGCAAGCCGTCCGTCACGCACTACGACCTCATCGAGGCGTTCCGTGCGGCCTCCCTGCTCGACGTGAAGCTGGAGACCGGCCGCACCCACCAGATCCGCGTCCACATGGCCGCCCACCGGCACCCCTGTGTCGGGGACCTCACCTACGGAGCCGATCCGACGCTCGCCAAGCGGCTCCATCTCACCCGTCAGTGGCTGCACGCGGTGCGGCTCGGCTTCGAGCACCCGGGTGACGGGCAGTGGGTGGAGTTCGCCAGCGACTATCCGGCCGACCTGCAGAAGGCCCTGGACCAGGTCCGGGAGGAGACGTACGGATGAGCAGCACGCCCTCGCCGTCGTACGGGGTGCGGGTCGCCGAGGATCCGGCCGACCGTGAGGCGTGTTTCGCCGTGCGCAAGGAGGTCTTCGTCGGCGAGCAGGGCGTGCCGGAAGAGATCGAGTACGACGCGTACGACGCCGGGGCCGTCCATGTGCTGGCCGTCCGGGAGGACGGTGTGCCGCTCGGGACCGGGCGGCTGCTGCACGGGGAGGCGGCCGTGGCGCAGACCGGGGCCGACCCGTCCGTGGGCTCCCTCGGCCGGCTGGCCGTGTCCGGCCACGCACGCGGGCTCGGTGTCGGTGTCGCCCTGGTGCGGGCCATCGAGGAGGCGGCCCGCGCGCGCGGGCTTGTGGCCGTGGACCTGCACGCGCAGACGCACGCGCTCGGCTTCTACGAGCGGCTCGGTTACGAGCCGTACGGGCCCGAGTACATGGAGGCGGGCATTCCGCACCAGGGGATGCGGCGTTCGCTCTAGCCCCGCGTGACGGGTGCCGAGACGGTTTGCCCCGGGAGTTGCGTGGCAGGCTTGAGGTCAGTCGTGTGACCATTTGACCTCCCGGAGTGCTGACCGTGGATCAGTTGGCCCTGCTGTTCGTGCTGCTGCTCGGGGCCGTGATCAGTGTGCCCGTGGGGGACCGGTTCAACGTGCCGGCGCCGGTGCTGATGACGCTCCTGGGGATAGTCCTCGCGCTGCTGCCGTTCGTGCCGAACGTCGAGATTCCGCCGGACCTGATCCTGCCGCTGCTGCTGCCGCCGCTGTTGTACGCGGCCGTGCGGCGCACCTCGTGGCGGCAGTTCACGGCGAACAAGAGGCCGATCTTCCTGCTCGCCGTGGCACTGGTGTTCGTCACCATGGCCTGTGTGGCCGCCGTGGCCGACGCGATCGTGCCGGGCCTGCCGCTCGCCGCGGCGTTTGCCCTCGGCGCGCTGGTGGCACCGCCCGACCCGGTCGCGGCGACCGCTGTCGCCGGGCAGCTGGGGCTGCCGCGCCGGCTGGTGTCGATCCTGGAGGGTGAGGGGCTCTTCAACGACGTGACGGCCATCGTCCTCTACCACGTGGCGATCGCCGCCGCCGTCAGCGGGACGTTCTCGCCCTGGAGGGCGGGGCTCGATCTGGTGCTGTCGGCCGTGGTGGCGGTGGCCGTGGGCATCGCGCTGGGCTGGGGCGCGAACAAGCTGATGGAACTGCTCGGGGACGCCACGCTCCAGATCGGGCTGACCCTGCTGGTGCCCTACGCCTCGTACGTCATGGCCGAGGAACTGCACGGGTCCGGGGTGCTCGCGGTGCTCACCACCGCGCTGTTCCTCGCGGAGCACGGGGCCGACGCCGACGACGTCATGACGCGGCTGGCGGGGCACACGTTCTGGAACATCGTCGACACGCTCGTCACCGGTGTCGCGTTCGGGTTGGTCGGCCTGGAGCTGCACAACGCCATCCGCACCGCGACCGGCCGATGGGGCGAGCTACTCGGATGGGCGGCGGTGGTGGTGGTCGTCGTCGTACTCGTCCGGCTGCTGTGGCTGCTGCCGGCGACCTGGCTCACCAAACGGCTGCACGCGCGGCGGGACTACGACGAGGACATCCCGGTGAGCTGGCGCGAGACCGTGGTGATGTGGTGGTCGGGGATGCGCGGGGTGGCCTCGGTGGCGCTGGTGCTGGCCATTCCGCTGGAGACGGACGCGGGGGCGCCGTTTCCCAGCCGGGACGAGATCATCTTCATCGCGTTCGGGGTGATCATGGCGACGCTGGTGCTACAGGGGCTGACACTGCCGTGGCTGGTGCGCCGGCTCGGCGTGAAGGCCGACACCGATCACGAGAAGGAGATGGCGAAGGAGCTGGCCGTCCGGGCGTCCAAGGCGGCGAAACACCGGCTCCGGGAGATCGAGGAGACCGAGGAGCTGCCGGAGGAGCTGTCCGAGCAGATGCTGCGGCGGGCCTTCGACATCGGGGTGCGGATCAGTCCCGAGCTGGCCGAGGACGAACGCCGGGAGGCGTACCGGGAGCGGGCGCGGCGGGTGAAGCGGGTCCGGCGGATCCAGCAGGAGATGCTGAGCGCGGCGCGGCACGAGGTGCTGGCGGCGCGGAGCGAGCCCGGGGCGGATCCGGAGGTCGTCGATCGGGTGCTGCGCCATCTCGACGTGCGCAGTCTGAAGTGAGCCGGCCGGCCGCGCGCCGCCCGTGACGCTGCCTCGAGAGGCCGGGGTTCGGCTGGGGGACGGTTGGCCGTCGGCGGCTGACGGGCCGTAAGGTCGTCGGTATGGCACGGAATGTAGTGATCAGTGGTGGAGGTACGGGGATCGGGCTCGCGGCGGCTCGGATGTTCGCCGAGGACGGGGACCGGGTGTTGCTGCTCGGGCGGCGGCCCGAGGTGCTGGAGAAGGCCGCGGTGCCCGGGGCCCTGACGTATGGGGCCGATCTCACCGAGCCGGAGGACGTGCGCGATGTCGCCTCCTTCGTGGAGCGGGAGTTCGGGGCCGTGGACGTGCTCGTGCACAGCGCCGGGGGCAGCGGGCTGCTGGAACCGGATCCCGGGAACGACGACCCCCTCGCGGCCGTCGCCCATACCTGGACCGTGAACTTCCGGCTCAACACCCTGACCGCCGTCCTCCTCACCGAGGCACTGAAGCCGCGGCTCGCCGAACCCGGCGGGCGCGTGCTGTTCCTCGGCTCCATCGCCGCCTACCGAGGTTCCGGGAGCGGGGCCTACGCGGCGGCCAAGGCCGGTCTGCACCCCTACGCCCACGATCTCGCCCGCGAACTGGGACCACGCGGCATCACGGTGAACGTGGTCGCGCCCGGCTACATCGAGGACACCGAGTTCTTCGGAGACGCGATGGACGAGGAGCGCCGGGCACGGCTGGTCGGCGAGACCTCGACGGGGCGGGCCGGCACCCCCGGGGACGTCGCCGGGACCCTGCACTGGCTCGCCTCCCCGGCCGCCGGGCACATCACCTCGCAGATCATCCAGGTCAACGGCGGAGCCGAGCGCGGTCACTGACCCGTGCGAGGACGGCCCCCCATGCCAGAGGACGGCCGCCCACACAAGAGGACGGCCGCCCGCGTCACGGGCAGCCGTCCTCGTCGCTCCGTCCTCAGCGTTCCGTGCGTCCCGAGCTGTGGTAGCGCCGCTGCTGGTGCGGCACGCCGTCCGGGGACGGGCGGTGGCCGTCCGGGGAGGGCGGCAGGACCGCGTCCGCCGTGTTCACCCGGGGCAGGGCGTACGGATGCTCGTCGGCCAGCCAGCGGACCATCTGCTCGCGGACCGTGACCCGTACGGTCCATATGTCGTCGGCGTCCTTCGCGGTCACCAGGGCCCGCACCTGCATGGTGTTCGGGGTGGTGTCCGTGACGGTCAGGTTGTAGGCGCGGCCGTCCCAGGCCGGGCACTCCCGCAGGATGTCGCGGAGCTTGTCGCGCATCGCCTCGACGGGGGCCGTGTGGTCGAGGTGCCAGAAGACGGTGCCGGTCATCTGCGGGGTGCCGCGCGACCAGTTCTCGAACGGCTTGGACGTGAAGTACGAGACCGGCATCGTGATCCGGCGCTCGTCCCAGGTGTTGACCGTCAGGAACGTCAGGGTGATCTCCTCGACCGTCCCCCATTCCCCGTCCACCACCACGGTGTCCCCCATGCGCACCATGTCGCCGAAGGCGATCTGGAACCCCGCGAACATGTTGCTGAGCGTGGACTGGGCGGCGACACCGGCGACGATGCCGAGGATGCCGGCCGAAGCCAGCAGCGAGGCACCCGCCGCCCGGAAGGCAGGGAACGTCAGCAGCATGCTCGCCGCGGCCACCACGCCGACGACCGCGGACACCACCCGCATGATCAGTGTCACCTGGGTGCGCACCCGGCGGACCCTGGCCGGGTCGCGGTGGGCCCTGGCACTGGCGTACCGGCTGTACGACGTCTCGACGATCGCAGCCGCGATACGGATCACCAGCCACGCGGTCGACCCGATCAGCACCAGGGTCAGCGCCTGGCCGATGCCCTCGCGGCGCGCCTCCAGCAGCTGAGCCTCGTCGTACGACCCTCTCAGCAGGGCCGCCAGGAGGACGAGCTGGTAAGGGATGCGGCCACGGCGCAGCAGCCCCCACAGCGGGGTCTCGTGGTGCCGTTCGTCGGCCTTGCGCAGCAGGAAGTCGCTGGCCCAGCCGATCACTAGCGTGAGCACGACCGAGCCACCGACCACGATCAGCGGTCGTAGCAGGTTTTCCATGCCCCCGAACCTAACCGGCTCCCGGGGTGCATGAACATGTGACTTCTGCGGCGCCCTGGGTAGTGCCGCCGAGCCGGGTTGTCACACCCCGCTGGCACCATGGCCTCATGAACATCATGCTCTTTCACTCGACGCAGGGGCTGCGGCCCGCGGTGCGCCAGGCCGCTGACAGACTGCGAGCGGCCGGACACGAGGTGTGGACCCCCGACCTCTTCGACGGGCGTACGTTCGACACGGTCGAGGAGGGGATGGAGCACAACGAGAAGATCGGCAAGGACGAGCTGCTGAAGCGGGCCGTGCTGGCCGCCGCGCCCTACTCGGAGCGCGGGCTGGTGTACGCGGGGTTCTCGCTCGGCGCCTCCATCGCACAGACCCTCGCCCTCGGCGACGAGAAGGCGCGCGGCCTGCTGCTCCTGCACGGCACGTCGGACATCGCGCCGGGCGTCACCGCGGAGGACCTGCCGGTCCAGCTGCACGTGGCGGAGCCGGACCCCTTCGAGACGGACGACTGGCTGAGCGCCTGGTACCTCCAGATGGGCCGCACCGGCGCCGACGTGGAGGTGTACCGGTACGCCGGGGCCGGTCACCTCTACACCGACCCCGACCTGCCCGACTACGACGAGGAGGCCGCCGAGGCCACCTGGCGGGTGGCGCTCGGCTTCCTCGACAGCCTGTAGCCGACCTCGGCTCCGCTAACCGGGGAAGCACTCCTTGGGCGGGTGGACCTGCGAGGCGAAGTGCCCGGACCACACCCAGCCCACCGGGTGCGAGTCATAGATCCGGAACCACATGTTCCCGGAGGGGGTCTTCGTGGTCGAGCACTGGATGCGCTCCTTGGTGCCCGCCCGGTCCACGCGGTACCGATGCGACGAGGAGGAGGGCTCCGCGTAGACAGGGGCACCGCCCGGGCTCAGCACGGACAGGGTGACGTAGGCCGGTGCCGCGGCGGCCGAGTCCTTCGCCTGGGCGGCAGAGGCGGTGCCGCCGGCTATGGCCAGGGCGGCCATGATGACCGCGGACTTCTTCAAGACGCCTTGGGGGGTCGCCATGAGGCTCCTCTCGGATGAGTGTCGGAACGCTGACGCGTCGTCAACTACAGAGAAAGACGTAAGCGACCCCCGGCAGGTTGTCGACTTCGATCTCCTTTTTCGTAGACGGCGGCTCACACGGGGTCGTAGACGCGCTCCACCTTCTGCGTGCCGCTGCGCGTGCGGTACGAGCGGGCCCACGCGGCCGTGGCGTCGCGTTTCGTGCGGTCGGAGACGACGTAGTAGTCCATCTGCGCGCGCTCGGCCGTGATGTCCAGGACGCCGTAGCCGTGGCGGTCGGTGTCGACCCAGTGGACATGGCGGTTGGCGGCGCGGATGGCGGGTGAGGCGACGGCCGAGACCGTGCCTTCGGGGACCTTGACGAGGTCGTCGAGGTTGTCCGAGGTGACCGAGGTGACGACGAACTCCGTGGCGGCCGACGGCGACAGCGGATAGGTGCCGGCGTCCACCGGCACGTCGTTGGCCCACGCCATGTGGATGTCGCCGGTGAGGAAGACGGTGTTGCGGATCGCGTTCGCACGCAGATGGGCGAGGATCTCGCGGCGGTCGTCGGTGTAGCCGTCCCACTGGTCGGTGTTGAGGGCGAGTCCCTCCTGCGGCAGGCCGAGCAGCTTGGCGAGGGGCTTCAGCAGGTGGGCGGAGAGCGAGCCGATGGCGAACGGCGAGATCATCACCGAGTTGCCGACCAGGCGCCAGGTCGTGTCGGAGGCCTTCAGGCCCGACTTGAGCCAGTCGAGCTGGGCGCGGCCGGTGAGTGTGCGGTCCGGGTCGTCGACCTCGCCGTTGCCGACCTTCACCTGCTGGGAGCGGAAGGACCGCAGGTCCAGCAGTGAGAGGTCGGCCAGCTTGCCGAAGCGCAGCCGGCGGTAGGTGGTGCCCGCGAGTGCCGGGCGTACCGGCATCCACTCGAAGTAGGCCTGCTTGGCCGCGGCCTGACGGGCGGACCAGGCGCCCTCCGCGCCCTCGGTGTGGTTCTCGGCGCCGCCCGACCAGGTGTCGTTGGCGAACTCGTGGTCGTCCCAGATCGCCACGACCGGGGCCGTCGCGTGCAGTGCCTGGAGGTCCGGGTCGGTCTTGTACCGCGCGTGCCGGACGCGGTAGTCGGCGAGCGTGACGATCTCGTGCGCCGGGGCGTGCGGGCGTACGACCGTGCCGCGGGTGGCGTACTCGCCGGTGCCGTACTCGTAGATGTAGTCGCCGAGGTGCAGCCAGGCGTCCAGGTCGCCGCGGCCCGCGAGATGGCGGTACGGGGAGAACCAGCCGGCCTCCCAGTTGGCGCAGGAGACCACGCCGAAGCGGAGGTTGGTGACGGCCACGTCGGCCGCCGGGGCGGTGCGGGTGCGGGCGGCGGGGGAGTCGGTACCACCGGCGGAGAAGCGGAACCAGTAGTCGGTGGCAGGCCGCAGCCCGCGGATGTCGGCCTTCACGGTGTGGTCGGAGGCGGCGGTCGCGGTGGTGGACCCCTTGGCGACGACCGTGGTGAACGCCTTGTCCTCGGCGACGACCCAGCTCACCTCGGTGTCCGGGCCGAGCCCGGAGCCCGGTATGGCCTCCGGGACGGGCGTCACACGGGTCCACAGCAGGATGCCGTCCGGCAGCGGGTCACCGGAGGCGACGCCGTGCAGGAAGGCGGGGGCCTGGCCGGCGGCGCGCGCGGGCAGGGTCGCCGCCAGCGGTCCGGCCAGGACAGCGGTCGCCGCCGCGGCCTTGACGACCGTACGGCGGCGCGGGGTGAGGGAGTTGAGGCCCTCTGACGTCTTCGATGATCTGTGTCGACTGGTCACGACCGATCAGGTTACTGATCGGTATGCACCAGAGCGGGCGAACTCGGAAAGTTCGCCCGCTCTTCACGCGGTGGTGGGTCCCTGACCCGCCGTCACTACTTCTTGAGGGCCTCGCCCACGACCCGGTTGAAGTCGGCCACCGTCATCAGCGGCGTGCCCTGGCTGTCGGCCGTGAGCTGCTTGCCGTCCATGACGAAGCCCGGGGTGCCCTTCACCCCGTCCTTGTTGTCGTCGAAGGTCTTCGACATGGCCATCGCCCAGGCGTCGTAGGTGCCCTTCTCGACCGCGTCCTGGAACTTCTTGTTGCCCTTCAGCTCCGGGACGGTGTTCGCGACCTTGATCAGGTAGCTGTCGTCCTTGAACTTGTCGGTCGTCTCGTCCGGGTGGTACTTCGCCGAGTACAGCGCGGCCTTGTAGTCGAGGAACGCCTGGTCGCTCACGTTCAGCGCGGCGCCCAGGGCGCTCAGGGCGTTCTTGGAGCCCTCGCCGTTGTCCTTGTTGTCGATGAACGTGGCGCCGACGAACTGCATCTTGAACTTGCCGTCGTCGATGTCCTTCTTCACGGTCGAGCCGACGGTCTGCTCGAACTGGGCGCAGACGGGGCAGCGCGGGTCCTCGTAGATCTTCAGGGTCTTCTTGGCCGAGTCCTTGCCGATGACGACCGTGGTGCCGTCGGTGCCGGTGGTGTTGGCGGGGGTGACGACCTTCTCGTCCTTCACCGCCTCCCAGTGCGTGGGCTTGTTGGCCTGGACGACCGCGTAACCGATGCCGCCGGCTATCGCCAGGACACCGACGATGGAGCAGGCGACGACGATCTGCCGCTTGGCCTTCGCCCGCTTGGCCTCGCGCTCGCGCTCGGCGCGCAGCCGCTCGCGGGCCGCCGTCTTCGCCGCCTGGCTGTTCCGCTTGCTCATGGTGATGTTCTCCGTAAGGGGACGCGCACACGTCGTGTGCGGAATACGTAAGGGGGACTGCTCGTGCTCGGAAGTGCCGTGCGTGAGGGCGGGTGCCTCAGGCGAAGGCGGGCGAGCACGGCGGTCCACGCCGTCCCAGGGAGTACGCGAGGACCAGGTCGCGGGCGGTCGACGTGCGATCCGCGGCCCGCGACGGCAGCCGGCGCCCGGCGGGGGCCCGCCGTACCGCCACCGCGGCGACCGCCAGCAGCAGCGGCCGGAACGTCGTCGCCGTGACCGCCCGCAGCAGCTGGGCCAGCGCCCGCTCGCCGCGGCGCAGCCAGACGGCGGCGACGAGGCCGACGCCGACGTGCGCGCCGAGCAGCAGCCAGGCGGTGCCCGGGTCGGCGTGCGCGACCGCGGCCGCGAGCCGGTCCGTGCCGGTGGCCCCGGCCATCCTGGCCAGCGGCGTGCCGACCTCGCCGCCCCCGCACAGCACGTCCAGGCCGACCGACCGCAGCGGGCCGGCCACCGGGCCGCCCGCCCGGCCGTAACAGGCGTGCTGCCCCGTGGTGAACACCGTGTCGGCGGCCAGTTCCAGCGGGATCAGCAGGGCCGCGATCCGCCCGAAGGAGCGCTCGCGGCCCGCCAGGGCGTACGCGATCACGAACACGGCGGTGGCGACCGCGGCCACCGTGCCCACCGGCAGCGGGGCCTGGGACAGCAGGACGTGCGACGCGGTGCTGAGCGTCACGACCACGGCCGTGAACAGCGCCGCGCGCACGGCTCTGAGCTGGATCCCGGATATGTCCATAGCGAAAGGAGAGTCTGTCACGGAGACCGGTAAGGGACCCTTAAAGGATGCCTGTGAGGGCGCGGACGGCCAAAGCCACCTACAGACCCGGAATCCTTCCGTTGCGGAACAGGTCCACGAAGGTCCGGTGGTCGGCACGCGCGCGTGCGCCGTAGCCGTGCGCGAAGTCGACCAGCAGCGGCGCGAAGCCCTCCTCGTCGGCCGCGATCGCCGCGTCGATGGCCCGCTCCGTGGAGAACGGCACCAGGGACTCCCCGGACTGGTCGTCCGCCGCCGAGTGCATCGTGGCCGTGGCCCGGCCGAGGTCGGCCACCACCTGGGCGATCTCCTCCGCCTCGTCGATGTCGCCCCAGTCGAGATCCACCGCGTACGGCGAGATCTCGGCGACCAGCTGGCCCGCGCCGTCCAGCTCGGTCCAGCCCAGCCACGGGTCGGCGTGCGCCTGGAGGGCGCGCTGGGAGATGACCGTGCGGTGCCCCTCGTGCTGGAAGTAGTCGCGGATCGCCCGGTCCGTGATGTGCCGGGAGACCGCCGGGGTCTGGGCCTGCTTGATGTAGATCACGACATCGTTCTCCAGGGCGTCGCTGTGGCCCTCGAGGAGGATGTTGTACGACGGCAGCCCCGCCGAGCCGATGCCGATGCCGCGGCGGCCCACGACGTCCTTCACGCGGTAGGAGTCCGGGCGGGCCAGCGAGCTGTCCGGCAGGGTCTCCAGGTAGCCGTCGAAGGCGGCGAGCACCTTGTAGCGGGTGGCCGCGTCCAGCTCCACCGAGCCGCCGCCCGGTGCGAAACGGCGCTCGAAGTCACGGATCTCCGTCATCGAGTCCAGCAGGCCGAACCGGGTCAGCGAGCGGGCGTCACGCAGCGCGTCCAGCAGCGGGCCCTGCGCGGTGTCCAGCGTGAACGGCGGCACCTCGTCGCTCTTGGCACCGGTGGCCAGGGCATGGATCCGCTCGCGGTAGGCGATCGCGTAGATCCGCACCAGCTCGGAGATCTGCTCGTCGCTGAGCGCCTTCGCGTACCCGATCAGGGCGATGGACGCGGCGAAGCGCTTGAGGTCCCAGGTGAAGGGGCCGACGTAGGCCTCGTCGAAGTCGTTGACGTTGAAGATCAGGCGGCCGTTGGCGTCCATGTACGTGCCGAAGTTCTCCGCGTGCAGGTCGCCGTGGATCCACACGCGCGAGGTGCGCTCGTCCAGGTAGGGACCGCCCCGCTTCGACCCGACGGAATCGTTCGCAGCCAGGTCGTGGTAGAAGAGGCACGCCGTGCCCCGGTAGAAGGCGAAGGCCGAGGCCGCCATCTTCCGGAACTTCACGCGGAACGCGGCCGGGTCGGCGGCCAGGAGCTCGCCGAAGGCGGTGTCGAAGACGGCGAGGATCTCCTCACCGCGGTGCTCGTCGTCGAGCTGCGGGAACGACATCGCTGGGTGCCTCCTGGTGCATACGTCTGGGGACGGCAGGTCCGTCCTCCGCCTAACGTGCGGTGGTCCGCGGGAGTGCCCGCGACCCTCGCACGAAGGTACGCGGGGCAGCCCCCCGAGTGTCAGTGCCGGGGCATAGACTTCGACGCTGTCCCCCAGACTGTCCGCAGCCTGTCGGACCCCATTGGTCGTATGTTTTTCCTGGAGGCCGCAGCCGTGTCAAAGCCGCCGTTCACGCACCTGCACGTCCACACCCAGTACTCGCTGCTGGACGGTGCCGCGCGGCTGAAGGACATGTTCAACGCGTGCAACGAGATGGGCATGTCGCACATCGCCATGTCCGACCACGGCAACCTCCACGGGGCCTACGACTTCTTCCACTCCGCGCAGAAGGCCGGGGTCACCCCGATCATCGGGATCGAGGCGTACGTGGCGCCCGAGTCCCGCCGCAACAAGCGCAAGATCCAGTGGGGCCAGCCGCACCAGAAGCGGGACGACGTCTCGGGTTCCGGTGGTTACACCCACAAGACGATGTGGGCGGTGAACAGTACCGGCCTGCACAACCTCTTCCGGCTGTCCTCCGACGCGTACGCCGAGGGCTGGCTCCAGAAGTGGCCCCGGATGGACAAGGAGACCATCGCCCAGTGGTCCGAGGGGATCGTCGCCTCCACCGGCTGCCCCTCCGGCGAGGTTCAGACCCGGCTGCGCCTCGGCCACTTCGACGAGGCCCTGAAGGCCGCCGCCGACTACCAGGACATCTTCGGCAAGGACCGCTACTTCCTGGAGCTGATGGACCACGGCATCGAGATCGAGCGCCGGGTCCGTGACGGTCTGCTGGAGATCAGCAAGAAGCTCGGCATCCCCCCGCTGGTCACCAACGACTCGCACTACACGTACGCGCACGAGGCGTCCGCCCACGACGCCCTGCTGTGCATCCAGACCGGCAAGAACCTCTCCGACCCCGACCGCTTCAGGTTCGACGGCACCGGCTACTACCTGAAGTCCACGGAGGAGATGTACGCCATCGACTCCTCGGACGCCTGGCAGGAGGGCTGCGCCAACACCCGGCTGATCGCCGAGATGGTCGACACCACGGGCATGTTCCAGAAGCGCGACCTCATGCCCAAGTTCGACATCCCCGAGGGGTACACCGAGGTCAGCTGGTTCCGCGAGGAGACCATGCGCGGCATGCACCGCCGCTTCCCGGACGGCATCCCGGACGACCGCATGAAGCAGGTCGAGTACGAGATGGACACCATCATCTCGATGGGCTTCCCGGGCTACTTCCTCGTGGTCGCCGACTTCATCATGTGGGCCAAGAAGCAGGGCATCGCGGTCGGCCCCGGCCGAGGCTCCGCGGCCGGCTCGATCGTCGCCTACGCCCTCGGCATCACCGACCTCGACCCCATCCCGCACGGCCTGATCTTCGAGCGGTTCCTCAACCCCGAGCGCATCTCCATGCCCGATGTCGACATCGACTTCGACGAGCGCCGGCGCGTCGAGGTGATCCGGTACGTGACGGAGAAGTACGGCGCCGACAAGGTCGCCATGATCGGCACGTACGGCACCATCAAGGCCAAGAACGCGATCAAGGACTCCGCGCGCGTACTGGGCTACCCCTACGCGATGGGCGACCGCCTCACCAAGGCCATGCCCGCCGACGTCCTCGGCAAGGGCATCAACCTCGACGGCATCACCAACCCCGAGCACCCCCGCTACTCGGAGGCGGGCGAGATCCGGGGGATGTACGAGAACGAGCCCGACGTGAAGAAGGTCATCGACACCGCCAAGGGCGTCGAGGGCCTGGTCCGGCAGATGGGTGTGCACGCCGCCGGCGTGATCATGTCCAGCGAGACCATCACCGACCACGTGCCCGTCTGGGTCAGGCACACGGACAACGTCACCATCACCCAGTGGGACTACCCGAGCTGCGAGTCGCTCGGCCTGCTGAAGATGGACTTCCTGGGTCTGCGCAACCTGACGATCATGGACGACGCCGTCAAGATGGTGAAGTCCAACAAGGGGATCGACATCGATCTCCTGAGCCTCCCGCTCGACGACCCCACGACCTTCGAACTGCTCCAGCGCGGCGACACCCTCGGCGTCTTCCAGTTCGACGGCGGTCCCATGCGGTCCCTGCTCCGGCTGATGAAGCCGGACAACTTCGAAGACATCTCCGCCGTGTCGGCCCTGTACCGCCCGGGCCCGATGGGCATGAACTCGCACACCAACTACGCCCTCCGCAAGAACGGCCAGCAGGAGATCACGCCGATCCACAAGGAGCTCGAAGAGCCCCTCAGGGAGGTCCTGGACGTCACCTACGGCCTGATCGTCTACCAGGAGCAGGTGCAGAAGGCCGCCCAGATCATCGCCGGCTACTCGCTCGGCGAGGCCGACATCCTCCGCCGCGTCATGGGCAAGAAGAAGCCCGAGGAACTGGCGAAGAACTTCGTCCTCTTCCAGGAGGGCGCCCGCAAGAAGGGTTACAGCGACGAGGCCATCCAGGCCCTCTGGGACGTGCTGGTCCCCTTCGCCGGCTACGCCTTCAACAAGGCGCACTCCGCGGCGTACGGACTCGTCTCGTACTGGACGGCCTACCTCAAGGCGAACCACCCCGCCGAGTACATGGCCGCGCTTCTGACCTCGGTGAAGGACGACAAGGACAAGTCGGCCGTCTACCTCAACGAGTGCCGCCGCATGGGCATCAAGGTGCTCCCGCCGGACGTCAACGAGTCGATGTCCAACTTCGCCGCCCAGGGCGACGACGTGATCCTCTTCGGCCTCTCCGCCGTCCGCAACGTCGGTACGAACGTCGTCGAGTCGATCATCAGGTGCCGCAAGGCCAAGGGGAAGTACGTCTCCTTCCCGGACTACCTCGACAAGGTGGAGGCGGTGGTCTGCAACAAGCGCACCACCGAATCGCTGATCAAGGCCGGCGCCTTCGACGCCATGGGCCACACCCGCAAGGGCCTGACCGCGCACTACGAACCCATGATCGACAACGTGGTCGCGGTCAAGCGCAAGGAGGCCGAGGGGCAGTTCGACCTCTTCGGCGGCATGGGCGAGGACGAGAGCAGCGAGCCGGGCTTCGGACTCGACGTGGAGTTCTCCCCCGACGAGTGGGACAAGACCTATCTGCTCGCCCAGGAGCGGGAGATGCTCGGTCTGTACGTCTCCGACCACCCGCTGTTCGGCCTGGAGCACATCCTGTCCGACAAGGCCGACGCGGGCATCTCCCAGCTGACCGGAGGCGACTACTCCGACGGCTCCGTGGTGACCATCGGCGGCATCATCTCCGGCCTCCAGCGCAAGATGACCAAACAGGGCAACGCCTGGGCCATCGCCACCGTCGAGGATCTCGCCGGCTCGATCGAGTGCATGTTCTTCCCCGCGACCTACCAGCTCGTCTCGACCCAACTCGTCGAGGACGCGGTGGTGTTCGTCAAGGGCCGCCTCGACAAGCGTGAGGACATCCCGCGGCTCGTCGCGATGGAGCTGATGGTGCCGGACCTGTCGAACGCGGGCACCAACGCGCCCGTGATCCTCACCATCCCCGCCACCCGGGTCACACCGCCGCTGGTCAGCCGCCTGGGCGAGGTCCTCAGTCACCACAAGGGCGACAGCGAGGTCCGGATCAAGCTCCAGGGACCCACCAAGACGACCGTGCTGCGTCTGGACCGGCACCGGGTGAAGCCCGACCCGGCGCTCTTCGGCGACCTGAAGGTGCTGCTCGGGCCGTCCTGCCTGGCGGGCTGACGCAGGGCTCCAGGACTCCAGGGCTCCAGGGGCTCCAGGGGCTCCTGGACAGGGAGCCGGAGAGCTCTCGACGCGCCTGAGGGGCGTACCCGGTACCGGGGTACGCCCCTCACGCATGTGCGGGGGTCTCAACGACCGTCCCACAGATGTCAGTTGTGGCCGAAGCTGCGCTTCCGCTTGTGGGAGGCCACGTCGCCGGGGGTCATCTCGGCCTCGGGCTGGGGCTCCGCCTCCGCCGCGGGACGGCGGTCCGCCCGCTGTCCGCGCTCGGTCGGACGCTGCTGCTTACGGTCACGGTTCTTGTTCTTGGCCATGGTGATGCCTCCTGTGGGGGATCTAGGGGCCAGGGCCGGGACCAGATTCACACAGGCCGACAACGATCGCATGTCGGACAATTACCGTGCGTGACAGGGGCGGTCGCTGCGGGAACCTCCGAAACGCCACGCCGAAGATCGAGTTCCGGCCGTTAACCTCCGCGCCGTCGGGCAGACTCGAAGCAAGCCCGAAACAAACCTCCTGGGAAGAGGGTGAGTCGCGTGGACCGCTGCATCGTCCTGGTGGACGCCGGGTATCTGCTGGGAGCCGCGGCGAGTCTCCTCGCCGGGGAACCCTCCCGCTCCCGGATCACCGTCGACCACGCCGCCCTCATCCAGGGGCTGCGCGAACGCGCCGAGTCGGACACGCAGCAGCCACTGCTGCGTATCTACTGGTTCGACGGCGCCCCCGACCGCGTCCCGCAACCCGAGCACCGCAGGCTGCGCGTGATGCCCCGGGTCACCGTCCGGCTCGGCGCGCTGACCCGCAGCGACGGCCGCTGGGCGCAGAAGGGCGTGGACGCCGCCATGCACGCCGAACTCACCGAACTGGCCCGCAACCGCGCCTGCTCCGACGTCGTCCTCGTCACCGGCGACGGCGACCTGCTGCCCGGCATGATGGCCGCCAAGGAGCACGGCGTCGCCGTCCACCTGTGGGCCGTCCAGGCCGCCGACGGCGACTACAACCAGTCGGAGGACCTGGTCGCCGAGGCCGACGAACGGCGCGTGCTGGACCGTGCGTGGATCACCAAGGCGGTCCGCGCCAAGGAGTACAACGGGGTGTGCGCCCCGCAGCCCGTGCCCCGCCCCGAGATCGCCGCGATCCTCTCCGCGCCGCTGCCCGACTCCGCCCTCGCCGCCGCGGCCGAGCGGCCCGCGCCGCAGCCCCCGCACCCGGCGGCCGGCACCGGGCAGGACGGCACGGAGGAGCGGCTGCCCGCCGCCAAAGGGGTTCCCACGCCCAAGGACCTGGCCGCCCTGCGTGGCCCCGGCGTCCAGCCCGCCCAGCACCCCGCCTCCGCAACCCTCCGCTGGTCCTCCGACAAAGGCTGGGTCGACCGGCCCACGGCCGAGCCCCCCGAGGCCGCCTCGATGCCGACGCTCGCCCAGCTGACCACGGCCGAGCAGCGCTGGGCCGACCGCGAGGAGGACATCACCACGGTCGGCGGCGACCCCTACGAGGTCGGGCAGGTCTTCGCCCGGCGCTGGGTGGAACGCCTCGGCGACCAGACCCACCTGCAGAAGCTGTCCGGCATGTACCCGCGCATCCCGCACCGCGTGGACGGGGAGCTGCTGCGCTACGCCGCCCGTTTCGGCCTGCTCGCCCACAAGGACGACCAGATCGACGAACGGGACCGCTACGCCATCCGGGGCGGATTCTGGAAGGAGATCAGCGTGCGCACGGGCGTGGAGCACGCACCCGTCGGCGACTGACGTTCTCGCCGACGGATTTCCCGCCCCGGACCGACCCGGGAGCGGACCGGGGCGCCCGACCCCGTAGTCTCGTCCCTTGTGAGTAAGCGCGCGGCACAGGCATTTCGGCACGACGGTGACGTCGTGTGCGCGGTGCGCGGGCTGACCAAGACCTATCCGGCGGTCCGGGGCCGGCGCGGCGCGCCCGGCACCCCCGAGGTCCGGGCCACGGACGACGTGACGCTGGACATCCGGCGCGGCGAGATCTTCGGCCTGCTCGGGCCGAACGGCGCCGGCAAGTCCACCCTCGTACGCCAGCTCACCGGGCTGATGCGGCCCGACACCGGCAGCGTGGAGATCCTCGGGCACGACATCGTGCGCCATCCGGAGCGGGCCGCGCGGATCCTCGCCTACCTCGGTCAGGAGTCGACCGCCCTCGACGAGCTGACCGTGTCACTGGCCGCCGAGACCACCGGTCGGCTGCGCGGCCTGGACGTACGGCAGGCGCGGGCCGAGCGGGACGACGTACTCGACGAACTGGGGCTCGCGTCGCTCGCCGGGCGTCCGCTGAAGAAGCTCTCCGGGGGCCAGCGGCGCCTGGCGTGCTTCGCCGCGGCGCTCGTGGGGGAGCGGCCGCTGCTCGTGCTCGACGAGCCCACCACCGGCATGGACCCGGTGGCGCGGCGGGCCGTCTGGTCGGCGGTCGACCGGCGGCGGGCCGAGCGCGGCACGACCGTGCTGCTCGTCACCCACAACGTCATCGAGGCCGAGACCGTGCTGGACCGGGTGGCCGTGCTGGACCGGGGGCGGGTGATCGCCTGCGACACGCCGGGCGGGCTCAAGGAACAGGTCGCCGGCGAGGTGCGGGTGGACCTGGTGTGGCGCGACGCGGCACCGCTGCACGTCCCCGAGGTGGCCGCGCTGCGGGACCGCGTCGTGGAGGCGGGCCGTCGCTGGACGCTCCGGCTCGGGCCCGACGAGGCCCGGGCGGTGGTCGCCACCGTCACCGGAGGGGCCGCCTTCGCCGCCCTGGACGACTTCACGCTGGCCACGCCGAGCCTGGAGGACGTGTACCTGGCCCTGGGCGGTGCCGCGCGGCAGGGGCTGGTGAAGGCGTGAGAAGCATCGAGGCCTTGAGTGCGCGGGCCGCCGCGTCCGTACCGAACAGGGCGACTGCCGCAGTGGACCGAGCGAAGGGAAACAGCGCGACGTGAGTGTCGTACCCGCCGATGTCCTGCCGGGCAGTGCCCTGGCCGCTGAGGAGCCCGCCGCGCGCGCGGCCGAGCTCGGACCTCGCGCGCGGTTGTGGCCGTCGCTGGCGGCCGTGTACCGGGCGCAGCTGTCCCGGGCGCGGGTCGCGCGGATCCCGCTGCTGTTCGTGGCGACCTTCCAGTCGATCGGGATCATGATCCTGATGCGCGGGGTCGTGGACGACGGCGCCGAGGCGCAGGCGGTCGTCGCCGGCTCGTCGGTCCTGGTGGTCGCCTTCGTCGCGCTGAACCTCCTCGCGCAGTACTTCGGGCAGCTGCGGGCCAGCGGCGGACTCGACCACTACGCGACCCTGCCGGTGCCGCCGGCTGCGGTGGTGCTGGGCGCGGCGGGCGCGTACGCCTCGTTCACCGTGCCGGGGACCGTCGTGACCGCGATGTTCGGCTGTGTGCTCTTCGGGCTGCCGCTGGCCCATCTGTGGATCCTCGTGGCCGTGATCCCGCTCGCGGGCGCCGCGCTCGCCGGCCTGGGGGCGGCGCTGGGGCTGCTCGCGCCCCGGCCGGAGCTGGCCACCCTGCTCGGCCAGCTGGGCATGTCCGCGGCGCTGCTGCTGGGCGTGCTGCCGGCCGACCGGATGCCGGAGGTCGTGCGCTTCACGCGGGATCTGCTGCCGTCGACGTACGGCGTCGAGGCCTTCGCCCGGACGTTCGGGCCGGATCCCGACTGGGCCTTCGTCCTCGGTGACCTCGCCGTGTGCGGGGCCGTGGGCGTGATCTCGCTGGCCGTGGCGACCTGGGCGTACCGCCGGGCGGCCGTCCGGTGAGCGGGGAGGGATCGTCCGGTGACGCGGAGCACAGCCGGGCCTGGCACGATGGCAGGGTGACCGCACCACTGACTCCGCCACCGCCCCCGCACGAACGTTCCGCGCAGGGCGCGTGGCAGCCGCCGGACGCCAAGTCCGCGGCGTACGGGCCCCAGACGCAGGAGGCGCACGCTCCCGGGTCCCAGCACGCCGAGTACGCCGGGCACGGCTGGTACGGACAGGACGGGCCCGGGATGAAGACGGAAGTGCGGGAGGCCGCCGTGATCTCGGTGGCCGTGGCGCTCGGCGGGGTGCTGCTCGGGGTCCTGTGGTGGTGGCTCGCGCCGCACGTGCCGCTGGTCGGTGCCGTGGTGAACGGCGACTGGGTGGTCTACCTCAAGGACACCGAGGGGGAGCAGGCCATCGGCGTCGACGGGACGTTCACGCTGCTCGCGCTGGGCTTCGGGGTCGTGAGTGCCCTGGTGGTGTTTCTGCTGCGGCGGCGCGGGGGTGTGCCGCTGGTGGTGGGGCTCGCCGTCGGTGGGCTGCTCGGGGCGTTGCTGGCCTGGCGGGTCGGGGTGTGGCTCGGGCCCGGCGAGGATGTCGTCGCGCGTGCGAGGGAGGTGGGCAAGGGGGTGACGTTCTCGGCGCCGTTGAAGTTGGGGGCGAAGGGGGCGTTGCTGGCCTGGCCGCTTGCCGCGCTGGTGTTTCATCTGGGGTTGACGGCGTTGTTCGGGCCTCGGGATCCGGAGCCGGAGTTCGGGGACGGGGCGTATCAGGGGCCGCCTGCTTCGTAGGACTCGGCGTTGGTGCCGGGGCGGGGGTGTTGCGCAGCCCGGCGGAGCGGGGTGCCTCCCCCAAGCTCTCGGCTTCGCTCGAGCAGGGGGAACCCCCATCGCCCCAGCGGCACGACTGCCCGCAGGCTAAGTACGTCCGATGGGCGCGAGAACCGCTTCTGTCAGCTTCTGGAGGTCCTCGGGGGACAGCTCCACCTCCAGGCCCCTCCTGCCCGCCGAGACGCAGATCGTCGGGTGGGACGTGGCCGAGGCGTCGAGGACCGTGGGAAGCCGCTTGCGCTGGCCCAACGGGGAGATGCCGCCCCTGACATAGCCCGTCGTGCGTTCCGCCAGGGTCGGGTCGGCCATCGTCGCGCGTTTGCCGCCGGTCGCCGCTGCCAGGGCCTTCAGGTCCAGTTGGCCCGCGACCGGGACCACCGCGACCGTCAGCGTGCCGTCGACGTCGGCGACCAGGGTCTTGAACACGCGGTCCGGGGAGACCCCCATCGCCTCGGCGGCCTCCTCGCCGTAGGAGGGGTGGGCGGGGTCGTGGTCGTAGGAGTGGACCGTGAACTCCACGCCCGCCGCCGTGAGCGCGACCGTCGCGGGGGTGCCGCCCGCCTGCTGCTTCTTCGACTTCTTGGCCATCCCGGTCCGCTTCAGTTGAGGCTCGTCGGGCCGCGCGTCAGTTCCGACGCCGGCAACGACGGCAGACTACGGATGACGGCCGTCTCGGAGCGAAGGAGTTTCAGCTCGTCGCGCAGCCGGGAGGCGGTGTCGGGCGCCTGGAGCAGGCGCTGCTTGGCCGGGACGTCCAGCATCATCGCCGCGGCCACCAGGTACGACACCACGCCCGGCTCGTCGGGCAACTCGGCGCCGGTCGCCAGGGACCGTTCCCGCGCACCCGCCAGCCGCTTCTGGTACTGGCGGAAGGACCGCAGCACCCCCTCGGCCAACGGCGCGGCCTCGTCGCCCGGTTCCTCCGGCAGCGTCTCCAGCTCGGCCGTCAGGAACGGGCCCGACGCCTCGACCGAGAGCAGCCGCACCCGGGTCGTGCCGGTCGCCAGCACCTCGAACGAGCCGTCGGTGCGCTCCCGGATCGTCGCCGCGTCGGCCACGCAGCCGACCTTGTGGAACGCCTTGGCCGGGTCCGTGCCGAAACCGGCCGCGGGCCCCCGCTCGGGCAGGGCCGTCGGGTCGGGCAGGCCGGGCGCGCTCGGGGCCACCTCGTGGCCGTCGCGGATCGCCACGACGGCGAACCGGCGCGGCTCGTCCTCCGGGGTCTTCAGCAGCTCGCGCATCATGGCGCGATACCGCTCCTCGAAGACGTTCAGCGGGAGCACGAGCCCCGGGAACAGTACGGAGTTCAGGGGGAAGAGGGGGAGCCGGACGGTGGTCACGACGCAGAAGCCTAATGGTCGCCGGAGCGGACTCGTCCGCCCCGTTCACTCCGTGGATGCCCGGAGGGCCGGCCGGCCGCCCCGGCCCGGATGTCGTCGCGGATTCGCAGGAAGTGGCCGAGCGGGTCGTCCGACACCTGGTCCCACGGGAACGAGGTGGCGTACGGACCGTTCACGCGCAGCTGTTCCCGGGCGTCCGCCCAGCGCTCCAGGCGCACCAGGACGAAGATGAGCAGGTTCCGCATCCGGGCGGGCCAGGGGTCGGCCGCCGGCAGCCGCGGGGACAGCGCGATCGCCCGGTCGGCGGCCGTGTCGAGCCGCTCGCGGGGGATCTCGGGCCCGCAGCCGTCGGTGAGGTAGCCGAAGGCCGCCCACAGCGGCAGGGCCTGGACGAGCGCGTCGGCGGGCGCGTCCTGCGCGGCCCGGTCGGCGAAGTCGAAGCACTCGTGGTGCGAGCCGTGCCAGTAGGTGGCCAGGTAGCGCAGCGCCGCCACATGGCATCCGTAGTGGTGCGGGGCACGGCGGACGGCGGCCGCCCACAGCTCCTCGAAGTACTTGTGCCCGGCCTGGGCGCCGAGGGCGTGGTCGAGCGCCAGCCGCCACGGCACCGGGTCCCGCTGATCGCCCCGGGCCGCGGTCGTGATCAGCGGGCTGACCTCGCGCAGCACCTCGGCCCGCGCCGGGGACTGCCAGGCGCGGTCCACCGCCAGCTGGGCCCCGACCAGCAGCGCGTCCGGGTCCTTCGGGGCCGTCGCGAGCCAGGCGTCCAGCCACTCGGGGCGCGAGCGGGCGAAGGCGGCCAGCCGGGTCACGTACCGGTCGCGCCGCTCCCACTCGGCCGCCGCGCGCGTGGCGTGGAGCAGCCCGGCCGCCGGTCCGTGGTCGCCCCGGGCGGCGGCGACCAGTGCCGGACTGAGCCGGGCGTCGGGCGCGTCGAGCAGCACCTCGTCGTCGGCGTACGGTCCGCGGACGGGGTGGGGGGAGGTCCTTGTCATCCGGCCCGGGCGGATGAACGGCAGCTGCAGAGCCATGGTGTCGACCATTGAAAGTCCGCTGGTCAGGGCGGCGCCAGTACGTTCATGGAACTCGCGGAAAGTTGTACGCCGTGTGGTCAAGACAAGGTAAAGCCGTGACAGTTCAACAACTGTGGTCACATGAGCATCATGAGTCGTGCGAGCGGCCCCGGGATCATCAGTTGCGCCGCAGCAACCGCGTCGCCCCCGCCGCCACCGTCGTCGCCAGGATCCAGCCCAGCAGGATCATCGCCGTCGCCAGCCACTGCCAGCCGCCGCGCAACTGCCAGAACCCCACCTGGCCCAGGTCGATGACCGGCAGCAGCAGATCGAGGGTGAACAGCGCGGGGCTCCACTCCGGATGCTCGCCCCGCTTCATCGGCGGATGCCCGGACTGCGCGAAGGCCAACGAGCCCGCCGCCCACAGCACCGCCATCCACACCGCGGCCCGGCCCGGCCGGTAGCCGTAGGCGACCGTCCAGTCCTGGGCGTAGCCCCAGAGCTTGGCGGCGAACGGCAGGCTCTCGCGGTGCCGGCGCTGCTTGGCGAGCAGCACCTCGCGGGCGTCCTCGTCCTCACCGCCGGCCCGCAGCACGGCCGCCAGCCGCTCGTACGGCTCCGGGTTGTACTCGGCGGTCGCCGCCGCGACCCAGTCCAGCCGCTCGGCCAGCGGGAACGGCCCGCGCGGCACGAGGTTCTCGTAGGCGAAGCCGCCCATGTGCAGCCGCCCCGGGCCCGGCCAGGCGTCCGCCCGGTCCATCAGGTTGATGATCTTCGCCCCCGACAGCACCACCCGCCCACGCTCCGGATGCTCCCCGAGGAAGCGCAGCTCCGGCGTCTGCACCCGGCGCAGCGACAGCTCCTGGTCGTCGGTGAGGGTGAACCTGGCCTGCTCGAAGTCGACGGCGTCGCCGAACCGCCCGTCGTCCAGCCGGATCCCGCCCTCACACGCGAACCGCTGGATCCGGGTCCCCTGCGCCGGGGTCATCCCGCTCATCGCCTGGGCGCCGACCCCCGCCGGAGTCAGGTACAGACTGCGCTCGACGGTCAGCTGCGGGGCGTTCAGCGCGAGCCGCGCGTACGGGTTGGCCAGCCGGGCGCCGCGCAGGCTCAGCGAGACACCGACGGTGGCGGCGCGCAGGCTCAGCTCGCCGTGCGATTCCAGCAGCTCGGCCTGTAAGTCCTGGCCGACGGTCATGCCGTCCGCGGCGACCGACCGGCCGCTGCGGTCCCGCTGTACCACCGCCTGGTTGAGCATCAGGTCCGTGCCGATCTGCGCGTCGGTGAGACGGATGCCGCGGTGGAAGCGGCAGCGCGGCAGATGCAGATCGCCCTCCGTGTGCACCCGGGCCGCCTCCAGCCGCGGCACCGAGCAGTCCACCATCCGCAGGGTCGTGAAGCGGGCCTCGGGCACCAGCACGTCCTCCTCGAACCGGCACCGGCGCATCTCGACGTAGGGCACCACCGTGCCGCCCGCGAGGTCCAGCGAGCCGCTGACCCGCACGCCGACCAGCTTCAGCGAGGACACCCGGCCGGCCAGGGCGGGCGGGCCGTCCAGCAGCAGCCAGCAGACGATCCGCGCCCGCACGGCCCGCTCCTCGCCCCACGGATGACCGCCGTGCGGATCGTCCACCACGGGATCGCCGCTGCTCAGGTCGTACACCGTGCCGTTGCGGAAGGCCTGCCACATACCGGCCTCGGCCGCGGTCAGGTCCTCGGGCGGCTCCCCGGCACGCACGCCGGCCCCCTCGGTCACGTCTCTTCCTTCCTCCCCGGGTACTCGCGGGTTCAGTTCTTCGTACAACTGTTCATGCCCGCTGGGTGACGGCCCGAACGCGAAACGTGCTGTGCTTTGTGGGGGACACCCCGCTTTGTGGGGGGACACCCCCTCACCCCCCGTGATCTTCGGGGTTTCCGCGGCGTTCTGTATCAGCCATTGATACGAGCGCACGGCGCGTCAGCGGGGTCTGAGAGAATTGAGCACGTGATCTCCCGAATCGATCTGCGCGGCGACGCCCTTCCCGAGGGCCCCGCCCTGCGTGACCTGCTGCCCCGAGCCGACTTCGACGTTGCGGCCGCCCTGGAGAAGGTGCGTCCGATCTGCGAGGACGTGCATCATCGGGGCGACGCGGCGCTGATCGAGTTCGCCGAGCGGTTCGACGGGGTCAGGCTCGACCAGGTACGGGTGCCGGCCGCCGCGCTCGGCCGCGCGCTGGAGGAGCTCGACCCGGCCGTGCGCGCGGCCCTGGAGGAGTCCATCCGCCGCGCCCGGATCGTCCACCGCGAGCAGCGCCGCGGCACGCACACCACCCAGGTGGTACCCGGCGGCTCCGTGACCGAGAAGTGGGTGCCCGTCGACCGGGTCGGGCTGTACGCGCCCGGCGGCCGCTCCGTGTATCCGTCCTCCGTGATCATGAACGTGGTGCCCGCGCAGGAGGCCGGCGTCGAGTCGATCGCCCTCGCCTCACCCGCGCAGGCCGAGTTCGGCGGCCTGCCGCACCCGACCATCCTCGCCGCCTGCGCGCTGCTCGGCGTCGACGAGGTGTACGCGGCCGGCGGCGCCACGGCCGTCGCGATGTTCGCCCACGGCACCGAGTCCTGCCCGCCCGCCAACATGGTCACCGGCCCCGGCAACATCTGGGTCGCCGCCGCCAAGCGCTACTTCACCGGCAAGATCGGCATCGACGCCGAGGCCGGCCCGACCGAGATCGCGGTCCTCGCCGACGACACGGCCGACCCGGTGCACGTCGCCTCCGACCTGATCAGCCAGGCCGAGCACGACCCGCTGGCCGCCGCCGTCCTCGTCACGGACTCCGTCGAGCTCGCGGACGCCGTGGAGAAGGAGCTGGAGCCGCAGGTCGCCGCCACCCGGCATGTCGACGACCGGATCGTCCCCGCCCTGTCCGGCAAGCAGTCCGCGATCGTCCTGGTCGACGGCATCGACGAGGGTCTGAGGGTGGTCGACGCGTACGGCGCCGAGCACCTGGAGATCCAGACGGCGGACGCGGCGGCCGTGGCCGACCGGGTCCGCAACGCCGGCGCGATCTTCATCGGCCCCTGGGCCCCGGTCTCCCTCGGCGACTACGCCGCCGGCTCCAACCACGTCCTGCCCACCGGCGGCTGCGCCTGCCACTCCTCGGGCCTGTCCGTCCAGTCCTTCCTGCGCGGCATCCACATCGTCGACTACACGCGGGACGCGCTGGCCGAGGTCGCGCATCACGTGGTGACGCTGGCGGAGGCGGAGGACCTGCCCGCGCACGGCGCGGCGATCAAGGCCAGGTTCGGCTGGAAGGTACCCGAGAGCAAGTGAACGACGTACGCATCGACGATCTCCCCGTACGGGACGAGCTGCGCGGCAAGTCCCCCTACGGCGCGCCCCAGCTGGACGTCCCCGTACGGCTGAACACCAACGAGAACCCCTACCCGCTGCCCGAGCCGCTGGTCGAGCGCATCGCCGAGCGGGTCCGCGAGGCGGCCCGCAACCTCAACCGCTACCCGGACCGGGACGCGGTCGAGCTGCGCACCAGGCTCGCCGAGTACCTGACGGACACCTCCGGCCACCAGGTCGGCCTGGCCAACGTCTGGGCCGCCAACGGCTCCAACGAGGTCATCCAGCAGCTGCTCCAGACCTTCGGCGGGCCGGGCCGCACCGCGATCGGCTTCGAGCCGTCGTACTCGATGCACGGGCTCATCTCGCGCGGTACGGGCACGGGCTGGATCTCCGGCCCCCGGAACGAGGACTTCACCATCGACCTCGCGGCGGCCGAGAAGGCCATCGCCGAGCACCGGCCGGACGTCGTCTTCATCACCACCCCCAACAACCCGACCGGCAACGCGGTCCCGCCCGAGACCGTCCTCGCGCTGTACGAGGCCGCCCAGGCGGCCAAGCCGTCGATGGTCGTGGTCGACGAGGCGTACATCGAGTTCAGCCACGGCGACTCACTGCTGCCGCTGCTCGACGGGCGCCCGAACCTGGTCATCTCGCGCACGATGTCGAAGGCGTTCGGCGCGGCGGGCCTGCGCCTCGGCTACCTCGCCGCGCACCCGGCCGTCGTGGACGCCGTCCAGCTCGTCCGGCTGCCCTACCACCTGTCGGCCGTCACCCAGGCGACCGCCCTGGCCGCCCTGGAGCACACCGCCACCCTGCTCGGCTACGTCGAGCAGCTCAAGGCCGAGCGGGACCGCCTGGTCGCCGAACTGCGCGCGACCGGCTACGAGGTCGTGGAATCCGACGCCAACTTCGTGCAGTTCGGCCGGTTCGAGAACGCGCACACGGCCTGGCAGAAGATCCTCGACCGGGGCGTCCTGGTCCGGGACAACGGCATCCCCGGATGGCTGCGGGTGTCCGCCGGAACCCCCGAAGAGAACGACGCGTTCCTCGACGCGGTACGTGCACTGAAGAAGGAGCAGAGTTCATGAGCCGCACCGGACGCGTGGAGCGGACGACCAAGGAGACCTCGGTCCTCGTCGAGATCGACCTCGACGGCACCGGCAAGACGGAGATCTCCACCGGCGTCGGCTTCTACGACCACATGCTCGACCAGCTCGGCCGGCACGGTCTGTTCGACCTCACCGTGAAGACCGAGGGCGACCTGCACATCGACTCGCACCACACCATCGAGGACACCGCCCTCGCGCTCGGCGCCGCCTTCAAGCAGGCCCTCGGCGACAAGGTCGGCATCTACCGCTTCGGCAACTGCACGGTCCCGCTGGACGAGTCCCTCGCGCAGGTCACCGTCGACCTGTCCGGCCGCCCCTACCTCGTGCACACCGAGCCCGAGAAGATGGCGCCGATGATCGGCGAGTACGACACCACCATGACCCGGCACATCCTGGAGTCCTTCGTGGCCCAGGCCCAGATCGCGCTGCACGTGCACGTGCCCTACGGGCGCAACGCGCACCACATCGTGGAGTGCCAGTTCAAGGCGCTGGCCCGGGCCCTGCGCTACGCCTCCGAGCGCGACCCGCGCGCGGCCGGCATCCTCCCCTCCACGAAGGGCGCCCTGTGAACGGCACCTCGACCCTGCTGATCGTCGTCGGCCTGTTCCTCGTCGGCGGGATCTACTCCTTCGTCAAGCAGAAGATGCCCAAGGGCCTGATCGTGCTGCTGTCGATCGGCGCCGCGATGTGCCTGGCGGCCGGTGTCGTGCGACTGGAGGTGTGGAATTGAGCGGCCCGCAGAAGAAGGTGGTCGTCTTCGACTACGGCTTCGGCAACGTCCGCTCCGCCGAGCGTGCCCTCGCGCGCACGGGAGCCGACGTCGAGATCACCCGTGACTACGACAAGGCCATGAACGCCGACGGGCTGCTCGTGCCCGGCGTCGGCGCCTTCGCCTCCTGCATGAAGGGCCTGCGCGAGGCGCGCGGGGACTGGATCGTCGACCGCCGGCTGTCCGGCGGCCGCCCGGTCATGGGCATCTGCGTCGGCATGCAGATCCTCTTCGCGCGTGGCATCGAGCACGGCGTGGAGACCGAGGGCCTCGACGAGTGGCCCGGCTCGGTCGAGCCGCTCCAGGCCGAGATCGTCCCCCACATGGGCTGGAACACCGTGGACACCCCGGCCGGCTCGCAGCTGTTCGCCGGCCTGGACGCGGACGCGCGCTTCTACTTCGTGCACTCCTACGCCGTCCACGACTGGTCGCTGGAGACCCACAACCCGACGATCGAGCCCCCCAAGGTCACCTGGTCCACGCACGGCAAGCCGTTCGTCGCGGCCGTCGAGAACGGCGCCCTGTGGGCCACGCAGTTCCACCCCGAGAAGTCCGGCGACGCCGGAGCGCAGCTGCTGAACAACTGGATCGGAACCCTCTGAGATGGCTTCGAAGCTCGAACTCCTCCCCGCCGTCGACGTCCGTGACGGCCAGGCGGTCCGCCTGGTGCACGGCGAGTCCGGCACGGAGACCTCCTACGGCTCGCCCCTGGAGGCCGCTCTCGCCTGGCAGCGCTCCGGCGCCGAGTGGCTGCACCTGGTCGACCTGGACGCCGCGTTCGGCACCGGGAACAACCGCGAACTGATCGCCGAGGTCGCCAAGGCGATGGACATCAAGGTGGAGCTGTCCGGCGGCATCCGCGACGACGACACCCTCGCCGCCGCCCTCGCCACCGGCTGCAAGCGCGTGAACCTCGGCACGGCCGCCCTGGAGACCCCCGAGTGGGTCGCCAAGGTCATCGCCGAGCACGGCGACAAGATCGCGGTGGGCCTGGACGTCCGGGGCACGACCCTGCGCGGCCGCGGCTGGACCCGGGACGGCGGCGACCTCTACGAGACGCTGGAGCGCCTCGACAAGGAGGGCTGCGCCCGCTACGTCGTCACGGACATCGCCAAGGACGGCACGCTCCAGGGACCGAACCTGGAGCTGCTGCGCAACGTGTGCGCCGCGACGGACCGTCCCGTCGTGGCCTCCGGCGGCGTGTCCTCGCTGGACGACCTCCGGGCCATCGCCGGCCTCGTCCCCCTCGGTGTCGAGGGCGCGATCGTAGGGAAGGCGCTGTACGCGAAGGCGTTCACCCTGGAAGAGGCCTTGGAGGCAGTGTCGTCATGAGCGAAGCCGTACGGCGGGTGCAGAGCGGAAGTCCCTGGGAAGAGTCCTTCGGTTTTGCACGTGCCGTCGCGGCGGGCGACCACGTGCTGGTGGCGGGCACCACGTCCTTCAAGGGCAGCGTGCTGTACGGGGAGGGTGATCCGTACGAGCAGGCGAAGGTGGCCTTCACCAGCGCGCTCGACGCGGTCGCCGAGTTCGGGCTCGGTGCCGCGTCGGTGATCCGCACCCGTATGTACCTGGCGCACGCGCGCGACCTCGACGAGGTGGGCCGCGCGCACAAGGAACTGTTCGACACCGCGCGCCCGGTCGCGACCTTCCTGGTCGTGGAGGGCTTCATCGACCCGCGTGTGCTGGTGTCCGTGGAGATCGAAGCATTCAGAGGAGCCGTGACTTCATGACCCTGGCGGTCCGAGTCATCCCCTGCCTGGACGTGGACAACGGCCGGGTCGTCAAGGGCGTCAACTTCCAGAACCTGCGCGACGCGGGCGACCCCGTCGAGATGGCCAAGGTGTACGACACCGAGGGCGCCGACGAGCTGACGTTCCTGGACATCACCGCCTCGTCGGGCAACCGCGAGACGACGTACGACGTGGTGCGCCGCACCGCCGAGCAGGTGTTCATCCCGCTCACCGTCGGCGGTGGCGTGCGGACCGCCGAGGACGTGGACAAGCTGCTGCGGGCCGGTGCGGACAAGGTCGGCGTCAACACGGCCGCGATCGCCCGCCCGGAGCTGATCCGCGAGATCGCGGAACGCTTCGGCCGCCAGGTCCTGGTCCTCTCGGTGGACGCCCGCCGCACGGAGTCCGGCTCCTTCGAGGTGACCACCCACGGCGGCCGTCGCGGCACCGGCATCGACGCCGTCGAGTGGGCGCATCAGGCCGCCGAACTGGGCGCGGGCGAGATCCTGCTCAACTCGATGGACGCGGACGGCACCAAGGACGGCTACGACCTGGAGATGATCCGGGCCGTCCGCAAGCACGTCACCGTCCCGGTCATCGCCTCGGGCGGCGCGGGCAGGCTGACGGACTTCCCGCCGGCGATCGAGGCGGGCGCGGACGCGGTGCTGGCCGCGTCGGTCTTCCACTTCGGCGACCTGCGCATCGGCCAGGTCAAGGAGACGCTGCGGGGGGCCGGGCACCCCGTGCGGTGACACCCGGCCGTGTGCGAAGCCCCGGCCGCGTGCGGCGACCGGGGCTTTCCCGTGCGCGCGGCGCTTCTCAGATCCCGAGCTGCTTCGTCTCGTGCAGCTTCGCGATCGCGGCCTCGTCGCCGTCCAGCTCGACCTTCGCCTTGCTCTGCCGGCCGTACGAGAACAGCACCAGCTCCGACGGCTCGCCGGTCACCGTGACCACCGGCGTGCCGCGGTGCGCGACCACCGTCTGGCCGTCCGGGCGCCGCAACACCAGGCCCGTCGGGACACCCCGGCCCATCAGGCGGGCGGTGCGCTCCAGCCGGGACCACAGAGCGTCCTGGAACACCGGGTCGAGCTCGCGCGCGGACCAGTCCGGCTGGGCGCGGCGGACGTCCTCCGTGTGGACGTAGAACTCGATGATGTTCGACGCCTCGTCGACCGGCTTCAGGGAGAAGGGGGAGAAACGCGGCGGCCCCGTACGGATCAGCTGGATCAGCTCCTCGTACGGCTTGCCGGTGTACTCCGCCATCACCCGGTCCAGGCGCGGCGCGAGCTGCTTGATCAGTATCCCGCCCGCGGCGTCCGGCCGGCGTTCGCGCACCACCACGTGCGCGGCGAGGTCCCGGGTCGTCCAGCCCTCGCAGAGGGTGGGCGCTTCCGGACCCGCGGTCTCCAACAGGTCAGCGAGGAGGAGTCGTTCACGCTTGGCATGGGTCGACATGCGGCCAGCCTACGACCGCGCGGAAGGTCCGCCCAGTGGACACTCCACCAGGCCTGTCAGTGGCGCGCGGCACAATGGTCGGCATGACCAGCACGCCCGCCCGTCGTCCGGCCACCGCCCCTCAGGGAGGCGCTTCGCGCCACAGTGCTCCGCCCAGCCGCCTCGACCCGGAGATCGCCGCCCGCCTCAAGCGCGGCGCCGACGGCCTCCTGCCCGCCATCGCCCAGCAGTACGACACCGGAGAGGTGCTGATGCTCGGCTGGATGGACGACGAGGCGCTGCACCGCACCCTGACCACCGGCCGGTGCACCTACTGGTCCCGCAGCCGCCAGGAGTACTGGGTCAAGGGCGACACCTCCGGTCACTTCCAGTGGGTGAAGTCCGTCGCCCTCGACTGCGACGCCGACACCGTCCTGGTGAAGGTCGACCAGGTCGGCGCCGCCTGCCACACCGGCGCCCGCACCTGCTTCGACGAGGACGTCCTGCTGGGGGCCGGGGACGGCGGTTCCGAAGCCTCCGCGACGGATCAGTAAGGTCAGCCGCCATGGACCTCGAGACGTTCCGCAAGCTCGCCGCCGACCGGCGGGTCATCCCGGTCACCCGCAAACTCCTCGCCGACGGCGACACCCCGGTCGCGCTCTACCGCAAGCTCGCCGCCGAACGCCCCGGCACCTTCCTGCTGGAGTCCGCGGAGAACGGCCGCTCGTGGTCCCGCTACTCGTTCGTGGGTGTCCGCAGCGCCGCCACCCTGACCGAGCGCGACGGGCAGGCGCACTGGCTCGGCACCCCGCCGGTCGGCGTCCCCACCGGCGGTGACCCGCTCGCCGCCCTGCGGGCCACCATCGAGGCCCTGCACACCCCGCGCGACCTCGCCGAGGACCTCGGCCTGCCGCCCTTCACCGGCGGCATGGTCGGCTACCTCGGCTACGACATCGTCCGCCGCCTGGAGAAGATCGGCCCCGGCGAGCGCGACGACCTGAAGCTGCCCGAACTCACCATGCTCCTGACCAGCGACCTCGCCGTCATGGACCACTGGGAGGGCTCGGTCCTGCTGATCGCCAACGCGATCAACCACAACGACCTGGAGACCGGCGTCGACGAGGCCCACGCCGACGCCGTGGCCCGGCTCGACGCCATGGAGGCCGACCTCTCCCGCGCCGTCGCCCAGCCCCCGGCCGCGCTCCCGCCCTCCGAGCTCCCCGAGTACACCGCGCTGTGGGGCGGCCCCGACTTCCAGGAGGCCGTCGAGGACGTCAAGGAGCGCATCCGGGCCGGCGAGGCCTTCCAGGTGGTGCCCTCCCAGCGCTTCGAGACGCCGTGCACGGCGAGCGCGCTGGACGTCTACCGGGTCCTGCGGGCCACCAACCCGTCCCCCTACATGTACCTGTTCCGCTTCGACGGGTTCGACGTCGCCGGCTCGTCCCCCGAGGCGCTGGTCAAGGTCGAGGACGGGCAGGCCATGGTCCACCCCATCGCCGGCACCCGCTGGCGCGGTGCCACCCCGCAGGAGGACCAGGCCCTCGCCGACGAACTGCTCGCCGACCCCAAGGAGCGCGCCGAGCACCTCATGCTCGTCGACCTGGGCCGCAACGACCTGGGGCGGGTCTGCGAGCCCGGCTCCGTCGAGGTCGTCGACTTCATGTCCATCGAGCGGTACTCGCACGTCATGCACATCGTCTCGACCGTCACCGGCCGCGTCGCCGCCGACCGCACGGCCTTCGACGTCCTCACCGCCTGCTTCCCGGCCGGCACCCTCTCCGGCGCCCCGAAGCCCCGAGCCATGCAGATCATCGACGAACTCGAACCCTCCCGGCGCGGGATCTACGGCGGCTGCGTCGGCTACCTCGACTTCGCCGGCGACTCCGACACCGCCATCGCCATCCGCACCGCCCTGCTGCGCGACGGCACCGCCTACGTCCAGGCAGGAGCGGGCATCGTCGCCGACTCCGACCCGGTCGCGGAGGACACCGAGTGCCGCAACAAGGCGGCGGCGGTCCTGCGGGCCGTGCACACGGCGAACCGGCTCCAAAAGGCCTGAGACGAACCCCGAGTAACGGTTCGCCCGGGGTTCAGGCGATAGTGGGGTACGTGACTGCTGTACCTCACCCCCGTTCCGAACCCGCCGGATCCGCCCGGGCCGGCCGCCTGAGCCTCGCCGTCGCGCTGCTCGCCGGCGCGCTCGGCGCGGCCGTGGCACTGCTCGCCACCCGGCAGCAATGGGCGGAGGGCACCGCGACGGTGGCCGGCGGCGCCTTCCCCCTGTCCGCCAAGGGCAGCGACGTCACGGGCGTCCCCGCGGCGCTCGCCATCGTGGGCCTCGCCGCGCTCGTCGCCGTCTTCGCCGTCCGCCGGGCCGGTCGCCTCGTCGTGGCCGCGCTGCTCGCGCTGTCCGGCGCGGGCATCGTCGCCGCCGCCCTGATCGGCGCCTCCGACGGCTCCGCCCTCGACGAGAAGGCCGCGGAGGCCTCCGGCGACACCAGCGCCTCCGTCGCGGCCCTCAGCCACACGGCCTGGCCCTACGTCGCGGTCGTCGGCGGCGTGCTGCTCCTGCTGGCCGGAGTGCTCGCCCTGCGCTACGGCCGGCTGTGGCCCGCGATGTCCGGCCGCTACGAGCGGGGCGGCGCCCCCGCGCCGCGCCGCAAGGCGCCCGCCGTCGACCCGGACCGGCCCGAGGACCTGTGGAAGGCACTCGACCGGGGAGAGGACCCCACCGGGGCCTGAAACCCTGCTGAACCCCGCGCGGGGCCGAGGGAGTACCCCCGCTCACCGCACGGGCGTGCGTGCGGGACAATGAGCCTGAGCGTCCTGCTCAGACACGCACACAGCAACGAGGAGCAAGCAATGGCGGGCAGCAGCCACGGTCACACCCCGGCCGCCTGGACCGGTGTCACGATCGCCTTCATCGGTTTCTGCGTCGCGGGCGCGTTCATGGTGATGGACCAGCCGGTGGGCTTCTGGGCGGGCATGGTCGTCGTGCTGCTCGGTGGTGTCGTCGGCGGCATCATGCGGATGATGGGCATGGGCCAGCCCAAGGACCTGCACCAGCCCCACCAGATGACGGGCGACCGCGAGCCGGCGCGCGCCGAGGGCTGACCCCCGCGGAAAACCGCGTTGTCGCGTGAGGGGCGGCCGGCCCACGAGTGCCGGGACCGCCCCTCACGCACGCGCGGGGCACAATGCATGCCGTGAACACCGACAGCCGAAGGGTGACGCGGAGCGTCCCGGGCCGCCTGGCCGCCCCCGCCGGGGTGCTCGCGGCCGTGGCAGCCGCCTTCGCCTACGTGGGCGCGGTGGACCCCGACGAACCCGGCCACTACCCGGTCTGCCCGCTGCTGCGCTACACGGGCCTGTACTGCCCCGGCTGCGGCGGACTGCGCAGCGCGCACGCCTTCGTGCACGGGGACTTCCCGGCGGCCCTCCAGGACAACGCCCTGGCCGTCCTCGGCTATCTGGGCTTCGCCGCGCTGTGGACCGTATGGGTGGTCCACGCGGCCCGCGGGCGCCCGCTGCGGATCGACCCTCGTCCCGGCTTGGTGTGGAGTCTCGGCGCGTTGCTGCTGGTCTTCACCGTTGTCCGGAACCTGCCCTTCGGTGGCTGGCTCCACCCTTGATCAACTGGCGGATGTCCAGTATGGGGGCACCTCCCGCCCCAGCCGTGCGAAGCTGGTCCGAGGGTGGGGGAGGGACCGGCGTCAACCGGATGCGAGGCCTACGCCCCGCTGCGGATACCATCGCAGTGACCATCGGTTTTCGACTGGTCGCTGGAACTCGCAACCGCCTGGAAGGGGGCCGCTCGCGTGAGTGTGCTCGACGAGATCATCGACGGAGTCCGTGCCGACCTCGCGGAGCGGCAGGCGCGCGTCAGCCTCGACGAGCTCAAGGAGCGCGCGGCGAAGGCTCCCGCGGCCAAGGACGGCGAGGCCGCCCTGCGCGGCGACGGCGTCAAGGTCATCTGCGAGGTCAAGCGCTCCAGCCCGTCCAAGGGCGCGCTGGCCGCGATCGCCGACCCGGCCGGGCTCGCCGCCGACTACGAGGCGGGCGGCGCGGCCGTCATCTCCGTGCTCACGGAACAGCGCCGCTTCGGCGGCTCGCTGGCCGACCTGGAGGCCGTCCGCGCCCGCGTGGACATCCCGGTCCTGCGCAAGGACTTCATCGTCACGTCGTACCAGCTGTGGGAGGCCCGGGCCTACGGCGCCGACGTCATCCTGCTGATCGTCGCGGCCCTGGAGCAGCCCGCCCTGGAGTCCCTCATCGAGCGCGCCGAGTCCATCGGGCTCACCCCGCTCGTCGAGGTGCACGACGAGGACGAGGTCGAGCGAGCCGTCGACGCCGGCGCCCGCGTGATCGGCGTCAACGCGCGCAACCTCAAGACCCTCGAGGTCGACCGCGGCACCTTCGAGCGGGTGGCACCGGAGATCCCCGACCACATCATCAAGATCGCCGAGTCGGGCGTCCGCGGCCCGCACGACCTCATCGCCTACGCCAACGCCGGCGCCGACGCGGTCCTGGTCGGCGAGTCCCTCGTCACCGGCAAGGACCCCAGGACGGCGGTCTCCGACCTGGTGGCGGCGGGCGAGCACCCCGCACTCCGGCACGGCCGCGGCTGATCACCCGCTAGGCTGGGCCCGATGACTCTCACCATGACGACCGTGGACCGGTACGCCCGCCTCGCGCGCGGCTGCCGCCCCCGCGGCTGCCGCGCACCCGCCCGCCGGGTCCACGGCCGCCGGGTGAGGTACGTCATCGGTGACGAACCCGGGCAGGTCAACGGCATGCGATGGCAGCGGGGTTCTTAGGGGCGCGGGGAACTGCGCGACAAGCCACACACGGCCCGCAGCCGACAGACGATCCCCGCCCCCACGGCGATTAGTGCATTCCACACACTCACCGTGAAGGTTTCCGCATGCCCAGCCAGTTCTTCATCCCCGACCCCGAGGGTCGAACCCCCAACCCCGAAGGCTACTTCGGGGCCTTCGGCGGCAAGTTCATCCCCGAGGCCCTCGTCGCCGCCGTCGACGAGGTGGCCGTCGAGTACGACAAGGCCAAGCACGACCCCGAGTTCGCCAAGGAACTCGACGACCTCTTGGTCAACTACACCGGCCGCCCCAGCTCCCTCACCGAAGTGCCCCGGTTCGCCGAGCACGCCGGCGGCGCCCGGGTCTTCCTGAAGAGGGAAGACCTGAACCACACCGGCTCCCACAAGATCAACAACGTCCTCGGCCAGGCCCTGCTCACCAAGCGCATGGGCAAGACCCGCGTCATCGCCGAGACCGGCGCCGGCCAGCACGGCGTCGCCACGGCCACGGCCTGCGCGCTGTTCGGCCTCGACTGCACGATCTACATGGGCGAGATCGACACCCAGCGCCAGGCCCTCAACGTCGCCCGCATGCGGATGCTCGGCGCCGAGGTCATCGCCGTGAAGTCGGGCTCGCGCACCCTCAAGGACGCCATCAACGAGGCGTTCCGCGACTGGGTGGCGAACGTCGACCACACCCACTACCTCTTCGGCACGGTCGCCGGCCCGCACCCCTTCCCCGCCATGGTCCGCGACTTCCACCGCGTCATCGGCGTCGAGACCCGCCGCCAGCTCCTGGAGCGCGCCGGACGTCTCCCCGACGCGGCCATCGCCTGCGTCGGCGGCGGCTCCAACGCCATCGGCCTGTTCCACGCCTTCATCCCGGACACGGACGTACGCCTCATCGGCTGCGAGCCCGCCGGGCACGGCGTCGACACCGGCGAGCACGCGGCGACCCTGACCGCCGGCGAGCCCGGCATCCTGCACGGCTCGCGCTCGTACGTCCTCCAGGACGACGAGGGCCAGATCACCGAGCCCTACTCGATCTCGGCCGGCCTGGACTACCCGGGCATCGGCCCCGAGCACTCCTACCTCAAGGACACCGGCCGCGGCGAGTACCGCGCGGTCACCGACGACGCGGCCATGCAGGCCCTGCGCCTGCTGTCCCGCACCGAGGGCATCATCCCGGCCATCGAGAGCGCCCACGCACTGGCCGGTGCCCTGGAGGTCGGCAAGGAGCTGGGCAAGGACGGACTGATCGTGGTCAACCTGTCCGGCCGCGGCGACAAGGACATGGACACCGCGGCGCGTTACTTCGGCCTCTACGACACCGACGCCGAGGTCGCCGCCGACGCGGACGCCGACACCGCCGAGATCGAGGGGGACGCCAAGTGAGCGGGAACATCCAGCTGCTGACCGACACCCTCGCCACGGCCAGGTCCGAGGGCCGGTCCGCTCTCATCGCCTACCTCCCGGCCGGGTTCCCGACCGTGGACGGCGGCATCGAGGCCATCAAGGCCGTCATCGACGGCGGCGCCGACGTCGTCGAGGTGGGCCTGCCGCACAGCGACCCCGTCCTCGACGGGCCCGTCATCCAGACCGCCGACGACATCGCCCTGCGCGGCGGCGTCAAGATCGCCGACGTGATGCGCACCGTCCGCGAGGCGCACGCCGCCACCGGCAAGCCCATCCTCGTCATGACCTACTGGAACCCCATCGACCGCTACGGCGTCGAGCGGTTCACCGCCGAGCTCGCCGAGGCGGGCGGCGCCGGGTGCATCCTGCCCGACCTGCCCGTGCAGGAGTCGGCGCTGTGGCGGGAGCACGCGGAGAAGCACGGTCTCGCCACCGTCTTCGTCGTCGCGCCCAGCAGCAAGGACGAGCGGCTCGCCCGGATCACCGCGGCCGGCAGCGGCTTCGTCTACGCCGCCTCCCTCATGGGCGTCACCGGCACCCGCGCGACCGTCAGCTCGCAGGCCGAGGACCTGGTGGGACGCACCCGCGCCACCGGCACCGGCCTGCCCGTCTGCGTCGGGCTCGGCGTCTCCAACGCCACCCAGGCCGCCGAGGTCGCCGGCTTCGCCGACGGCGTGATCGTCGGCTCGGCCTTCGTCAAGGCCATCCTGGACGCCCCGGACGACGCGGCCGGACTGGAGGCCGTGCGGGCGCTCGCGGGCGACCTCGCGAAGGGCGTGCGCGGACAGGCGTAAGAAAGCCGGAAGTCATACAGGTCCCTCTTACGGGTGGACCTGGGGCCGGGGAGGCGCGGTGCGCCTCCCCGGTTCGTTTCCGGGGTGTGAGCGAGAAGAACCGTGAGGGAAAGCGCACCGCCCGAGAGCGGCTGGCGGTCGAGCGCGAGAAGCAGAAGTCCGCGGAGAAGCGCCGGCGCGCGCTGATCGTGGGCGGGGCCGTCGTCGCCGTCCTGGGACTCGCGGCGGTGATCGGCGTCGTCGCGGCCAACGCCGGGAAGGACGACGAGAGCGAGGCCTCGGGCCCGGTCGTGGCGCCCTCCGGAGCCCAGGGCAAGGACGGCCTCGCCATCCCGGTCGGCAAGGACAGCGCCAAGTCCACGCTCACGGTGTGGGAGGACTTCCGCTGCCCGGCCTGCAAGTCCTTCGAGACGGCGTACCGGCCGGTGATCCACGAGCTGACCGACGCCGGTCAGCTCAAGACCGAGTACCACCTGGTCACCCTCATCGACGGCAACATGGGCGGCAGCGGCTCCCGCAACGCGGCCAACGCCGCGGCCTGCGCCCAGGACGCCGGGAAGTTCGCCGCCTACCACGACGTGCTCTTCGAGAACCAGCCCCAGGAGGTCGACGACGCCTACGCCGGCAACGCCAAGCTGATCGAGCTGGCCGGCAAGGTCGACGGCCTGGACACCCCCGCCTTCCGCTCGTGCGTCGAGAGCGGCACGCACAACACCTGGGTCGCCAAGTCCCACCAGGCGTTCAACAAGGGCGGTTTCTCGGGCACGCCGACGGTGCTGTTCGACGGCGAGAACATCTACCAGGACCGGACGATGACCCCGGCGAAGTTCAAGAAGATGGTGGAGAAGCAGAACAAGGGGTGAAGGCTTTTCTCACGCCCCCGTTATGGACCCGTAGCCGGGCTGCCTGCCGCCGCCCCGGCCCGGCACGGTAGCGTCGACCTTGCCATGGAACTTGCCTTCATTCCCAGCCCGTCGCGCGGGGTGCTGTACCTCGGCCCCATTCCGCTGCGCGGCTACGCGTTCTGCATCATCATCGGCGTCTTCGTTGCCGTCTGGCTCGGCAACAAGCGCTGGGTCGCCCGGGGCGGGCGGGCCGGCACGGTGGCCGACATCGCGGTCTGGGCCGTGCCCTTCGGCCTGGTCGGCGGCCGGCTCTACCACGTGATCACGGACTACGAGCTGTACTTCAGCGAGGGCCGTGACTGGGTGGACGCCTTCAAGATCTGGGAGGGCGGCCTCGGCATCTGGGGCGCGATCGCGCTCGGCGCGCTCGGGGCGTGGATCGGCTGCCGGCGCCGGGGCATCCCGCTGCCCGCGTACGCGGACGCCGTCGCGCCGGGCATCGCCCTCGCCCAGGCGATCGGCCGCTGGGGCAACTGGTTCAACCAGGAGCTGTACGGCAAGCCCACCGACCTGCCCTGGGCCCTGGAGATCACCTCGTCCGCGGACGGACGGGTGCCGGGCACCTACCACCCGACGTTCCTCTACGAGTCGCTGTGGTGCATCGGCGTCGCGCTCCTGGTCATCTGGGCGGACCGCCGCTTCCGGCTGGGACACGGCCGGGCGTTCGCGCTGTACGTCGCCGCGTACTGCGCGGGGCGCGGGTGGATCGAGTACATGCGCGTCGACGACGCCCACCACATCCTGGGCCTCCGGCTCAACGTGTGGACCGCGATCTTCGTGTTCCTGCTCGCGGTGGCCTACCTCGTGGTGTCGGCGAAGACCCGGCCGGGCCGGGAGGCCGTGGTGGAGCCCGGCGCCGGCGGTGAGGCCACCGCGGACGGCAAGACCGACGGCGAGACCGACGGCGAGAGCAAGGCGGACGGCGAGAGCACGGCCGGCAGCGAGGACAAGGACGACAGCGAGGACAAGGTCGGCGACGCCGACGACGAGTCCAAGAACGAGGCCGGGTCGGCGAAGAAGACCTGACGACCGGCAGGACGACACGAGGGGCGCCCGGAACCGTTCGGGCGCCCCTCGGTGCGTCTACCGGCGGCGCGCCAGTGACAGGGTGCGCTGGGCCGCCGTCACCACCGCCGTGTCGATGAAGCGCCCGTCCGGGAGGGCCTGGGCGCCCTGTTGCGTCGCCGCCGCCTTGACGATCGTCTCCGCCTCTTCGATCTCCTGCTCGGTGGGCAGGAAGGCCCGCTCGATCACGGGGAGCTGCCGGGGGTGGATCGCTCCCCTTCCCAGGAAGCCCAGGGCGCGGCCGTGGGCGCAGGAGGCGGCCAGCCCGTCCAGGTCGCGGACGTCCGGGTGCACCGACTGGGCCGGTGGGGGCAGGCCCGCGGCCCGGGCGGCCACCACCACCCGGGAGCGTGACCAGTCGAGCCCCGCGTCGTCGCGTACGCCCAGGTCGGCGCGCAGGTCCGCCTCGCCGAGCGCGATGCCCCGCAGCGACGGGTGGGCCGTGGCGACGGCGTACGCCTGTTCCACGGCGAGGGCCGTCTCCAGCAGGGCGTACAGGCCGGCGGTGGTCCGCTGCGCGAGGTGCGTGATCACGGCCGGGTAGGTCACCTTGGGCACCCGCAGCCCCGACAGGCCCGGGGCCGGGCTGAGCGCGGCGATGTCCTGCTCGCCCCAGGGGCTGCCGAGGGCGTTGACGCGGACATGGACCGGGACCGGCTGCGGCTCGCCGAGCAGCTCGGCGGTGGCCGTGCGGGCATACGCCTTCCGGTCCGGGGCGACCGCGTCCTCCAGGTCGACGACGACGACGTCGGCACCGGCGGTGAGTGCCCTGGCCACCACGTGCGGGCGGTCGCCCGGGGCGTAGAGCCAGGTGAGCGGGGGTGCCGCCGTCACAGGGCGCCCTCCGTGCGCAGGGCCTTGAGGTCGGTCTCGGTGAGGCCGAGTTCGGTGAGAACCTCGTCGGTGTCCGCGCCGTGCGGGCGCCCGGCCCAGCGGATCGCGCCGGGCGTGGCGGAGAGCCGGAAGAGGACGTTCTGCATGCGCAGGGGGCCCAGTTCCGGGTCGTCGACGGTGGTGATGGTGTTCAGGGCCCGGTACTGCGGGTCCGCCATCACGTCCCGGACGTCCTGGACCGGGGCCACCGCGGCCTCGGCCTTCTCGAAGGCCGAGATGACGTCGGTGCGGGTGCGCGCGGCGATCCAGGAGCCGACCGCCTCGTCCAGGACGTCGGCGTGACGGGCGCGGTCGGCGCCGGTGGCGAACCACGGCTCGTCGATCAGCTCCGGACGGCCCACCAGGCGCAGCACGCGTTCCGCGACCGACTGCGCCGACGTCGAGACGGCGACCCAGGTGCCCTCCGCGGTGCGGTACACGCCGCGCGGGGCGTTGTTGGGGGAGCGGTTGCCGGTGCGGGGCTGGACGTGGCCGAGCTGGTCGTACCAGAGGGGCTGGGGGCCGAGGGCGGCCAGGATCGGTTCGATCAGCGCCGTGTCGACGACCTGGCCCTCGCCGGTGCGGTCACGGGCGGCGAGCGCCGTCATGACGGCGTAGGCCGTCGTCAGACCCGCGATGGAGTCGGCCAGGCCGAACGGCGGCAGCGTCGGGGGTGCGTCCGGTTCGCCGGTGATCGCCGCGAAGCCGCTCATCGCCTCGGCGAGGGTGCCGAAGCCGGGCCGATGAGCGTAGGGGCCGAACTGGCCGAAGCCGGTGACGCGGGCCAGCACCAGACGCGGGTTGGCGGCCGACAGCTCCGGCCAGCCCAGGTCCCACTTCTCCAGGGTGCCGGGGCGGAAGTTCTCGATGACCACGTCGGCGGTGGCGGCGAGCCGCAGCAGGGTGGTGCGGCCGCCGGGCTTCGACAGGTCGAGCGTGATGGTGCGCTTGTTGCGGCCGAGCATCTTCCACCACAGGCCCACGCCGTCCTTCGACGGACCATGGCCGCGGGACGGGTCCGGTTTCGACGGATGCTCGACCTTGACGACCTCCGCGCCGAAGTCGCCGAGCAGGGTGGCGGCGAGCGGGCCGGCGAAGAGGGTGGCGAGGTCGAGGACGCGGAGGCCGATGAGGGGCGCGGGCATGGGCGCGGAGGCGGGCGCGGTCATGGGCGGTGGATCTCCCGGTGGGTGAGGTGGGCGAGGGTGTCGAAGCCGATGCCGTTGAAGTCGCCGATGGAGGTGGAGAGCCGGTTCTTCAGGGGGGCCGTCCAGCGGTCGGGGAGTGCGGAGGAGGTGCCGGCGAGGAGGGCTGCGATGCCCCCGGTGGTCGCGCCGACCGAGTCGGTGTCCCAACCGCCGCTCACAGCACGGCAGATGGAGCCGGAGAAGTCGCCGCCTCCGTGGGTGAGGGCGGCGGCGATCAGGGCGGTGTTGGGGACGGCGTGCACCCAGTGGTACGTGGCGGCGTGGGTGGCGTGGAGTTCGTCGACGACCGTGTCGAAGTCCTCGTGCTCGCCCGCCAGTCGGATGGCGTGGCGGACGGCTCGGGCGAGGCGGGAGCGCGGGGGCACGACGGTGAGGCCGGTGCGGAGGCAGGTGTGGATGTCGTGTTCGCGGGTCGCGGCCGTCGCAATGGTGGCCGCCGTGAACATCGCCGCGTAGACGCCGTTGGCGGTGTGGGTGAGGGTGGCGTCGCGGTGGGCCTGTTCCGCGGCGGCGGCCGGGTCGCCGGGGTTGGTCCAGCCGTGGACGTCGGCGCGGATCAGGGCGCCGATCCATTCGCGGAACGGGTTGCGGTGGCGGGCGGTGTGCGGGGGTTCCAGGCCGGTGAGGAGGTTGCGGTAGGCGATGCGTTCGGCGGTGAAGGTGCGGCCCGCGGGGAGTTCGTCGAGCCAGGTGCGGGCCACGTCCGTGGTGGTGAAGGTGCTGCCGTGGCGTTGGAGGACGAGGAGGTTGAGGAGGGGGTAGTTGAGGTCGTCGTCCTCGGGCATGCCGTCGATGTTCTCGGCGAGGGAGTTGTTCGCCGAGCGGCGGTTCCAGGGGTGCTTCCGGAGGAGGTCTTCGGGGACGCCTCTGGCTGTGAAGTACGTGGTGAGGGGCCAGTTGCCGGTCGATTTGGCCAGTTGGCGGATGCCGTCGAGGGGGAGTTTCTCGACTGGTTTGCCCAGGAGGCAGCCGGTGGCTCGGCCCAGCCAGGCGGCTTCGAGGTGCTGGGGGGTTGTGGCTGGGATGGGGGTCGGGGTGCTCGCCGGCGCAGGCGGCGGCCAGTTTGGGCAGAGCGACTTGATTCTCCCCAGGTCTGTTGGTTCGTCGTCCGAGAATGCGCTGGGGAGGTCGGCGAGTTCGTCCAGGAGGTCGTTTGCCAGTTGGCGGAGGTAGCGGGAGGTCGGGGTGGGGGACGCGCCTGCGGTGAGGGGGGCTTCCGAGCCGCCTGCCGCTCGCCAGCGGGACGCGATCGCCTTCGGCTCACGGCCGTCCTGGGCTGCCTGGCGGAGTTCGTGGCCGATCAGGTCCTCCGGCTGGACCCACGTCAGTCGGAGCATTCCTCGCCTCCGAGGGACGCGAAGGCTCGTTCGTGGGCACGGCGGCGGGTCATGTCCCGGGTGAAGATCTCGCGGGTCACCTCGGTGAGCGTGGCCGCCGGTTCCCAGAGGTCCAGGCGGCTGGCCTCCGCGACCGCCTTGGCCCAGTCCTCGGGGGGCGGTGAGCCCAGGGCCCCGGCCAGCGCTCCGGCCATCGTGGCGATGGAGTCGCAGTCCCTGCCGTAGTTCACGGCGCCGAGGACCGCGTGGCGGTAGTCGCCCCGCGCCACCAGCAACATGCCCAGGGCGATGGGGAGTTCCTCGATCGAGTGGAGGCGGGAGGGCCTGCGGGCGCCGAGGGAGGGGGAGCGGTAGTCGGGGCCGACCGTGTCGTACGGAGCCACCGCCGCACGCAGGGGTTCGAGCGCCGACTCGAAGTCCGTGTGGCGGGAGGCCTCCTCGCAGACCCGCTCGATGGCTGTTCTCGTACCGTCCTTCGCCAGGGACAGGCACGTCGAGATGATCGAGTCCGGCGTCGCCCCGGGCGGGCACGCCGCCGCCACCGCCGCGGCCAGGACACCCGCCGCCTCACGGCCGTACGACGACTGGTGCGCCCCGGCGACGTCCAGGGCCTCCGCGTACGCCGCCGGCGGGTTGGCCGCGTTGACCAGACCGACCGGGGCCATGTACATCGCCGCACCGCAGTTGACGATGTTGCCGGTGCCGGCCTCGCGCGGGTCGGCATGGCCGTAGTGGATCCTTGTCACGAGCCACTTCTCCGCCAGGAAGATCCGGTGGAGGGGGAGGGCCTCGGTCTCCAGTTCCGGGATCCAGCGTGGTTCCGTCATCAGGTCGGGGACGAGGTGGTCGGCGACCGCGTAGGCGTCCAGGTGGTCGCGGACCCGGGCGTAGACCCGCACCAGGGCGTGGGTCATCAAGGTGTCGTCGGTGACGTGGCCGTCGCCCTTGTGGTACGGGGCGAGGGGGCGGGCGGTGCGCCAGGCCTCGCCGTGCCAGGGGCCGACGATGCCGTGGACGCGGCCGCCGTGCCGTTCGAGGATCTGCTCGGGGGAGTAGCCCTCGACGGGACCGCCGAGGGCGTCGCCGACAGCCGCTCCGACCAGGGCTCCGGTGATGCGTTCGTCCAGGAGGGCGGTTTGGTGGGGTTTGGGCTTCATGGGCGCATCATCCACCCGGGTGGGCCGGTTGTGCGGCTTCCAGGAGTCCGGCGAGTTCCACGAGGTCCGTGCCGGTGAGGCGGGGCAGGACGCAGCCGGAGAGGGTGCGGCAGGTCTCCCGCCAGGAGGCGGGGATCGAGGCGCCGCCGCCCAGCGCGCCGGTGAGGGCGCCGGCGAGGGCCGGGGCGGAGTCCGCGACCCGGGACAGGCAGGCCGCCGCCGGGACCGCCTCCGCGATACGGCCGCGGGCGGCGGTGGCCAGGGCGAGGGCGACCGGGACCGTTTCCGCGGCGGCGACGCCGTAGCTGTAGACGTGGTCGACGATCTGGTGTTCCAGGGGCGGGACCAGGGCGAAGGCGCTGTCCGCGGTGGCGGCGAGGCGGAGGGCGTGGCGGGCGTTGCGGCCGATCTCCGTCTCCTCCGGGAGTTCGGAGAGGGCCGCCGTGACACAGGCGTCGACGTTCGCGCCGGCCAGGGCGAGGGCGAGGGCCGCGGCCATCGCGCGGGCGCCGTGCACGCCGTCGCCGTCCTGGGTGTAGCGGGCGTCGAACTCGGCGAGGTCGGCGGCGCGCCGGGGGTCTCCCGGGTGGGCCACGGCCAGGACGCAGGCGCGAACGCAGGCCGCGTCGTCGAAGTAGTGCGGGTTGTCGTGGCCGGTGGCGGGCGGGCGCAGGCCGGTGGCGAGGTTGCCGAGGCCGGCGCGGACGGAGATGCGGGCGCGCAGGGGGAGGACGGCGGACTCGATCTCGGGCGCGCGTTGTGCCGCCGCGGCCACCTCGCTCGCGACGGCGTTCCAGGTGAGGTCGATCGCGGCGCGGGTGCGGCGGTCCCGGCTGAGGTCGCCCAGGACGGTGTCGTCACCGGCGCGGAGCAGGGCTTCGGCGGCGAAGGCCGCCCATTCGGCGTCGTCGGAGGGGCCGAGGCGGAGGGGTTCCGGGGGCTGGTTCAGGGCGATGGGGACGGGCAGGGTCGTCGTGGCGTTCTGCTCGGCGAAGGTGTCCAGTTCGCGGGTGAGGCGGCGGGTCCAGTCGGGCATGCGGGCGGCTCTGTGGCGGGCGGCGGGCCAGCCGGCGGCGTCGCCTGCGGCGAGTCCGAGCAGGAGGCCTTCGGCCCTTTTGTCTCCCACCCGCGCACCGTCCGGAACTGTGGCCCGGGCGGTCCTGGTCTCCTGTGGGGCGGATTCGCCGTCGGCGGCTGCGGGTTCGTGCGTTGTCACGACTCGGCCTCCGTCCCTGGGATCGCCGTCGGCGACTGTCGGGGCATGGGCCGTCATGTGTGGGGATCCGTTTCGCTGTCCGGTGCGAGGACGAAGTCGGTCGAGGCGGGCTCCTGTCCGTTCGCCGCCGTCGATGTCAGCAGGTCCGCCACGTCCAGCACGTGGTAGCCGGTCATCGCCGGCAGGCACCGGCCCCGGACCGGGCCGATGGGGGCCGCCCAGGCCTCCGGAATCGCCGACGCCCCTCGTGTCGCGCCCGCCAGGGCCCCCGCCACCGCCGCCGTCGTGTCGGCGTCGCGGCCCATGTTCACGGCCGTGAGGACGGACTGCTCGAAGTCGCCGTCGGCCGCCGCGTACGCGCCGAAGGCGAGGGCGACCGCCTCGGGGGCCAGGTCGGTCCAGGGGTAGCCGCCGATGACGACCGCGGAGCGGACCGCGCGTTCGCCGCGGTGGGCCACCGCCACGGCGCGGCGCAGACAGCGGGCCGTCCAGGAGTCGTCGGGAACGACCGCGAGCGCGGCGGCCACCACCGCGATCGGCTGCGCTCCCGCCATCGCCGCCGCCACCCCCGCGGCCACCGCCTGGCCCCCGTAGATGCCCTCGCCGTCGTGGCTCACCGAGCCGTCGACCGCCGCCAGCCGGGCCGCCTCCGCCGGGCGGCCCGGCGCGAACACCCCGAAGGGGGCCGCGCGCATGGCCAGACCGTCGCTCCAGGCATGCCGGTGCTGGGCGGAGATGGGGGCGGCCAGGCCCCGGCGGAGATTCTCCAGCGTGCCGCGTTCGCTGAAGCCGGCACCGCGGAACGGACCCTCGTCGCGGTCGGCGATCCACTCGTGCCAGGCCGCTTCCACGTGCGCCGGGGTGAGCGCCGAGCCGTGCCGGGCCAGCAGCAGGCCGGAGAAGATCGCGTACTCGGTGTCGTCCGTACCGGACGGGTTATCCGTCACGTAGCCGGTGATACGGCCCCACCGGGCGCGGATCTCGGAGGGTTTCATGTTCTCCGCCGGGGCCCCGAGGGCGTCACCGACGGCGAGGCCCAGCAGCGCGCCGCGGGCCCGTTCCCGGCGCCCGGTGGCGTCCCCGGGCGCCGGGACGGAAGGGATGCAGGCGATCGATGCCATACGGGATGTGTCCCACTCCGGCGACCGCGCCCAGCCCTCCGGGCCGCAGCATCACCCGGTCGACATCTGTGCGTGGCTGCCATCAAGTGAGCGCTGAGCGGTAAAACCGCAGGTTAGCCCAGCCTTTCCTTGCTGGCGGGGTCGGAATTCAGAGCGTACTTTGGGTGTTGTAAAAGTCTGGAACTCGTCCAAACAGGCTTTCCGGACAGGCTTTTCAGAGAAGGAACCGGGGATCTTCCATGGCCATCATCGAAACCGAGGCGGCGCTGCACGAGGCGCACCGGGACAACCACACCCACCGGGACGTGAACGGCGGCTGGCTGCGTCCCGCGGTGTTCGGTGCGATGGACGGCCTCGTCTCCAACCTGGCTCTGATGACCGGCGTCGCGGGCGGTGCGGTCAGTCAGCAGGCCGTCGTCCTCAGCGGACTCGCGGGCCTCGCCGCAGGCGCCTTCTCCATGGCCGCCGGCGAGTACACCTCCGTCGCCTCGCAGCGCGAGCTCGTCGAGGCCGAGCTGGACGTGGAGCGGCGCGAGCTGCGCAAGCACCCGCAGGACGAGGAGGCCGAGCTCGCCGCGCTCTACCGGTCGAGAGGGGTCGAGCCCGAGCTGGCCGACGAGGTCGCCCGGCAGCTGTCGAAGGATCCCGAGCAGGCGCTGGAGATCCATGCCCGGGAGGAGCTGGGTATCGACCCCGGCGATCTGCCCTCGCCCACCGTGGCCGCGGTGTCGAGCTTCGGCTCCTTCGCGCTCGGCGCCCTGGTTCCCGTACTGCCGTACCTGCTGGGGGCGAGCAGCCTGCTGCCGGCCGTGCTGCTGGCGCTGCTCGGGCTCTTCCTGTGCGGCGCGGTGGTGGCCAGGGTGACGGCACGCACCTGGTGGTACAGCGGGCTCCGGCAGCTGTTCCTGGGTGGCGCGGCGGCCGGTGTGACGTACGCCCTGGGCACCCTGTTCGGAACGGCCGTAGGATAGCTCGGCTTGCACTTATGCGTGGGGCCGCATAAGTAACCGTTACCCGCTGGTTTCGACTGCGCAACCACCGGGCATGAGCCGTAAGCGCTGCGGGCAACGAGGCTCGCCGCGTACCCCCCCCAGCGGGGTGGGCGAAGACGCCCGCCCTGCCCTCGGGCCCGTCGGGCTTCGATCTCACCCGGTCGTTCCGTACTGGCCCTCCATAGCTTCCACCGTCGGTGCGGAACCCCCGCCGCGAACCTCCGGTGTCCGCATGCTGGAACGGATTATCCCGGTTCCCGAGAACCGCTCCATCATGTAACCTGCACGAAATTTTGCGATCACGCGAGGGCCAACGTCGTCCCTCGGCACCTTGCATATGCCACTGACGACGACGGGAGAGCCGATGCGTACGCCGCGCCAGCCGTCCCAGCATTCCGCGAATGGCCAGAACTGGTCCTTCATGGATGCTCGCCCTGCTGCGCAGGGTATGTACGACCCCCGCAACGAGCACGACGCCTGCGGCGTCGGCTTCGTCGCCACCCTCACCGGCGAGGCGTCCCACACCCTGGTCGAGCAGGCTCTGACCGTCCTGCGCAACCTCGAACACCGCGGCGCCACCGGCTCCGAGCCCGACTCCGGCGACGGCGCCGGCATCCTGTCGCAGGTCCCGGACGCCTTCTTCCGCGACGTGGCCGGATTTGAACTTCCCGAGGCCGGTGGCTACGCCGTCGGTATCGCCTTCCTGCCGGAGGACTCCACCGCCGAGGCCGTCTCGCGGATCGAGACGATCGCGGCCGACGAGGGCCTGACCGTGCTCGGCTGGCGCGAGGTGCCGGTCGCACCCCAGCTGCTGGGCGCCACCGCCCGGTCGACCATGCCGGTCTTCCGCCAGATCTTCGTCAGCGACGGCGCGGCCGTGCCCGCGACGGGCATCGACCTCGACCGCAAGGCGTTCGTGCTGCGCAAGCGCGCCGAGCGCGAGGCCGGCGTCTACTTCCCGTCGCTGTCCGCCCGGACGATCGTCTACAAGGGCATGCTGACCACCGGCCAGCTGGAGCCCTTCTTCCCGGACCTGTCCGACCGCCGCTTCGCCTCCGCGATCGCGCTCGTGCACTCCCGGTTCTCGACGAACACGTTCCCCTCGTGGCCGCTGGCCCACCCGTACCGCTTCGTCGCGCACAACGGTGAGATCAACACCGTCAAGGGCAACCGCAACTGGATGGTGGCCCGCGAGTCGCAGCTCGTGTCCGACCTGTTCGGCGGCGACGACAAGGCCATCGACCGGATCTTCCCGGTCTGTACGCCCGACGCCTCCGACTCCGCCTCCTTCGACGAGGTCCTGGAGCTGCTGCACCTGGGCGGCCGCTCCCTGCCGCACTCCGTGCTGATGATGATCCCGGAGGCGTGGGAGAACCACGACTCCATGGACCCGGCCCGGCGCGCCTTCTACCAGTACCACTCCACGATGATGGAGCCCTGGGACGGCCCGGCCTGCGTCACCTTCACCGACGGCAAGCAGGTCGGCGCCGTCCTCGACCGCAACGGACTGCGCCCCGGCCGCTACTGGGTCACCGACGACGGCCTCGTCGTCCTCGGCTCCGAGGTCGGCGTCCTGGACATCGACCCGGCCAGGGTCGTCCGCAAGGGCCGCCTCCAGCCCGGCCGCATGTTCCTCGTCGACACCGTCGAGCACCGCATCATCGAGGACGACGAGATCAAGGCCGAGCTCGCCGCCGAGAACCCGTACGGGGAGTGGCTGGAGGCCGGCGAGATCGAGCTGGGCGACCTGCCCGAGCGCGAGCACATCGTCCACACCCACGCCTCGGTCACCCGCCGCCAGCAGACCTTCGGCTACACCGAGGAGGAGCTGCGCGTCCTCCTCGCGCCGATGGCCAAGGCCGGCGCCGAGCCGATCGGCTCGATGGGCACCGACTCGCCCATCGCCGCCCTGTCGGACCGCCCGCGGCTGCTCTTCGACTACTTCACCCAGCTGTTCGCGCAGGTCACCAACCCGCCGCTGGACGCCATCCGCGAGGAGCTCGTCACCTCCCTGCGCTCCTCGCTGGGCCCGCAGGGCAACCTCCTCGACCCGAGCGCGGCCTCCTGCCGCAGCGTCGTGCTGCCCTTCCCGGTCATCGACAACGACGAGCTGGCCAAGCTCATCCACATCAACGCCGACGGCGACATGCCCGGCTTCAAGGCCGCGACCCTCTCCGGCCTGTACCGGGTGCACGGCGGCGGTGACTCCCTCGCCGCGCGCATCGATGAGATCTGCGCCGAGGCCGACGCCGCCATCGAGAACGGCGCCCGCCTGATCGTCCTGTCGGACCGCCACTCGGACGCCGAGCACGCGCCGATCCCGTCGCTGCTGCTCACCGCGGCCGTCCACCACCACCTCATCCGCACCAAGCAGCGCACCCAGGTGGGCCTGCTGGTCGAGGCCGGTGACGTCCGCGAGGTCCACCACGTCGCCCTGCTCATCGGCTACGGCGCCGCCGCCGTCAACCCGTACCTGGCGATGGAGACCGTCGAGGACCTGGTCCGCGCCGGCACCTTCCTGCCCGGCATCGAGTCCGAGCAGGCCATCCGCAACCTCATCTACGCCCTCGGCAAGGGCGTGCTGAAGGTCATGTCCAAGATGGGCATCTCGACCGTCGCCTCCTACCGCGGCGCCCAGGTCTTCGAGGCCGTCGGTCTCGACGAGACCTTCGTCGAGAAGTACTTCAACGGCACCGCCACCAAGATCGGCGGCGTCGGCATCGACGTCATCGCCAAGGAGGTCGCCGCCCGGCACGCCAAGGCCTACCCGGCCTCCGGCATCGCCCCCGCGCACCGCGCGCTGGACATAGGCGGCGAGTACCAGTGGCGCCGCGAGGGCGAGCCGCACCTGTTCGACCCCGAGACGGTCTTCCGCCTCCAGCACTCCACGCGCTCCGGCCGCTACGACATCTTCAAGAAGTACACCGAGCGTGTGAACGAGCAGTCCGAGCGCCTGATGACGCTGCGCGGCCTGTTCGGCTTCAAGTCGGACCGGCAGCCGATCTCCATCGACGAGGTCGAGCCGGTCTCGGAGATCGTCAAGCGCTTCTCCACGGGCGCCATGTCGTACGGCTCCATCTCCCAGGAGGCGCACGAGACCCTCGCCATCGCCATGAACCAGCTGGGCGGCAAGTCCAACACCGGTGAGGGCGGCGAGGACCCGGAGCGCCTGTACGACCCGGCCCGCCGGTCGTCCATCAAGCAGGTCGCCTCCGGCCGCTTCGGTGTGACCTCCGAGTACCTGGTCAACTCCGACGACATCCAGATCAAGATGGCCCAGGGCGCCAAGCCCGGCGAGGGCGGCCAGCTGCCCGGCCACAAGGTCTACCCGTGGGTCGCCAAGACCCGTCACTCGACGCCGGGCGTCGGCCTCATCTCGCCGCCCCCGCACCACGACATCTACTCCATCGAGGACCTGGCCCAGCTGATCCACGACCTGAAGAACGCGAACCCGCAGGCGCGGATTCACGTCAAGCTGGTCTCCGAGGTCGGCGTCGGCACGGTCGCGGCCGGTGTGTCCAAGGCGCACGCGGACGTCGTCCTCATCTCCGGCCACGACGGCGGCACGGGCGCCTCGCCGCTCACCTCGCTGAAGCACGCCGGCGGCCCCTGGGAGCTCGGCCTGGCCGAGACCCAGCAGACCCTGCTCCTCAACGGCCTGCGCGACCGCATCGTCGTGCAGACCGACGGCCAGCTGAAGACCGGCCGTGACGTGGTCATCGCCGCGCTGCTCGGTGCCGAGGAGTTCGGTTTCGCGACCGCCCCGCTGGTCGTCTCCGGCTGCGTCATGATGCGCGTCTGCCACCTCGACACCTGCCCGGTCGGCATCGCCACGCAGAACCCGACGCTGCGCGAGCGCTACACCGGCAAGGCCGAGTACGTCGTGAACTTCTTCCAGTACATCGCCGAAGAGGTCCGCGAGATCCTCGCCGAGCTGGGCTTCCGCTCCATCGAGGAGGCCGTCGGCCACGCCGAGACGCTGGACGTCACGCGCGCCGTCGACCACTGGAAGGCGCAGGGCCTGGACCTGGAGCCGCTGTTCCACGTGCCCGAGCTGCCCGAGGGCGCGGTCCGCCACCAGCTGATCGCCCAGGACCACGGTCTGGAGAAGGCGCTCGACAACCAGCTGATCAAGCTCGCCGCGGACGCCCTGGCCGCCTCGGACGCCACCGAGGCCCAGCCGGTCCGCGCCCAGGTGCAGATCCGCAACATCAACCGCACCGTCGGCACCATGCTCGGCCACGAGGTGACCAAGAAGTTCGGTGGCGCGGGCCTGCCCGACGACACCATCGACATCACCTTCACCGGCTCCGCCGGCCAGTCCTTCGGCGCCTTCGTGCCACGCGGTGTCACGCTCCGCCTGGAGGGCGACGCCAACGACTACGTCGGCAAGGGCCTGTCCGGCGGCCGGATCGTGGTCCGCCCGGACCGCGCGGCCGACCACCTCGCCGAGTACAGCGTCATCGCGGGCAACACCCTCGCCTACGGCGCCACCGGCGGCGAGATGTTCCTGCGCGGCAAGACCGGTGAGCGGTTCTGCGTCCGCAACTCCGGCGCGACGGTCGTCTCCGAGGGCGTGGGCGACCACGGCTGCGAGTACATGACCGGTGGTCACGCGGTGGTGCTCGGCGAGACGGGCCGCAACTTCGCGGCCGGCATGTCCGGCGGTATCGCCTACGTCATCGACCTCGACCGGGACAACGTCAACGCCGGCAACCTCGACGCCGTCGAGCCGCTCGACGACACCGACAAGCAGTGGCTGCACGACGTGGTCCGCCGCCACCAGGAGGAGACCGGCTCGACCGTGGCCGAGAAGCTCCTGGCCGAGTGGGACACCGCCGTCGAGCGCTTCAGCAGGATCATCCCCAGCACGTACAAGGCAGTGCTCGCCGCCAAGGACGCCGCCGAGCGAGCCGGTCTCTCCGAGACCGAGACCCACGAGAAGATGATGGAGGCGGCGATCAATGGCTGACCCGAAGGGCTTCCTGAACCACGGGCGCGAGGTCGCCAAGTCCCGCCCCGTCGAGGAGCGCGTCAAGGACTGGAACGAGGTCTACGTCCCCGGCTCCCTGCTGCCGATCATCAGCAAGCAGGCCAGCCGCTGCATGGACTGCGGCATCCCGTTCTGCCACAACGGCTGCCCGCTCGGGAACCTCATCCCCGAGTGGAACGACTACGCCTACCGCGAGGACTGGGCCGCCGCCTCGGAGCGCCTGCACGCCACGAACAACTTCCCGGAGTTCACGGGCCGGCTGTGCCCCGCTCCCTGTGAGTCGGCGTGTGTGCTCGGCATCAACCAGCCGGCCGTCACGATCAAGAACGTCGAGGTCTCGATCATCGACAAGGCGTGGGAGACCGGGGACGTCGCCCCGCAGATCCCGGAGCGCCTGTCGGGCAAGACGGTCGCGGTCGTCGGCTCGGGCCCGGCCGGCCTCGCCGCCGCCCAGCAGCTGACCCGCGCCGGTCACACCGTCGCCGTCTACGAGCGCGCGGACCGCATCGGAGGCCTCCTCCGGTACGGCATCCCCGAGTTCAAGATGGAGAAGCGGCACATCAACCGCCGTATCGAGCAGATGCGCGCGGAGGGCACCCGCTTCCGCACGGGCATCGAGATCGGCCGCGACCTGAAGGCCACGGACCTGAAGAAGCGCTACGACGCGGTCGTCCTGGCCGTCGGCGCCACCACGGCCCGCGACCTGCCGGTGCCCGGCCGTGAACTCAAGGGCATCTACCAGGCCATGGAGTACCTGCCGCTGGCCAATAAGGTCCAGGAGGGCGACTTCGTGGCGCCCCCGATCTCGGCCGAGGGCAAGCACGTCGTGGTCATCGGCGGCGGCGACACCGGCGCGGACTGCGTGGGCACCGCCCACCGCCAGGGCGCGGCCTCCGTCACGCAGCTGGAGATCATGCCCCGCCCGAGCGACGAGCGGCACCCGATCAACCAGCCCTGGCCGACCTTCCCCATGCTCTACAAGGTCACCTCGGCCCACGAGGAGGGCGGCGAGCGCGTCTACGCGGTCTCCACCACCCACTTCGAGGGCGACGAGGACGGCAACGTCCAGTGGCTGCACCTCACCGAGGTGGAGTTCATCGACGGCAAGCTGACCCCGAAGCCGGGCTCCGAGCGCAAGATCCCCGCCCAGCTGGTCACCCTCGCCATGGGCTTCACCGGCACCGACCGCGACAACGGCCTGGTCGACCAGTTCGGCCTGGAGCTCGACGAGCGCGGCAACATCGCCCGCGACGCCGACTTCCAGACCAACGTGCCGGGCGTGTTCGTCGCCGGTGACGCCGGCCGCGGCCAGTCGCTCATCGTGTGGGCGATCGCGGAGGGCCGCTCGGCGGCGCGCGGGGTGGACCGCCACCTCGCCGGCGCGAGCGACCTGCCGGCGCCGATCCGCCCGACGGACCGCGCGCTGATGGTCTGACGACCGACCGAGAAGACGTCCCGCACAAAGGCGTGCGGAACACGGATGGCGCCTGCCCCTTGTCCCCGACCGGACGAACGGGCAGGCGCCGTCGCCTTTTCCGCTACTTGCCGCCGGGCGCGACCCACGTGACGATCACGGCGGCGGCGACGCACAGGACACCGACGAGGGCCAGCCAGCGGGCGCACTCCACGAGCAGCCAGACGGTCTTCGTCCGCTTCCTCTCGTACCGCAGCAGCCTGCCCGCCTCCAGCAGGATCTCCTCACCGGGCCGCCCGTGCACGGCGACGACGCCCAGCCAGGAGGCGGCGACGAGGGCGAGGAAGCCGGCGATCAGCAGCCGGATCACCCACCAGCGCGGAGTGTCCGCCAGCTTGCTCAGGTCCTCCTGGCCCTTGAGGACGAAGACGGCCGTGAGCAGGCCGGTGAGCGAGGCCAGGAAGTTCCGGTACCCCTCCGCCTGCCGCAGCGCCGCCTGCAACTGCCGGTCCGGAGAGGCCGTCTCGCGGCCCCGGCGGTCCGCGTCGCGGAGCTGCTGAGGCGTGGGCGTGAAGGTCATGGGGTCGCTCCTGCGCTGTGGCCGGGCGCGGGCGGCGGCGCGATGGTCAGCAGGGCACCACAGCCCCGGGGTTCGCTCGCGGGACGGTTCATGTGCAGCGTGCGGCACTGACACACCGTGTAGTACGGCTCCGGCCCCGGTTCCTCGCGCCGGCCGAAGAAGCCGCCCTTGGCGATCGGGGGCTGCCCGAACGTCCAGGTCCTCGTCATCGGGCAGGTGCAGACCGGGCAGGTCCCGGAGGCCTCGTACGCGGCGTCGTCGCCGTTCCTGCGCATGACCCACCGGAAGGTGAGGACGGGGCCGTGGACGGCGTCGGGGTCGTAGGGGATCGGGGGCGTCACTCCGAGGTGCCTTCCAGGTGAGGGAGTTCGAAAGAGAACAGGTCCGCGTAGCGGGCCAGCCGAGCACGCACCTCGGTCTCCGGCAGGTCCGTCTCCTCCGCGCAGAGGGTGATGTGATCCTGGGGGACCGTGCCGGACAGGGCGGGGGCCCGGCCGGTGAGCTGTTCGGTGAGGATGATCAGGTCCTGCCAGTCGGGAACGCGATCGGCCACCTCGCCGTCGGGTCTGCGGACGGTGACGTCCAGGCCGAGGCAGGCGAAGGGGGCGTAGCGGTCGTAGGTCTTGCCGAGGGACCAGTCGAAGCGGCCGGCTGTGCGGACGAGTTCGAGGGGGCCGAGGGCGTGGGAATCGTCGTCGAGGCCGAGGAGACCCCGGCTGAAGGCGGCGAGGTCGAACAGATCCGGTTTGCGGTCCCGTACGGCGACGAACTCGGGGGCGTCGGGATCGCACGGGGGCGCGGGAGCGCCGAGCGGGACGAAAAGGGAGAGGCGCTCGAGGGAGTCGGCCAGCGTACGGCGCGTGTAGTAGGCGTGGTGGAGCAGCGGCCGGATCTCGAGTCGGGGCCGGAATCCGCCGGCTCCCTGCGGCAGGAGCACATGGACGTCATGGGGGGTCGGTTGCAGGTCCAGCACCGCCGGATCGGGCTGTTCGACCGTGATCGGCAGGATCTGGTCCTCACCGGTGAGCTGCCGCACGAGGTCGCCGATGGGGCGCCGCTCCCTGTTGCTGAGCCGGACGAGGACGGGAAGGGTCGCCCCCCGCTCGTCCAGATCCCGGCCGGTCGTGCCGATGGGGGTTTCGCGCATCAGAGGGTGGTCCCAGACCGCCAGCTGCCGGACGGTCATGTCGATGCGGCCGTCGAAGGACGCGGCGAGGAGGCCGGCCGCGTTCAGACGCCGCAGGATCGCGTCGGCTTCGTCGAGGTCGCTGCCCGTCCGAGCCGACAGGTCAGAGGGACGGCCGGTCCGGCGCGTGACGAGTCTGATGAACTCCCAGGGCGAGATGGTCCCGTGGCGGCGACTGATCGCGGAGAGTACCTGGCTCGCCAGCGGTGAGGGCACCCAGTCGGCCACCTCGTCGGGCGGTCGGACGGCACGGACCCCGGTCACCGGCGTGAGGGCGTTCACGCGCGCGGCCACCTCACCGGGCGGAGTCTGTGACTCCGACGCCAGCAGAAGCAGATCGGTGATCCCGAGATCGTCGCCATGCCAACCGGTCTCGTACGGGCTGCTGCCCGGCCGGGCGAACAGGGGACGCTCCAGGGCGCTGAGCGGGCCGTGCTCGACGGCCGCCGGCGACGGGTCTTCCCGCAGGGCGAAGCCGAGGGGCTCGAAACGCCGGACGCGGGCCGCCAGGTCGCTGAGCGACGTGTCCGGGTCGGCCCGGATCAGCAGATCGATGATGCCCAGCTCGCCGGGCCACAGGTGCAGTTGCTCGTCCAGTTCGTTGCTCACCAGCAGGGCCGCGTCACCGCGGGTGGGAATCTCGGCGGCCAGATCCGCGTCCAGGTCGGGCGGCGGCGGTAGTTCGGGTTGCCAGCGCCTGAGCTGCTCCAGGATCGCGACCGCCTCCGCGAGCCGCAGACGGTGCCGCGCGGCGATCAGCAGCAGTGGGGCATGCAGCGCCGGCTGCTCCTGGGAGCTCGCACGTCGCATGACCCGGAACATCGCGGACAGCTCCACCATCTCAGTGGTGGGGAGGATCGTCCGGGTCCCGCGGATGTCCGTCGTGGCGGGAACCTCCATGCCCAGGATCCCGTAGCGACGGAGGGCCTTGAGGGGCTCCGACAGCGGCAGGTGCGTCAGGTGTGCCGCGCGCAGCACCCTGTCCCACCCGGATGAGCCGTGCTCCTTCGGGAAGAGGATCGCGTCGATGCCGACCGGCCTGGGGTACCCGGGCGGCTGGAAGCTCCTGCCTTCCTGATGGAGAGCCAGCCGCGTCTTCTGCCACTCCTTGGCGATGACGCTCTGGTACTCGCCGAGCAACCCGCGCCAGGACCCTGGGTTGGCCCCGGCGCTCTCGTCCATGGGCAGGCACCCCGCGGTCGCCAGGGGCACAGTCCGCGGCAGGGACTGGTGACGCGCAGCGCCTGTGGGAAGGATGACGGCCATGGCGTCGTCCGGCAGCGAGCCGAGCACGGCCAGGGACAGCCGGGGCGCCTTCTCGGCGAGTTCCCACAGCCACGACAGGACAACCGTCTTCCACCGCGCCGCGGCTCTCGGCGCGGCCGCCAGGATCTCGGCCATGACGGCCTCCTCGTCGAAGGAGACCAGACTGTTCCGATCCACGCTGGGCTCCGGCCGATGCCGCTCCCGCAGATTGACGATGTGGCCGTAGGCCTCGGGCGCGTCCTTGATGACGACTCCGTCCAGCAGCCACCCCCCGCCCCCCTGCACCAGCCAGACGTCGCGAGCCCCCTGAACGGCGTCGCCGAACCAGGGCTTGGGGGTCGGAGGCGTCAGGGCCTCCGGCTCCCAGCGCCGGTGCCGTACGACCGCCCGGGCATCGTCCCTGGTGAACTCCCGTGCCTCCACCTCGAAGTCCGCCACCCAGAGGAAGGACTCCAGCGTGTCCACCAACGAGGGCGGGACGGCGGAGTCGTCGCCCAGATACAGCCGCACCCGAGTCCCCCCGTCCAGCGCCACATGCGGATCCTCGCTGACCCGCAGCAGCCCCGACCCGGACTGGATGTCGGCCCGCAGCGGATCCAGCTGCGGCGCACGGCCGTAGTGGTCCACCGGACTCGTCCAGACCACCACCTCCTCGGCCAGCATGAAGTAACTGAACACACCGATGCCGAAGCGGGAGTTGAGGGGCATCTCGCCCAGCTCGGCGCGCCGCCAGTTGCGGCGCTCCTGGACGAACTCCGGATCCTGCTCGTACCGCTTGCCGGCCCGGGCGAACATCGAGGTCAGCTTGGCGCGGTTCATGCCGGAGCCGTTGTCCGTGCACTCGATGTAGGGCCGGCCCTCGGCGTCCCAGCCCTGCGTGAACGTGATCTTCGGCTGCCAGTCGGGCCCGGGCCGCCCCTGTGTCGCGCCGTACCGGCGGCGCATGTCGCGGTAACGGCAGGCGTCCAGGGCGTTCTGGTAGAGCTCACGCACCGCCAGCATCGGGTCGCCGTAGAGCTGGGTGCCCATCAGCAGCGGCCGGATCTCGTCCTCGGCCAGCCGGAAGCGTTCCAGGGGCTGCTTGTAGCGTTCGGCCACGGGCACCAGCTGTTCACACGTGACGCGCTCGGGGAGGCCGCGCAGCAGGGGCGGCGGCGTCGTGCGCTGCTTCTGCCACTCCTGGTGCAGGGAACACACGGTCGCGTTCGTCCGAGCGGCGAGCTCCTCGACCGCGACGTGCAGCGCCGGGTGGGGGCAGGGGAAGCGGACGGTGAGCTCGTAGGCGCGGTCGTCCTCGCCCAGGGGCGTCACGTCGTAGCCGAAGTCGGCCGACAGGGCGGCGACCACCTCGGCCGGGTCCAGGGGCTCGTGGGCGCCGAGGTGGTCCACGAGGACGCTCGACATCCGGCGCGGATCGGCGGCCTGGAGGCCGGCCGTCCACAGCAGCCGGGCGAGGTCCGGGGCGCGCCACTGGTTCCCGGGCACCGGCGGGTAGGTGTTCCAGTCGTCGCCGCCGCGCGCGTCGTTGATACGCGGGCTGGTACTGGGATGGACCGTGAGATGGCCGAGGACCTGGCGCAACTGTCCGTCGACACCGAGCCTGGTCGCCTCCCGGGCCGGTGTTCCCGAGGGGTCGGCGGCCGCGTCCAGGATCGCGCTGACCAGCAGGTCGAGGATCGTGTCCACGGCCGGATAGTCACCGGTGCGTTCCCAGAGCAGGTCCCAGTCGGTGATGAAGCGGTGCCGCAGCCAGTGGTCCGCTGCCGCCGTCTGCTCCTTGAGACCCCGGCGGCGCAGGGTAGCGACGGTGCGCCGGACCTGGGAGTGGGCGCGGGCCACGTCGTGCGCGGCGTCCCGCACGAGGCGCTCGTGGCCTTCGAGGGTGTCGTCCGCGGCGCCCTTGACGTCCATGCCCTCGGGCATCGTGCGGCGCAGCTCCTCCAGAGCGACGGCGATGATGCCCTCCTGCACGACGGGCGCGGCGAGCAGCGCCGCCGTCTCGGCGGGTGAGAGCAGGTCACGTCCCTCCAGCCCGGCCCGCTTCACCAGCGCCTCGACCTGCGCGACCACGCGGACCGGATACGTGGGATCGGTCCACGGGTCGTCCCGGTGCGCCCCCTCGGTGGCCAGGGAGTCCGCGATGCGCTCCACGAGCTCGCCGAGCCGCTTCTTGACCCGCTCGTGGACGGCGCCGCCCGACGTGTACCGCCACAGGCACGACCGGTCGATCATGGTGGTCCACCGCTGCACCTCCTGCGCGCCCTCGCACAGCTCGGGCCCGGGCCCGTCCGCGTTCCGCCCGTGCGGGAAGTACCGCTCGACGGTGGGCGGCCTCACCCCGGCGTCGGAGGCGTTCCTGCGCACGGCGTCCCGCGTGTACCGGACGAGGTCGGCGAAGGTGGTCGGCTGGGTCGTCGGGGCGAGCGCCTTGGCGAGGGCACGGCCGAACCAGCTGCCTTCCTGGGGGTCGGCGTAGGAGCGCTCGCCGCGGCTGCAGCTGTAGAGCCAGTACACGTCCTCGGCGGCCGAGAGCACCGCCGTCCTGCCCTGCTCGGCCTGGCGCGTGGGCTCCTCGGTGCGGCAGGTGTCCAGGCACATGACCGTGGTCACGCCGCGGGGCAGCCCGTCGAGCAGGCCCTCGGGATCGGCGGGTATGAGGGTGCGGGCGAGCAGGGACCGGCCACCCGCCGGGTCCGCGCGGCCCGGCTGCACGTCGGCGGGCAGGAGATGGTCCCGGTTGCCGACGGTCGAGCCGTGACAGGAGATGTAGAGGAACGCGGTGTCGCCCGGGGAGCATGCGTCGAAGAACTCCTGGAGGGCACCCAGCAGCTCGAAGCCGCCCGGGTCGTGCAAGGCCCGTACGTCGTAGTGCGACTGACGCAGCGCACGGCTCACCAGCTCGACGTCCTCGGCAGCGCTGTCGAGGACCGGGAAGCGCCGGGCGAGGCGCTCGTCCTTCTCCAGCGCGGGAGTCCGCCCCACCCCGACCACCAACGCCCGCCGCTTCCCCGTTTCAGCAGCCTCGGCACGCCCCGAATCCACTCGTCCCCCCTCATGCCATGAGCAGGCAATCATCGCAGAGCGGGCGCCGTGTGCGTCTCCGTTTGCCGTACTCTCGGGGCGGCCCCGGTGATCCACGGCCGGTGCCGTGAACGAGGGGGCGCGTATGGCCGCGATCAGTCTGAGCAAGGTGCAGGAGACCGCTCCCGCGCTGGTGAACCTCTACAAGAGCGCCGGAGTGTCCCTCACGAAGCACGGGCTGGACGGGCTGCGGGCCGCGGTCTACCTCGTGGTCGACCACTCCGGCTCGATGCGGCCGTACTACAAGGACGGCAGTGTCCAGGCGCTGGCCGACCGGGTGCTGGGACTGTCGGCGCACCTGGACGACGACGGCACGGTGCCGGTGGTGTTCTTCTCCACCGACGTCGACGCCGAGACCGAGATCGCCCTGGCCGACCACCAGGGGCGGATCGACCGGATCGTCGCCGGGCTCGGCCACATGGGCAGGACCAGCTACCACCTGGCGATGGACGCCGTCATCGACCACTACCTGGACAGCGGGGCCGAGGCTCCCGCCCTGGTCGTGTTCCAGACCGACGGCGGCCCCGTCAGCAAGCTCGCCGCGGAGCGGTACCTGTGCAAAGCGGCGAAGCTGCCGCTGTTCTGGCAGTTCATCGGCTTCGGCGACCCGGGCAGCAAGCAGTTCGACTTCCTGCGAGGACTCGACGAGCTGGCCGTACCGGGCAAGCGGGTCGTGGACAACGCCGGGTTCTTCCACGCGGGCGACGACCCGCGCGAGGTGCCGGACGCCGAGCTGTACGACCGGCTGGTCGGCGAGTTCCCGGCGTGGCTGGCGGCCGCTCGGGCCCAGGGGATCGTGCGGCCGTCGGCCTAGCGGCCGCCCGTCCGCGCTTGCGCCGCCGCCGTGCCGTGCCACGCTGGGATGGATCCCACGTGGAGGCGACGACGTATGGGCGACGACGGCGCACGACGGGCCCACGGGACGGGCTCCGCCCACAGGAGACCACCCACCGGCAAGGGCGAGAAGCTCGCCGACTGGGCGGACGGGCGACTCGGGCTGTACGCGCTGGCCAGGGCCAACATGCGCAAGGTCTTCCCGGACCACTGGTCCTTCATGCTGGGCGAGGTCACCCTCTACAGCTTCGTCGTCCTGATCCTCACCGGTGTCTACCTCACCCTGTTCTTCGAACCCAGCATGCAGGAGGTCGTCTACCACGGCTCCTACACACGGCTCAACGGCGTGCCCATGTCCAAGGCGTTCGAGTCGACGCTGGACATCAGCTTCGACGTGCGCGGCGGGCTGCTGATCCGGCAGATCCACCACTGGGCGGCGCTGGTCTTCATCACCGGCATGCTGGTGCACATGATGCGGGTGTTCTTCACGGGCGCCTTCCGCAAACCGCGCGAGCTCAACTGGGTCTTCGGCTGGACCCTGCTGGTACTCGGCATCATCACCGGCCTGACCGGCTACTCCCTCCCCGACGACCTGCTCTCCGGCACCGGCATCCGCTTCGCCCAGGGCGCGATCCTGTCGATCCCGATCGTCGGGACGTACCTGTCGTTCTTCCTCTTCGGCGGGGAGTTCCCGGGGCACGACATCATCTCGCGGCTGTACCCCGTCCACATCCTGCTGCTGCCCGGGATCATGCTGGCCCTGGTGACCGCCCACCTGATCCTGGTCTTCTACCACAAGCACACCCAGTTCCCGGGCCCCGGACGCAAGGAACGGTCGGTCGTCGGCATGCCCTTCCTGCCGGTCTACATGGCCAAGGCGGGCGGCTTCTTCTTCCTCGTCTTCGGTGTCCTGACCGTCATGGGCGCGCTCGCCCAGATCAACCCCGTGTGGGCGTTCGGCCCCTACAGACCCGACCTCGTCACCACGGGCGCCCAGCCCGACTGGTACCTCGGCTTCTCCGAGGGTCTGATCCGGGTGATGCCGGGATGGGAGATCAACCTCTGGGGCCACACGCTCGTGCTCGGCGTGTTCATCCCCTTCGCGCTGTTCCCGCTGGTCCTGCTCGCCCTCGGTGTCTACCCCTTCGTCGAGGCGTGGATCACCGGCGACAGACGCGAGCACCACATCCTGGACCGGCCGCGCAACGCGCCCGTGCGCACCGGACTGGGCATGGCCTGGCTGACCCTGTACGCGGTGCTGCTGATCGGCGGCGGCAACGACATCGTGGCCACGCACCTGCACCTGTCCATCAACGTGATCACCTGGTTCGTGCGGATCGGCGCGTTCGTGCTGCCCGTCGCCGCCTTCGTCGTCACGAAGAAGATCTGCATGAGCCTCCAGCGCCGCGACCGCGCCACCGTGCTGCACGGCAGGGAGACCGGCACCATCCGGCGGATGCCGAACGGCGAGTACACCGAGGTGCACGAGCCGCTCCCGCAGTCCCGGCTGTTCACCCTCACCCAGCACGAGCAGAACCCGCCGTACGAGATGGAGCCCGAGTTCGACGCGGCCGGCGTGCGACGCAAGGTCAAACGGTCCGAGCGACTGCGCGCCCGGCTGGCCAAGGCCATGTTCGGACCCGACGCGCGGATCGAGAAACCGACGGTCGAGGAGTACCGGGAGATCACCGAAGGCGATCAGCGGCACTGACGCAGCCGCCGAGGTCACACAGCCACCCAGTGCCGCTCCCCGGCACGCTCCTCAAGCCGCTCACGTGCCGCCCCCCGGCACGCTCCTCAAGCCGCTCACGTGTCGCACTCCAGCACGCTCCCGCACAACGCGCACCGCGCCCGGACCCTGCCCCGCACCGGCACCCTGATCCGCTGATGACAGGTCGGACAGGGAAACGAGACCCGCAACCGCCCGTCCTCGTCGGGGGAGAACCGGTACCGCACGCCCGGCTGCGGCGGCCCGGCCGGCGCGTGCCGCCGGTCCCGGGCGTAGCGCCGCCGCCCCGCCCACCCCGCCGCCGTCAGCGGCGGCTCCTGCCCGTCACGGCGCGCCAGCGTCATGCCCTTGACGTACGCCGTGTACGCCTGCGGACTGGTGAACCACACCGACGGGTCCTCCCCGAAGAGCAGCGCCCGCTTGGCCAGCACGTACCCGAACTCCTCCGGCGTGAGATACCCCAGCTTCTGCGACGACGCCCCGTCCTCCCGGTACGCGTCCAGCAGCAGCCAGCCCGCCCCGAGGTACGTCGTCGCCGTGTCCGTGAGGATCTCGTTGTCCCGGACGCCGGTGAAGGAGAGATCCAGGCGGTGCAGGTACACGTGCATCACCTCATGGGCGAGGGCCGCCCCGATGTCCCGCCGATGCGTACGGAACCGGTCGTTCAGCTCCACGAAGTACTCCGGCCCGGCCGCGAGCTCGACGTTCGCCGCGTGCCGCATCTCCCGGAAGCTCACGACCAGCCGGGCGTCCGGCAGCCGGTAGTGCCGCACCAGCTCGTGCGCCACCCGCTGCGCCCCCAGATACAGGTCGTCGGTGTCGCAGAACGCCACGTCGGCGGGGAGCACGCTGGTCGCGAACGTCTGGATCGTGTCGTACGACAGCCTCTTGTACAGCGCCGTGACGGCCGCCCGCACCGTCTCCAGATGCGGGTAGCCGTGCTCGACCGGCCCGTCGTTCGCCACGCCTCACCCCCAAGACGCCCCTGAACCCGGTTCCACTGTACGAAAGTGTGACGGCCACCGGACCGCACCGCCCACCCGAAAACCGGTCGCTGAGCGGCGCCGACTGGTGAGACGACCCACGGCCGCCAGGGCTCCGCCCCGTAGGCTGACGCCCCATGACCACCAGCAACACCGGCACGGGCGACGTGGACCCCGCCGTCCGCGAGGAACTCGCCCGCCTGCGCGACAGCATCGACAACATCGACGCCGCCGTCGTCCACATGCTCGCCGAGCGCTTCAAGGCCACCCAGCAGGTCGGCCACCTCAAGGCCGAACACCAGCTGCCGCCCGCCGACCCGGCCCGCGAGGGCCGCCAGATCGCCCGGCTGCGCGCACTCGCCGAGGACGCCAAACTGGACCCGGCCTTCGCGGAGAAGTTCCTGAACTTCATCGTCGCCGAGGTCATCCGCCACCACGAGCGCATCGCCGACGAAACACTCAACGGCACCACACCCGGCGGCAACTGACCCCGGACGACCCTTCCCCGAGGGAGTGACACGACGGCCCGCGCGGGGCATGCTGCGCTGAGCACAGCATGTCAGCTGACGAGCACTGCGCGTCAGCGTCCCGGACTTACTCTGGTCCTCCACGAGGGAGGGGCGTCGGGCCATGCCGTCGGATACCAGGATCCTCATCGTCGACGACCACGAGGACACGCTGTACGCGCTGGAGAGCGCCCTGGCCCCGCTGGGCTACCTGCTCAGCCGGGCCACCAGCGGCGACGAGGCGCTCAAACAGGTGCTCCGCGGCCAGGTCGGCCTGCTGCTGCTGGACGTGCGCATGCCCGGCGTCAGCGGACTGGAGGTCGTGCGCTACATGCGCCGCGTCGAACAGACCCAGCACATCCCGGTGATCCTGCTCACCGGTTTCGGCGCCGACCACGAACTGACCACCGCCGCCTTCGGCCTCGGCGTCGCCGACCTCGTCATGAAACCCGTCGACCCCTGGGCCCTGCGCACCAAGGTCCGCTACCTCTTCGACGCCCACCGGCGCCACCTCGCCCTGGAGCGCGAGGTACACAGGCTGCGCGCCGTCGTCCGGGAGCACACCGAAGCCGCGGCACGCCCGCCGCGCCCCGCGCCGCACCGCCCCGACACGCTCGTGCCGCCCCAGCGCCCCCTGGGGGCGCACGCCGGGGAGCTCGAAAAAGACCGCACATAGACCGGGCACCGGGCTCGTACCGATCCGCCTCTGTGCCTTGCCGGTGCCATCAGGCAGCATGGCACGCATGTCCGTACTGACGCGCGACGAAGCGCAGACCCGAGCAGAGCTCCTCGACGTCCACCGCTACACGATCGAACTCGATCTGACCACCGGGGACGAGACCTTCGACTCCCGCACTCTGATCAGGTTCGGCGCCCGCACGGACGGCGACACCTTCGTCGAGCTCAGGCCCGCCGAACTGCGCTCCGCCACCCTCGACGGACACCCCCTGGACCCGGACACCCTGGACGGCAACCGGCTGCCCCTGAAGAACCTCACCGCCGGCGAGCACGAACTCCGCCTGGACGCCCGCATGCGCTACTCCCGCACCGGCGAGGGCATGCACCGCTTCACCGACCCCACCGACGGCGAGACCTACGTCTACACCCAACTGTTCATGGACGACGTCCAGCGCGTCTTCGCCGCCTTCGACCAGCCCGACCTCAAAGCCGTCTTCGACCTGTCCGTCACAGCCCCCCAGGGCTGGACCGTCCTCGCCAACGGCGTCACCACCCACGCCGACGGCCTCTGGACCGCCGCACCCACCCCGAAGATCTCCACCTACCTCGTCGCCGTCGCCGCCGGCCCCTGGCACTCGGTGCGCACCGAACACCGCGGCCTGCCCTTCGGCCTGCACTGCCGCCGCTCCCTCGCACCCCACCTGGACGACGACGCCGACGAACTCCTCGACGTCACCCGCGCCTGCTTCGAGCGCTACCACGAGAAGTTCGACGAGCCCTACCCCTTCGACTCCTACGACCAGGCCTTCGTCCCCGAGTTCAACGCGGGCGCCATGGAGAACCCCGGACTGGTCACCTTCCGCGACGAGTTCGTCTACCGCTCCGCCGTCACCGACACCGAACGCCAGACCCGCGCCATGGTCGTCGCCCACGAGATGGCCCACATGTGGTTCGGCGACCTCGTCACCCTCAAGTGGTGGGACGACATCTGGCTGAACGAGTCCTTCGCCGAGTACATGGGCTACCAGACCCTCACCGAAGCCACCCGCTTCACCGACACCTGGACCGACTTCGGCGTCACCCGCAAAGCCTGGGGCTACGACGCCGACCAGCGCCCCTCCACCCACCCCGTCGCACCCGAGGCGGTCGACGACACCGCCTCCGCCCTGCTGAACTTCGACGGCATCTCCTACGCCAAGGGCGCCAGCGCGCTGCGCCAACTGGTCGCCTGGCTCGGCGAGAAGGACTTCCTCGCCGGCATCAACACCCACTTCGCCCGGCACAAGTTCGGCAACGCCACCCTCGCCGACTTCATCGACAACCTCGCCGGCGCCACCGACCGCGACGTGCACGCCTGGGCCGACGCCTGGCTGCGCACCACCGGCGTCGACACCCTCACCCCGCACATCGCACCCGGCGAGCACGGCACCTGCACCCTCACCGCCGAACGGACCGGCAGCCGCCCGCACCGCATCTCCGCCGGCCTGTACGACCGCGACCTCGGCGACGACGGCGGGCAGCTCGTCCTGCGCGAACGCCTCGACCTCGACCTGCCGCAGAAGGGCGCCCACCCCATCGGCAAGCGCCCGGCACTGCTCCTCCTCAACGACGGCGACCTCAGCTACGCCAAGGTCCGCTTCGACTCCGAGTCCTTCGAGACCGTCCGCAAGGACCTGTCCGGCCTGCCCGAACCACTCACCCGCGCCGTCGTCTGGAACGCCCTGCGCGACGCCGTCCGCGACGGCGAACTCGCCCCCGCCGCCTACCTGGAGACCGCCCGGGCCCACCTCCCGCTGGAGACGGACCTCGCCATCGTCCAGGGCGTGCTCGCCTTCGCGTCCACGTACATCGCCGACCGCTACGTCACACCCGCCGAGCGGCCCGCCGCGCTCGCCACCCTCTCCGAACTGTGCCGCGACCTCATCCGCCGCACCGAGGACGGCGACAACCCCGGCCTGCGCCTGATCGCCGTACGCCACCGCATCGACGTCGCCGCCCACCCCGACACCATCGCCGCCTGGCTCGCCGACGGCACCGTCCCCGGCGGCCCCGAGCTCGACCCCGAGCTGCGCTGGCGCGTCCTCGCACGGCTCGCCGTCCTCGGCGCCACCGACGAGGCCGCCATCGCCGCCGAACTGGAACGCGACCCGAGCGCCACCGGCCAGGAAGGCGCCGCCCGCTGCCGGGCCGCCCTGCCCGACCCGGAGGCCAAGTCCCGCGCCTGGCAGGCCATGTTCGGCTCCGACGAGCTGTCCGCCTACCTCTTCACCGCCACCGCCCAGGGCTTCTGGCAGCCCGAACAGGCCGACCTGGTCCACGCCTACGTGCCGCGCTACTACCCGGACGCGGTCGCCCTCGCCGCCCGCCGGGGCCCCGCCCTCGCCGACGCCGCCGGACGCTGGGCCTTCCCCGCCCACGCCGTCGACCCGGAGACCCTCCGGCTCGGCGAACAGTGCCTGCGCGACGACGCCGGACCGATCCCGGCACTGCGCCGCAAGCTCATCGACCAACTCGACGACCTGGCAAGGGCGTTGCGGGTCCAGCAGGGGCAGGAGCAGGCCTAGGACCGGAGACGTAGGGCGCGGCAGGCGCGGCTCGTACCTGCCGCCGATGCGGTGGACGGGCCGCGCTTCCTAGCCTCGGGCAGGACAGCAGACGACCCAACCCGAGGAGCCCCTTCGTGATCGCAGTGACCGGTCCCACCGGAAACATCGGCCGTGCCCTGGTCGAACGCCTCGTCGCCGCCGGCCGGCCCGTGCGGGCACTGACCCGCGACCCGGGCCGGGCCCGCCTGCCCGCCGGCGTCGAGACCGTCCGGCTCGACCCCGCCGAACCGGACGGCCTGTTCGAGGGCGCCACCGAGCTGTTCCTCTACGTCCAGGCGGGCGGCGAGCACACCCCACGCCTCCTGGACGCGGCCCGGGCCGCCGGAGTGCGCCACGTGGTCCTGCTGTCCTCCGGGATCATCGACTCGGGCGCCGACGAGTCCCACCCCATCCACGTCATGCACGCCACGGCCGAACGCCACGTCCGCGACAGCGGCCTGACATGGACCTTCCTGCGCCCCAACGCGTTCGCCACCAACGCCTTCCAGTGGGCCCCGCAGATCCGCGCCGGCGACACCGTCCGCGGTGTCTTCGCCGACGGCCAGGCCGCACCGATCCACGAGGACGACATCGCCGCCGTCGCCGAACGCGCCCTCCTGGACGACGGCCACGTGGGCGCCGCCCACCGCCTCACCGGACCCGAGGCGATCACCAACGCCGGGCAGGTCGCCGCGATCGGCAAGGCTCTCGGCCGCGAGCTCGACTTCACCGAAGTCGCACCGGACGAGGCCGCGGCGGAGTTGTTCCCGCACGTCCCGCCGGAGATGCTCCAGGCCCTGCTGAAGTCCTTCGCCGCCACGGTCGGCGTACCGCCGGAGATCACCGGCACAGTAGGGGAGATCACCGGCCGCCCGGCCCGTCCCTTCGCGGTCTGGGCCGAGGACCACGCGGACGACTTCAGGGCCTGACGGTCCGCGCCGGGTGATTCCGGGGCCGGTTTTCCCCGGACAGAAGTACCTCCTCCCGCATCCGGTCGTTGGGCTGTCCGGGCGCACCGCCCCGCGCCCCGGAGGACAGACAGCCCATGAGCACGCCGCCCCTCTCCTCGGGCCCCGAAGGCCCGCACGCCCTGAGGCCGTTGCTGGAGATCGTGCTCGACGCCCTGGAGACAGGCACCCGGGCGCGCGGCGGCCCGCTGCCGGCGGGCGGGCCGGACGCGGTCGCCGCACGGATGCGGGAGGCGGTGGGGGAGGTCCTGCCCGCCCAGGGCGACCCGCACGCCCTGCGCACCCTGGTCCACGCGGTCACCGAGGGCGCGGCCGATCCGGCCCACCCCCTGTGCACCGCCCACCTCCACTGCCCACCCCTGGCCCTCGCCACCGCCGCCGACCTCGCGGCCTCCGCCCTCAACCCGTCCCTGGACTCCTGGGACCAGGGACCGGGGGCATCGGAACTGGAGGCCCTGGTGACGAAGGCACTGGCGAGCGAGATCTACGGCGCCGGAAAGCCCGACGGAACGGGGGCCCCTCATCCGCACCGAGAACTCCGTACGGGCGGTGAGCTTTGCACGGGCGGTGAGCCTTGCACGGACAGCGAGCCTTGCACGGGCGGTGAGCTCCGCCCGCCCCGTGAGCTCCGCTCGGCCGATGCGAGGCCGGGCGCCGGTGAGCCCGGCCGGGCTGGCGCGTCCAGCGTGGCTGGCGAGTTCCACGCGGGTGGCGAGTTGCGCTCGGGTGGCGCGTGGGTGGGTGTCGGGGAGTCCGGTGGTACGGGGGCGCCTCCCAGGGCTGGCGGGGTCGGTGGAGCCGGCGAGTTGCGCTCGGGTGGCGCGTGGGTGGGTGCCGGGGAGTCCGGTGGTACCGGAGCGCCCCGGAGTGCCACGGCCCCGCGCCCTCCCGAGCCCCCCGGCTCCCTCATCACCACCGGCGGCACCGAGTCCAACCAGCTCGCCCTGCTCCTCGCCCGGGAGGCGTGCGGCGGGGCCGTGCGGCTGGTGTGCGGGGCGAACGCCCACCACTCCCTCGCCCGGGCCGCCTGGCTGCTCGGGCTGCCCGAACCCGTCCGCGTGCCCACCCCGGCCGGAACCCTCGACCCCGGCGCACTGGACGAAACCCTCACCCGCCTGCCCGGCCCACTGCTCGTCGCCGCCACCGCCGGCACCACCGACGCCGGGCTCATCGACCCGCTGCCCGAGATCGCCGCCCGCTGCGCCGCCCACGGCGCCCGGCTGCACATCGACGCCGCCTACGGCGGAGGCCTCCTGTTCAGCGACCGGCACCGCGCCAGGCTCACCGGGCTCGACACCGCCGACACCATCACCCTCGACCTGCACAAACTCGGCTGGCAGCCGGTCGCCACCGGCCTCCTCGCCGTCAAGGACACCCGCGACCTCACCGCCCTCGGACAACGTGCCGACTACCTCAACGCCGACGACGACACCGACGCCGGCCTGCCCGACCTGCTCGGCCGGTCCCTGCGCACCACCCGCCGCCCCGACGTCCTCAAACTCGCCGTCACCCTCAAGACCCTCGGCCGCAGCGGCCTCGGCGCGCTCGTCGACCAGGTCTGCGCCACAGCCCGCGAATTCGCCGCCCTCGTCGACGGCCACCCCGGATTCGACCTCTACGCCCACCCGGTCATCAGCACGGTCCTGTTCCGGCCCGCCGGCGCCGCCGACCACACCGTGGCCGCCGTACGCCGCGCACTCCTCACCGACGGCCGCGCCGTCCTCGGCCGGGCCCGCCCCGACGGCCGGCTCTGGCTCAAGGCCACCCTCCTCAACCCCACCACCGGGCCCGACGACCTGACCGCGCTGCTGCACCTCGTGGCAGCGGGGCACGCGACACTCGTGGAAGGACACACCCCCCGATGAACCCCGCGCCGAGCCACCGGCCCAACGGCCAGCCGCACCCCGCCCCGGCGGCCCCACCCCAGCAACCGCACCGCGACCCCGACGCCCCCCGCGACCTCGTCGGCATCGGCATCGGCCCGTTCAACCTCTCCCTCGCCGCCCTCGCCCAGCCCCTCGACGACCTCGACACCGTCTTCTACGACCAACGCCCCGCCTTCGGCTGGCACTCCGGCCTGCTCATCGAAGGCGCCACCATCCAGGTCCCGTTCCTCGCCGACCTGGTGACCCTCGCCGACCCCACCAGCCCCTGGAGCTTCCTCAACTACCTCAGGTCCCGCGAGCGGCTCTTCCCCTTCTACGTCGCCGAACGCTTCCACATCCAGCGCGCCGAGTACGACGCCTACTGCCGCTGGGTCTGCGACAACCTCCCGGGACTCCACTTCGGTCACCAGGTCGACGCCGTCCGCTGGAACCCCGAACGCGACGTCTTCGAAGTCGACTTCACCCAGCTCGACAGCGACGGCGAAGCGGAAGCCCTCGGGCGCACCTACGCGCGCAACGTCGTCCTCGGCATCGGCACCGAGCCCTACGTCCCGGACCCCCTCACCCCCCTCGTACAGGCCCCCGGCGTACCCGTCCTACACGCCGCCGACTACCTCGACCACCGGGCCGCCCTCCTCGCCGCCGGGCACGTCACCATCGTCGGCATCGGACAGTCCGGCGCCGAGATCTTCCTCGACCTGCTGCGCAACCGGCCCGCAGGACACGAACAGCTCCACTGGCTGGGCCGCACGGAGGCCTTCGCACCCATGGAGTACTCCAAGCTCGGCCTGGAACACTTCACACCCGACCACACCCGCTACTTCCACGCCCTGCCCGAGCCCACCCGCGACCGCCTCGTCGCCGGCCAGTGGCAGCTGCACAAAGGCATCGACACCGCCACCGTCGCCGCCATCCACGACGAGCTCTACCGCCGCACCCTGCACGGCGGCTGGCCGGACGCCGTCCTCACCCCCGGCGTCCACGTCCGCACGGCGGGCCGCGTCGCGACGACCAAGGTGGAACTGCACCTCGAACACGGCCCGCAGAACAGCCGCTCCCGCCTCACCACCGACGCCGTCGTCCTCGCCACCGGCTACCGCGAGCGCCCCCTCGACCGCGTCCTCGCCGGCCTCGACCCCTACCTGCGCCGCGACAGCCGCGAACGCCCCCGGATCGACGAGGACCACCGACTCGTCCTGGACCCCTCCGTCACCGGCACCGCCTACGTCCAGAACGCCGAGACCCACACCCACGGCGTCGGCGCCCCGGACCTCGGCCTCGCCGCCTGGCGCAGCGCGATCATCCTCAACTGCCTCACCGGCAGGGAGACGTACGCGCTGCCCGGCCGAACCGCCTTCACCACCTTCGGCCTCACCCAGCCGCGGCAGGTCCCGCCACCCCGAGAGGCACCGGAACTGACCCCGCTGGTCGACCGAAGGTGACGAGACCCCCGAGAGACTCCGGAAGAAGCATCGGAAGGGGCTCTGGAAGTGGCTCAGGAAGACGCCCTAGAAGACGGGCGTGCCGTTCCGCGTGAGCCTCCAGTCCACCGCCGCGAACTCGGCCGGATCGATCGACCCCTTCGCCTTCACCCAGGCGATCATGGTGTTGCGGATCTCGTCCGAGTTCGACCACAGCAACGGAGCGGCGGCGACATGCGGGAAGTTCCCGCCGCCGTTGGCCCGGTAGTTGTTCACGGCGAACACGAACTTCGCGTCATCCGCCAGCGGCTCGCCCCCGAACCGCACGTTCGTCACCCGAGAACCGGCCGGCTTCGCGATGTCGACCTCGTACGAAAGACCGCTCACCACGTCGTAGTTGTAGTCCGGCGTACCGTTCGCGTTCGTCAGCTTCGCCGGGTCCACCTGCGCGTCCGGCGCCGTCTGCACGTAGTAGTTCGCCGAGAACTCCAGGTACGCCTTCATCTGCGCACCCGTCATCAGCCGCGCCTCCAGCGTGTTCTCGAAGACGTACAGACCCGCCACGTCCCGGATCGTCACCTCACCCGCCGGGATCCGGGCGGACCGCGAGAAACACGCCGCCTGCGACAGCACCGGCAGCGCGGCGTGCTCCGTACCCGCCAGCGCCTGCTTCACCGTGTCCGCCTGGATGTGGTTGATCAGGTCGATGATCGGCACATCCTTGTACGGCGCCTCGGCCGACGTCATCTCCGCCGCGTTCGAGCCGATGACCTGGTTGACGTACGCCACGACCTTCTCGTGCTCGTCGGACAGCAGCCTCGTGATCGTCGGGTCCTCCTCCACCGTGTTGGAGTTCAGGACCTTCGCACCGACCTTCTCGACCTCCCAGCAGCCCTTCGCCCACACCAACTCGAAGTCGAACAGCGTCAGCCGCTGACCCCACTTCAGGGGCTCGGACAGCACGACCTTCTTGCCGGTCTTCTTGTTCGCGACGAAGTACTCGGGAATCTCCGTGTGCGCGTGCCCGACCAGGATCGCGTCGATCCCCGGCACCTGCTCCGCCACCAGAGCCGCCGCGTTCTCGATGTACGGCAGCTGGTCACCGTAGGACGACGTCCCCGACGAGCCACTGTGCGCCGACACGATGACGACGTCCGCGCCCATCGACCGCAGCTTCGGCACCCACTTCGCCGCCTGCTCCTCCAGACCCGGGAACGTCATCTTCCCCTGCACATTCGCCTTGTCCCAGATCGCGATCCCCGGGTTCGTCAGACCCAGCACCGCCACCTTCACATCCCGCCCGAACGGCGTACGCAGCCGATGCATGCTGTACGGCGCGAACGCCGGCCGCAGCGTCTTCGCATCCAACGCGTTCGCACCCAGCAGCGGGAATCGGCACTGCTGCTCGAACTTCCGCAGCACCGGAATGCCGTAGTTGAACTCGTGGTTGCCGAGCGCCGCCGCGTCGTAATCCATGGCGTTCATCGCCTGCGCCATCGGATGCACCGGGCCGCCCTTGGCCGTGATCGGATCGACCTTGGCGTAGTAGTACGACAACTGCGTGCCCTGGATGGTGTCACCCGCGTCGATCAACAGCGTGTTGCGGTGGCCCTTTTCCGCACGGATCCGGTTCACGAGAGTGGATACCTTCGCGAGACCCACGTCGTTGTGGTCTTTGTCGTCGAACTCCTTGTCCGTGAAGTAGTCCCAGTTGAAGACGTTGCCGTGCAGATCCGTCGTCCCCATCACGGTGAACGCGTACCGCTTCGCAGGCCGTCCGCCCCGCGTCTCGGCCGCCTGCGCGCCGGGCGCCCCGACCGCACCGGCCAGCGCCACCCCCGCCCCGGTCACGGCGGACTTCCCCAGGAACTTCCGGCGGTTCAACGGCATGTCTGGCTCTCCTCGCGGAAACTGTGAACGACGCGCGTAGATAACGCGCGTAGATTCTGACCCGATCAAGACCGGCAGCAACAGCCCCACCAAGGTTGCGATTAGATGACTCGGGATCGCCAGCCCCAGGCCTGCGACCGGCCAACACATGACAGAGTGGGGCGTATGAGCGCCCCCACCGGAGATGCCACCCCGCCCGCCGTCCCCTACGGCACACCCGACGCCCCGCGCATCGCCGTCCGCGGCGAAGCCCGCCTCGAAGTCGACCCCGAAATCGCCCGCATCGGCATCACCGTCGCCGCCCGCGGCCGCGACCGGCGCTCCGCCCTCGACGACCTCACCCGCCGCAACGCCGCCGTCCTCGACCTCGTCAAGTCCTACGGCGACGCCGTCGAACACCTCGAGACCGGCGCCTTCTCCATCACCCCCGAACTCGTCAAACACGGCCGCGGCGAACGCGTCCGCACCTACCACGGCAGCGTCCATGTCACCGCCGAAGTCACCGACTTCACCGCACTCGGCGAACTCACCACCCGCCTCGCCGACCTCGAACTCACCCGCGTCGACGGCCCCTGGTGGGCCCTGCGCCCCGACTCACCGGCCCACCGCGAAGCCCGCAAAAAGGCCGTCGGAGAAGCCGTCCAGCGGGCCCGCGAATACGCCGAAGCACTCGGCACCTCCCTCGCCGCCCTCGTCGAACTCGCCGACATCGGCGCCGAGAACGGCCCGCCCGCCTACCCCCAGGCCCCCGGCCGCGCACGCTCCATGGCCTACGGCTCAGCCGCCCCCGACACCGCGGCCGCCTCCCTCGACCTCGAACCCCAACGCCAGCGCGTCCACGCCCAGATCAATGCCCGCTTCACCATGGTGCCGCCACAGCTCTGAGCACCCTGGCGCAATTTCCGAAAACGCGACCGAATTCCCCCCGGGTGCTCATCGGAGCACCCGGCCGCACAATTCAACACTTGTCGATAACGCTTCATGCAACGTCCGGCGACTAGTCACTCGCGACCAATTCTCTACCCGTCGGTAACTCTTAGGCTCGGGCCATGCGCCGAGCAAAAATCGTCTGCACACTAGGGCCAGCCACCGACTCGTACGACCAGATCAAAGGCCTGGTCGACGCCGGAATGGACGTAGCCCGCTTCAACCTCAGCCACGGCTCCCACACCGAGCACGAGGAGCGATACCGCCGGGTACGAAAGGCAGCCGACGAGACCGGCCGCAGCGTCGGCGCCCTCGCCGACCTTCAAGGCCCGAAAATCCGGCTCGGCCGCTTCACCGAAGGCCCCGTACTCCTTGAACGCGGCGACACCTTCACCATCACCGTCGAAGAAGGCGCCCAAGGCGACCGCGACAGCTGCGGCACCACCTACGCCGGCCTCGCCACCGACGTCACCACCGGCGAACGCATCCTCGTCGACGACGGCAAGGTCTGCCTCGAGGTCACCGAAGTCGACGGCCCCCGCGTCCACACCACCGTCCTCGAGGGCGGCGTCATCTCCGACCACAAGGGACTCAACCTCCCCGGCGTCGCCGTCTCCATCCCCGCCCTCTCCAAAAAAGACGAGGACGACCTCCGCTGGGCCCTGCGCACCGGCTTCGACGTCATCGCCCTCTCCTTCGTCCGCACCGGCCGCGACATCCAGGACGTCCACCGCATCATGGACGAGGAGGGCCGCCGCCTCCCCGTCATCGCCAAGGTCGAGAAACCACAGGCCGTCCAGAACATCGACGACATCGTCGCCGCCTTCGACGGCATCATGGTCGCCCGCGGCGACCTGGGCGTCGAAATGCCCCTCGAACAGGTCCCGATCGTCCAGAAGCGCGCCATCAAACTGGCCAAACGCAACGCCAAGCCGGTCATCGTCGCCACCCAGATGCTCGACTCGATGATCGACAACTCCCGCCCGACCCGCGCCGAGGCCTCCGACGTCGCCAACGCCGTCATCGACGGCACCGACGCGGTGATGCTCTCCGGCGAGACGAGCGTCGGCAAGCACGCCATCGAGACGGTCCGCACCATGGCCCGCATCATCGAAGCGGCCGAGGAAGACATCCTCGCCAAAGGACTGCCACCCCTGACGGAACGCAACAAACCCCGCACCCAAGGCGGCGCCGTAGCCCGAGCAGCCGCCGAAATGGGCGACTTCCTCGGCGCCCGCTTCCTGGTCGCCTTCACCCAATCGGGCGACACCGCCCGCCGCCTCTCCCGCTACCGCTCCCCGATCCCCCTCCTGGCCTTCACCCCTGACCAGGCCACCCGCTCCCAACTCAGTCTGACGTGGGGTGTGGAGACGTTCCTCGGCCCCTGCGTGGACTCCACGGACGCGATGGTCGACCAGGTCGACGAACTCCTCCTCCGCTCGGGCCGCTGCCGACAGGGCGACACGGTCGTCATCACAGCGGGATCCCCACCCGGTGTCTCCGGCTCGACGAACATGGTCCGCGTCCACCACATCGGCGAGGACGACACCCCGGAGTAGCCCGTCAGTACTTGGGACCGACGTGGGCGTCCATGAGGGCCACGGAGGCTCTGCGGGCGACGGAGATGTTGAACGGGTTGCCGTGGCGAGTGCAGTGCGTCCACTCGACGCCGAGCTTGTCCAGGGTGTCGGTGTAGAGCCGTCGGATGTCCTCGGAGACGTTGGTGAAGAAGTACCGGGGATACTCGTAGCGCTTCCGCTCGCCGGCGACCAGGCGGGTCGTCCAGTTGGTGATCCGGCAGCCGTCCGAGTGAATGAGCCCCCGGACGAATTCCCAAGGGTGGGCATCGACGATGGCTTGCTGCCAGGGTTCGAGGGCGATGCGGCGTTCGTGTTTCTTGCCGGGGCCGTGCTGGGGGAAGAACACCGGCCAGCATCGGAAATAGCTGGTGACCGCCACGCAGCCCTGCTTCTGCGCGACGTAGACGCCTACATCGGGGCGCACCTTCCCGATGGCCTCGCGGCATTCCTCGATGAGCCCCGGCCAAGCGTCCGCACAAGCGATCCTGAGGTAGTAGCCGCCGCGGGGGTGGGCGCTGATGCAACCGTCTCCGAGGTAGAGGCCCAGTAGGTAGGCGTACGCGCGCTCGTCGGCGGGTGGCCCCGGGTCTGGAGGCGTCACGCGGGGCCGCGGCTCGAGGCGGTTCTGCCAGGAGCGGATAGCGGCCCGTGAGATGCCTGTGTCACGGCTGACCGAGTTCAGGCTGCGGCCTTGGGCAACCAGTGCGAGCGCTCGCTTGCGTGTGCTGAGGTCGTACATGGGGGCCACTGTGGAGCTGTGATCACGTCGACACGCAGCAAAAAGTGGATGTTCACGAGAACGTGGACATCCACTTGAAGATGGTGACCTTGGAAAGGAAGGAAAAGTGCCCCGGGTCGGACTCGAACCGACACTGTATGGGTTTTGAATCCATTGCCTGCTGCCAATTGGGCTACCGGGGCCCAGTGAATCGAAGGTTTACCTCCACCCACTGCCTGACCACCATACCGCAGCTAGGTACGCTCTTGGGAGCAGTACCGGCCTGCCCCTACCAAGGAGCCCACGTGAGTGCCCCCGAGTCGCCCCAGCCTGTTGACGTGCCTGAAGAGGACAAGTCGCACGTGCCTCCGATGACGACGCGGGTCGTCATCGCTGAGGACGAGGCCCTGATCCGGCTCGATCTGAAAGAGATGCTGGAGGAGGAGGGGTACACCGTCGTCGGTGAGGCCGGGGACGGGGAGCAGGCGGTCGAGCTGGCTCGTGAGCACCGCCCCGATCTCGTCATCCTCGATGTGAAGATGCCGAAGCTGGACGGTATCTCCGCGGCCGAGAAGATCGCGGAGGAGAGCATCGCGCCGGTGCTGATGCTGACCGCTTTCTCGCAGCGTGACCTGGTGGAGCGGGCGCGGGATGCTGGTGCCATGGCTTACCTGGTGAAGCCGTTCAGCAAGACCGATGTCGTGCCGGCGATCGAGATGGCCGTTTCGCGTTTCACTGAGCTGAAGGAGCTGGAGAAGGAGGTCGCGGACCTCACGCTTCGGCTGGAGACGCGGAAGCTGGTGGACCGGGCGAAGTCCGTCCTGCAGACCGAGTACGGGCTGTCCGAGCCGGCCGCGTTCCGGTGGATCCAGAAGACGTCGATGGACCGGCGGATGTCGATGCAGCAGGTTGCGGAGGCTGTCATTCAGGATGCCGAGGAGAAGAAGGCCGGCAAGGGCTGATCAGCGAGTACGCACAGGCGAGGCCCGCCCCCGGCTGGGGGCGGGCCTCGTCGTGTGTCCGGGTGTGGGGGTCAGTCCTCGCCGAGGTAGGCCTTGCGGACGGACTCGTCGTGCAGCAGGTCCTGCCCGGTGCCGGAGAGGACGATGTTGCCGACCTCCATGACGTGGCCCTGGTCGGCGAGGGAGAGCGCTGCCTGGGCGTTCTGTTCGACGAGCAGGATGGTGGTGCCCTGGGATTTGAGCTCCGAGATCGTTGCCATGATCTTCTGCATCATGATCGGGGAGAGTCCCATGGAGGGCTCGTCGAGCATGAGGAGCTTGGGCTGGGACATGAGGGCGCGGCCCATGGCGAGCATCTGCTGTTCGCCGCCCGACAACGTGCCCGCCGCTTGCTTGCGGCGTTCCCCGAGGATGGGGAAGAGGTCGTAGGCGCGCTGGATGTCCTTCTCGATGCCTTCCTTGTCCTTGCGGAGGAATGCTCCGAGCTGGAGGTTCTCGGCGATGGTGAGGCGGGGGAAGATGTGTCGGCCTTCGGGGGAGTGGGCGAGGCCGAGGGCGACGATCTTGTGGGCGGGGACCCCGTTGAGGGGCTGTCCGTCGAAGAGGATCTTCCCGGAGGTCGGCTTCAGCAGTCCCGACAGTGTGCGCAGGGTTGTCGTCTTGCCGGCGCCGTTGGTGCCGATGAGGGTGACGACTTGGCCGGCTTCGACGCTGAAGGAGATGCCTTTGACGGCTTCGATCTTGCCGTAGGAGACCCGGAGGTCTTCGACCTCGAGCAGTGCGGTCACTTGGCGTCTCCCTTGGTGCTGCTGGTGCTGCTGGTGGTGCTGGGCGCCTCGGCGGCGGCTTCGGCGGCTTCGACCTCGGCGGCTTCGGCTTCGCCGGGGTCGCCTTCAAAGGGCTCGCCGAGGTAGGCGGCGATGACGCGTTCGTCGGCCTGGACGACCTCGGAGGTGCCTTCGACGAGCTTCTCGCCCTGGACCAGGACGGCGACCCGGTCGCTGAGGTTGAAGACGAAGCGCATGTCGTGCTCGATGAGGAGGACGGCGATGCCCTTGTCGCGGATGGCGAAGACGAGTTCTTCGGTGGCCCTGGTCTCCTGGGGGTTCATGCCGGCGGTGGGCTCGTCGAGGAGCAGCAGGCCGGGTTCGGAGGCCATGGCGCGGGCGATCTCGAGCTTGCGCTGTTCGCCGTAGGGGAGGTTGCGGGCGAGGTGGTCGCGCTTGTGGGCGAGGCCGATGAACTCGAGGAGTTCCATGGCGCGTTCTTCGCTGGCGCGTTCGGCTTTCTTGAAGCCGGGGCCGCGCAGGAGGGCGGACCAGAGGCCTTCCTTGGTGCGGGTGTGGCGGCCGACGAGGACGTTTTCCAGGACCGTCATGTTGGAGAACAGGCGGATGTTCTGGAAGGTGCGGGCGATGCCGGCCTGGGTGACCAGGTGGGGCTTGGGCGGGAGGACGGTGCCCTTGTAGGAGACGGTGCCCTCGGTGGGGACGTAGAGGCCGGTGAGGCAGTTGAAGAAGGTGGTCTTGCCGGCGCCGTTGGGGCCGATGAGGCCGACGATCTCGCCGGCGTTGACCGTGAAGTCGACGGAGCGTACGGCGGTGAGGCCGCCGAAGCGCATCGTGACGTCGCGGGCTTCGAGTACAGGTGTGGTCATGGTGGTTACGCCCCCGCCTTGGTGACGGCCGGTTCGTCGGTCAGCGTGGTCTGTTTGGGTACGTCGAGTTGGCCGGTCTCGTGGAATTCGAGCTGGCGCCGGCGGTTGGCGATGATGCCTTCGGGGCGGAAGCGCATGAGGAGGATGAGCGCGATGCCGAAGGCGAGGAGGGACTTGTCCTGGAGGAAGACGAGCTTCTCGGGGAGCAGGTAGAGGAGTGCCGCGCCGAGGAGCGGGCCGGCGACCGTGCCCATGCCGCCGAGGACGACCGCGGCCAGGAGGAACGCGGAGTTGGGCGGGGTGGAGCCGGCGAACTGGTACGGCGTGGGGACCACGCTGTAGGTGACGTGGGCGCTGACGGTGCCGGCGAGGCCGGCGAGTGCGGCGCCGAGGGCGAAGGCGATGAGCTTGACGCGGAAGCCGTTGATGCCCATGGCGGTGGCGGCGGTCTCGTCTTCGCGGATGGCGATCCAGGAGCGGCCGATGCGGGAGTCGGAGGCACGCGTGTAGACCAGGACCACGATGGCCATGATGAGGACCATCAGCAGGTAGTAGTTGGCGAATCGGCCGAGGGTGAATCCGCCGATGTCGTGGGCCTGGCCGAAGTTGAATCCGAAGAGGTTCAGGTCGGGGATGGCGGGGATGCCGTTGGGGCCGTTGGTGACGTCCGGTCCGGAGTCGCCGTCCATGTTGTTGACGGCGATGCGGAAGATCTCTCCGAAGCCGAGGGTGACGATGGCGAGGTAGTCGCCGCGCAGTCGCAGGGTGGGGGCGCCGATGAGGACGCCGAAGACGAGGGAGGCGGCGGCGCCGGCGAGGGCGGAGGCCCAGAAGGGCAGGTGGACGCCGGAGAAGGTGGAGAACTCGGAGCCGGAGACCAGGGCGGCGGTGTAGGCGCCGACGCCGAGGAAGGCGACGTAGCCGAGGTCGAGGAGCCCGGCGAGGCCGACGACGATGTTGAGGCCGAGGGCGACGGTCCCGAAGATCAGGATGTTGACGCCGATGTTGGCGTAGTGGTCGTCGGTCTGGGTGAAGGGGAAGGCGATGGCCGCGGCGAAGCCCATGGCGAGGGTGAAGCTGCGGTTGGCCGCGAGCAGTTGGGAGAACCGGTCGAGGAGGCCGGCGGTGTGCAGGGCCCACATGGCGAAGACGACGACGAAGAGGTAGCCGATGAAGAGTTCGCCGTATTCGGTGTCGATGCCGTAGGTGAAGACGCCGAGGCCGACGATGGTGACGGCGGTGATGACGGCCCGCTGGATCCAGGGTGCGGTGGCCTGGGCGGCGGGGATGTGGTCGGGCTTGGCGATGTAGGCCTTGAGGGCTGCCTTGGTGCCGTCGGTGCCGGTGCTCTCCTGGGGGAGGGCGAAGGCGCCGATGACGGGCAGGAGGGAGGCGACGGCCGCGATCCAGCCGCCGGGTTCGAGGTTGACGACGCCGCCGAGTTCGATGCTGATGGCGATGACGGTGAACCAGGTGACGGCGAATCCGCCGAGCGCGTTGAGGACGAGCGGCGCGTTGTTGCGGGCGGGCAGCAGCCAGCCGAGGCCGCGGACGCCGTATCCGGCGAGGGCGAAGAGTGTGGTGAGGACGCCGGCGGTGAAGGTCAGCCACTGCAGGCCGCCGGGGTAGCCGTTGATGGTGAGGTCGCCGGGGAATTCGTCGGTCCAGGTCCAGGCGAGGAACGCGGAGGCGGCGGTGGCGATGCCGCCGGTGAGCAGCAGGGCGCGGGCGGCGGCCGCGGGCAGCCCGATGAGGCCGCGTGGTGCGGGCGTCGTGGGGGCGGCGTCGGGTGCGGGGGTCTTGGTCGTCTCGGTCATGTGATCACGCCCTGTCCGCGACGCGCTCGCCGAGCAGGCCCTGTGGCCGGAACAGCAGCACGAGGATGAGGAGGCAGAAGGCCCAGACGTTCGCCCAGCTCTGGCCGCCGAGCTGGTTCATGCCGGGGATCTCGTCGATGTAGGCGGAGGCGAGGGTTTCGGCGATGCCGAGGACGACGCCGCCGAGCATGGCGCCGTAGATGTTGCCGATGCCGCCGAGGACGGCCGCGGTGAAGGCCTTGAGGCCCATGAGGAAGCCCATGCGGTAGTCGACGTTGCCGTACTTGAGTCCGTAGGCGACGGCGGCGACGGCGGCGAAGAAGCCGCCGATGGCGAAGGCGATGACGATGATGCGGTTGGTGTCGATGCCCATGAGCTGTGCGGTGTCGGGGTCCTGTGCGGTGGCCTGCATGGCGCGGCCGGTGCGGCTGCGGCGTACGAAGATCGCGAGGGCGGCCATGCAGAGGACGGCGGCGAGGATGAGGAAGATGTCGGCGTCCTTGATGGTGATGGAGCCGATGTCGTGGGTGGCGTCGAGGCCGGGGAAGGCGCGGGCGCGGTCGGCGCCGGGGTAGAAGTTGCGGACGACTTCCTGGAGGGCCAGGGAGAGGCCGATGGCGGTGATGAGCGGTGCCAGGCGTGGTGCTCCGCGCAGGGGGCGGTAGGCGAACCGTTCCGCTCCGACGGCGATGAGGATCGCCACGAGTGCGCCGCCGATGAGCATCAGGGGTACGGCGATGGCCATCGAGGTGCCGTCGGGCAGGATGTAGAAGTAGACCGTGAGGGCGCCGAAGGCCCCGGTCATGAAGATCTCGCCGTGCGCGAAGTTGATGAGCTGGACGATGCCGTACACCATCGTGTAGCCGATGGCGATCAGCCCGTACATCGAGCCGAGAAGCAGCCCGTTGGCCAGCTGCTGCGGCAGGGTGTTCACCGCATGGCCTCCATGTCGCTGGTGGTCGTGTGCACTGGATGCGTGCGTGGTCGAGTGTGGGGGTGTGAAAACGGGCCGCGCGGTCGGGGTCCTCCTCCCGCGCGGCCCGTGGTGCGGCTCTTGGGGGCCGGGACTACTTCAGGTCGGCGGTGCCGGTTTCGACGTCCTTCCAGGCGCCCTTCTCGACCTGGTAGACCGTCAGCTGCTTGTTGGTGGTGTCGCCGTACTGGTCGAAGGAGACCTTGCCGGTGATGCCTTCGAAGTCGGACTTCTGGACTCCGTCGACGACCTTGGAGCGCAGGTCGTTGATGTCGGTGGGGACCTTGCCGCCGTTGGCGTCGGCCGCGGCCTTGACGGCCTTGATGATGGCGGTGGCGGCGTCGTAGGCGTAGGCGCCGTAGGCGCCGTAGTCGCCCTTGTAGCCCTTGTCCTTGTACGTCTGGATGAACTGCTTGGCGGCGGGCAGGGTGTCGGCGGGGACGCCGATCGCGGTGGCGAGGTCGCCCTCGGAGGCCTTGCCGGCGGCCTCGATGTAGGTGGAGGCGAACATGCCGTCGCCGCCGAACAGCGGGATCTTGACGCCGGTGTCCTTGAGCTGCTTGGTGATCAGCGCGGACTCGTCGTACTGGCCGCCGTAGTAGAGCAGGTCGGCACCGGAGTTCTTGATCTTCGTGACGAGGGAGCCGAAGTCCTTGTCACCGGTGTTGACGTGGTCGGTCGCGACGACCTTGCCGCCGTACTTCTTGTACTGCTCGGCGAAGATCTTCGCGAGGCCGGCGCCGTAGGTCTGCTTGTCGTCGACGACGAAGGCCTTCTTCTTCTTGAGGCCGTTGTACGCGTAGCCGGCGGCGAAGCTGCCCTGCAGTTCGTCGGTGGTGGCGGTACGGAAGTACGTCTTGTACGGCCGCTTCTTGTCCGTCTGCCAGTTCTTGCCCTGGGTCAGCTCGGGGTTGGTGTTGGCCGGGGAGATCTGGACCATGTTGGCCGAGGCGAACACCTGCTGCATCGTCTGGGCGACGCCGGAGTTCAGGGGGCCGACGGCGCCGACGGCGGTCTTGTCGCCGACGATGCTGGTGGCGTTGGACTGGCCGGTGGCGGGCTGCGCCTTGTCGTCCAGGGCCTTGAGCTTGAACTTCACGCCCGGGACCCAGTTGTTCTTGTTGGCGTCGTCCACGGCGATCTGGGCGCCGTACTGGATGCCGAGGCCGGTGGTGGAGTTCTCACCGGACAGGGGGGCGTCGACGCCGATGGTCAGTGTCGTGCCGCTCCCGCTGTCTCCGCCCTTGTCACCGCTGTCGTCTCGGGAACCGCAGGCGGTGAGAGTCAGAGCTCCGGTCGTGAGAACGGAGGTAAGAATCACCAAGGAACGCTGTCGCACAATCAGTCCTTTCACAGGCAGGCCCCGCCCTGGTCGGGGGGTGAGTGCCGCGCTGGTACCGAACTCCCGATGGAGCGGTGACTGGCCGTGACTCTAAGCCCGGGGTCAGGGCAGGGTCAGCGGCGCGGGCTGGCTTGTGACTTTCTTGTTATGACGCGGTGGATGCCCGGTCTCGGCGGCAGACCCTCTCGGCGGGTTTGGTGGATTTTCGCCGAGGTCCGCATTCTGAGAACTCGCACTTCCGGTTGGCCTTGACTGAGATCGTGCGGTTGCCGGGATGGGGGCGGCGCGCACGGGATCGGAAAGGTCCCGGGGCCGGGTGCGGCCGGAGATGAAACTGTGGTGTTGTATTGCGCGCGCGTTACGGAGCGTTACGTAGAGAGAGGGGTTGTCCGCTTCCCGGAGAGTTCCCGGTACTCGGAAGCGGCTATTCCGGCGGGGCCTCTGTGAACGGTGATCTTGAATCCGAACCGGTCTGTTCTCATGGGGGAGTTACGGGTGCCCCGCCGTTTCGGGCGGTGCGCGATGCGGCGCGGTTCCGGGGTTACGGCAGCTTCACGAACGGCGCGAGGAAGGCGCGGGCGCCGGGGGTATTGCAGGCGGTACGTCACGTTGGTGGCATAGCGGAGGGTGTCGCCGGTGACGGTGGTCGAGGCGACGTTCAGTCCCTGCGGGCCGAGTCTGCCGAGCCGGCCGGCGGTGGGGAGGGTGGCCGTGTGAAGTCCCAGCGTGCCCGGGCCTCGGGGGTGGGCAGCTGGATCGCGGCGATGTGGTGGGTGCCGGAGGCGGGCCCCGGGTGGTCGGGGTGCGTGTGGACGGTGCCCGGGACGGCGACGGGGGCGGCCTGCGCGAGCACGGCGGCCCTGGCCGACGCGGTGACGGCGAAGGGGCGTGCGGAGGTCAGGAGAGACCCTTGGGCGGGTGGGACGGGTCTTCTCCTGTGGGGGTGGGGCGCCAGTGAAGCCTCCGGGGGCGGCCGCGACGAGAGCGCGCCCGCCCCTCCAGGGTTTTCCTTACGTCCGGAGCGTCCTGGTCAGCCCGCGGAGCGGATGAGCTCCTCGTCGGCCGGCCGCACGTCCCGCAGCATGCAGGTGAGCCGTGCGGTGCACACCCGCTTGTCGTGCTCGTCGGTGATGACGATCTCGTACGTGGCGGTCGAGCGTCCCCGGTGCACGGGTGTGGCCACGCCGGTGACCAGGCCGGAGCGCACCCCGCGGTGGTGGGTGCAGTTCAGGTCGACGCCCACGGCGATCTTGGAGCTGCCGCCGTGCAGCATCGACCCGATCGAGCCCAGCGTCTCGGCCAGCACCGCGGAGGCCCCGCCGTGCAGCAGGCCGTAGGGCTGGGTGTTGCCCTCGACCGGCATCGTCCCGACGACCCGGTACGCCGACGCCTCGGAGATCTGGACGCCCATCCGGTTGCCGAGGTGGCCCGCGGAGAAGAGGGCGAGGAGGTCCACTCCGAGCGCCGCGTACTCGTCGATGACCTCTTGCGGGAACTTCACATGCTGCTGCTCACCCATGGGGCCCGGCTCCGTTCGTCCTCATCGCTCGGCTGCGTCTCTCGCTGAGCGAACGCTCAGTCGGTGGCCGATTGTTCCAGACGCACCACGACGGACTTGCTGGCCGGGGTGTTACTGGTGTCCGCCGTGGCGTCCAGCGGCACCAGCACGTTGGTCTCCGGGTAGTACGCGGCGGCGCAGCCCCGGGCCGTCGGGTAGTGCACCACGCGGAATCCGGGCGCCCTGCGCTCCACGCCGTCCTTCCACTCGCTGACCAGGTCGACGTAGCCGCCGTCCGCCAGCTTCAGGGCCCGGGCGTCCTCGGGGTTGACCAGCACGACCCGGCGGCCGTTCCTGATGCCCCGGTAGCGGTCGTCGAGGCCGTAGATCGTGGTGTTGTACTGGTCGTGCGAGCGCAGTGTCTGCAGCAGCAGGCGGCCCTCGGGCAGCTCCGGGTACTCCACGGGCGCGGCGGTGAAGTTGGCCTTGCCGGTGGCCGTGGGGAAGCGGCGCTCGTCGCGCGGGGCGTGGGGGAGCGCGAAACCGCCGGGCCGGGCCACGCGCGCGTTGAAGTCCTCGAAGCCGGGGATCACGCGCGCGATACGGTCCCGGATCGTCGCGTAGTCCTTCTCGAACTCCTCCCAGGGCGTGGCGCTGCTCTCGCCCAGCACGCGGCGGGCCAGGCGGCAGACGATGGCCGGCTCGGACAGCAGCTGCCGGCTCGCGGGCTCCAGCCGGCCCCGGGAGGCGTGCACCATGCCCATCGAGTCCTCGACGGTCACGAACTGCTCTCCGCTGCCCTGGAGATCACGTTCGGTCCGGCCGAGCGTCGGGAGGATCAGGGCCCGCGCGCCGGTGATCGCGTGCGAGCGGTTGAGCTTCGTCGACACGTGCACGGTCAGCCGGGCCCGGCGCATGGCCGCCTCGGTGACGTCCGTGTCGGGGGAGGCGGAGACGAAGTTGCCGCCCATGGCGAAGAAGACCTTCGCCTCGCCGTCGCGCAGGGCGCGGATGGCCCGTACGACGTCGTAGCCGTGCTCGCGCGGAGGGGCGAAGCCGAACTCCTTCTCCAGGGCGTCCAGGAACGCCGGGGCGGGGCGCTCGAAAATGCCCATGGTGCGGTCGCCCTGCACGTTCGAGTGGCCGCGCACCGGGCACACGCCGGCGCCCGGGCGGCCGATGTTGCCGCGCAGGAGGAGGAAGTTGACCACTTCGCGGATCGTGGGAACGGAGTGCTTGTGCTGGGTGAGGCCCATGGCCCAGCAGACGATGGTGCGCTCGGAGGCGAGGACCATGCGGAGGGCTTTCTCGATGTCCTCCTGGGTCAGGCCCGTCGCCTTGAGCGTCTCGTCCCAGTCGGCGGCGCGGGCGGTCTCGGCGAACTCCTCGTAGCCATGGGTGTGTTCTTGGACGAACGCCTCGTCGACCGCGCCCTCGGTGTCGAGGATCAGCTTGTTGAGAAGCCGGAAGAGGGCCTGGTCGCCGCCGATGCGGATCTGGAGGAACAGGTCGGTGAGGGCGGCGCCCTTGAGCATGCCCTGCGGGGTCTGCGGGTTCTTGAACCGCTCCAGTCCCGCCTCGGGCAGCGGGTTGACGCTGATGATCTTCGCCCCGTTGGCTTTGGCCTTCTCCAGGGCGGAGAGCATGCGCGGGTGGTTCGTGCCCGGGTTCTGGCCGGCGACGATGATCAGGTCGGCCTTGTACAGGTCCTCCAGCAGGACACTGCCCTTGCCGATGCCGATGGTCTCGGAGAGCGCCGATCCGGACGACTCGTGGCACATGTTCGAGCAGTCGGGCAGGTTGTTCGTGCCGAGCTCGCGGGCGAAGAGCTGGTAGAGGAACGCGGCCTCGTTGCTGGTGCGGCCGGAGGTGTAGAAGACGGCCTCGTCGGGGGAGCCGAGGGCGGCGATCTCCTCGGCGACGATGTCGAAGGCGCGCTCCCAGGTGACCGGCTCGTAGTGCGTGCCCCCGTCGGGCAGGTACATGGGGTGGGTGAGGCGGCCCTGCTGTCCCAGCCAGTAGCCGCTGCGGCCGGCCAGGTCGGCGACCGGGTGCGCGGCGAAGAACTCGGGCGTCACCCGGCGCAGGGTGGCCTCCTCGGCGACGGCCTTCGCGCCGTTCTCGCAGAACTCCGCCTTGTGCCGGTGCTCCGGCTCGGGCCAGGCGCAGCCCGGGCAGTCGAAGCCGTCCTTCTGGTTCACGCTCAGCAGTGTCAGCGCGGTGCGCTTCACACCCATCTGCCGCTGGGCGATGCGCAGCGTGTGCCCGATCGCCGGGATCCCCGCTGCCGCGTGCTTCGGGCCGGCGACCTGTGGCGCGTCCTGAACCGGATCACTCTTGGGCGGCTTCGACACCATCGCACGCTCCCCTTCGACTGCGCAGTGAGGTCCGCGTCAGATCCTCGCACGGGGTGGTGACATCGGTGCCGGGGCGGGGGCGGATACGGGCCGGGTGTGTGCACGGGCACACAGGGCGACGTCCGGGGTTCTCACCCGGTGAGCTTCGTCGGCGGCGGGGGGAGAGGGGCCTTCGGCTGGGGGAGAGGGGCCTCCGGCTGGGGGGAGGGGCCGGCTGCGCTGTCCCGGGGTGCCGGTCGGCGTCGGGGGCGGGGCCGAGTGTCAGTGGGGCGTGGCAGGATCGGGGGCGTGGCAGAGACAGCATCGAAGACGACCGACAAGACCTCCGGCGGCAGCCGCCCGCGACTGATGCTCATGGACGGGCACTCGCTGGCCTACCGTGCGTTCTTCGCGCTGCCCGCGGAGAACTTCACCACCGCGACGGGCCAGCCGACGAACGCGATCTACGGCTTCGCGTCGATGCTGGCCAACACGCTGCGTGACGAGGCGCCCACGCACTTCGCGGTCGCCTTCGACGTCTCCCGCAAGACCTGGCGGTCGCAGGAGTTCACGGAGTACAAGGCGAACCGCTCCAAGACGCCGGACGAGTTCAAGGGCCAGGTCGACCTGATCTGCGAGCTCCTCGACGCGATGGGCGCGGCCCGCTTCGCGGTGGACGGCTTCGAGGCCGACGACGTCATCGCCACCCTCGCCACCCAGGCCGAGGCCGAGGGTTACGAAGTGCTGATCGTCACCGGCGACCGCGACTCCTTCCAGCTGGTCAGCGAGCACACCACGGTGCTGTATCCCACCAAGGGCGTCTCCGAGCTGACCCGCTTCACCCCGGAGAAGGTGTTCGAGAAGTACGGGTTGACGCCCGCCCAGTACCCCGACTTCGCGGCCCTGCGCGGCGACCCCTCCGACAACCTCCCCGGCATCCCCGGCGTCGGTGAGAAGACCGCCGCGAAGTGGATCAACCAGTTCGGCTCCTTCGCGGAACTCGTCGAGCGCGTGGAAGAGGTCAAGGGCAAGGCCGGCCAGAACCTCCGCGACCACCTGGAAGCGGTCAAGCTCAACCGCCGGCTCACCGAGCTGGAGCGCCAGGTGGAGCTCCCCAAGGGCGTCACCGACCTGGAGCGGGCCGCCTACGACCGCAAGGCCGTCGCGATGGTCCTGGACACCCTGGAGATCCGCAACCCCTCGCTGCGCGAACGCCTCTTCGCCGTCGACCCCGGCGCCGAGGAGGCCGAGACCACCCCGATCAGCACCGACGGCGTCCAGCTGGACGGCACGGTGCTCGGCACCGGCGAGCTCACCGGCTGGCTCACGGAGCACGCCACCCAGCCCCTCGGCGTCGCCACGGTCGACACCTGGGCACTCGGCACCGGCTCGGTCGCCGAGGTCGCGCTCGCCGCCCCCGGCGGACCGGCCGCCTGGTTCGACCCCACCCAGCTGGACGAGGCCGACGAGAGGGCCTTCGCGGCCTGGCTCGCCGACGCCGCCCGGCCCAAGATCCTCCACAACGCCAAGGGCGCCATGCGCGTCTTCGCCGAGCACGGCTGGAGCGTCGAGGGCGTCACCATGGACACCGCGCTCGCCGCCTACCTGGTCAAGCCGGGCCGCCGCTCCTTCGACCTGGACGCGCTCTCCCTGGAGTACCTGCACCGCGAGCTGGCCCCCGCCGCCGAGGCCGACGGCCAGCTCGCCTTCGGTGAGGACGAGGGAGCCGAGGCCGAGGCCCTGATGATCCAGGCCCGTGCCGTCCTCGACCTGGGCGAGGCCTTCGAGAGCCGCCTGGAGGAGGTGGGCGCCGCCGACCTCCTGAGGGACATGGAGCTGCCCACGTCCGCGCTGCTCGCCCGTATGGAGCGGCACGGCATCGCGGCCGACCGGGCCCACCTGGAAGCCATGGAGCAGATGTTCGCCGGTGCCGTCCAGCAGGCGGTGAAGGAGGCCCACGCCGCGGCCGGGCACGAGTTCAACCTGGGCTCGCCCAAGCAGCTCCAGGAGGTCCTCTTCGGCGAGCTCGCCCTGCCCAAGACCAAGCGCACCAAGACCGGCTACACCACGGACGCGGACGCGCTCGCCTGGCTCGCCGGACAGACGGACAACGAACTGCCGGTGATCATGCTCCGCCACCGCGAGCAGGCCAAGCTCCGCGTCACCGTCGAGGGCCTGATCAAGACGATCGCCGCCGACGGCCGTATCCACACCACGTTCAACCAGACGGTCGCCGCCACCGGCCGCCTGTCCTCCACGGACCCGAACCTGCAGAACATCCCGGTCCGCACCGACGAGGGCCGGGCGATCCGCCGCGGCTTCGTCGTCGGCGAGGGCTTCGAGTCCCTGATGACCGCCGACTACAGCCAGATCGAACTGCGCGTGATGGCCCACCTCTCCGAGGACGAGGGCCTGATCGAGGCGTTCACCTCGGGCGAGGACCTGCACACCACGGCCGCCTCCCAGGTCTTCGCGGTCGAGCCGACCGCGGTGGACGCCGAGATGCGCCGCAAGATCAAGGCCATGTCGTATGGCCTGGCCTACGGCCTCTCCGCCTTCGGCCTCTCCCAGCAGCTGAACATCGAGGCGGCGGAGGCGCGCGCCCTGATGGACGCCTACTTCGAGCGGTTCGGCGGCGTACGGGACTACCTGCGCCGGGCGGTCGACGAGGCCCGGGCGACGGGCTACACCGCGACGCTCTTCGGACGCCGCCGCTACCTCCCCGACCTCAACAGCGACAACCGCCAGCGCCGCGAGGCGGCCGAGCGGATGGCACTCAACGCGCCCATCCAGGGCACGGCGGCCGACATCGTCAAGATCGCCATGCTGAAGGTGGACAGCGCGCTGAAGGAGGCCGGCCTGACCTCCCGCATGCTGCTCCAGGTCCACGACGAGATCGTGCTGGAGGTCGCCCCGGGGGAGCGCGCGACCGCCGAGGAACTCGTCCGCCGCGAAATGGCGAACGCGGTCCAGCTCCGCGTCCCCCTGGGCGTCTCGGTGGGCTCGGGCCCGGACTGGGAGTCGGCAGCGCACTAGTACGTTCCCGGAGCGGGTGAGACGGGGCCCTCGGCAGGAGCACGGCCGAGGGCACCCGCCAGTGGCAGCCGGGGGAGCCCCGATGTCGGACGCGTCACTCGCGTGGCCCCCGAGAAGGCGCCCGTGCTCCCGGCGGTCGCAAGGATGCGGGCATGGGCATACGCACGCTCCTCCGCCGCACGGCAACAGGCGTGGCACCCCCGCAGGTCCCGCCCTTCGCGGTCGCCGCGAGCACGGTCCGCGTCCCCGCCACCTTCACTCCGGCCCTGCGCCGGGCGACGGAGGACCTACGGCGGCACCTGGCCCCCACACGGGGACCGGTAGGCATCACCGGCGCGGACACGCCCACCGCGCCAGGCCCGGGCATGCCCGCTCACCTGGGCGACACCGAAGCGGTCCCCGGCAACGCCAGGGCCTCTCTCAGCCGTCCTCGCCCCTGGGCCGGCCTGGCCCGCGGCTGTCTGACTCTCGTCCTCGCGCTGTCACCACGGTCCCGCCCCGCGTTCGTCACGACGGCCACCGGCCCTCTCAGCGGGCGGCCGGACGGCTCGGCTCCGCGTCGTCGGCGCGGCCGGGACCGGCCGGGACCGGGACCGGACGGCGCACCCTGACCACCAGGCCGTACAGCAGCAGCGCCGGAACCAGCCCCGCGCCCGCGCCGAAGCACACCGTCGGAATGATCTCCCAGGGCTTCGCGACCGAGCCCCAGTAGGCCCACCAGTGCGAGGCCCGCTGCACCGCCCCCAGCAGCGCGAAGCCACCGATCATCGCACCGGCCGCCCACCGGTCCCGCGCCGCCAGCACCGGGACCCCCACCGGCTCGCGCACCGGAACCCGCCGCAGCCCGTACGCCACGAACACGACGAGCACGACGGCGGCGACCGCCGAACCGCCGTACTGCAGGTACCAGTACAGCGGCGAGCCCGCCACCTCCCGGCCCAGCACCGGGAACAGCCGCATCCCCCACCGGTCCAGGTGCGTGAACGCGTCCCACACGACGTGCGTCAGCGCACCGAGCACCGCCGACACGTACCACCGCACCACCAGGGACGGCCGCACCCGCGCGCGTGGCACCCCGCACCGGAGCAGCGCGGCCACCCGCCCCTGCCGGGCCCGCGGCAACAGCGCCACCAGCGGCTCGCGCACCAGCAGCCACAGTCCCACCAGCACCCAGGCGATGAGCACATCGACCGTGAACACCCCCGCCAGGGAGTGCGTGACGTCACCGAACTCCATCGCCCCGGACACCGCACTCGCCGCGTAGTAGGTCATGTCGGGCGCGAAGGAGCCCGCCACGAGCACAGCCGGAACCAGCGGCCCCCGGCCGGTGCCGTCGGCGCGTACGGCGGGCAGCACGGCCGCGGCATGGCTCAACGTGAACGGCAACTCGGCTCCTCGTGACGGTCGTTGCCCGGGCGGTCGGAGGGCCCAGTATGCGGGATCGCGAACACCGGCCGCCCGCCACGCCCGCCACGCCCGCCACATGACCAAGTGGTGAAAATCGGTCACAACGGGTGCCCGAGCAAAGGAAGTTGTCGTAGGGTCGCCAGGGTCACCGTGCCCGGGACCGGAGAAACACGGGCCGGAGAAACACGGGCCGGAGGGCAACCACTCGGCCCCCTCGGTCGTCACAACAGAGCGAACGCAACAGAAGACCGCGAACGCAACACGAGCGTGCGAACGCGGAACAGCAGCGCGCGACACACGGAGAGAAGGGCGCTCGGGCGCCCACGGGAGGGGTTCACTCTATGGCGGCGCAATTCGGCAGGAGGCTGCGCAAGGGGGCGGCAACCACCGCCGTGGCCGCGGTAGCGGTCGCGGCCCTGTCCGCCTCCCAGGCTCCGGGTGTGAACGACCACGGCAGACGGAGCGCCGCGGACGCCATACCCTCGCCCGACGCGAGCACCTCCGACGGCAGCGCCACCGGCAACTCGCCCTACTACACGGACCTGCCACCGCTCAACAGCCCGAACCCGTCACCGAGCACCGGAACCGGCCCCGTCACCCCCGGCACCACCGAGGCGGGCATCCCCGCCACCGTCCTCGACGCCTACAAGAAGGCCGAGACCGCCCTGCGCGACGCCAAGCCCGGATGCAACCTGCCCTGGCAACTCCTCGCGGCCATCGGCCGGGTCGAGTCGGGTCAGGCCCGCGGCGGCCGCGTCAACGCCGACGGCACCACCACCTCACCGATCCTCGGCCCGCAGCTCGACGGCAACGGCTTCGCCCTCATCAAGGACACCGACAACGGCGCCTACGACGGCAACAGCGACTACGACCAGGCCGTCGGCCCGATGCAGTTCATCCCGTCCACCTGGGCCTGGGCGGGCCGCGACGGCAACGACGACGGCAAGAAGGACCCCAACAACATCTACGACGCCGCGCTGGCGGCCGGCCACTACCTGTGCCGCGGCAACTGGGACCTCTCCGACCAGAGGGACCTCGACCGCGCGATCCACAGCTACAACAACTCGCGGGAGTACCTGAACCTCGTCATGAGGTGGCTGGAGTACTACCGCAAGGGCACGCACGAGATCCCCGACGGCACCGGCACCCTGCCCGACAACCGCAGCGACAACGGCGCCGGGACGAGCCCCACGCCCTCCTCACCTTCCACACCCTCCACGCCGAACTCCCCGAACACGCCGGGCTCCCCGAACACGCCGGCTCCGGGCGGCTCGACGCCCACGCCCAGCCCCAGGCCCGAGAAGCCCGGCGGGGGCGGCACGACCCCGAAGCCCCCCACCACCCCGCCCACCACCCCGGGCACGCCGCCCACGACGCCCCCCACCCCCACCGACACGGTGGACCACCTGGAGGACGCCGGGACCGCGAAGCTCACCGCCATGGCCGGCGACGCGTTCGGCAAGCGGATCAGCACCCGTGCCGAGACGAAGGCCGGCGAGGCCGTCGGCAAGGTCCGGATCCGCTTCACGATCCTCGGCGACACGGACACCACCTTCACCGGCGGCGAAAGCGTCGCCACGGTCGCCACCAACAGCTCCGGCGTCGCCGTAGCGCCCGCCTTGCAGGCGGGGGAGAAGACGGGTGGAGTCACGGTCCGCGCCACCGTCGTGGGCCGTACGGTCCCGGGCCTCGACTACAAGGCCACCGTCACCGAACGCGCCGCCGACAAGCTCGTCCGCACCGGTGACGCGGCGCTGACCTGCACTCCGGGCGGCGAGTTCGCGAACCAGGTCGAGGTGAAGGCCACCTACCAGGGCGCCGTCGCGGACGGTGTCGCCGCCACGGCCACGCTGATCAAGTCGGCGGACGACCCGACCGCCGACGACAAGGGCCCCTACTTCAAGGACGCCGACGGCAAGGCCGTACGCACCCTGACGGCCCTGAAGACGGACGCCAAGGGCCTGCTGAAGCTGCCGAAGCTGTACGCGGACGACACCACCGGCACCTTCCTGCTCCGGATCAGCACAGCGGGCGGCGCGACCCTCACCGTCGAACTGACCGTGGCGGCGGCCGAGACCTCCTCACCGAGCCCGTCGGCCGGCACCGGCGCCTAGCCCCCGCGTCACGGCACACGAAGCCCCTCCTCCAGGGAGGGGCTTCGTTGTGTGTGCAACGTGTTCTCATCTCCGCCGCCCGTTGCTACGGTGCCAGAAACCTGACGGTGTATCAGCTCCGCCCGTGGGGAGGCCCCATATGCGCACCCTCGTCGCCGCCGCCACCGGTCTCGCCGTCGCGCTCGCCGTGGTCCTGACACTGACCGCCCTCGGCACCCCCTCCGGCGGGACGTCCCCGAAACCGCTGCTGACGACGGTGCCCGCACACCCCTGACCGCCCGCCCGGGAGGGAGACCGAGATGCGCCGCAAGGCCGGCCTGGTCCTGCTCGCCCTCGCCGTGTTCTTCGCGGCGCTGTCCCCGCTGCTGCGCTGGTACGCCTTCCCGCGCCTCGCCAAGGTCCCCGCGAACCAGTACCAGGACATGGTCCTGGAGGCGAAGGACGCCACCCTCCTCGACTACGCCACGATGCGGGCGAAGAAGGTCTCGAAGGTCACCATCGTCCAGACCCTCAAAGGCGACGTGGAGGCCTCCGAGCGCATCGAGGAGTCGGCCGGCCGGGACGTCGTCGTCTGGGACGGCCTGTCCTACGTCGTCGGCCCCGACGGCGAGATGGTGTCCGAGATCCCCGAACGCTACATCTTCGACGCACACACCCAGGACCCCGTCCACGCCACCGGCGAGATGGTCGACGGCGACCCGGTGCGCCGCCAGGGCATCGAGTTCAAGTGGCCGTTCCTGACGGAGAAGCGGGACTACGAGTACTTCGACGCCCAGGCCCGCGTCACCGCCCCCATCCACTACAAGGGCACCCAGGACTTCCGCGGCCTGGAGGTCTACTACTTCGAGCAGACCATCCCCTGGACCAAGGTGAGGATCCCCAAGACCCTGCCCGTCGAGGGCCTCACCCCCGAGGCGGTCGCCGGGACCGGCACGACCCGCTGGTACACCACGGTCCGCAAGTTCTGGGTCGAACCCCTCACCGGCGCCCCCGTCTACGGCGAGGAGCTCCACCGGGAGGAACTGCGCGGCGGCACCCTCCTCGGCGACCGCGACAAGGTGACGGCGTTCGCCGGACACGTGAAGATGCGCGAGGACTACATCGATCACACGGTCGACCTCGTCAAGTCCAACCGCACCCTGGTCCTGCTGATGACGTCGTACCTGCCGTGGGGCTTCCTGGCCCTGGGCCTGTCGCTCCTCACCCTCTCCCTCTATCTGGAGGTTCGCGGCCACAGGCCGGCCGGCCGCGCCGCCACGGAGACCGAGGAGCCCTCGACGGTCAGCGCCTGAGCCGGGCGTTGGTGTGCCGGGTCGGCTCGGCGGTGGCCGGGTCCTCGGGCCACGGGTGTTTCGGATACCGCCCGCGCAGCTCCGCCCGTACGCCCTTGTAGCCGTCCTTCCAGAAGGAGGCGAGGTCGGCGGTGACCGCGGCCGGCCGACCGGCCGGGGACAGCAGATGGACCAGCAGCGGCACCCCGGCGACCCGCGGTGACTCCTGGAGCCCGAACATCTCCTGCAACTTCACCGCGAGCACCGGCTGCTCGGGCCGGGACCAGTCGATCCGGATCCTCGACCCGCTCGGCACGGTGATCCGCTCCGGAGCGAGTTCGTCGAGCCGGCCCGCCTCCCCGGAGGCCCAGGGCAGCAGCCGCGCGAGCGCCTCCCCGGCGTCGATCCGCGCCAGATCGGCCCGCCGCCGGGCCCGGCTCAGCTCCGGCTCCAGCCACTCCTCCACGCGCGCGTGGAGCGCCTCGTCGCTCACCTCGGGCCAGGGCTCGCCGACACGCAGCCGCAGAAACGCGAGCCGCTGCCGCAGGACCCCCGCCTCGGCCGACCACCGCAACAGCCCGAATCCCTCCTGTCGCAGCCCGTCGAGCAGCGCGCCGCGCACGAGGCCGGGGTCGGCGTCCCTCAGCGGCCGCACCGCCAACTCCACGGCCCCCAGCCGCTCCACCCGCCGGGCCACGACGTCCCCGCCGTCCCAGCGCACCTCGTCCCGTTCGTCGAGCAGCGCACCCGCGGCGAGCCGGGCCACGTCCTCGTCGACGACGGCTCCCGACTGCACGCGCGCGTGCCCCCTGCCGACGGGACGGTCGGCGACGGCGACGGCGATCCAGGGGGCATCACGCAGTCCACTCCCGTCACCGACCTCGGCACGGGTTCCGGAGACCATGAGATACGAACCGCCGTCTGCCTTGGCGACACGCTCAGGAAAGGCGAGAGCGGCGACCAGGCCTACGTGCCGATCCCCGGAGAGATCGCCGAGGCCCGCGGCCCCCGCCTCTGGAGGCAGGTCACGCGTGGGCGGGTGGGAAAGTCCGGCAACAACGGCCCGCAGCCGCCGAACCTCACTCCGCCACCGCGAGGAATAGGCGTCACCCCCACGCCGGGCACTTCGCAAGGCACCCGCCAGATCATCGCCGTACTCTCGAGGCGCCTCCTCACTCAACAAGGCGACGACCTCGACGGCCCGCTCGGCCCCCACCCACGGCATCGAGTCGACCAGCGCCCGTCCCAACCGGGGATGAAGCCCCAGCCGCGACAGGGAGACTCCCCGCTGCGTGGCCCGCCCGGCGGAGTCGATCGCCCCCACCGCCGCCAGCACATCCCGCGCCGCCGCCATCGCCCCACCCGGCGGAGGATCCAGCAGCGCCAGCCCCGACGCGTCCGGATCCCCCCAGCACGCCACCTGCAACGCGAACGCCGTCAGATCGGCCACCTTGATCTCCGGCGACGGGAAACGCGGCAGCCGCGCGTCCTCGGCCTCCGCCCAGCACCGGTACACCGCCCCCGGAGCCTCACGCCCGGCCCGGCCCGCCCGCTGCCGCCCGGCCGCCTGCGACGCCCGCACCGTCGTCAGCGCGCTCAGCCCCCGCGCGTGGTCGACACGAGGCTCCCGCGCCAGCCCGGAGTCGACGACCACCCGCACGCCGGGAACCGTCAGCGACGACTCCGCCACGGACGTCGTGAGCACCACCCGCCGCCGCTCCCCGCCGGCCAGCACCGCGTCCTGCACGGCCGCCGGCGCCCGCCCGTGCACCTGAAGCACCTCGACGTCCCCGAGGCCGGCGAGCTGCCCGGCGACCCGGGTGATCTCCCCGACGCCCGGCAGGAAACACAGCACGTCCCCGTCCCGCTCGGCCAGCGCCCGCCGCACCACCGACGCGACATGGGTGAGCAGCGCCGGGTCGACCCGCATCCCGTGCGGCGGACGTACGGGCCGCACCGGCGGCGCCCAGACGACCTCCAGCGGATGCGAGGACCCCCGCGCCTCCACCACCGGCGCCCCGCCCAGCAACCGCGCCCACCCCTGGGCGTCGGTCGTGGCCGAGGCCGCCACCAGCCGCAGCTCCGGCCGCAGCGTCTGCCGTACGTCCCACAGGAACGCCGCCGCGGTGTCCGCGTCCAGATGCCGCTCGTGGCACTCGTCGAGCAGCACCACGTCGACACCGGCCAGCTCCTGGTCCCGCTGCAACCGCTGCACCAGCACACCGGTGGTGACGACCTCCACGCGCGTGTGCCGCCCGACGACCCGTTCCCCGCGCACCGTGTAGCCGACGCTCTCGCCGGCCTTCTCGCCGAGCAGCCACGCCATCCGCCGTGCCGCCGCCCGGGCCGCGATCCGCCGCGGCTCGGCGACGACCACCCGCCGCCCGGGCCCCTCCCCGAGCAGCCCCGCAAGCTCCAGCGGCACCAGCGTCGTCTTGCCGGTGCCGGGGGGCGCCACGAGAACGGCGGTGCCGTGCCCGTCCAGCGCCTCGGTCAGATCGGGCAGGGCACCACGTACGGGAAGGGCTTCCAGGGCGTCGTAACGGATCACGCCCCCAGTGTCGTACGCCCGCACCATGAAGAGGGGCGCGGGGAACCGCGCGACCGGCCAGGACGGCGCCGCGGGCGGCAGACGGCCGGAAGCGGCCGTCCCGCGCGGTGGCTCAGTCCCGCTCGCACACGAAGATCGCCGTTCCCGGGATCAGATTCCCGCGCAGCGGCGACCAGCCGCCCCACTCGGCCGTGTTCCAGGCCGGCCACTCCGGCTCCACCAGATCCACCAGCCGGAAGCCGGAGGTCACGACGTCCCGGACCCGGTCGCCGAGCGTCCGGTGGTGCTCGACGTAGACCGCGCGGCCCTCCTCGTCCTGCTCGACGTAGGGCGTGCGGTCGAAGTAGGAGGAGGACACCGACAGCCCCTCGGGTCCCGGCTCGTCCGGGAAGGCCCAGCGGATCGGATGCGTCACCGAGAAGACCAGGCGGCCCCCGGGCCGCAGCACCCGGCGCACCTCCCGCAGGACCAGCCGGGGATCGGCGACGAACGGCAGCGCCCCGTACGCCGAACAGGCCAGGTCGAACGAGCCGTCCGCGAAGGGCAGCGCCACGGCGTCGGCGCACACCAGGGGGAACGGGCCGCCGATGCGCAGCGCGTGCTGCAACTGCCGGTGCGAGATGTCCAGGGCCACCGGGCGGGCGCCCTGGCCGGCCAGCCAGCGCGAGCACTGCCCGGCGCCGGCGCCGAGCTCCAGGACGTCCTTGCCCTTCAGCTCCTCCGGCGGACCGAGCAGCTCGGCCTCCACCTCGTCCAGACCCTCGGGACCCCACACGAAGCGGTCGTCGCCGAGGAACGTGCCGTGCTCGACCTGGTACTCGTCCGCGTTGCGGTCCCACCAGCCACGGTTGGCGCGGGAGCTCTCCGTGACACCGGCAGCACGCCGGGTGGCCTCGGGTTCGGACGCTTCGGGCTCTTGGATGATCGGCTCCCTCGTCGTACTCTTCCGTCAAGTCGGCCCGGGAGGGCCGCAAGGGGGGTGTTGTACGCCCTGCGTGGCCTCGGACGACACGACTTGTGCCGGGTATGCGGCGTTCCGCCCCGCGTGGACGGCTTCGCGCATTGACCCTGCCCGGCTGCCCCCGTATGCTACAAGTTGCGCTGCGGGCCTGCGCACCTCAGACGTAGCAGGCTGCGCTCGCATCTGTATGTATGTCCCCTCGGTTGTCGAGGCGCCACCGTTTTTGAGTGGCGCTTCCTTGGCTGTCCGGCTTCTGCAGAGCGAAACGGGCTCCCGGCGTAGCAGTACCTACGACTTCAATGTCCGTACCGGAGCCCTTTCCCACATGACGAGCAGCACCGAGACCACCGCCACCACCCCGCAGGTAGCGGTCAACGACATCGGTAACGAGGAAGCCTTCCTCGCCGCGATCGACGAGACGATCAAGTACTTCAACGACGGCGACATCGTCGACGGCGTCATCGTGAAGGTCGACCGGGACGAGGTCCTGCTCGACATCGGTTACAAGACCGAAGGTGTGATCCCGAGCCGCGAGCTCTCGATCAAGCACGACGTCGACCCGAACGAGGTCGTCGCCGTCGGTGACGAGATCGAGGCCCTTGTTCTCCAGAAGGAGGACAAGGAAGGCCGCCTGATCCTCTCGAAGAAGCGCGCCCAGTACGAGCGTGCCTGGGGCACCATCGAGAAGATCAAGGAAGAGGACGGGATCGTCACCGGTACCGTCATCGAGGTCGTCAAGGGTGGCCTCATCCTCGACATCGGCCTCCGTGGCTTCCTCCCGGCCTCCCTGGTCGAGATGCGCCGCGTCCGCGACCTCCAGCCCTACGTGGGCAAGGAGCTCGAGGCCAAGATCATCGAGCTGGACAAGAACCGCAACAACGTGGTCCTGTCCCGCCGTGCCTGGCTGGAGCAGACCCAGTCCGAGGTCCGCCAGACGTTCCTCACGACCCTCCAGAAGGGTCAGGTCCGTTCCGGCGTCGTCTCCTCGATCGTCAACTTCGGTGCCTTCGTGGACCTGGGTGGCGTCGACGGTCTGGTCCACGTCTCCGAGCTGTCCTGGAAGCACATCGACCACCCGTCCGAGGTTGTCGAGGTCGGCCAGGAGGTCACCGTCGAGGTCCTCGACGTCGACATGGACCGCGAGCGTGTCTCCCTGTCGCTGAAGGCGACCCAGGAAGACCCGTGGCAGCAGTTCGCCCGCACCCACCAGATCGGCCAGGTCGTGCCCGGCAAGGTCACGAAGCTGGTTCCGTTCGGTGCGTTCGTCCGCGTGGACGAGGGCATCGAGGGTCTGGTCCACATCTCCGAGCTGGCCGAGCGCCACGTGGAGATCCCGGAGCAGGTCGTCCAGGTCAACGACGAGATCTTCGTCAAGGTCATCGACATCGACCTCGAGCGCCGTCGCATCAGCCTCTCGCTGAAGCAGGCCAACGAGTCCTTCGGTGCCGACCCGTCGGCGGTCGAGTTCGACCCGACCCTGTACGGCATGGCCGCGTCCTACGACGACCAGGGCAACTACATCTACCCCGAGGGCTTCGACCCCGAGACCAACGACTGGCTCGAGGGTTACGAGAAGCAGCGCGAGGAGTGGGAGCGCCAGTACGCCGAGGCGCAGACCCGCTTCGAGCAGCACCAGGCGCAGGTCATCAAGTCCCGCGAGGCCGACGCCGCCGCTGCCGCCGAGGGTGGCGAGGCCGCCGCTCCGGCCGCGTCCGGTGGCGGTTCGTACTCCTCCGAGGGCCCGGACAACTCCGGCGCGCTTGCCTCGGACGAGGCGCTTGCCGCGCTTCGCGAGAAGCTGGCCGGTGGGCAGAGCTGAACGCCCGCTGAGCTGTAGCTCCTGACCGAGGGGCCGTACCTTTCGAGGTGCGGCCCCTTGGTGTTTTCCGGGTCGTGGTCCGGCCGCCAAGATCGAATTTCTCCCCTCCGGGAATGCCTCCGCCCGCAACGGCGTTGTGGAGTATGAACACGAGGAGGGGCGGTCACAGTGCTTGATCCGCAGGGTTTGTACGCGTGGGAGCCGAAGGGGCTGGCCGTCGTCGACATGGCGCTGGCCCAGGAGTCGGCCGGTCTTGTCATGCTCTACCACTTCGACGGATACATCGACGCCGGTGAGACAGGGGACCAGATCGTCGACCGGGTGCTCGACTCGCTGCCCCACCAGCTCGTCGCCCGGTTCGACCACGACCGGCTCGTGGACTACCGGGCCCGCCGCCCGCTGCTGACGTTCAAGCGCGACCGCTGGAGCGACTACGAGGACCCCGCCATCGAGGTGCGACTGGTACAGGACGCCACCGGCGCTCCCTTCCTGCTGCTGTCCGGGCCCGAGCCGGACGTGGAGTGGGAGCGCTTCGCCGCGGCCGTGAAGCAGATCGTCGAGCGGCTCGGCGTCCGCCTCTCGGTCAACTTCCACGGCATCCCCATGGGCGTCCCGCACACCCGGCCCGTCGGCCTCACTCCGCACGGCAACCGCACCGACCTCGTCCCGGGCCACCGCAGCCCGTTCGAGGAGGCACAGGTGCCCGGCAGCGCCGAGTCCCTCATCGAGTACCGGTTGCTCCAGGCGGGGCACGACGTCCTGGGCGTGGCCGCCCACGTCCCGCACTACATCGCCCGCTCCCCGTACCCGGACGCGGCCCTGACCGTCCTGGAGGCCATCACGGCGGCGACCGGACTGGTCCTGCCGGGGATCGCCCATGGCCTGCGCTCGGAGGCCCACCGCACCCAGACGGAGATCGACCGGCAGATCCGCGAGGGCGACGAGGACCTCACCGCCCTGGTCGAGGGCCTGGAGCACCAGTACGACGCCGTCGCGGGCGCCGAGTCCCGCGGCAACATGCTCGCCGAGCCGGTGGACATCCCGTCGGCCGACGAGATCGGCCAGGAGTTCGAGAAGTTCCTGGCGGAGCGAGAAGGCGACAACTGACCCCGGGGGGAGCGCCCCGAAGGGGGCGCGGGGAACTGCGCGACCAGCCCGACACGACCCGCCCACGCATGACGGCCCGCACCACCCGGATCCGCCTCCCGGCGGAGCGTCTAGGCTGCGGCACATGCTGAAGGTTGGCCTGACCGGTGGTATCGGCGCCGGCAAGAGTGAGGTGTCACGGCTGCTCGTCGAGCACGGAGCCGTGCTGATCGACGCGGACCGCATCGCGCGGGAGGTCGTCGCACCAGGGACCCCTGGTCTCGCCGCGGTCGTGTCGGCCTTCGGCGAGCAGGTGCTCGCCGCCGACGGCAGCCTGGACCGGCCGAAGCTCGGCTCCATCGTCTTCGCCGACGCGGCGAAGCTCGGCACCCTCAACTCGATCGTCCACCCCCTGGTCGGCGCCCGCTCCCGCGAGCTCGAAGAGGCCGCCGCCGAGGACGCGGTCGTCGTGCACGACGTCCCGCTCCTCACCGAGAACGGCCTGGCACCGCTGTACGACGTCGTGATCGTCGTCGACGCGAGCCCCGAGACCCAGCTCGACCGGCTCGTGCGGCTGCGCGGCATGACCGAGGAGGACGCCAGGGCGCGGATGGCCGCGCAGGCGACACGGGAGCAGCGGCGCGAGATCGCGGACGTCGTCATCGACAACGACGTCCCGCTGGAGGATCTGGAGCGGCGTGTGAGGGACGTGTGGTCCGAGTTGGAGCGCAGGTCGCAGGCGTCCCGGCCGTCCCCTCCGGAATAGGGTCACCGCGAGGGCGCGTTGAAGCCGTCCAGTGAGGGAAGGACTCTGCCGTGCCCGAGATCAGCGGATCCAACGGACGTACCCCGGAGACGGACGTCATCGACTTCCGTGCCGCCGAGCAACTGCTCGCGGCGCGCGATCCACGGGGCGCGGTGAAGCTGCTCGACGAGGTCGTCGCCGCACACCCGGAGAACACCGCCGCGCGACTGCTGCGCGCGCGGGCCTTCTTCGCGGCGGCGCAGCTGAGGCCGGCCGAGCTCGAGTTCTCCATCGTTCTGGAGCGCGAGCCGGACAACGCGTTCGCGCACTTCGCGCTCGCCCGCACATATGAGCGGCAGGGGCATCCCGAGCGCGCCCAGCGCCATTTCCGCCTGGCCGCCGCACTGGACCCCAACCCGGAGTTCCTGAGGGCGGCACGCTTCGACTCGTGAGCCGGCCGCTCAGGGTGCGGCTCATGCGACTCTCAGGGGCGGTTGTCCGGCGGCCGGTAGGGCGGGATGTCGCGGCCCGGCTGGTAGTGCGGGCCCTGGCGGATGTGCCTGACGACCACGACGAGATCGATCGTGACGACCAGCAGCAGCACGCCGCAGGCGATGGCCCAGCCGGTCCGCCCGACGATCGTGAACGCGACCGTCCCGAAGAGCGTCCAGATCAGCCCCCACAGGCTCAGCCAGAAGCGCGCCCGCAGAGCACTGCGCGCAGTCGTCGGTTCACTGCCTGTACGCATCGCGATCTCCACTCCTGTTTGCAACGTACTCCTCGCCGCGGTCGCTGACCAACAGGAGCGATCGGGCCCGCACGGGACTGCGCTCACTCGGACGGGTGATGACGGACGGCACGGGAACTGGCGTGCGGGGGCGGGCCGTTGGACGGGCATGGAGCTGAAGATGCGTGAGGGCTACGAGGGGACGGGGCCGGGGGCCATCACCCCGGACGGCTGTGCGGTGGAGTTGTATTCGCGCCTCCCCATCGGCGAGGAGCCGGACATCATCGCCGCCGCGGTGCCCAGGGGAGCGCACATCCTGGAGCTGGGCAGCGGGGTCGGCCGTATGACCCACGCTCTGCTGGAGCGCGGGTTCACGGTCACGGCGGTGGACGAGTCCCCCGAGATGCTGGAGCGGGTCCGCGGGGCGCGGACGATATGCGGGCCGATCGAGGAACTCGACCTGGGCGAGAAGTTCGACGTGGTGCTGCTGGCGTCGTTCCTCGTGCACGCCGGGGACGCCGAGATCCGCAGAGGCCTGCTGCGCACCTGCGTGCGCCACCTCGCGGAAGGCGGCAGCGTGCTGATCCAGCGGGAAGGCGAGGACTACCACACGAACGTGCCACGCGAACGGGTGGACCCCAGTGGCTTCACCCTACGGATCGTGTCGGCGGAGCCGGTCGGCGACGGGGTCAACTCGGTGCGCGCGGAGTACGAGTTCCCGGACGCGGTCTGGACCCACACCTTCCGCGCCCGCCCGCTGACCAAGGAACAGTTCGAGGAGGCCCTGCGGGAGACAGGACTGAGGGTGGACGAGTACCTGACGGACGACGGGATCTGGGTGAGAGCGGTGCAGGCGGCTTAGGCGGACAGGGTGGGTGAGGGGCGGTACGGGGCAGGGGAGCGGCGGCGTCTTACCGGCTACGACACAGTCGCGACAGAACTGGCGCTGCTCGGCGACACCGCGTTGTGCGAGCTGCTGGACACCGCCGTGCCGCTGGGCACCGGCATCGGAGGAAAGTCGGCTCGCCTGGACGTGTCCGGCACACCGGTCTTCGTGAAACGGGTGCCCCTGACGGACCTTGAGCGGCGGCCGGAGCACCTCCGGTCCACGGCCAATGTGTTCCGGCTGCCCACCATGTGCCAGTACGGCATCGGCGGGCCCGGATTCGGGGCGTGGCGAGAGGTCGCCGTCCATGCGATGACCACGAACTGGGTGCTCTCCGGACAGTACCGGGGCTTCCCTCTGATGTACCACTGGCGCGTTCTGCCGGACGAGGCGCCGGCGTTGCCGGACGAACTGGCCGACGTGGAACGAACCGTGGCCTACTGGGCCGGAAGTACGGAGGTGCGGCGTCGCATCGAGGCGCTGCGACAGGCCTCGGCAAGCGTCGCAACTATGGGCAGTGGGGCGCGTGAGCCGGAGCGGAAAAATCTGCCGGACGGCGATGAGTTCGAGGGGCAGGGGAGGTCTACTTCTGCGTCATCACCACGGACCGCTCACCCCAGGAGACCTCCATGTCCTTCACGCCTGAGACCACCGCCCTCGCCTCCGCCCCGGCCGGGGGTGTTGTCGCCGAGTCCGCGACCGCTCGCGGGCGGCGTGCCCGGATCGCGCTGCGCGGTCTTCAGGTGCTGCTCGCCCTCTTCTACGCGGTCGCGAGCGCCCTGCCCAAGCTGATCGCGCACTCTTCGGCCGTCGAATCCTTCGAGCAACTCGGCTGGGGCAGGGCGGGGATGTACACCATCGGCGCGCTCGAACTGGCCGGAGCGGTCGCCCTGTTGATCCCGGTGCTCCAGTCGGTGGCGGCGATGGCGCTGAGTGCGCTGATGGTGGGCGCGTTCATCGTCCAGATCGCTGTCTTCGACGGTCAGTACGCAGCGACACCGCTCATCCTGATCGTGCCGCTCGCCCTCATCGCCTGGGCTCGGCGGGGGCGCAACGCCGATCTGCTGCGACTGCTGCGGCTCCGTGCGTGACTCCGCCGCGTGCACTGCTCACGACCCTGGCTTGTCCGGCCCTCCGCCGGGGCCGAAGCCGGGGCCCGGGCCGGGCAGGCCGCGCAGGCGTTCCAGCTCGCGGCGGTCGCGCTTCGTCGGGCGGCCCGCGCCACGGTCGCGGATACCGGCCGGGGCGACGGCCTCGCGGGGCGGGGGCGGTGGGGAGTTGTCGATGTAGCACTGCACGGCCACGGGAGCGCCGACCCGCTTGCGGATCAGCCGTGTGACCACGACGACCCGCTCCCGGCCGTCGTGCCGCAGACGTACCTCGTCACCGACGCGCACCGCGTGGGCGGGCTTCACACGCTCGCCGTTGACGCGCACGTGCCCGCCCCGGCATGCGGTGGCGCCCATGGAACGGGTCTTGACCAGGCGTACCGACCAGATCCAGCTGTCGACGCGTACGGTCTCACCGGTCTGCGGCCCCGCCGCCTCGGCGGCGGCGACCGCCGCGGCGACCTTCGGGTCCTGGGCCTCCGCCCCGCCCACCCCGCCGCTCTCCGCACCTTCAGAAGCCATGTCCCCGACCTTAGCTCTCCGAGAGGCCCGTCCGGGCGGGGTAAAACGTCCCGGGGCCCGTCCGCGGCGGGCAGTACCTTCTCGGCCTGGCGCGGAGGAGCCCCCGCGGTCCGTCTCCACCTCGGCACCGGTCCAGTCGTCGGGCGTTGCGGCCGGGCCCGGTGCCGTGGTTGGTGACCGGTGTGGGGCTGCTGGGCGGGGCTCTGGTCTGGCTTCGTCGTGTCGAGGTGCGGTCCGTGCCGGGTGCGACCGTCGCCTCGGGATCACGCGCCGGCATGTCCTGAGCCTTCCGCCTCCCGGTGAGGGGCGCAGTCCCACCGCCGCCTACGGTGGAGGCATGGACGCCAGCGGTCTTCCCCTCCTGGACCAGCGCATCTCGGACTGCCGGGCCTGTCCGCGGCTCGTCTCCTGGCGTGAGGAGGTGGCGCGGGAGAAGCGTGCCGCGTACGCGGACTGGACGTACTGGGGACGGCCGGTGCCGGGGTTCGGGCCGGCGGACGCCAGGCTGCTGATCGTGGGGCTCGCACCCGCGGCCCACGGCGGGAACCGCACCGGCCGGATGTTCACCGGCGACCGGTCAGGAGACGTGCTGTACGAGGCGCTGTACGACGTCGGCCTCGCTTCCCAGCCGACCGCCGTGCACGCCGACGACGGGCTGGAGCTGTACGGGGTGCGTGTCACCTCGCCCGTGCACTGCGCCCCGCCCGCCAACAAGCCCACCCCCGAGGAGCGGGACACCTGCCGCCCCTGGCTGGTGCAGGAGCTGCGGCTGCTTCGTCCGACGCTGCGTGCCGTCGTCGTGCTCGGTGCCTTCGGCTGGCAGGCCGCACTGCCCGCGTTCGCCGAGGCGGGCTGGTCCGTGCCCCGGCCGCGCCCCGCCTTCGCCCACGGAGCCCGCTTCGAGCTGGACGGCCTGGATCTCTTCGGCTGCTTCCACGTCAGCCAGCGCAACACCTTCACCGGCCGGCTCACCCCGGAGATGCTGCGCGACGTGCTGCGGACGGCCGCACGGGCCGCGGGGCTGCCGACGGCCGGGGACTGACGGAAGAGGGCGCTACGGCCAGGGCGCTTCCTCGGCTAGGGCGCTTCCTCGTCCCCGAACAGATGCCGCATCGTGGAGCGGTAGTTGGTCCGTACGTGCGTGAGCGCGTGCGCGCGGGCCCGGTCGGGATCGCCCGAGGCGATCGCCTCGTAGAGCTCGCGGTGCTCCACGAGGAGCTGGGGCCACTCCTCGTTGCGCCGGGTCATCCAGCGCAGCCGGCCGGCGACCGGTTCCAGGGCCTCGGTCAGCAGGCTGTTGCCGGCCATCGCCATGATGCGGTCGTGCAGGCGGCTGTTGAGGTCGGTGATCAGCTCGGCGTCCCCGGCCTCGGTGGCGGCGGCCGCGCGGCCGATGAGCTCCTGGACCTCGGCCAGGTCCTCCGGTGTCGCACGGGACGCGGCGAGTCCGGCGGCGTAGACCTCCAGGGCCTCGCGCAGTTCGAACAGTTCCTTGACGTCGGTCGGGGTGAGACGGCGTACGACCGTGCGGCGGGGCGTCTCGAAGTGGACGAAGCCCTCGGCGACGAGCGCCCGGATCGCCTCGCGTACCGGGACGCGCGAGACGCCGAAGCGCTCCGCCAGCTCGCGTTCGACCAGGCGGTCGCCGGGAAGCAGGCTGCCCGCGATGATCTGCTGCCGCAGCTCGGCCGTGACGCGTTCGCGCACCGCTCCCAGGGGTTCGATCTTCGTCATGCAGCCCATCTTCGCCGAAGCGAGGTCTCTTTTACGGAGCGTTAACAGGAGCGATATCCGTCAGAACTGTTGACGACGAGACCATGTGCGCAGTTTGGTATACCAAACGCACCGGCCGTGCAGCCCCCCGCAGCGCAGTCCTCCGTCGTCCCCTTGCTCATGGAGGCCACCGTGTCCCTCGCCGACCGAGCCGCAGCCACCGGCGCCCCAGCGTTCGTCCCCGATCCCCGCCTCACCAACGAAGACCTCGCGCCCGCGAAGAAACGCAACTGGAAGGTCTTCGATCTCTTCGCCATGTGGATGTCCGACGTCCACAACCTCGGCAACTACACCTTCGCGGCCGGACTGCTCTTCCTCGGCATGAACGTCTGGCAGATCTTCACGTCCCTGCTCGTCGGGTTCGTGATCATCTACATCGGCATGAACTGGATGGGGAAGATCGGACAGCGCCACGGCGTGCCCTTCCCGGTCGTCAGCCGGATCGCCTTCGGTGTCTGGGGGGCCAACATCCCGGCGCTCATCAGGGCCGTGATCGCCATCATGTGGTACGGCATCCAGACCTACCTCGCCTCCGTCGCCGTCAACGTGATGCTCCTCGCCGCCTGGCCGAGTCTGGAATCGTGGACGCACAACTCCTTCCTCGGCCTGGACGCGCTCGGCTGGGTCTCCTTCATCGCCCTGTGGCTGGTCCAGGCGGCGATCATCAGCCGGGGCATGGAGTCGGTCCGCAAGTTCCAGGACTTCTGCGGCCCGGCGATCTGGCTCGTGATGATCGCCCTGGCCGTGTGGATCCTCTACAAGGCCGGCTGGACGATCTCCCTCACCTCGACCCCGCACCCGGTCTCCGTCGGCGAGCAGTGGCGCCAGTGGTTCGGCGCGATCGGTCTGGTCCTCGCCACCTACGGCACCCTGATGCTCAACTTCTGCGACTTCTCCCGCTTCGCCCCCGACTACAAGTCGGTCAAGCGCGGCAACTTCTGGGGCCTGCCCATCAACTCCACGGCCTTCGTGATCGTGTCGGTCATCGTCACGGCGGGCGCGTTCGAGGTCTTCGGCAAGGAGATCACCGACCCCGCCTACCTGGTCGCCGAGATCGGCAACACCTGGGTGCTGGTCCTGGGCGCGCTGACCTTCGCCATCGCCACCATGGGCGTCAACATCGTCGCCAACTTCGTCTCACCGGCGTACGACCTCGCCAACGTCTGGCCGCAGAAGATCACCTTCAAGGTCGGCGGCATGATCAGCACGGTCGCGGCCCTGCTCGTCACCCCCTGGAACCTCTTCTCCAACCCGACCGTCGTGAACTACTTCCTCGGCGGCCTCGGTGCCTTCCTCGGCCCGCTGTTCGGTGTGATCATGGTCGACTACTACTGGGTCAAGCGCGGCCGCGTGAACGTCGACGAACTGTTCGACGCCTCTCCCGGCGCCCGCTACCACTACCGCAAGGGCTTCAACCCCAAGGCACTGTGGGCGTTCCTGCCGGCGGCGGGTGTCGCGGCGGTCCTCGCCCTGGTGAAGACCTTCAGCGACGTCGCGCCGTACTCCTGGTTCATCGGCACGGCACTCGCGGCCGGACTGTACACGGCGCTGTGCCGCCCCGAGCGCGCCACCGCGGAGGTCTGAGAGACGTGCGGATCGTCGTCACCAACTGCAACACCACGCAGGAGATGACCGAAGAGATCGTGCGAGGTGCCCGGGCCGCCGCAGGCCCGGGCACCACCGTGACGGGACTGACCCCCGCCTGGGGGCCCGAGTCCGCGGAGGGCTGGCTCGACAGCTACCTCTCCGCCGCGGCCGTCCTGGACACGCTGCGCACCTACGACGGACCGCCGTACGACGCCGTCGTCATGGCCGGTTTCGGGGAGCACGGGCGCGAGGGCGTCCGCGAACTGGTGGACGTACCCGTCGTGGACATCACGGAGGCCGCGGCGCACCTGGCCTGTCTGCTCGGGCGGCGGTACGGCGTGGTCACCACGCTGGAACGCTCCTGCGGCCAGATCGAGGACAGCCTGGAGACGGCGGGCGTGGGCCGCAACTGCGCCGCGGTCGTGGGCACGGGCCTGAACGTGCTCGACCTCGGCGACGAGGAGCGCACCGAGACGGCGTTCCTGGCCGCCGCCGAACGGGCCTGCGCCGCCGGGGCCGAGGTGCTGGTGCTGGGCTGCGCCGGCATGACCGGGCTGCAGCGCGCGGTAGGGGAGAAGCTGGGCCTGCCCGTCGTCGACGGGGTGGCCGCGGCGGTCAGGCTCGCCGAGTCGCTGGTGGCGCTGGGGCTGACGACGAGCCGGGTGGGGAGTTACGCCGAGCCGCTGGCGAAACGGAGGGTGTGGGGGAGGCCCGGACGGCAGCAGCGCCCTGGCTCATGACGGGCCGCCGAGCGTGACGTCGTCGCGATGGGCCCCGTAGAAGGCCACCTGCCGGGCCATCACCTGCCTCATGGGGGTGCCGCGCGGTACGGCGTACACCGTGCCGGGGAAGTCCAGCGCCTCCTGGATCTGCCAGAGTTCGTCGTGCTCGCCGGGCGCGAAGAGCCGGGCCCGGGGCGCGCCCGCGGCGATCCAGCCGATGGGCAGGACGGTGCCGGGCGGCAGTACGGAGTTGACGTGCAGCACGCTGTGGATGCGCAGCTCCGATCCGGCGCCCGCGACGGCGCCGGGGAAGACACAGGCACCGGTGGCGACGAAGACCTCGTCCTCGAGGGTGGCCCCGTTGACATGGACGTGCGGTCCGACGAGCACCGCGTCACCGATGGCGGTCGGGTGCCCGGCCCGCCCCCGCACCAGGGCGTTCTCCATGACCACGACGTCCGAGCCCACCCGCACCTCGCCGTCCTCGGCGGTGAGCACGGCCCCGTGCAGCACACGGCTGCGCTCGCCGAGGACGACGGCCCCGCACAGGACGGCCGTCGGGGCGACGTAGGCGGACTCGGGGACCACCGGGCGCCGCCCGCGGTGCTCGATCAGCATGGAGTTCTCCTCAGGTCGGCGCCCCGTCGGGCACGACGGCTGTCGCCGTAATCTCCACCAGCTGCCCGGTGTACCCGAGGCACGCCACGCCGATCAGCGTCGACGAGTGCGGACCGGTGCTGAGCCCGGACGCCTCGACGACGCTCCACACGGCGGACAGCACGGCCGGCTCACCGCTCACGACGTACACCTCGGTCGCCACGACGTGCGCGAGATCGCTCCCCACGGAGGCCAGTTGCTCCGTCAGGTTGGCGATCACCTGCTCGGCCTGCCGTACGGGGTCCCCGGGACCGACCAGCTCACCATGGGCGTCCAGCGGCACGGATCCGGCGAGGAACGCCAGCCGCGTGCCGGCCTCGACGACGGACGCGTGGGAGTAGGCGGGCGGCGGGAAGAGGCTCGGAACGGTGACGCGGCGGATCACGGCGGACTCCGATCTGGGGCGACGGCTCTGGTGGTGGCACGACAACCCACCGATCATGCGAGGTCCGGAGCCCGCGCGCACCCGTATTTCGGTTCCCGCGGACCGGGTGGCAGCCCTACCCTTCCCGGACACCGCCTCCCCCAGGAGCCCACCGTGCCCCTCCCGTCGGACCAGACCTTCCTCGACACCGCCGCCGACCGTCTCGCCGCCATCCCCACGGTCCGGGCCGTCACCCTCGGCGGCTCTCGCGCCCAGGGCACCGAACGCCCCGACAGCGACTGGGACCTGGCGGTCTACTACCGGGGCGCCTTCGACCCGGACGACCTCCGGGCTATCGGCTGGCAGGGCGACGTCAGCGAAGTCGGCGCGTGGGGCGGCGGCGTCTTCAACGGAGGCGCCTGGCTTACCGTTCAGGGCCGGCGCGTGGACGTCCACTACCGTGATCTCGACGTCGTCGAACACGAACTGGCGGAAGCGGAGCGGGGCCGCTTCCGCGTCGAGCCCCTGATGTTCCACCTGGCGGGCATCCCGACGTACCTGCTCGTCGCCGAACTGGCGATCAACAAGGTGCTGCGGGGCGCCCTGCCGTGCCCCGGCGCCTACCCAGCGCCCCTTCGTGAGACCGCCCCGCGGCACTGGCACGGCATGGCCACGGCCACCCTCGCGTACGCCAAGGCGGGCCACGCGCCGAAGGGCTCGGTCACCCAGGTCGCCGGCGCGATCGCCCTCGCCGCGACCCAGACGGCGCACGCGGTGCTGGCGGCACGCGGGGAGTGGGTCACCAACGAGAAGGGGCTCATGGCCCGAGCCGGTCTCGGCGAAGTGGACGCCCTGGTGGCGAACCTGGCGCCGAGTCCCGACGCCCTCGTCCGGGCGGTCGCCGACGCGGAGGCGCTGTTTCACGCCGGACGGGCGGATGGGACTCCCTGAGCGCGCTCAGTGCCGGGCGAACTGGACGCGGGTCGGCTGTACCGCGTCCGGGCGCAGCGCGATGCCGTTGACGGTGAGTTGTTCGCCGTAGATGTCGGTGAGCCGGAGGGCGCCGCCGCAGCCGGTGCCGTCGGGGGAGAGGAAGTAGTTGTACTCGGTGCGGGTCAGACGGCTCCAGCCGCTCCCGGTGCTCACCTCCAGCCGGGCCAGCGGATTGCGGTGACCGAGCGCCTGGACGCCGCACCAGTGGCGGCTGGAGCCGGACTTGTAGCGGATCGAGACGGTGTCCGACGTACTCGGGCTCAGCAGGCTCCATGTGATCGGGATGCGGCCGGCGGACAGGCCGGCGAGCTTGGCGAAGGCCTCCTTGCTGAGGTCGAGCTGCCCGGGGGCGCAGGGCGAGGGGCATTCGTTGGTGATCCGGACCGTGACGGAGGCGCCGTTCGCCGCGCGGACGAGGATGTACGCCCCGCAGGCCTTGGAGGTCTCGTAGTCGGTGGTGTTCATCGCGGCGACCATGAGGTCGGGGCTCGGGCCGTACAGGCAGGCGCCGTCGCCGTCTCCGGCGTCGTAGTGCGTGGCGACCCCCGTGTAGGAGACCTGGGGCTTGATCCGCCCCGCCAGGGGCGCCGAGTCGGACACGGCCCGCTGGGCGGGTCGCGGACTGGCGGCGGGCGAGGGCCGGGCCGGCGCGGGGGTCGTGGTGCGCGCCGGGGTGGGGCTCACCGTGGACGGCTTCGGCTTCGACTGCCGCTTCGACTGCCGCTTCGACTGCGGCTCGGCCTTCGCCTTCGGTGTCGTGGGCGTGGCGCTCGCCCGCGCAGTCGTGGAGCGTTCGGCCGCGGCCCGCACGGTCTCCGGCTCACTTCCGGGGCGGAGCGCCACCATCAGCGACACGAGGAGTGCGACGGCCGCCAGGGCGACCGCGGAGGCGAGGGCCGTACGCCGCCTGCGAAGGGGACGCCGGTGGGAACGGGATGCCACGGATGAGTCCTTGTCTCGTTCGGGAGAACACGCGCTTGCGCCTCATCAGTGGCCGCCGAGCCCCAAAAGGTTGCCGCCCGTCCGCGGGGTCTCCGGAGCGACTGCCGTTTGTGGTCATAAAGAATCCGGCCCTCACGCGGTCCGTCACATCGCGGAAACCTTTCCTCCAGGAACCGCGCCTACCGTGAACAGCCACACCCCGCCCCGGCCGCCGTCGCCCGAAGGCTCACCCCCGCCCTCGACGAGACGACAGGAGCCCCGTGTCCCGGACCCGCCGCCTCACCCTCGCGCTGCCGCCCTGGCTCGCCCACGCCCTGCGTGCCCAGCGGGGGCCGGTGCCCTGGAGCGCGGTGACGCGCGGGGCGTTGTCCGCGGGGCCGCTGCTGCTGGTGGCCGTGCAGGCCGGGCGTACCTCCCTCGGGGTGGTCGCCGCCATCGCCGCCATGCTCGCCGGGATCAACGACCGGCCCGGGAGCCGGCGGGCCTCGGTCAGGCGCCTCGGGGTGCCGGCACTCGGTGGTGCCCTGGGGATGCTCATCGGGACGTACGCCGGGCAGCAGACCGGGGCGGTCGTGCTGACCGTGATCCTCACGCTCGTCGGGCTCGTCGCCGGCGGCATCAGTGCGATCGGGCCCGTCGCGTCCGCCTTTGGGACGCAGTTGCTCGTCGGCTCGGCGATCGGGGCCGGGATGCCTCTGCCGGAAGCGGGGTGGCAGCGTGCGCTCGCCTTCCTCGCCGGCGCCGGGTGGCTGGTGGTGCTGCGGCTCGTGCTGCCCACGCCCGGGTCGCTCGCCGGGGACTTCCGGTTCGACGGGGAGCGCAAGGCCGTGGCCGGTGTGTACGACGCCGTCGCCGAGCTCCTCGACGCCGTCGGCGGGCCGCAGGCCATGCGCCGCCGGGCCGCGCTCACCGCCGCCCTCGACCACGCCCAGGACGCCCTCACCGGACCCCGGTTGCGGCGGTACGCCTCCTCCTCCGCCGAGCGGCGGCTGCACGCGCAGTACGCCGCCGCGCTGCCCCTCGCCGAGGCCGCCACCGCGCTCGCGTGGGCCGGAGAGGCCCTGTCGGAGCGGGCCTCCGAAGGGCCCCGGCGGCTCGCCGCCGCCGTGCGCGGCAACACCCACACCGGGCCGCTGCCCGCGCCCACCCGATCGGCGCCCGCGCTGCGCGCCCTCGACGACGCCCTGCTGCACGCCGCCGAGGTCTTCGACCAGGGCCGGGGCGGAGACCTGCACACCCGGAGCCGTACCCTCAGGGACCGGACGCGGTCCGCCTTCGGCGCCGCCGGACGCGAGTACGGGCTACGCGTCGCCCTCTGCTTCGGAGCCAGCGCGGCGATCGCCCAGGTCCTGCACAAGGGCCAGTGGTACGGGCAGCACGACCACTGGTACTGGCTGCCGGCCACCGCCGTCTTCCTCGTCAAGCCCGACCTCGGCCCCCTGGTCTCGCGGGTGCTGAACCGGGCCGCCGGGACCGTGCTCGGCGCCGTCCTCTTCGCCGGGTTCGCCGCCGTCCTGCCCCACCCCGACGGGCTCATCGCGCTGGTGGCCCTCAGCGGAGCGCTCATCCCCGTAGCCACCCGCCACTTCGCCGCCCAGACCGCCGTGGTCACCGTCCTCGTCCTCGCCCTGGTCATGGTGGGCGGCGAGGCGCAGGCCTCCATGGGGCGGATCGGCGAGACGCTGCTGGCCTGCGCGATCGTGCTGATGGTCGGCCACCTGACGATGCCGGGGCAGAAGGGCGGGGGCGTGCGGGGCCGGCTCACGGCCGCGAGCGAGGCCGCGTACGCCTACCTCACCCACGTCCTCTCCGAGGCGGACACCCCGCGGATCGGCACGTCCGGCACCCCCTCCGACCACCGTGCCACCCGCTGGACCCTGCGCCGCGAGGCCTACCGCACCCTCGCCGAGGCCCGGTCCGCCATCACCCTGGCGGCCCACGAACTCCCCGCCCTGGCCCGGCACACCGAGGGCGCGGACGAGGTGGCCGATCTCCTCGAACGCCTCGTCGACACCACGACCGCCTGCGCCGTCCACCTCGACGACACGGGCCGCGTCGACGCACGGCACACCGAGCGCCTCGCCGCCCTCCTCGACCAACTCGACGGACCCGGTGCGCGGCTGGGCGTGCGGCTGCCACGGGCACCCCTCGCCGGATAGCGCCCTCACCCGGGGGCGCCCCTTTGCGGGGGCGGACGCCGCTGGGCCGCCTCAGCCGACCCGTATCCACACCGGCGCGTGGTCCGAGCCGGGGGCGCCCCTGCGCTCCGCCGGGTCGGGGCCGATCGACGGGAGGCCGGGCGGGCCCTCGCCGGGCAGCCCCGTGCCCGCCGAGGTCACCCGGTGTGCCAGGCGGTGGCTCACCAGCACATGGTCGATCAGCTCGCGTCGCCCGGAGTTGACGCGGGACCAGCGCTGTCCGGACGGGATGAGCGGGGCCACGTCCCACAGCCGTGACGCGTCACCCCCGTCGGCCCTGTCGTAGCCCGGCGTGCCGATCTCCGAACCGGGCGGGCCGAGCAGGATCTGGGTCGTCGCCGCCTGCGCCTCGTCGTTGAGGTCGCCCAGCACGGCCACGTCCCTGGCCCGCCCGTCGCCGTCCAGCAACTCGTCCGCGAGGGCGCGCAGCGCCGTCGCCTCGGCGGCCCGCCGGTACAGGGCGTAGGCGCCGTAGCGGGCCCGTTCGCCCTCGTCACGCGGCTGGAACCGGCCGTCCGGGTACGTCAGCAGCTTCGACTTCAGGTGGCAGACGGCCACGCGCAGGGGCCCGTCCCCGACCTCCACCGCCAGAAAGCCCCGCCCCGCCCGCGCCACCGTCAGCCCCGTGTCGTCCACCTGCACGGGACGCAGCTCCGCCGGGAACGCCGTCGTGTCGGCCACCACCCGCAGCTCGGCACGGCTCAGGAACCCGACCCTTGTGCCCCGGCTGTCCGGGTGCTCGGACAGGGCGAGGTGCCAGTCGTCGTCGAGCATCCCGGCCAGGTCCTTCAGAGCCTCGGGGTCCCCGACCTCCTGCACGCCGAGCAGCGTGGGGTCGAGTTCCGTGACGACGGCGGCGAGTGCGGCGAGCTTCGCGTCGTACGCGGCCTCGTCCTTCGGGCCGAACGGGCCGCCGGGCCGGTACAGGTTCTCCAGGTTCCACGTGCCGAGCAGCATGCCGGGCTCCTTTCCGAAGCCGACCCCTACGACCCAGTCGTACGTTGGCGTGATGACGCCTTCCGCCGCGGACAGTCCCGCAGAGCTCATCATCAGCGCATGTACCGTCCTCGTGCACGACGATCAAGAACGCATCGGGTTCCAGGAGGACGCCGCGATCGTCGTACGCGACGGGCTGGTCGAGGCGGTGACGACCACCGGGGCGGTCGCGGACCTCGCCGCCGCCGAGCGCCTCGACGCCCGCGGTCAGGTCGCCCTGCCCGGTCTGATCAACTGTCACACGCACGCGCCGATGGTCGCGCTGCGCGGCCTCGCCGAGGACCTGCCCACCGAGGAGTGGTTCAACGACGTGGTCTGGCCCGTCGAGTCCAACCTCACGGCCGAGGACGTCGAGCTGGGGGCACGGCTCGCCTGCGCCGAGATGATCCGCGCCGGCGTCACCTGCTTCGCCGACCACTACTTCGCCATGGACGCGGTGGCGGCAGTGGTCGCCGAGTGCGGTATGCGGGCGCTGCTGGGCGAGGCCTACTTCTCCTCGCAGGGCCCCGAAGGCCGGGAGCGGTCACTGGAGTTCGCGCTGCGCCACCGCGGCTTCGCGGACGGCCGGATCACCACCGCCCTCGCGCCCCACGCCCCCTACACCGTCGACGACACCGACCTCACGGCCACCGCGCGACTCGCCCGCGAACACGCCCTGCCCGTGCACCTCCACGCCGCCGAGAACCGCGACCAGACCGACACCAGTCTCGCCCGCCACGGCGTCACTCCGATCCAGGTCCTCGAACGCACCGGCATCCTCGACACCGACGTGCTCCTGGCCCACGGCACCGGCATCACCGACCGGGACCTTCCCCTGCTGGAGCGGGCGGGCGGTCGTACGGCCGTCGCCACCGCGCCCCGCGGCTACCTCAAGTTCGCCTGGCCCGGCACCACACCGGTCCGCGCCCTGCGCGACATCGGCGTCGACGTCGGACTCGCCACCGACGGGGCCGCCTCCAACAACTCCCTCGACGTGTGGGAGTCCATGGCCCTCACCTCGCTGATCCAGAAGTCGTCCGAGGGCGACCCCCGCTGGCTGACCTCCCGCCAGGCCCTCCACCACGCCACGCTCCAGAGCGCCCGGGCCGTGGGACTCGGGGGCAGCGTCGGCAGCATCGCGCCGGGGCGCAGGGCGGACATCGTCCTGGTCGATCTCACCGGACCGCACACCCAGCCCGTGCACGACCTCGCCGCCACCCTGGTGCACAGCGCCCGCTCCGCCGACGTCCGCACCACCGTCGTCGACGGCCGGATCCTGATGCGTGACCGGAAGCTCCTGACGATCGACGTGCCGGAGGTCGTGGGGGAGCTGGAGCGGCGGCTGCCCGCGCTCGTCGACCGCAGCCACGGCCGGCGCATCCAGGAGTACGACACCTGACTCGCCGGGCCGGTCCGCCTGCCTCGTGACCGGATACGGGACGTCCGCAGGACAGGAGGGGCCCATGGCGCCTACGGATCCGGGATCACGACGAGTGCGACCAGTGATACGGAAGGTGAACACATACGCCAAGAGGCTGAGAGGTTGGTCACACTTGGCGGTGAACGAGTGTCAACTACGTCTCAGAACCGTCACTTCGCGAGCCGTTCACCCCATGGTTGGCGTTTAACTCTACGAGTACAGCGCTACATGGAGGTGCAGGGTGGTGAACGGGCGAACGGTGCTCGAGCGCTTTCCCGCCGGCGGGCCGCGAGGCTCCTGGCCGGCGGAGGAGTTCGCGCAGGCGCGGCGTCTGGAAGGCCTGCCTGCCGAAGTTGTCATGGACCTCGCGACGGACATGTTCCTGGTGATCGTGCGCAGCGGCGACGGCGCCGACGCCACCGCATGACGGACGGCCCGGGCAAGGCCCTCGCTCAGCCCGCCTTCGGCGCCGGCACCCTCTGGACGGGAGCGGGTGGCGTGACCGGCGAGGGCGGCTTGGTGAACTGCTCCGCCTGGAGCGCGTACAGCTCGGCGTAGAGGCCGCCGGTCGCCAGCAGCTCGTCCGGTGTCCCGGACTCCACCAGCCGGCCCTGGTCCAGGACGTGCACCAGGTCCGCATGGCGCACGGACGCCAGCCGGTGCGTGATCAGCACGACCGTCTGGCCGCTGTCGGCCAGGGCGCGGATCCGCTCGAACACCTCCAGCTCGGCCCGGGCGTCCAGCGCCGCCGTCGGCTCGTCCACGATCAGGATGCGGCCCCTGCGGTACGCCGCGCGGGCGATGCCCAGCCGCTGCCACTGGCCCCCCGACAGTTCGTGACCGCCGCTGAAGTTGCGGGCGAGCAGGGTGTCCAGTCCGCGCGGCAGGTCGGCGACCACCGTCTCCGCCCCGGCCTCGGCGATCGACGTGGCCAGCCGCTCCTCGCACAGCGGCGCCGACGTGCGGCCCAGGGCGACGTTCACCCGGGCCGTGAACGGCCACCGCTTGAAGTCCTGGGCCACCATCGCGATCCGCTCGGCCAGCCGGTGCCGGTCGGCGGTCGCCGCGTCCACGTCGTCCCACACGATCCGCCCGCGCTCCGGGGTGTAGAGCCCGGCGAGCAGTTTGACCAGGGTCGTCTTGCCGGAGCCGTTCTCGCCGACCAGCGCCACGATCCGGCCCAGTGGGAGGGTGAGCGTCACGTCGTCGAGGGCGGGACGGGCCGACTCACCCGGATACCGGAAGGTGACGTTCTCGAAGCGGATCTCGCGCGGGTTCTCCGGCAGCGCCCGCCCGCCCACCGGGATCGCCCGCTGCGCCGCCTCGGTGTACAGCCGTTGCAGGTCGCCGACGAAGAGGGCCTCTTCGTGCAGCGCGTTGACCTCCACCACGAGCGTGTCGAGGCTCTGGGAGCCGGTGCGGATCGCGATCACGGCCGTACCCGCCACCGACAGGGCCATCGCCCCCGCCACCAGCAGCCCGCCGAGCGTCGCGTACGTCGCCACCGTCGCCAGGCCCGTCCACGCCGCGGCGATCAGGCCGGTACGCGCGGCGAGCCGGGCGAGGCGGGCCTGCTCGGCCTCCGCCGTCTCGGACATCGCGCGGAAGTGCCGCAGCAGGAACCCGCCCACTCCGTGCACCCGGATCTCGGGTGCCGCCTCGGGCTCGATCAGCAGACTGCCGAGCAGGCGGCCCGCGCGGGCGTGCTGCACCCAGGCGTGGAACGACTCGTAGCGCCGCCGGGCCATGGTCAGGGCGCTCCACGCGCTCGGCAGCGTCATCGTCACCAGCAGCGGCAGGAGCGCCGGGTGCAGCACGGTCAGCACGCCGGCCGCCGCGACCAGCGAGATCATCGCGTTGATCACCCGTGTCCCGTACATGATCATCCGGCGGGCGGAGGCGGCGCCGTACTGGGCGGTGTCCAGCAGCTTGTGGAAGGCGTGGTCCTCGATCGCGGCCAGCTCGACGGTCGCGGCCCGCTCCAGATAGAGCTCGGTGGCCACCCGCTCCACCTTGGGCTCCAGCCGGCCGGTGGCGTACGTGCTCGCGGCCCGCAGCAGCGCCGCGAGCAGCATCACGGCGGCCACCGTGACCAGCGCGGGCACGGCGCCGCGCAGCCGGTCCTCGATCGAACCGCCGCCCATCAGCCCGGCCAGCACGCTGTTGACCGCGAGCAGGCTCACCGCCTGCGCCACACCCCGGCCGGCCTCGGCGGCCAGGACGATCCGTGCGGCACCCCGGTCGGCCTGCCGGGCGAGCCGCAGGCTGGACGTCAGCAGGGACGGCAGCCGGGTGATCATGGCCCGGAAGTTCAGCTCCAGGAACGCGTCGGCGTGCTGGTTCCAGCCCATGTCGTAGCGCAGCGGTCCGCCGAAGAGCAGCCGCTCCGACTCGGACACCTCCGGCGCGGTCCGCTTCTTCCCCACGGTCGACCGACCTCCCACCTCGTGCCCCGCCTTGTGAGGCGGACCACTATTGCGGTGGCGGAGCCCGTCCGGGCAGGGCGCAGCCCGGGGCGCCGGGTGCGCGCGGGCGCACGACCTGACCGGGGGAGGCGTCGGGCGGCGCGGGGGTGTGGGGTGGTGTGGGGGTGCGGGCGTGCGCTTGGCTGCTCGACCGGTCTGTGCTGCTTGATGGGCTGGTGGTGGTCGATCGGCTGGTGGTGCTCGCTCTGGTCCGTGTTGTCCGACCCACCGGGCGTGCTCTAGGTCCCGTGCTGCTCCACCGGCCCGTGCTGCTCGGACAGCCCGTGCTTCTCTACCGGCTCGGCCGTCCGGGGGTGCTCGGCCCGTCCGCGCTCGCCGGGGCCTACGCGCTGACCGGCCGCGACCAGGCCGGAGCTGTGCCCGTCACGCGGCACAGGGTCAGGTACAGCGGGATCGGCGGGGTGTACGGAAGCGTGCCGTCCGGGCGGTGGATCAGGTCGGGGAGCCGCGGGAGGTCCGGGACGACCGCGCCGGTGGCGTACTGGGCAGGGGGTGGCCATTCCAGGGCGTGATCGGAGTCGGAGGGCACCAGCCACCACCAGGTCGTCCCGTCGGCGTAGACGCAGCCCACGCGGGGCAGCCGGGGCATGACCAACGGGCCGAGACGGGCGGGTACGGCGACCGCGTCGCAGCCGAGCGGGGCGGTCATGCCGTCGGGCACCGCCAGGCGCAGCGCCTGGCCCGGGGTACGCAGCCCGCGCTGGAGGCGGGCCAGGGTGTTCAGGTGCAGGACGCGGCCGGCGCGCCCGGGACTCATACGGGCCTCCGCAGCCCGCGCCGCCCCTGGGCGGGGACCTCGTCCATGCCCTTCGTGTGGCGCGCCGGGTGCGCCTCGTCCCCGTCGCCCGGGCCGTCGGACGGGCCCGGCTTCGGGCGGGCGCCCCAGCCGAGGTCGCACCGGGGCTCCGGTGGCTCGTGCGGGGTGTCCGCCGTGCGCGGCAGCTCGGCCCAGACCAGCAGCCCGGGGCCGTGCTCATGGGCTCCCCAGGCGTCGCACAGGGCGTCGACGAGGAGCAGTCCCCTCCCGTGCTCCTCCTCGGGCCGGGTGCGGCTGGCCGCGTGGGGCTGGCCCGGAGCGCAGCCCTCGTCACGCACGGCTATCCGCACCAGGTCGTCGCCGTCGTGGAGTTCGCACACTATGTGCGTGCTCGCCGTGTGCACGATGGCGTTCGTGACCAGCTCGGAGACCACCAGGGCCGCGCTGTCGCAGGTGTCCTCGCACACCGACCAGCCGGTCAGGCGGGCCCGCGTCAGGCGTCTGGCCTGTGCGGGGGAACCCGGATGTGCGGCCAGCTCGAAACGGAACCGGCGCCCGGCGGCGGCCCCCGCGGGGACTGCTTCCGTGGCGGCACCGAGGCTGTGGGGGCCTGCGGCGGCGTCTGTTCCTAAGGGCGCGGACGGAATCACGCTTGCCACTATCTCCCCGCCGTGAACACTTGGCAAGTGTCACTCTGAAAATTGCAGAGTGCTGTGTGACGGTCCGGAGGGCCGTGGCACACTGCTCGCAACAGCACCCCGCGCGGCGCCAGTTGAGACCTTCGAAGAACTGTTCGGAACATCTGTTCGGAAACTCAGCTCTTCGGTCAGGGTCTTCGCATGGCGCCGCCGGGCTGTCAGCGTTCTTGTGTGGCCGGCTCGTCAGAACTCTTGGTGGAGGTGGAGCGTGAGTGAACCGCGGTCCGCGCCGACGGTCGGTCAGGTCGTCCTCGGTCGACGCCTGTTGGACCTGCGGGAAAGCGCCGGGATGAAGCGCGAGGAGGCCGCCCGCATCCTCCGTGTCGCTCCCGCCACCGTCCGCCGTATGGAGATGGCCGAGGTCGCGCTCAAAATCCCCTACCTGCAACTGCTCCTGAAGGCCTACGGAATCTCCGACGAGGAGGCCGACGCCTTCGTCCAGCTGGCCGAGGAGGCCAACAAGCCCGGCTGGTGGCAGCGTTTCCACGACATCCTGCCCGGCTGGTTCTCGATGTACGTGAGCCTGGAGGGTGCGGCCGACGTCATCCGGAGCTATGAGCCCCATTTCGTCCCCGGGCTGCTCCAGACCGAGGACTACGCACGCGGAGTGCTCCGCTCGGGCGCCATAGGGCAGACCCGGCCCGCCGACATCGAGCGTCATGTCGCCCTGCGGATGCAGCGCCAGGAACTGCTCACCCGCAAGGACGCGCCCCGGCTGTGGGTCGTGATGGACGAGACCGTGCTGCGGCGCCCGGTCGGCGGCCCGGAGGTGATGCGTGCCCAGATCGACAGACTGCTCGAGGCCACGAAGCTGCCCAATGTGACGCTGCAGGTCGCCCCGTTCCAGGTCGGGCCGCACCCGGGTACGTACGGGCCGTTCGTGCTGTTCCGATTCGCCATGCCCGAACTGCCGGACATGGTCTACAGCGAGTACCTGACCGGCGCGGTCTACCTCGACGCGCGCGCCGAGGTGGCGACCCACCTCGAGGTCATGGACCGCATGGCGGCGCAGGCCGCTACGGCACATCGCACGAAGGAGATCCTCCGGGATCTCCGCAAGGAGCTCTGAATGGACCGCATCAAGCCGCGCAAACAGGTCTACAACGGCATGCCCGCGCGTGACTTGGGCAGCGAAGGCTGGCACAAGCCGTGGAGCGGTGGGAACGGGGGGAACTGCCTGGAGGCGATGAAGCTCGCCGACGGCCGGATCGCCGTCCGTCAGTCCACCGACCCGGACGGCCCCGCGCTGATCTACACCACCGCCGAGATGACGGCCTTCATCGAGGGGGCCAAGGCGGGGGAGGCGGACTTCCTGCTGTCCTGACGTGCTTGCCGTCGTTCACGTTCAACTTCCATACGCTGATGCTTACTTGACCGTCCCTCGCCTCTTACGGAGTGCCTCATGACCGGGCAGAACCCCACCTCGGCCGTCCCGATCGACACGACCAGACCCCATCCCGCGCGGATGTACGACTGGTACCTCGGCGGCAAGGACAACTACCCGGTCGACGAGCAGATGGGCCGGCAGATGCTCACCCTCGACCCGAGGGTGCCGGTCATGGCCCGGGTCAACCGCGCGTTCATGCACCGGGCCACGCGCTGGCTGGCCCACAGCGGCGTACGGCAGTTCCTGGACGTCGGCACCGGCATCCCGACCGAGCCCAACCTGCACCAGGTCGCCCAGGGCATCGCCCCGGACGCCCGGGTCGTCTACTGCGACAACGACCCCATCGTGCTGGCCCACGCGGCGGCCCTGCTGCGCGGGACGGACGAGGGGGCCACCGAGTACCTCCAGGCCGACGTGCGCGATCCGGACGCCGTCCTGGAGGGCGCGAAGAAGGTCCTGGACCTCACCCGGCCCGTCGCGTTGTCGCTCGTCGCGCTGCTGCACTTCGTCTCCGACGAGGACGGCGCCCACGACCTGGTCCGGCGCCTGCTCGCCGCACTGCCCTCCGGCAGTTACCTGGTGGTCACGCACGCCACCGCCGACTTCACGCCGGAGGAGTCGAAGGCGGCCACCGAGAAGCTGCGCGCCGCGGGTGTCACCCTGGCCCTGCGCTCCCGCGAGGAGTTCACCCGCTTCTTCGACGGCCTCGACCTCGTCGAGCCCGGCATCGAGGTGCCCCACCGCTGGCACCCCGAACTGGGCGAGCCGGTGCCCGGCCAGGAGGACGGGGTGATCCCGGGGTACGGGGCGGTGGCGCGCAAGCCGTAGGACGCCCCGAGGACGCCCCGAGGGCTTCCCGGTCGGGCTCCGGGCCGGTCAGGGCGGTGGCAGTGCTCGGCACAGCGCCTCCAGGGCCGGCCCGTACGCGTGCTCGGAGGGGGTCGCGTACCCCACGACCAGGCCGTCGCCCGCCGCCATGTCCGTGGCCGGGTGCCGGAACGCGGCGAGGCCGTCGAGACGGACGCCCTGCCAGACGGCGGCCTTGACCGTGGACGCCTCGGTGCCGGGCGGCAGCCGCAGCACCGCGTGCAGACCGGCCGCGACACCGGTGACCTCGATGTGCGGCGCGTGCGCGGCGAGCGCCGCGACCAGCCGGTCCCGACGGCCCCGGTACCGCTGCCGCATCCGCCGTACATGACGGTCGTACGCCCCGGAGGCGACGAAGTCCGCCAGGCACAACTGGTCGAGGACGCTCGCCCACGCCTCCCGTTCCCCCTTGGCTGCCAGGACGGCGCCGACGTACCGCTCCGGGAGCACCATCCAGCCCAGCCGCACCGCCGGTGACAGGCTCTTGCTGACCGAGCCGATGTGGATCACATGCTCGGGATCGAGTCCCTGTACCGCGCCGACCGGCTTGCGGTCGTAGCGGAACTCCCCGTCGTAGTCGTCCTCCAGGACCAGCCCGCCTCGCGCGCGTGCCCAGTCGATCACGGCGGCCCTGCGCTCGGGATGCAGCGGCCCGCCGGTCGGGAACTGGTGCGCCGGAGTGAGCAGCACGGCCCGCTGGCGGCCCAACCGGTCGACCTGGGCGCCGTGTTCGTCGAGAGGGAGCGGCACGGTCCGCACACCGGCGGCGGCGAGGACCTCCCGGTGGAACCCGAGCCCGTACGCCTCCACCGCCAGGGGCCCGCGCAGGACGCCACCTCCGAACAGCAGCCGCAGCGCGTGCGCGAAACCGGAGCAGATCACGATCCTGCCGGGCTCGGTCCGTACGCCACGCGCGCGTGCCAGGTACTCCGTGAGGGCCTCCCGCAGTTCTGCCCGGCCGGCAGGGTCACCCGGGCCGAACACCTCGTTGGGGGCCTGCTGGAGGGCCCTTCGGTAGGAGGCCAGCCAGGCGGTGCGCGGGAACGCGGAGGCGTCCGGCGTGCCCTGCGTCAGGTCGTGCCGGGGTCCCCGCGCGCGTGGCGGGGCCTTCCGGGGCACGCGCGCGGCCGGCCGCAGCGGTTCCGCCCGCTCCGCGACCCGGGTGCCCGAGCCCTGGCGTGCCGTGAGCCAGCCCTCCGCGACGAGTTCGGCGTACGCGTCGGCCACCGTGTTGCGGGCGACCCCGAGGTCGGCCGCGAGTGACCGGTACGGCGGCAGCCGCGTGCCCGGAGCGAGCCGCCCGCTGCGTACGGCCTCGCGCAGGGCGCGGATCAGCGCCGCACGCCGGCCGCCCGGCCCGGTCAGCTCCAGATGGAGGTCGGCCCCGATCCGTTCCGCGGAATTGACCCACGAATCAGCCATGGAAATGCACCCTACAGCGGGTCTTTCGGGCCCATAGGTTGAAGGGCATGACGACGAACACGAGCACGATCACGAGCACCAAGACGAGCACGGAGACGATGACGAGCACGTCCCCGGCGCAGGGGAAGGCGCCCCGGCTGGAGTTCGCGAAGTCCGCCCCGAAGGCCTTCCGGGCCCTCATCGCCTTCGACGCCGCCGCCCGTGAGGGCCTCGACCCGGCCCTCGTCGAACTGATCCAGATCCGCGCCTCGCACCTCAACCACTGCGCGTACTGCCTCCACATGCACACCAACGACGCCCGCAAGGCCGGTGAGAGCGAGGACCGGCTGCACATGGTCGCCGTGTGGCGCGAAGCCCGCCACTTCTTCACCGAGCGGGAGCAGGCGGCCCTGGCCCTCACGGAGGCGATGACCCTCGTGGCCGACGCGGGTGTCCCGGACGACGTCTACGCGCAGGCCGCGTCCCACTTCGAGGAGCGGGAACTGGCCCAGGTCCTCGCCCTGATCTGCACGATCAACACGTGGAACCGGGTGGCGCTGTCGACCGGGAAGGTCGCGGGCACGGACGAGCGGTGACGCTTCAGTCGCCGGGTGCGCCGAGTGGCCGGGTCGCCGGGTCGCCGGCGCGCTACACCGCCATGGGCCGGTCGTACGGCCCGATCGGCGCCGGCAGTCTCGAGCTGCCCGTCAGGTGGTGGTCGACGGCGGCCGCCACCGCCCGCCCCTCGGCGATCGCCCAGACGATGAGCGACTGGCCACGGCCGGCGTCCCCCGCGGCGAAGACGCCCGGTACGTTCGTGGCGAAACCGGGGTCACGCGCGATCGTGCCGCGGGGATCCATGTCCAGTCCCAACTGGTCGACGAGCCCGTCCGCACGGTCGGGCCCGGTGAAGCCGAGGGCGAGCAGCACGAGATCGGCGGGAAGCGTCCGCCCGGTGCCGTCCACCGGGCGGCGCCGCGCGTCCACCTCGACCAGGTGCAGCGAGCGCACATGTCCCTGCCGGTCACCGTCGAGGCGCAGCGTGGACGCCGCGAACAGCCGCGCGTCCGCGTCCGCGACCGGAGCCGTCCGCAGGTCACCGGCCTCCTCGTGGGCGGCGGACAGCCGGTAGAGCCGCACGGGGTATGTCGGCCAGGGATCGGTGTCCTCGTCGCGCTGCGCTCCGGGCAGCGCGTAGATGTCCAGCTGGGTCACGGAGGCGGCGCCCTCCCGGACGGCCGTGCCCAGGCAGTCGGCCCCGGTGTCGCCGCCGCCGATGATGACGACGTGCCGGCCGGCGGCCGACAGCGGGGACGTCTCCAGATCGCCCTGGCGCACACGGTTGGACAGCGGGAGGTACTCCATCGCCTGGTGAACGCCCGTCAGCTCCCGCCCCGGCACGGGCAGTTCACGCCAGGCCCTCGCCCCCGTGGCGATCACCACGGCGTCGTAGCGACTCTTCAGTTCGGCGGCCCCGACGTCCCGTCCGACCGCCGTCGACGTACGGAACTTGGTTCCCTCGGCCACCATCTGCTCCAGCCGCCGCTCCAGGTGGTGCTTCTCCATCTTGAACTCGGGGATGCCGTACCGCATCAACCCGCCGGGCCGGTCGTCCCTCTCGTACACCGCGACCGTGTGCCCGACGCGGGTGAGCTGCTGGGCCGCGGCCAGTCCGGCGGGCCCCGAACCGATGACCGCGACCGTCTTGCCCGACAGACGCTCCGGCGGCCGAGGCGGCGCGAAGCCCTCCTCCCAGGCCCGGTCGGCGATCGCGCACTCGACGTTCTTGATGGTGACGGCCGGCTGGTTGATCGCCAGCACACACCCCGCCTCGCACGGCGCCGGGCACAACCGGCCGGTGAACTCGGGGAAGTTGTTGGTGGCGTGCAGCCGGTCGGCCGCCGCCCGCCAGTCCTCCCTGGACACCAGGTCGTTCCACTCGGGGATCAGGTTGCCCAGCGGGCAGGCCTCGTGACAGAAGGGGATGCCGCAGTCCATGCAGCGGTCGGCCTGCTTGCTGATGATCGGCAACAGCGCCCCGGGCACATAGACCTCGTTCCAGTCGCGCACCCGCTCCTCGACGGGCCTGCGCGGCCACTCCTGGCGCGGGGTGGTCATGAATCCCTTGGGATCGCCCATGGCCGTCTTCCTTGCGTACGCGTGTCGCAGGCCGTGCGTAACCGGGCGGCACTCCTCCGGCCACGATACGTCCGCGGCGGCCCGCACGCAGGGCAGTGGACAGCACGTTCTCGCAGGCCGGGGGCTTCAGGTGAGCGCCAGCAGGTACGCCACCGCCGCCCCGGCCGAGGCGGCCGTGCGGACGTGGTTCCACATCGTCCACTCGCGCACGTACACCGGCCAGTACGCGGCCGCCTCCGAGGTGCCCGGATCCATCCTGAGCAGCGCGTCGTTGCGCGGCACGTTCGCGACCATGGTGAGCCCGAACGAGCCGAACAGGTACAGCGCGCTGCCCACCAGCAGCTCCACCGTCCCCTCGTCCGGCCACAGCACGAACGTCACCACGGCGATCACCGCGCACACCAGGGCCGACCCGAGGAACACCACCATGAAGGGCGGTGTCACCGCCGCCACGTTGATCGCGTTCATCGCTGCCACCCCCTGAGCGGGCGGCAGCGTGGCGAGGCCCCGCATGACGAAGGTCGAGAAGCCGCAGAACACCCCGGCCACCAGAGCGGTCCCGAGCACCCCCAGCACCGTCAGCACGAAGTACGGTCCGTCGATCATGTCAGCCTCTTCCGCCCGTCGAACCGGGATCCTGCCCGGCACCCTTCCTCACCACAAGTGAATTGCCGTACGAGCACGGTGACCATGGCCGAGCGGCGCGGGGGCATGCGCGAACGTCACGGGCCCGCCGATCGGCCCTGCCCCCGGGCGCGGGGCCCGACAGGCGCGCGTGCCCCACCGTACGGCCGGCCGGCCACGCCGGTGCGGCGACCTGCCGAGGAGCCCCGCGGCCGGCTCCCGCACGCCGGGGCCCTCGCAGGTCACCCCGCGGAATCGAGCCCCTCCACCGTCCACCCCCTCAGCACCGCCTCCACCACCGGCGCGATCCGCCGCCGCGCCTCGTACCGCGGTACGCCACTCATCAGCAGCCGGTCGTACGGCGTGTCCAGATGCCGTACGGACGCAACGACCGCCGAGGTCACGGCCCCCTCGGTCAACGCCCGCCCCGCCGCGCTGCGCCCCACCCGCCCGCTGCCCCGCTCCGCGGCGTGCGCGGCGACGGCCTGCGCCCGCGTGTCCGGGCACCCCGGAAACAGCCGCCGTATCTCCGTCGCGAACGCCTGGACGAACAGCTCGTCCTGGACCGCCCGCCGCCGCGCGTCCCGCACCCGGCGCCGCCGTCGGGCCTCGGCGTCCGCGAGACACCGCTGCTCGGCCCTCACGAGTGCCGCCTCCTCCACCAGAACGCCCTGCCGTTCGTAACGGCTCTTGCGCCGGTTGAACCGCACGACCACCGCCGACAGCCCGCTCTCCTCCCGCGATCTGCGCGTGAGCGCGGTGTCGCCGCGCGGCACGAACACCAGATGCGCGAGGTCGGCGCAGTCGAGGCACCGCGGGGCACCGTCCTCCAGGACGAGCAGCGGCAGTGGCCCTCGTCGGCACTCGGCGCAGTGCCGCCTCCGGAGGGGCTGGAAGACGAGAGGTCCGGTGTGGGGCGGGAGCGTCGCGCGGGGGGCCATATGGGGTTCATTCCCCTGCGGACTGTGACCGGCACGCCCTGCCGCGCTCTGACGCATCATGGGCATGTGCGACTCGAAGCGATCACCTGGGACCGGCTCGGCGACCTGCTCGCCGAGCGTCTGCTCGACCTGAAGCCCGCCGACGGCAGCCCCTGGCCGCGCATCGCCTTCGACGGCGCCCCGGCCGCCCGCCCGGGGGATCTCGCCCAGCGCGTCTCCGAGGCCCTGCGCATACGCGGCCGCTCCTCGCTCGTCGTCGGCACGGACGGCTTCCTGCGCCCCGCCTCCGTGCGACTGGAGTACGGCCACCGGGACGTGGAGTCCTACTACAGCGGCTGGTACGACACCGGCGCGCTGTGGCGCGAGGTGTTCGGCCCGCTCGAAGCCGGCGGCGACGGCAGCGTCCTGCTCGACCTGTGGGACCCGGCCGCCGACCGGGCCACCCGCAGTCCCAAGGTCCGGCTCCCGCCCGGCGGCGTGCTGTTGCTGCACGGGCCTTTCCTCCTCCGGCACTGGTTCCCCCTCGATCTGAGCGTGCACGTCTCGCTCTCCCCGGGCGCCCTGCGCCGTCGCACACCCGACGCCGAGCACTGGACCCTCCCGGCCTTCGAGCGCTACGAACAGGAGAGCGACCCGGCGGGCGCGGCCGACGTCCTGGTACGGGCCGACGATCCGCGCCATCCGGCGTGGGGCGGCTGAGCCGCCGCAGGGCCGGCGCGGGACGCTGTTCCCGTGTGCGAGGGCCGGACCGCGCGGCGAGAATGAAGGGCGTCGGGACTCGCGGTGCGTCCCGTGCCGCGCCGGCCGTCCGGCACCGGGAGGTACTTCATGACCACCGCCGGAGACATCATGCACCGCGGCGCCCAGTGGATCCCCGCCCACGAGACCCTGGACCGCGCCGCCCAGCTCATGCGCGAACTGAACGTCGGAGCCCTGCCTATCAGCGACGAGAACGAACGGCTCTGCGGCATCCTCACCGACCGGGACATCGTCGTCGGCTGCGTCGCCGTGGGCCACGACCCGGCCAGGGTCACCGCGGGCGAGATGGCCAAGGGCACCCCCCGCTGGATCGACGCGAACGCCGAGGTCGGCGAGGTCCTGCGCGAGATGCGGGAACACCAGATCCGCCGGCTGCCCGTGATCCAGGACAAGCGCCTGGTCGGCATGATCAGCGAGGCCGACCTGGCCCGCCATCTGGCGGACGACCAGATCGCCTCCTGGGCCGGGAGCGTCTACGCGCGGACCGTTCCGGGCTGACCCAACGAACCGCCCCGGGAACCGCCCTGGGACCGGCCCGCGATCCCTTTGCGGTCACTCCGCGGGTCCCCGTCGCCGTCAGAGCCAGCCGCTGCGCCGGAAGCCCCGGTACAGCACCAGGCACGCGACGGATATGACGCCGATGACCATGCCGTAGCCGTATCGCCAGTGCAGCTCCGGCATGTGGTCGAAGTTCATGCCGTACACCCCGCAGACCATCGTCGGCACCGCGATGATCGCGGCCCACGCCGTGATCTTCCGCATGTCCTCGTTCTGCGCGACCGTGACCTGTGCGAGGTGCGCCTGGAGGATGGAGTTGAGCAGCTCGTCGAATGCGGCGATCTGCTCCTTCGCGCGCAGCAGATGGTCCGAGACGTCGCGGAAGTACGCCTGTATCTCCGGGTCGACCGCCCGGATCGGCCGTGTGGCGAGATCCTCCAGCGGCCGGCTGAGCGGCACCACCGCCCGCTTCAGCTCGAGGAGTTCACGCTTGAGCTGGTAGATGCGCCCTGGATCCGCCCGTGCGCCGGTCTCCGCGAACACGTCCGTCTCGACCTGGTCGATGTCCTCCTGGACCGAGTCCGTGACGGTCAGGTAGTCGTCCACGACATGGTCCGCGATGGCGTGCAGCACCGCGGACGGGCCCTTGGCCAGTTGGTGGGGGTCGGACTCCAGCTCCTCGCGCAGCGGACCCAGCGAGCCGTGCCGGCCGTGCCGCACCGTGATCACGAAGTCGCCGCCGACGAAGACCATGATCTCGCCGGTGTTCACCACCTCGCTGGTCGCCGTGAGTTCCTCGTGCTCGACGTAGCAGACCGTCTTGAACACCGCGAACAGCGTCTCGCCGTACCGCTCCAGTTTGGGGCGCTGGTGGGCCTCCACGGCGTCCTCGACGGCCAGCGGGTGCAGGTCGAAGAGTTCGGCGATGCCCGCGAACTCCTGGTCGGTCGGCTCGTGCAGGCCGAGCCAGACGAAGCCCTCCCGGCTCTTGCGCACCTGCTCCACGACGTCGACCAGGTCGCCGCGCGCGGGGGTGCGGACACCGTCCCGGTACGTCACGCAGTTCACGACCGAGGAGCCCAGCGGGGAGCGGGCCGGGTGACTCAGGTCGACACGCGGGCGCCGCCGGGCCAGCCGAGCCACTTTGCGGAGGCCGCCGACCCCACCGAGGCTCGTGACCTTCCGCAGATTCCCTGCCATGGACATCCGGATCTCCTTGCGTGGCTCTCCTCGCGCCGTTCCCGCGCCTTGGCGGCAGTCTGCCAGTCCCACGTGAGCTGCGGGTAAGCCTGTGGAAACGGCTCGTTCCGCTTTGTTCCCGCCTGTGGACGAAGCATCGGCGCGACGAGGACATCGACACAGCGAAGGCATCGACACGACGAGGACATCGACACGAGTGAAGACATCGACGCCTGTCGGGGCCGTGCGGTTCTGCGTACCGGAGCGTCGACCATCACGGACAAGTGGGGCAACTGGGATGATCTCGGCATGACGCGAACCGATGGTTACCTCCTCGACAACCGGCACACCGAGGCGGCAGAGCACTTCAGCGCCTTCGCCGCTCTCTTCGACCCCACGACGTTCCAGCATCTCGAAGCACTCGGCGTCGGATCCGGCTGGCGGTGCTGGGAGGTCGGTGCCGGCGGCATCTCCGTGGTGTCCTGGCTGGCGAAGAAGGTCGGCCCGACCGGCCGCGTCGTCGCGACCGACGCCGACCCCGCCCGGCTCTTCCCGGCCCCCCGGCCGCCCGTCCGGATGCTCGTGCACGACCTGGTCGCTCAGGAGCCGCCGGGTGACGGCTTCGACCTGGTGCACGCCCGCCTCGCCCTCGTCCACGTGCCCGACCGGGAACGGGCGCTGCGGACCATGGTCAAGGCGCTGCGCCCCGGCGGCCGCCTCCTCGTCGAGGACGCCGACCCCAGCCTCCAGCCCCTGCTCTGCCCCGACGAGTACGGCTCCGAGCAACAGCTCGCGAACCGGCTGCGGCAGGGCTTCCGGCGGCTGCTCGCCGACCGCGGGACCGAGCTGCCCTGCGGCCGCACTCTCCCGCGCCTGCTGCGGGAGGCGGGCCTCACCCGCGTGCAGGCCGACGCCTACTTTCCCATCGCCGCGCCGGCCTGTGCCGCCCTGGAGTCCGTCACGATCCGCCAGATCCGCGACCAGCTGGTCGCCGCGGGCCTCGCCACGGAGCAGGACATCAACCGCCACCTCACGAACGTGACGTCCGGTGTCCTCGACCTCACGACGGCTCCGATGATCTCGGCGTGGGGGCGGAAACCGTAGCGGTGCGGGTCACGAGACATCAGCCGGGCCGGGGCGGTCTGCCGCCCACGTGTTCCACCGCCCTCGCGCCCGCCCGGCAGCCCTCCTGCGCCGCCTCCTCCGGGCCGGCGCCCGCGAGCCGGGCGGCGAGGAAGGCGCCGGTGAAGGCGTCGCCGGCGCCCGTGGTGTCCCGTGGCGTCGCCGGTACGGCGGGAACGCGCGCGCAGACCTTTCCCGAGCGGGCCACGAGGGCGCCTTCGTGGCCCTGCTTGGCGACCACCAGCGGAATGCGCAGGCTCAGCTCGGCCGCCGCCTCGGCCGCGTCGGTCAGCCCCGTCAGCAGGCACGCCTCGTCCCGGCTGGGCAGCAGGAGGTCCACCCCCTCGACGAGCGTGAGGAAACGCTCGGCGCCCAGCTCCCCGAGAAAGCCGGCCGACGCCGGGTCCAGACTCACCGGCACGCCCCGTGCGCGTGCGGCCTTCAGCGCCACCGCCACCAGGGCCCGACTCGGTTCCGAGAACAGGAGATAACCCGACAGGTGCAGCCAGGCCGCTCCGTCGAGCAGCGCGTCCGACCAGTCGGCCGGTTCGAACCGCAGCGCCGCCCCGCTGTCGGTGAGGAACGTCCGCTCCGCCGAAGCGCCCCCGTCGACCAGGCAGATCACCGTGCCGGTCGGCGCCCTCGGGTCGACGACGAGCCGCGGCCGCACACCGTGAGCCACCAGCTCACGCTCGTGCCAGGCGGCGGCCTCCGCCCCCACGCGCCCGAGCAGACGCACTTCCGCCGCACCCCGGTCCGCGGCCCAGCACGCCACGTTGGCGCCCGCCCCGCCCGGCACCGTCCGGATCGAGGCAGCCGTGTCCGTACCGGCCGCGAGCGGCCCCCGGTGCCGTGCCACGACGTCCGTGACGACGTCCCCGACCACCAGCAGCGCCCCGCCCCCGGCCGCTGTCATCCCCGGGACCGGGCCGCCGCGATCCGCGCCGCCAGGCGTACATTGCCGCGGACCGCCGCCAGGTTGGCGCTCAGAGAGGCCCCGTCGGTGTGCCGTACCAGGTAGTCGAGCAGGAACGGGGTCACCGCCTGGCCGGTGATCCCCTCCGCCTCGCACGCGTGCAGCGCGTCCGCGAGCACCCGCGCGTGCAGCTCCGGATCGAGCTGCTCCTCCTCGGGGACGGGGTTGGCGACGATCAGCGCCGACTCCGGCCCCGCGAGCGCGTCCTGGGCCCGCATGACGGCCGCCACCTGCTCCGGCGACTCCAGTGTCCAGTCCACCGGATGTCCCGAGTCGGACAGGTAGAAGCCGGGGAACCGGCCGGTGCCGTACCCGGCCACCGCGACGCCCAGCGTCTCAAGCCGCTGGAGCGTCGCCGGCACGTCCAGGATCGACTTCACTCCGGCGCACACCACGGTGATCCGGGTGCGCGCCAGCAGACCGAGGTCGGCGGACTCGTCCTGGGTAGCCGTCCACTCCCGGTGCACCCCGCCGAGCCCTCCCGTCGCGAACACCCGTACGCCCGCCAGCGTCGCCAGCAGGGCGGTCGCCGACACCGTGGTCGCCCCGCTCGCCCCGGAGGCCACCGCGAGCGGCAGGTCCCGGTGACCCAGCTTGCGGATCCCGTCCTCGTTCGCGACGCGCTCCAGCTGCTCCTTGGCCAGGCCGACATGAGGCCGCCCGTCCAGCACGGCGATCGTCGCGGGCACCGCGCCCTCCTGCCGCACCGCCGTCTCCAGCTCCAGCGCCACCTGGAGGTTGCGCGGGCGCGGCAGCCCGTGGGCGATGATCGTGGACTCCAGGGCCACCACGGGTCGACGCGCGTCGATCGCCTCCCGCACTTCTTCGGACACCACCAGCACCACGCGCCCGCCTCCTGTCAGTCGGTCAGTCGGTCTTCCCTCATCTCTGGCGGGCGGCGCGCCGGGCCAAACCCTTGCGGGCCGTCGGAGGCGTCACGAGCCTGGGGGTATGACGGACCACATGCCACGTCTTGACCACGTCGTCCTCTGGGTGCGCGACCCGGTCGCCGCCGCCGATTTCTACGAGAAGGCCGTCGGTATGGAGACGGTCAGGCTCACCGAGTTCGCCGCGGGGAAGGTGCCGTTCCCCTCCGTGCGCGTCAACGACGAGACCATCATCGACCTCATGCCGCTGACCTTCGCGGAACGCATGACGATGCTGCCCGGAGCCGACGACAGCGCGGGTCACCCCGTCAACCACGTCTGCCTGTCGCTGCCCCGCGGGGACTTCGACGCTCTCCTGAGCCGCCTCGAGGAACGCTCCGTACCGGTGTCGGACCTCTCGTACGACTCCTTCGGAGCCCGCGGCAAGGCCACGCGCAGCTTCTACTTCCGCGACCCGGACGGCAACGTCTTCGAGGCGCGGCACTACGACTGACTTGAGCCGGCGCGCGGCCTCGGAAGAACCGGGCCCGCGGCCTCAGAAGAGGGGCTCGGGCAGCACCCCTTCCAGGGCGAGCAGCTTCCGCTTGGTCTCCAGGCCGCCCCCGAAGCCACCGATACCGCCGCCGCTCTCGACGACCCGGTGACACGGCACCACCACCGGCAGCGGATTGGCGCCCATCGCCGCGCCCACGGCCTGGGCGGCTCCCGGCTGACCCACCCGCCCGGCCAGCTCGCCGTACCCCACGACGGCGCCGTACGGCACGCCCGAGGCCAGTTCGCGCAGGACCTCCCGGTTGAAGCCGGAGATCAGCGACCAGTCCAGCGGCAGGTCGAAATCGCGGCGCCGACCGGTGAAGTACGCCTCGACCTGACGTATCGCCTCGGCCAGCAGCGGGGAGCCGGGCGCCTCGACGGGCTCGGTGCCGAACCGCGACGCCAGCCGCTGGACCGCACGGTCCCGCACCGGTTCCGTGGCGTGGAACACGACGTTGACCAGGCCGTCCCGACTCGCGGCCAGCAGCAACGGCCCGATTCCGCTCTCGACGACCGCCCACACGACCCGCGGCTCGACCTGCCCCTGACTGTCCATGCGCCCACGGTACGACCCGCCACTGACAACGCCCCGCGTCCCGGGCCTCACCAGAGGGAAGGACCGCCCACGGCCTCCCGCACCACGTCCGGCTTGTTCGTGATGATCCCGTCGACGCCGTACCGGGCGACCCGCCGGGCCGTCGCCGCGTCGTCCACCGTCCAGGTGAAGACCTGCATCGGAGTGCCGTGCGGCCCGTCGAAGGCCTGGACGGAGGAGACGTACGCCGTGGAGAGGGTGCTGTACGAGGGATTGATCTGGTCGGCGAAGTCGGCGTAGTCCGGCAGGTTCCTCACCGGCGGGGTGCCGAGCAGACCGGTCTTCACGCCGGGCTTCAGCTCGTGCACCGCTCGCACGCTGGCCGCGCTGAAGCTCTGCACGATCAGCCGGTCCGCCAGGTGCGCCCGGTCGAGCCAGCCCTCGTTGCTGAGGACCTTCAGCGTCTGCTGTTCGATGCCCGGATACAGCTCCGGGTTCTTGATCTCCAGGAGCAGCTTCTGGTGATGCCGCTCGACACGGTGCACGAACTGCTTCAGCGTCGGCACGCGCGTGCCCGCGTACGCGGGACCGAACCAGCTGCCCGCGTCGAGACGGGCGATCTCGGCGGCGGTGAAGTCCTTCACCTTCCAGGGAGCCCGGCCGGGGAACACCTCCTCGGCATCGGTGGTGCGCCGCAGGTTGTCGTCGTGGACGACGACGAGCTCACCGTCACTGGTCCGCTGGACGTCGTTCTCCACCCAGCCGATGCCCAGCTCGGCCGCCTTGTCCACGGCGGCCAGCGTGTTCTCGGGGGCGTACGCCGAGCCTCCCCGGTGCGCCACGACCAGCGGGGCCGTACCGTCGTCGGCCGCTGCCGCGGGGGAGACGGGGAAGAGGAGGCCGGCGGTCCCCAGGAGCGCCGTGGTGGAGGCGGCGACAGCGCGCGCGTGCATGCGTACTCCTCACGTCGAGCGATCACGTCACAGACAGCTCAACTGTGACAGCAGAGGGTCAACGCGAGAGGGGTACAGGATGGCCACAGGTTGAACGCAGATGTCCCAACTCCGCTCACCGGTGCCGCACAACTGGGGCAAGGCCGTGTTTCTTTGCCGGAAAGTCGTTCGACCATTCCGGTGGGGGTCATACTCTCTGCGTCAACCCTGACCGCTGTGCGGTCCTGGGAGGGGGCGCACATCAGGAATTCCGGGACGCAAAGGGCGGGAAGGGCAGCCGCGCATGCAGGGCACGGTCGACGGATTCAGCTACGGCCTGGTCACACCCCTGGTGGCCTACCTCATGGCCTGCCTGGGCGGCGCCCTGGGCCTGCGCTGCACCACCAGATCCATGCTCGTCGCCCAGTCCTGGCGCCCCGGCTGGCTCGCCCTGGGCTCGGCCGCCATCGGCTCCGGCATATGGACCATGCACTTCGTCGCGATGATGGGGTTCACGGTCAGCGGGACCCCGATCCACTACGACAAGGCGATGACCTTCGCGAGCCTGGCCGTCGCGATCGTGATGGTGGGCATCGGGATCTTCATCGTCGGCTACAGGGGAGCCCGGGGAACGGCCTTGTTCACCGGGGGCACCATCACCGGCCTGGGCATCGCGTCGATGCACTACCTGGGCATGGCCAGCATGCGCCTGGACGGGAAGCTCGAGTACAACACGTTCACCGTCGGCATCTCCGTCGCCATCGCCATGGGCGCCGCCACCGCCGCCCTGTGGGCGGCCGGCCAGGTCAGGGGATTCCTGTGGAGCGTCGGGGCCAGCCTCGTCATGGGGCTCGCCGTCACCGGCATGCACTACACCGGCATGGCGGCCCTCGACGTCCACGTGCACGGCACGGACGCGCCTCCCACGGGAGAGTCGCCCGCCTCCCTGCTCGCGCCCATGCTGATCGGCCCGCTCGCCTTCCTCCTCCTCGCGGGCGTCGTGGTGATGTTCGACCCGCTGATGGTCATGGGCAAGCCCACCGTCGCCCCCGTGGAGCACAAGCCCGGCATCCCCGCCCACGCCCACGGCGCCGCCCACCACAGCCCGCGCCGCCTGCGGTTCCGCCCCAGCCGCCCCGTGGCGCACCGAGTCACCCGCACGCCGCAGAACCGCTGATCGGAGCCCGTTGTCAGTGCGGGGTCGTACGGTGGATTCCATGCGGCCCGTTTCTCACATCGAACGCACGGTGGCGCCCATCGAGGTCGTCAGCCCCTACCAGCCGAACGGCGACCAGCCGGCGGCCATCGCCGAGCTCGCCCGGCGCATCCAGGCGGGCGAGAAGGACGTCGTCCTCCTCGGCGCGACCGGTACCGGCAAGTCCGCCACCACCGCCTGGATGATCGAGAAGCTCCAGCGCCCCACGCTCGTGATGGCGCCGAACAAGACGCTGGCCGCCCAGCTGGCGAACGAGTTCCGCGAGCTGCTCCCGAACAACGCCGTCGAGTACTTCGTCTCGTACTACGACTACTACCAGCCCGAGGCCTACGTCCCGCAGTCGGACACCTACATCGAGAAGGACTCCTCGATCAACGAGGAGGTCGAGCGCCTGCGCCACTCCGCGACCAACTCGCTGCTCACCCGCCGTGACGTCGTCGTCGTCGCCTCGGTCTCCTGCATCTACGGCCTCGGCACCCCGCAGGAGTACGTGGACCGCATGGTCCCCCTCAAGGTCGGCGAGGAGATCGACCGCGACGAGCTGCTCCGTCGCTTCGTGGACATCCAGTACACGCGCAACGACATGGCGTTCACCCGTGGCACCTTCCGCGTCCGCGGCGACACCATCGAGATCTTCCCGGTCTACGAGGAGCTGGCCGTCCGCATCGAGATGTTCGGCGACGAGATCGAGGCGCTGTCCACCCTGCACCCGATCACCGGGGAGATCATCAGCGACGACGAGCAGCTGTACGTCTTCCCGGCCTCCCACTACGTCGCCGGCCCCGAGCGCATGGAGCGGGCCGTCAACGACATCGAGAAGGAGCTCGGCGAGCGCCTCTCGGAGCTGGAGAAGCAGGGCAAGCTCCTGGAGGCCCAGCGCCTCAGGATGCGCACCACGTACGACATCGAGATGCTCCGCCAGATCGGCACCTGCTCCGGCGTGGAGAACTACTCGATGCACTTCGACGGCCGCCTGCCCGGCTCCCCGCCCAACACCCTGCTGGACTACTTCCCGGACGACTTCCTGCTCGTCATCGACGAGTCCCACGTCACCGTCCCGCAGATCGGCGCCATGTACGAGGGCGACGCCTCCCGCAAGCGCACCCTCGTCGACCACGGCTTCCGGCTGCCCTCGGCCCTGGACAACCGCCCCCTGAAGTGGGAGGAGTTCCAGGAGCGCATCGGCCAGACGGTCTACCTGTCGGCGACCCCGGGGAACTACGAGATGTCCCGCTCGGACGCTGTCGTCGAGCAGATCATCCGCCCCACCGGCCTCGTCGACCCGGAAGTCGTCGTCAAGCCCACCGAGGGCCAGATCGACGACCTGGTGCACGAGATCCGGCAGCGCACCGAGAAGGACGAGCGCGTCCTGGTCACCACACTCACCAAGAAGATGGCCGAGGACCTCACGGACTACTTCCTGGAGCTCGGTATCCAGGTGCGCTACCTGCACAGCGACGTCGACACCCTGCGCCGTGTGGAACTCCTCCGTGAGCTGCGCTCCGGTGAGTACGACGTGCTGGTCGGCATCAACCTCCTGCGGGAGGGCCTCGACCTGCCCGAGGTGTCCCTCGTGGCGATCCTGGACGCCGACAAGGAGGGCTTCCTGCGCTCCGGCACCTCCCTGATCCAGACCATCGGCCGTGCCGCGCGCAACGTCTCCGGCCAGGTGCACATGTACGCCGACAAGATCACCCCGGCGATGGAGAAGGCCATCGAGGAGACCAACCGGCGCCGGGAGAAGCAGATCGCGTACAACACCGAGCAGGGCATCGACCCCCAGCCCCTCCGCAAGAAGATCAACGACATCGTCGCCCAGATCGCTCGCGAAGACGTCGACACCGAGCAGCTGCTCGGCACGGGGTACCGCAAGGGCCGGAAGGACGGCGGGGGCACCAAGGCGCCCGTGCCGTCCCTCGGTGGCAAGGCGTCCGAGGCGGCCAAGTCCGCCAAGGGCAAGGGCAGGTCCAAGGAGACGGTGCCGACCGACCGTCCCGCGGCCGAACTCGCCGAGCAGATCGAGGAGCTCACCGCGCGCATGCGGGCCGCCGCCGCGGAGCTCCAGTTCGAGATCGCGGCTCGGCTGCGCGACGAGGTGTCCGAGATGAAGAAGGAACTGCGCCAGATGAAGGAGGCCGGACTGGCCTGACAGCGCACCCCGTACGCGCAGTGTTGCAAGACCGACACAAAGTACGGACGGGGGTACGGCACTGTCAGCCCCGCTGCGTAGGGTTCTGATCAACCGCGACTTCGCGGCAACAGGGGACGTTCGAGAGGGGAATCAGCGCGTGACCGTCAACATGACCAAGGGTCAGGCCATCAGTCTGCAGAAGAACGACGGGGGCAGCCTGACCGCGGTGCGCATGGGTCTCGGCTGGCAGGCGGCTCCCCGGCGCGGCCTGTTCGGCTCGCGTACGCGAGAGATCGACCTCGACGCGTCCGCCGTCCTGTTCGCGGACAAGCAGCCGGTCGACGTCGTCTTCTTCCGCCACCTGGTGAGTGACGACGGATCGGTGCGCCACACCGGCGACAACCTCGTCGGCGGTGTCGGCCAGGGCGGCGACGACGAGGCGATCCTCGTCGACCTCTCGCGCGTCCCGGTCCACATCGACCAGATCGTCTTCACCGTGAACTCCTTCACGGGCCAGACGTTCCAGGAGGTGCAGAACGCGTTCTGCCGCCTGGTCGACGAGACCAACGGCCAGGAGCTCGCGCGCTACACGCTGGCCGGTGGCGGCCAGTACACGGCCCAGATCATGGCCAAGGTGCACCGCTCGGGTCCGGGCTGGACGATGACGGCCCTGGGCAACCCGGCCAACGGCCGTACCTTCCAGGACCTGATGCCGGCGATCCTGCCCGTCCTCTGAGGGCACCGGGCCCAGCGGCCCGGCAGGCCGGCCGGCGGCACACGACACCAGACAACGACACAGGGGGACGAAGGCGATGACGGCCGAGCTGGTGCGGGGGCAGAACCACCCGCTCTCCCAGGCCCGTCTCGAGATCCGGGTCTCGGCCGGCACGCCGATCGTGGCCGCGGCCGCGCTCAGTGACGAGAGCGGCCGCATCCGCGGAGTGGAGTGGGTGGCCCACCCGGGCGCCCCCACCCAGCCGGGGCTCGAGGTCTCCCGGCAGGCCGCCGCCGACCACCGCCTCGCGGTGGACCTGGGTGCCGTGCCGGAGGCCGTCCACCGTGTCGGTGTGCTGCTCGCCCTGCCTTCGGGCGGGCCGGGTCCGGTCCGTTTCGGCGCCGTGGCCGCGCCGTTCGTCGCCGTCACCGGCCTCGACGGCGGCGAGATCGCCAGCTACACCATCACCGGCCTGGACACCGAGTCCGCGGTCGTCGCCCTGGAGCTGTACCGCCGCCAGGGCGCCTGGAAGGTGCGGGCGATCGGCCAGGGGTACGCGGGCGGTCTCGCCGAACTCCTCACCGACCAGGGCCTGCCGCAGGCCCGGCAGCTCGCCGACAGCATCGACGACGCGGTGGCCCAGGGCCTGGCCCGCTCGGTGCAGGCGCCCCCGCCCCGTACGGCGGACGGCGACCGCTCACGGCAGGCGGCGGCTCCGGCTCTCGGCCCGGACCAGGGCGGCACCGCCCCCCAGGGGGTACCCCCGATGTCGCCGTACGTCGGGCAGGCCCCGGGCGCACCGGGGCAGCCCGCACCGCAGCCGCCGGCGTATCCGCCCGGCGCGCCGGACCCCTCCGCCGTCACCCAGCCCGACGCGCCCACGGCGAGCGGCGGCCCGATCGACTACAGCCACCCGCGCCGCCGCAACGCCGCCCCGCCCCCGCCTGCGCCCACCGCACCCCCGGCCGCACCCGGGCAGCCCGCACAGCCCGTCGCGGGCGACGCGACCGGCTGGTCCATGGACGAGCGGCTCTACAACCAGGTGTGGGGCATGTTCGAGGACCTCGCCCGCACCATGGCCGCCTACCGCAGCGCCGTGGACTTCGCCGAGTCGCGCATGGACAAGGAGCTGGAGCAGCTCCTGTCCGACCCGCGCAGCCGGATCGGCGGCCAGGGAGACGCCGCCCGTGAGGCAGTCCGGGCCCGGCACGCCCAGCTCGTCGCCCAGGCCAGGGAGGTCCTCGACCGGGACCTCGCCCAGCTCACGGCCGAGGCCGAGGTCGTCGAACCGGCCCTGCCGCCGGCGTACGCCCGCTGGGACAACCCCGTGTGGCACGCCTACCGCGTACCGATGGAGATCCCCATGGCCGTGCGCCTGGGTGACCTCCACCTCCCCGAGGCGGACCGGATCCGCATCCCGATGCTGGTCCGGCTGCCGCTGGAGCGCGGTCTGTGGATCGACAGCGGCCGGACCGCGTCGTCCGACGGTTCGCTCACCGACGCGCACGCCATGCGGCGTCTGGCCATGGAGACGGCGGTCGCGCACGCGGCCCGGCTCCTCGCCGTGTACCCGGCGGGTGAGTTCACCGTCCACGTCATCGACCCGGCCGGTTCGGGAGCGCAGCCGCTGGTTCCCCTCGTCCAGACCGGTGTTCTCGCGTCCCCGCCCGCGCTCGGCGCCGCAGGGGTGGCCGATGTGCTGGCCCGGCTCACCCAGCGGGTCGACCTGGTGCAGATGGCGGTGCGGGGCGGCGCCGCCGACTCCCTCCCGCCGGGCTTCGACACCTCGCAGCAACTGCTGATCGTCAACGACTTCCCGCACGGCTTCGACGACCGGGCCGTGAACCAGCTGCGCTACCTCGCCGACGAGGGCCCCGCCTTCGGCGTCCACCTGATGATGGTGGCCGACCGGGAGGAGTCCTCAGCCTACGGGCCGTTGCTCGACCCGCTGTGGCGTTCGCTGCTGCGACTGACCCCGGTGGCCGACGACCACCTCGCCGACCCTTGGGTCGGTCACGCCTGGACGTACGAGCCCTCGCTCGTGCCGCCGGGCAGCCAGGTCCTCCAGCAGGTGCTCACCCAGGTCGCGGCGGCCCGCACCAAGTACACGTAAAGCGCTATGACCAGGGATTTTGGCCTTTCTTTTGCCAAGCACTTTACCTGTTCTTGGTGATTGCGGTACTGTTGTCGGCACGGAGGGGAGTACTCCCTGTCTGCTGCGGCGTACCCGTCAATACGGATCAGGCCAGATCCCGGGGCGTCGGCCCATCCTTGGGTGGAAGAGACCTCCGGCAGCGACGACGCTGACATTTGCCGTTAACGACTGCCGGAGGCGCAGTGGATGTTTCCGTGACCCTATGGGTCCTGACGATCGTGGGCCTCGCCGCCCTGATCGCGGTCGATTTCTTCATCGGCCGCAAGCCGCACGACGTGTCGATCAAGGAAGCCGGGATCTGGACGATCGTCTGGATCGTCCTGGCCGCGCTCTTCGGACTCGGCCTGCTCTTCTTCGCCGGTGGCCAGCCCGCCGGTGAGTTCTTCGCGGGCTTCATCACCGAGAAGTCACTCAGCGTCGACAACCTCTTCGTCTTCGTCCTGATCATGGCGAAGTTCGCGGTGCCGTCGCAGTACCAGCAGCGGGTGCTGCTGATCGGTGTCCTCATCGCCCTGGTCCTGCGGGCCATCTTCATCGCCGCCGGCGCCGCGATCCTCGCCAGCTTCGCGTGGGTGTTCTACATCTTCGGCGCCTTCCTCATCTGGACCGCCTGGAAGCTCATCCAGGAGGCCCGCGCGGACGAGGACGACGAGGAGTGGGAGGAGAACAAGCTCCTCAAGGCCGCCGAGCGCCGCTTCGGTGTGGCCGACCGCTACCACGGCACCAAGCTGTGGATCCAGGAGAACGGCAAGCGGGTCATGACCCCGATGCTGGTCGTGATGCTCGCGATCGGCACCACCGACGTCCTGTTCGCCCTCGACTCCATCCCCGCGATCTTCGGCCTGACGCAGGACCCGTACATCGTCTTCACCGCCAACGCGTTCGCGCTGATGGGTCTGCGCCAGCTGTACTTCCTCATCGGCGGCCTGCTGAAGAAGCTGGTCCACCTCAGCTACGGCCTGTCGATCATCCTGGGCTTCATCGGCGTGAAGCTGGTGCTCCACGCGCTGCACGAGTCCGGGGTGCACGTCCCCGAGATCAGTATCCCGGTCTCGCTCGGCGTGATCTGCGCCGTCCTGATCGTCACCACGATCACCAGCCTGCGGGCCTCCAAGAAGCAGGCGGCGGCCGAGGCGGCTCAGGAGCAGAGCGGAAGCGCTCCGAAGGACAACATCGACGTCTGACCATGTCGGACGTAGGAACAACCCTCACCGGGACCGGTGCGCGGCGCATGCCGCCCACCGGTCCCGGTGCTTGCTGTGCGCACCAGCGAGGATCCCGAGACCGGCAGGACGGCGGAGCAACCGGGCGTGCTCTGCGTCGGCGGACGGGTGTACACCAACTGCGACCTCGTGGACGCGCGCGAACTCACGTAGCCCCGCAGTCCGCTCGACGGCCCCGGCCGAAGGGGGTGCGGGCCCGTCGAGCGTCTGCGACGATCACCTCATGACCGCTCGGCGCAGGCCGCTCACGGCGCAGTGGACGACCCTGGTGCCGTTGCTCGCGGTCGTGCTGCTGGTCCTCACCTGGGGGCGCGACCTGCCCGGCGTGATCGTCGCGCTGGTGACCCTCGTCCTCGCGGGAGCCGTCCTGGCCGCCGTGCACCATGCCGAGGTGGTGGCGCACCGGGTCGGCGAACCCTTCGGCTCCCTCGTGCTCGCCATCGCGGTCACGATCATCGAGGTCGCCCTCATCGTCACCCTGATGGCCGACGGTGGCGACAAGACCTCGACGCTCGCCCGCGACACGGTCTTCGCGGCCGTGATGATCACCTGCAACGGCATCGTCGGCCTCTGCCTCATGGTCGCCTCCCTGCGACACGGCACGGCCGTCTTCAATCCCGAGGGCACCGGCGCCGCGCTCGCGACCGTCGCGACCCTGGCGACGCTCAGCCTGGTCCTGCCGACGTTCACCACGAGCAAGCCCGGCCCGGAGTTCTCCACCGTCCAGCTGACCTTCGCCGCGCTCTCCTCCCTGGTTCTGTACGGCCTCTTCGTCGCGACGCAGACCGTGCGGCACCGGGACTACTTCCTGCCGATCACCCGGCACGGCGAAGTGATCACCTCCGAGGAACACGCCGAGGCACCGACCGCCCGCACCGCGCTGATCAGTCTCGGCCTGCTGGGCCTGGCGCTGATCGGCGTGGTGGGACTGGCCAAGGGGGTGTCGCCCACCATCGAGTCCGGGGTGGAGGCCGCCGGTCTGCACCAGGCCGTCGTCGGTGTGATCATCGCGTTGCTGGTGCTGCTTCCGGAGACCATCGCCGCGCTGCGCTCCGCCCGTCGCGACCGGGTGCAGACCAGCCTGAACCTCGCCCTCGGCTCGGCCATGGCCAGCATCGGACTGACCATTCCCGCGGTCGCGCTCGCGTCCGTGTGGCTCTCCGGCCCGCTGGTGCTCGGCCTCGGCGCCACGCACATGGTGCTGCTCGCCCTGACCGTGGTGGTGGCCTCGCTGACCGTCGTGCCGGGCCGGGCCACGCCCCTCCAGGGCGGGGTCCATCTGGTGCTGTTCGCGGCGTATCTGGAGCTGGCCGTCAACCCGTAGCCGCCTCCGCCCCCGCCGCCGCCGGAACCGGGCGGGTCTCCGGCAGCAGCGCGAAGCACCCCAGGCTGAGCAGCGCGATCGCCGTCAGATAGGCGGCCACGCCCCAGGGGACCCGCCCGCCCTGCTCGGCCAGCGCCGTCGCCACGATCGGGGTGAGCGCGCCTCCGATCACCCCGCCGAGGTTGTAGCCGACGGCGGCGCCCGTGCAGCGCACCCGCGGCGCGTACAGCTCGGGCAGATACGCCGCGATCACGGCGAACATCGTGATGAAGGAGAGCATCGCCCCGAGGAAGCCGAGGAACATCGGCAGCGGATCGCCGGTGGCGAGGAGCGCGACCATCGGGAACATCCACAGGGCGGCGGCCGCGCACCCGGCGAGGCACAGCGGGCGCCGGCCGTAGCGATCCCCGAGCACCGCCGCCAGCGGCGTGAGCGCGCCCTTCACCACCACCGCGGCCATGATGCAGGTCAGCATGACGCTGCGGCTCACGCCGAGCTTTTCCGTGCCGTAGGCGAGCGACCAGGTCGTCACGGCGTAGAAGATCGCGTAGCCGATCGCGAGGGCCCCGCCGGTCAGCAGGAGCAGGCGCCAGTGGTCCCGCAGGACCTCGGCGAGCGGCACGCGCGCGTGGTCGTCGATCTCGAGGAAGCGAGGGCTCTCGGCGAGCGAGGAGCGCAGCCACAGCCCGACGAGGGCCAGCACCCCCGCCGCCCAGAACGGCACGCGCCACCCCCACGCCGCGAACTGCGCCTCGGACAGCGTCGACGACAGCCCCAGCACCACACCGTTGGCGAGCAGGAAACCCAGCGCCGGCCCGACCTGAGGGAAGCTCGACCACAGCCCGCGCCGGCCGGCGGGCGCGTGTTCCACCGTCAGCAGCACCGCCCCGCCCCACTCCCCGCCGAGCCCGAGCCCCTGGAGGAAGCGCAGGACCAGGAGCAGCAGGGGAGCGGCCACACCGATCGTCCCGTACGTCGGCACACAGCCCACCGCGACCGTGGAGGCGCCGGTGAGCAGCAGGGAGGCCACCAGGACCGGCCGCCGCCCCCGCCGGTCCCCGATGTGCCCGAACAGCACCGACCCCAGCGGCCGTGCCACGAAGCCCACGCCGAAGGTGGCGAAGGCGGCCAGCGTCCCCGCCACCGGCGAGAAGGTCGGGAAGAACAGCGGCCCCAGGATCAGGGCCGCCGCCGTCCCGTAGACGAAGAAGTCGTAGAACTCGATGGCCGTGCCGGCGAGCGAGGCGGCCGCGAGGCGCGGCATGGAGGGTGCCCTCACGGTGCGTACGTCGTGCATACCGCGTCAACTACCCACGGTGACGGCGGGTTACGGGGGCGCGTGGAGGGCTTGGGGGGTCCTCAGTACGTGACCGTGATGCGCCGGGCCGGGCCGTCCACCCGCACGGTGCCCCCGTCGGGATCACCGTGATAGACCGGCTGTGAGCAGCGGTCCGCCACGGGCCGCGCGACCCCGAACGGACCGGAGGAACCGTGCCCCGCACCCTGGCCAACGCCCCGATCATGATCCTCAACGGCCCCAACCTGAATCTGCTCGGCCAGCGCCAGCCGGAGATCTACGGCTCCGACACCCTCGCCGACGTCGAGGCCTTGTGCGCCAAGGCGGCGGCCGCGCACGGCGGTACGGTCGACTTCCGCCAGTCCAACCACGAGGGCGAACTGGTCGACTGGATCCACGAGGCGCGGCTGAACCACTGCGGGATCGTCATCAACCCCGGCGCCTACTCGCACACCTCCGTCGCCATCCTGGATGCGCTCAACACCTGCGACGGCATGCCGGTGTTGGAGGTCCACATCTCCAACATCCACAAGCGTGAGTCGTTCCGGCACCACTCCTACGTGTCGCTGCGCGCCGACGGGGTCATCGCGGGCTGCGGGGTGCAGGGGTACGTGTTCGGCGTGGAGCGTGTCGCCGCGCTGGCGGGCGTGGGCAAGGCCGACACATGAGCCGCTGCCGGTAAGCCCCGCTCGCCCTGGCGGTCACCCCTTACAGCCGCCCCGCCTCCACGACCCGCCGCAGGAAGCGCCGAGTGCGCTCCCGGCGCGGCTCCCCGAAGACCTGCTCGGCCGTGCCGCGTTCATGCACCACACCGCCCTCCAGGAAGCAGACCTGGTCGGCGACCTCCCGCGCGAAGCCCATCTCGTGCGTGGCCAGCACCATGGTCATCCCCTCGTCCTTCAGCCCGCGGACGACGGTGAGGACCTCGCCCACCAACTCGGGGTCGAGGGCGGCGGTGATCTCGTCGAGCAGCAGCAGCCGGGGCCGGACGGCCAGGGCGCGGACGATCGCCGCCCGCTGCTGCTGGCCGCCGCTCAGCCGGTCCGGGTACTCTCCCGCCTTCCCACCGAGCCCGAGCCGCTCCAGCAGCTCACGCGCGCGTGCCTCGGCCTCGGCACGGGGCACGCCGTGCACCCGGCGCGGAGCGAGTGTGATGTTCTCCAGGACCGTCATGTGAGGGAACAGGTTGTACGCCTGGAACACCACGCCGATCCGGCGGCGCACGGTGTCCTGGTCGACGCGGGGGTCGGTGATCTCCTCGTCGTCCAGCCAGATCGCCCCGTCGTCGATCTCCTCCAGCAGGTTCGCGCATCGCAGCAGCGTGGACTTGCCGGAGCCGGAGGCGCCGATCAGCGCGGTGACCGTGTGCGGCGCGACCTCCAGGTCGACGTCCCGCAACACGACCGAGCCACCGAAGGTCTTGCGGACGGACTCCATCCGCAGCACGGGCGTCTCGCTCATGTGGCTCCTCCCTGAGCACGACGGCGGTCCATCCGTGCGGTCACCCAGTCCGTGAAACGGGTCATCGGGATGGTCAGCGCGACGAACACCAGACCGGCGACGATGTACGGCGTGTAGTTGAGGCTGCGGCCGACGATGATGTCGGCGGCCCGTACGGCGTCCACCGCCCCGCCGATCGACACCAGCCCGGTGTCCTTCTGCAACGACACCAGGTCGTTCAGCAGCGGCGGCACCTGGCGGCGCACGGCCTGAGGCAGCACCACGTACCGCAGGGCCTGCCGGTTGCTCAGCCCGAGCGAGCGGGCCGCGGCGCGCTGCGAGGGATGCACGGACTCGATCCCGGCCCGGAACACCTCGGCGACGTACGCCGAGTACGTGAGGGTGAGCGCCGTGCCGCCGAGGAGCACCGGGTCGACGGTCACCCCCTGGAGCCGCAGCGCCGGGACACCGAGGACCACGATCATCAGGTTGATGATCAGCGGGAGTCCCCGGAAGAAGTCGGTGTACGCGGCGGCCAGGGCCCGCAGCGGGAAGAACACCGGCCCGCGCAGGGTACGCGCGACGGCGATCAGCATGCCGAGGACGAGCACCGCGGCCCCGCAGACGAGCAGCAGCCGGACGTTCAGCCACAGCCCTTCGAGGACCTTCGGGAAGGCCTCGCGCGCGTACCCCCAGTCGAAGAAGGTCTCCCTGGTGCGCGGCCAGCCCGGGGCGTTGACCACGACCAGGTAGAGGACGGCTCCGGTGACGAGGGTCGAGAGGGCGGCGACCGCCGTGGCGCGGCGAGCCCGGGCGCGCTTGTACCGCTCGCGCTCGATCCGCCGCTGCGACGGGGCGTACGCGTCGCGCACGCCTTCCTTGCCGGAGTCCGCCCCGGGCTCCTCTTCGGTGACCGTCACTTGAGGACCGGAGCGTCGACGGCGTCCGACAGCCACTGCTTCTCGATCTTCGCGAGCGTGCCGTCCTTCCGGAGCGCGTCCACGGCGCCCGTCACGCACGAGGTGAGGGCGCTGCCCTTGTCGAGCACCAGACCGAACTGCTCCGGTGTGCCGCCCTGGTTCTCGAACTGGCCGACGATCGTCGCGTTCGTGACCTCGGCGCCGGTGATGTAGAAGGCGGTCGGCAGGTCGACCACGATGGCGTCGACCTGGCGGTTCTTCAGCGCGGACTTGGCCTGGTCGTTCTTGGCGAAGGCGGCGGCCTCCTGGGCCGGTTTCACCACGTCCTCGATGTAGTCGAGGCTGGTGGTGCCGACCTGGGCGCCCAGCTTGAGGCCCTTGAGACCGGCGATGCTCGTGGCCTTCGAGGCCTTGGTGCCCTTGAGCGCGACGACGGCCTGGCGCACGTCGTAGTAGCCGGACGAGAAGTCCACCGCCTTCTTCCGCTCGGCGCTGACGGACACCTGGTTGATGTCGAAGTCGAAGGTCTTCTCGCCGGGCGCGAAGGCCTTGTTGAACGGGACGGTCTGCCAGACGACCTTGTCCTTGCCGTAGCCGAGCTGCCGGGCGACGGCGTACGCGACCGCCGACTCGAACCCCTTGCCGTTCGCGGGGTCGTCGTCCTTGAACCAGGGTTCGTAGGCGGGTTCGTCGGTGGCGATGGTCAGCCTGCCCGAGGCGTGGGTGGCCAACTCGCCCTTCTCGCACGTGTGTGCGCCGGACGCCGACGGCCGGTCCGAGGCCTCCGGCTGCGGCGCACAGCTCACGGCGGCGGCGAGGAGGACGACGGCCGGGGCAGCGCGGCGCAGGGCACGCGGGGCAGGATGCATGGCGGGAGATTGGCAGGTCACGGCCCCGTTTGTCGAGGTCACGGCAACAGATGTCCGGATGGTGGGAACGGGTGTTTCATTGATGTGAACACCCCCGGCGCACCGCCGTGTTCGGGAGGTGCCGGGGCCGCCGGCCGAGGGCGGGGATCGACAGGCCGGCGGCCCATCCGCCCAGGAGCCGTCATCCTGCGCGGGGCTCCTTCCAGTTGACCGCTCAACCGGGGGAGAGGGGAGCGCATGTGCGACCCCGGCGTGTGCGAACGATTCACACGGGGCGCGTTGCGCGGCTCACCGCTCGACGCGCACGCGCCCCGCGCAGTCCTTCACCACCCGCGTGCGTGCCATTCCGGAAGCTGCGGGCGCTCCGCGCCCAGCGAGGTGTCGTTGCCGTGCCCCGGGTAGACCCACGTCTCGTCCGGCAGCACGTCGAAGATCTTCGTCTCCACATCGTGGATGAGCCTGGCGAACGCCTTGGGATCCTTGTGGGTGTTGCCCACACCGCCCGGGAAGAGACAGTCCCCGGTGAACACATGGGGATGCCCGTGCGGGTCGTCGTAGACGAGAGCGATCGAGCCGGGTGTGTGCCCGACCAGATGGCGCGCGGTGAGTTCCACGCGCCCCACCCGGATGGTGTCCCCGTCGTCGACCGGCACATCGGTCCGTACGGGGATGCCCTCGGCGTCCTCGCGGCCCGCGTACGTGCGGGCACCGGTGGCCGCCACGACCTCGGCGAGCGCCTGCCAGTGGTCGCCGTGCCGGTGGGTCGTGACGACGGACGCGATGCCGTCGTCGCCGATCATGCCCAGCAGGGTGTGCGCCTCGTTCGCGGCGTCGATCAGCAACTGCTCGTCCGTCGCCCGGCAGCGCAGCAGATAGGCGTTGTTGTTCATCGGACCCACCGCGATCTTGGTGATCATCAGGTCCTTGAGCTCGTGCACGTCGGCAGGTCCGCCGACCGTCACCTCGCCGCTGTACGTCATGTCCGCCAGCCTATAGCGGGGGCAGCGCCGGAAGCGGGCCGCCGTCCACCGTCAGCGCGGACCCGTCGCGACGTCCGGCCAGCCAGCCGAGCAGCTCCGCCGGCGAGCCGGTGACGATCACCTCGGTCCCGTCCCCCGCCTCCCGTCCGGTGCTCCACGCGCGCGTGCCGTCCGTGACGCGGGTGTGCGGCACGTCGGGGTGCCCGGCGAACCGGTCGGCCAGGAAGCCGATCTCCCGCTCGGTGAAGTCCTTCGGCAGATCCTCCAGCTCGTACCCGATCCCCAGGTCCACGTGGTGCAGCTCCACCTCCACCCACCGCCGGAACGGCACCCGGGACGCGGAGTCCGTGACGCCGTTGCGCAGCTCCACCGTCCGCGACCAGTCCGCCGGAGCGGCCCCGATCTCCTGGAAGCGGGCCGCGCTCTCGCGCAGGTCGGTGAGCTGGGTGTCGAGGGGGCGCGGGGCGTCCCGCTCGATGTCGCTGTCCCGGGCCTCGGCGGAGACGTACATGGGACGGCCGGCGAGGACGTTCACGAGGGCGTCGGCGTTGCGGGCGAGGTGGGCCAGGACATGGCCGCGGGTCCAGCCGGGCAGGCGTGACGGCTCCGTCACAGACGCGTTGTCCAGTTTGCCGACTGCGAGGAGCAGCCGCTCGGTCGCGTCACGTACAGACTCCAGGTCATGCGCGTGATCAATCATGGTGCTGACCCTAGCCCCGCCACACCTTCGGGTGAAGGTGGTGAACGAGTGCCGTAAATCGAATGCGCGTGCTATATGGTCGGACGTGGCGTCGGGCATGCTGGAGAGCCGGGGTTTGTTGGCAACCCGTGAATCCGACCGGCGTTGTCAGTGGCTCCCCCTAGTCTGAGAAAGACGGGGGCCCCGCCCCTGTCACTTCTCTCAAGAAAGGTGCGGACCGGCGTGGCCGACCGTCTCATCGTTCGTGGAGCGCGCGAGCACAACCTCAAGAACGTCTCGCTCGACCTCCCGCGCGACTCGCTCATCGTCTTCACGGGCCTGTCGGGGTCGGGCAAGTCCTCGCTGGCCTTCGACACCATCTTCGCCGAGGGGCAGCGGCGCTACGTGGAGTCGCTCTCCTCGTACGCCCGGCAGTTCCTCGGCCAGATGGACAAGCCGGACGTCGACTTCATCGAGGGCCTCTCCCCGGCCGTCTCCATCGACCAGAAGTCGACCTCGCGCAATCCGCGCTCCACGGTCGGCACCATCACCGAGGTCTACGACTACCTGCGCCTGCTCTTCGCGCGCATCGGCAAGCCGCACTGCCCCGAGTGCGGCCGCCCGATCTCGCGCCAGTCGCCCCAGGCCATCGTCGACAAGGTCCTGGAGCTGCCCGAGGGCAGCCGCTTCCAGGTGCTGTCGCCGCTGGTGCGCGAGCGCAAGGGCGAGTTCGTGGACCTCTTCGCCGACCTCCAGACCAAGGGCTACTCCCGCGCGCGCGTGGACGGCGAGACCATCCAGCTGTCGAACCCGCCGACGCTGAAGAAGCAGGAGAAGCACACCATCGAGGTGGTGGTCGACCGCCTCACGGTCAAGGAGGGCGCCAAGCGCCGCCTCACCGACTCCGTCGAGACCGCCCTCGGCCTGTCCGGCGGCATGGTCGTGCTCGACTTCGTCGACCTCCCCGAGGACGACCCCGAGCGCGAGCGCATGTACTCGGAGCACCTGTACTGCCCGTACGACGACCTCTCCTTCGAGGAGCTGGAGCCCCGCTCCTTCTCCTTCAACTCGCCCTTCGGCGCCTGCCCGGACTGCTCCGGCATCGGCACGCGCATGGAGGTCGACCCGGAGCTGATCGTCCCGGACGAGGACAAGAGCCTCGACGACGGCGCCATCCACCCCTGGTCGCACGGCCACACCAAGGACTACTTCGGCCGCCTCATCGGCGCCCTCGCCGACGCCCTGGGCTTCCGGACGGACATCCCCTTCGCGGGCCTGCCGCAGCGCGCCAAGAAGGCCCTGCTGAACGGCCACAAGACCCAGGTCGAGGTCCGCTACCGCAACCGGTACGGGCGCGAGCGCCGCTACACCACGGCCTTCGAGGGTGCCATCCCCTTCGTCAAGCGCCGGCACAGCGAGGCCGAGAGCGACGCCAGCCGCGAGCGCTTCGAGGGCTACATGCGCGAGGTGCCCTGCCCGACCTGTGAGGGCACGCGACTGAAGCCGATCGTCCTCGCGGTCACGATCATGGACAAGTCCATCGCGGAGGTCTCCGCGATGTCCATCAGCGACTGCGCGGACTTCCTGGGCGAGCTGAAGCTCACCGCCCGCGACAAGAAGATCGCCGAGCGCGTCCTGAAGGAGGTCAACGAGCGGCTGCGGTTCCTGGTCGACGTCGGCCTGGACTACCTCTCGCTGAACCGCGCGGCGGGCACCCTCTCCGGCGGCGAGGCCCAGCGCATCCGCCTGGCCACCCAGATCGGATCCGGCCTGGTCGGCGTCCTGTACGTCCTCGACGAGCCGTCCATCGGTCTGCACCAGCGCGACAACCACCGCCTGATCGAGACCCTGGTCCGGCTGCGCGACATGGGCAACACGCTCATCGTCGTCGAGCACGACGAGGACACCATCAAGACCGCCGACTGGATCGTCGACATCGGCCCCGGCGCCGGTGAGCACGGCGGCAAGGTCGTGCACAGCGGCTCCCTGAAGGAGCTGCTCGCCAACGCCGAGTCGCAGACCGGTCAGTACCTGTCCGGCAAGAAGGCCATCCCGCTGCCCGACATCCGGCGCCCGCTGGACCCGTCCCGGCAGCTCACGGTGCACGGTGCCCGGGAGAACAACCTCCAGGACATCGACGTCTCGTTCCCGCTGGGCGTCTTCACCGCCGTCACCGGTGTCTCCGGCTCCGGCAAGTCGACCCTGGTCAACGACATCCTGTACACGCACCTGGCCCGCGAGCTGAACGGCGCGAGGAGCGTGCCCGGACGGCACACGCGCGTGGACGGGGACGACCTCGTCGACAAGGTCGTGCACGTCGACCAGTCGCCCATCGGCCGCACCCCGCGCTCCAACCCGGCCACGTACACCGGCGTCTTCGACCACATCCGCAAGCTGTTCGCCGAGACCACCGAGGCGAAGGTCCGCGGCTACCTGCCCGGCCGCTTCTCCTTCAACGTCAAGGGCGGCCGCTGCGAGAACTGCTCGGGCGACGGCACCATCAAGATCGAGATGAACTTCCTCCCGGACGTCTACGTCCCGTGCGAGGTCTGCCACGGCGCCCGGTACAACCGGGAGACCCTGGAGGTCCACTACAAGGGCAAGTCCATCGCCGACGTCCTCAACATGCCGATCGAGGAGGCCACCGACTTCTTCGAGGCCGTTCCCTCGATCTCCCGCCACATGAAGACCCTGAAGGACGTCGGCCTCGGCTACGTCCGGCTCGGCCAGTCCGCGACCACCCTGTCCGGCGGCGAGGCCCAGCGCGTCAAGCTCGCCAGCGAACTCCAGCGCCGCTCCACCGGCCGCACGGTCTACGTCCTGGACGAGCCGACCACCGGTCTGCACTTCGAGGACATCAGCAAGCTGCTGACGGTCCTGTCCGGACTGGTCGACAAGGGCAACACGGTCATCGTCATCGAGCACAACCTCGACGTGATCAAGACCGCCGACTGGATCGTCGACATGGGCCCCGAGGGCGGTGCCGGCGGCGGTCTGGTCGTCGCCGAGGGCACACCCGAGCAGGTGGCGGGGGTCCCGGCCAGCCACACCGGCAAGTTCCTGCGCGAGGTCCTCGGCGCCGACCGGGTCAGCGACGCGTCCTCGGTGAAGGCCCCGCGCAAGAGGACGGCGAAGAAGACCGTCCCGGCACAGAAGACCGCCGGCACTACGGTCAACAGCACCGCCGGCAAGAAGGCGGCGGCCAAGACCACGAAGACGGCCGCGAAGAAGACGACGCGGGCGGCCAAGGGCTGAGAGCACCGGCGACGCGCCGGGTCCCCCAGGTGACCACCTGGGGGACCCGGCGCGTCGGCGTGTGTCCGTCAGCCGTTCTTAGGCTCCACGAACTGCATGTCGAGCTGGATCTTCACCACTTCGCCGAGCAGACCCGGGGCGAAGTCGAGCCCGAACTCGCTGCGGCGGATCTCGCCCGTCGCCTCGAACCCGGCGTGCCGGCTGCCGTCCATGGGCACCTCGACCAGCCCGCCGAACTCCACGGCGAGCGTCACCGGCCGGGTGACCTCGCCGATCGTGAGCTCGCCCTCCATCGTCCAGTCCTCACCCGCGCCCGACACCCGCGTCGAGCGGTACGTCATCGTCGGGCGCTTCGCCACGTCGAGCAGGTCGGGGGCGAGCACATGCGCGTCCCGGTCGGCGTTGCCGGTGTCGATCGAGGCCAGGTCGACGGTCGCGGAGATCCGCACGTCCTCGATCCGTTCCCCGACGAACAGTTCTGCCTCCAGCCGCTCGAAGCGCCCCCGCACCTTGGCGATGCCCAGGTGGCGGACGGTGAAGTTCACGGAGGAGTGGAACGGGTCGAGGGCCCACTCGCCCGGGGCCAGCGGCAGGGCGGTGGCGGAAGCGGCGGTGGCGGTGTCATTCGTCATGCCCTCCACCCTGAGGCCCGCGCGGCCCGTGAGGGAGACCGGCCGGAGCCTGGTAGTGGCAGGGCCACGATCCGTGTCCGCGCCCGATGTACGTTCGCCGGGTGAGCGACAACGAGTTGGGCACGTTCCTGCGCACCTGGCGTGAAGCCGTCAGCCCCGCCGAAGTGGGCCTGCCCACCGGAGCACGGCGCCGCACCCCGGGGCTGCGGCGCTCCGAACTGGCCACGCTCGCCGGCATCAGCGTCGAGTACCTCACCCGGCTGGAACAGGGCCGCGACCGCAACCCGTCCGCCCAGGTGCTCGGTGCCCTGGCCGACGCCCTGAACCTGTCCCTGACCGACCGGGTGCTGCTGCGCCGCCTGACCAAGGAAGCGGACGGCGGCGATCCGCTGATCTGCGCTGCGGCCCCGTCCCTCAGCCACACGGCGCGCCCCACCGTACGGGCCGTACTGGACCGCCTGGAGCCGGCCCCGGCCGTGGTGGTCAACTGGATCGGCGACGTCCTCGCGCACACGGCCGGCTACGAACGGCTGGTCGGTCCCGTCGGCCTGCTCGACGACGAGCGGCCCAACCTGCTCCGGTACCTGTTCACCGACGCACGGGCCCGAGACGCCTACCGCGACTGGGACCGGGTGGCCGACGACCTCGTCGCCCGGCTCCGGCACGGAGTCCCCCTGCGCGACCCCTACCTCGCCGAGCTGGCCGACGAGCTGACGGTGACAGCGGGGGCGGACTTCGCCGACCGCTTCGCCGACCTGGCCCTGACGCCGCGGCGGACGGGCACCCAGCATCTCGAACACCCGGAGGCCGGCTCGCTGAGGCTGCTCCACGAGACGCTCTCGCTGCCCGACGAGGGACAGACCGTCGTCGTCCACCTGCCGGCGGACGAGGCCACGGCCGCCGCCCTGGACCGCCTCGACGGCCGCCGCCCCGGCGCGCTGAGGGCGGTGGGCGAGACGGGCTGAGCGACGCGGGCCAGGGCGGACCATTGCCCGGACCCGGCTCGCGTCAGCCGTCCAGCTCGTGGGCGTACGGAGGTTCCGCGCCCGCCCGGGAGCAGGTGATCGCCGCCGCTCGGGCCGCGAAGCCCAGCAGTTCCGGCCAGCCGTCGGACCCCAGCGCGGCCAGGGCCTGCCGGCTGAGAGCGTCCCGCACGGCCAGCCCGTGCAGCAGCGCGGCGTTGACGGTGTCACCGGCCCCGATCGTGTCCACGACCTCCACCCGCTCGCCCGGCACGGTGTACTCACCGCCGTCGGCGGTGTAGGCGGTCAGGCCCTCACCGCCCCGGGTGATCACGACCGCCGCCGGGCCGGCCGCCAGCCACTCCTGCGGCGTGCCGCCGAGCCACTCGGCGTCCTCCGCCGACAGCTTCAGCAGCGACACCGACGGCAGCCAGCTCTTGAACCGCGCCCGATAGGCGTCCGCGTCCGGGATCAGCCCGGCCCTGATGTTCGGGTCGAGCGCGGTGAACACGCCCTGCCCGGCCGCCGTGCGCATCAGCTCCTCATACGCGCTCGCCCCCGGTTCCAGCACCAGCGAACAGGTGCCGAAGGAGACCGCCCGGGTTCCGGGCGGCAGCGCGGAGGGCGCCGTGAACTCCCGGTCCGCCGTCCCGTCGACGTAGAAGGAGTACGCCGCCGAGCCGTCCTCGCCGACCGTGGCGACGGCGAGTGTCGTGGGCTCGGAGCCCCGCTGCACCGACGACACGTCCACTCCGGTCCCGCGCAGCCGGTCCAGCAGAGCCTCCCCGAAGGCGTCGTGGGACACCCGGGAGCAGAAGGCGGCGGGGGAGCCGAGGCGGCCCAGCGCCACCGCCGTGTTGTAGGGGCCGCCGCCGAGCGCCGGCTGGAGCGCCGCCAGGGCCCCCGTGCCCCGCGGTACCAGGTCGATCAGTGCCTCACCGGCGACGACGATCACGACAGGGTTCCTTCCTCGGAGGGTTCGGGGCAGCCGCACGAGGTGCGGTGGACGAAGGTGCAGGGCAGCCGCACGGTCCGCGCGGGCCGGTCCGGCTCGGCGAGGCGCTCCAGGAGCACGCGTACGGCCCGGGCGCCGATCTCCTTGCTGGGCTGCCCGATCGCGGTGAGCCGGGGCGAGAAGAGGTCCGCCCAGGCGAAGTCGTCGAAGCAGCACAGCGCGATGTCGCCGGGCACGGAGAGGCCGTGGGAGCGCAGGGCACGCAGCACGCCGATGGTCATCGCGTTGTTGCCGGTGACCAGCGCGGTCGGCGGCACGGCGAGGGACAGCAGGGCGGCGGTGGCCTGTTCGGCGCCGGCCGACTCCGAGTCGCCGTGCACCAGGAGCCGCTCCTCGTAGGGGAGCCCCGCGAAGGCGAGGCCGCTCCGGTATCCGGTGATCCGCTCACTCGTGGTGCTGAGCCCGGGCAGCCCCGCCACCAGCCCGATCCGCCGGTGGCCGAGCCCCGCGAGGTGGGTGACCAGCCGGGACGTCGGTTCGGTGTTGTCGGCGCAGACCTGGTCGAAGCGCGGGCCGCCGTCCGTCTCCGGGGTGCCCACGAGCCGGTCGAGGAACACGGCGGGCACGTCGTGCCGCCCCAGGTAGGCGAGCAGCCCGCGCGGTTCCGCGGAGGGCGCCACGATCATGCCGTCCACCCGGCGCTCGTGCAGCAGCTGGACGACCTTGCGTTCGTGCTCCGGGTCGTCGTGCGGATCGGCGATGAGCAGGCTGTAGCCGGCCTCCAGCGCGGCGGCCTCGACGCCCTGGAGGATCTCCGTGAAGTACGGGTTGCTGATGGCCGACACCGCCAGCCCGATGGAGCGGGTGCGGGACGTCACCAGGGAACGGGCCAGCGTGTTCGTGGTGTAGCCGAGCTCCTCCACGGCGTCCAGGACCGCCTGGCGGGTGTGCGGCAGCACCGGCCGTGTGCCGTTCAGCACGTGCGACACGGTGGCCACCGAGACACCGGCGCTCCGTGCGACGTCGGCCATGGTCGCCATGGCGTTCCCTTCCTCGCTTCCCGGCGAGGAACGTACCGCATCCCCGACCGGACGTAAACGTTTGCGCAAGCGTTTACGTCCGGCAGATCCCCCGGGGCCGGGGGAGACCCTGAGGTGACCGTGGGGAGACCCGGGGGGAGGGAGACCCCCCGGGGGTGAGGGAGACCCGGGGAGGGGGCACAGATGCCGACCCCGGCCCCGGCCGGCTACTCCCAGTCCCAGCCGATCCCCACGAACCCGGCCCGCACCCGCGGCTCGACCAGGTGCACCGACCGATGCCGCCCGCTCAGCGGCAGCTCGTGGCACCCCGTGCGCGGGGCCGCCGTCGTCTGCTGGGCGAACCGGTGGCAGCGCAGCGGGACGGCGGCCGCGTCGAAGCACACCTGGAGCGCGTACTGGCCGCCGGGGGAGTCGAAGCCGCGGACGTACTCGCGTGACACGCCCGCCGTGCCGTCCTCGACCCCGAAGCGGAACAGGAACGTGTCCCCGGCCCGCAGACGGGTGTCGAAGAGCAGCTCGGCCGCGAGCAGACCGGTGTCGTCGTGCCAACGGACACGTCCCGTCCGGCAGTTCTCCAGGGAGTGCACCCGCATGCGCTCCGGCACGGCTCCGCGGTCGCCGTGGTGGACGGCCACGAAGCGGTCGACGCCGTCCCGGTGGGCGCGCACGATGTGGTGCGACTCGCGCTCGGCCAGCTCGCGCCGTGCGCCGATCCGGAGCCGCTCGTGGTGCCCGAGGGTGTGCAGGCCGCCGTCCGGCGGGCAGTCCAGCTCGGCCAGCAGCTGGTCCAGGACCCCCGAGGCCTCGACGAGGGAGCGGTAGGACCGGGCCGACGACCGCTGCCCGGACGGGCTCTCGCCGGACTCGGCGAGCAGCCGGAGCAGCGACTCCTCGGGCAGCTCCAGGATCTCCTCCAGCGCCCGTACGGCCCGCAGCGACTCGGGGCGCTGCGGGCGCCTGGCGCCCTGCTGCCAGTAACTCAGGCTGGTGACGCCGACCTTCACGCCGTGGCGGGACAGATGGTGCTGCACGCGTTGCAGTGGCAGCCCGCGGGCGGCTATCGCGGCACGCAGGGCGACGTGGAAGGGGCCACCTCGCAGGGCCGAGTCCAGTTCCGTGGTGGCGACGTCCGCGTGCTGGGGGGCGAGCGGCATGCAGGGGCCTCTTCTCTGAGTCGGCAACGGCTGGTCAGACCGTTCACGCGGGGCGGTCCCAGCGGCGCAGGGCAGGCCTTCACATCCGTACGCCGTCGTTCAGCGCCCCGAGTTCCCCCGCATTGAAGCGTGTTGACCTGATCCCGACAACACCTGATGCCGGACAGTGACGTACTCCCGGCCGGGCCGCCCGGGCATGCGAAACGCCCGGGGCGGGCACCCCGGGCGTTTCGCGGCAGACCGGTGAGCTTCTAGGAGGGGTCGTTTCCGCCCTGGTCCCGGAGGGCCAGACGCTTGGCCCGCGCGATGTCGGGATCGCGCGGGTCCAGGGCGTCGCGCAGCGCCAACGGCTCGTCCGTGTACCGGCGGGCACGGGCCGTCCGCCGGGTTTTCTCGATCCGCATCCGCTTCATCCGCGCAGCCCTCCGACCCGTGGCCCGCCCGTTCCGCACCGGGAACGGCGGTCCGCACCGACAACCTGTGCCTGCACCGGGACGGGCTCTGTCCGCCGGACGTCGCCGTGTCCCGTGGGTGAGCCACATTCCCGCTCCCGGCGGGCCGTAACCCCGAGGCGGGGCATGCCGTTGGAAACTGCCGCGCCACGGGGCCCGTGATCGTGTCCCGCGGCCCCGCCGGACTGTCGGTGCTCGCCAGTAGGGTGTGAGACATGGCCGACCCCTCCAGCTACCGCCCCAAACCGGGTGAGATCCCCGACTCACCGGGGGTCTACAGGTTCCGCGACGAGCACCGCCGGGTGATCTACGTCGGGAAGGCGAAGAGCCTGCGCCAGCGCCTGGCGAACTACTTCCAGGACCTGGCGGGCCTGCACCCCCGCACTCGCTCCATGGTCACCACGGCCGCGTCCGTGGAGTGGACGGTGGTGTCCACGGAGGTCGAGGCGCTCCAGCTGGAGTACTCGTGGATCAAGGAGTACGACCCCCGGTTCAACGTCAAGTACCGCGACGACAAGAGCTACCCGTACCTCGCGGTGACGATGAACGAGGAGTACCCGCGCGTTCAGGTGATGCGCGGTCACAAGAAGAAGGGCGTCCGGTACTTCGGTCCGTACGCGCACGCCTGGGCGATCCGGGACACCGTCGACCTGCTGCTGCGCGTCTTCCCCGTGCGCACGTGCTCGGCCGGCGTCTTCAAGAACGCCGCCCGCACCGGCCGCCCCTGCCTCCTCGGGTACATCGGCAAGTGCTCGGCCCCTTGCGTGGACCGGGTCTCCGCGGAGGAGCACCGCGAACTGGCCGACGAGTTCTGCGACTTCATGACCGGCCGGACGAACACGTACATCCGCCGCCTGGAGAAGCAGATGGGCGAGGCGGCCGAGGAGATGGAGTACGAGCGCGCGGCTCGGCTGCGCGACGACATAGAGGCCCTGAAGAAGGCCATGGAGAAGAACGCGGTCGTGCTGGCCGACGCGACCGACGCCGACCTGATCGCGGTCGCCGAGGACGAGCTGGAGGCGGCCGTCCAGATCTTCCACGTACGCGGCGGGCGGGTCCGCGGCCAGCGCGGCTGGGTCACCGACAAGGTGGAGGAGATCACCACCGGCGCCCTCGTGGAACACGCGCTCCAGCAGCTGTACGGCGAGGAGACCGGCGACGCCGTCCCCAAGGAGGTCCTGGTCCCCGCCCTGCCCGACCCCGTGGAGCCCGTCCAGGAGTGGCTCGCCGGGCGGCGCGGCTCCGGAGTCTCCCTGCGCGTCCCGCAGCGCGGCGACAAGAAGGCCCTCATGGAGACGGTGCAGCGCAACGCGCAGCAGGCGCTCGTGCTGCACAAGACCAAGCGCGCCTCCGACCTGACCACGCGCTCGCGCGCCCTGGAGGAGATCGCCGACGCGCTCGACCTGGACAGCGCCCCGCTCCGGATCGAGTGCTACGACATCTCCCACCTCCAGGGCGACGACGTCGTGGCCTCCATGGTCGTCTTCGAGGACGGCCTCGCCCGCAAGAGCGAGTACCGCCGCTTCCAGATCAAGGGCTTCGCCGGTCAGGACGACGTCCGCTCCATGCACGAGGTGATCACCCGGCGCTTCCGGCGCTATCTCGCCGAGAAGGAGAAGACGGGCGAGTGGACGGACGGCGAGAACGCCGAGACCACCCCCGGAAACGGCGAGAGCCCCCTCACCGGCACGGACCTCGCCGGCCCCACGAACACCCTCACCGAGGACGACGGCCGCCCCAAGAAGTTCGCCTACCCGCCCCAGCTCGTGGTCGTCGACGGCGGCGCACCCCAGGTCGCGGCCGCCCGCCGGGCCCTGGACGACCTCGGCATCGACGACATCGCCGTGTGCGGCCTCGCCAAGCGCCTGGAGGAGGTCTGGCTGCCCGGCGACGACGACCCGGTGGTCCTGCCCCGCACCAGCGAGGGCCTGTACCTGCTCCAGCGCGTCCGTGACGAGGCCCACCGTTTCGCGATCACCTACCAGCGCACCAAGCGGTCCAAGCGCTTCCGGTCCAGCCCCCTGGACGACGTCCCGGGCCTCGGGGACACCCGCAAGCAGGCACTTCTGAAGCACTTCGGTTCGTTGAAGAAACTGCGATCCGCCACCATCGACCAGATCTGCGAGGTCCCCGGCATAGGCCGCAAGACCGCCGAGACGATCGCGGCGGCCCTCGCCCAGGCGGCTCCGGCCGCACCCGCCGTCAACACGGCGACTGGGGAGATCATGGAAGAGGAACCCGGCACGATGGGTTCCAGTGGGGAACCCGTGAGGACAGGAGCCCCGGACGAACGACGGGGGCAGGAGACATGAATGTGAACGAGCAAGACGGCCGCACAGAGCAAGCCGGAGACGGAGCACAGGTGAGTACGGGCACGCCCAATGAGAAGGCCACGGTCCCGGACGCGGCCATCCCCGAGCTGGTGATCATCTCCGGCATGTCCGGGGCGGGCCGCTCGACGGCCGCGAAGTGCCTGGAGGACCTCGGCTGGTTCGTCGTCGACAACCTGCCGCCCGCGCTGATCCCCACCATGGTGGAGCTCGGCGCCCGCTCCCAGGGCAACGTGGCCCGCATCGCCGTCGTCGTCGACGTCCGAGGCCGCCGCTTCTTCGACAACCTCCGCGAGTCCCTCGCCGACCTGGAAGCGAAGAACGTCACCCGGAGGATCGTCTTCCTGGAGTCCTCCGACGAGGCCCTGGTGCGCCGCTTCGAGTCGGTGCGCCGCCCGCACCCCCTCCAGGGCGACGGCCGCATCGTCGACGGCATCGCCGCCGAGCGCGAGCTCCTGCGGGAGCTGCGCGGCGACGCCGACCTGGTGATCGACACCTCCAGCCTGAACGTGCACGAGCTGCGCGCCAAGATGGACGCCCAGTTCGCCGGCGAGGAGGAGCCGGAGCTGCGGGCCACGGTCATGTCCTTCGGCTACAAGTACGGCCTGCCGGTCGACGCCGACCTGGTCGTCGACTGCCGCTTCCTGCCGAACCCGCACTGGGTCCCGGAGCTGCGCCCCTTCACGGGCCTCAACGAGGAGGTCTCCGGGTACGTCTTCAACCAGCCCGGCGCCAAGGAGTTCCTCGACCGCTACACGGAGCTCCTCCAGCTCGTCGCCACCGGCTACCGCCGTGAGGGCAAGCGCTACGTGACCATCGCCGTGGGCTGCACGGGTGGCAAGCACCGCTCGGTCGCCATGTCGGAGAAGCTGGCGGCCCGGCTCGCGGCCGAGGGCGTGGAGACGGTGGTCGTCCACCGGGACATGGGACGCGAATGACACGACGTACTCCCCGGCTGAGCCGGCTGCGCCGGGTGATGCCCGAGGGCAACACCTCAGGCAAGGGCAGCCGGCCCGCCGAGGCCCGGGGCGGCAGACCGCGCCGCCGGGGCGCCCAGCCCAAGGTCGTCGCCCTCGGCGGCGGCATGGGCCTGTCCGCCTCGCTCGCCGCGCTGCGCCGGATCACCGGCGACCTCACCGCCGTCGTCACCGTGGCCGACGACGGCGGCTCCAGCGGCCGGCTCCGTGACGAGCTGGGCGTGCTGCCGCCCGGCGACCTGCGCAAGGCACTGGCCGCGCTGTGCGGCGACGACGACTGGGGCCAGACCTGGGCCCGCGTCATCCAGCACCGCTTCCAGTCCCAGGGCGCCCTGCACGAGCACGCGGTGGGCAACCTGCTGATCGTCGCCCTGTGGGAGCAGCTCGGCGACCACGTCCAGGCCCTCGACCTGGTCGGACGCCTGCTGGGCGCCCAGGGGCGCGTGCTGCCCATGTCCGCCGTGCCGCTGGAGCTCCAGGCCCTGGTCAAGGGCCACGACCCGGACCGCCCGGACGAGGTCGACACCGTCCGCGGCCAGGCCACCGTCGCCCTCACCCCGGGCGAGGTGCAGTCCGTGCACCTGGTGCCGAACGACCCGCCGGCCGTGCCCGAGGCGGTCGACGCCGTCCTGGACGCGGACTGGGTGGTGCTGGGACCCGGCTCCTGGTTCTCCTCGGTCATCCCGCACCTGCTGGTGCCCGAGCTGCTGGACGCGCTCACGCAGACCAAGGCCCGCCGGGTACTCTCCCTGAACCTCGCCCCGCAGCCCGGAGAAACCGAGGGCTTCTCCCCGCAGCGTCATTTGGAGGTTTTGGGACGACACGCCCCTAAACTCGCCCTGGACGTGGTGCTGGCCGACGAGGCCGCCGTGCCCGACCGTGACTCCCTGACCGATGCCGCCAAGCGGTTCGGGGCCGCGGTCGAGCTGGCGCCGGTGGCCCGGCCCGACGGCACCCCGAGGCACGACCCGGAGCTGTTGGCCGCCGCGTACGACCGTATTTTTCGGATGCATGGAAGGATCGGCCCATGGCGATGACGGCAGCGGTGAAGGACGAGATCTCCCGGCTCCCCGTCACCCGGACCTGCTGCAGAAAGGCGGAGGTCTCCGCCATCCTGCGGTTCGCCGGCGGCCTCCACCTGGTGAGCGGTCGGATCGTGATCGAGGCGGAGCTGGACACCGCCATGGCGGCCCGCCGCCTCAAGCGGGACATCCTGGAGATCTTCGGACACAGCTCCGAGCTGATCGTGATGGCACCGGGCGGACTGCGCCGCGGCTCGCGCTACGTGGTGCGGGTCGTCGCGGGTGGTGATCAGCTGGCCCGCCAGACCGGCCTGGTCGACGGGCGGGGCCGCCCGATCCGCGGCCTGCCCCCGCAGGTGGTCTCGGGGGCCACCTGCGACGCCGAGGCCGCCTGGCGCGGAGCCTTCCTGGCGCACGGCTCGCTCACCGAGCCCGGCCGCTCCTCCTCCCTCGAGGTGACCTGCCCGGGCCCCGAGGCCGCGCTCGCCCTGGTGGGCGCGGCCCGCCGCCTGTCGATCGCCGCCAAGGCCCGCGAGGTGCGCGGCGTGGACCGGGTCGTCGTCCGCGACGGCGACGCGATCGGGGCCCTGCTCACCCGCCTCGGTGCCCACGAGTCGGTGCTGGCCTGGGAGGAGCGCCGGATGCGCCGCGAGGTGCGCGCCACGGCGAACCGGCTTGCCAACTTCGACGACGCCAACCTGCGGCGTTCGGCCCGCGCGGCCGTCGCCGCCGGTGCCCGCGTCCAGCGCGCCCTGGAGATCCTCGCCGACGACGTCCCCGAGCACCTCGCCGCCGCCGGCCGGCTGCGCATGGAGCACAAGCAGGCCTCCCTGGAGGAGCTGGGCGCGCTCGCCGACCCGCCGCTGACCAAGGACGCCGTCGCCGGCCGGATCCGCCGCCTGCTCGCCATGGCCGACAAGCGCGCCTCCGACCTCGGCATCCCGGGCACGGAGGCCAACCTCGCCGACGAGGAGCTCGCCGACAACCTCGTGGGCTGATCCCACGGCCCGTCAAAAAGCCGGGGTCGACGCCCACTTGGGTGATCGGCGCCGGCTTTTGCGTGTCGTTCGGGCGCTCTTGACTCGATCATGGACTGTCATGAGCCTGGCATCTGTTCGCTGCTGTGGCGGACCCAGGCTAGGGGGGTTCATGAGACGAAGAGCGAGATCGATCCTCGCTGTCGGCGCGCTCCTGATCGGCGGAGCGAGCATCGCACCCATCGCCCAGGCACAACCGGACAGCACAGCCCCGTCCGACCCGGACGAAGTCAAGGTCTTCCGCGCCGACGTCACCCGGCAGCAGGTACCCCTGCTGCTCGCCGCCGGCCAGGACGGCCACGAACTCAGCGAGCGGGTACCCGCCAAAGGCACCGCCACCGTCGAGGTCTACCTGACCGACCGGCAGGCGAAGAAGCTGGAGCAGCAGGGCGTCGACCTCACCGAGCACGACCTCTCCAGCAGGGCCAAGGCCCGCGTCGGGAACGCCGCCGAAGGCGTGTTCCGCCCCTACAGCGGCAAGGGCGGCCTGAAGGAGGAGATCCTCGCGGCCGCTCAGGACAACCCCGGCCTCACCAAGGTCGTCTCCATCGGCAAGACCGTCAAGGGCCAGGACATCCTTGCGTTGAAGCTCACCCGGGGCGCGAAGAAGGCGAAGGACGGCTCCAAGCCGTCCGTCCTCTACATGTCCAACCAGCATGCGCGCGAGTGGATCACGCCGGAGATGACCCGGCGGCTGATGCACCACTACCTGGACAACTACAAGAAGGACCGGCGGATCAAGAAGATCGTCGACTCCACCGAACTGTGGTTCGTCCTCTCGGCCAACCCGGACGGCTACGACTACACCTTCGCCGACGACGACAACCGCATGTGGCGCAAGAACCTGCGCGACATGAACGGTGACGGCGTCATCGGCACCGGCGACGGCGTCGACCTCAACCGCAACTTCTCCTACAAGTGGGGCTACGACGACGAGGGCTCGTCCCCCAACGCCACCAGCGAGACCTACCGCGGCCCGGGCCCGGCCTCCGAGCCGGAGACCCAGGCCCTGCACGCCTTCGAGAAGCGGATCGGCTTCACGTACGGCATCAACTACCACTCCGCCGCCGAACTGCTGCTGTACGGAGTCGGCTGGCAGGTGGCCACGCCGACCCCGGACGACGCCCTGTACGAGGCGCTCGCCGGCACGCCCGAGAACTCCGCGATCCCGGGTTACCACCCGCAGCTCTCCTCCGAGCTGTACACCACCAACGGCGAGGCGGACGGCCACGCGGCCAACGTCAACGGCATCGCGATGTTCACCCCCGAGATGTCGACCTGTCAGTCGGCCTCGAACGCCGACCCGAACGACGAGTGGAAGGCGGCCGACTGCCGGTCGGTCTTCACCTTCCCGGACGACGAGAAGCTGATCCAGCAGGAGTTCGCCAGGAACATCCCGTTCGCGCTCTCCGTCGCCGAGTCCGCGTCCCACCCCGACCGGCCGTCCTCGTCCGTGGGACTGAGCGCCGCCGACTTCACCCCGGCCGCGTTCCCGACGTCGTACGCCCGCGGCGGTGACCAGGAGGTCTCCGTCGTCGCGCGGAAGTCGCTGCGCGACAAGGAACTGAGGTACCGCGTCAACGGCGGCCGCACCGAGGACATGGCGCTCCGGCCCTGGAAGGGCGGCGAGACCTACGGCGGTGAGGACAACCTCTACTTCGACGAGTACCGGGCCAAGGTCAAGGACGCCGATCCCGGCGACCGGGTCGAGGTGTGGTTCACCGCGAAGACGAGGAACGGCAAGAAGGTCTCCAGCGAGCGCTTCGCCTACTCCGTCGCCGAGCGGCCCCGGGCGAACACCCTCGTCGTCGCCGAGGAGGGCGCGACCGCCACACAGGCGCAGAAGTACGTCGACGCGCTCAAGGCCAACGGCCGCAAGGCGGTCGTCTGGGACGTCGCCCGGCAGGGCGCACCCGACGCGCTCGGCGTGCTGAGCCACTTCGACACCGTCGTCCACTACACGGGCGCGAGCGTCCCCGGCAACGCCACCCAGCTGCAACTGCGCGCCTTCCTCAACGCGGGCGGCAGGCTGATCGAGGCCGGTGAGCAGGCCGGCGGCAGCGTCGACCTCGGCGGTGGCGCCCTGTCCAACGACTTCAGCCAGTACTACCTGGGCGCCTACAGCCGCACCACGGCCGCCGGAGCCACCGGCTTCACCGGCTCCGGAGAGCTCAGCGGCTTCACGGGCCCGCTCGCCGACGCGCCCGGCAACCCGCTGGACAAGGCGGGCCGGTACAACGTCACCTCCGACGAACTGCCGGCCGAGCAGTACCCGCGGTTCGCGAGCAAGGGCGCCGGACAGTTCGCCGGGGCGGTCAACCCGTACGGCCCGTACGCGGGCTCCTCGATGGCCGCCGCCGTCCACACCGACGACGCCTACAAGCGCCTCACCCGCACCGTGGACCTCACGGGTGTCACCGCGGCCGACCAGCCGACCCTGCGCACCCAGCTGATGTGGAACACCGAGTCCGGCTACGACAACGTCCTGGTCGAGGCCCACACCACGGGCGCCGACGACTGGACGACCCTGCCCGAGAAGGGCGGCGCCACCAAGGCCACCGTGCCGACGGAGTGCGAGGGCGGCTTCTACGTCCGCGAGCACCCCTGGCTGAAGCACTACCTGACCCAGTCGGACAGCGGCTGCACCGCGACCGGCAGCACCGGGCAGTGGCACAGCATCACCGGCTCCTCCGGCGGCTGGCAGCAGGTGACCTTCGACCTGAGCGCGTACGCCGGCAAGTCGGTCGAGCTCTCGATCAGCTATGTCACCGACCCGGGCACCGGCGGCTACGGCGTCCTCGCCGACGAGGCCTCGCTCGTCGTCGGAGGCACGGCGAAGGAGACCGAGGGCTTCGAGACCTCGCTCGGCGCCTGGGAGGCGTCCGGACCGCCCGCGGGCAGCCCGGCCGTCCTCAAGGGCTGGGCCCGCACCGGGGCCCTGTTCCAGACGTACGGCGCGGTCACCACGGACGACACCGTGCTGCTGGGCTTCGGCCTGGAGCACGTCGTCACCGCGGCCGACCGCGCGGCACTGATGAGGAAGGCACTCGCCTCCCTCGACGTGTGACCCTCCGTCCCTCGACGTGTGACCTCCCGGGACCAGGGAACTCTCGGTCAACAGGCACCACGCCGGGTAGCGAAATCGAGTGATCTTGCTCTCGGTGGCGGGCGGTCCGTACCCCTACTGGCCGGTACGGACCGCCCTGCCGTGTATGGGGCATCTGGATGTCACCACCTGGGCCTCAGGGAGGTAGGGTCGGAGGCGGTCGGGGACATCCCAAACAGAGCTCGCCGGCACCTCATGGCCGGCGTACCAACGAGGAGATCGGTTCGTGACGATCCGCGTAGGCATCAACGGCTTCGGCCGCATCGGGCGTAACTACTTCCGCGCGCTCCTGGAGCAGGGTGCAGACATCGAGATCGTGGCTGTCAACGACCTGGGTGACACCGCGACCACCGCTCACCTGCTGAAGTACGACACCATCCTGGGCCGCCTCAAGCAGGAGGTCTCGCACACCGAGGACACCATCACCGTCGGCGACAAGACCATCAAGGTCCTCGCCGAGCGCAACCCCGCGGACATCCCGTGGGGCGAGCTGGGCGTCGACATCGTCATCGAGTCGACCGGCATCTTCACCAAGAAGGCCGACGCCGAGAAGCACATCGCGGGCGGCGCCAAGAAGGTCCTCATCTCGGCTCCGGCCAAGGACGAGGACGTCACCATCGTGATGGGCGTCAACCAGGACACGTACGACGCGGCCAACCACCACGTCATCTCCAACGCCTCCTGCACCACCAACTGTGTGGCGCCCATGGCGAAGGTCCTCGACGAGAACTTCGGCATCGTCAAGGGCCTGATGACGACGGTGCACGCGTACACCAACGACCAGCGCATCCTGGACTTCCCGCACAAGGACCTGCGTCGCGCGCGTGCCGCCGCCGAGAACATCATTCCGACCACGACCGGTGCCGCCAAGGCCACCGCGCTGGTCCTGCCGCAGCTCAAGGGCAAACTGGACGGCATCGCGATGCGCGTCCCGGTCCCCACCGGCTCGGTCACCGACCTCGTCCTGGAACTCGGCCGCGAGGTCACCAAGGAAGAGGTCAACGCCGCCTTCCAGAAGGCCGCCGAGGGCGAGCTGAAGGGCATCCTCGAGTACACCGAGGACCCGATCGTCTCCTCCGACATCGTCAACGCCCCGGCGTCCTGCACCTTCGACTCCTCCCTGACCATGGTCCAGGAGGGCAAGAACGTGAAGGTCATCGGCTGGTACGACAACGAGTGGGGCTACTCCAACCGCCTCGTCGACCTGACGGTCTTCGTCGGTAACCAGCTCTGATCGAATAGACCAGGCACCACGATGTGAGAGCAGGGCTCGGGCAGCGCACGGTCGCGCTGTCCGAGCCCTGATTCACGTACAGATCAGAGCTGTTCGATCACGAGCGCTTTCGAGCGATCACGAGCTCTTTCAGGAGTCCCTGCATGAAGACGATCGACGAACTCCTCGCCGAAGGAGTGGCGGGCAAGCGGATCTTCGTCCGCGCCGACCTGAACGTGCCGCTGGACGGCACCACCATCACCGACGACGGCCGCATCCGCGCCGTGCTGCCCACCGTCAAGGCTCTCGCCGACGCGGGCGCCCGCGTGGTCGTCGCCTCGCACCTGGGCCGCCCCAAGGGCGCCCCGGACCCGGCCTTCTCCCTCGCCCCGGCCGCCACGCGCCTCGGTGAACTCCTCGGCGCGGACGTGCCGTTCGCCACCGACACGGTCGGCGAGTCCGCACGCGCCACGGTCGGCGGCCTCGCCGACGGCCAGGTCGCGGTCGTCGAGAACCTGCGCTTCAACGCCGGCGAGACGAGCAAGGACGACGCCGAGCGCGGCGCCTTCGCCGACCAGCTCGCGGCCCTCGCGGACGTTTACGTCGGCGACGGCTTCGGCGCGGTGCACCGCAAGCACGCCTCCGTCTACGACCTCCCGGCCCGCCTGCCGCACGCCGCCGGTTACCTGATCGCCACCGAGGTCGGCGTCCTGAGGAAGCTCACCGACGACGTCAAGCGGCCCTACGCCGTCGTCCTGGGCGGCGCCAAGGTGTCCGACAAGCTGGCCGTCATCGACCAGCTGCTCGGCAAGGCCGACCGCCTGCTCATCGGCGGCGGCATGGTCTTCACCTTCCTCAAGGCCAAGGGTCACGAGATCGGCTCGTCCCTGGTCCAGGAGGATCAGCTCCCGGTCGTCCGGGAGTACATCGAGCGCGCCGAGAAGAACGGCGTCGAGCTGGTCCTGCCCGTGGACGTCGTGGTCGCGCCGGAGTTCCCGGACCTCAAGACCAAGGCCCCGGGCCGGCCCAGCACCGTGGCCGCGGATGCCATGCCGGCCGGCCAGATGGGCCTGGACATCGGCCCCGAGTCCCGCAAGCTGTACGCCTCGAAGATCGCCGACGCCGCCACCGTCTTCTGGAACGGCCCCATGGGCGTCTTCGAGCACCCCGATTTCGCCGAGGGCACCAAGGCGGTCGCCCAGGCTCTCCTCGACTCCCGGGCCTTCACGGTGGTCGGTGGTGGCGACTCCGCCGCCGCCGTCCGCATCCTGGGCTTCGACGAGAACGCATTCGGCCACATCTCGACCGGTGGCGGCGCCTCCCTCGAATACCTCGAGGGCAAGACGCTCCCCGGCCTCGCCGCACTGGAGGACTGACCCTTTATGAGCACGCGCACGCCGCTGATGGCGGGCAACTGGAAGATGAACCTCAACCACCTCGAGGCCATCGCCCACGTCCAGAAGCTCGCCTTCGCCCTGGCCGACAAGGACTACGAGGCCGTCGAGGTCGCCGTCCTGCCGCCCTTCACCGACCTGCGCTCCGTGCAGACCCTGGTCGACGGCGACAAGCTGAAGATCAAGTACGGCGCCCAGGACATCTCGGCGCACGACGGCGGCGCCTTCACCGGCGAGATCTCCGGGCCCATGCTGGCCAAGCTGAAGTGCTCCTACGTCGCCGTCGGCCACAGCGAGCGCCGCCAGTACCACGACGAGACCGACGAGATCGTCAACGCCAAGGTCAAGGCCGCCTACAAGCACGGCCTGACCCCCATCCTGTGCGTCGGCGAGGAGCTGGAGGTCCGTGAGGCGGGCAACCACGTCTCCCACACCCTCACCCAGGTCGAGGGCGGTCTGAAGGACCTCTCCGCCGAGCAGGCCGAGACCGTCGTGATCGCCTACGAGCCCGTGTGGGCCATCGGCACCGGCAAGGTCTGCGGCGCCGGGGACGCCCAGGAGGTCTGCGCGGCGATCCGCGGCAAGATCGCCGAGCTGTACTCGCAGGACCTGGCCGACAAGGTCCGCATCCAGTACGGCGGCTCCGTGAAGTCCGGCAACGTCGCCGAGATCATGGCCCAGGCCGACATCGACGGCGCCCTGGTCGGGGGTGCCTCGCTGGACGCCGACGAGTTCGTCAAGATCGTGCGCTTCCGCGACCAGTGAGTATGCGGTAGCGGCGATCCGTCGTACCCTTGCGGGGTCCAGTACTGTGCTGGGCCCCGCGTCGTCCATCCGAATCCGAGGAAGTTGGTCCAGCCGTGGTTTTGGGGTTCTCGATCGCCCTGATCGTCTTCAGCCTGCTGCTGATGCTGCTGGTGCTGATGCACAAGGGGAAGGGCGGCGGCCTCTCCGACATGTTCGGTGGCGGCATGCAGTCCTCCGTCGGCGGCTCCTCGGTCGCCGAACGCAACCTCGACCGGATCACGGTCGTGGTCGGTCTGCTGTGGTTCGCGTGCATTGTCGTGCTCGGCATCCTGATGAAGATGAACAACTGATCGAGCCGCAATCCGCACGGACCTGTACGTAAGGCCCCATGTTGGGTACGCGCAGCTGAGCGCGGCCTATCATGGGGCTTGCGTCTAGGTGTGAGGGTTGTAACTCCAATCACTGGACGCGCGTTGGGCCTTACGTAGACTGAGGCGCTCGCGGCGAAGCGGAACGCCGACTCGCTTCGCGGCACCATCACGCAGGGAGTTACGACCGTGGCAAGTGGCAACGCGATCCGGGGAAGCCGGGTCGGGGCGGGGCCGATGGGCGAGGCCGAGCGCGGCGAGTCCGCGCCGCGGCTGCGCATCTCCTTCTGGTGCTCCAACGGACACGAGACCCAGCCGAGCTTCGCCAGCGACGCGCAGGTGCCCGAAACCTGGGACTGTCCCCGCTGCGGCTTCCCGGCCGGCCAGGACCGGGACAACCCCCCGGACCCGCCGCGCACCGAGCCCTACAAGACGCACCTGGCGTACGTACGCGAGCGGCGCAGCGACGCGGACGGCGAGGCGATCCTCGCCGAGGCGCTCGCCAAACTGCGGGGCGAGATCTAGACGTCGACACCGGCCGGGCACCATCGGGTGCCCGGCCGGAGCTGCTATCCCCACGGGCGTGACCGCCGCTCGCGGACCGATTGTCAGTGGTGCCCTCTACGGTTTGTGCATCGGGCGGACCGTGAGGGGGAAACAGTGTCGACGGTCGAGGTGGGGGACGTGCGCGCGCCCGCGTGGCGCGGTGGCTTCGGACGGCTGTGGAGCGCGGCCGTGCTGTCCAGCTTCGGAGACGCGCTGCGTACGGCCGCCCTGCCCCTGCTGGCCGTCACACTGACCGACGATCCGCTGCTCGTCGCCTCGGTCACAGCCTGCGGCTATCTGCCCTGGATCGTCTTCGGGCTGCTCGGCGGGGCCGTCGCCGACCGCGTGGACCAGCGGCGCGCCATGTGGACGGTCGACGTGCTGCGCGGTCTGCTGGTCGCCGCCTTCGCGGTGGCCGTCGCCCTCGGGCATGCCTCGATCGCCCTGCTGATCGTGCTGGCCTTCACGCTGACCGCGCTCCAGACCCTCTTCGACAACGCTGCCACGGCGCTGCTGCCCGCCCTGGTCGACCGGGACGCCCTCGGCAGCGCCAACGCCCGGCTGATGACCGGACAGCGCGTCGCCGGCGGCCTGCTGGGCGGCCCCGTCGTGCCGCTGCTGCTGGTGGCCGGGACCGCCGTCCCCTTCGCGGCCGACGCCGTGACCTTCCTCGCGGCCGCGGCCCTGGTGGCCTCCCTGCGCACGCCGCCGCCCGAGCGGAAACCGCGCCCCGCGGGCAGCACCCTGCGCCGGGAGATCGCCGAGGGGCTGCGCGCCCTGGTCCACGACCGGGCGCTGCGCGCCCTGTGCACCGCCACCGCCCTGTGCAACATCGGTATGGGCGCCCTCGTCGCCACCCTCGTCGTCCTGGTGACCGGCTGGCTGGACGCCGGCAACGCCGGATACGCGGCGGCCATGACCGCGTACACCGCCGGCAGCCTGGCCGGGGGAGCGCTGGGCGGCCGGCTCGTCGACCGGGTGGGCCGGATGCGTGCGGTGCTGGTCGCCGGGGTGGTGCAGACCGGGACGCTCGTCGTCATGGGGGCGGTGCGCAGCCTGGCCGTGCTGGTCGCCGCGCTGGCCGTCTTCGGGTTCATGGGGATGGTGTGGAACGTGAACACCACGACGCTGATGCAGCAGCGCAGCCCCGCCGGAGTGCTGGGCCGGGTCAGCTCCGCCTTCCGTACGCTCGCCGTCGCGGGCGCGCCCGTGGGCGCGTTACTGGGCGGAGCCGTCGCCTCCTTCTGGGGCGACAACACCCCGGCACTGCTCGCCGCGACTTTCTTCGCCCTGTCCGTCACCGCGCTGATACCCGCGCGCCGGCCGGACGTACCTGTTGTTGCGCCGGAGGACGGAGCGACGACAGTTCACGGCAACCGCTGATCAATTAGGTTGGGTCCGGCAGCGGGGCAGGTACGCAGCAGCACAGGCAAGGAAGAAGGCTGAAGTCTTAGATGAACGCAGACGGCCGTACCAGGCTCAACCAGACGCCCGAGTGGACGGCACTGGCCAAGCACCGCGAGGAGCTGGGCGACGTCCAGCTGCGCGAGCTGTTCGCCGCCGACTCCGGCCGCGGCACCGGCTACACCCTCAGGGTCGGTGACCTGTACGTCGACTACTCCAAGCACCTCGTCACCGACGACACCCTGCGGCTGCTGCGCGAACTGGCCGCAGCCACCGACGTGTTCGGGCTCCGGGACGCCATGTTCCGTGGTGAGAGGATCAACACCACCGAGGACCGGGCTGTGCTGCACACCGCCCTGCGGGCGCCGCGGGACGCGGTGGTCGAGGTCGACGGCGAGAACGTGGTGCCGGGCGTGCACGCCGTGCTCGACAAGATGACCGAGTTCGCGGACCGGGTGCGTTCCGGCGAGTGGACCGGCCACACCGGCAAGCGCATCCGCAACGTCGTCAACATCGGCATCGGCGGCTCCGACCTCGGGCCCGCGATGGCGTACGAGGTGCTGCGCGCCTACACGGACCGCTCGATGACGTTCCGCTTCGTGTCGAACGTGGACGGCTCCGATCTGCACGAGGCGGTCCGCGACCTGGATCCGGCGGAGACGCTGTTCATCGTCGCCTCCAAGACCTTCACCACCATCGAGACGGTCACCAACGCCACTTCCGCACGCGGCTGGCTGCTGGAGGCCCTCGGCGACGAGGCCGCCGTCGCCAAGCACTTCGTCGCCCTGTCGACGAACGCCGAGAAGGTCGCCGCGTTCGGCATCGACACGGCCAACATGTTCGAGTTCTGGGACTGGGTCGGCGGCCGCTACTCGTACGACTCCGCGATCGGCCTGTCCCTGATGATCGCCATCGGACCGGACCGCTTCCGGGAGATGCTGGACGGCTTCCGCATCGTCGACGAGCACTTCCGCACCGCGCCCGCCGAGGCCAACGTGCCGCTGCTGCTGGGCCTGCTGGGCATCTGGTACGGCAACTTCCACGACGCCCAGTCGCACGCGGTGCTGCCGTACAGCCACTACCTGTCGAAGTTCACCGCCTACCTCCAGCAGCTCGACATGGAGTCCAACGGCAAGTACGTCGACCGGGACGGACGCGAAGTGGAGTGGCAGACCGGGCCGGTGGTGTGGGGCACGCCCGGCACCAACGGGCAGCACGCCTACTACCAGCTCATCCACCAGGGCACGAAGCTGATCCCGGCGGACTTCATCGGCTTCGCCCGGCCGGTCGCCGAGCTGAGCGACGAACTCAAGGCGCAGCACGACCTGCTGATGGCCAACTTCTTCGCCCAGACGCAGGCGCTCGCCTTCGGCAAGACTCCGGAGGAGGTGCGGGCCGAGGGCGTCCCGGAGGAGCTGGTGCCGCACAAGACGTTCCGGGGCAACCACCCGACGACCACGATCCTGGCGCCCGAGCTGACGCCGTCCGTCCTGGGCCAGCTGGTCGCCCTCTACGAGCACAAGGTGTTCGTGCAGGGCGCGGTCTGGAACATCGACTCCTTCGACCAGTGGGGCGTCGAGCTCGGCAAGGTCCTCGCCAAGCGGGTCGAGCCCGCGCTGACCGAGGGCGCCGAGGTCGAAGGCCTGGACGCCTCCACGAAGGCTCTGGTGGCGGCCTACCGGGAGCTGCGCGGCCGGGAGTGACGGCTCTTCCGGACAGCGGACGCGGACGGCGGGGCGCCGTCCGCGTCCCGTAGACTCCGGGCGATCATGACAGCGAGTGCTCGGGGGAGCGCGAAGTGGCACGCACACGCGGAAGTTGGACGGGCGGCACTCTGACGGTCCGGTCCCTGTTGAAGCCCCAGGACGTGGCTAGGGCCGTGTTCCACCCGGCGTGGATACCCCAGCCGCTCGACCCGTCCGTGGAGCAGCTCAAGAAGTTCCGGGTCATCGCCGGGGCAGTCGCGTCCCTCGGCGTCTACACCTTCGTCCAGGGCGGCTTCGACTTCACGGAGCTGCTGGAGAACGCGATGACCGCCTCGGTCGTCCTGCTCTTCCTCACACCGCTGACCGTCGGGGCGATGCTCTACGTCTGGCGGCGCACCGGCACCGTCGGGCAGTTGCGGGTACCGCTCCTCAACTCCCTCAAGCTGCTCCTGCTGTTCGTCGGTTGTGTCGCCGCCCTGCTGGTGCTGGTGCGGACGACGAACGGGACGGGAAACCCGATCGTGATCATCGGGGTCGGGATGACGATGATGTGGATGCTCGTCTTCACGGCGTACGGAGCGGTGCGGGTCTCCGGGAACTTCTTCGGCACGGCTGCCGTGCACCGCTGTCTGCCGCCGCTGCTCGCCGTGGTGACCAGCTGGCTGATGGCCGTCCCGGACCTGGTCACCGGTGATCTGCACGGGCTCAGCCTCACGCTGGGCGTCGTCTTCATCCTCGGCGCTCCGGTGACGGTCACCGCGATCGCGTTGCTGGAGATGGGGCGGCTGAGGCGGCGGTACGGGATCCGGCTGAGGGCACACCCGGCGACCTTGGCACCGACCCCCGGACCCGTCCCACCGACGGCCCCGCCCGTTCCGCCGGGGATGCCCCCGGCGGGGCAGCCGTACCTGCCTCCGCAGGGGAATCCGTACAACAACCCGTACACCAACCCGTACGGCAACCCCTACGTACCCCACCCGCAGCCGCAGCCGCCTTACAACCCGCACCCGCAGCCGCCGTACAACCCGCAGCGGCCCTCCGGCGGTTGACCGGCGAAGCCGTCGAGGCCGAGGTCAGGCGACCGCGCTCAGCGTGTCCGCGAGGCGGCGGCGGGCCGCCCGGGTCGCGGGTACGGCCGCCAGTGCCGCCGCGCACAGCACCGCCGCCGCGCCGAGCAGCAGCATGAGCGGGGCGGACGGGCCCTGCGCGATGCCCGCGCCGATACCGCTCCATCTGCCCTGCGCGTCGATCAGCCAGTGGGCGAGGGGCAGGCCCAGCGCCGTGGCGGCCAGGACTGCCGCGAGTGCCGTACAGCCGGTGGCCGTGACCGTGATCGCTGTGATCTGCCGGGGAGACAGGCCGATGGCCTTCAGTGCCAGCAGGTCCTGTTCGCTCTCGCGGACGGTGCCGCCGATCGCGGTCAGCAGCTCGATGAGCCCGATCAGGGCGAGGACGGCGATCAGCCCGGCGACGACGGCGCGCAGCGGGGAGAGCCCGTCGGCCGGGTTGGTCACGGTGTGCACGTCCAGGTGCCCGCGCCCGGCCGTGGCCAGCCGGTCCGCCACGTCCCGTGGCTCGGCACCGGGGTCCAGGCGCAGCTCGTAGAGGGTCGGGCGGAGCCCGGGGTCGTTCGCGCGGAGGGTGTCGAGGGACGTGGAGATGACCCGGCCGGCGTTCTCCGGCTCGATGCTTCGGCCCACGATGTGCAGGATCTGCGGCTGGTCCCCGACGGTCATCCGCACCCAGTCGCCGACGCGCACGTCCAGCAGGTCGAGCAACCCCTGCCCGGCCACGGCCTCGTCGGCGCCGCGGGCCGGGCGTCCCTCGGCGAGGGTGTACGGGTAGGGCTCCCGGTCGGTACCCAGGCCGCGCAGGGCGATGGTCGCCGTCTGGCCCGGGACCAGGGCGGCCGTCTCGACGCCGGGGTAGGCGGCGGCCACCTCCGGGTCGCGTTCCAGCAGCGCTCGGGTCTGCCGCTCACCGAGGCCGGCGTCGGCGCGGACGCTGAGCGCGGTCGGCAGGCCGATCTGCTCGGGCCTGCTGTGGAAGCGGTCGATGGTCGTCCACGCGCTCATCGCCACCACGATCAGCAGCAGCGGCAGCGTGAGGCGGGCGACGGTGGCGAGGGACCGGGGGCGGCGGGTGAACGCCTTGTGCCAGCCCAGCACCAGTGCGGGCGGAACGCGCGCGCCGAGGGCGCGGCGTGCCGTGCCGGAGAGCCGGCCGGTCCGGGGAGCAGCGGGCGGCAGCCCGAGGAGTCGGCGCGGGCCGCTCGCCCGCCGTCCACCGTGCGCGGCCGTCCCGGGCCGTCGGCCGAGGATCCGGCCCGTCGCCCCTGACCACCGCCCGTCCCGTGCCACGGCGGGCCGCTGTACCGGAACCGGTGGCACACGTCCCGCCCGCCATGCGGCCAGACCGGTGGTCGCGCCGATGAACAGCACCGCGCCGACCGGTATCACCACCAGCGCCAGGGTGTGCCCGGGCAGCCCCTGCCACACGCCGACCGCGTCGCCGAGCCGCCCCGGGATCCGGCTGCCCAGCACTTCGGCGAGTCCGGCGGCGGCCACGGCGCCCAGCAGGGCGTAGGCGAGGTGCTGGAGCAGGAAGACACGGACCACCTGGCCGGGGGTGAAGCCGATCGCCTTCAGCACGGAGAGGTCCCGCAGATGGCCGCGGATGCGGGTGCTGATCGCCCCGTGCACGGCGAGCCCGGCGGCGACCAGCGCGCCCAGCCCGAACAGGCCCAGCACCTGGCCGAGGAGCCGGTTGTCGCCCTGGGCCTCGGCACGCGCCTGCTGCCAGGTGGACACCTCTCCGATGGCTCCGGCCCCCAGCACGGTCACGGCACGCTGGACGACGTAGGACGTGTCGCCGGGATCCGTCAGCCGCAGCCCGATCACCTGGCCGCCGGGGTCCGCCACGGCCGACGGCAGCGCCCACACCAGGCCCGGCTGCTCACCGGGCCGGTAGCGCGGTTCGGCGCTGTCGGCCAGGCCGACGACGGTCAGCCGCCGGGCGGTGCCGGGCACGGTGAGGGTGTCGCCGGGCTCCGCCAGCAGCGCGCGGGCGAGGCGGCTCTCCAGGACCACACCGTTCGGGGTGGCGCGGTCCAGCCAATGGCCGGAGACGAGCGGCGGGCGGCCGACGGACGGCCGTTCCGGAGTACCGCGCAGCTCCACGGCGGCGCGGCTGCCGCGCGAGGCGACCGTGGTGGCGGCGGTGGGGTAGGGGCCGGCGACGGAGTCGACGCCGTCCAGCCCGGCCAGCTCGCCGGTGTCGGCGTCGGCGTCGGTGTGCAGCCACACATGCGCGCCGTGCGACTGCGTGAACACGCGCTGCCAGGGGTTGGTGGCGTACCCGAACAGGGCCGTGGCCAGCAGCAGTGAGGCGACGATGCCGGCGGTGGCGAGGACGAGGAACAGCGCCTCGCCGCGGTGCGTGCGCAGATCGGAGTGCGCCCAGCGCAGGGTGGCTCGCACGGGCCTCAGCCTCTCGGCCCGCGGCGGGCGCGGTGGTCGTACACCCGCATGTCAGTCCTTGAGTTCCAGTACACCGGAGATGCCGGGCCGGCGCGGGGGTGTGCCGCCGTCGAGCTCCGCGTCGTCGGCGATCCGTCCGTCGAAGAAGCTGATCACCCGGTCCGCGGCACTCGCCAGCCGCGCGTCATGGGTGACCAGGAGGATCGTCTGACCGCGCTGGTGGAAACGGGACAGCAGCCGCATCACCTCACGGGTGCCCTTGCTGTCCAGGCTGCCCGCCGGCTCGTCGGCCAGCAGCAGCGGAGGATGGTTGACCAGGGCCCGGGCGAGGGCGACCCGCTGCTGCTCGCCGCCGGACAGCTCGCCCGGCATGCTGCGCTCCTTGCCCGTCAGGCCCAGTTCGGCCAGCAGCTGCTCCCGCTCGGCCCGCGCCTGCTTCGGCGCGGCCCCGGCCAGCAGGGCGGGCAGCTCCACGTTGTCGGCGACGGACAGGTTGGACACCAGGTTGAAGAACTGGAAGACGATCCCGATCCGCTTGCGGCGCTCCACCGCCCAGCGGGCCTCGCCGTAGGTGTCCGTGCACTCGCCGGCGAGCCAGATGCTGCCCGCGTCCGGTCGCTGGAGCCCGCCGAGCAGATGCAGCAGCGTCGACTTCCCCGCGCCGGACGGACCGGTGATCGCCACGAACTCGCCGGGCCGTACGCACAGGTCGACCCCGCGCACGGCATGGGCGGGCGCGCCCTCGCCGTGGTGCGTCTTCACCAGTCCCTCGGCGCGCAGCACAGGAGTGGGACGGTCGTCGCTCACTCCGACTCCTCCAGCTCTTCCTGGCACCGTTCCAGCCAGTCGAGGTCGGCTTGCAGGTGCAGCATCGCGCCCTCTATCAGCAGGTGGGCGATGCGGTTGTCGCGGTCTTCGGCGGCGGCCAGCCTGGACAGCTGCCGCATGGTGTTCAGGTACTGACGCCGCTGCTGGTTGATCAGGGAGATCTGGTCGGCGAGCCCCGTCTGCGGAGCGAGGGCCAGCTTCATGAAGAACTCGTCCCGTACCCGCGGCTCGTCCTCGGGCTCCTCGAACCAGACGCGCAGCGCCTCGCGCCCGGCTTCGGTGAGGTGGTAGACCTTTTTGTTGGGCCGGCTGGACTGCGTCACGTCCTCGCCCTCGATCAGTCCCGACTTCTCGAGGCGGCCGAGGGTCACATAGATCTGGCCGACGTTCGGCTGAGGGTACGCGGAGCCCAGCAGTTGCTCAAGGTCCTGCTTGAGCTCGTAGCCGTGGGCGGGGCCGCGGGCGAGGAGAGCCAGGAGGGGCAGGCGCACGCGTGCAGTCCTCCTGTCCGGTCCAATGTGCTCCAGGCCCTAGTATCGCCCATACCTAACAGGTATACATGGCCTCTGATTGCGGGCAAGGGTGCCCGCCGCCGGTGTACAGGGAGGAACCTATGCGGTGGATCCATGCCGCCGGTAGGGGCCTCCTCGTTCTCATCGTGGTGCTGACCGGCTACGTCGCCGCCGGAGCGCAGGCCGGTGAGCCCGCGCGGGGCGGCCGCGGCCCTCTCACCCTCGCCACCGCCGGAGACCTCACCGGCTACCTCGGCCCCCTGCTGGAAGGCTGGAACCGCACCCACCCCGGCGAGAAAGTCACCCTCGTCGAGCTGCCCGACTCGGCCGACGAGACCCAGGCGCAGATGGTCACCGACCTGCGCGACGGCGACCGCAGCCGGTTCGACGTGCTCAACATCGACGTCAACTGGACCTCGGAGTTCGCCGCTGCGGGCTGGATCCGGCCCCTGCCCCGCGACCGCTTCCCCCTGAAGACCTTCCTCCAGCCGGTCGTGGACACGGCGACCTACGACGGACAGCTCTACGCCGTCCCGTACGTCACCAACGCGGGCCTGCTCCTCTACCGCAAGGACGTGCTCGCCGAGGAGGGCGTCCCGCCGCCGCGCACCTGGGCGGAGCTGGAGCGGTACGCGAAGACCCTCGCGCCGAAGTACGGCCTCGACGGCTACGCCGGGCAGTTCCTGCCGTACGAGGGCCTCACCGTCAACGCGGCCGAGGCCGTCTACTCGGCGGGCGGCTCGATCCTCGGCGACGAGGGGGAGCGCGTCACCGTCGACTCGGCGGCGGCCCGCGAGGGCATCGGGTTCCTGGCCCGCGGCGTGCGCGAGGGCTGGATCCCGAAGGAGGCGCTGACGTACAAGGAGGAGGAGTCCAAGCAGGCCTTCCAGGACGGCCGGCTGCTCTTCCTGCGGAACTGGCCGTACGCGTACGTCGGCGCCTCCGCGCAGGGCTCGAAGGTCGCCGGGAAGGTCGGCGCGGTACCGCTGCCGGGACCGGACGGGCCGGGCAAGAGCGTCCTCGGCGGCTCCAACCTCGCCGTCAGCACCCACACCCGGCATCCCGACTCGGCCGCCCGTCTGCTCGCCTACCTCACCGGTGAGGACGTCCAGCGCCAGGTCCTCACACGCGGCGCGCTGCCGCCCGTACGCGCCGATCTCTACCAGGACCCGGCGCTCATCCGCAGGTTCCCCTACCTGCCGACCCTGCGCGAGAGTGTGCTCTCCGCCGAGCCGCGCCCCAAGAGCCCGCGCTACGACCAGGTCAGCCTGGTCGTGCAGGCGGTCGTGCACGACGCGATGGCGGGGCACGAGACGCCCTCGGCCGCGGTGCGGCGACTGGCCCGCGAGCTCGCCGCGGTCTCCCGTCGCTAGTCTCTCCGACGGGCCTCCTAGTTACTTGTTAGGTAACGCCGACGTCTCATCTAGGTGCGCGATGCCCCAGTAAGTCCGTATTTCAGCGCCCAACCTGCCACGAGACTCTGTGCTTTTCATTGACACCCTCTCGACACGCCTACTTAACATGCATGCATAACCGCTGCCCTCCTCAGAGACAGGTCGATGGGTTGAACAGGCACCACTGGTGGCGTGACGCAGTGATCTATCAGGTGTACGTCCGCAGCTTCCTGGACAGCACCGGCGACGGCATCGGCGATCTCGCCGGCGTCCGGGCCGGACTGCCCTACCTGAAGAAGCTCGGCGTCGACGGGATCTGGCTGAGCCCCTTCTATCCCTCGCCGCAGCACGACCACGGCTACGACGTGGCCGACTACTGCGACGTCGACCCGCTCTTCGGCGACCTCGCCGAGTTCGACCTGCTGGTGGGCGCCGCGCGCAGGCTCGGTGTGAAGGTGCTGCTCGACATCGTCCCGAACCACTGCTCCAGCGAGCACCCCTGGTTCCGCGAGGCCCTCGCCGCGCCTCCCGGCAGCGCGGCCCGCGCCCGCTTCCACTTCGCCGACGGCCGCGGCCCGGACGGCGACGAGCCGCCCAACAACTGGCACGCGATGTTCGGCGGCCCGGCGTGGAGCCGGGTGACCGAGGCGGACGGGCGGCCCGGCCAGTGGTACCTGCACATGTTCACGCCCGAGCAGCCGGACTGGAACTGGCGTGACCCGGAGGTCGTCGCCGAGTTCGACCGGGTGCTGCGGTTCTGGCTGGACCGGGGTGTCGACGGCTTCCGTATCGACGTCGCCGCCGGCCTCTTCAAGCACCCGGAACTGCCCGACTCCGACGACCCGGAGGCCGACGCCCGCACCCGCGACTCGGTCAACCCGCTCGCCTGGAACCAGCCCGAGGTGCACGACGTGTGGCGGCGCTGGCGCTCCATATGCGAGGAGTACACCGAGCGCGACGGCGCCGAGCGCCTGCTCGTCGGCGAGGTCTCCGTCCCGACCGCCCGCGAACACGCCCGGTACGTCCGCTCCGACGAGCTCCACCAGGCCTTCTTCTTCGACCTGCTCAGCGCCCCCTGGGACCCCGACGCCTTCCGGAAGGTCATCTCGGAGGCCATGCAGGACATCGCCGGGACCGGCTCGACGGTCACCTGGGTCCTCAACAACCACGACCAGGTCCGCACGGTCACCCGCTACGGCGAACCCGCAACCGAGGGCAGCGGCCTCGGCGCCGCCCGCGCCCGCGCCGCCGCGCTGCTGATGCTGGCCCTGCCAGGAGCCGCGTACATCTACCAGGGCGAGGAGCTCGGTCTGCCCGAGGTCGTGGACCTGCCCGACGACGTGCTCACCGACCCGATCTTCCGCCGCACCGGCAGCCGGGCCCGCATCCGCGACGGCTGCCGCGTGCCGCTGCCCTGGTCGGGGCAGGCCTCGCCGTTCGGCTTCACCCCCGGCGAGGAGAGCGCCAAGCCGTGGCTGCCGCAGCCCGAGTACTTCGCCGAGTACGCCACCGACCGCGCCCTCGCCGACACCCGCTCCTTCTGGCACCTGTACCGCGACGGCCTCCAACTGCGAGGCACCCTGCCCCAGTTGGGCGAAGGCACGCTGCGCTGGCTGGACGCCCCGCCCGGCGTCCTGGCCTTCGCCCGCGGCGACGACCTGGTGTGCGCCGTCAACTTCGGCACGGCCCCCACACCCGCGCCGGTCTCCGGCACCCCCCTGCTCGCCAGCGGCCCCTGCCCCGACGGGGTACTGCCCGGCTCCACGGCCGCCTGGTGGATCAGTTCCTGAACTCCCCGCAAGTCAACTCCCCGAAGGGACATCAACGATGATGCGACGACGTACCACCCTGCTCACCGGCTGCACCGCCCTCGTCCTGGCACTCGGCGCGACCGCCTGCGGCGGCGGCCCCGTCGCGGCCGGCGGCGGCGACAAGGCGCTCAGCGGCCAGACGGTCACCGTGGCCGGCGTCTGGTCCGGCACCGAGCAGAAGAACTTCCAGAAGGTGCTGGACGCCTTCACCGAGAAGACCGGCGCCAAGACGCAGTTCACGTCCACCGGCGACAACGTCTCCACCGTCGTCGGCAGCAAGATCGAGGGCGGCAACGCCCCCGACGTCGTGATGGTCCCGCAGGTCGGCGTGCTCAAGCAGTTCGCCGGCAAGGGCTGGCTGAAGCCGCTGTCGAAGAAGACCGAGCAGTCCGTGGACGCGGGGTACGCCCCCGTGTGGAAGAAGTACGGCAGCGTCGACGGCACCCTCTACGGCCTGTACTTCAAGGCCGCCCACAAGTCGACCGTCTGGTACAGCCCCGACGCCCTCACCCAGGCCGGCGTCAAGCCGCCGAAGTCGTACGACGAGATGCTGAAGGCCGGGAAGACCGTGTCCGACTCCGGGCTCGCCGCGTTCTCGGTCGCCGGGCAGGACGGCTGGACCCTCACCGACTGGTTCGAGAACGTCTACCTGTCCCAGGCCGGACCCGAGAAGTACGACGCCCTCGCCGCCCACAAGCTGAAGTGGACCGACGCGTCGGTCGTCGACGCCCTCACCACGCTCGGCAAGCTCTTCAAGGACAAGCAGCTCATCGCGGGCGGCCAGAAGGGCGCCCTGAACACCGACTTCCCCGGCTCGGTGGAGAAGGTCTTCGGACCGAAGCCCGAGGCCGGCATGGTCTACGAGGGTGACTTCGTCGCCGGCGTCGCCAAGGACCAGTTCGGCAAGACGGTCGGCAAGGACGCGAACTTCTTCCCGTTCCCGGCGGTCGCCGGCGGCGAGGCCCCCGTGGTCAGCGGCGGTGACGCGGCCGTCGTCCTGAAGGACGGCAAGAACCAGAAGGCCGCCCAGGCCCTCCTGGAGTACCTGGCCACCCCCGAGGCCGCGGCCGTGTGGGCCGAGGCCGGCGGCTTCCTCTCCCCGAACAAGGAACTCGACCCCGCCAAGTACGGCGACGACGTCACCCGCGCCACCGCCCAGTCCCTCGTCCAGGCCGGGGACTCGGTCCGCTTCGACATGTCCGACCAGGCGCCCGCGGCCTTCGGCGGCACGAAGGGCGCCGGCGAGTGGAAGCTGCTCCAGGACTTCCTGCGCGACCCCTCCGACCCGAAGGGCACCGCCGCGAAGCTGGAGGCCGCGGCGGCCAAGGCGTACCAGGACTGATACGCCATGACAGCGACCCTCGTGAAAGAGACGAGCCCCCCGCCGCCCGGCACGGTCGCCGACCGCACGCGGCGCCTGCGCCGGCGCGGCAAGGTCGTCGCCCTGCTGTTCGTGCTGCCCGCGCTGCTGCTGCTCGGCGCGCTCGTCGTCTACCCCGTGCTGTTCAGCATCGGCCGCAGCTTCTTCGACGCCTCCGGAACGACCTTCGTGGGCGGCGACAACTACGCCGAGATGTTCAGCGACCCGGCGACCCTCAACGCCGTGCGCAACACGGCCATCTGGGTCGTCGTGGCACCGGCGCTGCTGACCGGCCTCGGGCTGATCCTGGCCGTGCTGGTCGAGAAGGTCCGCTGGGCCACGGCCTTCAAACTGCTCCTGTTCATGCCGATGGCGGTCTCCTTCCTCGCCGCCGGCATCATCTTCCGGCTCGCCTACGACGAGGATCCCGACAAGGGCGTCCTCAACGCCGCGGTGGTCTCCGTCCACGACGCGTTCGAGGGCTCCTCGTCCTACCCGACGGCCCGGGCGCGTGACGGGCAGGGGCTGACGAAGGAGAAGGACGGGTCGTACCGCACCAGCCAGAGCGTGTCGCCGGGCAACGCGGTGGCGCTCGGTCTGGTGGGGGTGCTGCCCGACGACCTGCCGGGCGGCACGAAGCCCGCGTACGCGGCGGCGGGACAGAAGGCCGCCCCGGACGAGCTGCGCGGCGTGGTCTACCTGGACTTCACCCCCGGCGGGGGAGGGGAGCAGGGCAAGGTCGACCGGAAGGAGAGCGGACTGCCTCAGATGAAGGTCGAGGCGGTGCGCGACGGCAAGCCGGTCGCCACGACGACCACCGCGTCCGACGGCTCCTTCCGCTTCGAGGGCCTCGAACCGGGCTCCTACGCGGTGCAGTTGCCGTCGTCCAACTTCGCCCCGCCCTACGAGGGCGTCTCCTGGCTCGGACCGGCGCTCGTCACCCCGGCGATCATCGGCGCGTACCTGTGGATCTGGACCGGCTTCGCCATGGTGCTGATCGGGGCGGGTCTGGCGACGCTGCCCCGGGACGCGCTGGAGGCCGCGCGGATGGACGGCGCGAACGAGTGGCAGATCTTCCGGCGGATCACGGTCCCGCTGCTGGCACCGGTACTGACAGTCGTCTTCGTGACGTTGGTGATCAACGTGATGAAGGTCTTCGACCTCGTCTACATCATCGCGCCCGGGCCGGTGCAGGAGGACGCGACCGTGCTCGCGACGCAGATGTGGCTGGTGTCGTTCGGCGGCGGCAACAACCAGGGCCTCGGCAGCGCGCTCGGTGTGCTGCTCCTGCTGCTGGTGGTCCCGGCCATGGTGTTCAACGTCCGCCGCTTCCGAAGGAGTCAGCGATGAACGCGGTCCGGCGCGGACTGGGCAACGGGGTCGTCCAGGCCTTCCTCGTGGTGGTCGGCCTGGTGTGGATGACGCCGCTGGCAGGACTGTTCCTGTCCTCGCTGCGGTCCGCCGAGGACACGGCGGAGGGCGGCTGGTGGACGGTGTTCTCCAGCCCCGGGCAGCTGTCCTTCGACAACTACTCGGAGCTGCTGGGGAACTCCGGGATCACGCAGGCGTTCTGGAACACCGTGCTGATATCGGTGCCGACGACGGTGCTGGTCGTGGTGATCGCGGCGCTCGCGGGCTATGCCTTCGCGTGGCTGGACTTCCCCGGGCGGGAGGCGATCTTCCTGCTGGTGGTCGCGCTGCTGGTGGTGCCGGTGCAGATCGGGCTGCTCCCGGTCGCCAAGCTCTTCGGGCAGCTGGGGCTGTTCGGCACGATCCCGGGTGTCGTGCTGTTCCACGTGGCCTACGGCCTGCCGTTCGCGGTGTTCCTGCTCCGGAACTACTTCTCGGAGATGCCCAAGGAGATGCTGGAGGCCGCGCGGATGGACGGGGGCAGTGAGTGGCGTATCTTCACGCGGCTCGTGCTGCCCGTGGGGCGGCCCGCGATCGCCTCCCTGGCCATCTTCCAGTTCCTGTGGGTGTGGAACGACATGCTGGTGGCGTTGCTCTTCGCGGACAGTTCCTCGCAGCCGCTGACGGTGGAACTGCAGTCGCAGATCCGGCAGTTCGGCAGCAACATCGACGTCCTGGCCCCGGGGGCGTTCGTGTCCCTGGTCGTCCCTGTCGTCGTGTTCTTCGCGTTCCAGAAGCACTTCGTGCAGGGCGTGATGGCCGGGTCCGTCAAGTAGCCGATGTACCAGAGGGCTCCGCACCCCGGACCCCCGCCTGTGCCCACCCGCCACCCGAAACTGCCCTCGAAGGGGGCAACTCGCGAGTCCAGCCTCCTGGCTGACTGCTTCGGGTGGTGGGTGGGCGAAGGCCGTGGGTCCAGGGGGCGGAGCCCCCTGGTATGCCTAAGCAGAAGCGGGCGGATACAAGGAACGCGGCAGTTGGGAAGCCGCCGCCCCGTCCAGCAGCCACAGCGTCCGGCCGCGGCCGTACGCCCCGGCCGCAGGCGCCTGGATCTCACCCGCTCCCGACAGAGCGATCGCCGCCGCCTGTGCCTTGTCCTCACCCGCGGCCAGGAGCCACACCTCCCGCGCCGCCCGGATCGCCGGCAACGTCAGCGTCACCCGGGTCGGCGGCGGCTTCGGCGCGCCGTGGACGCCGACGACCGTACGGTCCGTCTCACGCACCGCCGGCAACTCCGGGAACAGCGAAGCGACATGGGTGTCCGGCCCGACGCCCAGCATCAGCACGTCGAACGTGGGCACGGGCCCGTGGTTCTCCGGACCCGCCGCCGCTGCCAGCTCCTCCGCGTACGCGGCGGCCGCCGCGTCCACGTCGTCCCCGTAGGGGCCGTCCGACGCCGGCATCGCGTGCACCCGCTTCGGATCGAGCGGCACCGAGTCCAGCAGAGCCTCCCGCGCCTGAGTGACGTTGCGCTCCGGGTCGCCCTCGGGGAGGAAACGCTCGTCGCCCCACCAGAGGTCCAGCCGGCCCCAGTCGACGGCGTCTCGAGCCGGGGCGGCCGCCAGCGCGGCCAGCAGGCCGTTGCCGTTGCGGCCGCCCGTCAGGACCACGGACGCCGAGCCCCGGGAGGCCTGCGCGTCCACGATCCTGGTGATCAGCCGGGCCGCCGCGGCCTGCGCCATCAGCTCCTTGTCGCGGTGCACGACCAGCTGCGGTGCCGTACTCACTTCGTCGTCGCCTTCCGTACCGGCTCCAGCTCGGGCGGTTCCGCCTTCACCGGTGCCTGCGCCGTCGCTTCCGCAGCGGGTGCTTTCGCAGCCTTCTCGACGGGAGCGGGGAGCGCGAGCCGTCCCCCTTCACCGCCTCGCTCGCCACTTTTGGGCTCTCCTTTGGCCACCGACTCCTGCGACCCCCTCTGCACCGGAGCCGACCAGGAGGACTTCAGCCGGTCCACCCCGTAGCGCAGCGCCGACGCGTACGTGTCGTCCGGGTCCAGTCGCCGCAGCTCCTCCGCTATCAGCTCGGCCGTGTCCCGGCGCTTGAGCGCCACTCCACGGTCCGGCTGGCCGTCGATGGAGAGGGTGGCCAGGGAGCCGTCCGCGCGGTCCAGGGTGATCGGGCCGCAGTTCGTGTCCATGCGGACCGCCGTCAGACCGGGGCCGCCGGACAGCGAGCGCTTGACGGGGACGTCCAGCCGGTCCGCGAGCCACATCGCCAGCAGCTCACAGCTCGGGTTGAACTCCTCGCCCTCCACCTCGACGGCCCTGACCTCGCAGGCGACCTGGTCGAGAGCCGCCGCCAGCATCGAGCGCCAGGGCGTGATGCGGGTCCACGACAGGTCCGTGTCGCCGGGGGTGTAGGTACCGGACCGGGTGGCCAGGTCCCGTACCGGCTGCTCGGAGGCGTACGTGTCGGTGACACGGCGCTGCGCGAGGGCCCCCAGGGGGTCCTTCGCCGGGTCGAGCGGCGCGTTCACCGGCCACCACACCACCACGGGGGCGTCCGGCAGCAGCAGCGGCAGCACCACCGACTGGGCGTGGTCGGCCACCTCGCCGTACAGCCGGAGCACCACCGTCTCGCCCGAGCCGGCGTCCGCACCCAGCCGGACCTCCGCGTCCAGGCGGGACTGCGTACGGTCGCGAGGCGAGCGGGAGACACGCTTGATGACCACGAGCGTGCGCGAGGGATGCTCGTGCGAGGCGTCGTTCGCCGCCTTCAGCGCGTCGTACGCGTTCTCCTCGTCCGTCACGATGACCAGCGTGAGCACCATGCCGACCGCCGGGGTGCCGATCGCCCGGCGTCCCTGCACCAGCGCCTTGTTGATCTTGCTGGCGGTGGTGTCCGTGAGGTCTGTCTTCATGGCCGGCGCCAGCTCCGTCCGTGTCGCTCGAGCATTTCGTCCGCCTCGGCAGGCCCCCAGGTACCGGCCGGGTACTGGGCGGGCTTGCCGTTCTTGTCCCAGTACTCCTCGATCGGGTCGAGGATCTTCCAGGACAGCTCGACCTCCTCGGTGCGCGGGAAGAGGTTCGAGTCACCGAGGAGAACGTCCAGGATGAGACGCTCGTACGCCTCCGGGCTGGACTCCGTGAACGACTCGCCGTAGGCGAAGTCCATGGACACGTCCCGGATCTCCATCGACGTGCCGGGGACCTTCGAGCCGAAGCGGACCGTCACGCCCTCGTCCGGCTGGACGCGGATGACGATCGCGTTGGAGCCCAGCTCCTCGGTGGCCGTGGAGTCGAAGGGGGAGTGCGGGGCCCGCTGGAACACGACCGCGATCTCGGTGACGCGGCGGCCCAGACGCTTGCCGGTGCGCAGGTAGAAGGGGACGCCCGCCCAGCGGCGGTTGTCGATCTCCAGCTTGATCGCGGCGTAGGTGTCGGTCTTGGAGGAGGCGTTGATGCCGTCCTCCTCCAGGTAGCCGCGCACCTTCACGCCGCCCTGCCACCCGGCCGTGTACTGGGCGCGCACGGTGTCCCGGCCCAGGTCCTTGGGCAGCTTCACCGCGCCGAGCACCTTGGTCTTCTCGGCGGCCAGCGCGTCCGCGTCGAAGGAGGAGGGCTCCTCCATGGCGGTGAGCGCCAAGAGCTGGAGGAGGTGGTTCTGGATGACGTCACGGGCGGCGCCGATGCCGTCGTAGTACCCGGCGCGGCCGCCGATGCCGATGTCCTCGGCCATGGTGATCTGCACATGGTCCACGAGGGACCGGTTCCAGATCGGCTCGAACATCGTGTTGGCGAAGCGCAGCGCCAGGATGTTCTGGACGGTCTCCTTGCCGAGGTAGTGGTCGATCCGGAAGACCTGCTCCGGGGCGAACACCTCGTGGACGACCTTGTTGAGCTCCTCGGCCGACTTCAGGTCGTGACCGAAGGGCTTCTCGATGACCGCGCGCCGCCAGGAGCCGCCCTGCTGCTCGGCGAGCTGGTGCTTCTTCAGCTGCTGGATGACCACCGGGAAGGACTTCGGCGGCACCGAGAGGTAGAAGGCGAAGTTGCCGCCCGTGCCCTGCGCCTTGTCCAATTCCTCGATCGTGGAGCGCAGCCGCTCGAACGCGTCGTCGTCGTCGAACGTGCCCTGCACGAACCGCATGCCCTGGATGAGCTGCTGCCAGACCTCCTCGCGGAAGGGCGTGCGGGCGTGCTCCTTGACCGCGTCATGGACCTCCTGCGCGAAGTCCTCGTGCGCCCACTCACGGCGTGCGAAACCGACCAGTGAGAAGCCCGGCGGCAGCAGACCCCGGTTGGCCAGGTCGTACACGGCCGGCATGAGCTTCTTGCGTGACAGGTCGCCCGTGACGCCGAAGATGACCAGGCCCGACGGCCCCGCGATACGCGGGAGCCGTCGGTCCGCCGGGTCACGCAGCGGATTGCTGCTCGACACCTGTTCAGCCCTCCGAGGGGGCGAGGCGCTGAAGCTCGGCCTCGGTCGACTTCAGCAGGTCGGTCCAGGAGTCCTCGAACTTCTGGACGCCCTCCTCCTCCAGCAGCCGGACCACGTCGTCGTACTTGATCCCGAGCTTCTCGACCGCGTCGAGGTCGGCGCGGGCCTGCTCGTAGGTGCCGGCGATGGTGTTGCCGCGGATCTCGCCCTGCTCCTCCGTGGCGAACAGGGTCGCCTCCGGCATGGTGTTCACCGTGTTGGGCGCGACCAGTTCGTCGACGTACAGGGTGGGCTTGTACGCCTTGTCCTTCACGCCGGTGGACGCCCACAGCGGACGCTGCTTGTTGGCGCCCGCCTTCTCCAGGGCGCTCCAGCGGTCCGAGGAGAAGACCTCCTCGTACGCCTGGTAGGCCAGACGGGCGTTGGCGACACCGGCCTTGCCGCGCGCGGCCTTGGCCTCGTCGGTGCCCAGCGCGTCGAGCCGCTTGTCGATCTCGGTGTCCACGCGGGACACGAAGAACGACGCCACGGAGTGGATCTGCGACAGGTCCAGGCCGCGCTCCTTGGCCTTCTCCAGGCCGGTCAGGAACGCGTCCATGACCAGGCGGTAGCGCTCCAGGGAGAAGATCAGCGTGACGTTGACGCTGATGCCCAGCCCGATGGTCTCGGCGATGGCCGGGATGCCCGCCTCGGTCGCCGGGATCTTGATGAGCGTGTTGGGCCGGTCCACCAGCCAGGCGAGCTGCTTGGCTTCGGCGACCGTGGCCCGCGTGTTGTGCGCCAGGCGCGGGTCGACCTCGATCGAGACCCGGCCGTCCTGGCCACCGGTGGCGTCGAAGACCGGGCGCAGGATGTCGGCGGCGTCACGGACGTCCGCCGTCGTGATCATGCGGATGGCCTCTTCGACGGTGACCTTGCGGGCGGCGAGGTCGGTCAGCTGCGTGTCGTAGCCGTCGCCCTGCGAGATCGCCTTCTGGAAGATCGACGGGTTGGTGGTGACGCCCACGACGTGCTGCTGGTCGATCAGCTCGGCGAGGTTGCCGGACGTGATCCGCTTGCGCGACAGGTCGTCCAGCCAGATCGCCACGCCTTCCTCGGAGAGGCGCTTGAGTGCGTCTGTCATGGAAATTCCATCTCCTACGTGTCGTATATGAGCGTCAGCGCTGAGCCGCGGCGATCGATTCCCGCGCGGCGGCGGCCACGTTCTCGGGAGTGAAGCCGAACTCGCGGAAGAGGACCTTGCCGTCGGCCGAAGCACCGAAGTGCTCCAGGGAAACGATGCGGCCGGCGTCCCCCACGTACTTGTGCCACGTGAGACCGACACCGGCCTCCACCGCGACACGGGCCCGGACGGACGGCGGCAGGACGCTGTCCCGGTACCCCTGGTCCTGCTGCTCGAACCACTCCACCGACGGCATCGAGACCACGCGGGTGGGCACGCCGGCGCCCTGGAGCTGCTCGCGCGCCTCGACGGCGACGTGCACCTCCGAGCCGGTGGCGATCAGGACGACCTCCGGCTCACCGCCGTCGGCCTCGAACAGGACGTAACCACCCTTGGCCGCGTCCTCGTTGGGCTCGTACGTCGGCACACCCTGACGCGTCAGCGCCAGACCGTGCGGCTGGCCCTTGCCGAACTCCTTCGTCCAGCGCCGGAGAATCTCCCGCCAGGCGATGGCGGTCTCGTTGGCGTCCGCCGGGCGCACGATGTTCAGGCCCGGGATCGCCCGCAGCGACGCCAGGTGCTCGATCGGCTGGTGGGTCGGGCCGTCCTCGCCGAGGCCGATGGAGTCGTGCGTCCACACGTACGTCACCGGCAGGTGCATCAGCGCCGACAGCCGCACCGCGTTGCGCATGTAGTCGGAGAAGACCAGGAACGTGCCGCCGTAGATCCGGGTGTTGCCGTGCAGCGCGATGCCGTTCATCTCGGCGGCCATCGCGTGCTCGCGGATACCGAAGTGGATCGTGCGGCCGTACGGGTTCGCCTCCGGCAGCGGGTTGTCCGCCGGGAGGAAGGAGCTGGTCTTGTCGATCGTGGTGTTGTTGGAGCCCGCCAGGTCGGCCGAGCCGCCCCACAGCTCGGGGATGATCCCGCCGAGCGCCTGGAGGACCTTGCCGGAGGCGGCACGCGTGGCCACGCCCTTGCCGACCTCGAAGACCGGGATCTTCTCCTCCCAGCCCTTGGGCAGCTCACCCTTGGCGATCCGGTCGTACTCCGCGGCGCGCTCGGGGTTGTTGTCCCGCCACTGCTGGTACGCCTTCTCCCACACCGCACGGGCCGCCTGGCCCCGCTCCAGCGCCTTGCGGGTGTGCGTGATGACCTCGTCGGCCACCTCGAAGCTCTGCTCCGGGTCGAAGCCCAGGACCCGCTTGGTGGCGGCGACCTCGTCGTCGCCCAGCGCCGAGCCGTGCGCGGCCTCGGTGTTCTGCGCGTTCGGGGCCGGCCAGGCGATGATCGAGCGCATCGCGATGAACGACGGCTTGTCCGTGACGGCCTTGGCCTTCTGGATCGCCTCGAAGATCGCGGCCGGGTCCAGGTCGCCGTCGGCCTTCGGCTCCACGCGCTGCACGTGCCAGCCGTAGGCCTCGTACCGCAGAGCGGTGTCCTCGGAGACGGCCGTCTCGGTGTCGCCCTCGATCGAGATGTGGTTGTCGTCCCACAGCAGGATCAGGTTGCCGAGCTTCTGGTGGCCCGCGAGCGACGAGGCCTCGGAGGAGATGCCCTCCTGGAGGCAGCCGTCACCGGCGATGCAGTAGATGAAGTGGTCGAACGGCGACTCGCCCTCGGCGGCCTCCGGGTCGAACAGACCACGCTCGTAGCGGGCGGCCATCGCCATGCCCACCGCGTTCGCCACACCCTGCCCGAGCGGGCCGGTCGTGGTCTCCACACCGGTCGTGTGCCCGTACTCGGGGTGGCCGGGGGTCTTCGAACCCCAGGTGCGGAAGGACTTCAGGTCGTCCAGCTCCAGGCCGAAGCCGGCCAGGTACAGCTGGGTGTAGAGGGTCAGGGACGAGTGGCCGGCGGACAGCACGAAGCGGTCCCGCCCGACCCAGTCGGCGTCCGCCGGGTCGTGCCGCATCACCTTCTGGAAGAGGGTGTAGGCGGCAGGCGCCAGGCTCATCGCCGTACCCGGATGGCCGTTACCGACCTTCTGTACGGCATCGGCGGCCAGGACACGCGCGGTGTCGACGGACCGCTGGTCCAACTCGGTCCACTCGAGGTCTGTGGTGGTCGGCTTGGTGCTCACCCTGGGTCAGGGCTCCTCTCCACATGTCGGATGCCGGTGTATCGGGGCGCCCACCGGCCGCAGTCGAGCCTACCCCTGTGAGACGTGCGTTCTTTCGAGTCACTCAAGAGTGCCGGGGCTCTTCCCGATCCGCCTCCTGACTGGGCCGTATCGCTTTCGACAGGTGAATACGGAGCCGCTCATCCGGGTGCTCAATCGAGCTTCCACGCGCCCTTCGGAAGTCCCCCGCCAACACGACCCGACCCCCGCGAATGTCCGAGTCTGGGCAACGTCTAAAGTGGCGTGGTACGCGCGAGCCTTTACCGGGACTTCACACGGGTGAGGCTCGCTGGGATGTCTCTGTAGGGGTGTGCGTGACGGCCGTTGAATCCCGTCCAGCGGGTGGGGGCACCGCCCATGCCCTTAAGGCTATGGGGGAGACCGAGACGGACCAGAGCCCGGCCCACCGGCCGCTCGGGGCCCGTGTCATGGCTTTCGTGGCTCTCACCAAGCCGCGGATCATCGAGCTGCTGCTGATCACGACGGTGCCGGTGATGTTCCTGGCCGAGCAGGGCGTGCCGGACCTGACGCTGGTGCTGCTGACCTGCGTGGGCGGTTACCTGTCGGCGGGCGGCGCCAACGCGCTCAACATGTACATCGACCGCGACATCGACGCGCTGATGGACCGCACCTCGCAGCGCCCGCTGGTCACCGGCATGGTCAGCCCGCGCGAGTGCCTCGCCTTCGGCATCACCCTGGCGGTCGTCTCCACCTTGCTCTTCGGCCTCACGGTCAACTGGCTCTCGGCCTGGCTCTCCCTCGGCGCGCTCCTCTTCTACGTCGTCGTCTACACGATGATCCTCAAGCGCCGTACCTCGCAGAACATCGTGTGGGGTGGTATCGCCGGCTGTCTGCCCGTGCTGATCGGCTGGTCCTCGGTCACGAACTCCATGTCGTGGGCGCCGGTCATCCTGTTCCTCGTCATGTTCTTCTGGACGCCGCCGCACTACTGGCCGCTGTCCATGAAGGTCAAGGAGGACTACGCGCGCGTGGGCGTGCCCATGCTGCCGGTGGTCGCCTCCAACAAGGTGGTCGCCAAGCAGATCGTGATCTACAGCTGGGTCATGGTCGCCGTCTCCCTCCTGCTGACCCCGCTCGGCTACACGGGCTGGTTCTACACGGCGGTCGCGCTGCTGGCCGGCGGCTTCTGGCTCTGGGAGGCGCACGGCCTGCAGAACCGCGCCAAGGCGGAGATCACGGGCGCGAAGCTGAAGGAGATGCGGCTGTTCCACTGGTCGATCACCTACGTGTCGATCCTGTTCGTCGCGGTAGCGGTGGACCCGTTCCTGCGCTGACGTACATCACAGGGCCCTGCCCTCGCCAGTCGATCTACCCGTGAGTAGCATCCTGGTCATGGCAGACACGCAGCAGGTTGACCCGAAGGCCGAGCGCAAGGTCGCCCGGCTCGCCAAGCAGATCACCTCCTTCTCCAAGGCCCACGGCGGCGCCGAGGGCCAGGTCGCCTACCTCGGCGAACGCGGCGCCCGCATCGTCCTGGTCGGCGAGGACGGCGGCTGGGGCGACCTGGTGGCCCCCTCTTACGAGATCGCAGAGAAGGCCGTGGAGAAGTCGGGCATCACGGCCCACGAGTCCTTCGACGGCGACTTCGCGGCAAAGGTGAAAACGGGCCCCTACGAGTGGTCGCGCATGGCCGGTATCCAGGTGGGCGGCCCGTCCAACGGCTGAGCAGCTCGCTTTTGTGGGGGCGCGGGGAACCGCGCGACAAGCCACACTCCGCCCGCGGCCGCCGATTCACCCGCACCCCCCACCGGGACCGCGACCTCAACCCGGTTCACCCGTTAGGACCCTTAGAACAACAGGGTCCACACCGGGGAGCCCGGATGATCGAAACGCCGTCCCTAGTGGACCAGTACTGCCACGGAGTACTCCGCACAGAGCTGGGCCTCGGCACCTTCGAGGCCCACCTCTCCCGCACGGAGGGCCCACCCGCCCCCGGCACCACCCTCTTCGACACCCAGACCGGCTTCGCCGTGCGGCGCTGGTGCCCACCCCTGCTCGGCCTCGAACCGCACTGCACACCCGCCCGCTACCTCGCCCGCCGCCGGGAACTGGGCGTCCTGGACTCCGCCCGCCGGCTCCTGCGCGGCAGCGGCATCACGACGTACCTGGTCGACACGGGGCTGCCCGGCGATCTGACGGAACCCGGCGAGCTGGCCTCCGCCGGAGCCGCCGAGGCCCACGAGATCGTGCGGCTGGAGCTGCTCGCCGAGCAGGTGGCCGACACCTCGGGGACCGTCGAGTCCTTCCTCGCCAACCTCGCCGAGTCCGTGCACGCCGCCGCCGCGAACGCCGTCGCCTTCACCTCCGTCGCGGGCGTACGGCACGGCCTCGCCCTCGCGCCGGAACCGCCCGGGCCGGGGGAGGTGCGGGGGGCCGCCGGCCGCTGGCTCGCGGGGCGCGGTGTCGGCGGGGAGCTGAGCGATCCCGTGCTGCTGCGGCACCTGCTGTGGAGCGCCGTCGCCTCGGGCCGGCCACTCCAGCTGCACGCGGGGCTCGGTGCGCCGGGGCTGCGGATCGACCGTACGGATCCGGTGCTGCTGACGGACTTCGTGCGGGCCACGGCCGGTCTCGGCACCGACCTCGTCCTGCTGCACGGCTACCCGTACCACCGGCACGCCGCCCACCTCGCCGGCGTCTTCCCGCACGTCTACGCCGACTGCGGCGCCGCCCTGGTCCGCACCGGCGCCCGGGCCGCGACCGTCCTCGCGGAGATCCTGGAACTGGCCCCCTTCGGCAAGATCCTCTTCTCCAGCGGCGCCCAGGGGCTGCCCGAACTGCACGTGGTGGCCGCACGCCTGTTCCGCGAGGCCCTCGGCCGGGTGCTCGGCACCTGGGTCGCCGAGGGCGCCTGGTCGCTCTCCGACGCGCAGCGGGTCGCCGGGATGCTGGCGTCGGGGAACGCGCGCCGGGTGTACGGGCTCGAAAGGCCCTAGGCCTTGGTCAGGGTCGCCTCGGTGGCGGGGCCGGGCAGGTCGGCCACGACCTGCGGCCGTTCGCGCAGCGACAGCACCACCCGCAGCACCCAGATCCACATCACGGCCGAGCCCAGCATGTGCAGGCCGACCAGGACCTCGGGCAGGTCCGTGAAGTACTGGACGTAGCCGATGACGCCCTGCGCGAGCAGGACCAGGAACAGCTCACGGGTGCGGTTGAGCGGGCCGCGCGGCGCGTCGACCGCCTTGAGGACGAACCACAGGGCGAACGTCAGCGTCACCACGATCCACGCCAGCACGGCGTGCAGCTTGCTCACCGTCTCCCAGTCGACCGGCATCCGCTCGACCTCGCTGGAGTCACCGGCGTGCGGACCCGCCCCGGTGACCACCGTGCCGACCAGGATGAGCAGGACGGCGGCCGCGACCAGGAACCAGACCAGCTGCTGCACGGCCTTGCCGACCAGCGGGCGCGGCGGGGCGTCGCCCTCAGGGACGCGCTGCCACATCACCGTCGCCACCGCGATCAGCGCCGAGGTCGCCACGAAGTGGGCGGCGACCGTGTACGGATTGAGGCCGACCAGCACCACGATGCCGCCGAGCACCGCGTTGCTCATCACGATCCAGAACTGCGCCCACCCCAGCCGGACCAGGCCGCGCCGGTACGGCTTCTGCGAGCGCGCGGCGATGATCGCCCAGCCGACGGCGGCGCACAGCACGTACGTCAGCATGCGGTTGCCGAACTCGATGGCGCCGTGGAAGCCCATCTCGCTGGTGGCGGTGAGCGAGTCGGTGGTGCACTTGGGCCAGGTCGGGCAGCCGAGGCCCGAGCCGGTCAGCCGTACGGCACCGCCGGTGATCACGATGAGCACCGACATCACGACGGCGGACAGGGCCGCGCGCCGGACCGTCCGGGGTTCCGGGGTCCAGCGGTCGGCGATGAAGGCGAGCGGGTTGCGCAGGGCCGCCCTGGCGTCGGCGCGGGTCACTTTTGGCACGCGTCCCATCGTAGGGCGCCGCTTGTGCACGCTTTCACGAGGGTCGGTCATGGGCTCACTCCCAGCGGAAGAACCGTCCGGCCGCGGCCAGTCCCACGACCGCCCAGACACCGAGGATCCCCAGGTCGCCCCAGGGCATCCCGGCGCCGTGCCGGAGCACGTCCCGCAGACCGTCGGACAGCGCGGAGATGGGCAGCAGGCCGAGCACGTCCTGCGCGCCGGAGGGGAACCGGTCGAGCGGGACGATGACCCCGCCGCCCACGAGCAGCAGCAGGAACACCAGGTTGGCGGCGGCGAGCGTCGCCTCCGCCTTCAGGGTCCCGGCCATCAGCAGACCGAGCCCCGAGAAGGCCGCCGTGCCGAGGACCAGGAGCAGCAGGACGGCGAACGGGTTGCCGTGCGGCGACCAGCCGAGCGCGAAGGCGATGACCGTCAGCAGCACTACCTGGAGCACCTCGGTGACCAGGACGGACAGTGTCTTCGCCGTCATCAGGCCCCAGCGGGGCAGGGGCGAGGAGGCGAGCCGTTTCAGGACGCCGTAGCGGCGCTCGAAGCCGGTCGCGATCGCCTGCCCGGTGAACGCGGTCGACATCACCGCGAGCGCGAGGACGCCGGGCGCGAGGAAGTCGACCGCCTCGCCCGCACCCGTGTCGACGATGTCCACGGTGCTGAAGAGCACCAGGAGCAGGGTCGGGATGACGACGGTCAGCAGCAGCTGCTCGCCGTTGCGCAGCAGCATCTTCGTCTCGAGCGCGGCCTGGGCCGCGATCATGCGGGCGAGGGGCGCGGCCCCCGGCTTCGGCGCGTAGAGGCCGGTGGCGGTCACGAACGCAGCTCCTTACCCGTGAGCTCCAGGAAGACGTCTTCGAGGGTGTGCCGCTCCACCGAGATCTTCTCCGGCATCACCCCGTGCTGGGCGCACCAGGAGGTGACCGTCGCGAGCAGCTGGGGGTTGACCTTGCCGACCACCCGGTACGAACCCGGGGTCAGCTCGGCGGCCGAGGAGTCGGCGGGCAGCGCCTTGAGCAGGGAGCCGACGTCCAGTCCGGGGCGGCCGGAGAAGCGGAGCGTGTTCTCGGCGCCGCCGCGGCACAGCTCCTCCGGCGACCCCTGGGCGATGACCCGGCCGGCGTCGATGATCGCCACGTCGTCGGCGAGCTGCTCGGCCTCGTCCATGTAGTGCGTGGTGAGGATCACCGAGACACCGTCGGCGCGCAGGTCCCGGACCAGGTCCCAGGTGGCACGGCGGGCCTGCGGGTCGAGCCCGGCGGTCGGCTCGTCCAGGAACACCAGCTCGGGGCGTCCCACCACGGCCATCGCGAGGGCGAGCCGCTGCTGCTGCCCGCCCGACAGCCGCCGGTACGTCGTACGGCCGCAGGAGCCGAGCCCGAGGCGTTCGATGAGCGCGTCCACGTCCAGCGGGTGCGCGTGCAGCTTGGCGACGTGACGGAGCATCTCGTCGGCCCGGGAGCCCGAGTAGACCCCGCCGGACTGGAGCATCACGCCGACGCGGGGCCGCAGCTCCCGGGACTGTCTGACCGGGTCGAGGCCCAGGACGCGCACCGTGCCGGAGTCCGGCTTCCGGTACCCCTCGCAGGTCTCGACCGTGGTCGTCTTGCCCGCCCCGTTGGGGCCGAGCACGGCGGTCACGCCCTCCCGGGCCACCAGGTCGAGCCCGTCCACCGCGGTCTTCGTGCCGTACCGCTTCACCAGGGCCTGGACCTGGACCACGGGCTCACTTCGCATGGGTCCAGAGTCTAGGTAGGTGGGACGGGGCTCAGACCGGCGGGTGCGGGAACTCCTCCTCGCGGGAGCGGTGGACCGCCAGCCACCGTTCGGCGTAGGCCACGGCGTCCGTCACCGGGAACAGGCGTGCCTCGGCGGCCCCCACCTTGCCGCGGACGACGGGACGGTCCCGTTCGAAGTCGTAGCCCAGCTCGTCGAATCGGTCGGAACTGATGGACACCTCGACCACGGTTTCCCAGCCTTCGGGGCCAGGCCTGCCGACGGCCACGCGCGGGGACGGTATCCGGTACTCGGCGAGGTGGAAGCTGGTGCAGGAGGCGTAGCCGGCGCCGAGCAGCAGCACCCGGGCGCCCATCGCCTCCAGTTTCGCGAGCGGGCTGCGCTCCCCGAGCCGGCAGTCGGGCGCGTGCCCCTCGACCACCTCCGCCGCGCGCCGGCCGAGCGCCGCGAACGAGGTCTGGGGGTGCGCGCTGCGCAGCGCGCCGGGCCAGGTGCGCACGGTCTCCGGGACGACGCCGACCCCGCGGGCGGGCGTGATGCGCGGGTCGTACGCGGGCATCGTGGTGCGGATCGCCGACCACCACTGCGGGGGCACGGGCGGATTGCTCCACAGCGCCGGGTCCGACAGGTCGCCGGTCTGCGTCGGGACCACCAGCGTGCCGTCCGGGCCGACCGCGTCGAGCAGTCCTCGCACCACCGCGACGGCGCCACCGTTGACCCAGCCGAGCGAGCTGAGCGAGGAGTGCACCAGGAGGGTCTCACCGGGCCGTACGCCCAGCTCGCACAGTTGTGCGCGCAGCGTGTCCCGAGTGACAAGTGGGCCGGTCGGAGGGGGTGTGGACATGGTTCGGGAGTCTCCCCGAAGCGGCCTCGGCATGCCACCCGTTTGATCGATCAGAGATCATTCGCGCAGGTCAGATTAGGTATACCTAAGTGACGCAGGGCACCGTCGGGTCGGGCGGACGTGGCTTGCCCGTCCCCGAAGAATTACGCAACAATGGCGTTGTGAAAAACGTCGGCGAGGCTCGGGAGACCCCCACGGGGGCCCCGCAGGAGGAGCTCGCGACCGGGGAGCGGTCCACCCGCAACCGCGTCGCGCGGTCCATCCTGGACCACGGCCCGTCGACCGTCGCCGAGCTCGCCGAGCGCCTGGGGCTCACCCAGGCGGCCGTACGCCGGCACCTCGACGCCCTCGCGGGCGACGGTGTCGTCGAGGCGCGCGAGCAGCGGGTCTACGGCGCGCGTACCCGCGGCCGCCCGGCCAAGGCGTTCGCCCTGACGGACTACGGCCGGGATGCCTTCGACCAGTCGTACGACAAGCTCGCCGCGGACGCCCTGCGCTGGATCGCCGACCGCGAGGGCGGCAACGAGGCGATCGCCGCCTTCGCCCGCGCCAGGATCGCCGCGCAGGCCGGTGCGTACCGCAAGGCGGTCGAGGCCGCCACGCCCGAAGAGCGGACCGAAGCGCTGGCCAAGGCCCTGAGCGCGGACGGGTACGCTGCTACGGCGCGCAGCGCGCCCCACCCGCAGAAGGGTGAGCAGCTCTGCCAGCACCACTGCCCGGTCGCCCATGTCGCCGAGCAGTTCCCCCAGCTGTGCGAGGCGGAGACGGAATTTTTCGCCGAGCTGCTCGGTACGCATGTACAGCGACTCGCCACCATCGCGCACGGCGACGGCGTCTGCACGACGTTCATCCCCAAGATTTCCCACAACGCATCTGCAAGCACGGCCGGGAGGAACCCCGCATGACTCTCCCCACGGAGACTGCCCACCCTGAGCTCGAGGGCCTGGGCAAGTACGAGTACGGCTGGGCCGACTCCGACACGGCCGGCGCCTCCGCCAAGCGCGGCATCAACGAGGACGTCGTCCGCGACATCTCCGCCAAGAAGAGCGAGCCGGAGTGGATGACCAAGCTCCGTCTCAAGGGTCTGCGCCTGTTCGAGAAGAAGCCCATGCCGAACTGGGGCTCGGACCTGTCGGGGATCGACTTCGACAACATCAAGTACTTCGTGCGCTCCACGGAGAAGCAGGCGGCGTCCTGGGAGGACCTGCCCGAGGACATCAAGGCCACGTACGACAAGCTCGGCATCCCCGAGGCGGAGAAGCAGCGCCTCGTCGCCGGTGTCGCCGCCCAGTACGAGTCGGAGGTCGTCTACCACCAGATCCGCGAGGACCTGGAGGAGCAGGGCGTCATCTTCCTCGACACCGACACGGCGCTGAAGGAGCACCCGGAGCTCTTCAAGGAGTACTTCGGGACCGTCATCCCCGTCGGTGACAACAAGTTCGCGTCGCTGAACTCCGCCGTGTGGTCGGGCGGCTCCTTCATCTACGTGCCGCCGGGCGTCCACGTCGAGATCCCGCTCCAGGCCTACTTCCGCATCAACACGGAGAACATGGGCCAGTTCGAGCGGACCCTGATCATCGTCGACGAGGGTGCCTACGTGCACTACGTCGAGGGCTGCACCGCCCCGATCTACAAGTCGGACTCGCTGCACTCCGCGGTCGTCGAGATCATCGTCAAGAAGAACGCCCGCTGCCGCTACACGACCATCCAGAACTGGTCGAACAACGTCTACAACCTGGTCACCAAGCGCGCCGTGGCCTACGAGGGCGCGACCATGGAGTGGGTCGACGGCAACATCGGCTCCAAGGTGACGATGAAGTACCCGGCCGTCTACCTGATGGGCGAGCACGCCAAGGGCGAGACCCTGTCCATCGCCTTCGCCGGCGAGGGCCAGCACCAGGACGCGGGCGCCAAGATGGTCCACATGGCCCCCAACACGTCCTCGAACATCGTCTCCAAGTCGGTGGCGCGAGGCGGTGGCCGCACCTCCTACCGCGGTCTCATCGAGATCGGCGAGGGCGCCCCGGGCTCGAAGTCGAACGTGCTCTGTGACGCGCTGCTCGTCGACACGATCTCCCGCTCGGACACCTACCCCTACGTGGACGTCCGCGAGGACGACGTGTCCATGGGCCACGAGGCGACCGTCTCCAAGGTCTCCGAGGACCAGCTCTTCTACCTGATGAGCCGCGGTCTGAGCGAGGACGAGGCCATGGCGATGATCGTGCGCGGCTTCGTCGAGCCCATCGCCAAGGAACTCCCCATGGAGTACGCCCTGGAGCTCAACCGGCTGATCGAGCTGCAGATGGAAGGCGCGGTCGGTTAATCCGGTCCGCAGTCCCATCAAGCCCTACACGTAACGGAAAGCGAGCACTACGACAGCCATGGCTGAGGCCCAGAACATCCCGGTGGGCTCCACCACCACCGGCTCGATCGCGGTGGCGGCCGAGTCGACCGTCGCCACCCGCATGAGCGCGCCCCCCTCCTTCGACGTGACGGACTTCCCCGTCCCGCACGGACGTGAGGAGGAGTGGCGGTTCACCCCGCTGGAGCGCCTGCGCGGCCTGCACGACGGCACCGCGGTGGCGAACGGCGACGGCGTGAAGGTCGACGTCCAGGCTCCCGAGGGCGTCACCGTCGAGACCGTCGGCCGCGACGACGCGCGGATCGGCAAGGCCGGCACCCCGGTGGACCGCGTCGCCGCCCAGGCCTACTCGGCGTTCGAGAAGGCCGGGGTCGTGACCGTCCCCAAGGAGACCGTCCTCACCGAGCCGATCCGCATCGCGGTGCACGGCGAGGGCGGGACCGCCTTCGGCCACCAGGTGATCGAGCTGGGCGCCTTCGCCGAGGCCGTCGTGGTCATCGACCACACCGGTGACGCGGTGCTCGCCGCCAACGTCGACTACCTGCTGGGCGACGGCGCCAAGCTGACCGTCGTCTCCGTCCAGGACTGGGACGACAAGGCCGTCCACGTCGCCCAGCACAACGCGCTCATCGGCCGCGACGCCTCCTTCAAGTCGGTCGTCGTCACCTTCGGCGGCGACGTCGTCCGGCTGCACCCGCGCGTCAGCTACGCCGGCCCCGGCGGCGAGGCCGAACTGTTCGGCCTGTACTTCACCGACCAGGGCCAGCACCAGGAGCACCGCCTCCTGGTCGACCACAACGTCCCGCACTGCAAGTCGAACGTCGTCTACAAGGGCGCGCTCCAGGGCGACGACGCGCACGCGGTGTGGATCGGTGACGTGCTCATCGAGGCCGCGGCCGAGGGCACCGACACGTACGAGATGAACCGCAACCTGGTCCTCACGGACGGCGCGCGCGTGGACTCCGTACCGAACCTCGAGATCGAGACCGGCGAGATCGTCGGCGCCGGCCACGCCTCGGCGACCGGCCGTTTCGACGACGAGCAGCTCTTCTACCTCATGGCCCGCGGCATCCCGGAGTACGAGGCCCGCCGACTGGTGGTCCGCGGCTTCTTCGCCGAGCTGGTCCAGCAGATCGGCCTCCCCGACATCGAGGAGCGTCTGATCGCCAAGATCGAGGAGGAGCTGGAGGCGTCGGTCGGATGACCGCATTCGTACGCGTCTGTGGACTGAGTGAGCTGGAGGAGGACACCCCGAAGCGGGTGGAACTCGACGGCACGCCGATGTCCATCGTGCAGACCGAGGGCGAGGTGTTCGCGATCCACGACATCTGCTCGCACGCGAACGTCTCCCTGGCGGAGGGCGAGGTCGACGACTGCCACATCGAGTGCTGGCTGCACGGCTCGCGCTTCGACCTCCGTTCCGGCAAGCCCGACGCCCTTCCGGCGACGCGCCCCGTCCCCGTATACCCCGTAAAGATCGAAGGGGACGACGTGCTCGTCTCCCTCACCCAGGAGTCCTGAGGCACCCATGGCAACGCTTGAAATCCGAGACCTGCACGTCACCGTCGAGGCCGACAACGCCACGAAGGAGATCCTCAAGGGCGTCGACCTCACCGTGAAGCAGGGCGAGACGCACGCCATCATGGGCCCCAACGGCTCCGGCAAGTCGACCCTCGCCTACTCCCTCGCGGGTCACCCGAAGTACACGATCACCGGCGGCACCGTCACCCTCGACGGCGAGGACGTCCTGGAGATGTCCGTCGACGAGCGCGCCCGCGCCGGCCTGTTCCTCGCCATGCAGTACCCGGTCGAGGTCCCGGGTGTCTCGGTGTCGAACTTCCTGCGCACCTCCGCCACCGCGGTCCGCGGCGAGGCCCCCAAGCTGCGCACCTGGGTGAAGGAGGTCAAGGAGGCCATGGAGCGCCTCAACATGGACCCGGCCTTCGCCGAGCGCAACGTCAACGAGGGCTTCTCCGGCGGTGAGAAGAAGCGCCACGAGATCCTCCAGCTGGAGCTGCTCAAGCCGAAGGTCGCCATCCTCGACGAGACCGACTCCGGTCTGGACGTCGACGCCCTGCGCGTCGTGTCGGAGGGCGTCAACCGCGTCCGCGAGACGGGCGAGGTCGGCACCCTGCTGATCACCCACTACACGCGCATCCTCCGCTACATCAAGCCCGACCACGTGCACGTCTTCTCCGGCGGCCGCATCGTCGAGTCCGGCGGCGCCGAGCTCGCCGACAAGCTGGAGAACGAGGGTTACGAGGCATACACGAAGGGTGGCGCATCCGCGTGACACAGCTGCCGGGCCTCCTCGACACCGAGGCGATCCGCAAGGACTTCCCCATCCTGGACCGCCAGGTCCACGACGGTCAGAAGCTCGTGTACCTGGACAACGCGGCGACCAGCCAGAAGCCGCGCCAGGTGCTGGACGCCCTGAGCGAGTACTACGAGCGCTACAACGCCAACGTCCACCGCGGTGTGCATGTGCTCGCCGAGGAGGCCACGGCGCTGTACGAGGGCGCGCGCGACAAGGTCGCGGACTTCATCAACGCGCCCAGCCGTGACGAGGTGATCTTCACCAAGAACGCCTCGGAGTCGCTCAACCTCGTGGCCAACATGCTGGGCTGGGCCGACGAGCCCTACCGCGTGGACTCCGAGACCGAGATCGTCATCACGGAGATGGAGCACCACTCCAACATCGTGCCGTGGCAGCTGCTCGCGCAGCGCACGGGCGCGAAGCTGAAGTGGTTCGGCCTCACCGACGACGGCCGCCTCGACCTGTCGAACATCGATCAGATCATCACCGAGAAGACGAAGATCGTCTCCTTCGTACTGGTCTCGAACATCCTCGGCACCCAGAACCCGGTCGAGGCGATCGTGCGCCGCGCCCAGGAGGTCGGTGCGCTGGTCTGCGTCGACGCCTCCCAGGCCGCGCCGCACATGCCGCTGGACGTGCAGGCCCTCCAGGCCGACTTCGTGGCCTTCACCGGTCACAAGATGTGCGGCCCGACCGGCATCGGCGTCCTGTGGGGCCGCCAGGAGCTGCTGGAGGACCTGCCTCCGTTCCTGGGCGGCGGCGAGATGATCGAGACGGTGTCGATGCACTCCTCGACGTACGCCCCGGCGCCCCACAAGTTCGAGGCGGGCACGCCGCCGATCGCCCAGGCGGTCGGACTCGGCGCGGCGATCGACTACCTCAACTCGATCGGCATGGACAAGATCCTCGCCCACGAGCACGCGCTCACCGAGTACGCGGTCAAGCGGCTGCTGGAGGTCCCCGACCTGCGCATCATCGGCCCCACCACGGCCGAGGAGCGCGGCGCGGCGATCTCCTTCACCCTCGGGGACATCCACCCGCACGACGTGGGCCAGGTCCTCGACGAGCAGGGCATCGCGGTCCGGGTCGGCCACCACTGCGCGCGGCCGGTCTGCCTGCGCTACGGAATTCCTGCGACCACGCGAGCGTCGTTCTATCTGTACTCCACGCCGGCCGAGATCGACGCGCTGGTCGACGGCCTGGAGCACGTACGGAACTTCTTCGGCTGAGAGGCGTGCGGAAACCGTGAAGCTGGATTCGATGTACCAGGAAGTCATCCTGGACCACTACAAGCACCCGCACGGGCGGGGCTTGCGGGATGGCGACGCCGAGGTGCACCACGTCAACCCGACGTGCGGTGACGAGATCACGTTGCGCGTGAAGTACGACGGCACGACGATCGAGGACGTCTCGTACGAGGGCCAGGGCTGCTCGATCAGCCAGGCGAGCGCGTCCGTCCTGAACGACCTGCTCGTCGGCAAGGACCTCTCCGACGCGCGGAAGATCCAGGAGACCTTCCTGGAGCTGATGCAGTCGAAGGGGAAGCTGGAGCCCGACGACGCGATGGAGGAGATCCTGGAGGACGCGGTCGCGTTCGCCGGGGTGTCCAAGTACCCGGCTCGGGTCAAGTGTGCCCTGCTGAGCTGGATGGCCTGGAAGGACGCGACGGCCCAGGTACTGGGCGGAGCCGACGCCGAGAAGGAGACGACGGCATGAGCGAGACCGTTGAGATGAAGCCGGCCTCGGAGGAAGAGGTCCGCGAGGCGCTGTACGACGTCGTCGACCCCGAGCTGGGCATCGACGTCGTCAACCTCGGCCTGATCTACGGCATCCACATCGACGAGGCGAACATCGCCACCCTCGACATGACCCTGACGTCGGCGGCCTGCCCGCTGACGGACGTCATCGAGGACCAGGCCAAGTCCGCCACGGACGGCCTCGTCAGCGAACTGCGCATCAACTGGGTCTGGATGCCCCCGTGGGGCCCCGACAAGATCACGGACGACGGGCGGGAGCAGCTTCGGGCTCTCGGCTTCAACGTCTGAGATCACTGACGGACGAAAGGGGCGGCACCCTCCCGGGTGCCGCCCCTTGTCCGTGTGCGGATCAGTCCGGATGCTCAGTCGAGCCCGGCCACCAGCCGGAACGCCGAGTCCGCGCGGTACAGGCCGTCGTGCTGGTACGGCTCCAGGCGGAGCTGGAAGTTGCGGTGGCGCAGGAACCGGCCCGGGTAGTTCACCGACTCCAGCATGACCGCGCCGGAGTGGGACGCCGGGCGGGGGCAGAACGTGGCGTCCTTGCCGAACAGGGAGGAGCCGTCGTTGCGCTCGGCGCGCAGGACGAAGCTGCGGTGGCGGAGGTAGCCGCCGTCGGCCGTGGCGAAGGAGTAGCAGGAGGAGTCGGCCAGGCCCGCCACCCGCTCGAAGGTGGCGTCGCTGCGGTCCGAGGCCGAGCCGGGCGCGGCGAGGGTGACGTAGCCGCCGCTGATCTGCCAGTAGCGGTCGGGGTAGTTGACCGAGCGTATGGACGTCCCGTGCGGGGCCGGGGGCTTCGGCGGCTTCGACGTCCGGTCGGGCGCCGGCGAGGTGGGCTTCTTCTTCTCAGCGGGCTCGGGCTTGGCGTCAGGACTGGGCGATGCGCTCGTCGTGGGCGTCGGCGACGGGCGGCCGTGCTCCTTGCCCGGCCGGTCCGTGCCCTTCTCGGAGGGCGTCGCGAACGAGATCAGACCGCCCGGGGCCGAGCTGCTGAGTGTCGACGGCTGCGCCGCCGAGGGCGCCGGCTCGCCCGACCGGCTGTCCATCACCGTGATCGCCGTCACGCACGCGGTGACCGTGGCCACCGCGAGGGCCCCCGCCAGCCAGAGCCGTCGGGTTCCCGGTGCCCGGCTGGTGTCCGGGGCCCAGCCGCTCTCCCACGGACGGTCCTGCGACGGCCGGGACTTCTCTTCTGACATGCGCTGATTTCCTCCGACGGGCACCCTTGACGGCGGCGCAGTTGTGGTGGCCCGGTGTGTGATCGGTGACACCGTAGTGGAGCCCGTGGATCTCCGGCAGGAGTTTGGAGAGAGCGGTTTCCAGACTTTTGTTGTGTACGGGTGTACATATGTTGTGTACGCTCGTACACATGGGTTACTTGCTGCTGTCCGCGGCCATCGCCGCCGAAGTCGGCGCGACCACCGCCATGAAGTACAGCGAGGGCTTCAGCAGGCTCGGGCCCTCGATGCTCACGTTCCTCGGATACGTCGTCTCCTTCGCGCTGCTCGCCCAGACGCTGAAGACCGTCCCCGTCGGCACGGCCTACGCGATCTGGGCCGGTGTCGGTACCGCCGCCATCGCGACGATCGGGATGGTCTTCATGGGGGAGGGGATGACCACCGCCAAGGCCGCCGGTATCGCGCTGATCATCGTCGGGGTCGTGGTGCTGAACCTGGGAGGTGCCCACTGATGCCCCGGCGTCACGACCCCGAGCGGCGGCAGCGGATCATCGACGCGGCGATCCGGGTCGTCGGGGCCAAGGGGATCGCCGGGCTGAGCCACCGCAGTGCCGCCGCCGAGGCCGATGTGCCGCTCGGCTCGACGACGTACCACTTCAAGACCCTCGACGAGCTGCTGGTCGCCGCGCTGCGGCAGGCCAACGAAGGCTTCGCCAAGGTGATCGCCTCGCGCGGCGGCCTGGAGGACCCCCGGGCCGACCTGGCGGCCGAACTCGCCGGGTGGATGGGGGAGTGGCTCGCGGGCGACCGTACGGGGGTCGAGCTGGAGTACGAGCTCTACCTCGCCGCCCTGCGCCGGCCCGCCCTGCGGCCCGTCGCCGACGAGTGGGCCGAGCAGCTCGCCGACCTGCTGTCCCGGCGCACGGACCCGCTGACCGCGCGGGCGCTGGTGGCGGTCGTGGACGGCATCTGTCTCCAGGTGTTGCTGACCGGCGTGCCGTACGACGAGTCCTACGCGCGGGAGGTGCTGGGGCGGGTCGTCGCCGGGGCCCGGGAGTGAGGCCGGCGGGAGGGCGGTGGCGAGGCGTCCGCGCTGCTGAGGGGCGCCTTGCCCGGACGGATACCGCCCGTCCCGTGAGACGCCCCCGCACCGGTTCGCATCGACCGGCGTCCGCCGGTTAGGTTGCCCTCATGACCGACACGACTGCTCCTCGCACCACCGGCGCCGTGGCCGCCGGCCTCGCCACGATCGCCGCCGACGGCACCGTCCTCGACACCTGGTTCCCCGCGCCCGAACTGGCGGCCGAGCCCGGCCCGTCCGGCACCGAGCGGCTCTCCGCCGAGCAGGCCGCGGAGCTGCTCGGCGGCGGTGCGACCGCGGCGGTCGGCCCGGACACCCGCCGGGGCGTCGAGGTGGTCGCGGTCCGCACGGTCATCGCCTCGCTCGACGAGAAGCCGGTCGACGCGCACGACGTCTACCTGCGTCTGCACCTGCTCTCGCACCGCCTGGTGAAGCCGCACGGCCAGAGCCTCGACGGCATCTTCGGCCACCTCGCGAACGTCGCCTGGACCTCGCTCGGCCCGGTCGCCGTCGACGACATCGAGAAGGTGCGGCTGAACGCGCGCGCCGAGGGCCTGCACCTCCAGGTGACCTCCGTCGACAAGTTCCCGCGCATGACGGACTACGTGGCCCCGAAGGGCGTCCGGATCGCCGACGCCGACCGGGTCCGCCTCGGTGCGCACCTCGCCGAGGGCACCACCGTGATGCACGAGGGCTTCGTCAACTTCAACGCCGGCACGCTCGGCACGTCGATGGTCGAGGGCCGCATCTCCGCGGGCGTCGTGATCGGTGACGGCTCGGACATCGGCGGCGGCGCCTCGACGATGGGCACCCTGTCCGGCGGCGGCAACGTGATCATCTCCATCGGCGAGCGCTGCCTGATCGGCGCCGAGGCGGGCGTCGGCATCGCCCTCGGCGACGAGTGCGTCGTCGAGGCCGGCCTCTACGTCACCGCCGGCACCCGCGTCACCATGCCCGACGGCCAGATCGTCAAGGCCCGCGAGCTGTCCGGCGCGTCCAACATCCTCTTCCGCCGCAACTCGGTCACCGGCGCGGTCGAGGCCCGGCCGAACAACGCGGTGTGGGGCGGTCTGAACGAGATCCTGCACAGTCACAACTGATCGCCGGCGGCTGAGTGCCTCCTGCGGTCACCAGAGCGCCCTTCCACGGCCCGAAGAGGGTCCGGGAAGGGCGCTTCCTGTTTCCGGCGAGGCAACGGTCGCACGTACGAGTTATGCGGCGTGACCTCGTGGTGGTGCCGGCAGATGAACGGGGTGGACGCAGTGTCCGATCAGACGCCGAACCGACGAAACGAGGAACGGGACATGAAGAACGAGCGGGGGCGGGCCGTGGTGCGCCGTCTGGCCGGGGTGGTCGCGGTGCTGGCGGTGTGCTGGCTTCCGGCGGGGGTCGCGCACGCCGACGAGACCAGCACGAACTCGCACAACGGTCACCGGTTCGGCCTGTTCAACGTCCACGTCGGCCAGATCGACGACCCGGCGGAGGACGTGCTGGAGCACACGCTGCTGTTCGGGGACGGGTACGCATGGAACTGAGTCAGGATGTCTTGATCAGGTCGGCAGGTTCTCGTAGTGGGAGCGCAGTTCGTCGGTCGTTCCCGGGTCGGCGGGTCGCAGGGGGGCGCGGACCGGTCCGGCGGGGAGGGCCAGGGTGTTCAGGAGCGCCTTCGTCGTGACCGTGCCCGGCAGGCCCGCCGACATGATCGCCTCGATGAGGGGTGTGGCCCGCTGCTGGAGGCGGGTCGCCCGGGGCGCGTCGCCCGCGTCGAAGGCGTCCAGGACCTCCCGCAGGTGCTTCGGGATCACGTTCGCGACCGTGCTGACGTACCCCGCCCCGCCCACCGCGTACAAGGCGAGGTTGTGTTCGTCGCAGCCCGCGTAGTACGCCAGTTCCGTGCGGTCCAGCACCTTCTGGGCGGCGAGGAAGTCGTGGGAGCAGTCCTTGACCGCGACGACCGCGGGGTGTTCGGAGAGGCGGAGGATCGTCTCGGCTTCGATGCGGACGCCGGTGCGGACCGGGATGTCGTAGAGCATCAGCGGGAGTCCGGTCGCGTCCGCGATCTCGCGGAAGTGGGCCTCGATCGCCTCCTGCGGGGGCCTGCTGTAGTACGGGGCCACCACCAGCAGGCCGTCCGCGCCCGCCTTCTCGGCCTCCCTGGCGAGGTCCACGGTGTGCCGGGTGTCGGCGGTGCCGACGCCCGCGACGATCGACGCGCGGTCGGCGACGGCCTCGCGGACGGCCGCGATCAGGGCCGACTTCTCGGCGTCCGTGGTGGTCGGTGACTCGCCCGTCGTGCCGGACAGGACGAAGCCGTCGCAGCCCTGTGCGACCAGGTGGGCGGCCAGGTGCTGCGCGCCGTCGAGGTCCAGTGCGCCGGAGCGGGTGAACGGGGTGATCATGGCGCAGAGGGTGCGGCCGAAGGGGGGCGTCATGCCGAGTAGTCTCGGCGGCGTGACCGTGTAGCTCTAGTTAATTTTCCTTTCCTGTATTCGTAAGTGATGCTTCTGGGTTGTGTGGGGTCGGCTTCCGCTCGTGGTTCCGTTCGTGGTGGCTTTTGTCTTCGGGTTGCCTCCGGGGTGCTTCCGGGTTTCCGTGGTGGGGTGCCCTATGTCCACAGCGGGCCTTTCGGGTCACCATGGCCAGGACGGTCGGCGACGGCATTTCATGGAGGCGTCATGAAGCTCGGCAAGGCACTGGCCACCGGGGTCGCGGAGGAGCTCCCGCAGAGCCGGGACGAGGAGATGGAACTTCCGGATCTCCGGCCCGACTTCCAGGAGGCCGAGGAGGCTGCCCAGGCTGCCCTGGAAGAGGCTCCGGTCGCACGATGAGGTGGCGGCTTCCGGCGGAGCGTCCGGCGGAGCCGCCGACCGGATACAAGATCGCCCACCCGGTGCTGTCCCAGGACGGCACCCGGGCCGGGTTCACCGGCGTGTCACTGGGCGGGACGCTGCCGTACGGGGTGGTGGCGGAAGCGTCCTGTGTGTACGGGCTGCGGCACCGCGCACCGCATCGTCGCTGCGACTGCGGGTTCCACTGTGTGCATGACCGGGCGGTGGCGGAGGCGCTGCTGAGCACCGCCGAGCATCGGACGGCCGTGCTGCTGGAGGTCTCCGTCCTCGGGGCCTATATCCGGTTCGAGCGTGGGTTCCGCTATGCCCGGCAGCGGGTGCGGGTCATGACGGTGGGGGCGTGTGCGTGCGGGGCCGGAGCGGCCTCGCTGACCGAGGCCGGGTGGGGGCGGCCGGGGTGGCGGGGGCTCGTGCCGTGCTGCCGGGTGTGTGGGCGGGGGCGGCCGGCCTTGTCGCTCGCCGGGTTCGCGCGGCTGGCGGGGGGTGGGGTGTTGAATGGCACAGGTGT